>JAUEPE010000079.1 GCA_030403585.1 Frankia sp. RB7
ACGTGATCGTCGAGGTCAGGAAGCCCGAGGGGATCCCGATCACCAGCAGCAGCGCAATCATGATGATGACGGCCACCACCGCCGCGCCGGCGAATTTAACTGCTCTCATGTCGACATCCCAACGGCGAACGAGCGGCGTCAAATCGGGCGCGGCATCCGTCCTCCGCGCCAGAGTTTATCCCCGGATGGGAAGCCGCTCCAAGCCGCTAAAAATAATCGGAGGGTGCTGCAAACTTATGTGACTTATGACACACTTCCCAAACGCGGTTTTACGCGCTTGAATCTCAGCCTTCTGCGCCACTGGAACACTCGCGAAAGGTGAACGACGCGCGCAGTCAGGGCAGGCGAGAGGAAGATCGATGGGCCGCATCGCAGCGGCTCGCTCAGGGCAACCGGCGACCAGTTCCTCCTTGCCGGTCACTCGAAAAAAAGCGCTCGCCCGGATACCCGAACGAGCCGCTCACAGGTCAAAAACGACCGTTGTGTGCGGTGCTCGCACACAACGGTCGGTGATTGTCTCAATCGAGATCGTCGGGGTGCACCCGGCGACGCCGGCGCAACGGTTCCCGCGAACGAGACTCGGAATCGCGCCCCTCGCGAAGCAAGTCGCCCAGCTTGCGAAGAGGTGTCTCGACCATCCGGTCTTTAAAGCCGGCGATCATCCGATCGGCCATGCGGTCAGCCACTCGCCGACCCTCGTCGAGATCAATGTCAAAAAGATCGATGTCCAACAAATCTTCACGGTACTGGCGCTTGCGGCGTTGCCGCTCGGCATCAGCCCATGCCTGCTTCTCATCTTCATTCGGGCCTTCGAGCCATGCTTGGCGGCGCTTCTTCTCGCGCTCCGCCCAAGCTGCAACATCACTCTCAGGTACCGCCCACGGCTCGTGTTCGCTAACGGTATCTCTTTCGGAACGCCGGGACTCCGTCGAAGCCTTGCTCATGAACAATCTCCAATAAGGATAGGTAAAAGATAGCAGGTCTTAAGAACTTGTCCATCCGCCCCCAGTTGAGCAGGCACGGATTGAAACTCGTGTTCGCACATTGCTTTGGGCGATTGTGTGGCTTTGGTCACATTCCCTGAGTGTCCTGATGAAGAAATCTAACGCACTCGCCCAAGACTGCGCCGGCTCACCTCCTGCCCGATCACACTAGATTGCTCGATAGCAGCAAGCTTGCGTCCCTGACGGAGAGCCAGCAGCATAAAAATAAAAGCGCAGAAAAGCAGCGTGCCCGGAATGAAATATTGCCCGACTCCGAGTGCGGCGTTCAGGCTCGCGAAAGCATTCTCTCGAAATCCAAGAGATGCGATCGTGCCGATCAAGGCTGTCCAAATGCCATATTGCAAGAGGCGAGTCTGCAACATTCGGAGCGATACTTCGATCGAGCGGCCGGATGTCAGCAGCTTACTCAGATTAGCTACGATCTCCTTGGCTTCTCCCCAAGTCTCGGTAACGCTTCCAATCAGCTCCCGCTGCTTGAATATCTCGCCAACGTCGATGCGGGCGGCGCGTACCATAAATTGCGCTTCGTCCGCCAATGGATCGCAACTGGGCGAGAGCTCGAAGACGATTGCGTCCCGCGTCAGCAAAGTCCGCAAATACAGTGAAACCGTAGCGGGAATAGATAAGCCGTGTTGTCGTATCACAGACATCATCCGGACCACGATATTTCTCGCGGCCAGCCAGGTTACGCTTCCGACAGGGCTGCGAAAACCGTCCAGATAATCTTCAAATACGACGGTCATATCCCGACGAAATCCAGCGAGATCCCTGTTTGGCGCGACGTCGATCCACCGCAACAGCTCATCCATCGCGTCGTCGAATTGTTCACGAAGCACGTACTGCATGAAGAACCGGAATGAATCCTGATGCTCCTCGGTGAACCGTCCAACGACGGCAAAGTCGACATAGGCTATTCGATTGTCCGGCAGGACCAGGATGCCGGCAGGACTCAGGTCAGAATGGAAAAGCCCGTCCCGATAGATCTGGTTGAGCGTACTCCAGTAAATGCGTCGGGCGATCAGACGCAGATCATAGTGCTGATCCTTGAGTTTCTCGAGGTATTGCCGGTCGTCCTGCTGGATCGCGTTCAGGATTTGTCGCACGGGTATCCCGTCGACGAACTCCCAGGTCAGGATACGCTTGGCGGTGTATTCCTTTCTAACCGTGAAGCTGAGCTCGGCTTCATCGTCCTTGGATAATTCCGACATGACGATCGCATTGCGCGCAGCCTCCGCGAGGTCGAGTTCCGAAAATAGAGCGCGCTCAAATTCATCGACATAGGCAGCAACTGAATTGGCCCCAAAAGCTCCTGCCCAATCCAGGGGTACGGCAAGCCACTGCATCAAGCGAATATCCGTGATGTACTTTTTTCGTGTGGCCGGGTTTTGAATCTTCACGGCGAGCTGCACGCCACCGCGAGAAGTCGCCCGATGAATTTGTCCGCTCGACGTGACGGCAAAGGGAGTGCGTTCAAACGTCGCAAAAGTTTCGTCGGGAGAGCGACCGAGATCTTCAATGACGATTTGATGAATTGCCGAATAGTCTTCTGCCGCCACCTCGTTGGTGACTTGCAAGAGTTCCAGGCAATAGTCCGCCGGCAACAGGTCAAAACGAAGAGCCAGAGCCTGACCGAGCTTGACGAAGGTGAAATCCAGTTTTTCAAACACTGCGCGCAGGGCGCGTGCCGATTTCTGTGGGCGCGACCGAAAGGTCAATGTCGCGGGCAATTGGTACCGCGCCAGCAAAAGCATCAGTTGGAACAGGCGCGCTATCGTTCTGAATAAATCGGGCATCTGCTCCACCGCGTGTTATCCGCGCAAGCGGCGGTTGCGCAACTTGGGGGCGGACCACCGCCACCGTAATCCTAGGTTCCGCTGCATGTGCGTGCAAGCCGATTATGGTCCGTTCGCGTTGAGGCGTCCTCGGCCGAACTGTGATGCACGCTGTCTCGATCGTCACTCAACTCGCTGCCCCGATTGCCTGCCGAGGCGAAGCCCAAGACTGTACAAATCCGGGAGCATCGTGCTAAATACCGGCATTGGCTTATATTGTTTGTCGTGATCTGACTCGTGATGAGTGATTAGCAATTGATCGAAAGAATTGGCCACGTGTTTTTGGGCGCGCGTCGCCTTTGCCAAATCGTCTCGGCTGGTTGGCGTTTCTATATCCGCCCCAAATTTTGGCCAGGAAAAAAAGCAGTTCCACCCGAAGTCCGCCTGCGCCTTTTTTTGGAAGATCTGGGTGGCGCGTGGATGAAGATCGGACAGGCACTCGCGTTGCGGTTCGATTTGCTGCCGAAGGAATATTGCGCCGAGCTGTTGAAGCTTCTGAACCAGACGCCGACCGTTCCATACGAGGCGATCCGCCAAGTGATCTTGCGTGAGCTTGGTTCGTTTCCTGAGCAGATATTTGCATCGTTCGATCCTGTGCCGCACGCGACCGCTTCGATCGCCCAGGTGCACATCGCGACCTCGTACGATGGCGAAAAGCTCGCAGTCAAAGTGCAAAGGCCTCGCGTCCAGGAAGAGTTTGAAGCCGACTTTCGCATTTTTCGGATGATGTCTTCGCTGGTCGGCTTCGTGGATTCGCTGGGCGGAACCGCGCTCCGCTCCTTCTCGGAAGAATTCGAGAAGTGGAGCCGAGAGGAATTGGATTTCACGACTGAAGCGAGAAATTCCTTTCGAATTCAGGCGCGATCCGAGCACGATCCAATTCAGGTCTGTGCCGAGGTTCGTTTTGAGTTTTGCTCGCGGCGCGTTCTGGCCACGAAGCTGCTGAACGGCATCTCGTTGCTGGAGGTCAGCAATGCCGCGCGATCGCAAAATCCCGAAGCTCTGCGTGATCTGAATTTGGAGCCCGACGATCTCAAGAAGATCGCGCGAAATTACTTCTGGTCGATTTACAATCAAATCTTCCGCGATGGCATCTTTCACGCAGACCCCCACCCAGCCAATGTTTTCGTGCTCCGCGGCAACAGGATCGGATTTGTAGATTTCGGTGCGACTGGTCGACTGTCCAGGGAGTTCCGATCCGCGCTTTCCAAGGTCTTCATCAATTTGTATCGGAGGAACATCGAGCAGGCCGTCGTGGAAAATTTCAAACTGCTCGTTCCATCGGAAGATACCGACGTGCGTCAAGCGCGCGAGGAGTTCTTCATCGCGTACCAAATGTATCGACTTGCCCTGGATATTGCGGGGGCGGATGTGCGGGGGCTGACCACGGAGTTACTGACGGGCACCATGGCGATTGCGCGGCGCCACAGGATCCTCATGCCGCAGGAGCTGAGCATCTATTACAAGACCATCATGACAGTCGACGCGGTCGTCTCTGATCTGGCGCCCGAATACGACTGGCTTTCGGATCTGCCTGAATTCTTTACGCGAGGTCTTGTTTCCGATGTAAGGGAAGGGGTTCATCGCTGGCCGGAAGTCGTGCTGGCGTCCAAGCATCGCACGGGTCGCATGTTGACGGATGCGGCTAACCTCACGGCATCGTTTCGGTTCTTCAATCCCGCTTTGAAGAGCATGCAAACGAGGGCTGTGCTTTACGGAATCTGGGCCATTGCCTTTTGTGTGGCGGCTTATCTGGCTGCGAAGGGTGACATGTCGCTCTTGAACGACATTGTGGGCGTGAGCAGTCGCTGGATCGTTTTCGGTTTCATGGCGGCCGCAATCGTTTCTATGCTTCTGATGCAGCGGCAAATCCGCGACATTCGTAAAGTCAAAACGTGATCTGACGCACGGAACTTCCGTCCGCGCTGTGTTCCAGTGAGGTCCATGGTGAAGAGCATGAATACTCCAGTCCTGAACGCTTCCGATCTGGACATCGACAGCGCGGATGTGGTCATCCCGCGTCTTTACAACTTCGCTGAAGATGTCCTTGCCCGAAACCTGAACGCGGGGCGTGGCGACAAGACAGCCTATATCGACCAGCGCGGGACCTGGAGCTATGGCCAGCTTGCCGAGCGGGTCGCCCGGTTTGGCAATCTGTTGCGCGGTCTTGGCATTCAGCGCGAGCAGCGCATCCTGATTTGCCTCCCCGACACGATCGACTGGCCGACGTCGTTTCTTGGCGCCGTCAAGGCGGGCGTCGTCGTGATACCGGTCAACACACTGCTGGGTGAGGCCGAATACCGTACGATACTGGAGGATAGCCGCGCCCGCCTGTTGATCATGTCGGAGGAGCTTTATCCGCTGTTTGCGAATCTGATCGACGCGGCTCCGGACCTCCAGCACATTCTCGTGTCGGGCAATCAAGGTTTTGGACACGCACTCTTCGAGGAGTCCCTGCAAGCGGCCGTTGCAACCGACTATACCGCGCCGACCGTCAACGACGAGGTGTGCTTCTGGCTTTATACTTCGGGCTCGACCGGAACGCCGAAGGCTGCGGTGCATGTGCATGCCACCTTGGGATACACCGCGTCTTGCTACGGCGCTCACGTCCTCTGCCTCACTGCGGATGACGTCGTTTATTCGGTGTCGAAGCTGTTCTTCGCCTATGGCCTCGGCAATTCGATGGTTCATCCCCTTTCGGTCGGTGCGACCACGGTGCTGGCGTCAGAGCGCCCAACTCCCAACTCGGTCGCGGGCCTGATGCGAACGCATGGCATTACCGTATTCTTTGCTGTGCCGACTTTTTACACGGCGTTTCTCGCGGCGGATCCGGTGGAACGCGAAGCACTGAGGCTTCGGTGCTGCCTTTCCGCCGGCGAGGCGCTTCCGGTCAACATCGGGCAGACCTGGAGCGAACGTTTTGCCGTCGACATACTCGACGGCCTCGGGTCTACCGAAATGATCAGCACGTTCCTGTGCAATCGTATGGGAGAGGCGCGCTACGGCACCAGCGGCAAGCCCGTGCCGGGTTTTGAGATCCGTCTCGTTGACGACGCTGGCGCCATCGTCGCGCAGGGCGAGATGGGTGAGCTGCAGGTTCGGGGGCCGACAACAGCGATCATGTATTGGAACGATCGTGAGCAATCCCGCTCGACGTTTTTAGGCGAGTGGCTTCGTTCGGGGGACAAATACGTCCAGGACAAGGACGGCTACTATTCGCATTGCGGGCGTCGGGACGACATGATGAAGGTCGGCGGAATTTATGTGTCGCCAATCGAGGTCGAAGGTGCGCTGCTAAATCATCCTGACGTGCTCGAAGCGGCCGTCGCAGGTTGGCCCGATGAGGACGGCCTGATCAGGCCCAAGGCATTCGTGGTTCTCAAACCGTCCGGCAAGCCGAACGAAGCAATGGCACTTGCGCTTCGTGAGCATTGCCGCAAGCAGCTCGCGGCCTTCAAATATCCGCGCTGGATCGAGTTCCGCACGGAACTGCCGAAGACTGCCACAGGTAAGACTCGGCGTTTCAAATTGCGCGCGGAGGCGACTGGAGACGACCGCCCGGGCTCTGGTGCGGCGGAATAGACTGAAGCGTTATCCGACGCCGGTCCCCTGTTCCAAGGCTCTCAAGATCGTCGCGCGCACGCGGTCGACCGCGTTGTTGATGAAGAAATGATTTCCTGCGACGGTTTCGGTCGCAAACGACCCGCTCGTTTCTTTTTCCCAGCCAGCCATTGCAGATGGCGTGCAGACAGGGTCGTGGTCCCCGGCCATTGCGTAAATGGGACAAGCAAGTGCCGGTGCAGGCAAGTACCGGTACGTCTCGAACATCGTTATGTCTGCCTTGAGTATCGGCAGCAGCATCTCCATCAGATCTGCTTCAGCAAGAACAGCCGGAGAGATTCCGCCGGGATACCGATCAATCTGCTTCTTGATAAATTCGGCATCAGCCAGCGTGTGCAATTGTGGGCGGCCCGGCTTCTCCGCGGGTGCTTCTGCCGCGGCCACGATCAGGGCCCGCGGTTGCCGCAGATTGGCATCTCGCGCCAGGATGCGTGCCGTTTCGAACGCAATGAGCCCGCCAAGGCTATAGCCGAACAGGGCATACGGAATCGGCGACAGGCGCGTTATTTCGTCGGCCAGGTGCCGAGATGCTTCACTGACCCTGGTCAACAGGGGTTCCCGTCTACGATCCCAGCGACCCGGCAACTGGACTGCGCCGACCTCGATGTTTTCGGGCATGCTGCGCGCCAGCATGTGGTAAACTTGTGCGCTCCCACCGGCATAGGGGACACATAAAACACGCGCCTGCGCATCGTGACGTTTCGGGCGAAATTCGATCCAGGGACTAGGCATTGCAATATTGAGCGAGGACATATGGGCTTACGATTTAGACTCCTCGGACGCACATTGGTCAACCGCAACCTGCCGGAAGAGGGCCGCTTCTGGTGACAACGGATTGCTCCAGGGCCACCGCCGAATAGTCGTAGGACAAATTTATCCACTCGGAGAGACGCAGATGGATTCTCATTCAACGGACGAAGAAGTTCGCACGCTTCGGCGGCTGCTCGCAATGCGTGAGGCTCAACTTGCCGAAGCAATGAATGAAATTGAGCGGCTCAAGAGCCAGTTCGTCTCGAAAACCGGTGAACAGAGCACGTCAACCTGCTCTCACTAGAGCAGCGCTCATGGTCGCTCAAAGGAAAAGCTGGCCTGTCCAAGCACAATTGGAACAATGCGGAGGCGGGAAGCATTACAGAGGGTTAGAACCAGTCAAGGAAGGCTTTGCTGTGTTGGTCGCCCACAAGCCGCCTCGGATCGCCAAAGCGAACGGCATTGACATTTGTTACGAAATTTTCGGCGAAGCCAGCGCCGAGCCGTTGGTGCTGATCATGGGGCTTGGCGGCCAGATGGTGCAGTGGGACGACGCCTTCTGCGAGCAGATTGCCGCACGCGGATTTCGCGTGATTCGTTTCGACAATCGCGACACCGGCAAATCTTCCAAGTTCAGCGGCGGCAAGAGCCTGACACTGTGGGAAATGCTGAAGGCGCGTTTTTTGAACATCCCGCCCGAAGCCCCATATACGCTACGCGACATGGCGCAGGATACGATCTCGCTCATGGACGTTCTTGGCATTCGTTCGGCACACATGGTCGGGGCTTCCATGGGCGGCATGATCGCCCAGGAAATCGCGATTACGTTCCCCGAACGCGTGCGTTCGCTGATCTCGATCATGTCGACCACGGGCGATCCCGACTTGCCGCAGCCAAGCAACGAGGCCGTCTCCTTGCTGACGGAGCCGCAACCCAAGAGCCGCGATAAGTTCATCGCGCGCTTCAAGCGAAACTGGAAGGTGCTCCGGGCAGGCCGCTTCCCTGAGGACGAAGCCCTCGACCGCTCCCGCGCCGAACGTGTCTTCGATCGCGGGATCAATCCAGCCGGCGTCGAAAGCCAGATTCGGGCTGTCCTTGCATCGGGGAGTCGCAAGGAGCGGCTAGCCAAGGTCAAGGCGCCGACACTGGTCATCCACGGCACTGCCGATCCGCTGGTTGATCCGAAGGCCGGCGAGGACACCGCGGCTTCGATTCCGGGCGCCAGGCTGATGATCGTTCCAGGCATGGGCCACGCGCTCCCGATGGAGATTTGGCCGGAGATCATCGACGCCATCGACCAGCACGCACACGGGGCAAGTGCGAAGGCGGCGTGAGTTTATCCGGACGGTAGATCTCGAAATCGCGCTCATGCAGTGGCTGGCGGTCGCGCTCAGCCATGGATCCAGCTTAGGCCAAAGCGGCACCGCGGGTCGACAACGCGATATTCAATGCGATCGCCTAGTCGCTACGGCGAATAGACGGACTGGATCGGGATTTCAGTCAAATCTCCCGGCAAATCACGCCCGTCGATGCTCTTGATCCCTGAAAACCCCAGGCTGTTGCAAACGAAGCCCGCATCCGATGTCCGAAGCATGTCGCTGGATATGGGCGCCTCAGTAGCTCCGAGTTCTGCAATGAAGCGTCTGCGAGCCAATCCGGGCAATATTCCGTCGGCTTTCGGCGGTGTGACCCAGGCGCCTTCGATCCTGACGAATAGGTTGCCGACCGTTGCGCAGGCCACATGCCCTTCCGTGTTGAGCATGATGGCGTCATCAACGCCGCGGTCGATCGCCTCCCTCCGGGCCAGGATATTGTCCCCGTAGCCCAATGACTTGATCCTCGAGAGAGGAGAGTGCTCGTTCCGTCGGGTGGATCGACAGACCACAAAATCTTGCGGATGCGTGGCGGGGCTGGGGGCTACGGTCAAAACGCAAGTCGGTTGTGATGCCGCGTCCTTCGGCCAGAGCCCTCTTGCCGCGGATCCTCTCGTGACCGTCAATCGGATTGCACGCGGAGTATCTTCGGTCGTGCCCGTCAACAGTCGATCGATTGCATCGGCGATGCGAGTCTCGCTGAAGGGAATCGACAGACCAATCTCGACCGCTCCGGCTTTCAGCCTCTCGAAATGGTCAGACAGCCAAAATGGAGTAGAGCCTACGGCTCTGATCGTTTCGAAAATGCCGTCTGCCAGAGTGAAGCCTCGATCTGCGACAGGCACACGAGCTTCACTCTGATCGACAAAATCTCCATTGAGCCAGACGGCGCTCATACGAACATCTCGCAAACCATCAATTCGGCCTCGCTGGCGAGCCGCCTGCTTCGTCCGCACCTACAAGCTCGTATCGATCCGGACTGAACCCACCAGTGAGTGCCACGACGATGGATTTGATCGAGGCCGACGCCTTCAGAAGCATTTCGTCGAATTCGCCCTCGGCCGTCGAGGCGGCCACGACGCCGCCCCCGACGCCCATTGACAGGCGTCCTTTGCTCGCAACGATGGTTCTTATCACGATGCTCAGGTCGACCGCTCCATCGGTACCGAGCCAGCCCAACGAACCCGAGTATACGCCTCTTGCCCGCCCTTCCAGTTCGTCGATAAATCGCAGGGTGCGGGTCTTGGGCGCGCCCGTCATCGAGCCGCCGGGGAATGCATTCCGGATCAATTGCACTGAACCAGCAGAAGGCTCCAGCGTGCCGGTCACGGTGCTGACCAATTGATGAACCGTGCGGTATGATTCCACGTCGAAGAGCTTCGGCACGCGAACGCTGCCTGGCGTACAGCTTCGCGAGAGATCGTTTCGCAGCAGATCGACGATCATGACGTTTTCTGCGCGATCCTTCTCGCTCGTTCTCAATTGCTCCGCGAGTTCATCGTCCCTGAGCGGATCCTGGTCGCGTTTGATCGTGCCCTTGATCGGCTTCGTCTCGACTTTCCCGTTGGTGTCGATCGAGATGAATCGCTCAGGCGAGGCGCTGAGGACGGCGCCTTCGGGCCACTTGATGAACGCAGCATGCGGGGCAGGATTGACCTTCCGCATGGTTCGATAGAGCGTCAACGGGTCCACATCGGAGTTGCAATGCAACTCGTTCGTCAGGCAGACCTGATATGTTTCGCCTTGCCCGATCAGATCAAGGCATCGCCGGATGTCGGAGAGATAGGTCTCCTTGTCGCGATCCAGGAAGAACTTGATGGGCTCGTTTGGTATGTCCTGAACCTCAGGTATCGCCGAGGGGACCATTCGTTCGATCATGGCGATGGTGTGATCGATCCACTTTTTCGCCCGGTCCGCGTTGGACGGTTCATCGATCGCCAAGACATAGGTTTTCTTCTCGACGTGATCGACCGCGATGAATCGGTCCGAATAGATGAACATCGCGTCCGGCGTCGTTGCACGCCGGTCTGTCTGTGAGCCGCAGTCGTTCCGAAGCTCATAGCCGAACCATCCGACATATCCGCCGACGAACGGGCAGGGAGGGGCTGGCTCCGGGCGGCTGGGTTCTATCCGCGCGAGGTATTCGAAAATTCCGGTGCGCCTGGTGTGGGTGCCGCTACGATCGGATATTTCGAGACGCTGATCCGCGCATCGATATTGAAGGCAGGCCGCGTTCGGACCGGACGCATCGCCTGCATAGGACCAGCGAGCCCGCCCTTGTTCGACGAGACTGCTGTCGAGCCAATAGGCATGTGGCGATTCGGAGAACAGCGACGTGAACGTGTCCTCCATGTTGATTTCACGGGGAAGCTCTTTCCAGAACGTGCGCTTCCGGGATGCCTCCAACGCCTTCCGGTGAGCGGACCCATTCAATGATTTGCCGTGACCGTTTGCGCGACTTTCTGACGGAATGATCATCCGACAGAAATTTTCCAGCAGCTTCCGGCCGTGCTCGGTGATGATGGACTCGGGGTGAAATTGAACGCCCCATTGCGGCCGCTCGCGATGGGCAAGGCCCATGATCAAGCCATCCTCCGTCCAGGCCGTCGCCTCCAGGCAGGGAGGCAGCGGCCGCTGTGCGATCAGCGAATGGTAGCGAGCTGCCCTGAAGGGAGCAGGAATTCCTTTAAAGAGTCCCGTGTCGTTATGATGAACGAGGGAGGTTCGTCCGTGCATTGGCGCGGGCGCGCGAACCACCTGGCCGCCTGATAGTGCGGCAATGCCTTGATGACCGAGGCACACGCCCAGCAACGGGACCTTGGCTTCTTCGATGGCATTCCTGCAGAGGCCGAAATCATCCGGATGATCCGGCCGCCCAGGACCTGGCGAAATCACAATTCCATCGAATTGTTCGCCCTTGAGCTCCTCCCAGGAAATCTCGTCATTCTTCACGACGAGCGGCGGCTCTTGGCAAATCTCGGCGAGGAGATGGACGAGATTATAGGTGAACGAGTCGTAGTTATCGATGACCACCAATCGCATTGCTGCACCAGACCATGAAAAGTGTTCACATGAAAAATCAAGGCTCGCGATATCGAGAGTGTTTTCATCTTAGTCGAAGACGTTGACCGTCGATGTGACTTACGTCTCACTGTGGAGGCGCCGTCATGGCGTGTTCTCTACAGCGCCTTTGTGGTCGAAATGCACGTCATCTTCGGGGCGATTTGAGTCGCAATTGAAACACGCGAAATGCGTGCGCCTCTCCGCGCACACCAGGCGCGTACGATCTGAAATTCAGGGCCATTTGCATCTGCAGAATACTTTAACTGCCACTTGAAAGCACCTTCGCTGAATGCGCATTTTGCCGGCAGAGGATGGCCAATATGGCGTCATCGCTTATGCCCAAAACTGTGACGCGAAAATAATCATCGCCGCGCCGGTCGCAGATTCCCTCTGTCATTTGGTCAATCAGAGTGCCGCTAAGGTTCAGTATTCAGGGGGTGTGATGAAGCTGCCTTCGCATTGAAGGCAGCTTCACTGCAGTTGCGATGAGGCCATGTGCAACCGTGAAGCGGCGTTGCAACTCACCAAGCGCTAGATCCCCGTCGGCTCGGGTTCCATCGATGAGCGGCTTCGCGGCGATAGCGGGCCGCGCCTCGCGGCTGGACGGGTCCTCAAAAATCGTGGTTTGACGTCTGGCAGCGATGGCGTGAGCAGCCAGTCGCACGGGAAGGTCATTGATCGGTTGGCGCAGCGACCGCCGGCTCCGGCGCGAGCTTCTGGCCCTCGAACGTCTGCGCGATCTTTCCGTCCACGATATGCAAGCGGCGATCAGCGCGGGTGGCGAGCGCGGGATCGTGGGTCACGACCACGACGGTGCGGCCCTGATCGGCGATCTCGCGCAGGATGCCGAATACTTGTTCGGTGGAAGACGTATCGAGCGCGCCGGTCGGCTCGTCCGCGACGATGATCTCGGGCCGGTTAGAGAGTGCACGCGCGATTGCGACGCGCTGGCGCTGGCCGCCTGAGAGCTGGTTCGGGCGCTTCTGGGCATGATCCTTCAACCCAAGCGATCCGAGCAGATCGAGCCCGCGCGCCAGCATGTCCTTCTCGCTCATCTTGCCCTCGGCGCGCATCGGCAAGAGCACGTTTTCGAGCGAGGTGAATTCCGGCAACAGAAAGTGAAACTGGAACACGAAGCCGCACTTTGTCAGCCGCACATGGGCACGGTCATCCTCGGACAGTTTCGAGGTCGGCTGACCGCAGATGATGACTTCGCCATCCGTAGGCGCGTCCAGAAGGCCGAGCAGATAGAGCAGCGACGATTTGCCTGAGCCAGAGGGACCGGTGATGGCGACGAATTCGCCCTTGTTGACCGCGAGGTCGATGCCGTTGACGAGCGTGTGCGAGACCGCGCCCTCGATACGCCGCACCAGTCCGACTGCCTGCAATGCAATCTCGCTCATGAGGCGCCTCGGATGATTTCGACGGGATGGACCCGCGTGGCCTTGCGCGCGGGGAAGAACGCCGCGCCCGTGCAGCAGAGCAGCGAGATGCCGCCGGCGACGATGTAATGCAGTGGCGAATAATAGATCGAGATCGGGACGTTGGTTCCGGTCAGCGTGTTGTAGATCGTGATCTGGGACCAGCCAAAGCAAAGCGCATAGCCGATGGCCCAGCCGGCAATCATGCCGACAAGGCCGATCATGGCGGCCTCCATGATGAAGATGCTGCGCACGGACGTCTCGCGCATGCCGAGCGATTTCATGATGGCGATGTCCTGGCGCTTCTCGTTGGTGATGGTCGAGATGATGTTGTAGGTCGCAAAGGACGACGTCAGCAGCATCGCGCCCATCACCGTCAGCACGATGAAATCGCGGACCGCGAAGCTCGAGAGCAGGTCGGAATTGGCCTCTTGCCACGACACCGATTTGTAGCCGATCTGGCCCTCGACCCGTTTTGCGATCGTATCGGCGATGAGGGGGTTGTTCAGTCGCACGCGCAATTCGTTGATGATGCCGCTTTGGCCCATCATCACCTGGGCCGTCCCAAGCGTCGCGTAGATCTGTCCCTCGTCGACGCGTTTCAGGCCGGAGCGAAACACGCCTACGACGGTGGAACTCACCTGCGTGCCCTGGCCGGCGACCAGGCTGACAGTGTCGCCGGTCTTGATCGCTAGCTTGTCGGCCAGCGCAAGCCCGATGATGACCGCGTTCGGCGCGCGCTGCAGGTCGCCGACTTGGCCCTCCCGCATTTGCGAGGCGAGTTTCGACACCCTGACCTCCAGGCGCGGATCGATGCCGATCAGCGTGATGCCGACGCGACCTCCGTGATCGATGATCGCGGTGGTCCGCACCGAGGGCGCGACGTCGCCGGGAAGCCAAGATCGGAGCGAGGCCATCATCGATTCGGGATGGCGGATGCCGGGGCGGTTATTGACGTTCGCGACGTTCGACATCTGTACGGCGCCGTATTCACGGTCGGCGGGCTGCACGGGTGCGGCGCGTCGTTCGTCCTGCACGGTCACGTGCGGCATGGTGTCGACGAGCTGGCGCAGGAAATCGATCTGGGAGCCTTCCATCAGTCCGGCCATCATGATGGTGAAGCCGACGCCCATCGCCACGCCGGCCATGCCGACCAGCGTCTGCCGGACCCTCGTCGTGACGTGGGTCCAGGCGATGTTGACGAGGAGGTTGCCGGCCATTTCCGTTCAAGTCCGATCAGCGATTGGCGAATTTTCCGACGTTTCGCCGGGCGTCGTTGACGACGGAGTCGATATGGGCCGAAAGCGCGCTCGACAGACCCGCGTCGTCCGGATTGGCGCTGGCTGCGGCTGCCAGCGCGGGGACCGTCGTTGAGATCCGAGGCTGGTTGCTTTGGACTTGGTTGTTCTGAATCTGGCTGCTTTGGACCGGGTCCGGCGCTGCGACGGGATCGGTCTCCTGCGGCGTGGTCACCCGCTTGCTTGCGTCGATGCGAACCTTTGTCCCGTCGGCAAGGTCGGGGCGGGCGGGTGAGAGCACCGCCATGCCGCGCGAGATGTCGCCGATGACTTCGACATTACGGCTGCCGCGGATGCCGACGCGCACGGGCACGCGCTCGAGGCGGTCATTGTTGACGGTCTGCACGAAATCGCCCGAGACGGCCTCGGCCGGGACGATCGTCGCCGACGATTTTTCACGGAAGATGATGTTGGTTTCCACCGACATGCCGATGCGTAGCGGGGTATCGTTGGGCAGCAACAGATACACGCGGAAGGTTTTGCGGGTTGGATCGCCCTTCGGTGTGATCTGCGAGACGTCGGCGCGCAATGCCTGTGTGGGGAACGCTTCGCTGCGCAGAAGCGCTTTCTGGCCAATCGCAATGCGGTTGATTTCCTCTTCGTTGACCTCGGCGACGACCTGCATCGGCAGCGGCGGGCCGACCCAGAACAACACATCGGTGGGGCCCGCGATCTCGCCGACCTCGCCGTCGCGTCGTAGCACCATGCCATCGAGCGGCGCGCGCAGGACGAGCTGTTCGATCCTGGTTTGCTGGGCCGTAATCCGGCTCTTGTATTCCTCGACCCGGGTCCAGCGCTGTTCGTATTCTTTCTGCGTGGCGTCGTCCTTGGTGCGGTCTTTCGTGGCGCGATCAAGATCGCGGTCCGCCTGTTGGCTGGAGATCTGCAATTCGTTCAGCGCGTTACGCTCCTCGGCGTCATCCTGGCGGCCGAGCACCTGGCCTGCCTTCACCATTTTCCCCTCGCATGTGCAGAGGTCGACCAAGCGCCGCCGCTGCAACGGCACCACCTTGGCCCAGCGAGCGGGCTCGACGGTGCCGGTGCCATAGATCGCTTCCGAGACGGGCGCTAAGGTCGCAATGCTGGTCGTGACCGTCTGGAGGTTGTAATAGTTGGTGTAGCCGTAATAGCCGCCGCCGGCGGCGGCCGCGAGGACGGCAATTCCCAATATGCGAAACATGCTCATCGCGTTTCTTTTGCCTAATAGCCGAATTTCTTGCGCAGCCCGGGCATTTGCTTGAGGAACTCGTCGACGTCGTCCTTGGAGATGCTCTTGCTGAGTGCGTCTAGCGGATTGTCGTCGCTGGAGGGCTTGGATGGTTGCGGAGGGGAGGCCGTGGGGGCTGGGGCAGACGCCGCGCCAGTCACCGTTGGGGCGGGAACCGCCGGGGCCGTGCGTGAGGTATCCGTCGTCGGAGGTGCAATCGGGGCGGGTATGCTGGTCGTCGCGGCGCGCCACTTTCCGGCGTCGCTCTTGGCCTTGTAGACATCATCCGAGCTCATCCGCTTCTCCAAGACGCCTATGAGCTGGCTGGAGCCGTCGCGGAACTCATTCACCCGGGAGGCGCCGTTGACGATGGAGGACCACTTGTAGGCCTCGACATTGTTCTTCTCGACACCGCGTCCGGTGGCATAGAGCCCGGCGAGGATCAGCATCGCGTGTAAATGGCCCTGATTGGCGGCGCGGCTGAGCCAGCGGAACGCTTCCTGATCGGAGCGCGGTACGCCGACGCCGGCCGAATAGAGCGCGCCGAGATAGAATTGAGCTTCGTTGTCACCGGACTGTGCCGCACGTAGATAGCGGCTCGCCATGTCCTGATCGAAAACTTCGTCGGCCTGGGCCGAATGCGGACCTGCCAGCAAGGCGTAGCAGATGATCCCTAGTACGGCTCGCCTCATGGCTGAAATTTCCAAAAATCGCTAACGCTTCAAAAAACATCTCAACATCGATCGCCGAGTTCCGTCGCGCCGGCCGGTTACATATGCGTCGATTAGACTGGCGCCACGGTTCAAGGATCGGGTCGTGAGCAAGGTGCCACAGCATCGGAAGGCACCGTCACGGCAGTCGCAATTAGGCCATGCGCAATTACAAAACGACCGCGAAACTCGACGAGCGGTGGACCATCGTCAATTCGGGCGCCATCGACGAGCAGCTTGGCAGCGAACGTGCCTACCGGGTCGATTACCAGACGCACATCTTCGAAGCCGAGCCAGCGGCCAGTCAGAGGGTACCAAGCCTTGTAGACGGATTCCTTCGCGCTGAACAGCATCCGATTCCAGTGCGTCGCCGGAAATGCGCGCGACAACGAAGCTAGCATCTCGGGCTCTCCCGAGACGGTGATCGTTTCCTCGACCCCGTCAGGCAGCCGGTCGTTCCGCTCGGTATCGATCCCGATGCTCGCAAGCACGCTTTGTGAGGCGACAGCGGCGGCCCGGAATCCGGTGGTATGAGTTATGCTGCCGACCACACCTGCCGGCCACAGCGGCTCACGCTTCGGGCCTGCACCGATTGGAACCGGCGCGTGTCCAAGCCTGGCGAGTGCATCGCGGGCGCAGCGTCGTGCCGTTATGAACTCACGGCGGCGGCTCTCGACGGCGTTCGCAACGAGAGATTCTTCTCCCGGAAAACTCTGCTCCCCTGGCAGATCCTCGAAAGTTTCGACCACCACGACGCCGTGGGGCAGCAGCTTTTCGATCATGCCGGCAGCACCTTCCTCGGCATTGGCGGCTTGCTGCGC
The DNA here is from genome assembly GCA_030403585.1 of Frankia sp. RB7. Classification (GTDB taxonomy): domain Bacteria; phylum Pseudomonadota; class Alphaproteobacteria; order Rhizobiales; family Xanthobacteraceae; genus Bradyrhizobium. Next base: position 17,101 of record JAUEPE010000079.1, read on the forward strand.
TTGCTCCACTCGCGCGGATAACCGATTGAGACTTCCTCAAACCGGACACCATCATAGTAGGTTGTCCGGGGAATGTGCAGGTGACCATAGACAACGACGCTCGCGCGAAAACGGATATGCCAGTCGGCGGTGCGGGCCGTCCCGCACCATTGCGCGAATTCCGGAAATCGCAGCGCTTGGGTCGGCTGGCGGATGAGCGGCCAATGCCCGACGAGGATGGTCCTCACGTCAGGCCCCAACGCGAGCAACCGGCGTTCGGCGTCTTCCAACCGCGCGCTACACCACGATTCTCGATCCGGATAAGGCGAGGGATGCAGCAGCACTTCGTCGGCGCAGACCACGCCGGTTTCATGCGCGTATGCCAGAGACTCCTTTTTCGTTTTCGTCCCGGGCGCCAGCCAGGAATGGTCATAAAGCAGGAACAACGGCACGATCGTTACAGGACCGCTCTGGTCCTGCCAGATCGCATACGCGTCTTCGGGCGTCAGAATGTCGTTGTCGCGGCACATCTGCACGAGAGCCTGGTAGCGGGCCACGCCTCTTAGCTGGACGGGGTCGTCACGAAGCGTCCACAAATCGTGGTTGCCGGGCGTCCAAATCACTTTCGCATACCGGCTCCGCAATAGTGAAAGCGTCTTCTCTATCTTACTGAACGTATCGTCCACGTCACCGGCCACAATCAGCCAATCGTCGCTCGATTCCGGGCGCATTTCGTCGATGATACGTTTGTTCTCCGAGAATGAACCGTGAAGATCACTGGTGGCAAACAGGGATCCCGGCACCTCGACTCCTCTCAGCCTCGCTTGTGGTGCCCGATCGAACGAAATTGGCCCAGTCTAGACGCTGGGAACAAGTATAATTAGACTGGCAATCCATTAAAGTGGAAATCTATCCTGGCGGAATTTGGCAGCCGAAAATGATCTTGAGATGATGACCGCCATGGAAATGGAAAAAAGTTCTGGCTGAAGCAGATATTGTTGTAGCTTTGGCCGCAAGCATTGAAGCGTGCGGAGGGTCTAAAATTGCGGTTCCATCAACCTGACCAGCCCAAACTCGACGCCAAACTCGACGCCATGTGTGGCCCTCGTCACATTCGCATTCGCGGCGCCGTATTAGCTTGCTTCTGATGTCGGCGAACGGTGATTGGCTTTCAATTTTGTAAGACCGATCGCTGACAAGCGCATCATCCGTTCGGTTGAGTACTCGGGCAGCATTTTAGTGTCTCGTCGAAGCTTGCAACGGATGTGAAGGAGGAATCGCCGGGACGAAGTTGAAAGTCCTGCACTGCGCGTCAAAGGACCACGCTTAGTGGCCAGCGATTTCTGGATACCAGTATGAGTTGTAGCTTACTTGTTTTTGACGTGATTGGTCGCCATGCAGCATCTCAGCTCAACGTATGACCTGCTAACCGGTTCGGCGTTGATCAGTTACCGACTGTCGCTGTCGGAGCATCCCTGGTCGGCGCATCACGAGGTCTTCGATCGCGTCTCCTTGGTGGGGACCGGCTTATTGGAACTGACTCTGACGGCGGGGTTCGCCGTGGGTAGTCCGCGGGTGCTGGAGCTGACGCTGGCCGCTCCGCTGATGGCTTCGACCGCGAACGGATCGCGGGTGAAGATTCAGGTGCAGGCGGCCGATGCGCAGGGGCACCGTGCCTTTTCTCTCCATAGTCTGGATGAATCATCGAGCGCGAGATCGGGCGGCTGGATCCTCCACGCGACGGGCGTGCTGGCGGGAAGCCAGGAAGAAGCTGCTGTGCCGCTTCAGGAGGCGTGGCCGCCTGAGGCAACGACGCAGCTCGACGTTTCGAATCTCTACGCGCGACTGACCGCGCAAGGACTTGATTGCGGACCGGCATTGCAGGGACTGACCGGCGTTTGGCGCCGCGGCGAGACGATCTATGCGGAAGTGGCTCTGCCCGCTGGCGCGATGTCCGGTGCCGCGGAGCACGGCATTCGCTCCGCGCTTTTTGATACTGCCTTGCATGTGTTGGCGGCGGAGGGTTTTGCCGCGGCCGATTGCGGCATGCCGCTTCCATTTGCGTGGTCGGACGTGACGCTGCACACACACGGGGCCAGCGCGTTGAGGGTACGTCTTGATCTCTGCAGATCTGAATGCTCGGAGCAGAGGTCGGCCTCGATGATGTTGTGGGATGAGAAGGGGCAGCCGCTCGCAACGGTGGGGCGTGTGACGCTCCTTCGAATTGCGGACGAGCCAGTGTTCGCGCATCAGATTGAACAAGCGCCGCCTTCGGCACCTTTGCATGTGCGCGAAAATTCGGAGCGTCCTCGCACAGCGGCGCGAGGCCCGGTCGTATCAGCCCTGCGCCATCGCTTGAGCGGGCTGCCTGAAAATGAGCGCCTCGGAAGCCTCGTGGGTTTGGTGCAGGAGAGCATTGCGGCGATTTTGGCGTTGCCCAATGCCTCGTCTGTGCCTGCGGATGCCCCGCTGAAGGGGCTTGGGCTGGACTCGCTGATGTCGGTCGAGCTGCGCAACCGGCTGTCGGTACAGGTGGGGATGAAGCTGCCGACCACGCTGGCTTTCGATTATCCGACGTCGGAGGCGATTGCGGCGCAGCTTTTGCGCCAGATATTTCCAGAGCTGGATGTGACCGCCGGGACGGCTCCCACGCGGTCGCGCGCCAAGGACGAGCCGATTGCAATCGTTGCAATGTCGTGTCGCACGCCTGGAGGCGTAGGCGATGCGGAGGCCTACTGGACGCTGCTCGCTGAAGAGCGGGATGTGATCGGGCCGTTTCCAGCGCGCTGGGACAGGTATGCGCTGTACGATCCGGATCCGGAGACGCTGGGCAAGAGCTACGCACGTGAAGGCGGCTTTCTGCAAGAAGTCGACCATTTCGATGCGGGCTTCTTTGGGATTGCGCCGCGCGAAGCGGTGTCGATGGATCCGCAGCAGCGACTGGTGCTGGAGGTCGTGTGGGAGGCGCTGGAGAAGGCCGGTATTCAGCCGGACGCGCTGAATGAATCGAGCACGGGCGTCTATCTCGGCGCGATGCGGAGCGACTACAGGCAAAGCGGTATCTCGCTCGAATCGATGGATGGCTATGCGGAGACGGGCCAGGCCAGCAGTGTGCTCTCCGGGCGTGTGTCTTATGCGCTGGGTTTGCAAGGCCCGGCGATGACGGTCGATACGGCCTGCTCGTCATCGTTGTCCGCGCTGCATCTGGCGTGCACGGCGCTGCGGCAGGGCGAGTGCGATCTCGCGCTGGCGGGCGGTGTGCAGGTGATGAGCACGCCGTCGGTCTTTGTGGAGTTCAGCCGGTTGCGCGCTGTCGCTCCCGATGGCCGGAGCAAGAGCTTCTCTGAAGGCGCTGATGGCGCGGGCTGGAGCGAAGGCTGCGGCGTGCTGGTGCTGAAGCGCCAGTCGGATGCGGAACGGGATGGCGACGAGATTCTGGCGCTGATCCGGGGCTCTGCGGTGAACCAGGACGGACGCAGCCAGGGTCTGACGGCGCCCAACGGTCCGAGCCAGCAGCGCGTGATCCGTGCGGCCTTGTCTGCGAGCGGGG
>JAUEPE010000080.1 GCA_030403585.1 Frankia sp. RB7
ACGGTTGGAAAATCGAACCAGCAGATCTTGTCTTCGCTTAACCCGACCTTGTCGGCGGCAAGCGCGCGCTGCAGATGATAGACGGTCGAGATCGCGAGCGTCATCGCGGCCTTGCCGTCGCCGAAATAGCCGACGGCCTGCGGGTTCTTGAAGCCGAGAAAACCGTTCTGGAACGGCTGCAGATCGACGAGTCGCTTGAACAGCTCGCCGGACTTCTGGAAGGTCTCGCCGGCAAAGCCACCATTCTCGCCGCGCAGCGCCGCATCGAAGGCCGGCTTGCCGCCGACACGAACCGCAAGATGCGTCCAGTAGAAATGCAGCGGCCATTTGTCGGCGCCGCCGACCACGATCGGCGTCACACCGGCCGCCTTGAGCGCCTTCACGGCGGCGAGCAGATCGTCCCAGCTCTTGATCCCGGCGGGATCGACCTTCGCCTTGGCCATCAGCTCCTTGTTGCAGAGGAAGCCGACCTGCGACAGCGCGGTGGGCAGGCCATAGACGCGGCCATTGCTCGTGAACGCAGCAAGCGCTGCCGGCGTCAGGCTATCGCTATAGCCTTTCACCTGATCGGTGATGTCGTCGAGGACGCCTGCCTCGATCTGCGTCTTCAACACGCCGCCGGCCCAGCTGTAGATGATGTTCGGCCGGTCCTTGGATTGCAGGATGGTCGGCAGCTTGGCCTTGTAGGCCTCGTTCTCGAGGAACTGCATCTCGACCTTGATGCCCGGATGCGACGCTTCATAGCTGCGTGCGACCTCCTCCCAGATCTTCACTTGGGCCGGATTGGCCTCGATGTGGAGCCATTTCACCGTGGTGTCGGCTGCGGCGACGTTGGCGCCAAGCAGGCATGCGGCCGCGGCGAGTCCCAGCTTCCCGAGCAGTCTCATCACATCCTCCCAATCCGCTCTTATTCTTTGGATGCAATCCTGCCTTCAATTTCTGAGGTACGCAACTTAAAATCTGACCTATGCACCTCACGCGAGGAATGGCTAAGGTCGGGAAAAGAGTCGGGCGGCCCATCGCGCCGCCCGCAACAAATTGGGAGGTGCCCATGGCTGCCATTTATTCCGACCTCGCCGGCAAGGTCGTACTCGTCACCGGAGGTGCAGCGGGAATTGGCGCTGCGATCGTGCGACGCTTCGCGGAGCAGAAATCCAAAGTCGTGTTCTTTGATATCAAGGCCGGCGAGGGCCAACGCCTGGCGCGCGAGCTGTCCGATCGAGGACTGGCTGCGCATTTCCAGCACGTCGACCTGACCGACATCCCCGCATTGCGCGCCGGCGTGGTGGAGGCACGCAAGACGCACGGCGCGATCAACATCCTGATCAACAATGCCGCGCATGACGAACGGCACAAGACCGAAGAGATGACGCCCGAATATTGGGACGATCGCATCGCGGTGAATCTGAAGCACCAGTTCTTTGCGTCACAAGCCGTGCTGCCGGACATGAAGGCCGCGAACGCCGGCGCCATCATCAATTTCGGCTCGGTGTCGTGGATCGCCGGACAAGGTGGCATGGCCGCCTACACCGCCAGCAAATCGGGTGTGATCGGCCTGACGCGCTCGCTGGCACGCGACTACGGTCCCTACAATGTCCGCGTGAACGCGATCGCGCCGGGCTGGATCATGACAGAGCGGCAGCTCGAGAAATGGATGACGCCGGCGGGCGAGATCGAATTGCAGCAGCGACAGTGCCTGAAGCGCAGGCTGGTGCCGGACGAGGTCGCGAAATTCACCGTCTTCCTCGCCTCCGACGAGGCCTCAGCCTGCACTTCTCAGCATTACATCGTCGATGGTGGCTGGGTGTGATGCTTTGAGGATGGACGCGTTGATGATGAGGCGTGTTGACTTGTCAGGTGGGCGATAATACGCCGTACAACTTTCGCGGTCCCGACAACGTCAAAGGTGGCCACCATGATCAAGCGCGTCCTGCCGTATGAGGGATTGCTCCACGAAGTTGTCGAGCATAACGGCGTGCTCTACATCGGCGGAATCGTCCCTGAGGACACAAGCCTGGATCTGGCTGGCCAGGCAAATGACGTCCTTGGCCAGCTGTCGCGTTTGCTGGAAACCCTCGGATCTGACCGGTCGCATGTCCTCCAGGTGACAATCTTCGTTACGGAGCTCAGCGAGAAGGCCGCATTCAATACGGTTTGGAAAGCATATTTCGCGGAGGCTTCTCTACCGGCGCGCGCGGCCATCGGAGTGGCCGACCTCGGTCCCGGCGTCAAGCTCGAGATGACTGCAATTGCGGCTCGTCGAGCTTCGAGCTGAGGGTACGCATCTGATCCGAGGCGAACGAACAGCGCGCCGTTGTTCGGGCTACCAGAGATCAGCGTGGATAGCGCAACACCGACCAGCATCAGAACGATGACGTGTAGCATCATTCCCGAGGCTTCCGCGGAGGACCGTGTCCGTTCTACCCCGGAACAGGCGCTTCCGCGTCCAGCAAGCGCGCGCCCTTAAGATCTCTCCAAAGCGCGGCTGGCACGCTGGTGGTCAGTGCTGCCACGTTGCGTTCGACCTCCTGCGCATTATGCGCGCCGAGCACGACGCTCGCGACCGCGGGATGACCGAGCGCAAAATGTAGTGCGGCCGTCGGCAGCGCTACGCCGTGAGCTGTGCAGATACGCTGGATTTCCGCAACCTTCGATAGGATCTGCGGCGGCGCATCCTGATAATTGTACTTGGCGCCCTTGATGGCGCCCATCGCCAGGATCCCCGAATTGAAGACGCCCCCGAGCAACACCGCGATGCCCTGCTTCAGCGCAAGCGGCATGAATTCCTTGAGCGCCGGCTGCTCCAGCAGCGAATACCGCCCGGCGAGCAGCATCACCTCGAAGGATCCGGCTTGCGCAAAACGCACGCACATCTCGGCTTCATTGACGCCGATCCCGATGCCCGCGACCACGCCCTCCCCGCGAAGCTTGTCGAGCGCTACATAGGCCCCGGACATCGCTTCGCGAAAGCGGTCCTCAATCGCGTCCTTGCCATGGGTCCACACATCGACGTCATGGATCAGCAGCAGGTCGATACGGTCGGTGCCAAGTCGCAACAGCGACTGCTCGACCGAGCGCATGGTGCCGTCATAGGAATAGTCGACGACGGCCCGATGCGGCTGTCCGCCGACGAATCCGGACCGAGTCTGCGGCTGATGAAATGGATCCATCCAGCGACCGGTCTTGGTGCAAAGCACCACGTCCTTGCGTGACACGCGCCGGAGCGCCGTTCCACAGCGATGTTCCGACAGGCCATTGCCATAGTGCGGCGATGTATCAAGCAGATTGACGCCGAGCTCGAAGGCACGGCTTGCGGCGGCGATCGCAGTCTGGTCGTCGAGCTCAAGAAAGAGATCGCCGAGCGGCGCGGTTCCGAACCCGAGGATAGAGACCTCTAGCCCGGTCCGGCCGAGCGTGCGGCGTGGCAATGCTGATTGTGAAACCATGGGGATTGCTGCCTTCTCCGCGTCTCAATGGCGCGCCGGTCTCATTGCTGGTGGCGCGCAGCGTATGACTTTGCCGTTACGTGTCAACGCGAAGAATGCGTGCTTTGCGCAAGGCTGTTCCGCTGACACGATTGCGTTGCGAAGAGGAACCGAAACCATAGCGCGGCTCGACGCCGCAACGCAGTCTCACCTGCCAGGTCGTGGGCTCAGATTTTCGGAAGCGCGCGGACCGATACATCCACGTGCAGTCCGGTTGGATCGTCCGCATTGCCGATGAAGCCGCCCGATATCGGCATGGCCTGGCCTGCCTCCCGGGTCACCCCAACCCTGATCAGATTCGCGCCCGCAATCAGACCGTTGGTCGGATCGTATTCGACCCAACCCGCGCCAGGCAGATAGACGCTGCACCAGGCGTGCGTGCTGCCGCCGCCTTGGATCGTTGCCGAGGAATCGTCGTACAAATAGCCCGTTACAAAACGAGCTGCGAAACCAAAGCTGCGCAGCGCTTCCATCATCAGCACGGCAAAATCGCGACAGGTGCCAGAGCCAAGTGCCAGGGTCTGGGCGGCCGACTGCGTGCCCTCCTCATAACGAGCGTTGTAGCGAAACTCCTGCTTGATCGCGTGCGTCATCGCTTCCAGCACCTTCAGGGTCTGTTTGCTGTTCGCCTTGGACACAATTCGGCGGGCCCAAATATCGACCTTCCGGTCAGGATCCGGCATCTGGGGCTCGGCCAAGCCCGCAAGATCGGGAAGCTCATGCGCGCCGTAGGCAAACGGGAATAGCTCGGCGGCTTCGTCAAGGCTGTAGACCGGCAGCGGCTGACCGTCGGGGTGATGCGTCACATCGAGTGTCGATACGATGCTAAGCCGTTTGGTTCGGAGCGCCTCCGACCATTCGAGGTAGCAGATCGAATTGTCGAAGACGTCATGCTTCCAATAGACGCTGGTCGGCTCCGGCTCGACTTTCAGCGTCGCGCTGTGCAGGCGCAGATCATGGCTTTCGTCCGGCCGGACCATCAATTTATGGCGTAGCAGGCCTACTGGATTGCGGTAGATGTATTCGGTCGTATGCACGATACTGATGTGCGCCATGTGATCCTCGCCTGACCAAGACTGATCCAACCTATGCCAAACGTGCTTGATTTGCCGGAACAAGTCGTTCGTCCCGATACATGAGGGTGGCCGATTCCCGGTCATCCCCTGGTCATTGCATTTGAAGGCATCGATGAACCTTGATCTCGCCCTCATCCTGCTGATGCTCGCGATCGCCGTTGCGATGTTCGTCGTCAACCGGCCCCGCATGGACGCGGTCGCGCTGCTCGTGATGGTGGCGATGCCCTTCACCGGTATCATTACCATGAACGAGGCGCTGGCGGGGTTTGCCGATCCCTCCATCATCCTGATCGCCGCGCTATTCGTGATCGGCGAAGGCCTGGTGCGGACCGGGGTTGCACGACGGCTGGGCGACTGGCTCGACGTCAAGGCCGGCGGCAGCGAGAATCGCCTGCTGGTCCTGCTGATGGCGGCGGTCGGCGGCCTCGGTTCCCTGATGAGTTCGACCGCGGTGGTCGCCATCTTCATCCCGGTCGTGCTGCGAATCTCGCAAAATCGCGGCACCGCACCAAGCCGGCTGATGATGCCGCTGAGCTTCGCCGCGCTGATCAGCGGGATGCTCACGCTAGTGGCGACCGCCCCCAATCTGGTCGTCAACGCCGAACTGATCCGGCAGGGCGCAAAGGGCTTCAGCTTTTTCAGCTTCACCCCGTTCGGGCTGCCGTTGCTCGTTTTGGGCATCGTCTACATGCTGTTCGCGCGCCGCCTGCTGGCCTCCAGGACTGGCCCGCCGGGCGCCGCGGACCGCCCGGGCCTGCAGCAGTGGATCGAGCGGTATCGCCTGGCTGATCGCGAGAAGCGCGGCCGCATCGGCCCCGGTTCGCCGCTCATCGGAAAGCGGCTCGACGAATTGCCGTTGCGGTCGGCGGGCGTGAACCTGCTCGCGATCGAGCGCGGCGCCGGGCTTGCGGCCAGTGTGCTCCGTCCAACCGCACAGACAGAGCTACAGGCAGGCGATGTCCTGCTCGCCGATGTGCACACTTCCAAAGAAGGCATCAACGAGCTCTGGGATTCACTGAAGCTCGAGCCACGACTGCTCGGCGAGTTGGGGAACTACTTCGCCGACCACTCCCAGGAGATCGGCGCCGCGGAGGTCATCCTGCCGGCCGAATCGGCGCTGGTAGGCCAGACCGTGCGCGAGGCGCGGATTCGTTCCGAATATGATCTTACCGTGATCGGGTTGCGGCACGGGAGCGATGTGGCGGTGGACGATCTGCTCGACGAGCGGCTGAAGCTCGGGGACACGCTTTTGCTGATCGGCTTCTGGTCCGACATTCGCGAACTCCAATTCGACATGGACGACGTCGTCGTCCTGAATATGCCAGCCGAACTGACGGAAGTTCTTCCGGCGGCGCAACGGGCGCCGCATGCGCTCGCCGTGCTCGGCCTGGTGGTCGCACTGATGATCAGCGGCGCGGTACCGAACGTCCAGGCCGCACTGATTGGCTGCCTGTTGATGGGGCTCCTGGGTTGCGTCGATTTCGACAGCGCCTATCGCTCCGTCAATTGGAAGAGCCTGATCCTGATCGTCGGCATGTTGCCGTTCTCGCTGGCCCTGCAGCGGACGGGAGGGGTTGATCTCGCTGCCGACGCGGTGCTCGGCGTGGTCGGTGGCGCAGCGCCGCGCATGGTGCTGGCGGTCGTGTTCGTCATCACCGCGGTGCTGGGCTTGTTTATCTCGAATACGGCCACCGCCGTGCTGATGGCGCCGGTGGCGCTGGCCATCGCCAAGGACTTGGGAGCCTCGCCCTATCCGTTTGCGATGACCGTCGCGCTGGCGGCGTCCACGGCGTTCATGACGCCGATATCGTCTCCGGTGAACACGCTCGTGGTAGGACCCGGGCAATACAGCTTCGGCGATTTTGTGAAGCTGGGTACGCCCTTCGCCATCATCGTCGCGATCATGAGCGTGCTCCTAGTCCCGATTTTCCTTCCGTTCTGATAGACGATCCGGCAATCCGTGCGAATAGCCCATCGGCGGAGAGAGTACGCTCAACAGCGCCTGACGGTATACCGCGCTGATGTGTGCAAACGCAGTCCGGATTCCCGCGAGATCCTGGGCCGCAAGGCGAACACCAAGCCCTGTCGAATCCGGCAGCACACTTACCGCCGTGTATAGCCCTCGACTTCCGCCCAGGGCATTTGTCAGCGATGCCTGCATATCTGCGAGATCATGCGACGGGGTCAGCACCAGGAACGCCGATCCAAAGGCCAGATATCCGCGAAAGATATCGGCGGTCGGGCGATGCAGACGCGTTCGGTCAATCACAAGCGGCTCGCTGCCAGATCTCCTCAGGCAAAACGTCGATTCCAGATCGCGAAAGCCACGGGCTTCGCCGCGGGGATCGTGCATCGTGAATGCGTCTACGACCAGGGCAGAGCCGTCTTTCGCGCAATCGAGATCCACGGACTGGCACAGCGCGGCATCAGGAAACAGGATGCGCGGCTCGAGCAGATATTCCAGGCTGGCGCCCCCTGCAACATGGAGGCTGATCGTCTCCGTAGCGCCAGCCGCCGGGGCGGCACGATGCACAGATGTCGCACCTTGATTGGTCAAAGAGACGGCGGTGCCGGGATTGAGCACAAGGCGTTGTACGAGACGATCCTCACCGTGAACAGCTCCGCTTCCGGTTTGCACGATCACACTGAGGCAACCTGGCCGCTCCGGGTCGAGATAAAAGCTGCGTGTCACGACGAACGGCCAGGCAAACAGCCGGCGGTCGATGACCGTACGGTTGGCGCGACGGATAAAGCTCAGATCGAGCAGCGCATCGTGCTTTGTCGCCGCGGACCTCACGTTCTGAACAGAACCTCGCGCTCGAGCAGATCGACGATCGCGTCTATCCCCTCGCCGCGCCGGCAATTGGTGAGCAGCACCGGGCGATTGCCACGAACGGCCAAAGCTTCCTGGCGCATTCGTTCTATGTTGACGCCGACATGCGGCGCCAGATCGACCTTGTTGATCACGAGGAGATCGGCGCGGATGACGCCAGGACCGCGCTTGCGCGGGATATCGTCGCCGCCGGCCACGTCGATGACGAACATCCAGAAGTCAGTCAGATCGCGCGAGAAGGTCGAGGCGAGGTTGTCCCCGCCGCTCTCCAGCAGAATCAGCTCGACGCCCGGGAAACGCCGCTCCAGTTCGTCCGCAGCCTCGATGTTGAGCGTCGGATCCTCGCGAATGACGGTGTGGGGGCATGCCCCCGCTTCGACCGCCGAGACGCGGGCCGGGTCGATCAGCCCGGAGCGCCTGATCCGCTCGGCGTCCTCCGCCGTCACGAGGTCGTTGGTGATGACGGCAATGTCGACGCCGCGCTCCAGAAGTGCCGGGATCAGGCGCTCCACCAGCGCCGTCTTGCCCGAGCCGACCGGTCCGCCGATCCCGACGCGCGCGGCCGCAATGCGCGACTTGGCCATCGTGCCGTTCAGCGAAAGCCTGTTCATCGCAGCATATACCGCCTGGCCAGCGGGACTCTGGTTGCAGGTGAGCACATCAGAAGCTTTCCGTCGGCGCGGACCTCAAAGGTCTGCGGATCGACCTCGACATGCGGCATGGCCGCATTTCGCACCATGTCGATCTTTTTCAGCTTCCGTACGTTCCTGATCTGTAGACAATTGCGGGCCAGGCCAAGCCTGCGCTCGACGTCGGCATCCATCGCCAGTTTCGACATGAAGTTGACGCCAAGCCGCTGCGGCGCGGCGCCGAGCGCGCCCCACATTCGTTTCTGAATCATTGGCTCCGACAGACCGAGACTACCGTTGCCGTCACCCATCGCGGCCCAGACGACGAAGCCGTTCTTGATCACCATGTAGGGCTTGATGCCGAACGAGGCGCGCGGCCAGAGCACGAGGTCGGCCATCTTTCCGACCTCGACCGAGCCAACCACGTGATCAATGCCAACCGCGATGGCGGGGTTGATGGTGAGCTTGGCGACATAGCGCTTGATGCGCTCGTTGTCTGCACGTGCTGTCGTTTCCTCGGGCAGGCGGCCGATGCGGTCCTTCATGACGCTGGCAAGCTGCCAGCATTTTGCGACGTTCTCGGCCAGACGCCCCATGCCTTGCGTGTCGGTGCCGAAGATCGAGATCGCGCCCATGTCGTGGAGAAAATCCTCGGCGGCCATCGATTGCGCCCGTACGCGGGCTTCGCCGAACATGACGTCTTCGGGCGCGTTGTAGTTGAGTTGATGGCAGATCATCGTCATCGGCACGCCCTCCTCCATGCCGTAGGACGTATAGGGATTGGTCGGATTGGTCGACGACGGGATGACGTTCTCCCACGACACCACCTTCAGCAGATCGGGCGCATGACCGCCACCGGCGCCCTCGACGTGATACATGTGGATGGTGCGGCCATCTACGGCGGCCATCGTGTCTTCGCAGAAACCGTATTCGTTGATCGAATCGGTATGGAGGTGGACGGCGAAATCGTTGCGATCCGCCGCAACCAGGCTCTTGTCGATCACGTCGGGAGCTGCGCCGAAATCCTCGTGGATCTTGACAGACATGGCGCCAGAGGCCACGGCCTCCTCCACGGCCTCGGGATTGGACCCTCCGCGTCCGAACAGGGCGTAGTTGAGAGGCGAGAATTCGATCGCCTGAAGAAACCGCCCGAAGGTTGCGGCCGCGCCGCTGCCGACATCGAAGACCGGACCCGACCCGTTCCCGACCAGCGTCGTGGTCCCGCCGGCCAGGGCATGGTCGGACTGCTCCGGCGAGATCAGATGAGCGTGCGACTCGATCGCGCCGGCTGTGACGATGAAGGGTCCTCCGGCAATCGGCGCCGTCGAATGACCCACGACCATATCGGGATGGACATCCGGCATCACGTCGGGATTGCCAGCTTTGCCGATTCCGACGATGCGGCCGTCGCGGATGCCGATGTCGGCCTTTATGATTCCGGTAACCGCATCGACGATCGTCGCGTTCTTGATGACGACGTCGAGGGCCTTGTGCGACGAGGTGCGGTGGGCGTTGACGCCCTCACCGTCGCGCAGGTTCTTTCCAGCCCCCACCAGCAATTCATGTCCGTACGTGGTGTAGTCGTGCTCGATCTCGGCAAGCAGGCTGGTGTCGGCCAACCGGACCAGATCGCCCTTGGTGGGACCGTAGAGCTCGCCATAGGCGCGACGCGTCAGTGTGGCCACGATCAAGCTCCCTGATAACCGCGATCGGCGGCGAGCTTGAGCGCCCACTCCAGCGCCGACGGCGCGTCGAGCGAACCGTTCACGAGACCGGCCTGCCCGCGCACGACCCGGGCTCCAGCAATCGGAACCAGACGCACCGACTTGGTGACTCCTGGCTCGAAGCGCACGCCGGCACCAGCCGGCCGGTCGACTTTCATGCCCCAGGCGGCAGCGCGATCGAAGCGCAGGGCGCGGTTGACCTCGAAGAAATGGGTGTGGCTGCGGACCTGAACATCGCGATCGCCCGTGTTCAGGACGTCGATCGTGATGACCGGCAGATCGGCCAACAGCTCAATATCGTCACCGCCCGCGATGATCTCGCCGGGGACGATGTCCTCGGCAACGGCATCCTCCGGCACGATCGGCTCGAACACCGCCATCACCTTGGTGCCTTCAGCGAACATGCATTCGATGTAGAGCATCGTAATCATCTGCGGAACGCCCGGCTCGACGTCGTCCGACGTCAAGAGACGGCCGGCCATGTCGCGGATCTCGGCATAGGGGATGTCGCGGCGTGCCGCCGTCATAACCTCGTCGGTGATGTAGGCGACCGCCTCCGGGTGGCTCAGTCTTATCCCCAATGACCGGTTGCGGCGCGCCATCTGCGCGGCGTTGAAGATCACGAGACGATCCATTTCCGTCGGCGACAGATTCATCATGGCGAGGTCACCTCTCTCAGGTCGTGAACATGCGAACGTGCCGAAGCGGCCCGCGCGAGATTGCGATGTCGATGAAAGGCGTAAAGCTCGCCGGCAAGGCATCCGCGCCCGGAGTGTCCGCCAGCAACTCGCCGAGCAGGCCGCGCGCCGCAGCTTGGCTCTGCTGCGCCTCGATATGACCGATGATCCCGAGGCGCACGGCCGCGCTGACGAGGCCGGTCACCAGCGTCCAGCCCGAGACCAACTCGGCCGCGTCCAGGCTGAAACCCGCATCCCGGCCGACAACGGCCTGGGCGATCGGCAAATGACCAAGCCGCGCATCCGCCGAGACCCGATCGCGATAGGCGATAGACAGCGGCCCTTCGAGCTTGACCCAGACGCCGAGCAGCGCCCTGCCCGCGCGGCGCGACCCATCCCGCATCTCGGCCGACGGTGTCCCCGCCTCGGTGAGGCGATCGACCTCCGCGATGGCCTTGCAATCCATCGCCTGGAAGGCTTTGCGCAGCAGAATGCGGTCCATCGTCGCCCAACGCCGCGTGAGCTGGTCGGCGATGACGCGATCGAGCTCATTGCGGTTGGCAAGCATGCCGTCTGCCGCGAGGCCTTCGATCCCCCAGGAAAAGGCGAAGCCGCCGGCCGGATAGGCGCTGTCGCCGAGCTGCAGCAGTGCGAGCGCCTGCGATCTATCGAACAGCATCGCGCTCCACCACTTCGCCGGACTCCAGCAGCGGCCTGATGCGCGCGCGGTAGGTGTCGAGGGGCCCATCGAGCAGCACGACGAGACTGTCGCCGTCGAAACGCACCCTCCAGTGCAAATTGCCCGCGTTCCATCCGAGCCTGAGTGCCGCGGCCTGATCGACCGGGGTCAACCGCCAGCTCTCCTGCTCGCCGAAGCGCGCGATGATCGCCCGGTCGGATGCGAGAAACAGCAGCGCGCCGTCGGTCAGCTCCTCGTCCCGATCGAGGCTAACCGCGCAGTCGGTTCCGCGATCGGTCGTCAGCCGAAACCGCTTGCGACCGACATCGGCGGGAGGGACGAACAAGAGCTCGATGCCGTCATGATGTTCGAGGTGATGCAGACGGCGTGCAAAGGCCGCGTCGTCAGATTTCCCCAAAATACCGTGAAGCCGCATCGTCATGATGCCCTCCCGCTGTTGCCGTTAAAACCGCCTGCGCGCTGTTCGGATCGTGCACTAGCGAAGTGTCGCCGAAACTTCTTTCGACGTGACCAGGATCACCTCGCCATCCAGGATCGGCTTGGCGATCCCGAAGAAGGTCGCGACGACTGCCGAACCATTGTGGCGATCCATCGCGGCCTTGTCGGCAAAGCGCTCATATGTCGTAAAGACGCAAGGATCGTCCTCGCTCTGCGAGATGAAGAACCCGATCGTTTCGGGCTCATTGGCTGCGACATTGGCCGCGACGGTCACGAGCGCATCGCGCATCGTGACCTCATGGCCGGCTTTCGCCCTGATGACGGCGGTGATCGTGATCATCAGAACTTCTTCCAATCACCGTCGGCCTCAAACGCGCTGGCCGCCTGGTAGATCGTCGCCTCGTTGTAGTCCTTGGCGATCAGCATCAGGCCGACCGGAAGGCCGTCCGAGAGGCCGCAGGGTATGCTCATCGCGGGATGACCGGTGACATCGAACGGGCTGGTCGTGGCCGTCATCTCGAAGGCGCGCTGGACGATCTCGGAGAGCGGCGCGTCCTTGGCGGGGATCGGCGTAGCGACACAGGGCAAGGTCGGCATCAACAGCAGATCATAGGAGCCAAACACTGCATCATAGGCGGCCTTCGCAGCGATCGCGATGTTGCGCGATTTGGCATAGTAGCGGCCGCGATAGTGGCTGACGCCCCACTGCCCGACCAGCATGGTGAGCTTGAGGGTCTCCGACAAGTCGTCGGCGCGGTTGCGCCAGCTGGAATGGGCGTCGAGAAGACCGACGTCATAGAGCCCCTTCCAGTTGAAGCCCATTCCGTTGCCGATCATCATCTGGACCAGGAATCCTTCCAGCGTGATCGGATTCCAGGCGGCGAGCGCGTGCAGATGCTCTGGGATCGAGATCTCGGAAACACTGGCACCGAGCTTTGCGAAGCGTTCCGCGCCGGCCTTCACTTTGCTGGCCACGCCCTCTTGCATGTTTGCAACGGCAAATCCCTCCTTGAGAATGCCGATCTTCATGCCCTTCACGCCCTTGCGGAGCATTTCCGTGTAGCTCGTGACCTTCGGCGCATATTGGCGTGGATCGAGTCCGTCGGCCCCGGCAAGCACTTCCAGCAACAACGCGTTGTCGGCGACGTTGGCCGTCATGGGGCCGGTGTGGTCGATGGTCGACTCGATCGGCATCACGCCCGTATACGGCACGAGCCCGTGCGTCGCCTTCATGCCATAGATGCCGCAATAGGATGCCGGGATACGAATCGAGCCGCCCTGATCGCCACCGATGGACATGTCGACCTCGCCGGCAGCAACCAGCGCGGCGCTGCCCGACGAGGATCCACCGGCCGAATAGCCCATCTTCAGCGGATTATGGACCGGTGCCGGATGAGAGGTATGACTGCCGCCGGACAAACAGAAATGCTCGCACACGGCCTTCCCGACTATGGTGCCGCCGGCATCGAGAATGCGGGTCACGATCGTCGCATCTGCCGCAGGAATGAAGCCTTCGAGCGTGGTCGAGCCATTCATCATAGGGACACCGGCGAGCGCGACGTTGTCTTTCAGCACGACCGTGCGACCGGCGAGTTTGCCGCTCGCTGCGCCCTTGACCTCGGTCTTGATCGCCCAGGCGCCGTATTTGTTGTCCTTCGGCATCGGCTTGGAGCCCGGCGTGCGCGGATATTTAACCGGCGGCAGCGGGTTCGGCAGTTCGTCGATGACATCGTAAGCATCGAACATCCCGCCCATCAGCGAGAGATAGCTTCCGGCCTCTTCGACCGTCATGTTCATGTGCAGGCTCGCGGCCAGTTCGGCGACATCCTCGGCGGTCGGGCGTTTGATAGACATGAGTCATCCTTTCTTGTGAAGACAAGCTGGCAGAGAAGACGGAATTTGCGGTCGCTGTGACCGGCGCGGCAGCGCCAAAGTTGTTAGGCCGAGTGCATGGGCGCATCCTTCGCCAGAAGGCTTTCCCGATCGAGCTCACCCGTAATGCGTCCCTTCTGGATGTTGAGGATCCGGTCGGAGAGCGAGGTGATGAATTCGAGGTTCTGCTCGACGACGATCAACGACATGCTCCAGCGCTTCTTCAGCGCGAGCAGCGTCTCGATGATCTCCTCGATGATCGACGGCTGGATGCCCTCGGTGGGCTCGTCCAGCAGAATCAGCTTGGGCTTCGTGCAGAGGCAACGCGCCAATGCCAGCAATTGCTGCTCGCCACCCGACAGAGCGCCACCGCGCCGGTCAAGCAGTCGAACCAAGCGCGGAAAGTCCTGCAGCACCGTGTCGATAACCGAACGGTCCTCCTTTGGCGCCGCCGCGAGCCCCATCCGCAGGTTCTCAAGGACGCTCAAATCAGGAAATATTTCCCTGCCCTGTGGCACGAGCCCAATTCCCAAGCGCGACCGCTCGTGCGGCTTGAGATGGGTGATCGTCTTGCCTGCGAAGGCGACCGTTCCGCCGGTGGTCGGCAGATGCCCCATCAACGCCCGCAGCGTCGTGGTCTTGCCCATGCCGTTGTGGCCGAGAATGCCGAGATACTCGCCGTCCTGCAGCGTCATGTCGATGCCGAACAGGATCGGAATGCGACCGTAGCCCGACCGCAGGTCCCTGACCTCGAGAAGCGCGCTCATGCCGCCACCTTCCTGCCGAGATAGACGTCGCGCACGCGCTGGTCGGCCATGACCTTGTCCACGGTGTCTTCGATCAGCACGCGTCCCTGATGAAACACCGTTACCTTCTTGGCGATCTGCCTGATGAACTCCATATCGTGCTCGACGACGATGATCGCCCGGCTCTTGTTGATCTCGCGAATGATCGCGGCCGTGTGCAAGGTCTCCTCGTCGGTCATTCCGGCAGCTGGCTCATCGAGCAAGATCAATTCCGGTTCGGCCGCCAACACCATGCCGATTTCCACCCACTGGCGCTGGCCATGCGACAGCGTCGCAACGATGCGGTCGGCATGATCGGTCAACCGGATCATCTCCAGCACGGCGTCGACCGCGGGGCCTTGCGCCCGAGGCGTCGCCTTGCGGCGGACGGCGAGCCAGATGTTCTCGCGCACCGAAAGACCGTTGAAGACATTCGGCACTTGCGTCTTGATCCCGACGCCCATGCGGGCGATCTCGTGCGACAATTTGCCGGCGATCGGCTGGCCACGAAACGCGATCGCGCCCGAGGTCGGCACCAGCTGCCCGGTCAGCGTCTTGAAGAATGTGCTCTTGCCGGCACCGTTCGGTCCGATCAGGCAACGCAGCTCCATCTCCTCCAAGGTGAAGGTGATGTCGTCGTTAGCGACCACACCGCCAAACCGCATCGTGAGGTGCTCGGCCTTGAGCAGAGGGACAAGGTCCGCCATGGTCATTCAGCTCCGGCCATGTGGGACGCTGCCGCCGAGGGTGGCACTTGCTCCTCGGCAAGCTGCTCCTTCGCTTTGGGTGCGGGCACCAGCCGCATGAGGAGGTCGCGTGCCGTCGGTACCAACCCCTTCGGCAGCAATAGCACGAATACGACCAGAACCGCCCCGAGAACGAGGTTCGAATTCAAGGCCTGCTGCGAGCCAATATAAGCGACAATGTATTCGATCAGGACGCAGCCGACGACAGGTCCGAGCAAGGTGCCGAGACCGCCCACCGTGATCCATATGATGATCTCGGCCGACAGAGACAGGCTGAAGATGGTCGGACCGACAAATGCGCCCCAGTTGACATAGAGCGCGCCGGCGAGTCCCGCAATCGCACCGCTCAGTATGAAGGTGAGCAGCTTGACCTTGCGTGGGTCATAGCCGAGCAAGGAGGCGCGGACCTCGTTCTCGCGCACGGCCACGACGATGCGGCCGGCCGGGAGCGACAGCAGCAAGCGCAGCAGCAAGAAAACGCCAAGCAACGCTCCGCCCGTCACCCACCATGATTGTTCCGGCGACAGAACCTGGTCCGGATAAAATGGCACATTGAAGGTTGGCACGGCCGGCATGCCATTGAACCCGCCGAGCAACGCCTTGCCGATCCTGTATTCGTCGCCCGAGGTCGAGTTGACGCAATTGAACAGGATCAGCGTGACGGTCAGCGTGATCACGCCGAGATAGACGTCGGAGATGCGGCCGAAGAAGATGAAATAGCCCAGGATAGCAGCGAACAGCGCCGGAATAATAATGGCGAGCAGGATCGACGGCGTCGAATCCTGGAAGTTGACCGCCGATATCGCGTAGGCATAGCCGCCGAGGCCGAAGAAGGCCGTTTGGCCGAACGACAGGATGCCGCCAAAGCCCCAGATGAAGGCAAGGCTGAGCGCCAGGACCGCCATCGCCGCGAACAACGTCAGCTGCATCATCGCGAACAGCTCGATCACGTTGGGAATCACCGCGATCGCGACGATCGCGAGAACGACGACGACCGCCTGGGCCACGAGGCTGAAGCGGACGGGCATTACAAATTTCCCTTGAAGAAGCGTCCGGAGATGCCCTGCGGCAGTAGGCGGATCAAGACGATCGCTGCCGTGAACACGAGAACCTCGCCATAGACCGGCGTCGTGAAATAGGCGCCGACCTGATTGACGGCGCCGAACAGGCTCGCTGCCGACATCGTGCCCGACAGCATGGCTGCGCCACCACCGACGACGGTCATGAAGGCCTTGGCGACATAGGCCCCGCCCATGCCGGGCGTGATGCCCGAGACGGGCGCTACCAGGCCGCCGGCCAATCCCGTGACGGCGGCGCCGACCGCAAAGGTGCTCATATAGACCCTGGTCGGATTGACACCCAGGGTCGCCGCCATCGCCGGATTTTGCATGGTCGCGCGAGCGATCAGTCCCAACCTTGTGTAACGCATGACGCCGTAGACCAGCGCCATCATGGCGATCGCCATGCCGGCCAGGAACAGCGTGTAATAGCTGGATTGATAGGAACCGATGGAGAAGCCGCCGAGCGGCGTGGGCACGCCCTGTTGCGTGTTGCCGTAGATCGTCGTGACGATACCGATGATCAGGAGGCTCAGCCCCCAGGTCGCCAGCATGGAATCGACGAGACGCCCGTAGAGAAAGCGAATGAGACAGCGCTCGATGATGAGACCCACGAGACCGACGAAGAGCGGTGCGACAACCAACATCGCGATCCAGATATTGACGCCCGCATTGGCCGATATGACGGTCGCGTAAGCACCGAGCATGATGAACTCGCCATGGGCGAGATTGATGATCTTCATCATGCCGAAAATGATCGCGAGGCCGAGGCACAGCAGGAACAACAACGATATTCCGTTCAGGACGTCGAGCGCGACGATGAGGTAGAGCGCCATGCTTGGATTCTTTCAGGCCCCGAAATGGCGGGCCCCGCCGGTGGGCGGAGCCCGCCACGCCTCAGAGATTGATGATGTACTGCTTGGTGTCGGTCGGGTTCTTGACGAGATCGCAGACACTCGCCGTATCGGCCGGCTTGACGTCGGAGTAGCTCTCCAGCACCGACCATTTGCGATCCTTCACCTCGGCGAGGAACGCGTTGCGGGTGGTGTGATGGGTCGGCTTGTCCAGTGAGACCTTGCCGCTCGGACCGTCGAAAGCGATCCCGCTCTCCAGCGCCTCGATCACCTTCATGCGGTCGATGCTGGCGGCCTTCTTCACGCCTTCCGCCCAGAGCATGGCGCCCTCATAAGTACAGGCGGCGAGCTCGCTGACATAGGGCGAGTCCGGATGTGCCTTCTTGATCTTCTCGACGAAGCTCTTGGAGGCGGGCGTGGTGAGCTCCTCGAAATAGCCGTACGCGCCGAGGATCGAATCGCTCTCGGCGGCATCGAGCGTCGTCGGCTCGTTGACGAGACCGAAGGTGGTCGACGCGATCGGAATCTTGCCTTTCATGCCGGCCGAGGTCCATTGCCGGTAGAAGGCGGTGTGGTTGCCGCCGACCAGCGCCGACAGGATGAGGTCGGGCTTCGCCGCCTGGATCTTGGAGATGGTCGTGCCGAAATTGGTGACGTCGAGCGGGAAGAAGTCGGTCGACAGCACTTCGCCGCCATTGTCCTTGACGTACTTCGTCATCCACTTCGCGGTGATCTGACCGTAATTGTAGTCGGCGGCAATGATGTAGGCCTTCTTGCCCGCCTTCTTCATCGCTGAAGGCACCAGCTTCTCCACCGTCTGTGCGGGCGTCGTGCCGGTGCAGAAGGTGTTGCGGTCGCAGACGCCGCCTTCGTAGAGCACATTGTAGAAGTAGAGTACCTTGAAGCGGTCGAAGGTCGGACGCACCGCCTCGCGCGACGCCGAGGTGATGCCGCCGTGGACCACGTCGACCTTGTCTTTCACCGCGAGCTGCTGGGCGAATTGCGAATACATCTGGATGTTCGACTGGGTGTCATAATGGATCACCTTCAGCGGCCGGCCCAGCAGGCCGCCGCCGGCGTTGATCTCGTCCACGGCGAGCTGCAGCGCATAGACCATCGGGGTCCCCGAGGCTGCGATCGGCCCTGACTGGTCGTGCAGACTGCCGACGACGATCGGGTTTTCCGCGCCGAATGCGCCAGAGCGGAAGACCGCGGGCGCGGCAATCAATGTCGTCGTGGCTAAGGCCGAGTGCCGCAAGAAGCGGCGACGAGAAAAAGACATAGACGTCCCCATACGTTTTTGATACGGAAAATATTAAGAATACAATATTTGAAAAAGCAAGTGTTTTATCGTCGCGTGACGATTGAGAAGTCGTAGCCGTCGACCTGGGCGAGATAGATGGGGTGCCGACCACCGACCACGGATCGCACCTGATCGCCTCGCGCCGTGCGCTGCTGGAATGTTCGGCCGTAGAGGCGCATCAACTTGCGTGCGTCCAGGCTCTCAGCTTCCTCAATCAGGGCTGCGAGCGAATAGATTCCCTCGTAGCAGGATTCACCGAACGCGTTCACGGGCGGGGGACTGTCGCCGAACGCCGTATGATAGCGCTCCAGGAACGCACCATTGTTGCGCGAGCGGATTGACGCATAGTAGCTCGAGGTAGCGTAGAGGTTTTCGGTCTCGCGGACATCGAGTCCGTACGCCACGGTCTCGTCGATCGCCGAAGAAAACCGCAACACGCGCGAGCTCAATCCCGCCGCGTAGAACGCGCGATTGAATGCGATGCAGTCGAGCCCGAGGAAATACGGAAGGACGACGTCCGAGCGCGTGGCTTTGATCCGCTCCACAATTTCATCGAAGTCGTGCCGACCCACAGGCAAATAGTGTTCTCCCGTCACCGTTCCCCCAACGCGGGCGATCAAAGCGCGCGCGATCCGTAAGGACGAGCGCGGCCAGACGTAATCGTTACCGCAGAGGAAATAGCGGCGCGCATGCTTCGCTTCCGAAAGCCATTGAATCGCAGGCGCAAGAAGCTCTTCGGCTGTCTCGCCGGTCGCCATGACATCCGGCGTCGGCGAGTGCCCCTCGAACTGCGGAGTGTAGATGAAGGGAACGCGGCCACCGGCAGCACGCGCCACGAAATCGCGTGCAAAGCTGGGCAACATCCCGACGATACCGTCGACACCATCGATTTCGATGGCATCGCGCGCAGCCCGTCCCGCGCTCGCGCCGGTTTCTCCGGCGTTCACGACGCATAGCTCGACCGGACGCCGCAGGATACCGGACACGTTGTTGATCTCGTCGACGGCCAGGCGACCGCATGCCTCAGCCGACGGGGCCCAAAGTCCCGCTGCTCCGCTCTGTGGGACGAGCAGACATATTCGAACGCTACGCAACGGCGGTGTCTCCGCGCTTCCAGACACACACCACTCACGAATCGTGCCAAGGGCAATCCGGCCCCCAAAAGGCCGGCTCTGCACTGAAAGCACTCAGTTTCGAAGGGGGGCTGCCCCTTTTTCCAGCGCTGGCGGCGGCATCAGCCCGTCCAGTAGGCAACTGGAGCAGAAGCTGCTTTCTACTTGCTCGACTTTACATTCCAAGGCAAAGGTTGAAATCTCAAATAATCCGCCGGGGGCCGATAAAGTGGATCTACCTGATCTCATCCGAGGCGTGAACCGCCGACTCGAGCAGGTGCTGGAGACGGAGCTCAAGCCAAAGGGCGTATCTCTGCACCAGTACCGTGTGCTCGAGGCGCTAACTGAACGGAATGGGCTGCCGATGGGCGAGCTGGCAACGCGCCTCTTTGTCGATGGTCCGACGCTCACAAAAATCATCGATAAGATGGTCGAATCGGCTGAGGTTTATCGCGGCCCCGACCCGCATGACCGGCGCAAGGTTCTCATCTTCCTCTCGCGCAGAGGAGCAGCGCATTTCGAGGACGTTGGCCCGCTGATAACGTCCATTCAGCAGGAAATTTTGGACAGGCTGGGCAAATCAGAAGCCGCAGCTTTGACTAACCTGCTCTCAGAGCTGCTCTGTGGCACTGCTTCCTGGCGTTCACTTGCGTCTGGCGGACGTGAAACTCTGGACCACAAATGATCGGTCGCATGCGTCAAGTTGCGCGCTACGCTGGCCCAATCGCGCGTCATCCGCGGCGGTCCGCCGCAATCAGCGTATAGTCGCGCGCAAGCGCAGGTGCGATGTGACACGCCAAGCGACATCTGTCTGCGGATAGACCTGAAGAAGCGGGAGCGACGGATCACTCCCACCTATCCACGCGCCGCATGAATGGGGTGAACATACAAAACAAAGGGAAAAGTCGCACAGCAATCTGGCCGCACGCCCTTCAATGAAAAACGTCGCGCGAGACCCATTCTATTCTCGCCGATCGCTCCGCGAAGGTCCTGGAAAATAACAATCTTCCTTTGGTGGGCGCACCAGGGCTCGAACCTGGGACCCGCTGATTAAGAG
>JAUEPE010000081.1 GCA_030403585.1 Frankia sp. RB7
GGCTTGCGCGAGCAGGCCTCCGACCAGCACGCGCTTGGCGCCGAGCCGATCACCCATCAGGCCGAAGGCGATGCGGCCGCCGAGGCCGGCCAGTCCCTCGACACTGTAGATCGTCACCGCCGCGATCAGCGGGATGCCGCAGCTCACGGCGTAGCTGACGGTGTGGATGATCGGGCCGGAATGGGTGGCGCAGCAGAAGAAATTGGTGGCGAGCAGGATCATGAATTGCGGCGAGCGCAGCGCTTCGCCCACCGTCATCTCGGATCGCGGACCGCCCTCGCTTGTTGCCGCGACCGGCGGATGCGCCAGCGCCGGCGGACGGCGCACCAGCAGCGCGACCGGGATCATGATGATAGCGACCACCAGCGCCACGATCTGCATCGCGGTGCGCCAGTCGTGGTTGGAGACGAGCCAGGCGGCGAGCGGCGCCATCGTCATCGGCGCCACGCCCATGCCGGCCGACACCAGCGAGACCGCGAGGCTGCGATGGGTGTCGAACCAGCCGGTGACGGTCGCCATCATCGGCGCGAAGATCGCGGCGCAGGAGGCGCCGACCAGCAGGCCGAACACGAACTGGAACACGATCAGCGAGGTCGCATGGCTCGCGGCGAACAGGCTGAGCGACAGCACCGTCGATCCCGTCAGCACCACCGGCAGCGGCCCGAACCGGTCGGTGGCCGTACCCCAGGCCATGCTGGTGAAGGCCATCGCGAGGAAGCCGATCGTCATCGCGCTGGAGATGCCGGTCACCGACCAGCCGGTGTCCTTGGCGATCGGCTGCAAAAACACCGGCAGCGAAAACATGCCGCCGATCGCGACGCAGCCGAGCAGGCCGCCGGCGGCGACGATCACCCAGCGATAAGAGGAACCAGTCATCTTTGTCTCCCGTCAGGTCTGTCTGGGTGGAAGACGAATGGAAACGGCGAAGGCAGACAGGATGGCGTGATTAAATTATGCCCCCCGAATGATGCGCCGCCAAAGCAAAAGTCGAAAACAACCCCATGCACAGTAGCCGGCCGTTGCGGGATCAATGACTTACCAGGGGCTTGCGCCGGCGAGAGCACGATTTGACACGTCGGGCAAAACACCTGCATTATGTCATCATTCAGCAAACCTCGATCACGTCGTCCCGAAGCGCCTGCCGCTCTGCGCCGGGCTACGCGTCGAACAGGGCGCTCACATCGCTCTCCGTGAGGGCCGACGCGATCCCGCCGTTACGGTCGAACAGGCCATCGGCGAGCGCGCGCTTTCTGGCTTTGAGCTCGTCCATCTTTTCCTCGATCGTCCCGGTGGCCACCAGCCTGTAAACGAAGACGGCCTTGTCCTGCCCAATCCGATACGCCCGATCGATCGCCTGTTCCTCGACTGCGGGATTCCACCAGGGATCGAAAATGATGACGGTGTCGGCGGCGGTCAAGTTGAGGCCGACCCCACCTGCCTTCAGGCTGACCAGGAAGATCTCGGCCGCGCCGTCCTGAAAGGATTCAATCGCGGTCTTTCGGTCCTTGGTTTGACCCGTGAGAATGCTGTAGCGCAGGCCTCCCGTGTCGAGGCGCTTCCGGATCAGATCGAGCATGGAGGTGAATTGCGAGAAGATGATGATCTTGCGTCCCTCGCTCAGCAGCTCCCCCACCATGTCGATCAGACGATCGAGCTTGGCCGACGGCCGTTCGACGCCGTCGTCCAGTTTCAGCAACGCGGGATCGCAACAGGCTTGCCGCATCCGAAGCAGGGCTTCGAGCACCACGATGTGGCTCTTGGCAAGGCCGCGCTTTGCGATGGCCTCGCGAACCTTGCGCGACATCGTGAGCCGTATCGAATCGTAGAGATCGCGCTGCGGCCCTTCCAGCGCGATGGTCTCCACCATCTCGCTCTTGGCGGGCAGCTCGGTCGCCACCTCAGTCTTGGTACGGCGCAACAGAAACGGCTTGACGCGCTGCGCCAGGGCGGCGGTCCGCGGCTTGTCGGCGCGCTTTTCGATCGGCGTGCGCCACTGGCGCGAAAAGGCCGCCTTGTCGCCGAGATAGCCGGGGTTGGCGAAGCTCATGATCGACCAGAGTTCGCCGAGGTGATTTTCCATCGGCGTGCCCGTGAGACAGAAGCGATGCTTCGCCTTGGTCTCGCGCAGCCATCGTGTGGTGGCGGCATCCGGATTCTTGACCGTCTGCGCCTCGTCCAGCACCGCCATATGCCACTCCCGCGCCAGCAGAACTTCGCGGTCCCGCGCGATCAGCGGATAGGTGGTCAGAATCAGATCGTGCTCTGCGATGGCAGGAAATTTATGCTTGCGATCTGCCCCGTGCAACACGAGGACCTTCAGCTCCGGCGCAAATTTCTGCGCTTCGGCGGACCAATTCGTCATCAGGCTGGTCGGCGCGACGACCAGCACGGGATTGGCGAGGTGACCTCGTGCTTTCTCCAGCGCGATCAAGGCCAGGATCTGGACGGTCTTGCCCAGACCCATGTCGTCGGCGAGGATCCCGCCCAACCCGCTCTCGCGGAGCAGATCGAGCCATGCCACGCCCTGCGCCTGATAGGGCCGCAGCGTGGCGCGAAAGGTCGGCGGCAGTTCCGGCGCCGTCAACCCTCGCGCCTGGAGCAGGCCTGCGAGGTGGCGAAGACTGTCCGCGCCCCGAAAGGCGAAGCGCTCGTTCTCGGCACCGAGCAGCGGAACGACGTCCGCGCGAGACAGTCTGATGCTCCTGGAGGCGTCCTCGAAAGCGCCGCTGATATGCAGGCCATGCAGCGCCAGCACGAGCGGCAGGAAGCGATCCGCGGCCAGCGCGACGTGCCGGCCGTCGGCGAGAGGCAGAAGGAAACGCTCGCCCTTGTCCGCGAGTCGGGTCAGCAACTCGGGAGTGAAGCCGGGCGCCGAAACCAGCGCGGCCAGGAGCGGTGCGAGATCGCGCCGCTCGCCTTCGATCTCGATGCCGAGTGACAGTTCGAACCAGTCGATGCCGCTGGACTCCAGCACCGCGTCGAAATCGCCTGACGATTCCGCCAACCGGAACGGAAAATCGTCGTCGACAAGGATCTCGAACCCCTCAGACCGCAGTTGCTCGGCGTGCAGCGCCAGAAAATCGAACCAGCCGTGCTGCTCGCGCAGCGTCAGATCGGTGGCATGGCGGTAGTCGAGCATCCGGTGCACCGACCGTGCGTCGGCGAGACCCGTGTCGGCAAGGCGTTTGCGCGCCTGTTTCTCCTTCGCCAGGCGGCGTGCGATCGCATAGACCTGCCCGCCTTGAAACAGCTCCAGCCGGCTCGCTCGCTGGGTAGGATCGATGTCGAACCCACCGTAGCGGAAGCCGAGGCTGGCCACGCCGGCGGGACCGGGCCGTCGTTCTTGTTGCCATAATAGATATGATAGCCTGCGTTCAGGTGTCCGAGCTTCAGCCGCAGCACGGGACGCGGATCCTCGTCGACGAGTACCGCAGCCACCGGCGGCACCGGCAGGAGGCCGTGGTGAAGTTCGGGCAGCCTCTGGCTCAGGCGACGCGACACTTCTTCGAGTTGCGCACGGGGAATGGCGGGTGCAGCCAGGAACTGGCAGGCAAGCCGAGGCGGCAGGCCGAGTTTCACGGGGCCTATCACACCGCTGGATTCGTCGACATAGACCGGCGGTTCGGCATTGAGTGGCACTACGCCGGGCACGATGAGGTGTGGCGCCACGCCGCGCGTGGATGCCGGACGCCACTCGATCCGACCATCACGCACTTCGCCCCAGCTCAGCGGGGCCCGCTTGTGATCGAGCCAGAACGCGCGGCCGGTCGCGACAATCCGGTGCAACAGCTCTTCCGGATACGGCCCTTGGATGTAGGAGTTGCGGATGCGGCCGTTCACCTCCGTCACGATGTCGACGTCGACATCACGGAAGTATTTCGGCGCCCGTTCGGGCTTGAATTCGTACAGGCTGGGACTGGTGTAGTTGTCGGCAAAATCTCCGCCCTTGCGGAGCCGGACCGATCGCAGGGTTATCGCGAGGTAAGGCATCGGGTCGTTCGACGGCTGCAGGCAATACAGCAATCGCTGGCTCTCGTCCGCGGCATGATCGCCGCTCCGCGCCGCGCGGCCCACAGTGTCGATCCAGGTGTTGACCTCGAAGCCCAGAACCGGCGGAGCCGACGGGGCTTGCACTTTGGCAGGCTTGGCCGCCTGCGGGGGTGGCACGGGCGCCAACTTCGACGGTCGCTTGTCACTCAGCGCTTCCAGCAAGGTCGCAGCGACATGCTTGCAGTTGAGGGCCATCGGACAACTGCAATCGCCGTCAATGTCGGTCAGGCTGTCGCGGTCGAACTCCAGTTGGATGTCGACGCGATAATCCCTGGCCTGGCTGCCTCGCACCCGGGAAGTGACGCGGGTCAGGTCGTCGGTGACGTCTACCGCCGAGACGCGGCCCTGCGCCTGATAGGCGTGTGCCTTCTCCATCGCCGCGCGGCTGAAGTAACTATAGATTTCTTTCCGCTTGAGAACGTCCGAGAGCACTTGCAGCGATTCCACGATCCAGCTTTTCGGATCGCAGCATAGCCGTTTCAACTGGCGCATTGTAGTCTTCGAACACGCCCGTGAACGGAATAGTCCCATGCCAAAAATCGACATCGCTGCCGTCCCGGCCCGGAAGGGCTCCGGCTATCCCGCGCCCTTCAATCCTCCTTGCGCCGATCGCACCCGCAAGCGGCTTGGCAATGCCGGAGGCCTTTCCGATTTCGGCGTCAATTTGATGCGCCTGCCGCCGGGCAACTGGTCGAGCCAGCGGCACTGGCACTCGCGCGAGGACGAGTTCGTCTACGTGCTGCAAGGCGAACTCACGTTGATCGAGGACGACGGCGAGACAGTGCTGCGCGCCGGCGACTGCGCCGCATTTCCGAAGAACAGCGGCAACGGCCATCACATGATCAACCGGTCGGACGCGATCGCCGTTTACCTCGAAGTCGGCTCGCGCTCGCCCGACGACCTTATCACCTGCTCGGACGTCGACATGATGAGCCCGGCATCGGATGGCCGGTTCCTGCACAAGGACGGAACGCCGTATCCGGACGCGTGACGGCAAGCGACGCTGCGCTACGTCACGGCGCGCCGACGCCAGTCGCTCACGGCGAGCGATACGGCCGAGACCAGGAAGTAGATCGCACCGACGGCGGCATAGCCCGCGACATTGGCGATCGATGGCGACATCGGCGTCGTTGCTTGAAAGATGAAGAAGCCGCCCGCGAGCGCCGACTGACCGCCGCTGAGCACCATGGCCCATTGCGCGCCAAAACTTTTCCAGCGCCGGATCGCCGTCCCCAGCTGGAGCAACCCGGACAGGATCGCCCAGGCACCGAAGACGCCGAGCACCCGGTTCATGCTCGTTTGCAAGGCGACGATGACCGCGACGGTGGTCGCGAGGCTGACCACAACGTTCAGCGCCTGCGTACGGTTTTGCGTGAGGCCGCCGCTGCGCAAGGCATCGACGAAATTGGCCGCGGCGTCCCATGCCGGATAGAGCACGAGCAAGCCGCCGGCGATCGCCGCAGAGGACGGCGCGACGGCAAACGCGGCGACGACCCAGGCGACGGAGAAGGCCGCGCGGAGGAAGTAGTATTGTTTGAGCCATTGCTCGCGACCGTCACGAACGAGATCTAGTTGATGATGCGCCATTGCCTTCATTCCCTTACCTACTAGTTGGTAGTCTTACGCGCAGCAAGACGCCTTCACCCCGATGCCTGCAGGTGCCGTTGTCGTCTCGCCGATGTCGTTCAGTGTTTCGTGGACAGCCGATCCAGCAGCGGAGCGGTGATCACACCAAACATCTTGGGATCGCCATAGGCGCGCGCCGACAACATCGCGCCGTGAATGGTCGCCATGAATCCTTCGGCCTCGACCCGGGCCGTGCTGGAGAGTTTGAGCTGCCCCTTCCGCTTGCCGCGCTCGATCACCGAAGTCAGCCAGGACGCCAGGAAACGGAAATGCGAGCGGACTTCGAGCGCCACCTCCTCCGGCAGGATCGGAAGTTCGCTGGCCAGCAGCGCGCAGACGCAGAAAGGCGCCGTCGCATCAGTGATGCACGCTTCCCAATACCTGACATAGCTCTTGAGCTGCTCGCGCGGGTCCGGAATATTGCGCTCGAGCGCCGCCAGTCCCGCCTCGGCCTCTTCGCGATAGCGCGACACCAGGGTGCGGACGAGATCGACCTTGCTGGCGAAATGGTGGTGGATGCTTGGCTTGCGGATGCCGACGACTTCGGCGACGTCGGCATAGCTGAAGCCGTTGTAGCCGCCCGCAATGATCAGCGTGCGGGCGCAGGCCAGGATGTCGTCAGCGGTCGAGGAAACGTTGGTCATGGCGGATATCTACCTTCCAGTTGGTAGGGCGTCAAGAACGGGGTGCTTCACTCCCCCGTGAGTGGTAGGAGCCTCCAATGACCATTCGCCCAATCGTCCGCTACCCCGACCGCCGCCTCGCGACGCCCGCCCGCCCCGTCACCGCCTTCGACGACGGCTTGCGCGAGCTTGCAGCCGACTTGCTGGAGACGATGCGCGCCGCGCCCGGGATCGGCATCACGGCGCCGCATATCGGTGTGCCCTTGCGTGTCGTCGTGCTCGAGCTTGACCCCAAGGTGGGCCCGCAGACCTACGTCAATCCGCAAGTTGAATGGGCGTCGCCCGAGATGATCCTGCACAAGGAAGGCAGCGTTTCGATGCCCGGCGTAAATGACGAGGTGCAGCGCCACGCGCGGGTGCGGATCAGCTATTGGAATCTCGACGGTAACACGCACAGCGAGGAGTCGGATGGCTTGCGCGCTGTCTGCCATCAGCACGAGATCGATCAACTCGACGGGACGTTCTGGATCCAGCGGCTGTCGCGGCTGAAGCGCGAGCGGCTGGTGAAGAAGTATGAGAAGATGTCGCGAAACCTCTGAGGTGATCAGCGTCGAGCCGAAGACGTTCCGCTCGCCGATTGAACGCGTAGGATGGGTAGAGCGCAGCGAAACCCATCAGTATCCACTCGGCATGAGCGATGGGTTTCGCTTCGCTCTACCCATCCTACGTCGCTGCAAGATGTTCGCGCAGACATGATACGAAGACAAGCGCCCGGATCACTTTTTAGTCGTGCCCTCAGATGGCTGCTCGCCCGAACCGCCGATTTTCTTCGAGACCACGTAGATTTCGACGCCGCTCATCGAGCATTCCTCGCTTGATGCCTGGCTTTTCGTGATGACCTCGATCTTGTTGCCATCCTTGGTGTGAAGCGTGATGTCGTAAACCTGCTGGTAGAGGTCTTTGCCGATCTTTTCGGATGCGAGACGAACGGCCCTGGTCTGCGCCTCGATCACTGATGGGATATCAATCAGGCCGGCGTTCTTGAGGTGCACGAGGGCCATGTTGGTGGGCCAACTCGCGCAGTCCGGAGACTTCGCCAGAGCCACCGCAGCCGGCATGGCAAATATTGCGGCCATCACCACTTTCAACGCGGCGCGCATCAATGCACCACCTTGATGGTGTGGTCGCCACTTTCCCGGATCTGCTTGCGCCTGTTGATGGGGCAGGACGGCAACGTACATACCGTCGCGGTCGCCGCGCTTGTAAAGCTTCTCGCCAGGCTTGAGCTTCTGAAGTCCCGTATCGGTCAACAAGGTATTCTCCGTTCGGTTCGCCGCCAGATACCATCATGGTACATGATGGTACAGAACCGACCAAAACGGAGCCCCTAAAAACGCGCCCTCGGCACTCAGTTTCTAAAGATTATTCCCACTCAATCGCTCCAGGCGGCTTGCTCGTCACGTCATACACCACCCGGTTCACGCTCTTCACCTCGTTGATGATGCGCGTCGCGCGTCTCGCCGAGAAACTTCATGTCGAACTGGTAGAAGTCCGCGGTCATGCCGTCGGTCGAGGTGATGGCGCGCAGGCCCACGACGAAGTCGTAGGTCCAGCCGTCGCCCATGACGCCGACGGTCTTGACGGGGAGCAGCACGGCAAAGGCTTGCCAGATGTCGTCGTAGAGGCCGTACTTGCGGATCTGGTCGATGTAGACGGCATCGGCCTTGCGCAGGATATCGAGCTTGTCAGGCGGACGCCTGGACCTGGTGGGGCCTGGGCCGGGCATTGCAAGTTTTGTGTGCAGTCCAGCACTGTCACCGTAACCGCGCCAAATCCCCGCGCTACAATCAGGACGAAAGCAGATCGACGAATGGATCGAGCACGGGCACGCCGAGCGGCGCGAAGTGCTTGATATTGCGGGACAGGATCGTCAGTGCGTGCCGACGCGCCGTGGCACCAATGATGATATCGGCCAGTCCGGGCGCATGCCCCCGCCCGCGAGCCCGGTCAGACAACTCCCCCGCGAGCCGCGCAGCCGCCGCGTCAAATGCCAGAATCCGATCGCCATAGAGATGCAACACGGCGTCGAGCCATTGGGCCAAGTCCTTGCTCCTGCGCGTGGCTTTCTCGCGGCGAAGCTTGGCTATTCCGTCCTCGACCTCTGCAATGGTGACGGCAGACAAGAACAAGGAAGCGGATTGCGCATCCATCCATTCGACCAGCGCCGCGGGCGCCGATCGGTTTGGCGAGACCGCAGATATCACATTGGTATCGACGAGATACACGTCTCAGAAGTCTGTCTTGCGCAGCTTGGAACGATTGCGCGCCGGCAACTCGCCCGCTCTTACGGGCGCCGCCATCAGCAGACGCCCGAAGCTCGGCACCTGTGACAGCCGCCGCCACTCCTCGTAGCTCAGGACCACCGCCTGCTTCTTGCCGTGGCGCGTGATCACCGCTGGCTTGCCATCGATCGCTTCATCGACGACCGCGGAGAGGTTGGCCTTGGCATCACGAAGCTGAATTTCGCGCATGGAGCACCTACATATGACCACAGTAGTTATATACGGATATGACTCTTGATTCAAGGAGCTCCCAGGCACCACCCAAGCGCGGAGGTAGCGGTTGCGCCGGTCGCTCCCAAAATGGCAATGGGAGTTTTGTGCACTGTCACCGTAACCCCCAGACTCCCACTCGTCGTCACAGCTAGTAGGATAGTGAAGCAAGCGATACCCATCAACATACCTTGCAATCACGATGGGCTTCGCGAAGAGTTCAACTCATCCATGAGCTCTCAAACTTAACCGCCTAGATCGGAACAGCCCGCGCCGGCGCAAGTCGGCCGCCTCTTTGATACCGCTCAAGGAAGGGACGAATAAGAGCCCATCGATTATGCAAAGGTTGAAGATGCTCAAGCCCAGCGGCAATTCCCAGATCGTTGTATTCGTAACTCGGCCTCTCGAGGTCACCGTCGATGACCATCACGTTGGATGCAATCGGATGACCTAGCGTTCCAATACCGCCGCTGAGCCTCTCGAACACGGCCACCAGCAGCTGCCGCATGCGCTCGGGAATATAATCCGCTTGAACGCGCGTCAGAACGGTTCTCACCACATCAAAAGTAGTCAAGAATCGTGCGTAGCTGATTGGATACGCCGCTGGAGCAAAATTGTCTGATAGGGCGTCCATGTACAACAAAGCTATGAACATGCCGGCGACGTATTGCTCTCGCACCGATAGTCGGATTTCGTCCGGCGACTTCTCGAGAGGCAATTGAGCCGATTGTAATACTCGGTTTAGATAGCGTTCGAATACGTCGAAGACAGATGTCGTCGCAGAACTATCCGCGTCCATTTCGAGCGTGCGCAACGTGAGATTTCGGTCATCATTGGACGTCGCGAACAGCGGAAACTCTGATGATGCTTTGAAGTCGAGATGACCGTGGGCCACGTGCGCAATTTCGTGCCCAATGATGTATGTACTGGCTGCTTGATATATTAAACGAGACTGCTCCGGTTTCAGGAAGGGCGCAACATTCGAAGTATGAAAGACAAAGTCCTTCGCTATATCGAGAAGGAACTTACCCGCATAATCTTTGTCGCAACTAACGCCACTGAAGCCGAAATGATCGCAGAAAGGCGAAAGCGTCTGAATTCGGAGGCACAAGGTTAGCAACATGTAGAATGCACGCTGATCAACAAGCACCACAAACGTGCCATCACCAAGATGCGTCACTTGATATGGGGTCTGCGAGATCACGACGGCAAAATATACATCTGCCTTGATAGAGAGAATCGTCGGAATAGCCTCCACTATCCAATCGATCTCATGCAGAACTGCGAAGAAAGGCTCCTTCGCCTCTTCTTCCGTGTAAATGTACTGAGCCTTACTCAGCACCCTTCCCGCATTGAAAATATTCCGGACTATGTCGTCCGACGCATAGCGAGCGGCCATAGGGCATAATCGCAAAATTAGGTTTTACAAGGACAATAGCAATCGAATCCTAGACGAAAACTTCAGAGTTCAATCCAATTTTCTACCCTACTCCCACTCAATCGTCCCAGGTGGCTTGCTCGTCACATCGTACACCACCCTGTTCACGCCCTTCACCTCGTTGATGATGCGCGTGGCGGTCTCGCCCAGGAACTTCATGTCGAACTGGTAGAAGTCGGCGGTCATGCCGTCGGTTGAGGTCACGGCGCGCAGGCCCACGACGAAGTCGTAGGTGCGGCCGTCGCCCATGACGCCAACGGTCTTCACCGGGAGCAGCACGGCGAAGGCCTGCCAGATATCGTCGTAGAGGCCGTGCTTGCGGATCTGGTCGATGTAGACGGCATCGGCCTGGCGCAGGATGTCGAGCTTGTCGCGCGTGATGTCGCCGGGGCAACGGATGGCGAGGCCGGGGCCCGGGAACGGGTGGCGGCCGACGAAGATTTCGGGGAGGCCGAGCTCGCGCCCTAGCTTGCGCACCTCGTCCTTGAACAACTCGCGCAGGGGCTCGACGAGCTTCATGTTCATGCGCTCGGGGAGACCGCCGACATTGTGGTGCGACTTGATGGTAACTGAAGGCCCGCCGGTGAAGGAGACGCTCTCGATCACGTCGGGATAGAGCGTGCCTTGGGCTAAGAAGTCGGCGCCGCCGAGCTTCTTGGCTTCAGCTTCGAACACCTCGATGAAGAGGCGGCCGATGGTCTTGCGCTTCGTTTCGGGATCGGTGACGCCCTCGAGCTCGCCCAAAAACTGCTTCGAGGCGTCCACGTGCACGAGCGGGATGTTGTAGTGGTGGCGGAACAGGTCGACCACGGTCTTGGCTTCGTCGAGGCGCAGCATGCCGTGATCGACGAACACGCAGGTGAGCTGGTCGCCGATGGCTTCGTGGATCAAGACGGCGGCAACGGCTGAATCGACGCCGCCAGAAAGGCCGCAGATCACCTTGCCCTTGCCGACCTGGGCGCGGATCTTGGCGATCTCCTCCTCACGGAAGGCGCGCATGGTCCAGTCGCCGGTGAGGCCGGCGATCTTGCGGACGAAATTGCGGATCAGTTTGGCGCCGTCGGGCGTGTGCACGACTTCGGGGTGGAACATCAGGCCGTAATATTTGCGCGTCTCGTCGTGAATGATCGCGAACGGCGCATTCGGCGAGGTGCCGGCGACGGAGAAGCCCGGCGGCATCTTTGTGATGCGGTCGCCATGGCTCATCCAGACCTGGTTCTTGCCGCCGGGCGACCAGACGTCCTCGAACAGCTTGCTCGGCGCCTTCACCTCGACATCGGCGCGGCCGAATTCGCGGTGATGGCCGCCCTCGACGGTGCCGCCGAGCTGCTCCGCCATGGTCATCTGGCCATAGCAGATTCCAAGCACGGGCACGCCGGAGGCGAAGATCAGCTGCGGGGCGCGGGGCGAGCCGGCCTCATGCACCGACTCAGGACCCCCGGAGAGAATCACCGCTTTCGGCTTCATCTCCAGGAAGGCCTGTTCGGCCTTGTTGAACGGGACGATCTCGCAATAGACGCCGTCCTCGCGCACGCGACGCGCAATCAGCTGCGTCACCTGGCTGCCGAAGTCGACGATGAGAATCTTGTCGTGCGCCGAGGCCAATGAGGGCGTCGACTGCTGGGCGTTCTGTGCTGCTGTCATGGCAAGCAAATACGCGACCGTGCCCCCGCCCGCAACCGCGCGCGGCACGCACCCACATTCTTCTTTGGGCATGGACAAATGGAAATAGGTCAGTATTATTGACCTAACATGCTTCGCGTCACACAGGAGCCGATCAGGGAGAAAGCCATGTCACAGCACCATCAGCCATCAACGCTCGCAGCCCTCGGCCGGACCTGGGTCGAGGCCTGGAATGCGCGCGACCTCGAGCGTGTGCTCACGCTCTATGCCGAGGACACCGTGATGACGTCAGACCGGATCCCGGAGATGGGGTTCGATGCCAGCGGCACCGTGCGCGGCAAGAACGCGTTGCGGGCCTATTTTGGCAAGGCGCTCGGGCTGATCCCGAACCTGCATTTCACCGTGGTCGATGTGCTCGTCAGCCCGGATAGCGTCGTGGTGTTTTACGAAAACGAGCGGGGCAAGCGGATCTGCGAGTATTTGCGGGTGAACGATGCGGGGCTGATCGTGCAGGGCTCGGCGAACCATCTGCCGCATTGAGGGCCGCTCCCTCCCCGTCATTGCGAGCGAAGCGCGGCAATCCAGAATCCCTCCGCAGTGATAGGCTGGATTGCGTCGTCGCAAGGGCTCCTCGCAATGACGGAGATTGTTGCTAAGAGCATGCCTCAAGCAAGATTGCTCAATGACAGGACCCTCCCCATGAAGCTCCCCGCCTCGCCCTTCACCGTCACCGACTGGAGCAAGGTCGAGGCCACCACGCATCCCGGCGAAACCGGGCAGGCGCTGTGGCGCACGCTCAACATCGGCGATCTCCGGGTGCGGATGGTGGAGTATTCGCCGGGCTATCTCGCCGATCATTGGTGCGATCGCGGCCACGTGCTCTACGTGCTCGCAGGCGAGCTCGACAGCGAGCTGCGCGACGGGCGCACATTCAAGCTCACGGCGGGGATGAGCTACCAGGTCTCGGATTTTGGCGACGCCGCGCATCGCTCATCGACAGCGGTTGGTGCTACTCTTTTCATCGTGGACTGATCGGAAACCCGCTTGTGTGCAGCGCAAAATAGCAAACTTCGCCTGGCTCGCCACGAGCGCGTGGCGCCTTGAAGTCGCCCCAAAAAATCGCTAGATTGTGAAGATCGATCCTTGGCCGAACGACTGGGCCGCTCCGTCTCATTTTCAGTGGGCGAGCACGTTTCAGGTATTTCTCCAAAATCGACCAACCGGGATGATGGGCGCAGCAATGTGCATTTGTCCCCCTGAGTGCATCGTCAATTGAAAGGAAATGACTATGGCAATGGGCACCGTGAAGTGGTTCAACAACCAAAAGGGCTTTGGCTTCATCCAGCCGGATGACGGCCAGAAGGACGTCTTCGTTCACATCAGCGCCGTTGAACGCGCCGGTCTGAGCACCCTCAACGAGGGTCAGAAGGTTTCGTTCGACATCGTTGCGGACCGCCGCAGCGGCAAGTCCTCGGCCGACAATCTCCGCGCCGGCTAGTTGACCGCGACATTCGCGATCTGACCACGGACGTACCGGCAGATCGTAGAGTTCGAGAGACCCCGCGACCGGGACCCGGTTCGCGGGGTTTTTGTTTGGGGAGTTAGCCCGCCTTTTTCAGAATCGAGACGAAGAACCCGTCGGTGCCGGTGCGGCGCGGGGTCATCAGCCAGCCCTCGGGCGATTGCAGCGCGGCTTGCGCAAATTCCTCGGCCTTGTCCCAGAGCACGCTTGCGGTCTGCTCCGGCGGCACCACCGCGAACTCCGGATGGCGCGCGACGAAGGCCGTCACCTGTTCGCCGTTCTCCACTGGCAGCACCGAGCAAGTAATGTAGGCGATGCGGCCGCCGGCCTTCACCAGCGGCACGGCGCGCTCCAGCACTTCGGCCTGGTCCTTGAGGCGAATCTCCAGCGCACCCGGACGCATGCGCCATTTGGCATCGGGATTGCGGCGCCAAGTGCCGGTTCCCGTGCAGGGCGCGTCGAGGACGACGAGGTCGGCGGTCGCGCTGATATCGGCCAGCGAATCGGTCTCGCCCTTCGGCGTGCGGACGTCGGCATTGTGGACGCCGGCGCGCGACAGCCGCTCGTGAATCGGCACGAGTTGTCGCTTGTCGCTGTCGGTCGCGATCAGCCTGCCCTTGCCCTGCATCATCGCCGCCAGCGCCAGCGTCTTGCCGCCGGCGCCGGCGCAGAGATCGATCACCTGCTCGCCCGGTTTTGCCGCGGTGAGAAGGGCCGCAAGCTGCGATCCTTCATCCTGCACTTCAATGCCGCCCTTGATGAAATCCTCTTCCGCCTGGATGCCGGGGTTGCGCGCATCGGCCGAAAGCGCGATGCGCAGGCCATTTGGCGACCAATGCGTCGGTTTCGCATGAAGATGAGCAAGCGCCTTCAGCACCTTGTCGCGATTGGACTTTAGCGTGTTGACGCGCAGGTCGAGCGGCGCCCGGCTCGCCATCGCGACAGCCTCGGCGGCGCGGTCCTCGCCGAACACTTTGGCCAGATGGGAATCGAGCCATTCAGGGTAGTCGCCGGCGGTCGCGGCAGGCGCATCTTTCAGGGAGCGATGGCTGAGCGCCGCCTGCTCGGCCTCCGTCAGCGGCTCGGGTGCGTAGCGGCTGCCGTCGAACATCGCGGCCATGGTCGCGGTGTCCATATTGCGCTCGAGGCGGAGCATGCCGATGAGGCGCGCGCGAGCCGTGTCGGAATCCATGAGAAAGGCGCTGGAGGCGTAGCGGCGCAGCACGTCCCAGACCAGGCCGGCAATGGCGGCGCGATCGCCGGAGCCGGCAAAGCGGTGCGCGGTGCCCCACTCCTTCAGCGCCTTGGCTGCGGGCACGCGGTCGCGTTCGATGATGTCGATCACTTCGATGGCTGCGGACAGCCGGGCAGCGGGAGTCATTTGAATCTTTCAGATGAAATCCGACGGTCAACCGTCAGATCAGCAACAGAATTTTCAGTGCGAAGTAGATCCACATCGCCAGCAGCACCAGCACGCCGGCGAGCCAGACCGACGAGCGGCGGCCGAGATCGTTCGAGGTCACGAACACGCCGGCATGGGCAAAGCGCGTCACCACGAAGACCCAGGACATCAGCACGATGAAGAGATCCGCATGGCGCAGCGGCAGCGCCAGCACGATCAGGGCGTAGAACAGTACCGGCAACTCGAACTGGTTGCGGTAGCAATTGGCGATCTGGGTGGCGCCCTTCGGCCAGTTCGGCTCGCCGAGCGCAATGTCGCGGATCTTGGTGTCGCCGGAGACCAGCGCATTCCGGCGCCCGAACACCATGCCAAGCAGGAGCGCGAAGGTGAGACCGACCTGTACGAAGACAGGCAACAAAACCATTTGGACGGACATCGGAACTTTCCCGTAAGGCGGCGTGCCGCAGACCGTCATTAGCCGCGACTTCTTGCGCTGACAATCGACGAGTTGAACCGGCGTTCCAGATCAAGCGACCAACTGCCGATCATTACAGCGATTTTGGCCCCCTGGAGCCCGGCGAGACAGCACCAAGAGAGTATCATGAACACCCTGTCCAGCCTTTGGACCGAATCCGCCGACGGCCAGTTCGGCATCTGGATGTCGGCGCTGGCCGGCGTCGCGGCGGCACTCGCCGTCGCCCTCGCGATGACCGTGTATTTCCGCCTGGGGTACCGGACCTGGCGCGATGTTGTCAGGCACGGCCTGGCCGTGCTCGCCGCCGCCGCCCTGCTCGCCTTCGTTGCCTACGACATGCGCCACGCCGCGCCTGCCCAACTCGGCCTCACCTGACCGCGATCGTCTATCGCGTGCTTTAAACTTTGTTCGATCGCGGATTTTGCGCGCGCGTCATCGTTCCGACGTTTGCGCGGGCGATACTTCGCGCATGTCCGAATTTCGCCTCACCCAGATTTCCGACACGCATCTTGGCCGGCGCTTTCCCGGCCTGATCGCGAACTTCCAGGCGGTCAGCGCGCACATCGACGCTGACAGGCCCGATCTCGTCATCAACACCGGCGATGTGTCCTTCGACGGGCCCACGAGCCGCGACGATGTGCAGTTTGCAAAGGGCCTGCACGACGCGCTGCCCGTCGACTGTCGCTATCTGCCGGGCAACCACGACATCGGCGACAATCCGACTGCGATCGGGCCTGCGCCAAAGCCGCCGATCGCGGAAGCGCACCGCCAGCAATTCCGCGACATCATCGGCGAGGACCACTGGTCGTTCGAAGCTGCCGGCTGGCGCTTCATCGGCCTCAACTCGCCGGTGATGAATTCGGGGCTCCCGTTCGAGGGCGAACAGTTCGACTGGCTCGCCTCCGAGATCTCACGCGTGAACGGCGGGCCGATCGCGCTGTTCCTGCACAAGCCGGTGTTTCTCAACCTGCCCGACGATCCCGAAACCCCTGAAACCTCGATCCGCTACGTGCCGCAGCCCGCGCGCGCGCGGCTGATCGAGATGTTTGCGCATGTCGATCTCCGCCTCATCGCCAGCGGTCACGTGCACCAGCGTCGCGACTTCACGTTCCGCCACACCCGGCACGTCTGGGCGCCCTCGGCCGGCTTCAAGATCAATGATTCACGCCAGGACCAGATCGCGATCAAGGAGACCGGCCTCGTCGAATACCGCTTCGCCCCTGACAGCTTCGAAGTCCGCCACGTCCGCGCCGCGGGCCAGGTCGATGTCGATATCGAAGAACTCTTCGCCCAGATGGGTGGCGAGCACTAAGCGCGCTGCGCTTCTCAGGCGACGCTCTTGAGATCCTGCTGGATCGCGGCCAGCAACGATTGCAGCGCCTCGCTGCTCACCGGCTGAGCGACCGGACTGTTGGCAGGTTGGACATGAGCGGGCTGCGCAGCCTTGACCGGACGCTTCGGAAATGGCGGCCGCGCCGGCATCGGAGCTTGCGTGAACACGCCCTCGTCTTCGCTGCGCACGAACTTGCCATGGATGACGTCGTCGCGACGGCCCATGACGAACATGGTCGCCCAATAGCCGGCGGCCAGAAGAATTACGCAGAAAATACCGATCTCTAACATCGCAACACCCAAAATATGCGCGATGATTCAATGCCTTCGCCCGGACGTCAATGAACCCTCGGTCACACAGGCGGGTTTTTACGGGCAAGTGTTGCCAATCGGTTACTATTTATTAACCACCGGTGTCAGGGGTGTGACACCGGTACAACTATGAGACGCGCCAGACCTTCCAGGAGGCGCTCCAGTCCTGAGAGTTAAGCCTTATCCGGCCCGACCCGGACCAGCTGCTTGCCGAAATTGGCGCCCTTCAGCAGCCCGATGAAGGCGCTTGGGGCGCTCTCCAGGCCCTCGGTGACGAACTCCTTGTACTTCACCTTGCCGTCGCGGACCCAGCTGGACATGTCGCGCAGGAAGTCGCCGTGACGCGAGCCGAAATCGGAGACGATGAAGCCGCGGAAGGTGAGCCGCTTGGTCAGCGTCGCGCGCATCATGGATGCCGCCCATTTCGGCGGCTTGGCCTCGGTGTCGTTGTAATGCGCGATCAGGCCGCACACCGGCACACGCGCGAATGGATTAAGCAGCGGGAAGACCGCCTCGAACACCGCGCCGCCGACATTCTCGAAATAGACGTCGATGCCCTTCGGGCAGGCGTCCTTGAGTTTCGCGGCGAGATCAGGGTCGCGGTGATCGATGCAGGCATCGAAGCCGAGCTCCTTCACCACGTAGTCGCACTTGTCCTTGCCGCCGGCGATGCCGATGGCACGTGCGCCCTTGATCTTCGCGATCTGGCCGACGGCCGAGCCGACCGCGCCGGAAGCGCCGGCGACGACGACGGTCTCGCCGTCCTGCGGCTTGCCGATGTCGAGCAGGCCGGTATACGCGGTCATGCCGGGCATGCCGAGCACGCCGATCGAGGTCGAGATCGGCGCGAGTTTCGGATCGACCTTCGCGAGGCCCTTGCCGTCCGAGATCGCATGCGTCTGCCAGCCAGCGCGGGACAGCACGATGTCGCCCTTGGCGAAGTTCGGATTGTTGGAGGCCACGACCTCGCACACCGTGCCGGCTTCCATCACGCCCCCGACCGGCACCGGCGTCGCGTAGGACGGACCGTCGCTCATGCGCCCGCGCATATAGGGATCGAGCGACAGCCAGATCGTGCGCAGCAGGACTTCGCCCGCGCCGGGCGTCGGGATTGCGAATTCCTCCAGACGAAAATCGGATGATCTGGGTTCGCCGACGGGACGTGCGGCGAGAACGATGCGTTTTGCTTGGGACATGATGGCTTCCTCCACTTTTCTGTCATTGCGAGCGAAGCGAAGCAATCCAGTCTCGTCAACACAAAAGGACTGGATTGCTTCGTCGCAAGAGCTCCTCGCAATGACGAGGGAGAGAGCGGAGCGAACAAAAAAACCGAGGACTAACCCCCGCCCGGATAATTCGGCGCCTCGCGCGTGATGGTCACGTCGTGGACGTGGCTTTCGCGCAGGCCGGCGCCGGTGATGCGGACGAAGTTCGCCTTCTCGTGCAGCTCCTTCATGTCCTTTGCGCCGACATAGCCCATCGCGGCACGGAGGCCACCGGCGAGCTGGTGCATGACGTTGCCGACCGGGCCCTTGTAGGGCACCTGGCCCTCGATGCCCTCAGGCACGAGCTTGAGTGCGTCCTTGATGTCCTGCTGGAAGTAGCGATCCGCCGAGCCGCGTGCCATCGCGCCGACCGAGCCCATGCCGCGATAGGCTTTGTAGGAACGGCCCTGCCACAAGAACACTTCGCCGGGCGTCTCGTCGGTGCCGGCGAGCAGCGAGCCGACCATCGCGATGTCGGCACCGGCGGCGAGCGCCTTGGCCAGATCGCCGGAGAACTTGATGCCGCCGTCGGCGATGACGGGGATGTCGGCCTTCTTCGCGGCCTCGACCGCATCCATGATCGCGGTGAGCTGCGGCACGCCGACGCCGGCGACGATGCGCGTGGTGCAGATCGAGCCCGGGCCGATGCCGACCTTGATGCAGTCC
>JAUEPE010000082.1 GCA_030403585.1 Frankia sp. RB7
CAAACAGCGCGTCTACGGTCAACGAGGAGTTGGGCGGCGTCATCCATACCTTGACTCACGAATGCATGTGATCCGTCAAGGCATTCGATCAGTGACCTGGGCAGTTACCGCTTCGCTCGCAATGACGAGTGGAGAGAGACCTACCCCGCCTTCAACGCCGCGATCAACTTGATCGCGTTCTCTTCCAGCACCTTGACGTCCTCCTTGCGGCTCGCAGGCGGCAGCATCGCGACGCCGTCGTGGCGGGGCATCACATGCATGTGGAGATGAAACACCACCTGCCCGCCGGCCGCCTCGCTGAACTGCTGCACGGTGATGCCATCGGCCTTGAACGCCTGCATCGCGGCGGCGGCGATCTTGTGCGCACCACGGGCAACGTGGGCAAAGTCGTCTGCGCTGATGTCGAGGATGTTGCGGGCAGGGGCCTTCGGGATCACCAGCGTGTGGCCGGGCACCCGCGGCATGATGTCGAGGAAGGCGAAGACGTGCTCGTCCTCATAGACCTTGTGGCAGGGAAACTCGCCGCGCAGGATCTTTGAGAATATGTTGTTCGGGTCGTAGGCGGTCATGGCGGCGGCTCCCAGGAATTTTGAGCTTAGTTTTGCGCTTACTGTCACCAGCGACGGCAAACCGTCAAGGCGCCTCGTCGATGCCCTTCCGGAACGGGCCGAGCTCGGCGAGCTCGCGTCCGGCCTCGGCGACATAGGTGCGCTCGCGCTTGAGGTAATCGTCGATGGCGCGGCGCAGGCCGGGATCGGCGATGAAGTGGGCGGAGTGGGTGGTCCGCGGCAGGTAGCCGCGCGCGATCTTGTGCTCGCCCTGCGCGCCCGCTTCGACATGCGTGAGGCCGTGCTTGATGGCAAAATCGATCGCCTGATAGTAGCAGACCTCGAAATGCAGGAACGGATGATGCTCGACCGCGCCCCAATTGCGGCCGAACAGCGTGTCCGAGCCGATGAAGTTGATCGCGCCGGCGACCCAGCGCTCGTTGCGGCGGGCCATCACCAGCAGCACGTCATCGCTCATGGTCTCGCCGATCAGCGAGAAGAATTCGCGCGTCAAATAAGGACGACCCCATTTGCGCGAGCCGGTCTCCATGTAGAACGCGAAGAAGGCGTCCCAGGCATCTTCGGTGATGTCCTTGCCAGTGAGCCAGTGGATGGTGACGCCGGCGGCCAGCGCATCGCGCCGCTC
This sequence comes from Frankia sp. RB7, assembly GCA_030403585.1. Taxonomy (GTDB): domain Bacteria; phylum Pseudomonadota; class Alphaproteobacteria; order Rhizobiales; family Xanthobacteraceae; genus Bradyrhizobium. Next base: position 1,195 of record JAUEPE010000082.1, read on the forward strand.
GCGCTTGATCGATTTGCGGTGGCGTGAGTTCAACGTCGCCAGAAAATCGTCGAAGGTGGCAAAGCCCTCATTGCGCCAGTGGAACTGCTGGTCGGTGCGCTGGAGGAAGCCGTGCTGGGCAAGCAGCTTCCACTCGGCCTCGCGGGCGAAGGTGACGTGGACCGAGGAGGCCTTGCTGACGCCGCACAGCGCCACCAGTCCGCTCGCCAGTGCCTCCGTGATGCGCTCGCGGTCGACGCCGTCGCGGACCAGGAGCCGCGGGCCCGTCGCCGGCGTGAAGGGAACAGAGACCTGCAGCTTCGGGTAATAGCGCCCGCCGGCGCGCTCATAGGCGTCGGCCCAGCCGCGGTCGAAAACGTATTCGCCCTGACTGTGCGATTTGAGATAGCAGGGCACGACGCCGGCGACACGGCTGTCGATCTTGGCCACCAGATGCCGCGGTGCCCAGCCGGTGCGGATCGTGGCTGAACCCGATTTCTCGACGGCTGCAAGAAACGCATGCGAGACGAAGGGGTTATAAGAGGGTTTTAAGAAGCCGGCCGAATCGCCTGGGAGACCCGATGAGGTTCCCATGCCATGTCCGTTGCAGGCCCTGCCAGGATTGGCGCAGGCGTCCCAATCCTCCGGCGATACTTCGCCGATGGAAGGTACGGCCTCCAGCGTGATGTCCGATGATCCCATTGCGCCCAAGATCGTGCATTGCAGCAGCGACTTCAAGGGTGGGGAACATCAAGCCTACGGCACGAAGCCCTCAAAGATCATCTGATCGGCATATTGCCCGACTCGTGTCCGCTGCTCCGGCGTGCGCACGGTCCAACCGAGCAGGGCGCAGCTCAAGACGTTGCGGGCGATCCAAGGGGCGGGCGCCGGCAGGTGGTCGACCTTGAAGGCGACGAAGTGGGGCTGGGTCTGGAAGCCGTGACGCAGGTACAGCATGCTGTCGCGCTGCTGCGGCGTCAGGTAGGCCCAGTACTCGTCCTCATAGCTCCGCTGCGCGACGATGCCGCGCGGGCGGGAGGGCAGCAGCTCGCGCAGCGCCAGCACCTGGTCGGGGTCGAAGGACATCCCGACCGCTTGCCCTTGATACGACGCCAGCACCTCGGCCATCCGCTTCACCAGCTTGCGGTCGCCGTCAAAATGGCTCTTCACCTCGATCACCAGCGGCACGCGGCCGGCGACCATGGCGCAGAGGTCGCTGAGCGACATCATCCGCTCAGGCGTATCCCTGAATTTGATGGCCTTCAGCTCGGCCGCGGTCTTTGCGACCACCGGGCCGGTGGCCTCGGTGAGGCGGCCGAGCGCATGGTCGTGGTGCACCATGGCCTCGCCGTCGGCGGAGAGTTGGATGTCGACCTCGATCGAGAAATTGCCGGCAGCCGCCGCCTGCACCGCGCCCGGCATGTTCTCGACGATGCCGCGGGAGATGTCATGCAGGCCGCGATGGGCGACCGGCCGCGCTGTCAGCCAATCCGGAGCACGCATCGATGTCAGGCGACCTCGAATACGCCTTCGACCTCGACCGCCGCATCCGCGGGCAGCGAGGCGACGCCGACGGTGGTGCGGGCGTGGCGGCCCTTGTCACCGAAGGCGGCGACCATCAGGTCGGAGGCGCCGTTGAGAACTTTTGGCCCGTCCAGGAAGTCCGGCGCCGAGTTGATGAAGCCGCCGAGGCGCACCACGCGCACAACCTTGTCGAGGTCGCCAAGCGCCGCCTTGACCTGGGCGAGCAGGTTGACGGCACAGCCGCGCGCGGCCGCAGTACCTTCTTCGAGCGAGACGCCGGCACCCAGCTTGCCCTTGGCGATCAGCTTGCCGTCGGGGGCAAAGCAGACCTGGCCGGAGACGAACAGCAGATTGCCGGTACGCACGAACGGCACGTAATTGGCGACGGGGGTGGGGGCCTCGTGCAGCTTGATGCCCTGTTCCGCCAGTTTTTGCTCGACCGTGCCCACCATGTCTCGACCTCAATGTCTGAAAAATCATCCGCTCCGGCGCCTCTCGTGACCGCCGGGCGCGCCCTGTTTCGCCCATCAAGCCGCCACATGCAAGCAAGCCGATAGGGCGGTCGGACGCCGGGGTGGACTGCATTTTCCTGAGGTGGGTCAGGAGGTTCAACGGAGAGACGCAACTTTACGTGAAACCGCCGCAGTTGCGACGCAATGGAACGGTCATTAAAGTGTCGAATCTGCGCGTCCCCCAAGGAACAGATATGGTGCACCTTTTCCGGACTTCACTCGGTGTGATGGTGCTCGCGGCGGCTGCCGTCGGCGCCGGTGGCGGCGTCCATGCCGCGAACGGTCCGTTCCTCGCACACCAGGCGCTCTATGATCTGAGCCTGGTCAAATCGCGCTCCAATTCGATCAGCAGCGCACGCGGCCGCATCCTCTACAATTTCGCCGGCAGCAGCTGCGAGGGTTATACGTCCGAATTCCGCCAGGTCTCTGAGCTCGATAGCGGCGAGGGCAAGATCACGCTCAGCGATCTCCGCTCCAATTCCTGGGAGGATGCCGGAGGAAAAAGCTACCGCTTCAAGATCGAGACGCGGATGAACGAGACCGAGGCTGGCCTGGTCGACGGCTCGGCCGAGCGCGACGGCGACCACATCAACGTCAAGCTGAAATTGCCGGCACCGAAGAATTTCACCCTCGACGGCAAGATCGTGTTTCCGACCGAGCAGATCCAGCACATCATTGCCGCCGCCAAGGAGGGCAAATCGCTGCTGGAGCTGTCCGTCTATGACGGCTCCGACGACGGCCAGAAGGTCTACAACACGCTGACCGTGATCGGTCAGCCAATTCCCGACGACCGCACCGCTTCGCCCGATCCGTCGACGTCGGACGAGCACATGAAGTCGCTGAAGCGCTGGCCTGTCACCGTCAGCTATTTCGACCGCGAGGTCCAGCAGAAGGAAGGCGAGCAGACGCCGGTCTATGCGATGTCGTTCGAACTGTACGAAAACGGCGTCTCCCGCCAGCTCATGCTCGACTACAACGACTTTGTCATTTCCGGTGCGATGGGCAAGTTCGACGTCAAGGACAGCAAGCCCTGCAATTGAGCGGCGACACTAGCCCTCAGCGCCATCCCCAGTTAGGCTCCTCCCAACCATAAACTCCGGGAGCCAGCCCATGCCCAAGCTCGATCATCTCCGTCCCAGCGGCCTGCACCACAACCCCGCCTATTCCCACGTCGTCACCGCCACAGGCGCGCGAACGATTTACATCTCCGGTCAGGTATCCACCGATGAAGAGGGGCGGATCGTCGGCGAGGGCGATCTCGCCGCGCAGACGACGCAGGTCATGCAGAATCTCGGTCATGCGCTGAAGGCAGCCGGCGCGAGCTACAGCAACATCGTCAAGATCACGACCTTCGTCGTCGGCTACAAGCCGGAGCTGCGCCCGATCATCGGCAAGGCCCGCTCGGCTTTCTTCGAAGGCATGGAGCCGCCGGCGAGCACGCTCGTTGGCGTCTCGGCGCTTGCTGCGCCGGAGTGGTTGATCGAGATCGAGGCGATCGCAGTCGCGGATTGATTCAGCTCACTCCTCCGTCTTGTCCGGCCCCTCATACGCAATCCCGCGGATCACCGCGGCGCTGCCGAACTTCTTGCGCAGACTGTCCACGGCCCGCTCGGCATGCGCGGCGCGGCGGTCGAGCATGTCGGTGTCGTCGGCGGGAGAGCCTTCGCGCAGCGCGCTGACGCCGGCGCCCATCAGGCGGAAGGCGGTGCCGTCGATTTCTTTCGCCAGCATCTCGCGGCAGATCGAAAAAATTTTTGCGGCGAGCTGCGTCGGCGCCGCGATCGACTGCGAGCGCGTGCGCTGACGAAAATCGGCGGTCTTCAATTTCAGCGTGACGGTCGAGCCGGCAAGCTCGCTGCTCTTGAGCCGCGACGATGTCCTTTCGCACAGCTGCCACAAGATCTTTTCCAGCGAGGTGAAATCGCGGATGTCGGTCTCGAACGTGGTCTCGCTCGAAATCGTCTTGGCGCCGCGATCGGCTTCGACGCGGCGGTCGTCGATGCCGCTGGCGAGGCGCCACAGCCTGCGGCCCTCGCTCGGAAACTGCCGCATCATCTCGATCTCGTCGGCCTTCTGAAGATCGGCGATGATGCGGAAGCCGCGCTGCACGAGGCGCTCCTGCGTCGCCGGTCCCACGCCGAAGATGAAGCCGACCGGCTTATCGGCCAGCATCGTGCGTGCCTCCTGCTGATCGAGCGCCGCAAAGCCGCGCGGCTTGTCGAGATCGGAAGCGATCTTGGCCAGAAACTTGTTGCAGGACAGACCGACCGAGACAGAGATGCCGACGTCGCGCTCGACGTCGCGGGCAAAGCGCGCCAGCACTTTTGCCGGGATCATGCCGTGCACGCGCTCGGTGCCGGAGAGATCGAGAAAGGCCTCGTCGATCGACAGCGGCTCGACCAGCGGCGTCAGCGCCTGCATGGCCTGCCGCACCTCGCGGCCGACGCGGACATACTTCGCCATGTCCGGCCCGATTACGATCGCATGCGGACAGGCTTCCAGCGCTTTGAACATCGGCATCGCCGAGCGCACGCCATAGGTGCGCGCGATGTAGCAGGCGGCCGAGACCACGCCGCGCTTGCCCCCTCCGATGATGACGGGCTTGTCGGCGATATCTGGATTGTCGCGCTTCTCGACCGTCGCATAGAAGGCGTCGCAATCGATATGGGCGATGGTCAGGCTCGCGAGCGCGCGGTGGCGGACGAGGCGAGGGGAACCGCAGGCGGAACAGCGCTGCAGGCTCATGCCCGGGTCGGCCAGACAATCCCGGCAGAAGCAGCGGGGCCCGGCCGGATCGGCGGCGCTCACGGCACGTCGCGCTCCCAGGTCCGGTCGCCGAGCGCATCGCCCAGCACCTGCCGCGCCGCGGCAACGTTGGTCGGATGCAGTTCCGAGGCCTTGGCAAAGGCCTTCACGGTCTCGTCATCGCGCAGCACGAAATCGAGCACGCTGAGCAGGAAATTCGGGTTCGAGGCGGCGTTCCGAAGCGTCTCCGGGCCGACCCCTGTCTCAGCCAGGAACAGGCCCAGCCTTTCAGGGTCGCCCGCAATAAAGGACAGTGCCTGAATCGCAACGATTTCAGCGACTTCGCGGGGGTTGTGAACAGGCTTTTTCAAGGGGCCGGTTTGCCTTTCCGTTAACTTTCGGTGTCTACTTTGGAATATGCCCGAGTCTTGAGCCTGAGTCTTGCTGGCCCAGACAAGCAACTGGAAACCACATCGTAGAAAGTGGCCCCTCGGGTTTAACGAAACTAGAGCGAATCTGAGGCTAGTTTGAATCCAGTTTTCGAAGCGCCGGAAAGCGGCGCCTGAGGCGTCACATGTATAGGGCTTCGTGCCAATCAGGAGGGCGGGATGGCTAAGACCGTCCTGATCGTGGAAGACAACGAGCTCAACATGAAGCTCTTCCGCGACCTGTTGGAGGCGCACGGCTACCAGACCTCCGGCACCAGCAACGGCTACGAGGCGCTCGACCTCGTGCGCAAGATGCGGCCTGACCTGGTGCTGATGGATATCCAATTGCCGCAGGTCTCGGGCCTCGAGGTGACGCGCTGGATCAAGGACGATCCGGAGCTGCGCGCCATTCCCGTCGTCGCGGTCACGGCCTTCGCGATGAAGGGCGACGAAGAGCGCATCCGCGAGGGCGGCTGCGAAGCCTATTTGTCCAAGCCGATCTCGGTCGGCAAATTCATTGAGACGGTCCGGCGTTTTATCGGATAGGAAGTGAGTTCACAGTGTCCGCGCGTATCCTGGTTGTCGACGACGTTCCCGCCAACGTCAAACTGCTCGAAGCCCGTCTCTCGGCCGAATATTTCGACGTGATGACCGCCTCGAACGGCACCGAGGCGCTGGCGCTGGCCAGCCGCGCCGAATGCGACATCATCCTGCTCGACGTGATGATGCCCGACATGGACGGCTTCGAAGTCTGCCGCCGCCTCAAGACCGATCCGGCCACGCACCACATTCCCGTCGTGATGGTCACTGCGCTCGACAGCCCGTCCGACCGCAATCGCGGACTGGAAGCCGGCGCCGACGACTTCCTGACCAAGCCCGTCTCCGACGTCGTGCTGATCGCGCGCGTGCGCTCGCTGACGCGGCTGAAGATGATGACGGACGAGCTGCGCATGCGCGCCATCACCTCGCTCGAGATCGGCATGCAGGCGCCCGAGCGCAGCGCCATCGCCGATGCAGGCAAGGGCGGCCGTATCCTGCTGGTCGACGACCGGCAGTCGTCCTACGAGCGGCTGGCGAGCATCCTCGCCACCGAGCACACCATCGACGTCGAGCCGAATCCGACCGAAGCGCTGTTCCATGCCGCCGAGGGCAATTACGATCTGCTGATCGTCTCGCTCGACCTCAACAATTTCGATGGCCTGCGGCTGTGCAGCCAGGCCCGTTCGCTGGAGCGCACCCGCCACGTGCCGATCCTGGCGATTGCCGAAGCGGAAAATGCCACGCGGCTGCTCCGCGGCCTCGAGATCGGCGTCAACGACTATCTGCTGCGCCCGATCGACAAGACCGAGCTCCTGGCGCGCGCCCGCACGCAAATTCGTCGCCGCCGCTACACCGATCATCTGCGCGACAACGTGCAGAACTCGATCGAGATGGCGATCACCGATGCGCTCACCGGCCTGCACAATCGCCGCTACATGGAGAGCCATCTGGCGACGCTTGCCGAGCAGGCCTCCACCCGCGGCAAGCCGCTGGCGCTGATGATTTTGGACATCGACTATTTCAAGTCGATCAACGACAATTACGGCCACGACGCCGGCGACGACGTGCTGCGCGAATTCGCCGTGCGCGTGCGAAAATCGATCCGCGGCATCGATCTCGCCTGCCGCTACGGCGGCGAGGAGTTCGTCATCGTGATGCCGGAGACCGATCTGCACGTCGCCGGCATGGTGGCCGAGCGCCTGCGCCGCTCTATCGCGGGCGAGCCCTTCGCGGTCCACAAGGGCACCAAGCGCATCGAGGTCACGATCTCGATTGGGCTCACCACGCTGGAGCAGAAGGGCGAGGCGGTGGCCGACGTCCTCAAGCGCGCCGACACCGCGCTCTATCGTGCCAAGCACGACGGGCGGAATCGTGTGGTGTCGCAGGCGGCGTGAGGCCTGCGGCGATACAAGTGCGCGAAAACAACCCCATGCACAGTAGCCGACGCTAATCGGATCAACGACTTGCGCGGGTCGCAAGGCGGTCGGTGCCGGTTGCACCGGCGTTTGACACGTCGGGCAAAACAGGAGCACGATGTCATCATCGGGCACCGGGTCGTCGGACGACAATTGCTAGTTCGGCGCGCGCTTGCCCTTCACCGGCTTCGCATCACCACCGACATCCACGCCCGCATTCCGCAGCAGCACCTTCGCCGCTTCCTTCGCCGCGCGCGCCATCGCGGGATCGTCGCGGACCAGATCCTGCGCAATCGAGCCGTCGACCAGCAGCACGAGCTGCGTCGCGAGCGCGTCGGCATCGGCAACACCGAGCTCGGTCAACCGTTCGCGAAACCAGACGCGGCGGCTTTCCTTGAAGGCGATGGCGATCTTCTTCACGGCGCGGTCGGTGGGGCCGAGCTCGGCCACCGCATTCACGAACGGGCAGCCGCGAAAATCCTTCGCCGCAAAGCGCCGCTCCAGCGAATCGAAGGTGGCGAGAATCTGCTCGGCCGGCGGCTTGTCGGAGGGGCGCGCGTGGATGAAGCGGCGTTCGAGATAGGCCGCGATCAGCGCGTCCTTGGACGGGAAGTGGTTGTAGAGCGTGCGCTTGGAGATGCCGATCTCGGCCGCGATGGTGTCGACGCCGATGGCGCGAATGCCTTGCAGATAGAACAGCTTGTCGGCGGTCTCGAGGATCCGCTCTTTCATCGTCTGTGGGGCGGGCGGGGGAGCCATGCGGCGACAAACATCCTGTTGAGCTTCTCTTGGCTTGACAGTCCACCCCTTTTATAGACTAATTACACAGGTCTGTGTAACCAAAATCAACGCGAATTGCAGATGTCGGCACGCGTGCCGTGCCCACGAGGGAGAACAACAATGCCCCTGATGCAGGTCCTGCGTCCGACATTGCCGATCCTGATCGGCGCCTCGATCATGCTGACGCTGAGCATGGGGCTGCGCCAGTCGCTCGGCATCTTCATGCAGCCGCTGACGCATGACATCCACCTCTCGGTGTCGGATTTCACGCTGGCGCTGGCGGTGCAGAATCTCGCCTGGGGTTTTCTGCAGCCGCTCGCCGGCGCGATGACCACGCGTTATGGTTTCCGCCCGATCATGATCGTGGGCGCGCTGATGTACATCGCGGGCCTTATCCTGATGACGACCGCGAATGGTCTCGTCGCCATCATGATCGGCGCCGGCGTGCTGATCGGCACCTCGCTCGCCTGCACCGCGGCTGCGATCGCGATGTCGGTGGCCGCGCGTGCGGTCCCTGCGACGGTGCGCTCGACCGTGCTCGGCATCGTCTCCGGCGCCGGCTCGCTCGGCGCGCTGCTGTCGGCGCCGATCGGGCAGATGCTCAACGAGGGCTTTGGCTGGCGCATCGGGCTTGCCGGCTTCGTCGTCATGTCGGTGCTGATGATTCCAGCCGCGTGGTACGCCGGTCGCGTCGATGCGATTCCGCTGCCGAAGCCGGCGGCCGATGATATCGGCGATGCCACGGCCATGACTGCGGCGAAGACCGCGTTCGGCAACGCGTCCTTCGTGGTGATGACCTGCGCCTATCTCGTCTGCGGCATGCAACTCGTGTTCCTCACCACGCATTTGCCGTCTTACCTGGCGATCTGCGGCCTCGATCCGATGCTGAGCGCGCAGACGCTCGGCATGATCGGCGGCTTCAACGTGCTGGGCTCGCTGTTCTTCGGCTGGGCCGGCCAGCGCTGGAACAAGCTGGCGCTGCTCGGCGGCATCTACATCTTCCGCTCGCTCGCGCTGGCCTGGTATTTCATGCTGCCGGCCACACCCGCATCGACGCTGCTGTTCGGCGCGATCATGGGCTTCCTGTGGATGGGCGTCGGCCCGCTGGTCGCGGGCGCCGTCGCCGAGATGTTCGGCCTGCGCTGGCAGGCCATGATCCAGGGCCTCGCCTTCATGAGCCACCAGATCGGCAGCTTCCTCGGTGCCTACGGAGGAGGGGTGATCTACGACACACTCGGCTCCTACAACATGGCCTGGCGCATCGGCGTCGCGCTCGGCCTCGCCGGCGGCATCATCCAGGTCGCGTTCGCGTTGATCCGTCCGTCGCAGCCGCCGTCGCCGGTGGACGGCGTAGCCGGGCCTCACAAGCGTCCAAGGCTCGGGCGTTATCCCGTGCACATTCGCTGATCAGGATTTTAAAGTTCGTGCCTGCAGTACTGGCAGTCCGGCCAGGAACATCTCGATCGCATTGTCGTAAGATTCGTCATAGGAGCCGGGCGCGAAAAACGAGTCCATGACTTCATGCAGGACGAACCCGCGAACGAGGCTCCGAAGTATTCGCAGAGCCTCATCTGCCGCCTTGTCACGCAATCCGCATTCGGACAGGATTCCGGTCATGAACATCCGGAAGCTGTCCACTGCCATTCGCCATTCGGCGTTATCTGTAATCGGCGTGCGAAATGTTGCGGCGAACATCGCGGGACGCTCAAGCGCATAGAGCCGTATGGTGTGCGCCGCGGCTCTCAGCGCCTCGATGGATTTTTTGTTCTCGCATGAAGTCTGCAATCGGCTAAGTAAGTCGCGATGGCCCTTCACGGCCAGGAAGCGACGCATTTCAACACAGGACCGCTTCTCACCCGAATAGCGTTCGAGTTCGGAGAGAATGTCGCTCGCAAGCTCTCGCTCCCATGGAGACGCGAGCATGTTCTCCAGGTACATGCTCTTGTCCATCACCGGTTATACTCCAGGGAATAGCAGGGGCGCTGCCGCTCGTATTCGACCCAAACGTCTTCTCCCCGGCATTGGACGCGCTTGCAAAACCGCGAAACGACGGTTGGCGACCAGGCAAACTGCAGGATGAACCGAAAAGGCGGCGGGCACTGCATACGCAACTGTGCGCCCGCTTCCCAAACCGTCGTGACTTCGCACGCCCCGATCTCGCTTCCATCCAGATTGACCAGTCGAGCACATCGTGGCGATTCGAAATGAACCATCTTGATTTCGTGCTTCCGCTGAGCCGGAAAGCCGATAGTGACGGACCTTGTGCGGTCGCCTTTAACACTTGAATGCCTCTCTTCGGGCGCAGCAGATGAACCGGTGAGATGCGGCTGAGCTATTTGGCCGTGCATTCGAGACCCCTCAGTTTCGATATTCGCCCTTCCGTACTTTCACGGTTCCGGGCAAAGACTCTTTCCTTTCATTCCACGGCCTGCAATACGAGATGCCGTTGCGCCTCGGGTCCATTGCATTGGTTGCAAAAATACCCGTACGCACCAGGCGATGCTCAGCCAATTCGGAGCTTTTGTTCGGCTACCTCATCGTTAAGGAAGAGTAATTGAGAACCATCTTCACGACGAGGGACGTGCATCCTCGTGATCGCTTCGACTACTGGCACAGCGTAGCCTGTAGGGAGATCGTTGAGCACGAGTCGGTTCCAGTCTCGCGGGCACATTTCGAAGCCGAGATCGAGGTCGGATCGATGGGAACGCTAGATCTCATAGCGTTTCAGAATTCTCCGCTCAGGGTAGAGCACGGGCAAGCGCACACACGAAGAAGCCCGGAGCAATTGTTTCTCTGTCGGGAGACGAGCGGATCCATGAGCGTCGAACAGGATGGGCGGCAGATCACGCTACACCCCGGGGATATGACGCTGCTCGACCCGGCTCTGCCCTATTCCGCGAACTTTTCCCCCGGTTCAAAGACTCTGGTTCTAAAGCTTCCTCGACGTGAGCTGCAGGCGCGACTGGGAAAGACACGCAGCATGGTTGCACGACTCATTGAATTGGATTCAGCGGAGGACAGTCTGACCTCCTCTTTCAACGCGGCGCTGCCTGCTTTGGTTGGAGAAATGCGCCCTGTTTGCGAACAGCTTGTTGCCAATTTCATGCTGGACTTGATTGCCCTTTCGCTCGCCAAAGCCATCAAGGGCACCACGCCACGCATTTCCTCAAGTAAGGCGATGGCGATCCTGCAGATCCGCGCCGCGGTCAAGGCCCGGTTGGCCGATCCGGACCTCGACGTTCAGTCCATCGCAGATGCCGTAGGACTTAGCGTTCGGTATGCGAACGACATTCTTGCCTGGCAGGACACTTCCATTGGGCGTTTGATACTGACGGAGAGGCTTGAAAGATGCCGGCAGGCATTGGGGGATCCGGCTCAATCGTGCCGCAGCGTGAGCGAGGTCGCGTTCGGGTGGGGGTTCTCTGACCTGACGCACTTCGGCCGCTGCTTCAAGAAAGCCTACGGAATGTCGCCCAGGGACTATCAAATTTCTCATCGATAGACATAGACGTGTTCATATCAAATGGGCTGGGAGGCCGTCTGATTGGCGGCCCTTCGGCGTTTGGGTCGGGCCGAAGTTGCGCGCCGAAATCAAACCAAGTCCACCCAAGGAGATCCCGCATCCGTTCTGCAGGGGGGCGGCGCGAGGACCCGTGATCGCGCCCGCAATTGGTTGACGAATTTTTTTTTAGAGCCCTCTTGAAACCAAAATCGGTTTTGCTAATTTTTCTGTCGCCATCGGACGATGGCGTCCGGGCGCCTCAAGGGCCCGGGCCAGGAGACGGGCACCGGCAGTGTCCGGTGCCGCTCGTAGACATCTTGCTCTCAGGAGGATTTGGCTATGCGCACCTACGATTTCGCCCCGCTCTGGCGCTCGACCGTCGGTTTCGATCGCCTTTTTGACCTCGCGGAAACGGCTCAGCGAGCCAGCGAGGACAACTACCCGCCCTACAACATCGAACGGCTGGCCGACGACCGCTACCAAATTTCGCTGGCGGTTGCGGGTTTTGCGCCCGAAGACATCGAGATCACTGCCGAGCAGAACGTGGTCACCGTGGAGGGCAGCAAATCCGACAAGACCGAGCGTGATTTCCTCTATCGCGGTATCTCGACCCGCAGCTTCAGGCGCCAGTTCAGCCTCGCCGAATATGTCCAGGTCAGAAGCGCCGCGTTCGACAATGGCTTGCTGACCATCGAGCTCGTCCGCGAGATTCCGGAAGCCATGAAGCCGCGCCGGATTGTGATTGGCGATGCCTCGACCGGCAACTTGCGGAAGCTGGAAGCCAAAGCTGCCGCCTAGCACAGGCGTCGTGGAGCCGCGCTGCAAGTCGCGCGGCTCCTATTTATTTATTTCGTCAACGAAAGGGAGAGGACCATGCGGCCGACGACCGCTGACGATAACGTTTTCGACTTCGACGCTCTTCTTCATCCTGGCACGGTCTTCGAGACACCGAAAGACGTCGTGGATCACCCGGCCCTGACGTTGTCCGAGAAGCGCGCAATTCTGGCATCATGGGCGTCCGACGCGTCCGCGATCCAATCTTGCCCCTCCATGCGCGCACCTGCCGGGCTCAAGAAGCCGGTATCGATCGATGAGATATTGGACGCGCTGCGCGCCCTGGACGGCGGCCCGCGAACGCCGCCCGGCGGAAAGCCTTACCGCCTCCGCTCGACCGAACGTGCGGCCGCGGCGTGAAGTTCGGAGCCTCAGATGACAATCGACGAAAAACTGGCCCGGCTTCGCGCCCATCGCAACAATGTCCACCGCTACCGCCGTATGCTCAGCACCCGTCTCTCAGATCTTGAACGCGAGTTCTTGAGCAAGCGACTCTCAGAGGAGCAAATTGCAATCCATGAGCTATCGGCGACGACTTTCCCGATTTCTTTAAATCTCGGCGGTCCAATCTCCGGTGCAGCATCCAGGGTGGCTTAGCTTCCATGCTGGAGCTGATGTTGATCGATCGCAATCGTCGTGGTTGGGAATGGCGAGTTTGCGACCAGTCCGGCACTGTCCTGGGTAGGGGCCGTGAAAGAACGCGAATGGCTGCGAGATATCGCGGCTACCAGGCGATGTTTCTGTTACTCGCAAGCGGAGCCAGATTAGTCGACCCGGGGCCTTTTGCGCCATAATGTGAGCTTACGGTTATCCAAATAACCTTTCAGGTAGCTCCTCGCGGCAATGGCGGAAAGAGGCGAGTTTGCAAAAATGCCCTTCATGGCGGGCCCGGCTTGGCGCCGGGTCTCGCCGGCGGCATCATGCAGGTCGCGTTCGCGCTGATCCGTCCGTCGCAGCCGCCGTCGCCGGTGTTGCGGACGGCGTAGCTATGTGGTCGCTTGCGCTTGCTTGGGAGCGTACGGCGGACGCCACGCTGCTTGATCGTGGTGGGCAGCTAGTGACCTAACTGAGACATTTCCGACTCAGGGTGGAAACGGTGCTGGCAGGCTGATAGTCCCCGTGGTTTGATGGTCGGGTCGAGCCGAACTGAGCGCCGGGTTATCACATGAGACGACGCATGTTTTTGCATGCCGCGGGAAGCGCGGCCATCGCATGGCCGACGCAGGCATGGGCTCAACATGACACGAAGCTGCCGCTGGTAGCGGTGCTGTCCCCAAGCACCGAAGAATTCTTCAAGCCAAGATTGGCGGCCGTGCGTGACGGCCTGAAGGACGAAGGGATGGTCGAAGGCCGTGACTATGTCCTTGAGTCACGCATCGCGGGCGGGGACTTTTCGCAACTGCCTCGCCTTGCCCAGGAGCTAGATGCGCTGAAGCCTCGGCTGTTTGTAGCCGCCGCCCATGCGGTGGCCACCGTGCGTAAGCTGCGACCCGACGCGCCGCTGGTCTTTACCGGGATAGCCGTTGACCCGATCGCGGTCGGACTAGCTCAAAGCTATACCAAGCCCGGTGGCACAGCTACTGGCAACGTGATGAACGCGGTCGGCGGGGAGGAGAGCCTGACAGCCAAGCGCCTTGGCTTCTTCAAGAGCCTAGTCCCGGGCATCCGACGGCTTGGCATGATCGGAGTTGCAGATTACGGCGTCGCGAGGCTCGAGACGTCCGAAGAGGCCGCACTGCGCAAGGTCACAGCGCCACTGGGCGTTGGATTTGAGAGCTATGAGACCAAGCTTACCCTTGAGGATCTCGGAGCGGTCCTTTCGAAAGCTTTGAGTGACGGCAGCGACGCATTCTACGTTTCCGGCGATCCGGTTCTGACCAGTAATATTTCTGTTCTGATGCCGAGTATTCTGGCGACTGGGAAGCCGACACTTGGCGTTTATCCCGAGTGGGGGCGTGCCGGGCTGCTGCTGACCTATTCCAATGATGCGATAGATGGCTTTCGGCGTGCCGGCGCCTACGCTGCCAAAATCATCCGGGGCGCAAAGCCCGGCGATCTGCCCATCGAGCAGGCCAGCAAGTTCTGGCTGGTTCTCAATCTCAAGACTGCAAAGCAGTTAGGAATCACGACTCCGCCAGACTTGCTGGCGCTGGCCGATGAAGTCATCGAATAGTCTCTACCTTGTCGCCTATGGCCCGTCGGCGAAGTGGCGGCGCCCTTAGTAGTGGTCCGCTTATTGGGGCGCGACGGACCAGATTTGCTCAGGCCGAGTTCTTTGCATTTTGACCCATCTCGGACTTGTATCCGTCGATAGGCTAATGATGTTTTCTAGCGCTCGAAAGAGCGCGACGTGATACGCTGCACAATGTCTCCTGCCTTTGAGGTGATATGGTGAGGCGGCGTGAGTTCATCGCGACACTTGGGGCCGGACTGGTATGGCCACTCGCGGCTCAAGCACAGCAGAGCAATAGCAAACGCCTGGCAATCTTCAGCCCATCGGAATCAAATACGCTCATGCATGAGCACAGCGAGAACCGGTACTACCGGGTCTTGTTCGAAGAGCTCAGGCGGCTGGGGTGGGTCGAGGGAGAAAACCTCACAGTCGAGGGCTACGGCAGAGAGCAAGATACGTCCGGTCCAGGTGTTCTGGCGACGGAAATTGTTCGAAGACACCCGGACGTCATCTACACGGTCGGTCCGGGCGCGGTCAGCTTCAAATCGGCAACATCCAGTATTCCCGTCGTAGCGTTGACTGCTGACCCTGTCGCGCTGGGGATTGCGCGGAGTTTAGCCCACCCGGGGGGGAATTTCACGGGCGTTAGCATCGACACCGGACCGTCCATCCATGAGAAGCGGATAGCGTTATTGCGCGAAATGTTTCCCGCGATGTCGAAACTGGGCTGTCTCGCTCTTCGCTTCCAATGGGACGGTCCCCGTGCCATCGCAGGCCCCACGATCCGCGCAGCAGCCGAGAAGATAGGCCTGCCTCTCGTTGTGTCTTTAATCGAATTTGGCGCGAGCGAAGCAGACTACCGGACGGCAATCGAGAGCATTGTCCATGATGGCGCAAATGCAATCATGGTGGTCGACTCGCCCGATGTGCTTCGAAACAGCCTGCTGATTGCCAGATTGGTCGGCGAGTCCAGGCTTCCTTCGATGTTTACGTTTTTTGAGCCCGTTCAAGCTGGCGGGTTGATGGCCTATTCCTTCGACCTGGTCGAATTGTACAAGCGCGCGGCAAACAATATCGATGCGATTCTCCATGGGGCAAAGCCGGACGATATCCCCTTCTACCAAGCTTCCAAGTTCGAGCTGTCTGTCAATCTCAAAGCAGCCAAGCAGTTGGGCATTTCGGTGCCTCCTGCGCTTGTTGCCAGCGCCGATAATGTAATCGATTGAGCAGATGGAGGTCCGGTTCTGGCCCATCGCTTCCGTTGACGCGGTGAAACTTTCCGCCGGTTGATGGGGGTAAAGCGTAGGTTTGCTGCTCGGCGCCAGAGCGACGCTTTTGCCCCAATGCGCGCATGGCTGGTTGCTGCGTGCCTACGAACCAACTCACACGATCGCTCCGTCGTTTCGGGCAACGAACATCGCCCAGTGCGCGTGACCGAGCTGTTTGCTCGACACAGGGAAGATCATTCGCGTAGTACAACGTGAGGCGTCAGCCTATTCGGTGCAACGCGCAAATCTTGTTGCCACCGAGATCGCGCAGATAGGCGATATAAAGCTTACCTGCCGCGGCTTCACGCACGCCGGGCGCGTCCTCGATCGACTTTCCGCCCGCAGCGACACCGGCGTCGTGCCATGCCTTGACCTGCTCAGGCGATGAGGCCGCAAAGCCAATAGTACCCCCATTCGCAGGGATCGGCTTGCCTGCGATCGGCAACGTAACGGGGTTACGCGGATGACCGCTCGTGGCCCGACTGGAGAATTTCCCCCGGCCGTCCGCTAGCCATTCTTCACCGGCATGGCAGAAGGCATGGGCATGGGACCGTCTATCGCGCGGACCATTATCGAGGCACACGACGGTTTGATATCGGCAAAAACCGGGAAGACGGCGGCGCAACGTTCAAGATCAGGCTTCCTCTCGTTTGATGACGGATGACGCTCCGTGCCGAGACCTTGCACTGGCAGGATCATTCGTTGATCTAGATCAACATCAGCGATCCCGCGCCCCTCAGCAATGTTTCAACCGCAGTAGAAGCGGCTCCCGTTATCAGCCGGGTCAGAGGAGGTTCGCCATGCATCCGAGGAAGCGTCTTTCAATTACGTCAGCGACGGTTACCGGGATTGCCGCCAGCGTTCTGCTGGGGCTGACAGGTCTCACGCTCAATCCAACGCCAGCCAAGGCGGTCGTGTATTGCCAGTACGTTGAATATCCGGTCGGTTGCGTTGCCCGGGCAGGTGTCGTGCTCAGGCCTCGTCCCGTGGCGCGCGCTGCGGTCCGTCATAACGCCGGTGGCAATGCAAATGGTGGCGTTAATCGCGTTGGGGTGCGGCGGTGAGCCATGTCCATGTGGGCGCTTGGTTCTCCAGACCGGCGCCCTCGTGCTGAGGCCTAGGCTCCGTGCCAGACGCGCAGCACGCCTTCGCGAAAGCCGCCGACGAAATGATCGGATGCGTCCGCTGGTAAAATTTGGCTGAGATCATCGAACGAGCCACTCACCATGGTCGCAAGCTCATGTGCCGAAGCATGCTCCGCCCATCGACGCCCCAACTCCAGGCCACGATGCCGGTCTTCCTCTGCGTCCATCGTCCTGGCCATCCAACGCGTTAACCGGCCCCGACGAAGTTGCTGACCGCGTCGGGGCCTTCGACGTTCTCGCCGATCCCTGGAAGCTTGGGGGCTGGAAAGATCAGCAAGGCGTGTCCCAGACAAGCACAACCGCAGTGTCTGGCTAGTGCACTTTGTGCCAATGCCGGTGCAACCGTGGGCGTGGACGTCAGGTGAGAACGGCAAACGGCTCGAATGCGAAATGGCGGCCCCGAAGCGGGGCAGGGCAATCTCATATGATGTGCACAACGCGGCGGCATCGGCACTGGGCACCCTCTCCCGCTTGCGGGGGAGGGCTGGGGTCATACGCGCTAGCTTAAGCGAGTTTTCAGATAGTCGCATTGTTTTCGACGGCTTCGTGGGGGCTCACAGATATGACGCCAGGTTCGGAGGAACATGTTGCGGAGCGTCTGCCACT
>JAUEPE010000083.1 GCA_030403585.1 Frankia sp. RB7
CCGCGATGCGCATGTGGGCTTCGTCGCCTATGTGCCCGTCGGCAGCGTGGCGCGCGGCGAGCAGCTCGCCTCCGGCGCGGGCGGCGCTGACTGCGCGTCGTGCCACGGCGCGGGTCTCAAGGGGAGCGGCATCGTGCCGGCGCTTGCCGGACGTTCGCCGAGCTACCTGTTCCGCCAGCTCTATGATTTCAAGCACGGGGCGAGGGACGGCTCCGCGGCTGCGCCGATGAAGGAGATCGCGGCCAAACTGTCGACGGACGACATGACCGCGCTCGTCGCCTATGCCGCCTCGTTGCCACGATGACGATCGGCAGCACGCGAAGCAGTCGTCCCTGCGCGTCGTCAGGCGCCCGGCTGGGACGTCCCCATGGGTTGGCCGAACCGCTCGAGCGACGCTGCGAAAACCACGTCATGGAAATAGAAACCGCCGGCGAGACCGAGGTCGTAGCCGGCCCACATGCGCGGCAGGATCTCGACCTGATGGCCCCCTCGCGCGTGCAGCTTGAGCAGGCCGGCGTGCTGCGCCGATTCCAGCAACTTGCGCACATGGGTGCGGGACACGCCGAAGCGATCGCCAAGCTGCGTGTAAGGCACGCATGAATGCGGCCCGTCCGCGGCCTCCATGGCGGCCTGCACCAGCGCGGCGAGGATCAGCACGCCCGCGGCATGATCGAAGAACAGCATGATCTCGGGCGCGAGACGCAGCGCGTGCTGGCCGAGCTCCCTGAACTGCAAGGCGGTGCGCCGATGCAAGGCGTGGAATTCGCGGTCACGGCGCATCACGAGGCCGTAGTCGTGATGCGGAAACAGTACCGTCAGCGGCGCATAATGAGCCGCCAGCCAGTCGCGATCATGCGCGTGCAGCTTCTCGGTCGTCTTCAGGATGCGCACGCGCCTGTCCTGCTCCGCCGGATTGAGCTCGAGGAAACCGACCTCGCACAGCCGGGAAATGATCAGATCGATCTGGCGCGAGCTCGCCAGGCCTTCCGCCTGGACGTACTGCTTGAGCAGGCCGACGGTCGCCCAGGTCTCGCGGCGCGCCGGGTCCTGCGCGGCCTCGAGCATGATGACGATATAGTACACGATGAACCGGCCGGCCTCGATCAGCAGACGCACCGTGAACGGATCGCCGCTATAGACCTCCAGAAAGCGATCGACATAGGCCTTGCGGGCGTCCGCAAAACGCGGGTGGTGGCGCACGTCCGCGAAGCGGATGCGATGCGCGCCGCCGCTCAAAGAGTCCAGCTCAGTCGAATTCACCGGTGCGCCCCCCCGCGGTCCGGATTGCGGCAGGTCCGAGGCTACAGCCTAGTCGAGGCGGGAACCCGGCGCAAATCGTTTGTGACGGCGATTCGCGTGGCAGTCGAGCTCGATCGCTGGCGCAGCCGGGCGGCGAAGCGTTGCCTCACCGCCAACGGGCTTATCGCTAAACGGCCTGAACCGGACCTGCGGCTTGTCCCGCCATTTTCCGGGATATGCGCAAAGTATTCCGAACGCGTCTCGCTCCAGGCGGCTAGGTTGATGTCGAGAGCCGATATTGCCGGCGCGCGGATAGTCCAATTTCAAATCGTTTATTTCAGGGAAGTCTCATGATCGAAACCAGACCCTACACGCGCGGCTCGGCTACCGTGCCGCTCGGCTCTATCGCGTACGCCCTGCTCCTTGCAGTGCTGGTCGCCTTCGGCTTGCATGCTGCGTTCATCGCCGGTCCCGCCATGCGCGCCGCTGCGCAAGACGATCTGTTGCGGACGATCGCAAGAGAAGATCAGCAATTCTGCGACATGTTCGGGATGCGCTTCGGCACGGACGCGTTCGTCGCGTGCAGCAGGGAGCTGTCGAATGTCCGGCAAAGGCAGATCGATCGCGACACCGCCGCCACCGAAGGCATTCTCTGACGGCTCCCGGCGTTACGGGCACCGCCGAGCTCGACGGCGCGGCCGTCGCGCCACGGGTCGGCATCACCGATCACGCAGGGGCGATCCATTCGACCCCCGGTGCCTGCGTTTGTTGCAAGGTGATCTCGATAAACCCTGTAAATAGATCGCGCACTGCCTCCGCCGCGTGCGTCAGCGGAAAATTTCCGGACGAGATAACGGAACAAGTCAGATAGACAGGTGGCTCGATCGCCTCGGGCCGACCGAGGTCGTCGCCGGATATGTCCGAGAGATCACCCTTTGGCAGTACCGCGCCGCCGACGCCGGCCCGTACGGCGGCGATGGTGTTGGCAACGACGTCGGCCTCCATCACGACGGTCGGCGACAGCTTTGCCGCCGCGAAAGCCCGATCGAGCGCGGTCCGCGTTATGTTCGGGGAGGACGGCAGCACAAGCGGCAGCGATGCAAGATCACCGAGCTGTATTGCCTTGCCTTTCGACGCCGTGCGATGACGAATCAGAAACAACCGCTGCTTGAACAGCGGCGTGCGTGCGAATGTCGGCGCAAACTCGTCCTCCAGCACCAGCCCGAGATCCAGCTCATGCTCGCTGACGCGTCGCCCGATCGTCGGACTGTCGGAGACAGCCATCCTGAGGACGACATCGGGCAGGAAGACCTTGCATTGCTCCATGAATGCCATCGGCGCCGTCGCCAGCAAGGTCGACGACATCCCGAGCCGCACAATGCCCTTCGCAGGCCCTGTGCCGGACCGCACGATGCCGGGAAGCTGCTGTAGCCGTCTCAGAATGGACGACGCTTCGCGATAGAGGATTTCGCCTGCGGCGGTCGGGCGAACGCCACGGGCGCTGCGCAGGAGCAGGCTCACGCCGAGCTGCTCTTCGAGTTGCGCGATCTGCTGGCTGAGCGCCGGCTGCGCGACGTGGATCGTGGATGCCGCGCGCGAGAAGCTGCCTGCCTCGACCACGCTGACGAAGTAATGCAGCTGACGGTACTGCATCATGCGATCAGCTCCGCGCCGGGCCGCGTGTTCGCTGCGATCTGGTCTGTCATGAAGCGGATCAGGACCTTCTTGACGGCCTCGCCGGCCTGCGTCAGCGGGAAATCGCTGGAAGAGACGAGCGAGCAGGTGAGGAATATCGGTGGCTCGATGAGCAGGGGCTCGGCGAACGCACCCGGATAGACGTTCTCGAACGTTCCAGCGTTGAAGATCGAGCTCCCGACTCCCGAGCGCACCGCGGATAACTCGCTCAGCGCGGCATCCGTTTCGGCTATGACGTTCGGCGTGAGCCCCGCCTGCGCAAAGGCGCGGTTGATGACGATGCGTCGGTGCTTGGGGAGCGGCGGGAGCACCAGCGGCAGTTTTGCGACCTGCTCGAGGGGGATCGAGCCCCGGCACGCCGCCAGCCGCTCACGTGTCACCAGGTAGAGACGTTGCCGATAAAGCGGATGGCGTGAAAAGTTCGGCACGAAATGGTCCTCGAAAACGACGGCCAGGTCGAGTGTTTGCGCCTCGATCCTGGCTTGAAGCACGTCGCTGTCGCCGTCCGAGAATTTCAACGTGACCTTCGGGAGAGCTGCCTTGCATGCCGCGACGGCGGGACCGGCCAGGGCCCCCGCGATCGCGATCGTCATTCCGAAGTTGACGATGCCCTCCACATCGCCGGAGCTCGACCGCACAATTCCGGGAAGCTGCTCGAGTTGGCGCAGAATTTCGGTGGCCTCGCTGAACACGATCTCGCCGGCGGCCGTGGGGCGCACGCCGCGCGAGCTACGCTCCAGCAGGACGATGCCGAGTCGTTCCTCGAGCTCCCCGATCTGCTGACTGAGCGCAGGTTGCGCCACATGGATCTCGGCGGCGGCGCGCGAAAAACTGCCCGCTTCCACCACCTTCACGAAATAGCGCAGATGACGAAACTGCATGACCGCCTGCCGCCCCGACCGTTTTCGCGGCTGGCTTGAAAGCGCGCGTCCCATCCCTGTCCGACCGCAGACCCGCCGGCCTGCAATATTGCACGCAGAGGGCGCAGTGGCACCTGTAAAGTTGCCCCGATAACGCCCTGAAATCGCAGGAAGAAGACATGTCTTCGTCGTCACGGCAGAACGCCGGTCCAGCGCCTTGACCGCCTTTGCGCGATGGCGGGGCTGGTCGCCTGAAGCTCCAGAAGGTTCAAGCAAAGACAATCACGGTCGCTTGACGCCCTGATCGGCCATATCGACCGCCGATACCTCTATATCGAGGCCATATTTGTTTTCGATCGCGGCCTGGACCATTGATCCGCCCGCGCTGGCGACGATCCATTTCGGATTGTTCAATTGTCCCGATCCGTGCCGCGGCGCTTGCAAATGCATCCTCGTTCCAGAGCCGCCGGACGGTCGGTCTCTCTCAAGGGTTCAGCGTCCCCACACGCTTTGCCGCGACGAAGCGGCAATGCGCGATCCGGTCATTTTCGCCGGTCCCTCACATGAGCAAAAAAGGAAAACTCTTATGCGTAAGACTTGCCTTGGTGCCGCAGCCATCATTGCGGTTGTCCTCGCGACGGCGCTTGCCGGCGCGCAGCCCGCGGAAGCGCGGGACGGCTGCGGCGCCAATCGGTATCGCGGGCCGGGCGGCGCTTGCCACTGGTTCGGTCGCGGCCCCTATCCGAACGGGTTCTACGGCCCGCGCATGGCCTCGAACGGCTGCCCTCCCGGCTACTGGCCGGGGCCGTGGGGTCATTGCCGCGATACGCCTTATCACGGTCGGCTGCCTGGCGGCGGCTGGCAATAACACTCGCGCGGCCGCGCGATCGGTCTTCGGTCGCGCGGCCTTGCATCCTCTTGGTTCGTCCAGGTCGGCATCATGTCCAATCGAATAGCTCTGAGAACGCGCAGCGACAGCCTGTCGTCTCATATCCTGCCGGTGTCGGGAACGATGATCGGGGTCTGCACGACGCTGATCGGCCTGGTGAAACTCGCCACCGCCAAGCACGGCACGTCGCATGTCGACGAATATGCGGCGCTGGTGGCCGTGACGTTCCTGGCGAGTGCGATGGCGTCATATTTGTCGATTCGCTGGTCGGATCGAGCCCGGTTGAGCCTTCGCATCGAACGGATGGCCGACGTCATCTTCCTTGGTGGTCTGATCGGCATCACGCTCGTCGCAACCCTGTTCGCTTACGAAGTCATCTAGTCCGGCAGTTGCTCGCCCACGCATGCGCATCGATCGATGTGTGCGAAGCGGGCGCGATCATTCTTTGGAGAAAGTCGATGTTTCGGAATTCAATGCGCTGTCTTGCGGCCGTCTTGTGCCTGGCGACATTCCCGTTTCGGGCAAGCGAGGCCGGCGCGCAAACGGCGTTCTATCGCGCAACGCCGCAAGAACTCGTCGGGCCGCCCGGTTCGCTGATCCGCTCCGAACCGATGATGTTTGCTCCGGCGGGTGCGCAGGCATACCGGGTGCTCTATCGTTCTGTCGGCATGCAGGGCGAGCCGATCGCCGTGTCCGGCGTCATCGTCGTCCCGCCGGGACCCGCACCTGCGGGCGGCCGGCCGATCGTGGCCTGGGCGCATCCGACCACCGGCGTGGTGCCGCATTGCGCGCCGTCGCTTGCGATCTTCGTATTTCAGCAGATGGCCGGGCTGCGCCAGCTGATCGAGCAGGGCGCCGTCGTTGCCGCCACCGATTATCCGGGATTGGGCACGGAAGGTCCGCATCCTTATCTCGTCGGTGACAGCGAGGCGCGGGCCGTGATCGACTCGGTGCGGGCCGCGCGCAGCCTGCCCGACGTCGGTGACGGCAACAGCTTTGCCGTCTGGGGGCATTCGCAGGGCGGGCAGGCGTCGCTCTATACTGGCCTGATCGCGAAGACTTACGCGCCGGAGCTTCGACTGGTCGGTGTTTCGGCCGCCGCGCCCGCGACGTCTCTGGTGACGTTGATGGGAGACGACTTCAGGAGTTCGGGCGGCAAGAACCTGACCGCGATGACGTTGTGGTCGTGGTCGCGTGTGTACGGCGCACCGATCGACAAGGTCGTGCTGCCCGAGGCGATGCCGACGGTCGACCGGCTCTCGAACGAGTGCATCGAATCGATTTTCGACATCCTCGAGCGCCGGCAGACCGAGAAGCCGCTCGAGCAGCAGTTCTTGTCGGTGCCGAACATCGCGGCCGTGCAGCCCTGGCAGTCGCTGGCGATGCGCAACACGCCAGGCGCGCTGCCGCCGCAGATCCCGCTGTTTCTGGCCCAGGGCACCGCGGACAATATCGTCCGGCCGGAGGTCACCCGCGGCTATATGCAGCGCCAATGCAAGGCGGGCAGCAAGGTCTCCATGATGTGGGTCCCCGGCGTGGGTCACGGATTGGTCGCGCGGGACAGCGCGGATGCCGCGGTGGCCTGGATGATGGACCGCTTTGCGGGACGGCCCGCGCCGAGCGATTGCGGCAGGTCGGTTGCCGACGCTGCACCGGTCGCAGTCGCGCAATAGATTTTCGAAACCCAGTCAAAAACTGCAAACGAGAACATCGAGGTTCACATGAATTCCGTTTCGATCATAAGCTTTCAGCGCGGCCAATCCGCCGCTCGGCGCTCAGCTCTCGCCACGCTTGCCGTGCTCGGATTGTTCGGCTTCTGCTCCGCGGCAAAAGCAGCGGACAAGCCGCCGCTGGCGCCCGATGCCTCGGTGCCCTTCAGCACGAATTCGCGGCTTTCGGCGTCGCTCGAATTCGGCCTGCCGGCGCTTGCCGCCGATATCGAGCGGGATATCCCGCGCCGGCTTGCAAGCATCGACGAGCGCATCAGTTGCGTGCATCGCCGCGTGCTGTTCTGGAAGGTCAATGCCAATTGCGACGTGTGGGGCTATGTCGAGCGATCCGGTCCGGTGTCGCTGTATGGCCGCGGCGACCGTGTCTACGGCTCGGTGCCGATCGACGGCGCGCTGGAGGGGCAGGGCGCCAACCGCTTCACCGCGCGGATTCACGGGGAGACCGAGGCCAGCGCCACGATCGAGGCCTCGGTACGCCCGCGGCTCGACCGCGACTGGTCGCTGGATCTGGATTTCAGTGACGGCTTTCGATGGAGCGAGCCGCCGGTCCTGCGGGTGATGGGCCGCGAAATTCCGCTGGCGAAATATGCCGAACCGAGAATCAGGTCTGAACTGGGTGCGGTCAGGTCGCGCGCGCTGGCGGCAGTGCGCCGCCTCGATCTGCACGACAAGGCGGCGACGGCCTGGCGACATGCGTTCGAGCCGATCGAGCTTTCGGACAGTCCGGCGATCTGGCTGCAAATGGTGCCGCAAGGCGTTGCCTTTGCAGGCATGCAGGCTGGCTCCCGGACGCTGCGCGGATCAATCGAACTGTCCGGAACGGCGCAAACGGTCATCGGTCAAAACCCGCCAGCGGTCACCGCGACGGAATTGCCGCCGCTCGGTGAGAGCGTCAACTCTCCCGGCACTTTCGACGTCATCCTGCCCGTGCGGATCGGCTATGACGTGCTCAAGGACCGGCTGATGCAGGCGATCCAGGCGATGCCGCCCGTGGCGGGCCTCGCGGTTCGGGATATCGACATCTATCCGTCATCGGGCAAGCTCGTCGTCGGCCTGCGCGTTGCCGGCACGGCCGGGACCGGCCCCGATGCGGGACAATGGGTCTATCTCACCGGCGCGGTGCAGGTCGACGCCGACGGCCGCATGATCCGGCTGTCCAGCCTCGATGTCATCACCAATGACGAAGGCCTGTCTGCGCTGGTCAATCCCATCGCGGCCCAACTCGCCTCGAAGTTCAATGTCGATTACGGCGTCGCCTACGACAACCTGCTGAGCGCCGCCAACGCAAAGCTCGACAGGCCGCTGAAGGACGGCTTCCGCATGGAAGGACATCTCGCATCCGCCGGACTCGCGGGCGTATCGCTGCCTGCCGACGGCGTGGTGATCGCGGTACGCGCCAGCGGCGAACTGAAGATTCTGTACGGCTTATGACGCGTGAGCAGATGCTTGAAGCGCAAATGCGCGAACACCGGAGACGGCAATGAATCTGCAAACCCTGAATCTGCAAAGCCTGGCTTGGCTTTCGATGGCCGCTTACGCGCTCCATATCATTGAGGAATACACCTTCGACTGGCGAAATTGGGCGCGCGCGATCATCAAATTGCCTGTCGAGTGGAGCGATTTCTAAGTGATCAACGCCATCGTCATCGCTTTAGGGGTCGCCCAGGCGGAACTGGCGCCGGCTCTGCCATTCGCACCGTTGACGTTCGCGTCTATCATGCTGATCAATGCCGTATTCTTCCATATCCTTCCGGTTCTGCGCACGAACGGGCGGTTTTCGCCGGGTGTCGTCTCCGCCGTGATCCTGTTTTTTCCGGCAGGGTTGGCGGTGTGGTGGCGCGCCGGACGGGACGGGGTGTTGAACTGGACCACAGCGGCATCGGCCGTCGCCGCCGGTGCCTTGCTGATGGCTTATCCCATCGTGATGTTGAACCTGCGAGGCCTGCCGTATTTTCGGCAGGGGTGAGGGGCATTCGGATGGCGGTGGTCCGCGCCTGTCTTGCGCGGCGGCGCCACGCGTGAGCCCAAAGGGCGAAGGCTGGTGGGCCCGCCAGAATTATGGGAATTACGGTGCACTTAATTCATGAGCGAAATCGTGAAGACCTGAAGCGGCCCTCGATTGCAGACATCGAGACGGCGGCATCGCGGCGATCGGAATATTCGAGTATCTTCGCCATCGGAGAGGCAGCTGTGGCGATGTTCAGGTTCTTGCAATGGTTCTTTCGGAATCGCGAAATCGGTGACATCACGATCGCCCCTTGCTGAGTGGGACGACCATGGCAAGGCTGATCTTCGTCATGGAGGCGGACGCGCGGATCGTCTCCACTAATCCGTTTGAGGTGGCAGCCACGATTGCGAAATTTATCGCGATCCGCGCGTGGTTGCGGCGTCGGTCCGATGATCGCTTGTTCTTCTGTTTTACGCGACGTGATGGTTCGACATCGCCGGTGTTCGTCGTATCTTTTCCTTGTCTTCTTGTATCAATTTTGGTGCGTTCAATGAGGAGTGAGAGTGAAGCGACTGCCTGCCGCCTTCTATCAGTTAGCCTCCGGACGCGAGCCAGTTCGTGAGTGGCTGAAGCTTTTGTCCGAGGCAGCCCGCAAGATTGTCGGTGAAGACATCAAGGATGTGGAGTTCTCCTGGCCGATCGGCATGCCGCTTTGCCGGTCTTTAGGGAAGGGTCTGTGGGAAGTCCGGAGCGAGCTCGAGGGCAATCGTAATCGCGCGAGTATTGTTTTGTGTGCACGATGGCCGGATGGTCTTGTTGCACGCTTTCATCAAGAAGACGCAGAAAACGCCGCAAGCAGAACTTGAGCTGGCGCAGAAGCGCCGAAAGGAGATCACATGAAGAAGAAAGGTCGCGTCGGATCGTCCTTCGACGATTTCCTGAAGGATGAGGGAATCTATCCAGAGGTGACGGCGCGTGCCATCAAGCGCGTCATTGCGCGTCAACTCGATACCCTCATGCAGGACGAGGGGCTCACCAAATCCGCACTTGCCAAACGTATGCAGACCAGTCGAGCACAACTCGATCGGCTCCTCGATCCCGATAATGAGTCCGTAACGCTGGCGACATTGACGCGCGCCGCGCAAGCCGTGGGCCGCCATCTGAAGATGGAATTGGTTTAAAATTACGGTCTTCAGTGCTGGACTGCACCCCTCAAGTGAGACACGCTAATTTCTGTGACAGGGGTCATCGTAATCCCGCGGGCTACTGCTAAGGATTATATGCTCGCCCGCAGGAAGAGATTCAGTTCAAGGCTGCATGCGAGCACGCGTTAGAGGTTGCGGGAACTACGTTGCCACGTTTAACGATGTTACTTCGTAACCAACAACAGTCTGTCAGCCGGTTTGAAAACGATGTCGGCAGCCACGTACCGCGCGAACTTGTCGTCATGATCCGCGCCATCGGGCATTCTCAGCCGAAGCTTCTTGGAAGATAGCAACCTGTCTTCGTCGGTCGTAATGACTACACCTTGGACAAACCGCCTCAGGGCACGATACATCGCGTCCGTCGAGTGAGTTGCCTTTTTCAGTTCGGCTCTTAACGTGGCTAACGGAATAGCATGATCGTAGGTCAGGCCATGTTCTTTGCTTTTGATGCGCCGACCTGAAAGCGATTTGCGCCGCGCACGAGCTGCGGCGGAATGTGGACGCTCTTCTCCGTACTTCCCAGGGGAGTGGCACTCATAGAGAAAGAAAATCGTTTCCCGTTCGATACGGCTCAGATACTTCTTCTTAAGGCCAAGGTCAGACAGCCGATAGAGTTGCTTGAGGATTTTGCGAACTGCTTCGACACGTTCTCGCTCCGACGGCTCTCGCTCCGAATCACTCATAGGGTGGTCGTCCTCCGGCTTGATGCCGCTGGTGCGGCGTTTGCGGCAAGCTTCCTCTGTGCGTACTATGACCGGTGATAAGTTACGAATACGACGAAATTTTTTTGCGGGGACAGAGTGTTGCGGTGCACTCAATTCACGAATCGTCGCCCTGCCGCAAGCCGAACCACACATGTTGCAGCACTCGACATTGAAGGCGCGCGATTACGGTGACAGTGCTGCACCGAAATCGCATTCCGATAAGTTTTATATCCCGCACGCAGGGGTCAGCCAACGCGCCGAATTGGCTCATCGGACTCGCGCCTCTATCACGCTGAACAAGCCCGCGGGATAAATGACCGCGTTACCGAAGCCAGCTTCGGCAACGAGGCGACGATACTGCTTTTCCGTTCGCTCCAGCCCACCCGGCCCGCGAAGCATGTTCAGATCGCTCAGCGCCTGTTCCTTGTCCTCTTCGCTGACGCCGGGCACTTCCGGCATCAGTCGTTCGACCAGCAATATCCGCCCGTTATCGGGAAGTGCCCGACGGCAATTCTCGAGGATGACCAGGCTGCGCTCATCATTCCAGTCGTGAATGACGCTTTTCATGACGATGGCATCTGCCACGGACGGAATCGCGTCGAAGAAGTCGCCCGTCAGGAATTCGGTACGGTCACCGACGCCGATGCGGGCAAAATGGCTGTTGGCGGACTCGGCACACCGGGGAAGATCGAAGACCGTTCCTTGAATATGCGGGCATTGTTTGGCGATCGCACCAATCAGTTCGCCGGAACCACCCCCGACGTCCATCAGGTGAGTGACGCCGCCAAAATCGTAGGCGCGCAGGATATCAGGTGTCACGAAACGGGTGAGATCGACCATGGCGGCGTTGAATATCGCAACCTTCTCGGGGGCCTGCGCCATCAAGTCAAACGCGTCGTCGACGCCCTGGAGTTGCGCTGAGGTTTTGCCGGTCATGATGGACTCCAGCAGCCCGTTCCACGATGGAGACAGCATCTGGCTTTCGAAGATAGCCGATGCCTTGAACGATGGCTCCGCAGTACCATCCAGTGCGGCTCCCATCTCGGTCAGTGAATATCGTTCTTCCGCCACGGGCATGCAGACACCGACGGTCGACAGCGCGATGAGCAGGCGGCAGAGCGAATGTCTATCCGCGCGCGTCGCTTGCGCGAGTTCGGCGAGCGATTTCGGTCCATCCCGCAGAAGTTCGGCAATTCCGAGTTTTGCCGCGACATAGATCACCGCTGTCACGCGATGCGACTGGATAAGGCCCCATAGCTTCAAGGCTGGCTCAATAGATGACATGCATTATCCAATTCGGAATGATGTGACGTGTTTCGCCGGCCGCTACTGCTCTTCGATCATCTCGCCGATCCCCACCCAGCTTTTGCCGTTGAAGCGGCGTAACTGAAGTTGCTTGATCGGCAGGTAGTCGGCCGGTCCTGTTGATAACGTAACTCCCGGCAGCAGCAAGGGCAGCCTCAGCTTGTGAAGCGAGGTTGCCTGCAGCAGGACATTTTCGCGGCTAAGATCGTCGCCGCAGGCTCTCAATATCTGAACCAGAAGGTGGCCGTTCAGATAGCCAAAGGAATAAGTGACATTGTGAGGATCGCTGTTCGGCATGAACTGCTTCATGAATGCGAAGTATTGCCTTGTGTCTTCGTCGTCGGACCATTGTTCGTCGTTGACGTCCTTTTGATAGGCGGAGGTGTACAAACCCGTTGCATTGTCCAGCCCCGCGGGCTCCAGGAATGCGAGCGATGACGAGGAGGTCGGGACGTAAGTGAGTTCGGGCTTCCAGCCGATATCGGCGATGCCCCGGATCACCTGCGAGGTGAATTTTCCCACTGTCACGCTGAAGAGAATGTTCGCGCCTGAAGCCTTCAACGCCGCTAGTTGGGAATTGATGGTGGGCGCGGTGTTTTCGTAGGTCGTCTCGGCGACGATCATTGCGGCGGCTTTGCTTCCGAGCGTCCGCTTGAAACCGGCAACATAGTCGCGCCCGAAATCATCATTCTGGGCCAGAATGGCAATTCTTCCATCCGGCTTCGTTTGCAGGATGTGCCGGGCATACGCGGCGCCCTCGGTGTCATAAGCAACGATCCCCGGCATTGTCCACGGAAAGTGTTTTGGATCGGCCCACTTGGTGGCCCCGCTCAGGATAAAGAGCTGCGGCACTTTCTTGCCGTTCAGGTAGCGATGCACCGCACCATTGGTCGCGGTGCCCAGCGAACCAAACATCAACAGCACATCATCCTGCTCGACCAGCTTGCGCGTCTGTTCGACCGTCTTCGGGGGCGAAGAGGCGTCGTCGAGGCTGATCAGCCTGATCTTCCGCCCATTGATTCCACCTTCGGCGTTGATCTTGGCAAAGTACGCTTCCGCCGCCCGGCCGAGGGCCGAAAAGCCGGAAGCCGGGCCGCTATAGGGCAAAGTCTGGCCGATCCGGATTTCATCCTTCGGCCCGGTCTGTGCTCCGGCCGCGAACCCCCCGCAAGTCACAAGCGCAAATGCGGCAGCCATGGCTTTTCGACCTGCATTCATCGTCCCGCTCCCGATTTCGGTTGTCAACGATTATCCACCCCAGGGTGTGCTACGCTTGGCACGAGTACGCTTAACCTCCGGCTTACTTTTTCTTTACCGGCGACTTACTCTTTGCGTTCCAGCGGTGTCACCGGCCTCTGATGATCGGCGACCGCCGCACGGGGATTGGCAGCTTGCGTTATCTCTTTGAAAATTGCGCATTCGACACCGACCGGCGCGAGTTGCGTCGTAAAGCCGACGTGATCGCGATCGCGCCGAAGGTGTTCGATCTGCTCAACTATCTGATCTGCAACCGGGAACGCGTCGTCAGCAAGGACGACCTCATCCGAACCATTTGGCAAGGCCGCATCGTCTCGGATGCGGCACTGACGACTCGCCTCAATGCCGCTCGGAACGCCATCGGCGATTCCGGAGACCAGCAGCGCCTGATCAAGACCCTGCCCCGCAAGGGCTTCCGCTTCGTCGGTACGGTGCAGGAAGCGCCAGGGCCGGCAACCGCGGCAATCACGGCCGAACCTCCGGGGCCCGCTCCAGCGCTCCCCGATAAACCCTCGCTCGTTGTTCTGCCCTTCACCAATCTGAGCCCTGATCCCGAGCAGGAATATTTCGTCGATGGCGTGACCGAGAGTCTGACGACGGATTTGTCGCGTATGGACGGCATCTTCGTGATCGGTCGCAACACGGCCTTCACCTACAAAGGAAAACATGTCGATCTGAAGCAAGTCGGACGGGATCTCGACGTTCGCTATCTCCTTGGGGGCTCCGTGCAACGCGATGGGAGCCGCATGCGCATCAACGTTCAGCTCATCGAGGCCGAAACCGGCAGTCAGCTCTGGGCCGAACGCTTTGACAAGCCGGTCGCCGGTCTCTTCGACATGCAGGATGAAATTGGAGCGCGTCTCGCCAATCAATTGGGAACCGAACTGGTCACAGCCGAGGCGCGGCGAGCGGCGCAGGCGCCACATCCGGATTCGATGGACCTGTATTTCCAGGGCAAGGCGAGTTTGAACCGGGGAACGGCCCCCATCAACCTGACCCAGGCCCGCACATTCTTTGAACAGGCCCTTTCCCTCGACGCCGGCAACGTCGAGGCACAAGTCGGTATGGCATTCGTCGATACGATGCGTGGAACGTCAATGATGTCCGGCGACCGGATTGCACGCCTGACGGTAGCCGAAACAGCTTTGGCTGAAATTCTGGCGCATACACCAAGCCACGCTTTGGCGCATTGCCTGTTCGGCATCGTCCAGATATTTACCAAGCGCGCCGCTCAAGGCATTGCCGAATGCGAGCGCGCATTGGAGCTAGATCGAAATCTGGCCACCGCTTACACGTGGATTGGACTCGGCAAATGCTATCTCGGTCGCGCCGAGGAAACCGAAGCCTCTATCATGGAAGCATTCCGGCTCTCGCCCCGTGACAACAGGGCGTTTTCCTGGATGAACACAGCGGGCGTCGCAAAGTCGTATCTTGCGGCCGATGAAGCTGCGGCCAGTTGGTTCAGTCGGTCTATCGAGATCAACCGCAATGTCGCCCCGTTCGTTTATTTCCATCTGGCCGCGGCGCTGGCCCATCTAGAGCGGATCGAAGAAGCACGGGCTTCGGTGCAGGCTGCTCTTGCCCTCGAACCCGATTTCACCCTCTCCCACTTCCACGCCAGTGCGCCGACCGACCATCCGATAGCTCTTGTCCAGCGTGCGCGGATTGCCGACGGTATGCGTAAAGCAGGCCTGCCCGAAGCGTGAACTGCATATGCTACTAGTTCCTCGTCACTATGATTCTGACTGGTTGAATTTGCGTCCGAACGTGCTCCCCATAGGCGCTCCGGCTTGAAATCAAAGAGTCATAATCACTGTGCAGAGGAACTAGAATGGGCAAAAGCATGCCCCTGCCGAAGGACCGCTTCGGGCGCAAAGCGGTCCATCACGAAACATGGCCGACCGTTGATGGGCCGTACGATGAACAGAGCGAGCAGTGCGGGTTCGCCTGTTTGTGCGATATTGCCGCCAAGTCTACGATCAAAAACCTATTGATTTTTGGTGGGCCCGGCAGGACTCGAACCTGCAACCAGACCGTTATGAGCGGCCGGCTCTAACCATTGAGCTACAGGCCCCGCCGCGAGACGGGCTCGCGGGAACTGCGCGGCCGGCAACGGTGCGCGGTTCGTTTACAGGGCCGGAGGCGGGGGTGCAATGCTGGGGCCGGCGAACCGGAAACGTTGGCGCTGCATTGTCGAGAGTGTTCCGAATAACCGAATTTTGCGATGATGGGCTTATGCCACTGTTTTGCCCGACGTGTCAAATGGCTTTTGGGGTGTCGCGCGCTATTGCGCCTGTAACCTGCTGAAATCGCCTGACTTTTCTACTGTGCATGGGGTTGTTTTCGCGAGTTTTGCTGGAAGGGGACCCGCCGGTCCCCTCCACACGCTTCGCGCGCGGGCGCTCGGCCCGTGGCAGGCCGCCCGCTTAGTCCACCGAGACCCCGGCGAACGCCACGACCTTGCGCCACTTCTCGGTCTCGTCAGCGACGAGCTTGCCGAACTCGGCCGGATTCATCGGCTTGGGGATGCCGCCGGTCTCGGCCAGGCGCGCGATGATCTTCGGGTCCTTCAGCGCGTCGTCGACGGCCTTGTTGAGGATCTCGACGATCTCGCCAGGCGTGCCCTTCGGCGCGGAGATGCCGTAGAAGCCGACCGATTCGAAGCCCGGCACGGTCTCGGCGATCGCCGGCACGTCGGGCAGGCCCGGCCAGCGCTGCGGCGAGGTCACCCCAAGCGCGCGGACAGTGCCGCCGCGCGACTGCTCGAGCGCGGAGGGGAGGTTGTCGAAGATCAGCTGCACCTTGTTGGAGATGATGTCGGGGAAGGCGATCGCAGATCCGCGATAGGGCACGTGCACCATGTCGCACTTGGTCATCGCCTTGAACAGCTCCGCCGACATGTGCACCGAGGTGCCGTTGCCGGACGAGGCGAACGAGATCTTGCCGGGGTTGGCCCTGCAATAGTCGATGAACTCCTGAACCGTCTTCACCGGCATCGCGTTGGAGACGACCAGCATGTTGGTGAGCTGCATGATGCTCGCGACCGGCACGGTGTCGCGCAAAAAGTCGAACGGCAGCTTCTTGTAGAGCGAGGTCGAGATCGCGTTGTTGGGCGCGACGAACAGCAGCGTGTAGCCGTCGGCAGGCGCGTTGATCGCAGCACCGGCCGCGATGTTGCCGCCGGAGCCGGCGCGGTTCTCGACGATGAATTGCTGGCCGAGGCGATCCGACAGCGCCTGCGCCATGATGCGCGCCACGATGTCGACCGGGCCGCCGGCGGCAAAGCCGATCATCCAGTGCACGGGGCGGTCGGGGTAGGCGGCGGAGGCGGGAGGGGAGGCTGCGAAAAATGTCGAAAGAAACACGAGCCCAAAAACTGCGTTACGCAAAATTCGCAACATGACGCCTCCCATTGCTTTATTGTCGTTGTGCCCATGCTTTCATAAAACCGGGTCGCTGCCTACATCGTCGGAAGTCGATGTTGACGCGGGCTCGCCGGGAACGACCATGAAATTCGCGATCACGATTCTTGTCAGCGCAGCGCTGCTTTTGAGCCCCGCTGCTGCTCAAACCGGAGGCAACGCCATTTCGACCACGACAATCAGCCTGGGCACCGCGACGCCGGGCGGCGGCTTTCCGCTTTATGGCAACGCCTTCGCGGAGGTGATGAATGCGGCAGATAGCTCGCTCACCATCGCTCCGCGCAACACCAAGGGCAGCAACGAGAACATTCCGCTGCTGGAGAAAGGCGAGCTTGATCTCGCGCTGGTCGCGGGCGAGCCGGCCTATGAGGCCTTCGCCGGCATCGGCCGCGCGAAGGTCGCGCTGAAGATCCTGACCGCGATCTATTCCAACCCCGGCATGTTCGTGGTGCGGGCGGACAGTCCCTACAAGACGATTGCTGATCTCGTCGGACAGCCCGTTGCGTTCGGCGCCAAAGGCTCGGGCCTGCCGATCCTGGCGCGTTACGTGCTCGATGGCCTCGGCCTGAAGCAAGACGATGATTTCAAGGCGATCTATCTCGACCGCGCCGGCGACGGCCCCGCGATGGTCGAGGATGGCCGCGTCGCAGCCCTCTGGGGCGCCGGCATCGGCTGGCCCGGTTTTACGGCGGTGGCCTCGAGCCCATCAGGCGCGCGCTTCATCGCGCCGAGCGCTGAAGAGATCACGCGCATCCGCGCCAGGCATGCGTTCCTCAAACCCCTGACCGTGCCGGCCGGCGCCTATCCCAGACAGTCCGAGCCGATCGCCTCGCTCGGCTCCTGGAGTTTTGTCCTGACGCGCGAGGATCTGTCCGACGATGTCGCCTATCGTCTCGCGAAGACGCTGCATGGCGCTGAAGCGACATTCTGCAAGAAGCTCGCCCAGGCCTGCGAGACCACGGCGGCGAACACTGTCGCGGCAGCCCCGAAGCCGGAGCTGATTCATCCGGGCGTGATGAAATATTTCCGCGAGATTGGCGTGGTGAAGTAGCGAATGGTCAGAGGCGAATAGCGAATGAAGTTCGTCCCCATTCGCCATTCGCCAACGTCACTTCTTCAGCATCGGACAGGCCGGGTCCGGCGGGCCGAACGCCTTGTCGCCGGAAATCGTGGTGAGGATCTTGTAATAGTCCCACGGATATTTGCTTTCCTCCGGCGTCTTCACCTGCACCAGCCAGAGGTCGTGCACCATCAGATTGTCGTCGCGCAGTTTGCCATTGCGGGCGAAGAAATCCTCGACCGGCGTCTCGCGCATTTTTGCCGCGACCTTGAGCGGATCGTCGGTGCCGGTCGCCTTGATGGCCTTGAGATAGTGCATCACGCTGGAATAGACGCCGGCCTGCCACATCGACGGCATCTTGTTCATCTTGGCGAAATAGCGCTTCGACCATTCGCGGGTCTTGTCGTCCATGTCCCAGTAGAACGAGGTCGTCAGCAACAGGCCCTGCGCCGCCTGCAAGCCGAGGCCGTGGATGTCGGTGATCAGCGCGAGAAGTGCTGCCATCTGCTGGCCGCCCTTGAACACGCCGAATTCCGAGCCGGTCTTGATCTCGTTCATGTTGTTGGGGGGACCTGCCGCGATGCCGATGATCTTGGCCTTGGAGGCCTGCGCCTGCAGCACGAAGGAAGAGAGGTCTGGCGTCGCCAATGGCGGCCGCACCGAGCCGAGCACCTTGCCGCCATTGGCGGTGATGACGCTGGAGGCATCACGTTCGAGCGAGTGGCCGAAGGCGTAGTCGTCGGTGATGAAGAACCAGCTGTCGCCGCCGCGCTTGACCACGGCATCCGCTGTGCCGACCGCGAGCGCGCGGGTGTCGAACACCCACTGTATCGCGTAAGGCGAGCAGAACTTGCCGTGGAAATCGGCGGTGCCGGTGGAGTGGGTGATGAACAGCCGCTTCTTCTCGTTGGCAACGTTCTGCACCGCGAGGCCAACGGCGGAGACCGGCACGTCGACGATCAGATCGACCTGGTCGACGTCGTACCAGCGCCGCGCGATCGCGCCGCCGATATCGGCCTTGAGCTGGTGGTCGCCGATCACGATGCTGATCGGCTTGCCGAGCACGGTGCCGCCGAAATCGTCGATCGCCATCTGCGCCGCCGTCACCGAGCCCTGGCCGGTCGGCGCCGAGGCCGGGCCGTTCATGTCGGTGAGCACGCCGATCTTGACGATGTCGTCGGACACCTGCGCCG
>JAUEPE010000019.1 GCA_030403585.1 Frankia sp. RB7
CATGTTCGGCAAGACCGCGAAGGCGGCGGAATAGCCAGCTTTCGACAAAATACGCGACATTCTGGCACGGTTGTTGCTCCTTTTAACGATCAGGACGTCGTTGAAACGGGGGATTTGTCATGTCGACCATTGCCGCGGCCCCGGCCGCCGAGCGCAAGCCACTCTACACATCGCTGTTCGTTCAGGTTCTGGCCGCGCTGGTTTTGGGCATTATTCTCGGCGTAGCCACGCCGGACTTTGCCATCAGCCTCAAGATCCTCAGCGACGCCTTCCTCAAGCTGATCTCGATGATCGTGGCTCCGATCGTATTTTGCGTCGTCGTGCACGGCATTGCCGGTGCCGGCGACCTCAAGAAGGTCGGCCGGGTCGGCGCCAAGGCGCTGCTCTATTTCGAGGTGATGACGACCGTCGCGCTCGTGGTCGGGCTTATCTTGGCCTACGTCTTCGGCCCCGGCCACGGCATGAACATCGATCCCTCAACGCTCGACGCCAAAGCACTCAACACTTATGCCGACAACGCCCACAAGCTGCAGGGCGGCGGCATCGGCTCCTTCCTGCTGAACGTGATCCCGACCACCTCGTTCGACGCATTGTCACGCAACGACGTGCTCCAGGTGCTGTTCTTCGCGGTCCTGTTCGGCGTCGGCCTCGCACTGGTCGGCGGCGAGAAGGGCAAGCTTGTCACCTCGATCATCGACGCGGCCTCCACCGTGCTGTTCCGTATCATGGGGCTTATCGTCCGCGTCGCTCCACTTGGCGTGCTCGGTGCCGTCGCCTACACGGTCGGCAAGTACGGCGTCGGCTCGCTGAAGCAGCTCGTTTCGCTGGTGATGCTGTTCTACGTCTCGGTCGGCATCTTCGTGCTAGGCGTGCTCGGCAGTGTGATGGCGCTCGCGGGAATCAACATCCTCAAATTCCTCTCTTACCTGCGCGAGGAATTGACCATCGCGATCGCGACTGCATCCTCCGACGCCGTGCTGCCCCAGATCATGAAGAAGCTGGAGCGCATGGGCGTGAAGGATTCCGTGGTCGGGCTCGTCATCCCGACCGGCTATTCCTTCAACCTCGACGCCTTCTCGATCTACCTCACGCTTGCCGTGGTCTTCATCGCACAGGCGACCAACACGCCGCTGTCGTTCGGCGATCTACTGCTGGTGCTCGGCGTTTCCCTGATCACGTCCAAGGGCGCCCATGGCGTGCCGGGTTCGGCGATCGTGATCCTGGCCGCAACGCTGAACGCCGTGCCGAGCATTCCCGCAATCGGCCTCGTGCTGGTGCTCTCGGTCGATTGGTTTATCGGCATGGCCCGCGCGATGGGCAACCTTATCGGCAATTGCGTTGCGACCGTGGTGGTCGCTGCCTGGGAAGGCGACCTCGACCGCGCCAAGGCGGCCAAGGTGCTCGACGGCAGCGAGCTTGTGGACGTGACAGCGGGATAGGTGCCCGCGGATCAATCATTCCACTGGAGGAGCGGCGTTCCGTACGCCCTCCTCCAGACCGACAGGAAGCGCGGAAACCAGGAATGGGCCACCGCGCCCTTATAGGCCCAGGTGCGATATTTCAGACCCCGTTCGGAGATCAGTTCCTGATAACCGCCGTGGACCTCGGTCGCGGTGCGAATGTCCTTCAATATCCCTTGCGCGCAGGCGCGGTAGGTATCGCTCCCCGCGAACTCGTCGAAGTCCAGCATGCGGTCCGCAAATTCGACGTTGAACGTCGGCCAGGACGAACGCCCCTGGTAGGCCGGCGCCGCGATCTTGTGGATCATCTTGTTGCGCGGATTATCCGCCGACACCAGGAAGTGGAACGTGCTGGGGATGCGGAAGCGCGGCTCGGCAATGATCAAATCCGTCGTGGCCGCAAACAACGCGCGCTCGTTCGCATCGCTCAGATCCCAGAAGCCGCGATGCACGCTGACAAAGTCCAGTGCGACCAGGGACACCGGCGCGCCAGCCGGTCCATCCAGCGAATGCCTGATATAGCCGTCCTTGCCGAACAGGCGGAGCAGGTCCCGCTTATGCTGCCCGAGGTCGCGCCCGAGCAGCCGCTTCAGCTCGTTCTCGTCGACTACACCGAGCTGCACGCCCCACATGAAGGTCGTGTAGACGCAGGCATTGGTGACGAAACGCCGGCGCTCGGCGCGCGTGTCCGTTGCCGCAGAGCGAGGCCCGCTGGCATCGCACAGCAAATATCTGGTCCCGTCAGCCTCGAAAGGCTCGAGCTCGCTCGCAAGCTTCAGGATCGCGCGCTTCAGATCGCCGCCGTATTCGGCCAGCAACAGACGACCGGCATGCGCGCCTTGCGACATCGCCAGATAGGACGGCGCCCTCTCCTCGGCGGAGAGCATCTGCTGGAGGCCAGCGAGAATGCCAAGCAACGTATCGGAGGGCCGCGAAAAATAATTCACGCCGAGATACCGGCCGCGTCCCGCGGGAACGATGGTCGTCGTGACGACGTCGGTGCGAACCGCTTCCAGCAACAGCCGCACGCTCTTTTCGAGCAGGCGCGCCCGGCGCACCGCATCCTGCGCATCCATGATGGTCTCGGGATCGAGCACATCGGGATAGAACCAGGCGAAGTCGCGCGGGTAATAGGCTGAGGCGTGCGGTGCGCCCGTGACGAGGAACGCCTCGGTCACCGAAAAGGCGCTGTCCATCGAGTGCCGGTAAAGGTCCTCGATCGCCGACAGTGAATGGTGCGACTTCCTCAGGAAACGATCACCGAGAAAATTGACCGCCTGAAGAGCGTTGGCGACAATGGTCGCCGCGACGCCTTGGTAAAATCGATCTCCGCGATGAGACGGCAATGCAGTATCGCTATTCATTCGCGCCTGATGTCTCATGATTCCGGCGATGGCCGGTCACCATTTCTGGGATGACTGATTCGTGTCTCGCCCCGATGACATGCGGGCTCCCGACAGTCACTCCGCGCCGGCGCGATCCCGCGGCCTGAAATTCTCGACCACCCGCAGCAGCACCCGCGCGCCGGCATCCGCGTCCGCGAGCTCCACATGCTCTTCCGGATGATGGCTGATGCCGCCGCGGCAGCGGACGAAGATCATGCCGACGTCGGCAATGTCGATCATCGCCATGCCGTCGTGCCCTGCTCCGCTCGGCAGCTCGAAGGCAGGAAAACCTTCGGCGGCGATTGCGTGCGCGATCTGATCCTTCAGCCAGGGCGCGCAAGGTGCGGTGCGGTTCTCATGGGTGACGTCGAGCTGAAGCGCCAGTTGTCGGCGCTTTGCGATGGCCTCGATCTGCCTGACGACGTCGGCGACCGCGCGCTTGCGATGCATATCGGTCGGCGCGCGCATGTCGATGGTGAAGGATACGTCACCCGGAATCACATTGGTCGCGCCGGGCCGCGCCTGGATATAGCCGACGGTACCAACCAGGCCACCCTCGTCGGTCCGGCAAAACTGCTCGATCGCGCCAATGCATTCGGCAGCACCGCTGAGCGCGTCACGGCGCAACGCCATCGGCACGGTTCCGGCGTGACCAGCCATGCCGGTGAGCCGCGCCGCCAGCCGGGTCGCACCCGCAATCGCGGTGACGACGCCGACAGGGAGATTCTGCGCTTCCAGTACCGGCCCCTGCTCGATGTGCAATTCAAGATAGGCGAGCAGCTCGCGCCGGGCGCGCGCGGCCGCGCCGATATGATCGGGGTCGAGGCCAAATTTAACGAGCGCGTCGCGCATCGAGACGCCGTCGCGGTCGCGCGTGTTCAGGACGCTCTCGTCGAAAGTGCCTGCCACCGCGCGGCTGCCGAGCAGGGTCGAGGCGAAGCGCACACCCTCCTCGTCGGCAAAGCCGACCACCTCGATCGCAAACGACAGGCGCTTGCCGCGGCGGTTGAGCTCGGCGACGCAGGAGATCGCCGTGATCACGCCCAACGGCCCATCCCATTTGCCGGCATCGCGCACCGTGTCGTAATGCGAGCCAAGCATCAGGCAGGGCGCCCCCGGCCGCTCGCCTTCGTAGCGGCCGCAGACATTGCCGATCGCATCGAGATGCGCACTCATGCCGGCTTCACGCATCCAGCCAAGGATGAGGTCCGAGGCCGTGCGCAACTCTTTCGTGAGATAGATACGGGTGAGCTTGGCGTCTTCTTCCGATATCGCCGCTAGCTCGTTGATCCGACGCACGATCTCCTCGCCGAGCGATGCATGTTGAACGGCGGTCACGGCAGTCATCCCGGTCAAGCTTTCCATTCTGGAGACCGCGCGGGCGGTCGCAACTCTAATCGATACAAGTTCGGTGCCAGCGAATTCAGGCGGCCGGCGCCGCCTCAAGTCAGCGCGTGGTTAGCACGAATGCGGGTGGCCGGCCGACCGCCCCAGTCCCATCATGCACACGTGAAAGCCGGTTAAGACTGCTTAACTACCTTGCATACAATCGGATGATATTGCTCATAATTTAATCCGCTGATTTGCTGATCAAGATTCTTGCACCATATATACTTTATATTTTTCAAATATTTAAGAAGAAATGCCTGTTCCATAGCCTCTGGCACGAAGCTTGCGACATCCTATCCCGGCTCCGCCAGACCGGCGCAGCCGCGAGATTAGGGCGGTCCATCCGCCAAGGGGAGTAAGCAATGGATTTTGGCAGGATTTCACGACGTCATTTGTTGCAGGGCGGTGCCGCCCTCACCCTCGGCGCGGCGGCCGGCGCCCGCCCGGCCTTCGCGGCCGACACGACCATCGG
Organism: Frankia sp. RB7; assembly: GCA_030403585.1. GTDB lineage: Bacteria > Pseudomonadota > Alphaproteobacteria > Rhizobiales > Xanthobacteraceae > Bradyrhizobium. The sequence goes on from JAUEPE010000019.1 coordinate 4,707, forward strand.
GTTCATCTATGTCGGCTCGCGCGACGACTACGGCTACAATCAGGCACACGCGCAGGGCGCGGCGGCGCTGAAGAAGATTCCCGGACTGAAGGTCGTCGAGGAAGAGAAGGTGCCAGAGACTGACGCGGTCGAGAAGACCATCGAGTCCATGATCAATCTCGACGGCGCCAGCCTGCTCTTCCCGACCTCGTTCGGCTACTACAATCCGCACATGATCAAAATGGCGACCAAGTACCCGAAGCTGCGCTTCGAGCACTGCGGCGGCCTGTGGAGCGACAAGGATCCGAAGAACGCCGGCAGCTACTTTGGTTATATCGATGAAGCCCAGTACATCTCCGGCATCATCGCGGGCTACACCTCCAGGAGCGGCAAGGTCGGCTTCGTTGCCGCGAAACCGATCCCGCAGGTGCTGCGCAACATCAACGCCTTCGCGCTTGGCGCCAAGCTCGCCAATCCCAAGGCCACCACTCAGGTGATCTTTACCGGTGACTGGTCAATGCCGGTCAAGGAGGCCGAAGCCACCAACAGCCTGATCGACCAGGGCGTGGACGTGCTCACCTGCCACGTCGACGGTCCGAAGACCATGGTCGAGAACGCGGCGCGCCGCGGCGCGTTTGTCTGCGGCTATCACGTCAACCAGTCGCCGCTGGCACCGAAGGCCTATCTGACCGGTGCGGAATGGAATTGGGAAGCGCTTTATCCGAAGTTCGTGAAGATGATCGCCGCCGGCGAGGCTATCCCGAACTTCTATCGCGGCGGCCTCAAGGAAGAGATAGTCAAGACCTCGCCCTATGGCGAAGCGGTCTCTGCCGAGGCGCGCAAGCACGCCGACGAGGTCAAGGCCAAGTTCCTGTCCGCTGACGGCTACGCCATCTTCAAGGGCGGGCTGGTCGACAACAAGGGCAAGACGGTGATCGCGGCCGGCACCGATCGGGGCCAGAAGGATCCCGAACTCGAGAAGATGGACTATCTCGTCGAGGGCGTGATCGGAGCGACTTCGTGACATCGGAAGCAGCGGATTCTGCCGAGGCGATCGGGGCAGTTGCCCCGGCCGCCGACCCCGGCTTTCTCCAACGCCACGGCGGCACGATTGAATATGTCCTGATCCCGGGCGCGGCGCTCGCCGGCGCGCTCGTGGTGTTCGGCATCTTCGTCATGCTGTTCGGCAAGAACCCGCTCGACCTCTATTTCTACATGTACTACGGCGCCTTCGGCACCTGGTTCTCCTGGCAGAATACGCTGACGCGTGCTGCGCCCCTCATCCTCACCGCGCTCTGTACGGCGCTGCCGGCGCAACTCGGCATGGTCATCATCGGCGGCGAAGGCGCATTGCTGATCGGCGCGCTGTCGGCGACGAGCGCCGCGCTGTTGCTTCAGGGCATGCCGCCGTTTGTCGTACAGAGCGCGATGGTCATCGCCGGGGTGATCGGCGGTGGCTTGTGGATCATGCTGGCAGGCGCACTGCGGCAGTATCGCGGCGTCAACGAGACGATCTCGAGCCTGCTGCTCGTCTACATCGCCCTCGCAATCCTCAATCACCTCGTCGAGGGCATGATGCGCGACCCGGCGAGCCTCAACAAGCCATCGACCCGCGAGATCGGCGCGGCCAACATGATCGGCTCCATCCCCGGCACCGACGTGCATTGGGGCCTCGTCTTCGGCCTGATCGCCGCGGTCGCCGCCTACATCCTGATCTATCATACCGTGTTCGGCTTCGCCGCGCGCGTTGCCGGCGGCAACATCCGCGCCGCGAAGATCGTCGGCCTCGGCGTCAGCAAGCTCATCCTCACCATCTGCTTCCTTGCCGGCGGCGCCGCAGGCCTTGCCGGCATGGTCGAGGTCGCGGCCGTGCAAGGCCGCACCAACGCCAATCTCGCTGCCGGCTATGGCTTCACCGGCATTCTGGTTGCCTTCCTCGCGCGACAAAATCCGCTTGCGATCATTCCTGTCGCGATCCTGCTCGGCGGCATCAGCGCCAGCGGCGGCCTGTTGCAGCGCCGCCTCGGACTGCCCGATGCGTCCGTGCTGGTGCTCCAGGGCATCATCTTCGTCTTCGTGCTCGCCAGCGATGCGCTCTACGGCCGCATCGGTTTCCTGAAGGGAAAATCCTGAGATGGCAGACGGATCGATCGGACTCTGGACCGTCCCGCTCGCCGTGCTCGGCGGCGCCATTCGCGTCTCCACGCCCTTCCTGTTCGTGAGCCTGGGCGAATGCATCACCGAACGCTCGGGGCGCATCAATCTCGGCCTTGAAGGCACGCTGGTGATGGGCGCGATGAGCGCCTACGGCATCTCCTATCTCACGGGATCGCCCTGGTTAGGGGTGCTTGCCGCCGGTATCACCGGCGCGCTTCTGGGCGCGCTCCATGCCGGTATCTGCTCGCTGCCGCGCGTCAACGACGTCGCGGTCGGCATCGCCCTGATGCTGTTTGGCACCGGCCTCGCCTTCTATCTCGGCAAGCCGCTGATCGAACCGACTGCGCCGCGCCTGCCCGCAATCGATTTCGGCTGGTGGAGCGACATCCCGCAGCTCCGCGCCGCGCTACGGGTTAACGTCCTGTTCCTGATCGGCGTCCTGCTTGCGCCGATCCTCTATTGGGCCTTCCGCACCACGCGCTGGGGCTTGCTCATCCGCACCGCCGGCGAGAGTTCAGACGCCGCGCGTGCGATGGGCCACTCCGTGCTGCTGATTCGCCTGCGTGCGACCATGGTCGGCGGCTTCCTTGCCGGCATCGGCGGCTCGTTCCTGTCGCTGTTCTATCCAGGCAGCTGGAACGAGGGCCTCTCCTCGGGCCAAGGCATCACGGCCGTAGCGCTCGTGATTTTCGCACGCTGGGATCCCCTGCTCTGCCTGTGGGCCTCGCTCGCCTTCGGCGGCGCCGCGGCGCTCGGCCCGGCCCTGCAATCGGTCGGCGTCACCTCCGGCTATCACCTCTTCAACGCCGCGCCCTACATCCTGACGCTGGCGATCATGATCATCACCTGCTCGCCGAAACGCACGCTGACCGGAGCCCCGGCCGAATTGTCGATCACCCGCTAGAGAGCGAAATCATGCCCGAGCGCACTATCAAGTCCGAGCCCTATGCCTGGCCTTACAACGGCGATCTTCGCCCGCAAAACACCGCGCTGATCATCATCGACATGCAGACCGATTTCTGCGGCATCGGTGGCTATGTCGACAAGATGGGCTATGATCTGTCGCTCACGCGGGCGCCGATCGAGCCGATCAAGAAATTGCTCGCCGCCATGCGGAGCCAAGGCTTTCACATCATCCATACCCGCGAAGGCCACCGCCCCGATCTCTCCGATCTTCCCGCCAACAAGCGCTGGCGCTCGCGCCAGATCGGCGCCGGCATCGGCGATCCCGGTCCGTGCGGCCGCATCCTGGTGCGTGGTGAGCCCGGCTGGGACATCATCGAGGAGCTTAGCCCCCTGCCGGGTGAGCCCATCATCGACAAGCCCGGCAAGGGCTCGTTCTGCGCCACCGATCTCGAATTGATCCTGCGCGTACGCGGCATCGAAAACATTGTTCTCACCGGCATCACCACCGACGTCTGCGTCCACACCACCATGCGCGAAGCCAACGACCGCGGCTTCGAATGCGTGCTGCTGCATGATTGTTGCGGCGCGACCGACAAGAGCAATCACGAGCACGCGCTGAAGATGATCAAGATGCAGGGCGGCGTGTTCGGTGCCGTCTCGACGTCGGATGCCTTCATCGGAGCGATTTCGTGATCATCGGCGAGCCGCCTCCGCCCTCAGGCGCCTTCGGCGTTGATGCCATCGCCATGACCATGCGCTTCGGCGATTTCCTGGCGCTGGACAATGTCGAGCTGAAGGTGCGGCCCGGCTCGTTCCATGCGTTGCTTGGCGAGAACGGCGCCGGCAAGTCGACCCTGGTCAAATGCATTATGGGTTATTACCACGCGACCGAAGGCGACATCATCATCGGTGATCGCGAGCAGGCGATCGCCAATCCGAAGGACGCACATGCGCTCGGCCTCGGCATGGTCTACCAGCACTTTACGCTGGTGCCGGCCATGACGGTCGCCGAAAACCTCGTGCTGGCGCGCGACGACGTGCCGGCCGTGGTGAACTGGCCGAAGGAGATGAAGGAGCTCGAGACCTTCCTCGCCCGCATGCCCTTCAAGGTGCCGCTCTCTGCAAGAGTCTCCGACATCTCGGCCGGCGAGCGGCAGAAATGCGAGATCCTGAAGCAGCTCTATCTGAAGCGCCGCTTCCTGATCCTGGATGAGCCGACCTCGGTGCTGACGCCCGCCGAAGCCGACGAGGTGCTCGGCATGCTTCGCGACATGGTCGTCAAGGGCGAGCTGACCATCCTGATGATCACGCACAAGTTCCGCGAGGTCATGGCCTTCGCCGACGAGGTCACGATCCTGCGCCGCGGCAAGCTTGCTGGTGCCGGCAAGGTTTCAGAGCTGACGCCGGACGCGATGGCGCGCACCATGATCGGCGCCGAGGAGCTGACCGTGCAGCCGCCGCGCACCGGCGAGGCCGGTCAGGCGCGGCTGGAGATCAAGAAAGTGCGCGCGCTCGATGATGCCGGCGCGGTCGCCGTGCACGACGTTTCCCTGACCGTACGTGCCGGCGAAATCGTCGGCATCGCCGGCGTCTCCGGCAACGGCCAGCGTCAGTTGGTCGAGGTGCTCGCCGGCCAACGTGAATCCGAGAGCGGCGAGATCCGCGTCGCCGGCGATCCCTATCACGCCAGCCGCGAAGAGATGCGGCGCCACAAGATGTCGCTCCTGCCCGAGGAGCCGCTCAAGAACGCCTGTGTCGGCGGCATGAGCGTCGCCGACAACATCGCCTTCCGCGAATTCGACCGCGCACCCTTCGCCAGTGGCGGCTGGTGGCTCAACCGCAGCGCCTTCCGCGACGACGCGAAAAAGAAGATTGGGCAGTACAAGATCAAGACCCGCACCCCGGATACGCCGATCTCGGCGCTATCAGGCGGCAACGTACAGCGCGCCGTGCTCGCCCGCGAGCTTGGCAGCGAGGTTGAAGTGCTGATCGCTGCCAATCCCTGCTTTGGCCTCGATTTCGCCGCCGTGGCGCAGATCCACGCCGAGATCATGGCCGCGCGCAACCGCGGTGCCGCGGTGCTGCTGGTCAGCGAGGATCTCGACGAATTGCTCGAACTGTCCGACAGGCTGGTGGTGATGTTCCACGGCGAATTCGTGTATGAAGCTCGGACCAGCGAAGCCGATCTCACCGTGGTCGGGCGGCACATGGCGGGACACTGACCGCGGAGGCGCGATGGACGGCGTATCCGAACGCGACAAGCACTTTTTACGTCTCTCCTTCGCGGTCGCGCGCCGTTCCTTGACCCATGGCAACCATCCCTTCGGCTGCATCGTCGTCGATGCCGACGGCAGGATATTGATCGAGACCGAGAACGGCTATATGCCGGACCACGACGCCACCGCGCATGCCGAACGCCTCGCCGCCACGGAAGCCTGCCGCACGCTCAGCCGCGAAGCGCTGGCGACGGCGACGCTCTATTCCTCCGCCGAGCCCTGCGCGATGTGCGCCGGTGCGATCTACTGGGCCGGCATCGGCCGCGTGGTCTACGGCCTCAGCGAGCACCGCCTGCGCGGCGTCACCGGCAATCACCCGGAGAACCCGACGCTCGACCTGCCCTGTCGTGAGGTGTTTGCGAGCGGCCAGAGGCCGACCGAGGTCGTCGGGCCGCTGCTCGAAGACGAGGCCGAAGCGCTGCACGACGGCGTGTGGGCGCGTTAGACGCCACAAACTCGGAATCGGGTGGGCAAAGGCGCACTTGCGCCGTGCCCACCATTGCCACTGTCGTGCACGATGGAATGGTGGGCACGCTCCGCTTTGCCTACCCTACGGCACCTACGCTTCCGCGCCCCAAACATGAATGGCGCCGCGCGGACATGCGCGGCGCCATCTCTGTAGCTTGGAGATCTTCAGCAGATCAGAACTTCACAGTAATACCGGAATAGAGTGAGGACTCGGTGCAGGCGCCGGTGCTGACTCTCGTGCCATTGACGGTGCCCGTACAAGCAGCCGCGTTGTTGTGATCGAGGCCGAACTTGTTCTGCCAATAGCGGTAGGCAACCCAGACGTCGACCATATGGGAATACTTGTCACCCCACGCTGCCTTCGCCGCATCGAACGTCAGGCGGATCGGCTCCGAGTTGAATTCGACCTTGGTAGGATAAACGCCGTTGACTACGCTGGCCGGGAGAGGCTCGGTATCCGAGCCCTTCGTGCCGATCCAGGCCGCACGTCCGCTGATCGCGAAGAACTGCATGTTGGGAGGAAGGAAGCCGAGATCCATGTAGTAATTGGTTTCAACGGTCCAAGTCGGCTTATACGAAGTATTGCCGTCGGCAATACAAGCGGTCGCCGGGGTGTTCCAACCAGACCCGCACTGCGCGAAGCTGGTATGGTTTGCAAACTCCCAATAGACCATAGGCGAGACGTTGAAATAACCCTTGTAAGGAAGATCGAACGCGAATTCGAGGCCGCCGACGACGCTGCGCTTGGCTGCGCTGTTGTAGCGGTCCTCGGTGTTGGCATCCATTCCCGCTTCGAACGAGATATTATGCAGCGGCCCAACCGAGAACGTTTTGGTATCGAACAGTTGATTCCAACCAAGGGTAGAGCGGAACAGTCCGTAGATTTCGGTCGCGCCAGCGCAAGCGGCCGGGGTGAATGCGAAGCCGGCCGCCGGCGACACAATGCCACCGGTTTGCGTGCAAGGCGCTGCCGGATCGTTATGATCGGACTTGTACATCGAGATCGTGAAGAAGTTGGTTCCGTACGCCCAAACGTCGAAATGGGTGAACGAGTACACTTGCTTGGTGGTCTTGCTGTTGATCGTGCCGTCCGGCTTGAGAGACCACGCACCGGGCTGTGCAGCACTGAAGATATAGGAGAAGGTGACGCGGTCGTCGATCACGAGGAAGAACGGGAGATCAGGCGCCTTCTTGGCGGCCTTGACCGGCAGATCCGCAGCCTGCGCCAACCCACCGGTGGCGAGCGAAGCAAGTGACAGCGCCGCGGCTGCAATTGCCTTGAAACCAAACGACATCCTGATACCCCCAAGTTTGGACACGTAAAAATGAACGTCCCTTGGGTGCGACACTTGCGCTGAAGTCCCAAGGTGAGAAGCCTCAACTTCTTTCAAGGCATGCCGCTTGTTTCGGCAGCGCGCCGCGCTTCGCTTCGGAATTTTGAGGAGTTTGGTGCCGTAGCATCAGCGGCCGCCGACAACGCCTTGCCGAACATTCCCGTTTGATTCTGTTCGTGTTTTGCGTCCACGCGACAACCCAAGCGCGACTGTCGAAGACGGCCATGGTGATCACGGCGAATTGCATACGAGCGATGGAGCGACTTTGCTCAACTTCACGTCAAGCCTGCATAGCGGGTTCCGATTTGGCTTGAACCGTCACAAATCTGCAACAGCCGCCGCGTGCAACGCGCGACCGCAAAAGCCGTGCAAGGGGCCGCTGGGGACGCCTGGCATCTGGAAACAGCCGCGACTCGCCCGACCGGACTCCTGCCGAAGCGTTGAGCAAGGGATGACGCATTTTCGCACCTTACGCGGCGGTTCAAACTAGCCCACTATTGAGGCACTTCATCCCATGCAAGCGTATCAGCGAATGTTAGATCCGACGCCTAACGGCCTGCATTCCGGCGAGTCCCCGTTGCTTCAAACGGCAGGGCTCACCAAACGCTATGGGAATTTCCTCGCCAACGATTCCATCGACATCGACATCTGGCCGAAGGAAATCCACGCCTTGCTCGGCGAGAACGGCGCCGGCAAGTCGACACTGGTGAAGGCGATCTATGGGCTGATCCAGCCCTCCGCCGGCGAGATCCGCTGGCACGGCGATCGAATCGTGCTGTCCGGTCCGTCGGAAGCACGCAGCCGCGGCATCGGCATGGTGTTCCAGCACTTCTCGCTGTTCGACAATCTCACCGTCGCCGAGAATGTCGCGCTTGGCCTCGACGGCAAGGAATCCTTCAAGGACATGTCGGCGCGGCTGGAGCAGGTGTCGAAGACCTATGGCCTGCCGCTCGATCCCAGGCGCGAGGTCTGGCAGTTGTCCGTCGGCGAACGCCAGCGCATCGAGATCGTCCGCGCGCTGATGCAGGACCCGAAATTCCTGATCCTGGACGAGCCGACCGCGGTACTGACGCCGCAGGAGGCCGACCAGCTCTTCATCGTGCTGGAGCGGCTCAAGGCCGAAGGCCGTGCCATCCTCTACATCAGCCACAAGCTCGAAGAGGTTAAGCGGCTCTGCGATACCGCCACGATCCTGCGCGGCGGCAAGAAGATCCAGACCTGCAATCCCCGGCTCGAGACCGCCGCCTCGCTCGCACGCATGATGGTCGGCGGCGAGATTAAGGAAGTGAAGGCGGCCGCAGGCCGGCAGACCACGATCCCGCGGCTGGTCGTCAACGATCTCTCGCTCCCACCCGACGAGGCGCACGGTGTGCGGCTCGAGCACATCTCCTTCGAGCTGAAGGGCGGCGAAATCCTCGGCATCGCCGGCGTGGCCGGCAACGGCCAGGACGAGCTGTTCGCGGCACTGTCCGGCGAGCGTCTGTCGAAGGATCCCGGCACGGTGGTGATCGAAGGCATCGCCGCCGGCCACCTCTCGATCACCAAGCGGCGCAAGCTCGGCGCCGCCTTCGTGCCCGAAGAGCGGCTCGGCCACGGCACTGCACCGCGGATGAAGCTGTCGGAGAATGCGCTGCTCACCGGACACGCCGCCAGCGGCATGGTCAATCACGGCTTCATCGACACCGCCGCCACGCTGAAGACCGTGGACAAGGCGACTGAAACTTTCGACGTGCGCAAGGCCAAGCGCGATCCGGAAGCAGCATCTCTCTCCGGCGGCAACCTGCAAAAATTCATCGTCGGCCGCGAGATCCTGCGCAACCCGGCGGTGCTGGTGGTGAGCCAGCCGACCTGGGGCGTCGACGCGGGTGCTGCCGCCGTCATCCGCCAGGCGTTGCTTGATCTCGCAACCGCAGGTGCCGCGGTGCTGGTGACCAGCCAGGATCTCGACGAGCTCGCCGAAATCGCCGACCGCATCGCCGTGATGTTCCATGGCCATCTGTCGGAGCCGCTCGCGACGCGCGACGCAACACGCGAGAAGCTCGGCCTTCTCATGGGCGGCAGCAGCCTGGAGCCGAAGGAGGCCGCGCATGCAGTTGGTGCTTGAGAAGCGCGCCGAGCGCTCCAATACGATCGCGCTGATCTCGCCACTGATCGCGATCGGCTTGACGATCGTGACCATGACCATCCTGTTCGCGATCCTCGGCAAGAATCCACTACTGGCCCTGCAAGCCTATTTCATCGCGCCCTTGACCGACGGCTATTCGCTCCAGGAGATCGCGGTGAAGGCGACACCGCTGGTGATGATCGCGATCGGGCTGTCGCTGTGCTATCTCGCCAACGCCTGGAACATCGGTGCAGAGGGGCAATTCCTGATCGGCGCAGTCGCCGGAAGCTGGATCGCGGTAAAGACGCAAGGCACCGACGCCGGCGTGTGGGTGCTGCCGGCGATGCTCGTGTTGGCCGCAGCCGCGGGCGCGCTCTATGCGCTGATCCCGGCGATCTGCAAGGTGAAGTTCGGCGCCAGCGAAATCCTGACCAGCCTGATGCTGGTCTATGTCGCCGACCTCCTGCTGGACTATCTCGTGCGCGGCCCCTGGCGCGATCCGAACGGCTTCAACTTCCCGACGACGGCCGAGTTCGATCCGGTGGCGACGGTACCGCTGCTGATCGAAGGCGGCCGGCTGCATCTCGGCTCGATCATCGCCCTGCTCGTCGTTGCGGCGGCTGCAGTCCTGCTCGGGCGAACCATCAAGGGATTCGAGATTCGCGTGGTCGGTGCCGCGCCGCGCGCGGCGCGGTTCGGCGGGTTCAATTCGAACCAGTTGATCCTTCTGACCTTCGCAATCTCAGGCGCGCTCGCGGGCCTCGCCGGTATCATCGAGGTCGCGGGCCCCGTCGGACATCTCCAGCCCGGCATTTCGCCCGGCTATGGTTTCACCGCAATTATCGTCGCGTTCCTCGGTCGATTGAATCCGATTGGAATATTAATTGCAGGCCTTTTTCTCGCACTGACCTTTATCGGCGGCGAGCAGGCGCAGATCGCAATGAAGATCCCGTTGGACGTCACCAAGGTCTTCCAGGGCATCCTGCTGTTCTACGTGCTCGCCTGCGATTCCCTCATTCTCTACCGCTTCAAGCTTGTCTTCCCGAACCGTCAGGTGGCCCGTGGAGCTGGTTGAAGCCATCGTCCTGTCGGTGCTCGCCGCCTCGACGCCGCTCCTGATCGCGGCGACCGGCGAGCTCGTGACCGAGCGTTCCGGCGTGCTCAACCTCGGTGTCGAGGGCATGATGATCGTCGGCGCCGCCTGCGGCTTTGGCGGCGCGTGGCTGACCGGCTCGATCTTCGTCGGCGCGCTGTTCGGCATCGTCGCGGGAACGTTGATGTCGCTGATCTTTGCGCTGATGGCGCTCGGGCTCGCCGTCAACCAGGTTGCGACCGGGCTGGCGCTCACCATTCTCGGCGTCGGCCTGTCAGGCCTGATCGGAGCCGGCTTCGTCGGCGAACGCATCACGCCGGCGGCGCATCTCCACATTCCCGGCCTCACCGACGTTCCGCTGGTCGGCCGCGTGCTGTTCGGCGAAGACGCCTTCGTCTATTTCTCATTGGCGCTCATCATCGGCGTCTGGTGGTTCCTGTACCGAACGCGCGCGGGATTGATCCTGCGCGCCTGCGGCGACAACCACGTTTCCGCGCATGCGCTCGGCTATCCCGTGCTGCGCATTCGTACCCTCGCCGTGATGTTCGGCGGCGCCTGCGCTGGCCTTGCGGGTGCCTATCTGCCGCTCGCCTACACGCCCTTCTTCATTCCAGGCATGACCGCCGGCCGCGGCTGGATCGCGCTGGCGCTGGTCGTGTTCGCATCCTGGCGGCCGGGCCGGCTTGTGATCGGTGCCTATCTCTTTGGCGCGGTGACGATCCTGCAATTGCACGCGCAAGGCTGGGGCGTCGGCATTCCCTCGCAATTCATGTCGGCGCTGCCTTATCTCGCGACCGTCATCGTGCTGGTTCTGCTCTCCCGCGCGCGCACCGGCGGCTCGACCGCTCCGGCCGCGCTCGGCACCGTGTTCGTGCCTGACCGCTAGCATTTTCATTTTCGCGGCGTGCGCGATGGGGCGCACACGTCGCGAATCGTGGCTTTCCCCTGATGTTTGGAGATTGATGATGAGGAAATCACTTCTTGCGCTGGCTACCGGCCTTCTACTTGCCGGGAGCATCGGTGCAGCCTCCGCCGCCGACAAGCTCAAAGTCGGTTTTATCTACCTCGGCCCGATCGGCGATCTCGGTTGGACCTATCAGCACGAGCTCGCCCGCCAGGCGCTGGTGAAAGAACTCGGCGACAAGATCGAAACCACTTATCTCGAAAACGTTCCTGAAGGTCCCGACGCCGAGCGCGCCATCGAGCAGCTGGTCCGCGCCGGCAACAAGCTGATCTTCACGACGTCATTCGGCTATATGGATCCGACGCTGAAGGTCGCCAAGAAGTATCCGAACGTGCATTTCGAGCACGCCACCGGCTACAAGCGCGACAAGAACATGTCGACCTATTCGGCGAAATGGTATCAGGGCCGCTACATTCAAGGCCTGATCGCGGCCAAGATGTCGAAGTCCGGCGTGCTCGGCTATATTGGCTCGTTCCCGATTCCCGAGGTCGTCTCCGGCATCAACGCGACGATTCTCGCAGCGCAGACCATCAACCCGAACATCAAGGTCAAGATCATCTGGGCCAACACCTGGTTCGATCCGGGCAAGGAGGCCGATGCCGCCAAGGCGCTGATCGACCAGGGCGCCGACGTCATCATGCAGCACACGGACTCGCCCGCCGCGATGCAGATTGCCAGCGAACGCGGCAAGTTCGCTTTCGGCCAGGACTCCGAGATGATCAAGTTCGGGCCCAAGACCCAGCTGACCTCGATACTCGACACCTGGGCCCCCTACTACATCGAACGCGTCAAGGCCGAGCTCGACGGCACCTGGAAGTCCGAGGACAGCTGGGGCGGGCTCGACAGCCACATGTTCGCGATGGCGCCGTACACCAACATGCCCGACGACGTGAAGAAAATCGCCGAGGATGCCCAAGCCGCGATCACCGCGGGCAAGCTGCACCCGTTCAAGTGCCCGGTCGTTGGGCAGGACGGCAAGGAGATCGAGTGCAAGGGCGGCGCCAATCTCGCCGACGGCCAGATCCTTGGTATGAATTTCTACGTCAAGGGCATCGACGACAAGCTGCCGGGCAAGTAGCACGCTTCTTGCATTGACTAAATCACCTGCTCCTCCCGGAGGAGGTTCGGAGGGGGTGGCCAGAAGCACCCGGCACTTGTGGTCGCCCCCTCCTTCTATTTTATCCCGCGTGCATCGCCCGCGCCGCGGAACTGTGGCGTCGGATGAGGTCCGGAACGTCCAGTCCCGGGATGGCGCCGTCGATAACGGCCCAATTCCCCGCCACCATCACCCGATCGGCCCGATGCGCCCCGCACAGCACCAGCGCGGCCAGAGGATCGCCATGGCCGGAGAAGCGGAGCTCGTCCAGCCTAAACAGCGAGAGGTCGGCGGCCTTGCCGACCGCGATCTCACCGAGTTCCGGACGGCCGACGCACGCCGCCGAGCCCTTGGTCGCCCAGCGCAGCGCATCCTTATGGCTGACCCTGGTCACGCCGTAGCGCGCCCGCTGCAGCAGGAACGCCGCGCGCACCTCCTGCATCAGGTTCGATCCGTCGTTGGAGGCCGAGCCGTCGACGCCGATGCCGATGCCGACACCGGCCTCTTCCATCTCGCACACCGGGCAGCAGCCGGACGCCAGAATCTGGTTGCTGCAGGCGCAATGGCTGATGTTCGTCTTCGCCCTGCCGAGGCGCTGCATCTCGTCAGCATTGAAGAAGATGCCGTGGGCGAGCCAGGTCCGCGCGTTGAGCCAGCCGCATTGCTCGAGATAGTCGAGCGGACGGCAGCCATACATCTGCAGGCAGAATTTGTTCTCGTCCTCGCTCTCGGCGAGATGGGTGTGCAGGCGCACGTCGAGCTTGTCGGCGAGATCGGCAGTGCTGCGCATCAGCGAGGTCGTTACCGAGAAGGGCGAACAGGGCGCCAGCGCAATCTGCACCATGGCATCCGCGCCGCGCTGGTGATGCTTGGCGACCACGCGCGCGCTATCGGCGAGGATGGTATCCTCGTCCTGCACGACGCTATCAGGCGGGAGGCCACCATCGCGCTGTGACAGGTTCATCGACCCCCGCGTCAGCAGCACGCGCATGCCAAGCCGTTTTGCGACGCCGACCTCGATGTCGACGGACTCTTCGAGCCCCGCCGGAAATACATAGTGATGATCCGTCGTGGTGGTGCAACCTGACAGCAGCAGCTCGGACATTGCAACGGTGACGCCGAGCTCGAGCCGCTCCGGCGTCAGCTTCGCCCAAACTGGATAAAGCGCCTGCAGCCAGGGAAACAGCTCGCGATCCATCGCCGCCGGCAACGCTCGCGTCAGTGTCTGATAAAAGTGATGATGGGTGTTGATGAGGCCCGGCAGCACGACATGCTCGCTCGCATCGAATACCGTGACATCTACGCTCGCCGGTGTTCCACCGGCCGGCACGAGTTCAATGATACGACCATCTTTCACGACGATCCCGCGCCCGGCACCGTCGGCGAGGATAGCCAGAGGATCCCTGATCCAGATCGGCTTTGCGTCGCTCATGATCCTGTTTCTCCTCGCCCTCGTTAACGAATGGCTTGCAAGCCAGAGGCCATCCCGAGAGTGTTATTGCTTCGACTTGTTGTTGCCACTTGGCGCTGGTCTTGCAAGACTTTCCCTTAGGCTAATTACCCGGCGCAGGCGTTGTCGCAGCCATGGACTTGAATACCATCACAGCGGTCGCCCATCCGCAAACACGCTCCGAACTGCCCGTTTGGACGTCAGGCGATGCTTGGCTCGCGGGCGGCACATGGCTGTTCTCGGAGCCGCAAGTCCACCTCACACGGCTGGTCGATCTCGCCGATCTGAAATGGCCCGCACTGACGATCACCGAGAGCCACCTCAGCATCGCTGCCACCTGCACGATCTCGCAACTCGATGCGCTGACATGCCCGACCGACTGGCTCGCAGCACCGCTGATCAGCCAATGCTGCCGCGCCTTTCTCGCCTCCTTCAAGATCTGGAAGACGGCGACGGTGGGCGGCAATCTCTGCATGTCGCTGCCGGCAGGACCGATGATCTCGCTCACCGCCGCGCTCGACGGCGTCTGCACGATCTGGAAGGCCGGCGGTGGCGAGCAGAGGATTCCCGTCGCCGAATTCGTCACGGGCAACCAGCGCAACCGACTGTCGCCGGGCGATCTGCTGCGGCAGATCGACATTCCACTTGCCGCACTGAAGCACCGCTCCGCCTTTCGCCAGATCTCGCTCGCGCCGGTCGGCCGCTCCGCGGTCCTCCTGATCGGAAGTCTTGACAGCGCTGGCGCGCTGAAGCTGACGGTGACCGCATCGACCGTGCGCCCCATCCAATTATCGTTTCCAAAGCCGCCCGAGGCGAACGCGCTTCGCACGGCAATCACCGAGGAGATCACCGAGGATCTCTATCACACCGACATTCATGGCAAGCCGCTCTGGCGCAAGCACATGACGCTGCGGCTCGCCGAGGAGATCCGCGCCGAGCTCCTGGGTGCAACGCCACCATGAGCTTCGAGGTCAATGGCGCGAATTTTCCGCAAGCACCGCGCGCCGGCCAATGCCTGCGCACGTTTTTGCGGGAGCTCGGCCATTTCGGGGTGAAGAAGGGCTGCGACGCCGGCGATTGCGGCGCCTGCACCGTGCTGCTTGACGGCGAGCCCGTGCATAGCTGCCTGATCCCCGCATTTCGCGCGGAGGGACGCGCGATCACCACGATCGAAGGTCTCGGCGGCGAACATGGCGCGCACCCGATGCAGCAGGCCTTCCTCGACGCGCAGGGATTCCAGTGCGGCTTTTGCACCGCCGGCATGATCCTCACCTGCGCCTCGCTGAACCAGGCACAGCGAACCGACCTCGACGCCGCGCTGAAGGGCAACATCTGCCGTTGCACCGGCTACCGCGCGATCGAGGACGCGATCCACGGCAAGTCCAACATCGACGAGAGTGTCGAGGCTGGCGGCGCGTTCGGCCGCAGCCTGCCCGCGCCCGCGGGTCCCGACGTCGTTCGCGGCACGGCGCGCTACACGTTCGACACTCAGATTGATGGCCTGCTGCACATCAAGCTGCTGCGCTCGCCATATGCGCACGCGCGGATCGTCGCGATCGACCGATCGGCGGCGATGGCCGTACCCGGCGTGCACGCGGTCCTGACGCATGAGGATGCGCCTTCGGTGCTGTTCTCGACCGCGCGGCACGAGAAGGACTGGATGGACCCCGAGGACACCCGCATCCTCGACGAAATCGTCCGCTTCATCGGCCAGAAGGTTGCCGCCGTCGTAGCGGACAGCGAAGGCGCCGCCGAGGAGGCCTGCCGCCGGCTGAAGGTCGAGTACGAGATCTTGCCCGCGCTGATCGATCCCGAACAGGCAATGGTGCCGGGCGCGCCGCTCGTTCATCCCGATCGCACTACAGCGAACCGCGTTGCCGACGCGCAGCGCAATCTCGTCGCCGAGACTCATGGCGAGTTTGGCGATGTCGCCTCGGCCCTGGCCGCATCTGTCGTCACCTACGAGGCCACCTTCCACAGCCACCGTGTGCAGCACGCGGCGCTGGAGACCCATGGCGGCCTTGCCTGGCTCGACGATGCGGGTGTGCTCAACGTCCGCACCTCGACGCAGGTGCCGTTCCTGACCCGGCGTGCGCTCTCGGACATCTTCGGACTTCCCATGGACAAGGTCCGCGTGTTCTGCGAGCGGGTCGGCGGCGGCTTTGGCGGCAAGCAGGAGATGTTCGTCGAGGATATTCTGGCACTTGCCGCGCTGAAGACGGGGCGGCCGGTCAAGCTCGAGCTCACCCGCGAGGAGCAGTTCATCGCAACCTCGACGCGGCACCCGATGCGTGTCCACATCAAGGCCGGCGCCGATGCCGACGGCAAGCTCACAGCGCTTCAACTCGACGTGCTCTCCAATACAGGCGCTTACGGCAATCATGGCGGCTCCGTGATGTTCCACGCGGTGTCGGAGTCCATCGCCGTCTACAACTGCCCGAACAAGCGGGTCGACGGCTTCGTCGTCTACACGAACACGGTCCCTGCGGGTGCGTTTCGCGGCTATGGCCTGCCGCAGACCTTGATCGCGGTGGAAGCCGCGATCGACGAGCTGGCGAAGCAGCTTGGCATCAGCCCCTATGAGATGCGCCGCCGCAACATTATCAGGCTCGGCGATCCCATGCTGTCGCCACCGGAATCCGAATATCACGACGTGCTCTACGGCTCCTACGGGCTCGACCAGTGCATCGACCTCGTCGAGCGCGCGATGCAAGCAGATCAGCCAGAGCCCAAGCTGTCGGGCGAATGGCTGACCGGCGATGGCATCGCGCTGACCATGATTGATACCGTGCCGCCCGCCGGGCACATCGCCGACGCGATGATCGCGCTGAACGACGATGGCGGCTTCGATCTCACCGTCGGCACCGCCGAGTTCGGCAACGGCACCAGCACCGTGCACCGGCAGATCGCCGCAACAGTGCTCGCGACCACCGTCGACAGGATTTGCCTGCGCCAGTCCGACACCGCCCACGGCGGCCACGACACCGGCGCCTATGGCAGCACGGGCACATTCGTTGCCGGCAAGGCGACGCAGGCAGCCGCCATGCAGCTTGCGATCGAATTGAAGGCGGCCGCCGCTGGCGCGTGGCTTTGCGATGTCGCGACTTGCACGCTCGAGGGCGAGTTCGTCGTCAGCGGCGTGCGGCGCATGTCTTTTACTGAGCTGGCGAAGCTCGCGCGCGAGACGGGTCGTCCGTTCGCAGCGCACGGCAATTCCGAGGGAACGCCGCGGTCCGTCGGCTTTAACGTGCAGGGCTTTCGCATCGCCGTGAACAAGGGCACCGGAGAGATCAGGATTCTCAGGAGCGTGCAGGCGGCGGATGCCGGCATCGTCGCCAATCCCATGCAGTGCCGCGGCCAGGTCGAGGGTGGCGTCGCGCAGGCCCTCGGTGCGGCGCTTTACGAGGAGATGGTGATCGATGCAGAGGGCCGCGTCACCAATCCCAAATTCCGCGATTACCATCTGCCGTCCTTCGCCGACGTGCCGCGCACGGAGGTGTTGTTCGCCGAGACGTCCGATACGATCGGGCCACTGGGCGCGAAGTCGATGAGCGAGAGCCCGTACAATCCGGTCGCGGCCGCGTTGGGCAACGCCATCGCGGATGCCACCGGCATCCGCTTCACTGCACCGCCTTTCAAGGCGGACCGGCTGTTTCCGGCGCTGTACGAGAAATTTGGCGACTAACTCCCGCGATACGTCGAATAGCTCCACGGCGTGACCAGGAGAGGCACGTGATAGTGGCTCTCCGGCTCGCTGATCGCGAAGCGCAGCGGGATCTCGTCCAGGAACGGCGGATCTGACAGTGGCACGTTATGCTCGGCGTAATATTTGGCGACGCTGAAGCGGAGCTCGTAGCGGCCGATCGGCAGCGGACGGCCGCCGATCAGCGGCTGGTCGGTGCGGCCGTCAGCGTTGGTAACAGTGCGCGCGATGACGCGGTTCTCGCCGAGACTCGCGAGTTCGATCAACTCGACGGCGATGCCCGGCGCGGGCTTGCCCGCGTGATTATCGAGCACATGCGTCGAGAGCCGACCGTGCACCTTGAGCTTGTCATCCGCGATGACGAGCTGGTCGAGCCGCAGAGCAGCGATACGAGAGATTTCCTCGATCGCGCGGCGTGTCTCGGTCTTAGCAATGTTCCGCAGCCGCGCCTCGAAGTCCTGCAGGATGGAATCCTTGGTGTGCCGGCGCGCGCAGACGATATACGGGATGCCAAATTTCTTGCGATACGCATTGTTCGCCCGCTCAAAGGCCGCATATTCGGTGTCCGACAGACGGTCGAGACCGGCGCTGTTCTGCTCGGCACTCGAGTCAGGCGTGAGTCCCGCTGCGCGCTGGGTCTTGTTGGCGAGGTCGGGATGCGCGCGTATCAACGCCAGTTGCACCTCGGGCTCAGCGCTCGTGATCGCCGCCTTGATCGCGTCGAGCAGAGGATTGATGCCGGCAAACGGACGGCGGGCCGCGGCTTCTTGAGCGATCCAAGGCGAATATTCGACCACGTTTTCAAGTATAGCGACGAAATCGTCGAAGCTCGCGGCATTGAGATCAGACAAGGCGATCTGCGACATTGCTTCCCTATCCGATCTCGAAAGCGGCGTCGGCAAGACCGGCGTGCTTGTCGTGCCAGTGCTGCGCGATTTGCAGCCGCGTCGGCACCCAGACGCGCTCGTGCTTGCCGATATAATCGAAGAAGCGGATCAGGCCGGCAGCGCGTCCGGGCCGACCGGCGAGACGGCAGTGCAGGCCGACCGACATCATCTTCGGCGCAGTCTCGCCTTCGGCATAGAGCACGTCAAACGCGTCCTTCAGATAGGTGTAGAACTGCTCACTCTCCGCAAAGCCCTGCGGATTGATGAAGCGCATGTCGTTGGCATCGAGCGTATAGGGAATGATGAGCTGCCTGCCGCCGGCGCCCTTGACCCAATAGGGCAGATCGTCGGCATAGGAATCGCAGAGATAGAGGAAGCCGCCCTCCTCCATCAGCAGACGGTTGGTGTTGATCGAGGAGCGCCCGGTGTACCAGCCGAGCGGCCGCGAACCGGTCGCCTCGGTATGGACGCGGATCGACTCGGCAATCTCGGCGCGCTCCTGCGCTTCCGTCATGTCCTTGTGCTCGATCCATTTCAGGCTGTGGCTCGCGATGTCCCAGCCCGACTCCTTCATCGCCGCGACGATTTCCGGATTGCGCTTCAGTGCGGTGGCGACGCCGAACACGGTGGTCGGCCACTTCCGCTCGTCGAACATCCGCCACAGCCGCCAGAAGCCGGCGCGCGAGCCATATTCGAACATGGATTCGATATTGGCGTGACGCTGGCCGGGCCAGGGCTGCGCACCGAGCACGTCGGACAGGAACGCTTCCGACGCGCGGTCACCGTGCAGGATATTATTCTCGCCGCCTTCCTCGAAATTGACGACGAACTGCACCGCGACCCGCGCGTTGCCAGGCCATTGCGGATGCGGCGGATTGCGGCCGTAACCGCGAAGATCGCGCGGGTAGCGGGCGTCAGTCACTCAGACTTCCTCGAAGCGGATCGGCAGCGCGCCCTTCCACAGTACGCTCTTGCCCAGCGTCGCGAGATTCTCGAGGCCGGAGGTCACCGTGATGAAGTGATTGCCGGCGAGCTGACCCATCTTGCTGGCGAAGCTGACGCCGCCATAGGCCATCAAAATCTCGGTCTCGCTGATGCCGCCGGGATAGAGGATGATCTGCCCGGGGGCGGGATAGCTGGTATGGTTCTCGTAGCCGACACCGAAGTCGAGATCGCCGAGCGGCATCCAGACGCCTTCGCCGCTCCAGCGCACATGGATGATGTGGCTTTCGAACGGCAGCGCCTTGCGGAACGCCGCGACGGTCTTGGGCGCCGCCTGCTCCTCGAAGCGGGCATCGAAGGTGAAATCGCCGGTGCGGATAACGAGTTTGCTCATCTCATCTCTCTGGATCGGGGGCTATGGCCCCACGGGGAACTTGCAAGCAAAGAGCATTCCAGCGGGCTTCGCGCAAGTGGCGCTGGGTCCCTCACCTGCGGTCGTAAGACCAGCCGAACAGGCCGCTCCGCCGCACCTCCGGCTCGGGCTCCGCGGCGGCAGCCGGCGGCGGCGCCTCCTTCAGTTCCGCCTGCGGCGGGGGCAGCGGCGGTGCCGGCAGGTTCTCGCATTTCATGGAATAGACCAGCCTGCCATCCGCGGTGCGTCCGATCGGCGCGCAGGGGTCCGGGTGCGCCACCGAGGTTCTGGGAGCAGGTTTCACCTGCGCCGCAGCCGGCGAGACGATCAAGAGCAGGGCCAGCAGATATTTCGACATCATTGTCGCGCCTGAAACCTCGATTGACCTCATTCAACCGGATTGCGCCGGTCAAGTCCATCGGGCCCGGCGGGGCGATTGCCGAATATTTAGCCGAGACCGAAAAATTTGCTCGCCCCATCGTGAAAGTGGCGCGACCGATCGTGAAGCCGGCGCTGCTGATATCGGGCAGGTCGCATTGCCATGTCAGACGTGACGACGATGACACTTCTGACAACCGGGACGTCGTCACGGGAGAAACAGCAATGCAAAAGACTCTTGCCGTTCTCGGCGCGATGCTGCTCACCGCCATCACCATCCAGACCGCAGCAGCGAGCGACCGTCACCACGTGCGCAAGGCGCCGTCTGCCCCCATCGCCCAATCGGTGCGCGATTCCAACGCGGCCATGTGGCCATCGCAGCCGACCGAACCGGACTGGTCGCGCTACGCCAACGGCGCGATGTCGGCGCCGGCGGGACGGTGATTTTAGAGGCATAGGGCGCGACTGCTTCAACCTCGTCATCGGAGCAAAGGGCGGCGTTGCCATCCTCCAATGCACGTTTCAACTGCGGACACACCTTCGCAATCTCGCGGCTCAATTCGCCCGAGCTTTGCTTTGTCTCTCCGCCCTCAAATCCAAGAGGGCGCAGGGAAGACCGGGTGCTGACTCGCACCCGCGGTCCGCTGCGCGAATGTGTAGCGCAGGAAGAACCGCACAGCAGCATACAGGTGGTGCCAATCACTCGGCCTTCCCTGCGCGATGGGTTGACGGCTTATGCCGTGCTCTCCCGGGAGCCGAATTCCTTTTGGCCTCCCTCGCCTCGCAGATTAGCGATGCGGTTGACCCGGTTGGGCGCTCCGCACCTCCGCGAAAAGCTTGACCGTAGCGACGACGGCCAGGACCACACGGTTTTGCCGTACGCGCGTTCGCCGGCCGCCACAGGGTTCGATGGCATCGTGCACGTGGCCATCGAAATGTTGGCGAGACGAACTAGCAGCGCCGCTCATCCACACGCGATTTCGGGCTCACAGGGACTACCCGCCCTGCCCGCACCTCTCGTGCCGACGCTGCCGCGTCCACCGCAAGCCCGGCTCGCAATCAGTGGCGACGTACGATCGCCCCTCCAGGTCGAGCCGGGATGGGCGACACATACGTCATTTCCGAATTTCGGTAAAGCGGAATGTTTTTACCGAAAGAGGTTGACAGGCCGTGCAGGTGTTTTGCCCATCGGGCAACCGTCAATAGGGATTGTAGTAGCGCGGTCCGCCGTAATAGCCGTAGCCGGGACCGGGACCATAATAACGCGGGCCGCCGCCATAGTAGTAGTTGTCGTAATAGTCCTGGCGCCGGCTCTCGGCGATCGCGCCGCCGATCAGACCGGCCGCGACGCCCATGAAGGCAAGGCCCGCAGCGTTCGGTCCGCGCCGGTAATAGTGACGACGTCGCGCAGAGCTGAAATCGGTCGCGCTGGATGAGCCTTGCCCTGCCACCGCGGCCTTGGCGGGCGCTGCCTTGGCCGGTGTCGGGGACGCCGCGGCCGACGGCGATAGGGACGTTACGACCAGCGCGAGACTGGTGAAAGCGGCCAGCGCGGTGCCGCGGCCAACTCTCGAATTCCAAAGTCTCGAATTCATGCGCCTGTCACTCATCTTGACATCCTCTGTTCTCGCCCAAAAGACATCCTCTGTTCTCGCCCAAAAAGAGATACGGAAACAACACATAATGCGCAAAGCGTTGGAATGGTTTCGTGATCGCGGCAATCTGCCACGCTTGGAACGATTGTAAATTGAACCGCCAGATCCAGCTTGATCCATTCAACCTGAGCGGATAATGAACGGGCGCGCCGTTTTCCGGTCGCCGTAAGCGTTTACGTGAACCAACGCATCAGCCGACGTCGTCGGGATCGATGCCAATTTCAGGGTTCAACGTGACTGACGCGTCCTTTTCCTTAAGAGAAATCAGATGATTGCGGTTCGCAAACTGCCGGCGCGCTATGCGCCGATCGTGATGCCATTTGTGCTGTCCATCCTCATGACGGCCGTGGTGTCGGTCATTTCGACGCTTCGAAGCCTCGGCGCAACGCCGGCCTTCATCGCGACCTGGCCGGGCGCCTGGGCGCTGTCATGGCTCGTCGCCTTTCCAACACTGCTGATGGTGCTGCCACTGGTCCGCCGGATCGTGACTTGCCTCGTCGCGTCTCCTCCTCAACCAGGCCGATAGCCGGCGCGGACGGCGGCGCCAATGCGCGCCGTCCCGCTTCCAAGATTGCTCAATCCCTTGGATCAAGCTTCCACACTTCCCGCCCCGTCCGTCGCGCTGTCGCGACATCCTCCGCTGCTGCTCTACATCGCCTCGCGCACCCTGTCGGAATTTTCCTACCAGGTCGCCACTGTTGCGGTGGGCTGGCAGATCTACGCGCTGACCGGCAGCGCCTTCTATCTCGGCCTCGCAGGTCTGGTGCAGTTCATTCCGAGCGCGCTGCTCGTCTTCATCGCCGGCCACGCCGCTGACCGCTACGACCGCCGCCGCATCGTTCAGCTCTGCGAGCTGACGCAAGGTCTTGCCGCCGGTTATCTCGCCATGCGGCTATTCACGGGCATGCTGACTGCGCCCGAGATCTTCACCGTACTCGCAGTTTTCGGCCTCGCCGGTGCCTTCGAAAGCCCGGCCTCGTCCGCGCTACTGCCGGCGGTCGCGCCGGAGGGTATGCTGCAACGGGCGACCGCGCTGGCAACCGGCGCCTGGCAGATCGCGACCATCGGCGGCCCGGCCGTTGGCGGGCTCGCTTACGCGCTCTCGCCGAGCACGCCGTTCGTGTTGATGGCGGTGCTGTCGCTGATCGCATGCGGGCTCAGCGGCTTGATCCGTGTCGCGCGCATCGCCCCTTCCGAGCACGAAGGTGTCGACGGGCTGTTTGCCGGCCTGCACTTCGTCCGCCGCAATCCCGCGATCCTCGGCACGATCTCGCTCGACCTGTTCGCGGTCCTGCTCGGCGGCGCCACCGCGCTGCTGCCGATCTATGCCAAGGACATCTTGCAGGCCGGTCCATGGGCGCTGGGCGTGATGCGCGCGGCGCCCGCGGTCGGTGCGCTCTGTATGACCGCGATCATCGCGCGCCATCCGATCGCGCGGCGGGCGGGCTTGCGGATGTTCCAGGCGGTCATTGCCTTCGGGCTCGCGACCATCGTGTTCGCGCTGTCGCGGAACATCTGGCTCTCGGTGATCGCGCTCGCAGCGATGGGCGCGGCCGACACCATCAGCGTCGTCGTCCGCGTCGCGCTGGTGCAGCTGGCCACGCCGGATGCGATGCGCGGCCGCGTCGGCGCCGTGAACTTCCTGTTCATCAACGCCTCCAACCAGCTCGGCGAGTTCGAGAGCGGTATGGCGGCAGCCCTGCTCGGTGCGATGCCGGCCGCCGCGCTCGGCGGCCTCGGCACCATCGCGATTGCGCTACTCTGGATGAAGCTGTTTCCGGTGCTGCGCGAGGTGGACCAGTTGGAATGACGCAGTTCGACCTCTAGGCCCGATAGCTCCAGTACTTCCGGACCGCATCGCCTGAGGCCTGGAGGTCGAAGCGCTGGTCAGGGGAGAGTTGCTGCACGATCAGATTGAACATGTCGTTCAGGATCGAGCGCTTTTCGCCAAAATAAGAGTGGTGCAAGCCAACCAGGCTGGTGTCGACCAGCGACGCATCGATCGTATCGATGCCGTCGACGACCGTCAGCGCATCGCCGGCCTCGCCTGCCCGGGGATAGCCATGCACGAATTTCGAGGCCAGCAGCGCGACGTCGCGCGACGAGGCATAAAGCGTGACGCGCGCGGCGCAACCTTTGAATTTCGCGGCGAGCTGGACGAAGCGATCACGATCGATGTCGGGCGCAGCGAAGATGATCTGACCGAGCTTTGCGGCGCCGGCCGGCAGCTGCCACGACGTGGCACGTTCGAGCGTGTTGATCACCGCGCGGTTGCCCATGCTGTGGGCGATGATGTGAACTTTGCCGGCCCCGATTTCGCCGAGCGCGAGCTGGAGAAATGCCTCGAAATGATCGCGCGACCAGTCGACCGTGCTCTCATCCACGGTGTACTTCTTTGTATCCGCCGCCGACGCCCAGCTATACAGCAGCGTCCGGCCGGCGAATTTCAAATCCACTGCAAGCTGCCCGGCCCGCCGCGCCGCGTCCTCGAACGTCACGTTGTAGCCGTGCACGAAGATCAGGACATCATGCTCGCCCGCCGCCGCGAGCGAGTCCTTCAGGCTCGCGACAAAGGCGTCCCGGGCAAGCGGCGCGACAGTTTTGAGGATCACGTGCTTTTCATGATTGGCCGAGAATTCGAGACGCCACCAGCTCGGACCAGTGAGTGCGCCGAGGTCGCGGCCGCGCGTGGGCACGCTGACCTCCGCGATGCCTAAGGACAGCGTGCCGCGCGCGCCGCCAAAATAATGCGCCGGCGTGTCGTCGCCCCGGGCTCGATCAGTGCCGTAGAAGACCGGGATGGTGACGACGCCGGTCGTCTCATCCGTGGTCGGCCGGACTGTGTCCGGGACGACGGGCGGCGACACCCGGCCGCGACGGGTCACGGTCTCCTTGGTGGCAACGGGCGCTGCCATGTCTGCCATCACGCGCTCGACGAGTTCCATGGCCGGCGGCTCGGCAAGCAGCCGTACGACCAGCAGGTCGAGCGACTGGCGAAGCTTGTCCGGATCTTCGCCGCGGCCGGCGCGGCCGGAGAGCTCCTGCAATTCCTCGGCGTAAGGAGGCCATTTGTCGCCCAGCAGATTTTTCAACCGGGGCCCGAGTTCGAGCAAGGCAAGCAACAGGCGAAGCGTGTCCGACATCGCACGTCCCTCGTCGCTGAATGCGGCCAGGCACCAGCCCTGCCGTCCGTCTCTAGCCTAGAGGTTGTGAACAATCTGGCAAGTCCGTTGCGCGTGCCAGCGTCAACTTGCCCGGGGGCGCGCCCTTTAAGACAACGCGCCCAGCACGCCGCGCGTGGCCTTGTCGATCTCCTCGACATAACGGCGGCGGGCCGTGGTCTCGGTCAGGAAGCCGACCACCTTACGGCTGTCGGTGGAATCGACCACGGCCAGCATTTCGGCCTCGGCCTCGTCGAACACCGCCATTGCCGACTTCACGTTCATTTCCGGAATCAGCACGATCTCGGTCAGGCGCGCGAGCTCGATGATCTGGATTTCGTCGGCGATGGTGTCGAGGTCGCTGGAGAACAAATCGGGCAACAGGACCAGACCGACATATTCGTCAGTATTGTTGACGATGACGATGCCCGGCCGCGATCCCAGCGGAAATTCGCTTCGGGTCGCAGCGATCGTCGTGCTCGACGGCACCTTGCCGACGTCGGAGCGCATCAGCCGCTCGACGGTGAGGTTGCGCAGCCAGCCGACGTCGTTGGCGCTGCGGATGGTCTCGCCGCGCAGATGCAGGCGCCAGGTCGAGAACGAATGGCCGAACATGAAGCGAACGCAGATCGAGGTGACGATGCAGCCGGCCAGCACCACGGCGGTAACGTCGACATTGCGGGTCATCTCGAGCACGAGGAACGACATGGTCAAGGGACCGCCGACGATGGCGACGCCGAGCGTCGCCATGCCGGTCAGCATCGCCACCAGCGGATCAATCACGAAGTTCGGACTGATCAGCAGCAGCACCGCCGAGAAGAACTTTCCGATCAAGCTGCCGACGAACAACGAGGCGAAAAAGAGTCCGCCGCGGAAGCCGGACGCGAGCGAGATCAGGCAGGCCGTCACCTTCAGCGCGATGATGATCGCGATCAGGCCGATGGTCATGTCGTGAAAGAGATCGAGCACCATGGCGCCGTGGCCGGCAGCCAGCACCTGCGGCGTCACGATGGCGAAGCCGCCGACGACGAGGCCGCCGATCACGGGGCGCAGCCAGACCGGCAACCATTTGAACAGGCGCTCGAACATCGAGGACGAACGCATCACGGCGATGCCGACGCCGCTGGTGACGAGCGCGAGCCCAATCAGCGCCAGATATTGCTCGACACCGACGGCGCTGACTTTCGGGATTTCGATGGAGTACGGCGCGCCGCCGAGCCATTGCGCGGTCAGAGCGCCCGCAAGCGAAGCCGCCAGGATCGGCGCGGCGCTGCCGACCGAATAGACGCCGACGATCAGCTCGCAGGCGTAGAACGCGCCGGTGATCGGCGCACCGAAGGCCGCCGCGATCGCGGCTGCAGCGCCGCAGCCGACGATCAGGCGCAAATCGTTACGCCGGAGGTTGAAGAATTTTCCGAACAGCGACGCGATGCCCGAGCCGATCTGGGTGTAGCCGGCCTCGAGGCCGACCGAGGCGCCGCAGCCGTTCGAGATCAGGGTCTGGCTCGACACCACCACGCTGTCGCGCATCGACAGATTGCCGCCGCGCAGCGCATTGGCCTCGATCGGGTCGACCGCGCTTGATATCTTCCACCGTCGCCGCCACCATTCCATGATGCCAAGCGCGAGACCGCCCAGCGCCGGCGCGATCAGCGCCGCCCAGGGATTGATATGGGTGTTGGCGGAGAGGCGCACGTCAATTGGGATGCCGTAGATCACGACATGGGCGATCTGCGCGATCTCGGCCATCAGCGTCACGATCGCGCCGGCCAGCGTGCCGATCACGAGCGACAGCGGGATCAGGTAGAACTCGTTGCTGCGCAACAGTGCGCGCAGCCGGACCATGGTGCGGTTCGTCCCCTTGCCGTCGACGATATGCCTGATCCGCGCGAACACCGTCAGCCCGTCCTACCCTTCCGACATGCCGTAGCCGGCCATGCGATGGCGGACCCGTTCGATTTCGGCGCTCGACAGCAGCGGCGGTTCGCCGGTCTGGAGGCAGCCGTGATATGGCCGATTGCCCGAAGTGCCCTGGTTGATGCCGAGCGCGTTCATGCGGCGGCAGGCGTCGATGATGGCCTGTCTCTTGTCGAGTTCGTCCGTTGTCATCGACCTCTCGATTTCATCTCGACCTTCTTGGCGATGGGCGTCTGTTAGACCCGAAGTACGTCAAAGCAATATGGCAGTGCAAGCGAAAGCGGGCCTGTTCAGGCACCGTCTTGCCGGCGGGCCTGCAAAGCCACGAATTACATCGTAAAATCAACAGATTAACAGATTGCCCCAGCCCCAAGGAGACTCTAAGACAGGCTGGCGCGGACGGCCGCAATCCCGTTGATCACGAACTGCACCGAATAGGCCGCGAGCAGCATGCCGAGCACCCGCGACAGCACGGCATTTCCGGTGCGCCCCAGCGTCCGTGCGATCAGGCTCGCCGAGACGAAACAGAGCATGCAGATCAGGCAGACGGCGAGGACGACTGCGATGATGATCGCGAGCCTCGCCCCATAACCGGCATTACCCGTCAGCAGCAGCGTGGTCGCAATCGCGCCGGGGCCGGCCATCATGGGGATGGCGAGCGGAAACACGGCTACATCGGAGGCATGCTCCGCGGTCGCCTTGTCGGCCTCCCGCGCCTCGCGATGCGGCCGGTCACCGAAGATCATCTGGTAGGAGACGCCGAACAGCAGCAGGCCGCCCGCGATCTGGAACGCAGGAATGCCGATCCCAAGCTGGCGCAGCAGCCAGTTTCCGATGAGAGCGATCACGATCAGGATCGAGGCCGCGATGAACGGGGCACGCAGCGCGACGGTCCGCTTGATCTTGTCGGGCATGGCCCCGGTCGCGGCCAGAAACGCCGGCGCAAGGCCGACGGGATCGACCACCAGCAGCAGCGTGACGAAGGCGGACAGGGCGAAGTCGAGCATGCGGGTGGGTCTCACGCGAGGTGCTGCCGCCATCCATAACGGCTCGGCCCAGCCTTCGCGAGGAACATTTGCCCTCGCAGCGTCTTGGTCGCGCGAGGATTGAGGAGGGCATCGCCTTCCCGTGTCGCCTCATGAGGAGGATTTATGGCCAAACAAGCAAAGAAACGTGCGAACGCGAAAAGGACCGCAACGCGCCGCCCGCGTCAGGCGCCGAAGATGCTGAGCGACCTGTTCCTGGAAACGCTGAAGGACATTTATTACGCCGAGAACAAGATCATCAAGACGCTGCCCAAGATGGCCAAGGCCGCCCATTCGAAGGACCTAACGGCCGCCTTCAACAAGCATCTCCGCGAGACCCAGGGCCAGGTCAAACGGCTGGAGCAGATCTTCAAGATGCTGGGCAAGCCGGCGCGCGGCAAGCCGTGCGAAGCCATCAACGGCATCACCGAGGAGGGCGCCGAGATCATGAAGGATTTCAAGAACGCCCCTGCCCTCGACGCCGGCCTGCTCGCAGCCGCGCAAGCCGTCGAGCATTACGAGATCTCGCGCTACGGCACGCTACGAACCTGGGCCGAAGAGCTCGGCATGGCGGACGCCGCAAGGCTGCTCCAGGCCACGCTGGACGAGGAAGAGGCGACCGACCACGCGCTGAGCGAGCTCGCAACCTCCGTCATCAACCTCGAAGCCGAAGAAGAGTACCGCGCCGCCGCCTGATCTTCGGACCGCGCCCCACTAATGCCTTCGACGCCGCGGATCATCTCCGCGGCGTCGATGCGTCTGAGCGCAAGGGCCTCCTCTGCTTCGAGGGCCAGGCATGCTCCAAGCGCGCGATGCTGGAATTTGCGGGAACCATCACCATATCCTCGTTTTCCAACCGCAGCGCCTTCCCCGAGTTTTGCCATGCAACCCAAAAATCCCTTCGACTGGATGCTGTCCGAAGCCCTGGACCAGCTGACGCGCGGCGAACGGCTGCGCCAGCAGTTCGGCCGCCAGGAAGCCTGCTGGGAGCCGCCGATCGACGTGCTCGAAACCGAGCATGAGCTGCTGATCCTGGTCGCGCTTCCCGGCGTCAATCCGGACAATGTCGAGACGGTGATCCAGGACGGCGTGCTTATCATCTCCGGCCAGCGCACGCTGCCGCCGGAGCTTCGCAACGCCCGCATCCACCGGCTCGAGTTGCCGCAGGGCCGCTTCGAGCGGCGCATCGCGCTTCCTCTTGGCCGCTACGCCATCAGCCGCTTCGTAATGGACGGCTGCGTCGCACTGCGCCTCGCCAAATCCTGAGGTCGATCATGGCCACCGAACAGATGAATACCGCACAGACCAATCCTGACGTGAATATCCCCGAAGACGCACTGATCATCATCCCCGTGCGCGAGATGGTGCTGTTTCCCGGCGCCATCGCGCCGATCGCGATCGCGCGGCCGAAATCCGTTGCCGCCGCGCAGCAGGCGCTGCGCGAGCAGCGGCCGATCGGCATCGTGCTGCAGCGCAGCCCCGAGACCGAGGAGCCCGGCCCGGATGATCTCTATCGGGTCGCGACCATTGCCAACATCGTGCGCTACATCACCGCGCCCGACGGCACCCATCACATCGTCTGCCAGGGCGTGCAGCGCGCGCGAATCCTCGACTTCCTGCCGGGGACGCCGTTCCCGGCTGCGCGCATCCAGCAGATCCCCGAGCCGACAACGTCCTCGCCCGAGATCGAGGCGCGCGCCCTGAACCTGCAGCGTCAGGCCATCGAGGCGATCGAACTGCTGCCGCAAGCGCCGCCCGAGCTGGTCGCGATGTTCCAGAGCACCACCGCGCCCGGCGCGCTGGCCGATCTGGCGACCTCGTTCATGGACATCAAGCCGCAGGACAAGCAGGAGGTACTGGAGACCATCGACCTCGCCTTGCGCGTCGAGAAGGTGTCGAAGCACCTGGCCGAACGGCTGGAGGTGCTGCGCATCAGCAACGAGATCGGCCAGAAGACCCGCGCCAGCTTCGACGAGCGACAGCGCGAGGCGATCCTGCGCGAGCAGATGGCGACCATTCAGCGGCAACTGGGCGAAGGCGACGGCAAGGCCGCCGAGGTCGCCGAGCTGACGGCTGCCATCGCCAAGGCCAACATGCCGCCTGAAGCGGATGCACATGCGAAGAAGGAGCTGCGCCGCTACGAGCGCATGCCCGAGGCCGCCGGTGAATCCGGCATGGTCCGCACGTATCTCGACTGGCTGATCGAGCTGCCGTGGGCGCTGCCCGTGGAGAAGCCGATCGACATCAAGGAAGCACGCCGCATCCTGGATGCGGATCATTTCGGCCTGGAGAAGATCAAGAGCCGGATCATCGAATATCTGGCGGTGCGCAAGCTCGCGCCGCAAGGCAAGGCGCCGATCCTGTGCTTCGTCGGTCCGCCCGGCGTCGGCAAGACCTCGCTCGGCCAATCCATCGCGCGCGCGATGGATCGCCCCTTCGTGCGCGTCAGTCTCGGCGGCGTGCATGACGAGGCGGAGATCCGCGGTCACCGGCGCACCTATATCGGCGCGCTGCCCGGCAACATCATCCAGGGCATCAAGAAGGCGGGCACGCGGAACTGCGTCATGATGCTGGACGAGATCGACAAGATGGGCCGCGGCGTGCAGGGCGATCCCTCAGCCGCCATGCTGGAGGTGCTCGACCCCGAGCAGAACGGAACGTTCCGGGACAATTATCTGGGCGTGCCGTTCGACCTGTCGCGCGTGGTGTTCATCGCGACCGCCAACATGCTGGACCAGATTCCAGGTCCGCTGCTGGACCGCATGGAGCTGATCAGCCTTGCCGGCTACACTGAGGAGGAGAAGCTGGAGATCGCCAAGCGCTATCTGGTGCGGCGTCAGCTCGAGGCCAACGGCCTGACCGCCGAGCAGGCCGAGATCGAGCCGGAGGCGCTGAAGCTGGTCGTCAAGGGTTACACCCGCGAGGCCGGCGTGCGTAACCTCGAGCGCGAGATCGGCAAGCTGTTCCGCCATGCCGCGGTGCAGGTCGCCGAAGGCACGGCTGCGAAGGTCGTGGTGACGCCGAACGACATCGGCACCGTGCTCGGCCAGCCGCGCTTCGAAGGCGAGATTGCGCAGCGCACCAGCATTCCGGGTGTGGCCACCGGCCTCGCCTGGACGCCGGTCGGCGGCGACATCCTGTTTATCGAGGCCTCGCGCGTGCCCGGCCGCGGCGGGATGATCCTGACCGGCCAGCTCGGCGACGTCATGCGCGAGAGCGTGCAGGCGGCGATGACGCTGGTGAAGAGCAAAGCCACGCAGCTCGGCATCGATCCGTCGGTGTTCGAGAAGAGCGACATCCACGTTCACGTGCCGGCGGGTGCAACCCCGAAGGACGGACCGAGCGCAGGCGTGGCGATGTTCACGGCGCTGACGTCACTGCTTTCCAATCGCACGGTGCGCAGCGACACGGCGATGACCGGCGAGATCTCGCTGCGCGGGCTGGTGCTGCCGGTTGGCGGCATCAAGGAGAAGGTAGTGGCTGCGGCCGCCGCCGGACTGAAGCGGGTGATGCTGCCGGCGCGTAACAAGCGGGACTACGACGACATCCCGAAGAGCGCGCGGGACAAGCTCGAATTCATCTGGCTGGAGCGCGTCGACGAGGCCATCGCGGCAGCGCTCGAGCCCGCGGAAGCGAAGGTCGAAGCGGCGGAGTGAATGCGATGAAAAAACTGCTGGAAGAAGCGAAGCGATCGCGGAAGACGCAGAAGCTGCGCCAGTTGCTCGATCGTGCCATCGACCGGGTGCGCGATGCGCTCGCGGGACCCGAGCCACGGCTTCAACCGATCCCGGTCCGGGTGAAGCGCCGCAAGGGCTGATCCCCTCCGTATCGGTCCCTGCGGTCATTCAATACAAAAGGCCCCCTCTCGTCGAGGGGGCCTTTGCGTTATCAGGCCACGGCGTCCTTGGCGGCCTTGACCGGGCGGGCGCGGACGATCTTCCGGGCCGGCTTGGCCTTGAACATCATCTCTTCACCCGTGAACGGGTTTGTGCCCTTGCGAGCCTTGGTCGCGGGCTTCTTGATGACCACGAACTTGGCGAAGCCCGGCACCAGGAACAGGCCGCTCTTCTTCAGCTCCTTGTGGCCGACATCCGTCAACGTCTCCATGACGCTCTTGACGTCACGCTTGGAAAGCTCGGTGGCGGTTGCGATCTTTTCGATCAACTGCGATTTCGACATTTGGGTTGGCATCGTGTCTCCTCTGATTCGTTGCCGGTTGCATATTAGACCAACCGTCGAAGGCCTATAGCCTTCTGTACAGTTTTGTCGCGGTTTTACGGACTTTTTTGGCCCCCTGAGGCAAAAACCCCTGCTTTTTAGCTACTTCCTGAGCGGAAGGTGCCTCGGGCAGCGGTTTTTGCCTTGTTTCAAAGGCCCGCAAGCAGCCTTGCTAAAGCTGATTCGATGCTTTCGACAAGCGACGACCAGCCTCTTTGTGAAAGGCCGGTCGCGATTCACCTGAAAAATAAGGCTAGATGCGCTCTATGATGATGGCCGGAGCCATGCCGCCGGCCGCGCACATGGTGACGAGACCACGCTTGAGGTCGCGCCGTTCGAGTTCGTCGAGCACGGTGCCGATCAGGATCGAGCCGGTCGCGCCGATGGGATGACCGAGCGCGATCGAGCCGCCATTGACGTTGACCTTGGCGCGGTCGAGCTTGAGATCGCGGATGTATTTTTCCGCAACGACCGCGAAGGCTTCGTTGATCTCGAAGAGATCGATGTCGTCGATGGTGAGCCCGGCCTTCGCCAGCACCTTGCGTGTCGCCGGCACCGGCGCGTTCAGCATCAGGGTCGGCGAGTCCCCCATGTTCGCCATCGCCACCACGCGGGCGCGCGGCTTCAGGCCGTGGGCCTTGGCGTAGGACGGCGACGCCAGCAGGATTGCAGCAGCACCGTCGACGACGCCGGACGAGTTGCCGGCGTGGTGCATGAAGTCGATATTGAGATCAGGATATTTCTGCAGGATCAGGCCGCGGTAGGTCGTGCCCTTGTCGTCGAGCGCATAGTCGGCGATCGTGGGAAACGCGGGCTTCAGCGCAGAGAGGCCTTCCATCGTGGTCTGCGGCCGCGGATATTCTTCGCGGTCGAGTGCGAGGCTGCCGTCCTCGCGGTGAACGGGCACGAGGCTCCTCTTGAAGTGGCCACCGGCAATCGCTTGCGCAGCGCGCTTCTGACTCTCGAGGCCGAGCGCATCGACGTCCTGCCGCGTGATGCCTTCCAGCGTCGCGATGGCATCGGCGCAGACGCCCTGATGCGACTGCGGGTGCCGCGCACGCAGACGCAGATTGCCGCTATCCATCATCATCGGACCGCCGCCGCGACGCCCCTCCATCGACATCATCTCGCAGCCGCCGGCGATGACGAGATCTTCCGCGGCCGCCATGATCGAGGATGCCGCCATGTTGACGCTGGTGATGCCGGAGCCACAGAAGCGATCGAGCGTCACCGCGCTGGCGCGCACGTCATAGCCGGCATCGAGCGCCGACATCCGCCCGAGATCGCCGCCCTGCGTTGCGACCTGCGCGCTGCAGCCCCAGACGATGTCGTCGACATCGGCGGTGTTGATGCCGGTGCGATCGGCCAGCGCGCGCAGCACGGTTGCGCCGAGCTGCTGCGGATGAATCCCGGAGAGTGCTCCCTTGCCGGCCTTGCCGACGCCGCGCGGGGTGCGGCAGGCGTCGATGATGAGTGCGTCGGTCATTGGCGTTGTCCTCTTGTTATTGACTGTTGAGGACGGTTTTGAATCACGGGGACAAGGGAGTCAATCGGTGAGCCGCAAGCCCGCTTCCAGCTCCCTCCGCAAAAAACGCGAAAACAACCCCATGCAAAGTAGATATGGGGGTGCCGGGTGCTCCATCTCCCATCCGTAGGGCAATTGACACGTCGGGCAAAACAGGAGCAACAATGGATGATGGCACAGGTCGGCTGCGAAGACCGTGACGGACGGACTCGGATAGAGCCCTCTCCCCGTAAGAACGGCGAGGAGAGAGATCAGGCCCCCGCCGCGTTGTTTGCGATCACGTTGCGATAGTAGCTCGCGCTGAGTTTTGCCGTCCGCACCTGGGTGTCGAAATTGACGTGATACAGCCCAAAGCGCTTGTTGAGCCCGAACACCCATTCGAAATTGTCCATCAGGCTCCAGAGGAAGTAGCCGCGCACCGGTACGCCTTCGGTGGTGGCGCGCTGCAGCTGGGCGAGATAATTGCGCAGATACATGATGCGGTCGGTGTCGTAGATCTTGCCGTCCTGCGTCACCTGGTCGTCGCCGGACGTGCCATTCTCACTGATATAGATCGCATCCGTCTTCCAGATATTGGCAGCCAGCTTCGGCACCCAGTAGATCGTCTCGGGGCCAACGCGCAGCCAGTTCGAGTTCATGTGCGGAAAGTCTTTCGGGACCGGCAGCGGCATGAAGCCCGCGCCCTGGTCGGAAGCGACAATGTAGTGCTGCGGCGCGTAGATATTGAGGCCGAGGAAGTCGACCGGCGAGGAGATGATCTTCAGCTCGGCGTCGGTGTATTTCGGCGCATCGGCACCGGCGTATTGCAGAAACGCGTCGGTGTAGCGGCCCGTCATGATGACGTTGAGATAACCGGCATTCATCTCACGCAGCGCAATCTCGGCGGCGCGGACGTTCTCGGGCGTATCGATCGCGGGACTACAGGCATCGATGTTCTCGGCCGGCCCGACGCGCGTGCCGCGTCGGCCATGAGCGCGCACCGCCTGCACCGCAAGCCCATGCGCGAGCGCGCTGTTGTGCCGGATCTGGTTCACTTCAGCTTGCGGCAGGGTCAAGCCCGGCGCATCGATGCCGACGCCGTAGCCGAAATGGACGAAGCGGCCGCTCTCGTTCAGCGTGAAAACGTTCTTGACCCGATCGGTCAGGTGCTCGGCCACATAGGCCGCGTAGTCGCCAAAGATCTTGCAGGTCTCGGTCGATCGCCAGCCGCCAAAACGGTCCTGCAGCGATTGCGGCAAGTCCCAGTGATAGAGCGTCAGCCACGGCTCGATGCCGTTCTTCAGGAGCTCGTCGACCAGGCGATTGTAGAAGTCGAGCCCTTTCGGGTTCGGCTTGCCGTCTCCGTCCGGGAACACCCGCGGCCAGGCTACCGAGAAGCGATAGGCCTTGCAGCCGAGCTGCTTGATGAGCGTGATATCGTCCTTGTAGCGGTGATAGTGCTCGTTGGCGCGGTCGCCGGTGGTGCCGTCCTCGATCTTGCCGGGGATACGAACGAACTTGTCCCAGATCGAGGCCCCACGCCCGTCCTCGTCGACTGCGCCCTCGACCTGGTAGGACGAGGTCGCCGTGCCCCAGAGGAAATTTTGCGGAAAGCCGCCACCGCTACGCGGCACCGCTGCCGGCCTGGCGTCAGCGACATCAAGGGGAGCCGCCATTCCGGCTGCGGACAACCCCGCGATTTTCGCGAACTGGCGACGCGAGACCTTGTCCGACATTGAGGCTGCCCCGAGATGATTGATGCGGCGGCACAATGACGGGGCGCAGGCGGTTTGAAAAGCGCCGGCACCGAAGTTTGAGGATGCAGAATTGCGCGGCACCGGGGGCGCGACATCTCGATGCTGGCGATGCGGCGGGCTGCGATGGCTGCTGCGATCAGCGCGAGCGTTTCGGCAGCTTGGGAAGCTTGTCCGGATCGAACGCCGGGACCTGCCCGGTTCGTTCAGGCGCCGCGGCCGGCTGTTCGGTCAGAATGAGCGTTCCCTGGAGGACTATTCCCCCAGCCTGTCCGGCCGTCGCCGTATAGGTCGCGATCTTGCCGGGGCACGTGCCCTCGATGTCCAGCGTCAGTTCATCATAAACGCCGAAGACAGTGATACGGCCTTCGGTATGACGCTTCGTCGACACGGTCGCGGTGAAGCGATCGCCATCGACCTCTAGGGAACCGTGATACGTCATCAGGCTGTCGCGGCCCCAGATCTGGCCGTCCGCGACATGGACGATGCCGGTGCCTTGATCGAGCGGCGTCTTGTACCACGCCGCATAGGTACCGTCCTTCAGCATGGGAGCAGTCTCCCTTGGTCTTTCCGCACTCATCATCCGCACGGTCAGCACTAAGGAACGGTTAATCGCGCGGCCCGTGTCATTCCGGGCTCCAACGAACGGGGCGCAGGCGTTGAGCGTCCGCTCCTCCCACCTGCCTTAGAACGTCACCCGCGCGCCCGCATAGAACGCGCGCGGTCTCGCCGGGCTCAGCGAGCGCGGATCGGTGAAATTGTTGCCGCCGTTGGCGAAGTTCGGCAATGCTGTGGTGTCGAAGAAGGTGCCGTAGGTCGAGTAGCGGTTGTCGAGGACGTTGTCGACCTTGCCATAGATCTGGAAATTCTTGGTGATCTGGTAGGAGGTGTGGAGGTTGAACACGGCGTAGGACGGCAGCTTGGGTGCCTGATTGGATTCGTCGCCGACATAGTACTGGCTCGAGACCCAGAGCGCGTCGCCACCGACCTTCCAGGCGTCGGTGACGGCATATTCGATGCCGGCCTTGATGCGATGCCGCGGAACGTTGGGAATCTGATTGCCCGGCGAGATCTGGATGTTGCCGTCGCCGTCGGCAAACGGGCTGTTCGAGCCGACCTGAAGCGAATCGAGGAAACGGGCATCCACAAAGACGTAGCTCGCGTGGAATTGAACCACATTCGACTTGAGGCTGACCTCGGTCTCGATGCCTTGCCGGCGCGTCGAACCGATGTTCTGGAAATAGCCGAAGCCTTGGAGACCAGGAATCGGGATCGCCAGGATGTCGTCGTAATTGGTGGCGCGGAAGCCGCCGATCTTCCAGCCGAGCTGACCGATGGTCAGGTCCTTGGTGCCGCGCAAGCCTGCCTCGAGGGTCTTCGACACGACCTGCTTCAGGTCAGGATCGGAAACGAGGAAGGCCGCGATGAGACAGGGATTGTTCGGATCGGCGCAGCCGAGCTCGAGCGGGGTCGGCACGCGGTTGGCTTCCGAATAGCCGGCGTAAGCAGTCAGCTCCGGCGTGATCTTGTAGGTGGCGCCGATCACGGGATTGAAGCGGTCGTAGCTGTGGTCGCCGTTCAAGGCAGTGCCGAGCTGGTCCTCCAGCGTGACCTGGGCGTGGTTGAAGCGGCCGCCGCCGGTGATGGCGAACGCATCGGTCACGTTGAACGTATCGAGCGCGTAGATGCCCTGATACTGATTGACGGTGCGCAGCGACACCGGACCGATCGACGTCGGGTCGCCGGACTGGCCCAGAAAGATGCCGCTGCCCGTGACGACGTAGTTCTCGCCCATCGTTCCGAGCTCGGAGCTCGCGTCGAAATGGGTCACGCTGGCATCGTAGCTGGCGCCGAGCACGAGACGGTTCTCGTGCCCGAACAGCTGATCGCTGTTGGTCGCCTGGCCGGAGATGCCGAACGAGGTCGAACGCGTCGTGGTGCGATCGATCTCGCCGAGCACCGCACCCGCAGCGAAGGGATTGGCGAGCTGGACGCCGTTGAGGCCGAAGGCCGGCGTGGAGTCGTCGCCGAAGCACAGTGTTGTCGGATCGGCGCCGCAGGCTTGAGCGTCGGTCGGGTTGCCGTCCTGGGTCTTCTGATTGAAGCCGCGCACATGCGCGTTGCCTTCGAACGTCCAGGTCGGCGTCGCCTCGACCTTGCCGGTCAGGTTGATGTAGCCGATCTTGTTGGTGTTGGTCTGCGGCGTGGTGTAGGTGGCGCCCCAATATTGCTGGAGCAATTCGACCGGTACGGTGCTCGGCCCGGCCAGATGGTTGTCGGCGACGCCCATGTTGACGTGGAATTCGCTGCCCTCGAAGCGATAGCCGACGTCACCGTAGAAGCGGCGAATGTCCGACGAGGAGAAATTGCGGAAGCCGTTGTCGTGAGCGCCTTCCAGCGCGCCATAGACCGCCCAATTGTTGTCGATCTTCTTGCCCCATTGCGCCGAGCCCTGGATGCGGCCGAACGAGCCACCCATGACGTCGATCTCGGCGCCCTGATAGGTGAAGCCGTCCTTCATCAGCAGATTGACGGCGCCGCCGAGCGCGTTGAGGCCGAAGGCGGGATTGTTGGTGACGATCGTGGCCGAGCGGATCGCCGCGGTCGGGATCGCGTCCCAGTTCACGGCGTCGGAGAACGCTTCGTTGATGCGCACACCGTTCTGGTAGACGGCAAGGCCCTGCGGCGTGCCGACCAGAGGCGAGGCGGCGTACCCGCGAAACTCGATGTTGGGCTGGAACGGATTGCCGGTGACTTCGCTGAGATTGACGCCGGGGACATATTGCTGAAGCGCATCGCCGATGTTCAGCGAGCCCGTGCGCCTGATCTGGGTCGGATCGACCGCGTTGATGCTCGCCGGAATCTTGTCGACATCGATGCTGCCGGAGGCACCGGGCGAGGTCGGGTAAACGTAGATCCTCGGGGCCGTGGGCTTGCCGACGCTCGCAGCAGTCCGCGCCACCGGCCGCGATGGCGCGCGCCGCGCGGTCGATGGCGGTGCTATCACTTCGACCGCGGGCAGGTTCTGGACGTTGGTCTCTTCGTCCTGCGCAGCGCGGGCGTCGGTCGCTACGACCATTCCCGTAGAGATTGAAACAATGATGAGACTACGAACGCCGCCCATGTCTGCCGTCTCCACCCGCAATTTCCGGCCATCTTGTTTCTCCGCCGGTTGAGTGAACGATACAGGCCAATAGCCAAACAGGACCAGCCGTAAAAGGTCGGGCCTCTTCCGAGCAAGAATTCCCGGCCAAATCGGGAATTATTCCCGATCGCGCTGCAACGCAGCGGGGATCGACTCGTGAACTTTGCATGGGAGAGCGAGGCTTTCGGGAAAAACTCCCGGTCACTGCGAGAATAATGAACCAACCCGTCGAAGTTTCTCTGTGCTTTCCTTGGTGTGACATCGCGACCTCGTCGCGAGTCATTCATCCGTAGACTTAACACCCCGCCCTCGTGGCGGGGTGCCTTTACGGCAAACAAAAATCGGGAGGACATGATGACGCTGCGGGACCGCTTTTCCGTTCGATGTTCATTTGCTAGGCCAGTCCGCAGTACGCTCATAGGCCTCCTTATCGGTTTTGGCATCGTCGTACCGATCGCCGCCGCGTCGGCGCAGGAGCCCGGAAAGAGCCCGACGCCTGACAGCATCAAGGCCGCCACCTCCGCGGTCGACAGCGCCTACATCAAAGCGAACACCGCGACGTCGAACAACTGGCCGACCGTCGGCCTCGATTACGCCGAGACCCGCTTCTCGAAGCTCAACCAGATCACGAGCGACAACGTCAAAGGCCTCGGCCTGGCCTGGACCTACAATCTCGAATCCTCGCGCGGCGTCGAGGCCACGCCGGTCGTCGTCGACGGCATCATGTACCAGACGGCATCATGGAGCGTGGTGCACGCGATCGACGCGCGGACTGGCAAGCGCATCTGGACCTACGATCCGGAAGTGAACCGCGAGCATGGCTACAAGGGCTGCTGCGACACGGTCAATCGCGGTGTCGCGCTCTACAAGGGCAAGGTGTTCGTTGCGAGCTATGACGGCCGCTTGATCGCCCTGGACGCTGCGACCGGCAAGAAGGTCTGGGAAAAGGACACGCTGATCGACCACGAGCATTCCTACACCATCACCGGCGCGCCACGCGTCTTCAACGGCAAGGTGGTGATCGGACAGGGCGGCGCCGAATATGGCGCCCGCGGCTATATCACGGCCTATGATTCGGAGAACGGCAACCAGCTCTGGCGCTGGTTCACCGTGCCCGGCGATCCGTCAAAACCGTTCGAAGACGAGTCGATGGAGAAGGCAGCCAAGACCTGGGATCCCGCCGGCAAATACTGGCTCAACGGCGGCGGCGGCACGCCGTGGGACACCATCACCTTCGACCCTGACCTCAACCTCGTCTATATCGGCACCGGCAATGGCGCGCCCTGGAATAGACATGTGCGCAGCCCGTCCGGCGGCGACAATCTCTATCTCGCCTCGATCGTCGCGTTGAACGCCGATACCGGCAAATACGCCTGGCACTATCAGGAGACGCCGGGCGATCACTGGGATTACACCTCGACCCAGCCGATGATCCTGGCCGACATCAACATCGACGGTGCGCCGCGCAAGGTGATCCTGCACGCGCCGAAGAACGGCTTCTTCTTCGTGATCGACCGCACCAACGGCAAGTTCATCTCGGCCAAGAACTTCGTCGATGTAAACTGGGCAACCGGATACGACGCCAACGGCAGACCGATCGAAGTGCCTGCGGCACGCGGCGAAGCTGCCTATGACGCGATTCCGGGCCCCTACGGTGCCCACAACTGGCATCCGATGTCGTTCAACCCGCAGACCGGGCTGGTCTACCTGCCGGCGCAGAACGTGCCGCTGAACCTGATGCCGGAAAAGACTTTCCAGCAGAACGCGGCAACGCCCGGCAAATTCGGCGGCACGACCGGCTGGAACGTTGGCTTTGTTCTCAACGGGACACCGCCGAAGAGTCTGCCGTTCGGCCGGCTGCTGGCATGGGACCCGGTCGCTCAGAAGGAGGTCTGGCGCGTCGAATACGCGTCGCCCTGGAACGGCGGAACCCTGACCACGGCCGGCAACCTCGTATTCCAGGGCACAGCGGACGGGCGCTTCGTCGCCTACGACGCCAAAACCGGCAAGACGCTTTGGGAGACGCCGACCGGCACCGGCGTCGTCGCGGCGGCTTCGACCTACATGCTGGACGGCGTGCAATATGTCTCGATCGCAGTGGGTTGGGGTGGCGTTTACGGCATCGCGGCGCGCGCGACCGAACGGCAAAACCCGGGAACGGTCTACACGTTTGCGCTTAACGGTAAGGCGCCGCTGCCGGAATTCGTGAAGTACCAGACCGAAGGTCTGCTCCAGGGCGTCAAGTACGATCCAAAGGATGTGCCGGACGGAACCGCGCTCTATGTCGCCGCCTGCGCCACCTGTCATGGCGTGCCCGGCGTCGACAAAGGCGGCAACGTCCGCAATCTCGGCTACGTGCCGGCGGAGGAGATCGCGAACCTCAAGGATATCGTCTTCAAGGGCCCGTTCCGCGATCGCGGTATGCCGGATTTTTCAGGCAAGTTGACGGAAGCCGATGTCGTGAAGATTCAGGCCTTCATCCAGGGGACTGCCGACGCGATTCGGCCCAAGAACTGACGGCGATCTGCGGCTGCGGCAGAATTTGCCGCAGCCGACCGGTTGAGCAGTAGCGACGTATATTTCCGTCTTATCGCGGACATCCCGAGGTTTCATTGAATTCAATACTTGTCGTCGACGACCACCCCATCATTGCGGAAGCCTGTCGGATCGTGCTTGGCGATGTCGAAAATCTCGTCGCTGCGCGCGATGTACTAGCTGGCTATGAGGCGTTTCTCGAACATCGGCCCGGCGTCATCATTCTCGACCTGTCGTTTCCCGGAGAAGCATTGGGTGGCGTCGATCTGCTCCACCGCATTTCGGCGGATGCCCCGCTCGCGCGCATTCTGGTTTTCAGTATGCATGCGGACGCCAATATCGTCGCTTCCGCAATCAAGGCGGGCGCTATCGGCTATCTGCTGAAAGACTCATCGCCGGACGAGTTACCAAAGGCCGTGCGTCAGGTTCGACTCGGCCATCGTTATGTCGACGAGCGAATCAATTTGCACGGCGTAAGCCTCCCTGTTCAGACCGAAGCCTCGGCGACCGGAGCATTGACGCCGCGTGAAACGCAGGCCCTCGGCCTGCTCGGCGCGGGACAATCCTATCCCGCCATCGCTGAAGAGCTTGACATCACGCAAAGGGCCGTGGTCCGGCTGATCAAGCAGGCGCGAGCGAAGCTTGGCATCCGCCGCACGAGCGACCTGCTTCGCCGCGCACGCGAACTGGCCCGCCGGAAAACGAATATCCACTGATGTGCCGGTTCTATTGCAGGAGCCGAAGCAGCGCTCGCCCTGCAGGCGATCGCAGCTCGTGTCCGTCCAAGGTCCCGTCACCGTCCCGATCGGCCGCCTTGAAGCGCTGCGCGACAACAGCAAGATACTCGTTCACCGACAGGGTTCCATCGTGATCAGGATCGGCTGCCATGACTTCCTCGGCGGTTAGCCTGCTGCGCAATTCGCGCATATCGAGTGTGCCATCGTGATCCGGATCGATCCTAGCGAAGAAAGCAGTCGCGGCCTTCCTGACTTCGATATGATCCAGCGTGCCATCATTGTCGGTGTCGAACCGCTTGACCGGATCGCTGCGCGGCGCCGCCTGAGCCACTCCAAACAATATTGCAATGGCCAGGAACGAGCTGATCAATCGGTCAAATAAGCGCATTTTGAGTCCTCCTGAGAGCACGCGCCACGCCCCATCACGCCGCCGCGGTCGGAACCAGCGCCTCCACAGTGACGCCGCCCTCGCCGGACGCCACGTTGAGCGTGCCGCCCAGCGCCAGAATGCGCTCGCGCATGCCGACGAGGCCGAAGCCGAGTTTTTGGCCGGGCTCCATGCCATGACCGTTGTCGCTGACCCGGACGCGTGCGCAACCGCGGCCGTCACGCGTGAGCTGTTCCGCAGGCTCGATGACGACATTGACCGCGGTCGCACCCGCGTGGCGGAACACGTTCGTGAGCGACTCCTGCACGACGCGGTAGATGGTGAGATCGGCGGTCTCGCCGACCGGCCCGAGCGCCGGCGAGATCGCAGTCTCGATCGTCACCTCGGGATGCGATTCCCGCCACAGCCGCGACAGCGATTCCAGCGCCTTGCCGAGACCGAGCTCGGCAAGGCCGACGGGCCTCAAGCGCTCCAGCACGCGACGGGTGAACTGCTGCAGCGCGTTGATCTGTTCCAGCAAGGCGCCGCCGTGTTTTCGCACGGCGTCGGCACTTGGTGCGCGTCCGTCCGCGAGCTTTGCGAGAGCGCTGGCATGCGCGCGCAGCGAGAACAGATATGGCCCGAATTCGTCATGCAGCTCGCGCGCGATCTCCTTACGCTCGACGTCCTGGAGCGACACCGCGCGCT
The DNA here is from genome assembly GCA_030403585.1 of Frankia sp. RB7. Taxonomy (GTDB): domain Bacteria; phylum Pseudomonadota; class Alphaproteobacteria; order Rhizobiales; family Xanthobacteraceae; genus Bradyrhizobium. The sequence goes on from JAUEPE010000019.1 coordinate 47,582, forward strand.
CGGCAAGCCGCCGCTTGTCTTCGACCGCCTCGCCCAGCGTCGCCGCGAGATGATTGAGCTTGGTGCAGATCGCAGCCAACTCTGGCGCGCCGCCGGGCACCGCACGGGCGTCGTAACGGCCGTCCTCGAGCTCGCCCATCGTCTGCGTCAATGACTGGAGCGGCGCGAGCGCCCGGCCGACGACATTCATCATCACCAGAAACAGTACCAGCGCGATGACTGATCCGACCTCGAGCTGCGTGACGATGGCATCCCAAATCTCGGCAATCTCGTCATTGGGATGCGAGGTAATCACCAGCGAGCCGGGCTTGCCGTGGACCGAGACCGGTACGCTGACGGCGGTCTGCTCGGGATGAACCAGGCTGACGAACCAGGCCGGCGGCCCCAGCGTATCGTCATCGGTATCGGGCCGCGGCGGCGTCAGCGGGTTCCCGCCGGCGTCCCGGAGCGCAATGCTGACATGGCGGAGCCGATTGAGGTCACGCGCGATCTGGTTCAGCCTGGCATCGGGATCCGGTGCCTCGTTGAGGTCGACAACGATCATCTCGATGAACTCGCGCGCCAGCCGGATCACGCTCTGGTCCTCGGCCTGGACGCGGGGGCCGGCTTCCGCGACCTGGCGGGCGATGTTGACGGCGAGCCCGAGCGCCAGCAGCAGCGCCAGCAGGAGGTTGATGCGCCCGCGCAAGGATAGATTTTGCCACATTGCTCTCGCCTGCCCCACGAAGGACCGCTCGCGCCTGCCCGATAACGTTGACAGAGACGAAGCGCCCGATATCTAATCGGAAGCGTACAGCAATCCCGGCCGGGTTGCATGACCCGACATGAGACGTGCGCGTCTCTCCTCGTTGGGCATCATGCGGCGCAAAACAGGCAGGCTCTATCACGGGAACGCGCTGTCGCGGGGAACGCCTATGCGCATTCTGATCGTCGACGATCATCCCATTGTCGCCTCCGGCTGCCGCGCCGTATTGGCCGACGAAGGCGAGATCGAGATTTTGGAGGCCGCCGACGCCGAAGACGGCGAATGCGTCTTCATCGTCGAGCGCCCCGACCTCTGCGTGATCGACATCAACCTGCCGACCGTCTCCGGCTTCGAGCTCGCACGCCGCATCCTCGAGCGCGCGGCTGATGCCCGCATCATCATGTTCAGCATGAACGACGACCCGGCCTTTGCCGCGCGCGCGATCGAATGCGGCGCCAAGGGCTACGTCTCCAAGACCGGCGACCCCGACGATCTCGTCGAGGCGATCCGCACCGTCGGCGGCGGCGGCACTTATCTTCCGAGCGCGATCGCCCGCAGCATCGCCTTCGCAGGGCCCACGCTGGCGCAAAGCCCGCTATCGAAGCTGAATGCGCGCGAGATGGAGATTTTGCGGCTGCTCAGCGCTGGAAAAAGCCTGTCCGAGATCGCCTGGCTGGTGCAATCGTCCTACAAGACGGTCGCCAACACCTCCTCGATCATGCGCCAGAAGCTCGGAGTGAAGACCTCGGTCGAGCTGGTGCGGCTGGCGATCGACAGCGGTATGGCCTGACCTCAGGTCAGCCTTTGCATTCCCGCACGAATTCGGTCACAGAAGCATTGCATTCTTGATGTGGTGAGATGCCACGGAGCAAACCGGCATGACGATCCAGACTGTCTCGACCAACACTTCCTATGGCGGTGTGCAGGGCGTGTATCGCCATGCGAGCCAGGCAACCGGAACCGACATGGTGTTCTCGGTCTATGTTCCCCCGCATGCCGACGGCGCCAAGCTCCCCGTGGTCTGGTATCTCTCCGGCCTCACCTGCACTCATGCCAACGTTACCGAGAAGGGCGAATTCCGCAAAGCCTGCGCCGAGCTTGGCCTGATCTTCGTCGCCCCCGACACCAGTCCGCGCGGGCCCGACGTGCCGGGCGATGCCAACAACGCCTATGATTTCGGCTTGGGCGCCGGTTTCTACGTCGATGCGACCGAAGCGCCGTTCGCGCGCAATTACCGCATGTGGAGCTATTTCACCGACGAGCTGCCCAACCTCGTGGCGGGAAATTTTCCTGTCGACGCCAAGCGGCAATCAGTGATGGGCCATTCCATGGGCGGCCATGGCGCGCTGACCGTGGCGCTGCGCAACCCGCACCGCTATCGCGCGGCCAGCGCCTTCGCCCCGATCGTGGCGCCATCGCAGGTGCCGTGGGGCATCAAGGCGCTGACCGGCTATCTCGGTCCGAACAAGGATGCCTGGCGCAGCCATGACACGGTGGCGCTGATCGAGGATGGCGCGAAATATTCAGGCTTCCTGGTCGACGTCGGCGAGGCCGATAATTTCCTCAAAGAGCAGCTCAAGCCGGAGTTGCTGCAAGCCGCCTGCAACAAGGCCAACATCCCGCTGACGCTGCGGCGTCAGCCGGGCTATGACCATAGCTACTATTTCATCTCGACGTTCATGAGCGACCATCTGCACTGGCATGCGGAGAGATTGAAGGGATGAGGCACGCTCTCTCCTCCCCCTCTCCCCGTTCTTACGGGGAGAGGGTTGGGGTGAGGGGCTGCTTCGGCAAAAGCAGTGAGAGTTAGACTCGCGGAGGCTCCCCCTCACCCGGAATTTGCTCTCGCAAATTCCGGCCTCTCCCCGCAGGCGGGGAGAGGCGAAGACCTCACGGCTTGCCGTAGTTCGGCGCGAGCAGGCGGTTGCGGATCAGATAGCTCATCGTGCGCGACCAGGATTCGTCGGTGTTGCCGCGCATGTCGGCGCTCGCCGCCGCGATCATGGTGCCGGTCTTCACGTCGCGCAGATAAACATTCAAATTGATGATCAGGTTCGAGACCTTCTGCACCATGCCGGTGATCTCGAGGTCCGCTCCTAACTGTCCGGCAAGCTTGAGGTCGCAACCGCCACAGGCTTGCAGATTGGCGTGATGGGCGGCATCCCTCACCGGCGCGATATCGAGCAGCTGGAACCGGCCTGACTCAGCCAGTTCCTTGCGCAGCTGGTCGCTGATATGCGCAAGCCGCGCCTCCTCCGGCTTCGAGCCGTAGAACTCGCCGGGCAGGCTGGTGTCGATCAACTCGAAATCGAACACGGCGAGCTTTGGCGGATCCGCGACTGCCTGCGAACCCATCAGCAGCAAAGCCGCGAAACATATCAACGCTCGCATGATCGTGATTCCCGGCGTGCCCGCGTGAGGACCAAATGCGGGGTTGCAAGCCCGGCCAAATCGGTCATGCTTTAGCAGAGACAATTCTTCACCGACGGTCAAGCCGGGGAGAACGTCAGGAGGAAGCATGATCCGATGGTTGCTCGGCCCGATCGGTCTGTGTCTGGCAGCGATGCAAGGGCTCGCGGCCGACCCGGTCACGATCGGCGTCGGCTATCTCGGTGTCGCCGGCACCCGATCGACGCTGTCGCTGGTCGAGCAGCCCGCGGACAATGACGGCATCGCCGGCGCGAAGCTCGCAATCGAGGACAACAACACCACCGGAAAATTCCTCAACCAGCGTTTTGTGCTGGAAGAGCGCCGCATCAAGGAAGGTGAGGACGTGGTCCAGGCCGCGACCGCGCTTGCCGAACACAACGGCTTTATCATCACCGACCTGCCGGCCGATGCGCTGTTGAAGGTCGCCGACGCCTTGCGCAACCGCGGCACGCTGCTGTTCAACGCCGGCGCGATCGACGAGCGGCTGCGCGAGGCCGATTGCCGCGCCAATGTGATCCATAGCGCACCGACGCGCTCGATGCTGGCCGATGCGCTCGGCCAGTACCTGGTGTGGAAGCGGTGGCCGCGCTGGCTGCTGGTGGTCGGCTCGCATGACGAGGACAAGCTCTACGCCGATGCGCTCCGGCGCGCCGCCACGCGGTTCGGCGCCAAAATCGTGCAGGAACGCACCTTTGAGGACACCGGCGGCGCGCGCCGCACGGACTCGGGCGTGACGCTGATCCAGCGGCAGATGCCGGTGTTCACGCAAGCCGCGCCCGCCTACGACGTGCTGGTCGCCGCCGACGAGAGCGAGGTGTTCGCGGCCTATCTGCCCTACCGCACCTGGGATCCCCGCCCCGTCGCGGGTTCGGCCGGCCTGGTGCCGCGCAGCTGGGACGCCGCACAGGACCAGTGGGGCGCGACGCAGATGCAGAACCGCTTCATGAAGCTGAATTCGCGGCGCATGACCGCGCTCGACATGCAGGCCTGGACAGCCGTGCGCATGATCGGCGAGGCGACCTCGCGCACCAATTCCGGCGACGTCAAGAAGGTCACCGATTTCATCAAGGGACCGGATTTCTCTGTCGCCGCCTTCAAAGGCACAAAGCTGACGCTGCGCGACTGGAATCTGCAGCTCCGCCAGCCCATCCTGCTGGTCGACGGCCGCATGGTGGTGTCGGTGTCGCCGCAGGAAGGGTTTCTGCACCAGGTCTCCGAGCTCGACACGCTCGGCTATGATCGTCCGGAGAGCAAATGCAAGCTAAAATGAGCATTGTGAGATGAGTCCGATCTCCCGCCGCAACGACGCTGCGCTCCCTCCCCCGCTTGCGGGGGAGGGTTGGGGAGAGGGTGTCTCCACGCGCGAGAGCCCCCAAGAGGAGCGAGCCCTCTCCCGTATCGCATCTCACGATGCGATACGACCTCCCCCGCAAGCGGGGGAGGTGAAGACAGCTCGCGGACAGAGCTTGCGCATACTGAGGGCAGCCTTGCCCGTGGCACTTGCCCTGGCGGCAGCGCCCGCCCATGCCTTCATCGCCTATGTCTCGAACGAAAAGAGCAACACGGTGTCGGTGATCGACACCGACAGCTGGACCGTGACCAAGACCATCAAGGTCGGCCAGCGTCCGCGCGGCATCGAGTTCACCCGTGACGGCAAGTTCGTGATGGTCGCGGTCGGCGACGACGACACCATCCAGGTGATCGATGCCAAAACGCAAGCCGTTGTCGACACCCTGCCCTCCGGCCCTGACCCCGAACTGTTCACCCAGGACGCCGCCGGCAAGACGCTCTATGTCGCCAACGAGAACGACAACACGGTGACGGTGATCGATCTCGAGAAGCGCACCCGCCTCGGCGACATCCAGGTCGGCGTCGAGCCCGAGGGCATGACCATCAGCCCGGACGGGAAGATTCTGATCAACACGTCCGAGACGACCAACATGGCGCATTTCATCGACACGTCGTCGCGCCAGATCGTCGCCAACGTGCTGGTCGATGCGCGGCCGCGCTTTGCCGAATTCAAGCACGACGCGTCTGAATTGTGGGTCTCCTCCGAGATCGGCGGCACCGTGTCGATCGTCGATCCCCAAAAGCACGAGGTGATCGGCAAGGTCAATTTCGAGATTCCGGGCTTGAGGAAAGAAGCGATCCAACCGGTCGGCATCGGCATGACCAAGGATGATAAAACGGCCTTCGTCGCACTCGGGCCCGCCAACCGTGTCGCCGTGGTCGATATCGCCTCGCGCAAAGTGACGAAATATCTACTGGTCGGACAGCGCGTCTGGCACATGGCGTTCACGCCTGACGAAAAATATCTGCTGGTGACCAACGGCGTGTCGAACGACGTCTCAGTCATCGACGTCGCCGCGCAAAAGGTGATCAAGACCATTCAGGTGGGTGAACTGCCCTGGGGCATCACGATCGCGCCATGACCAGCCCCGCTCCCATCGCCGAACCACGCGAGACGCCACGGCTTGATCCGGCCGCGGTGCCGGCGCTGTCGATCGACGGCGTCAGCCATTCCTACGGCCCGCGCCGGGCGCTGATCGACGTCTCCTTCAACGTGAGACCTGCGAGCTTCACCGCCCTGCTCGGCCTCAACGGGGCCGGCAAGAGCACACTGTTCTCGCTGATCACGCGGCTGTTCGGCATCCAGACCGGCCGCGTCGGCATTTTCGGTCATGACGTAGGCCGGACGCCCGGCGAGGCGCTGCGGCTGCTTGGCGTCGTCTTCCAGCCGCGCACGCTCGATCTCGATCTGTCGCTGACGCAGAACCTGCTCTATCACGCAGCGCTCCACGGCATCAGCCGCCGCGAGGCGGCAACACGCAGCGCCGAGCTGCTCGCGCGCATCGGGCTCTCCGACCGCGCCGGCAGCAAGGTGCGCGATCTCTCCGGCGGCCAGATGCGACGGCTGGAGATCGCACGCGCCCTGCTGCATCGACCGCGGCTGTTGCTGCTGGACGAGCCGACCGTGGGCCTCGACGTCAAGGCGCGCGCCGACATCATCAGCCATGTCCGCCAGCTCGTGACCGAGCAGGGCATCGGCGTGCTCTGGGCGACGCATCTGTTCGACGAGATCATGCCCAGTGACGACCTCGTGGTGCTGCACCAGGGCAAGGTGCTGGCGCAGGGGCCGATGAGCCGCGTCATCACCGAGGCCGGCGCGCAGGACGTCAACACCGCCTTCATGCGCCTGACCGGCGCGCAGATGATGCCGGGAGGCGGCGCATGAGCAGCATCACCACACGCGACGCACCGCGCGGCTTCTCAGCCGCGGAGTACATGACCTGCCTCACCGGCATCGTCTGGCGCGAGGGCTTGCGCTTCCTGCATCAGCGCGAGCGTTTCGTCTCGGCGCTCGTGCGGCCCTTGGTGTGGCTGTTCATCTTTGCCGCCGGTTTCCGCCAGGTGCTCGGCATCTCCATCATCCCGCCTTACGAGACCTACATCCTCTACGAGGTCTTCATCGCGCCGGGGCTGATGGCGATGATCCAGCTCTTCAACGGCATGCAGTCCTCGCTGTCGATGGTCTATGACCGCGAGATGGGCAATATGCGCACGCTGCTGGTGAGCCCGCTGCCGCGCGGCTTCCTGCTGTTCTGCAAGCTGCTCGCGGGCACTGCGGTATCGCTGCTCCAGGTCTATGCCTTCCTGATCATCGCCTGGTTCTGGGACATCACGCCTCCCCCGATCGGCTATCTCACCGTGCTGCCGGCGCTGATCCTGTCCGGGCTGATGCTGGGCTCGCTCGGCATGCTGATCTCGTCCGGCATCAAGCAGCTCGAGAACTTCGCCGGCGTGATGAACTTCGTGATCTTCCCGATGTTCTTTGCTTCCTCCGCGCTCTACCCGCTGTGGCGCGTGCAGGAAGGCAGTCCTTATCTCTACTATGTCTGTGAGGCCAATCCGTTTACCCATGCGGTCGAGCTGATACGTTTTGCGCTGTATGGACAGATAAACTGGATCTCGCTGGCCGTGGTCGGAGCTTGCACAATCGTCTTCATGATCGCCGCGATCTATGCCTATGATCCCTCGCGCGGACTGGCACGGCGCGGGCCTGCGGGAGGCGAAGGATGATGGTTCGGACATTGGCCACGGCAGCCCTTGCGTTCGCGGTCTCTACCGCCGCCGCACGCGCAGCCGATCCGCGCTATCCCGACTGGCCCTGTTCGCAGGCCAAGGTTCCGGAGATCTCGCTCGCCGCGGTCTGGGCCGGTCCTGCGCTCGACGACGCCGGGACCAAGTGGAAGGACGACAGCAAGGTCAGCGCGCTGGTCTCGAAGCTTGCGGCGCGCAAGACGCCGCTGGACGAGGCCGAAAAGTCGGTAAAGGAATTCTTGAGCGGCTCCGCGGCCGACAAGACCGCGAACGCAAAACTGCTGTTCGCCGGCCTGTTCGACACGCTGAATGCCCAGCGCTCCCAGGTCATGGGCGGGCTCGAACGCGTCAGCCGCAAGCAGCGCGAGGCCGCCGACAAGATCCGCGAGGAGACCGTCCAGCTCCAGGCGCTGCAGGACGCAACGCCGCGCGACGACACCAAGGTCGACGCCATGAGCAATCAGCTGATCTGGGAGACCCGCATTTTCGAGGACCGCCGCAAGGTGGTCCGCTTCGTCTGCGAGGTTCCGACCACGATCGACCAGCGCCTGTTCGCGCTTGGCCGCGTCATCCAGCAGGAAATGGAATAGCGTCAGCCTTGCTGACGACATTCATGAAAGTTCCCGTGGCATCAACCCGATCATTCATATTTGCCGCGCTATATGCCGGAACCAAATCGATCTAGGATGGCTTGTCCTGTGAATCCTTGGCAACGGGAGGCCTCGATGGGAACAGCAAAATTCATCCTCGCAGGCGCTGCAGCCATCACCATGCTCGCATCAAGCGCCTTTGCTGACGACATGACCGGAACGGTCACCAGCATCAATCGGCTCAACAGCACGATCGCGATCCAGCAGACGCAGAAGGGCACAGTCGGCGGCAGTGCCGGCGGCGCCGGCGCGCTCCAGCAGTACAAGGCCAAGGACGCCGCGATGCTGGATGCCGTCCATGCCGGCGATCGCGTGACGTATTCCGCGACCGACGCGGATGGCACGGGCACGCTGACGAAGCTGCAGAAGCAGTAGTTCTTCACCTCTCCCCGTAAGAACGGGGCGAGGGAGCGCATCTGCGTTCGGTGATACGGCTCATTCACTGCTCAGGCCGTGGCTCCGGCTGTGCTTCCCCCGTCGGCAGCTTCGCACGCTCCCAGCCGTCGGTGCCCTCGGGATACCAGGCGACGTTGGAATAGCCGTAAGCGAGCGCGCGCTTGGCGGCGTTCCAGGACATCCAGCAATCGGCGAGACAATAGATCACGAGCAGCGCGGCCTTGTCGCCGTGCGACGCCTGCATGAGACCGCGTTGGAAATAATCGTCCATTGCCGATGGCAACGCGCCGTAGCCGGTGTCCGGCAGCCAGATGCTGCCGGGAATGTTTTTCCGGGGCGCATCCCGCCACACCGTGCCGGCGGGAAGGTTCTTCGGCTTCGGCGCGCGCGGCAGCACGTCGATGAAGGCACCGCTCTTCGCGCGCCAGATCGCCTCGGTCTCTGTCGTCGTCAACACGCGCGCGCCTTCCAGCGTCGCCGGCACCGGCGCACGGTAATTGTCGGTGCGATATCCCTCGGGCTCGAACGGCTCCTGCTGCTGCGCCCAATCTTGCTGCGCGACGGCCGGCACCGCCAGCATGGCGGCGACGAGCACAGCGGCAAGCGGCCGCCTCATGGCGACGTCTTGGCCGCCTCTACACCGAGCGGCCGGTCGTTTTCATCCAGCAGCGGCACACCGAAGTCGAGCAGTATCTTGTTGATCTCGCCCTGGTTCTCCTGAATCAGCTTGTTGAGCTGCCGCTTCCAGTTCTGGTCGGCGCCGCGCACGCCCATGCCGATGCGATAGACCAGTTTTGGACCGCTGGTTTCCTTCACCAGCGGCGTCACGTGCAGCGAGCCGGACTTCTTGGCGTAGTACCCCGCCATCGGTCCCCACAGCACGCCGGCGTCGATCTTGCCGGCAGCGAGGTCGTCGATCATGGCCTGCGCCGAATTGTCGTAGCGCGTGTCGATCATCAACGGATAGGGCTTTGCGTCGCCCATCAGCCCTGCGATTGCCATGTTGGTCGCCGGTGGCGTGCCGGCGACGATGCCGACATGCTTGCCCTTCAACTTCGGGTCTTCGAGCGTGTCGACGTCCTCCAGCCCGCTGCCCGCTTTCGCAACCAGCGCGTACGACGTGCGATAATACGGATTGGTGCCTTGCACGAGGTCGTCGCCTTGCGGGAACCCCATGATGACGTCGCAGCGATGCGCACCCAGCGTCATGCGCACGAAGCCCGTGGCCTGCGGAAAGAAGACGTAGTCGAGCTTCTTCTGAAGCTTGTCCGCGAACAGCTCGGCGAGCTTGTTCTCGATCCCCTCGCCTTTCTCATTAGAGAACGGCAGATTGCGCGGGTCGGCGCAGACGCGCAGCACTTTGGGGTCGACCAGCTCGAACGAGAGGTCACCATTATCGGTCGTCTGCGCGCGAGCGACGTCGCCGATCGCACAAGACGCCGCCACCACACACAGTGAAAACAACCAGCGACGATGTCGTCCGGCCTCCATCCCGCTTCCTCCTCATTTCATTCGAATGCTATCCATGCAACGCAGGACGCACCATGTTTTGCCAAACTTTGCGTTGGCTTGTTGTGCTGCAGTGCAATGCTGCAGACCTTGAACTGAGGCGGAAAAGTGTCGCATCTCACGTCAAAGATCGCAGCCCTGTCCCTGCTGGTAGCAGCGACGCTAGCACGCGCAGGCGCAGCCGAATTGCCTGTGAGCGAAGTCGCACCGGGAATCTTCGTGCACTCCGGGACCATCGCCCTGATGACCCGCGAGAATGAGGGTGACATCGCCAATGTCGGCTTCATCGTCGGCGAGGATTCGGTCGCCGTGATCGACACCGGCGGCAGCCTTCGTGAAGGCGAAGCGCTGCTGGCCGCGGTGCGGGCCCGCACGGGCAAGCCGATCCGTTACGTCATCAACACTCATGGCCATCCCGACCATGTCTTCGGCAATGCGGCCTTTGTCGCTGAGGGAACCAGCTTCGTCGGCCACAGCAAGCTGCCGCAGGCGCTGGCGACGCGCGGGCCGTATTATCTCGATAATTTCCGGCGCATCATGGGCGATGAACTGATTGATCCCGTGAAGATCGTGCCGCCCACAGTGCTGGTTAAGGACACCATGACGCTCGATCTGGGATCGCGTCGGCTGACCTTGCGGGCATGGCCGGCCGCGCACAGCGACAATGACCTGACCGTGTTCGACGAGACGACCAGGACGTTGTTCGCAGGCGATCTGGTCTTTCTCCGCCACATTCCGGTGGTGGATGGCAGCATCCGCGGCTGGCTTGCCTTGCTGAAGGACCTGGAGACCGTTCCGGCGGTCCGCGTCGTTCCCGGTCACGGCCCTGTGAGCGACTGGCCTGCCGCTTTGGCCGATGAGCGGCGTTATCTCTCGACGCTGCTGTCGGACGTCCGCGCCTCGAACAAGAAGGGCGAGCCGATCCGGACCGCAGCGGAGAAGGCAGCCGCGACCGAGCGGCCGCATTGGGAACTATTCGACGACTACAACGCCCGCAACGCAACCGCAGCATTTTCGGAAATTGAATGGGAGTAGCGGACGCGCTACGCTCATCACTGCTTCGTCCTCGCAGGACCATAACCATGACGGGATGCACACGCCGCCTGCCCCTGATCGCCGCGCTGCTCGGCATCGCCTTCGCGCTGCCTGCTAGCGCTGAGGAGGCCTACGATCCCTGGCCTGGCCTGGTGCAGGATATCTTCAGCAACCGTCCGATGAACGATGGCAACGACGTCATCGCCATCGAGATGCCCTATCGCGCCGAGGACGCGGCGATCGTGCCGGTGACCCTGCGCAGCAAGTTGTCGCCGGGCGATGCGCGCCGCATCCGCTCGATTACGCTGGTGATCGACCGCAACCCGGCGCCGATGGCCGCGAAATTCGAGCTCGGCGCGGATGCCAATGTCACCGAGATCTCCACGCGCGTGCGCGTCAACAACTACACCGACGTGCATGCGGTCGCCGAGCTCAGCGACGGCCAGCTCTACGTCTCCAAGACCTATGTGAAGGCGTCAGGCGGCTGCTCGGCCCCGGCGGGGAAGAATGCGGAGGAGGCGCAGAACCGCCTAGGCCAGATGCGCTACCGGCAATTCGCGCGCGAGGAGGCGCCGGCGAGCCGCATCCGCGAAGCGCAGATCATGATCGGCCATCCCAACAATTCCGGGCTGCAGATGGATCAGGTCACGCAGCTCTATATTCCCGCCTTCTTCGTCAACCAGCTGAAGCTGACGCAGGACGACAGCCCCGTGCTGTCGATGGAAGGCGGCATCTCGATCTCGGAAGATCCCAATCTGCGCTTCACCTATGTCTCCAACGGCGCGAAGCGATTCCGCGCGGAGGCCAAGGATACTGACGGACATGTGTTCCGGAACGAGTGGGACGTGGGGAAGCCGGGGACGTGAGTCCATCGGTCGTCATGGCTAGAAACACCTCACCTCGGCCTCGGCCTGCGCCCGTCGCAAATCATTCACGGCCGAATTCGCCTGCTCTGATGTCCGGAATTGGGTACCGAGATTGCCGCGGACCTGGGACATGCTGAGCGCAGTCTCGGCGGTGACGTACCGTTCGTAGCTGACGATCGAGGCGACCACGTCGATCGAGCAGGAGCACTGCTCGATCGCCTGCCGCGTCTCGCCATTGGCTTTCATGCAGCCATAGACATATTCCGCGCGCGCCGATGTCGGATAATCATTGGCCTCTTCGGCCCGCACCGCGTAAGCCGTCGCCGCGAGCACGACCATAGCGGCGACAATCGGTCGTACCCGTCCCGCGAAACTCATGAGCGTCCTCCCGCTGGTTGCGATGGAAGCTATGCTATGCCTATTGTCCTGAAAAGCACTCAATCTGCGGAAATGGCTCACAAGGTGATGAGAGTTTTGGGACGAACATTGGCGCTCGCGATGATGCTGGCGCCGGGCATGCCGGCATATGCCGCGGATACCATTCGCCTGTCGGTGCAGAAGACCGGAACGTTCTCCTGGGAACTGGCAACCATCCGCGAGGCCGGGCTCGACAAGGAGTCCGATCTGGCGCTTGAAGTCACCGAGCTTGCAAGCCCGGAGGCCGGCAAGATCGCGCTTCGCGCCGGCAATGCCGACATCATGCTGTCGGACTGGCTCTGGGTGTCGCGCGAGCGTGCGCTCGGCGCCAAGCTCACCTTCTATCCCTATTCCAGCGCGCTCGGGGCGGTGATGGTGCCCGCGGCATCGCCGATCAAGACGCTCGCCGATCTGAAGGGCCACAAGCTCGGCGTCGGCGGCGGCCCCATCGACAAGAGCTGGCTACTGCTGCAGGCGCGCATGAAGCAGGACGGCATCGACCTCAAATCGGATGCGACGATCGCCTATGGCGCGCCGCCTTTGATCGCCGCCAAGACGCTCGACGGCGAGATGGATGCGAGCCTGAATTTCTGGAATTTCTGCGCCCAGCTCGAGGCCAAGGGTTTTCGGCGCCTCGCCGGTATCGAGGAGATCTTGCCGAAACTTGGCGCCAAGGGTGCGGTGTCCGCCGTCGGCTACGTCTTCGACGAGAACTGGGCCGCGAGCCATCGCGACGCCGTCGCACGCTTCATCGCCATGACCCGCAAGGCCAAGCAGCTGCTGGTCAGCTCGGATGCGGCGTGGGACAAGATCGCCCCGCTCACCGGCGCGAGCGATCCAGCCATGCTCAAAACCTACCGCGACCGCTATCGTGACGGCATTCCGCGCCGGAACATCAACGATGAGGAAGCGGATGCGCGCGTGCTCTATCGCGTGCTGGCCGATATCGGCGGCCGCGACCTGGTCGGTCCGGCGGCCGAGCTCGATCCCGGCACGTTCTATCACGCAGTCCCTGGAGATTGAGGTGCTGCGCCTTCTCTCGATTGCCCTGCTGCTTGCGATCTGGTGGACCGCCGCGCTGTTCGTCGGCGGCGCAAAACTGCCCTCCCCGCCCGCCGTGCTCGACGTCATCGTTGCGGAAGCCGCAAGCGGCGCGCTGTTCCTGCATCTCGGTGCGACGCTCGCGCGCGTCGCGCTCGCCTTCGTGCTGGCGATGTCGCTCGGCAGTGCCATCGGCTACCTGATGGGGCGGGTCAAGCTCGCCGACCGGCTCGGCGATCCCTGGCTCATCTTGCTGCTGAACCTGCCGGCGCTGGTGGTGATCGTGCTCGCCTATATCTGGGCCGGGCTCACCGAGGCCGCCGCTATCGCCGCGATTGCTATCAACAAGCTGCCGACTGCGGTCGTCACCTTGCGCGAAGGCACGCGCGCGCTCGATCGTTCGCTGGACGAGATGGCGACCGTGTTCGCGATGCCGCGTTGGCGTGCCTTCCGCCATGTCGTACTGCCGCAGCTGGCGCCCTATATCGCGGCCTCCGCCCGCTCCGGCCTGTCGCTGGTGTGGAAGATCGTGCTGGTCGCCGAGCTGCTGGGACGGCCGAACGGGGTCGGCTTCGAGATCGGTGTCGCCTTCCAGCTGTTCGACACGCCGCGCCTGCTCGCCTATTCCCTGACATTTGCCGCGGTCGTGCTCGTCATCGAGACGGCGCTGGTGCAGCCGTTCGAGGCCCGCGCAACGCGGTGGCGGCCCCGTGCGGCTTGAGGTCGAGATCACAGGCAAGACGTTCAAAAGTGCCGCGGGTGGAATGCACGAGGTGCTGGCGCCGGTGAAATTCGCGCTTCAGTCCGGCGAGGTCGGCGTGCTGATCGGTCCGTCCGGCTGCGGCAAGAGCACGATGCTGCGCATCATCCTCGGGCTCGACCGCGATTTCGACGGCCATGTCGCGCGCCCACCGGAGGCGCGGATCGGCATGGTGTTCCAGGAGCCTCGGTTGTTGCCGTGGCGCTCGGTCGAGCAGAATGTGCGGTTGGCTGCGCCCGACGTGACCGACGCCAAGCTGTCGGAGCTGTTCAAAATCCTGGAGCTGGAGGCGCATCGCAGCCACTTCCCCGGCGAACTGTCGCTGGGTCTTGCCCGGCGCGTCGCGCTCGCCCGCGCCTTCGCGGTCGAGCCCGACCTCCTCGTGCTCGACGAACCCCTCGCCTCGCTCGACGACGCGCTCGCCGGCCGCCTGCGCGACGAGATCGCGACGCTGGTGGCGAGCCGCTCCGTGATGACGCTGCTCGTCACCCACAGCCTCGACGATGCGATCCGTCTCGGCGACCGCCTGTTCTTCCTGTCACCGCGCCCGGCGCGCATCGTGCAGGAGTTGCCGATTGAAATCCCGCGCGCCGAGCGCAGTGAAGCGGAGCTTGCCAGGATCAGGGCGAAGCTCGCAGCACTGCCGCTTGAATCGAAATGAGAACTCGTGGTCAACTGTATCAAACGAGATGACTTGGGAAGTTTCTTGGGAGGTCACCATGCGCCGTCAACTGATTGCGATCGGCATCCTGTTGGTTGCGATGCCGGGCGCGGCGCTCGCGCAGACCAAGGGCAAAGGCATCCGGCTCTGGAATTTGACGAGCGAGACGATCTCCGGCTTCCAGCTCGCGCCTGTTGGCAAGACCGATTGGGGCCCGAACCAGTGCCTGAATGACAAGGACAAGGAGGTCGACCACGACGAGCGGCTCCGCATCACCGGCGTCGAGCCCGGCCGCTACGATGCCAAGGTCAGCTATCCGAATTCACGGCAGTGCGTCGTCCGCGACATCGAGATCAAGGCCGATGCAGTATTCTCGATCGCCGACAAGGATCTGAAGGACTGTACGAAGTAGCGGCTTACGCCTTGTCGTTCGGATGCGGATATTCGCAGCGCCAGCGCACGGCCTGCCACTTCGGGTGCTCGCCGACCCATTGCGCGATATAGGGCGGCGCGGCCATCGCGCATTGCGTGGGCGAGCCCGCCCAATTGAACACCAGATGCTGCTCCTCGCAGGTCGCAGGCGAGAGCACCGCACACACAGTCACCACCAGGTCGATCGGATTCATGCCGGGATCCTCGCGCGGAAGCAATCAAGTCTAGCACAACGGGATACGTCCCGAGGAGCCGGAAGTTTCAATCCGGCGTGAGGGATGCGCTGGAACCCGCTCTGCTAAAAGTTAATCCCGAACACCAACCGCGCCTGGTGCCGTTCGAAATTGACGAGGTCGAGATTGGCGCCCGATCCGGCCTGCCGGCCCCAGGCCTGCATGCTCCAGCTGAGGGTGAGCCGTGATTGCTCGGAGAGCTGGAAGTAGGCGGTCGGCCCAACGAACAAAGCTTGCCCTGAGAACTCGCCGAGGCCGATGCCTTCATACTGGCGGAAGTAGCGCATCTCCCCGCCGAGCAGCACGTTTGGGCTGACACGCACCATGCCGGCGAAAGCGGCGCCGATGGCGGAGCTCTTCTCGGACAGACCAGTCACCTCGAACCGCGTCCATTCCGGCTGGTAGATCAAATTGAGCGCGCCGATCGCAAAGTTCGGGATCAGCTCGCGATCGAAGGCGAGCGTAAAGTCGGTGCCGTACATCCGCCCCTTTGCGCCGCTGACCTCGTCGATGCGGTCGCCATGGGTCTCGGCGGCGATCGTCATTCCGAACGGGGCGCTCTCGCGGTCGAGCAGGCGATAACGCAGGTCGAGCGAGAGGCCCTGAAAGTTGAACTGGCGGCGGTCGTCGATATCAGGGACGCCGGTGATGTCGTGCAGCGTGGCGTTGGCGCCGACTTCAATGCGAAAATTCGGCAGCGGCACGATTTCGATCTCGACCTCCTGGCCGAGGGCGCGATAGGTGCCACCGCCCTTGCCGAAGCGTCCCGTCGTCTGGGTCTGGAATTCGCGCTCGCCGGGATTGCCGACATCGCTGCCGATCATGAAGCCGAAGATGTGCTCGGTGTCGAAGCCCTCTTCGGCGTTAGCGCAAACCGGCGTGAGCGCGAGCGTAAACGCGACCGCCGTCCGAATTGTCTGGGCTCCAATGCGCATCACGAACACTACCACGGCTTCGACGGTATTCGCCATCGAAGCCGCGGCAGGTCGTTCAGTCTTACTTGCGCGCAGCGCAGGCGTACATGTTGATTTCCATGCCGACCGGCACTTCGACGATCTTCGGAGCTTTCCAAGCCATTCGGGTCTCCCAAGGAATTGAGCGCGATATCGCGCCGGGCAAAACCTAGGGCTGTGTCAGCAACTGCGCAAGTCTGGAATAGGACCACAAACACAGCGAACTGTCGTGTCACACGCGCACAGTTCACTCTCGGGCAAACCGCCTTCGCTCTCAGTCAAGCGCGGCAGTTCTCAATGCAGCAGCCGCAGCAGTGCGCGACCCGCGCTCGAGTTCAGCTCCTTCGCATCCAGCGTTCCATCCTTGTCGGGATTCGCGGCGTTGAAGCGCTGCTCCACCACGGCAAGATATTCGTCGAGTGTCAGCGTCCCGTCGTGATCGGGGTCGGCAGCGGCGAGTTCTTTCGCCGTTAACCGTCCGCGCAATTCGCGCACGTCGAGCGTCCCGTCATGATCCGGATCGAGCTTTGCGAACAGCGCGGCGGCCGCCTTCTTGACCTCGGCGAGATCGAGCGTGCCGTCATTGTCGGTGTCGAACATCTTGACGGCGCCGCCGGATGCCGACCAGGCCGGACCGGAGAACACAGCAAACGTGAGCGCAAGCGCAATTGAGCGACGCGATATCATTTTGACCTCCCAGACCATGAGCCCCGATTCGCGGGGGATCGCCACAACATAAGTCCGCAAGCCGGCCTCGGTTCAAGCCGAATTGCGATGCCACGACCGCGACGAAACCGGGTCGCACCAAAAATCTCGCGCTGCGTCAATCTTCGCGTGGAGGAATTTGTTGCAGCGCATTCGCACAAGACGAGCAAAATTCTTCGGGGATTGCCGCATCAAGCCTGGCATCTGGCGTCCAACATATCGGCAGCGCGCTTTCGACTTTCGTATTGACGGGTTTTGCTTTCGGGCGGAGTGTTGCAATCGCAGCGTCAAAAGGCGCGCATATTGGGAGGAACGGATGAAACGCTTTGCGATGGCCGCGAGCCTCGTCATATCCGCATGCTCGGTTGCGAGCGCACAGACGACCGATCAACTGGTCAAAGGCGCAACCGATACGTCGAACGTTCTCAATTACGGGATGGGCTACAATCTCCAGCGCTTCTCGACGCTGAACCAGGTCAACAAGGACACCGTCAAGAACCTCGTCCCGGTCTGGAATTATTCCTTCAACGACGATCGCAGCGAGGAATCGCAGCCGCTGGTCTACCAGGGCGTGATCTACGTAACCTCTCACAACGCGACCATGGCGGTCGACGCCAAGACCGGCAAGCAGATCTGGAAATCCAAGATCGAATATCCGGCCGAGACGCCGCGCATCGTCTGCTGCGGCATCATCAATCGCGGCGGCGCGCTTTACGAGGGAAAGCTGTTCCGCACCACGCTCGACGCCAACGTGATCGCGATCGACGCCAAGGACGGCAAGGAGCTGTGGCGGCAGAAGGCGGCCGACATCAAGGAAGGCTATTCGATGACGGTGGCGCCACTGGTCGCCGACGGCGTCGTCATCACCGGCATCTCCGGCGCCGAGTTCGGCACCCGCGGCTTCATCGACGGCTGGGATCCGGCAACGGGCAAGCATCTCTGGCGCACCCATTCGGTTCCCTCGCCGGACGAGCCCGGCGGCGACACCTGGAAGGGCGACACCTGGAAGCTCGGCGGCGGCTCGACCTGGATCACGGGCTCCTATGATCCCGAGCTGAACACGGTCTATTGGGGCATCGGCAATCCCGGCCCGTTCAACGCGGCCGTGCGCCCCGGCGACAATCTCTACACCTGCTCCGTGCTGGCGATGGATCCCAAGACCGGCAAGATCAAGTGGCACTACCAGTTCTCGCCGAACAATCCGTTCGACTATGACTCTGTGGCCGAGATGGTCCTCGCCGATATGAACGTCGAGGGCAAGCCGACCAAGGTGTTGATGGATGCCAACCGCAACGGCTTCTTCTACGTGCTCGACCGCACCAACGGAAAGCTGCTCGCGGCCAATCCTTACGTGAAGGTGAACTGGGCAACCGGCATCGACATGAAGACAGGGCGGCCGATCGAGACCGATGTCGTCACCGGCGCGCGCGAGGGCAAGAAGGTCACCGTCTATCCGTCGATCCTCGGCGGCAAGAACTGGGAGCCGATGTCGTTCAACCCGCAGACCGGCCTCGCCTACGCCAACACGCTCGCCTTCGGCGGCAAGTACAAGTCGGAGCCGGCCACCTTCAAGCAGGGTGAATGGTATCTCGGCATGGACCTCACCGATCCCTGGGAATGGGGTGACGGCGCGCGCGGCCATCTGAAGGCGATCGATCCGATGACCGGCAAGGCGAAGTGGGAGGCGGCAAGCGATATCCCGCGCTTCTCCGGCGTGCTGTCGACCGCGGGCGGCGTCGTGTTCACGGGTGCGCTGACCGGCGAGTTCGAGGCCTTCGACGCCGACACCGGCAAGAAGCTCTGGCAGTTCCAGACCGGCTCCGGCATCGAGGGACAGCCGGTGACCTGGCAGCAGGACGGCGTGCAGTACATCGCCGTCACCAGCGGCTATGGCGGCGTCTACTCGCTGTTCTCCGGCGACGAGCGGCTGGCCAAGGTGCCACCCGGCGGCTCGCTGTGGGTCTTCGCGGTGAAGCAGTAGCGGCAAGACACGTTGAGAGACATATCTCACAGGACGGTGGCGATCCTCGCCACCGTCGCGGTGCTGACGGTCGCGCTTGCGGCGACCGTTCGTGCCGCGGATGATTCGAACGGCAATCCGCTGCAGGTGCAGATCGACCACGGCAGGTCGACCTATGCCGAAAAATGCTCGCACTGCCACGGCCCCAACATGATGAATTCCGGCACCATCACGCCGGACCTGCGCGCCTTTCCCGACGACAAGACGCGCTTCGTCACCACCGTGAAGAACGGCAAGAACAACAAGATGCCGCCCTGGGGTGACATCCTCAACGATGACGAGATCGGCAATCTCTGGGCCTTCATCTCGAGCCGGAGGAAACCATGAGAGGTCGGCTGGCGGTACTAGGCCTCGCCATCGTGCTCGCGGCACCGGCGACAGCGGCGTGGGCGGCAGATCCGTTGAGCATCTGTCTCGACGAGGACCGCCCGCCGCTCTCCGCGCATCACCGCGGCAAGCCGGACTCGGGCTTCGACGTGCTGCTGGCGCAGGCGATCGCAGACCGGATGGGACGCCCGCTCAAAATCCAGTGGTTCGAGAGCAAGCTGGACGAGGATTCGAGCCCGCAGCTCGAGGCCAACGCGCTGCTCTCGGACGGCCGCTGCTCGCTGGTCGGTGGCTACGCGCTGACGACGGATTCCCTGGTCAAGCCCGGCCTGAAGACGGCGCGCCTGCCGGATTTCGCGGGCGCCACGCGCGATGACCGGCGCCGCCGCGTTACGCTCGGCGTGCTCGCGCCGACCCGGCCTTACGTCTATTCGCCGATGACGGTGGTGCTCGGGCCAAAGGCGCGCCACCGCAAGATCAGCGATATCGGCGACCTCGCCGGTCTTCGTCTTGCGATCGAAAGCGGATCCCTGGGCGATGCCATCCTGATGACCTTCGACAAGGGACGGCTGATCGACAACATCACCCATCTCGTGCCCGCCCGCGACGACCTCCTGGGCTCGCTCGATCGCGGCGATTATGATGCGACCCTGATCGACCTCGCGCGCTACGACGCCCACCGCACCGCGCATCCCGACACGGCGATATCAGCCTCCGGCTATTATTATCCGATCGGGGCCAATCGCGGCTATGTCGGGCTCGGCAGCGATCCTGCCTTGATCGAGGCCGCCAACAAGGCGCTGACGGATCTTGCAGCCGAGGGCAAGATCGTCGAATTCGGCAAGCAAGCCGGCCTGACCTATCTGACGCCGCGCGAGCCTGCGATCCTCGGGGACGTCTGGGCGAAGATCATTCAGCGGTGAGGTCGTCGCGGAGGGCCGCCACGCTGCGCCCCGCTCTCCGCTGTCATGCCCCGCCTTGTGCGCAATTGCGAACTGGGGCGGGGCATCCAGTACGCCGCGGCTTGTCGTTTCAATCACTGCCGTCTCGGCGTACTGGATCGCCCGGTCAAGCCGGGCAATGACAGCGAGAGTGTGGCAAGACCGTCGGCTCGCGCACCGAAGTCAGGAGCCTGCTCCTGTGCTATGCATTACGTCTCATTTGACGACGGTGCCCCGTGAACGCCCCGACCATCCCGCCCTCCGCGGGCCTGCGCGATATCCTCTCCCGTGAAATCAAGAGCAGCGAGCTGCTGCGCGCGCTGATCGTCGTCGGCCCGTTCGTGGCCGTCTATTTCATCTCGGGCGAGACGGCGCTGTTGAATTTGGGACTGATCGCGGTGTCGCTGCTCATTCCAGCACTGCGGCTGCACCTTCCGCCCAAAGTGATCGCGTGGCACTACCTTGCGATCCTCGTGGCGTTTGCGGCTCTCTTCCTCGCCGCTCCGATCAAACCGCTGTTCGTGGTGTTGACGGCGCTTGCCGGCCTCCTTGCGGTGGCGGGAACGCGCTATGGCGAGCACTTCCGCACCATCGGCAATTGGGTGTTCATTCCGGCCGTCTATCTCGCCTGCGAGGTGCGCGAGGGCGTGAGCGCGTCGGAAGCGCTGCGTCATGCCGGCATCATCATTGTCTCCTCGCCGGTTGCGCTGGCGCTGGTCTGCGGCATCCAGGTTTACGACCAGCAGCGGCGTGGCAATGCCGCGACCTCGTTCGGGCGGCCTGCGGCCGAGTGGCTGCTGCCCGCGGCGGCTACCGCCATGGCGGTGTTCGCCGCGTCGGCGCTGGTCGAGATCCTGGATCTTGCGCAAGGGCAATGGGTGATGTGGTCGGCAGCAAGCGTCGTGGTCGGCGATCTCTCCGCCTCCACCGACAAGCTGAAGCAACGTGCCATCGGCGCCTTCGTCGGCGTACCCTTGGGCTTCCTCACTGGCCTCGCGCTGCCGCAGAACCGTGTCGGTTATGCGCTTGCGATTCTTGCGGCCACGCTCACGCTGATCTCGTTCTCCCGCTATATCGTCGGCTTCGGCCTGCGCTGCTTCTTTATCGCGCTCGCCGCGTCCTTCGCCGGCGGCGCCAGCGGCATTGCGGAGGAGCGCATTACCAACGTGATCATCGGTGGCGCGTTCGGCCTCATCGCGGTGGCCCTGACCGACATCGTCTGGCAGCGTGTGGTACGGAAAGACCCGTCATCGGGCTAGAGCGCAGCCACAGCGCGCTTAGTTCTCGTCCACGGCAACCGCGCCCTGCTGCCCCTTGTGGATCGAAGACGGCACCACACCAAAATATTTCCGGAACACGCGGCTGAAATGCGATGAGCTGGAGAAGCCCCACGAAAACGCGACGTCGGTGATGGTCTTGCCGCCGTGCGCCTCGAGCTCCTGGCGGCAGTTCTGAAGGCGCGCCTGCCAGATGTAATCGCTCACCGTGGTGCCGCGCTCCGAGAACAGCATGTGCAGATAGCGCTTGGAGCAGCCGAGCTCGGCGGAGATCTGGTCGATGCACAGATCGGGATCGCGCAGGTGCTCGCGGATGAAAAATTGGGCACGCACATACATCGCCTCGGGTCCGACCCGATCGAACATCGTGTCGGCTTCGCGCAGCGGCAGCAGCAACAGATCAATCAGCGAATCGGCAACACCGACCGCGCTGTTGGCCGACAACTTCGCCGCCTCGTCGAACGTGGCATGGACGAAATCATGGGCGATCCGTCCCGTCCCCGTTTTCGCCGACAGCTTGCAGGCCGGCATGCGCTGCGACGGGAAGCCGCGATCGCGCAGCAGCGACTTCGGCACGATCACCACGTCGTGGCGCGTGAAGGCGGGACTGACGATCAGATGCGGGCACGAGACGTCGTAGGCGATGATGTCGCCGGGGTTCAGCTCGATGTGGCGACCTTCCTGCTCGAAATAGGACACGCCGTATGTCTGGAAGTGAATCTTGATGTAGGGGTGTTCATTGGTCTTGGCGCGCGCCAGCGTGTGCGCGATGCGATGCTGGCTGACCTCGATCTGACAGAGCTTCAGGCGCGAGACAGAGGTGTAGTCGATGCGCCCTTCGAGCGAGGATGCTTCCAGCGGATCGACATCGAAATGGCCGCACAGACTCGTCAGTCCGTCGATCCAGCTCTGAATCTGCCGCTTCGGCGTCAGTCCCGTCGTCGAGAGCGTATGAATTGTGTCGGACATTAATCCAGCCACTGGTGATACCCGGAGATTCGACGCGAATCGCGGCCAGCGCCTGCTGGAGCCCTCAGCCATGATTGCGTGACGTTTACCTCAAATTTGGGCGGTCTTTTGAACGAGCGCCATCGTTCCATTGCCACCCTTGAGAGTTAATCCTCCGCCTTAGTAGCAGCGCCGTCAAGGGGAACCTGTTCGTTGAGCGCTGCACGACGGCGAGCGGAAGCCGCTGAATTCGCTACTGCAAAATCAAAAACTTCGCATCCGTGCGCTATCGAGCAAGGCGGCTTCTCTCTTGGGCAAGTTTCCCGATAGCGAAGTCGTTAGGAATTACGGCAGGAACAAACAAAACGGGCCGCTCCTGCACGCGGACCTGTAGCTCTCATCCTGAGGAGGAAACAGCACAGCATCGTTTCTGGTCCCCAACGTGACCGCCCTGCACGAGCAGACGCCGGACGAAAAGCCCGGCGATTAAGCAATGCTTCGGAAACAATAAAACGCGACCAACGGAGGAATGACTATGCGCAAGGTGCTACTGGCGACCTTACTCGGCTCCGCGGCGGCTCTCGCCGTCGGCGGCGCCTCTGCCAATGACGAAGTGCTCAAGATGTCGCAGAACCCGAAAGACTGGGTGATGCCGACAGGCGACTATGCCAATACCCGTTACTCCAAGCTCAACCAGATCAACGCACAAAATGTCGGCAAGCTCCAGGTCGCCTGGACCTTCTCGACCGGCGTGCTGCGCGGCCACGAAGGCGGCCCGCTGATCATCGGCAACATGATGTACGTCCATACGCCGTTCCCGAACAAGGTCTACGCCATTGACCTTTCCAACGAGAACAAGATCGTCTGGAAGTACGAGCCGAAGCAGGATCCGAACGTCATTCCGGTGATGTGCTGCGATACGGTCAACCGCGGCCTGTCTTACGGTGACGGCAAGATATTCCTGCATCAGGCCGACACGACCCTGGTCGCGCTCGACGCCAAGTCCGGTCAGGTTGCATGGACCGCCAAGAACGGCGATCCGAGCAAGGGCGAGACCGGCACTTCGGCACCGATGGTCGTCAAGGACAAGGTGCTGGTCGGCATCTCCGGCGGCGAGTTCGGCGTTCAGGCCCACATGACCGCCTACGACATCAAGACCGGCAAGGTCGCCTGGCGCGGCTATTCGGAAGGCCCGGATGACCAGCTCCTGGTCGACGACAAGACCACTGCGCTCGGCAAGCCGATCGGCAAGGACTCCAGCTTGAAGACCTGGCAAGGCGATCAGTGGAAGATCGGCGGCGGCGCGACCTGGGGCTGGATCTCCTACGATCCCGAGCTGAACCTCGTCTATTACGGATCGGGCAACCCCTCCACCTGGAATCCGAAGCAGCGTCCCGGTGACAACAAATGGTCGATGACGATCTGGGCACGTAACCCGGACACCGGTGTGGCCAAGTGGGTCTACCAGATGACGCCCCATGACGAATGGGACTATGACGGCGTCAACGAGATGATCCTCTCGGACCAGTCGATCAACGGCCAGCCGCGCAAGCTGCTGACGCATTTCGATCGTAACGGTCTCGGCTACACGCTCGATCGCACCAACGGCGAACTGCTGGTCGCCGAGAAGTACGATCCGAAGGTGAACTGGACCTCCGGCGTCGACATGGACAAGAACTCGGCCACCTATGGCCGGCCGAAGGTGCTCGACACAGCTTCGACCGACAAGGCGGGTGAGGACCACAACGTGAAGGGCATCTGCCCGGCCGCGCTCGGCACCAAGGACGAGCAGCCGGCGGCCTACTCGCCGGACACGCAGCTGTTCTACGTTCCGACCAACCACGTCTGCATGGACTACGAACCGTTCAAGGTGAGCTACACCGCGGGCCAGCCCTATGTGGGTGCGACGCTCTCGATGTATCCGCCGCAGGGCGATACCCATATGGGTAACTTCATCGCCTGGGACGGCAAGACCGGCAAGATCGTCTGGTCGAACAAGGAGCAGTTCTCGGTCTGGTCGGGTGCGCTCGCAACCGCCGGCGGCGTGGTGTTCTACGGCACGCTCGAAGGCTACCTGAAGGCAGTCGACGCCAAGACCGGCAAGGAGCTCTACAAGTTCAAGACTCCCTCCGGCATCATCGGCAACGTCACCACCTATGAGAACAGCGGCAAGCAGTACATTGCCGTGCTCTCCGGCGTGGGCGGCTGGGCCGGCATCGGTCTGGCAGCTGGCCTGACCGATCCGACTGCAGGTCTCGGCGCCGTCGGTGGCTACGCAGCGCTCAGCAACTACACGGCACTCGGCGGCACACTGACCGTGTTCTCGCTGCCGTCGAACTAGCCTCGGCTTCGTATCGCTCCGGCGCGTGGATCAACTCCACGCGCCGGCTCGTCTCCACCTGATGCCTTCGAGGAACACCTCTTGCGTAAAATCTGCTCTGTCATTGCTGCGATGATCTTCGTTGCGTCCGGAGGAATTGCTGTCGCGGACGGCTCGGGCGACCCGACCGCCGTCAAGCAGAACGAAACTGGCGAATGGCTCGATAAGGAAGGTAACCCGACCTACAAGATCAACGGCGACTCCGTCGACTGGTACACCTATTCCGGATACCGCCGCTATCACTCGGACTGCCATGTGTGTCATGGCCCGGATGGCATGGGCTCGAGCTATGCGCCCGCGCTGAAGGATTCGCTCAAGACGATGAGCTATGCCGATTTTCTCGGCGTCGTCGCCTCGGGCCGCAAGAACATCTCCACCGCCACAGAGAACGTGATGCCGGCCTTCGGAGATAACCCGAACGTCGCCTGCTACATGGACGATCTCTACGTCTATCTGCGCGCCCGCTCCAACGAGGCCTGGGGCCGCGCCCGTCCGGGCAAGCATGAGGACAAGAACGACGCCTATACCAAGAACGAAGACTCGTGCATGGGCAAGAAGTGAACGTTTGGGGCCCGGCTGAGACTCAAGTCTTGGCGCCCTGCGAGAATTTGAGGAGTTACCGATGAAGACACGTGCTGCCGTCGCTTTCGAAGCCAAAAAGCCGCTCGAAATCGTCGAAGTCGACCTGGAAGGGCCGAAGGCCGGCGAAGTTCTGGTCGAGATCAAGGCGACGGGCATCTGCCATACCGACGCCTACACGCTCGACGGTTTCGACAGCGAAGGAATTTTCCCGTCGATCCTCGGTCATGAGGGCGCCGGCATCATCCGCGAGATCGGCGCGGGCGTGACCTCGGTGAAGCCGGGCGATCACGTCATTCCGCTCTACACGCCGGAATGCCGTCAGTGCAAAAGCTGTCTGAGCCGGAAGACCAATCTCTGCACCGCGATCCGCGCGACGCAGGGCAAGGGCGTGATGCCCGACGGCACCAGCCGCTTCTCCTACAAGGGCAAGCCGATCTATCACTATATGGGCTGCTCGACCTTCTCCAACTTCACGGTGCTGCCCGAGATCGCGGTGGCGAAGATCCGCGAGGACGCCCCCTTCGACAAGAGCTGCTATATCGGCTGCGGCGTCACCACCGGCGTCGGCGCCGTCGTCAACACCGCGAAGGTCGAGCCCGGCTCCAACGTGGTCGTGTTCGGCCTCGGCGGCATCGGGTTGAACGTGATCCAGGGCGCCAAGATGGCCGGCGCCGACAAGATCATCGGCGTCGACATCAACGACTCCAAGGAGGAATGGGGCCGCCGCTTCGGCATGACCGATTTCGTCAACCCCAAGAAGATCACCGGCGACATCGTCCCGCATCTGGTGACCCTGACCGACGGTGGAGCCGACTACACCTTCGACTGCACCGGCAACACCACCGTGATGCGCCAGGCACTGGAAGCCTGCCATCGCGGTTGGGGCACCTCGGTCGTCATCGGCGTCGCCGAATCCGGCAAGGAGATCGCCACCCGTCCGTTCCAGCTCGTCACCGGCCGTAACTGGCGCGGCACCGCCTTCGGCGGCGCACGCGGCCGCACCGACGTCCCGAAGATCGTCGACTGGTACATGAACGGAAAGATCCAGATCGACCCGATGATCACCCACACGCTCAAGCTCGAAGACATCAACAAGGGCTTCGACCTGATGCACGAGGGTAAATCAATTCGTTCAGTCGTCGTGTTCTAGCTCGCAAGCGTCACACCCAAGGAGGATCGACCCATGACTGCACTTCATCCCTCGATCGACAACGGTCTCAAACAAGGCACCGGCCACTTTGCCGGCGGCACGCTCGCCTGCAAATGCAAGGACCATCAGGTCAAGGTCGGCATCAAGGGCGACGTGGCACACAACCACGCCTGCGGCTGCACCAAGTGCTGGAAGCCGCAAGGCGCGAACTTCTCCGTGGTCGCGGTGGTTCCGCGCCAGAACGTCACCGTGCTCGAGAACGGCGACAAGCTCCAGATCGTCGACGCGTCGGCGGTGATCCAGCGCCACGCTTGCAAGGCCTGCGGCACGCACATGTATGGCCGCATCGAGAACAAGAACCATCCGTTCTACGGGCTTGATTTCGTCCATCCAGAGCTGTTCCAGGAGCAGGGCTCGCAGGCGCCGCAATTCGCCGCCTTCGTCTCCTCGGTGATCGAATCCGGCGTCAAGCCTGAGCAGATGGCCGGCATCCGGTCGCGGCTGAAGGAAATCGGACTCGAGCCCTATGACTGCCTGTCGCCGGCGCTGATGGATGCGATCGCGACCCACGTGGCGAAGGCCAAAGCCGCCTGACAAGGCCGCCGGAAATTTGTCCGTCCCCTCGCTGGTCACCAGAGAGGGGACGGACAGCTCTCGAATGATTTGCGGCGAGTTTGCCGCCTGTGCACTTTGCGTATGCGAGCGCGTTCCGCTCCCTCAGTCCTGGTCTCTGAATGACTGCGCAGTGCCGCCTTCTTCCTGCTTGAAGTCAGCGCGCCTTGCGATTCTCCCTCCCTCGACTGAGGACTACTGCTTCGTCCGCGCAGGTCCCTCTGGCGGACGAAGCTTTTTCAACGCGCCTCAGATTCTGTCGTCGCCTATCGCGCGACGCGTTGCCGCGCCCTGCTTTTGACAACCTTCTTTGCAATCTTTTCCCGTCGAGAACGGCTCGTTGAGAACACTCCGCTGTGAACGCCGGCCCGGTGCGATTTCTGCTACGATCTCGCTGTGATGATGCCGCGCGACATTCAATCAATTAAGAACAAAACGGGAGGTATCGAGCACATCCGCACATACGATTCGCGCTCCAGCTTCCTGCCGGGATTTGCCCGCGGAGGATAACAGGCGGAGATGCGACGGCACGACGTACGGACCATTTCGTAGATCGACATCGGCAAATCCTGAAATCATCGAGCTTATGAAGAGCGAGGGACGATCATGATCAAAATCAAGATCAACGGCCAGGAACAGAGCTGGGACGGCGACCCGGATCTCCCGCTACTCTGGTTCCTGCGCGACGAAGCCGGGCTGACGGGCACCAAATTTGGCTGTGGTCAGGCCCTGTGCGGCGCCTGTACCGTCATCGTCGACAAGGAGGCCGTGCGCTCCTGCATTACCTCGATCAACGACGTCGCCGGGCGCGAAGTCACCACGATCGAGGGGCTGCATCCCGATGGCGATCATCCCGTCCAGAAGGCCTGGCGCCAGGTCAATGTTCCCCAATGCGGCTTCTGCCAGGCCGGCCAGATCATGCAGGCGGCTGCGCTGCTGATGGAGAATCCCAAACCGTCGCACGACCAGATCCGCGAGGCGATGTCCGGCAACATCTGCCGCTGCGGCTGCTACCAGCGCATCGAGAACGCCGTCCATCTCGCATCGACGGGAGTGTGACATGAATTTCATCGACAATCCGCGGAAGCTTCGTGGCTTCGAAAAGAATCTGAAGGTCGAGAAGGTCTCGCGCCGCAGCATCCTGAAAGGACTCGGAATCACCGGCGGCTTCGTGCTCGCCGCCCCTGTGATGTCGCGCCAGGCCTTTGCCTATGAGACCGGCGCCGGCAAGATGCCGCATGGCGTCGTGGTCGATCCGCGCGTGTTCGTCGCGGTCGCGCCCGACGGCACCGTGACCATCCTCGCCCACCGCTCCGAGATGGGCACCGGCGTGCGCACCAGCCTGCCGCTGATCGTGGCCGAGGAGATGGAGGCCGACTGGTCCAAGGTCAAGGTGCAGCAGGCCCATGGTGACGAGGTCAAGTTCGGCAACCAGGACACCGACGGCTCACGCAGCACGCGACACTATTTGATTCCGATGCGCCAGATCGGCGCCTCCGCCCGCACCATGCTGGAGCAGGCCGCGGCCAAGCGCTGGGGCGTACCGGCTACCGAGGTCAAGGCGGTCAATCACGAGGTCGTCCACAGCGCCAGCGGCCGCAAGCTCGGCTTCGGCGAGCTCGCAGCCGAAGCCGCCAAGGAATCGGTGCCGAGCATCGAAGGCCTCAAGCTGAAGGACCCGAAGGACTTCCGCTATCTCGGCAAGGGCCAGGTCAGCATCGTCGATCTCCACGACATCACCACCGGCAAGGCGGGTTACGGCGCCGACGTGCGCTTGCCCGGCATGAAGTATGCTGTGATCGCGCGGCCGCCGGTGACCGGCGGCAAGCTCGTCTCGTTCGACCCGGCCGAGGCGATGAAAGTCTCCGGCGTCGAGAAGGTGATGCAGGTCCGCGGCTGGCCGTGGCCCTCGAAGTTCCAGCCGCTTGGCGGCGTCGCGGTGATTGCCCGTAACACCGGCGCTGCGATCAAGGGCCGCGATGCGCTGAAGCTGGTCTGGGACGACGGCGCCAACGGCAAATACGACTCGGTCGCCTATCGCAAGGAACTCGAGGATGCCTCGCGCAAGCCGGGCCTCGTCGTGCGCCAGGAGGGCGACGCCGACGCCGCGCTGAAGGCCGCCGCCAAGGTCGTGATCGGCGAATATTACCTTCCGCACCTCGCCCATGTCAGCATGGAGCCGCCGGTCGCGGTCGCCGACGTCAAGGGCGACAAGGCGGAGATCTGGGCGCCGGTGCAGAGCCCCGGCGGCACGCGCGAGGACGTCGCCAAGACGCTCGGCATCCCCGAGGGCAATGTCACCGTCAATGTCACGCTGCTCGGCGGGGGTTTCGGCCGCAAGTCGAAATGCGACTTTGCGCTCGAGGCCGCGCTGCTGTCGAAGGAGCTCGGCACGCCCGTCAAGGTGCAGTGGACGCGCGAGGACGATCTCCACCACGACTTCCTGCACACCGTCTCGGCGGAGCGGATCGAGGCGGGCCTGGACAAGGACGGCAAGGTGATCGCGTGGCGCCACCGCAGCGTGGCGCCGACCATCGCCTCGACCTTCGCTGCCGGGGCCAAGCACGCGGCGGCATTCGAGCTTGGCATGGGGCTCGTCGACATGCCGTTCGAGATCGCCAACATCTCCTGCGAGAACCCGGAAGCCGCGGCGTTCACCCGCATCGGCTGGTTCCGCTCGGTCTCGAACATCCCGCGCGCCTTCGCGGTGCAGTCGATGGTCGGCGAGATCGCGAACGCAACCGGCCGCGACCAGAAGGAGACGTTGCTCGCGCTGATCGGCACGCCCCGGATCGTCAAGCCGGCGGTGAAAGACATGTGGAACTACGGCGAGCCCTATGACAGCTATCCGATCGACACCGCGCGCCTGCGCAAGGTGGTCGAGCTGGTCGCCGAGAAGGGCGAATGGGGCCGTCAGGTTCCGAAGGGCCACGGCCTCGGCATCGCCGTGCACCGCAGCTTCGTCAGCTACATCGCGACCATCGTCGAGGTGGCCGTCGACGACAAGGGCAAGCTGACGGTGCCGCGGGTCGACACCGCGATCGACTGCGGCACCTATGTCAACCCGGAGCGCATCGCCTCGCAGATCGAGGGCGCCGCGATCATGGGCCTGAGCCTCGCCAAATATGGCGCGGTCACCTTCAAGGACGGCAAGGTGGAGCAGAAGAATTTTGACGACTTCCAGGTCGTCAGGATCGACGAGGCTCCGCTGGTGACCAATGTCTACATCGTCCCACCCGGACCCGACACGCCGCCGAGCGGCGTCGGCGAGCCCGGCGTACCGCCATTTGCACCTGCGCTGATGAACGCGATCTTCGCGGCCACCGGCAAGCGCATCCGCGCATTGCCGATCGGCAAGCAATTGGAGGCTTGACGGAACAGACGCGGCTTTGCGCCGTTTTCATCGATCTGACAGGAGCAGATCGATGACCAACATTCCAAGGGCGCTCGCAGTCTCGCTGCTGTCGAGCGCCTTTCTTTTGGCTGATACAGCCGCGTTCGCCCAGAACACCACCACGCCGCCGACAACGGCGACGCGCCCCACCGCGCCGGAGCAGAATTCGCTTCCCAACGCCAGCGCCCCACCCGCCTCGACGGCCCAGACGACCGGACAGAGCAGCACCGACCCGAAGGTTCAGGAGATGAACCAGAAGGAAAAGGACAAGGTCGACCGCCAGGGCAAATAGCGGCGTCGCACACGCAAAATGCGGCGGACGTTGCCGTCCGCCGCATTTGCCCCCACTCGCTCCGCCTACTTCGATCCGCCTGCGGAGCTTACTTCTTCAGCGCGAACACCCAGATCACGCCGCCTTGCGGCACATTGGACTCGATGCCGATGTTGTTGGTCGCGAGCGCGTCCTGAATGCGCTGCGCGTCCACGCCCCAGCCCGACTGGATCGCGACGTATTGCGTGCCGTCGATCTCATAGGACACCGGCATGCCCATGATGCCGGAATTGGTCTTCTGCTCCCACAACACTTCGCCGGTCTTGGCGTTGAAAGCGCGGAAGTTGCGGTCGTTGGTGCCGCCGGCGAAGACCAGATCGCCTGCGGTCGCCGTCACCGAGCCGAACAGCTGCGACTTCGGGAAGTTGTGCTGCCACACCTTCTTGCCGGTCGCAGGATCCCAGGCCTGGAGCTCGCCGAAATGATCGGCGCCCGGCTTCGCCATCAGGCCGATATCCTCCGGCTTGGTGCCGAGCCAGAGTTCGCCCGCCTTGAGCGGGACCTTCTCGCCGGTGAAGCCCCCGCAGAAATTCTCGTTGGCCGGCACATAGACGAGACCGGTCTTCTGGCTATACGCCGCCGACGGCCAGTCCTTGCCGCCCCACAGTGACGGACAGAACTCGACGCGCTTGCCGATGACCGGCTTGTGAGCGGGATCGACGATCGGCTTGCCGTTCTCATCGATACCTTTCCAGACATCGGTGGCGACGAACGGCCAGCCTGCGACATAGTTGATCTTGGTCGGCGTGCGCTCGAGCACCCAGAAGATCGCGTCGCGGCCGGGATGGATCAGGCTCTTGATGGTGCGGCCATCGCGCTGCAGGTCGATCAGCATGGGCGCGTCGACCTCGTCCCAATCCCAGGAATCGTTCTGGTGATACTGGTGATAATTCTTGATCTTGCCGGTGCCGGGATCGAGCGCGAGCACCGACGAGGTATAGAGATTGTCGCCGGGATGGGTCTCGCCGGGCCACGGCGCGGCGTTGCCCACGCCCCAGTAGATCGTCTTGGTATCCTTGTCGTAATTGCCGGTCATCCAGGCCGAGCCACCACCGGTCTTCCAGTCGTCGCCCTGCCAGGTGTCGTGACCGGGCTCGCCTTCGCCGGGAATGGTGAAGGTGCGCCACAGTTCCTTGCCGTCCTTGGCATCGTAGGCGACGACGTAGCCGCGCACGCCGAGTTCGCCGCCGGAGCCGCCGACGATGACCTTGCCGTCGACGATCAGCGGCATCAGGGTCATGTACTGACCCTTCTTGTAGTCCTGCACCTTGGTGTCCCACACCACCTTGCCGGTCTTGGCATCGAGCGCGACGACGTGGTCGTCGGTGGTGGCGAGATAGATCTTGTCCTCCCACAGGCCGACGCCGCGGCTGGTCGGATGCAACTGGAACAGATCGTCGGGGAGCTGCCGCTTGTAGCGCCAGTATTCATCACCGGTTTTCGCATTCAGCGCGATCACCTGCCCCATCGGGGTTGCCACGAACATCACGCCGTTGTTGACGATCGGCGGCGCCTCATGGCCCTCGACCACACCGGTGGCAAACGTCCAGACCGGCTTGAGATCCCCAACGTTGGAGGTGTTGATCTGGTCCAGCGGGCTATAGCCCTGGCCGTCATAGGTGCGGCGATAGAGCATCCAGTTGCTCGGTTCCGGATTCTCCAGGCGCTGCTGGGTGACTGGCGCGTAGTTTTCGATCGGGCCGGCGATTGCAGCTGTCGAGACAAGGCACGTGAAGGCGACGAAGCCGGACAGCAGTGTTTGCTTCCTGGTCATGGACGTTTTCATGGACGTTTTCATGGACGTTCCCCTTTTTCATCCGTTTGAATTCTTGTTTTGGATTATTGTTTTGAATTCTTGTCGTTCGTCCCGACGTCCGCCCCTCGGCGGATGCGGCCTCTCGTGACGCGGGTACGACCCGCACCGTCAACCCTGCTGCACGCCACCTACCTTTCCGGTGAAGCCGCCCGCGATGCTGAGCGAACCGTCAGCCAGCGCCAACGGCAACGCTGCGAGCCGCCGCGGCGCCGGTCCGAACACGACCTGCGCGCCCGCGCGGGGATCGTATTCGGAGTTGTGGCACATGCACTTGAGCACCTCCTTGTCACCGACATCGCTCTTGACCCAGGCGGTGACGGGACAGCCGGCATGGGAACAGATCGCCGAATAGGCGAGGATGCCGTCGACGGCACGCGCGTGCGTTTGCTCGTCGAGTTCGGCGGGATCGAGCCGGATGATCAGGATCTCGTTGAGCCGCGAGGCGCTGCGCACCACCGATGTCGTGGGATCCTGCGGCCAGGCATGCACCGGCGGACCGCCGGCCGTCAGATCAGCCGCTTTGATGAGCTTTCCTTCGTGATCGCCTTCGGAGAACACGAGCACGTCACCCTTCTGCGGACGCTCGTCGGAGCCGGGTGGATCCTCGCCCGCACGCGCCGGCGCGGAGCAGCCGAGACAGGCTGTGGTGGCGAGCGCACCGAGCAGCAGCGTTCGCCGCGTTTGCTCCGTGCACGCACATGTTTCAGGTTCCGCGGTGTTATCGGGGGATGACGATGCGATGTTGGACGATGCATTCGACATGCATGCTAGCAGGCGCTGGAACTCTGCCGAAATGAAGGCGAAGAATTGGCGCCGCAGTGCATCAATAAGGCTATGCTCGCTTTGATTGAACACGATTGAACGCGTTCAAACGCGTTTTTGCCATTTCAACATCATGCCGCGCGATCAGCATGATGATTTTGCAGGGCAGACCGATGATGCGGGAATTGGTACAACGCGCGATCGGCCACGCAAAGCAACCGCAACGCGATTCAACTGCAGCTTTTACAGGCAGCTTTTGCGGTCGTCAGGACCGCAGCAAGTGACGCGGTGACGCGATGCGGCCAGCGATGGTCGCCGACGCCATCTCAAAACTGTCGGCGATGCGATGCGCCTTGTCGATGAAGAGCGCAGCGGCCGGCGGCGGGCAGACCTCGTGCGCGGTCTGTTCGAACAGATCGAGCCAGCGGTCGAAATGATCACCGATCAGGCTCAGCGGCGTGTGTGCCCGCATCGGCGAACCGTGGTAGCGGCCGCTCATCAGCACCACCGACGACCAGAAATCTTTGAGCCTGGCGAGATGCTCGTCCCAATTCCGCACGATCGCGAACACCGGCCCGAGCAACGCATCCTCACGGACGCGTCCGTAAAAGCGGGTGACGAGTTCCCCGATCATCTCCTCGGTAATCCCGGTGCGCTCGATCGCATCCTGGATCAGCAGGTTCCGCCGTTCGGCCGCAGCGTCCCGCTCGGCCTTCAGTCGATCCGACATGTCCTTTGGCTTCCGTTTCGTTGTTCCCGCGAGCCGCCCGTTCGACATTGTCAGGCCAATTGCGCCCGTCGTCTTTGACACAGCGCAAACTGCGGGATCGAGTGGCGGGGCGGGAAAGCCCGCCGCCCGCGCCAAATCAGGCGCCGTAGGTATAAAAGCCCTGCCCGGTCTTGCGGCCGAGATGGCCGGCATCGACCATTTCCTTGAGCAAGGGGGCGGGACGATATTTGGGGTCGTTGAAGCCCTTATAGAAGACGTCCATCACCGAGAGCATGGTGTCGAGACCGACCAGATCGGCCAGCGCCAGCGGTCCGATCGGATGGTTGCAGCCGAGCTTCATGCCGGCGTCGATCTCCTCCGCGGTCGCAATCCCCTCCTGGAGCGCGAAGATCGCCTCGTTGATCATCGGGCACAGGATGCGGTTGACGGCGAAGCCGGGGCTGTTCTTGGCCGTGATCGCCACCTTGCCGACGCGCTGGGCGAAGTCGAGCGCCTTGGCGTGGGTGTCGTCCGAGGTCTGCAAGCCGCGGATCAGTTCAAGCAACGCCATCACCGGAACCGGGTTGAAGAAGTGCATGCCGATGAAGCGATCGGGACGATCGGTCGCGGCGGCAAGCTTGGTGATCGAGATCGAGGAGGTGTTGGTCGCGAGCAGCGTGCGCGGCGACAGCGTGGCGCAGAGGTCTTTCAGGATCTTGACCTTGAGCTCCTCATTCTCGGTCGCGGCCTCGATGACGAGGTCGCAATCGGCGAGCTTTGCCCGGTCGGTGGTGCCGGTGATGCGCTTGAGCGTCGCCTCGCGATCGGCCGCCGACATCTTCTCCTTCTTGACCAGGCGCTCCAGGCTGCCGCCGACGGTCGAAATGCCGCGGTTCACCGCCGCATCGGAGATGTCGACCATCACGACCGAAAGCCCGGCCGCGGCGCTGATCTGGGCGATGCCATTGCCCATGGTGCCTGCTCCGATGATGCCAACGGTATTGATCATGACCTGACGTCCTTCTCGTTGAGCGAGCCCGGCCTCTGCGGCTGCGTGCCCGGTTTGACCTGAATTTCGATCCGCGGCCGCCTTGAGTGCTGCGCCGCATCCAGGCTCTTCCTTAAAGCATCCGTGGCGAGAATAAAGTCGCCTTTCCGCTCGCAAAGGGCATGATTTCGCGGCCCCGCGGCCGGTTTGGCCCGGGTTTGCGGCTGGTTTCGCCCCCGGGAATGCCGAGGGCGCAGCGGGGAACTGCAGACGGTGTACAGGGCAGTCGAGAGATCCCCACCTTGCTCTGCGCGAGTGGTCCGTCCCTCGTGTCGGATGAGGTGAGACAGCGAATGCGATATTTCCGAATTTCGGTAAAGTGGGATATTTTGTATGCCGGGCTCGTTGACTCCAGGACGGCCACGGACGGCAAGGTGTTTTGCCCTTCACGACAGCGCAGGCGCCGGCTACGAGATGCGCCGGCGCCACCGCCTCCGCCCCGGGGAGAGACGGCGCCCAGATTGGGGTTGACGCGTTTGGCTCGAGGAGCGATCGATGATCTCGACGACGCGGCTCGAAACCTCGAATAAACCCGTCGGCTTTCTGGCTGAAAACTGAAGGTGCTGCCGATGGACGCGATCATCTACCACAATCCCGAATGCGGGACGTCGCGCACCAAGCTTGCCACGATCGTGAGGCTTTGCCGTCGCTCCGAGCTGGTGCTGGATCTGCTCCCCACGCCGCAACATCCGGGATGAACGACTTCGCGCGATCCATCGTTGCCGCCTTCACGCTGATCGGTGAAGCCGATCCCGAGCTGCTCGGCATTGTCGCCCTGTCGGTGCTCGTGAGCCTGACGGCCAGCATCGTCGCGCTGCTGATCGGCGCCCCATTAGGGGCCCTTCTTGCGATCACGCGCTTCCGTGGGCGGCAGGTGGTCATCGTGCTGACCAATGCGCTGCTCGGCCTGCCGCCGGTCGTGGTCGGACTTGCACTCTATCTTCTGCTGTCGCGCTCCGGCCCACTCGGCGCGGCCGGTCTGCTGTTCACGCCAACGGCCATGGTGATCGCACAGACGCTGCTGGCAACGCCGATCGTGGTTGCGCTGGTGCACCGGCCGGCGAGCTTGCTGTGGGCGGAATATGGCGACCTCGCGCGGATCGACGGGCTATCGACGCTGCGCAGCATCGGCCTGCTGTTCGCGCTCGGCCGGACCTCGCTGATGACGGCCTTTCTCGCGGCGTTCGGGCGCGCCATCGCCGAAGTCGGCGCCATCATCATCGTCGGCGGCAACATTCGCGGCTTCACCCGCACGATGACGACGGCGATCGCGCTGGAGACCAGCAAGGGCGACCTGCCGCTGGCGCTGGGGCTCGGGCTGATCCTGCTCGCGCTCAGCGTGGCGGTCTCGACCGTCGCCTTCCTGCTAATGGGACGCGTTGGGGAAAAATAGCTGCTCGGCGCCGACCTTGTAGCCGGCGATCGCGTCCTGCCCCTTGGGCGAGATCAGCCAGTCGATGAAGGCCTGCCCGTCCTTCGCCTTCACGTTCGGATGCTTTTCCGGGTTGACCAGCATGACGCCGTACTGATTGAACAGCCGCTTGTCACCCTCGGTCAGGATCGCAAGCTCGCCCCGGTTCTTGAACGACAGCCAGGTGCCGCGGTCTGACAGAAGGTAGGCGTTCGACGACGACGCCATGTTCAGCGCCGGCCCCATGCCCTGACCGATCTCGCGATACCAGCTGTCCTTGCCAGCCGCGATGTCGATGCCTGCCTCCTTCCACAATCTCAGCTCGGCCGCATGCGTGCCGGACTTGTCGCCGCGCGAGATGAACGGAGCTTTTGTCGTCGCAATCTTGCTTAACGCATCAGCGACGTCCTTGCCGCCGGCGATCTTCGCGGGGTCACTCTTCGGACCGACAATGATGAAATCGTTGTACATGACGTCAAAACGCTTCACGCCCTGCCCTTCGGACATGAACTTGTCCTCGGCCGGCCTGTCATGGACGAACACCACATCGGCATCGCCGCGCCGTCCGATGTCCAGCGCCTGGCCAGTGCCGACGGCCACGACCTTCACCTCGATGCCGACGGCCTTCGAGAACAGCGGCAGCAAATAGCCGAACAGGCCCGACTGTTCCGTCGACGTCGTCGACGCCACGGTGATCGTACGGTCCTGCGCCAAGGCACATGTCGACCAGACCAGTACCGCTGCGATGGCGGCAAGCTTCTTCATGGCGTCGTCCTCACTCCCCAGACGTTTCAAATTAGTCGGGAAGGATGACGCAGGAAAGCTCGACGTTCGGCGCAGCAGCTCCGTGGGCCTGGTCACATCGACGGGACGTCATGATGGTCGCAGCTTCGCGATGATGGCCGAGACCTCTTCGAGCTGGGCTTTGGCCGTCGCCAGCAGACCGATCAGATCGCGCGCCGACTGTGCCGATGCGTCTGCCCCCGCCTGGTCGATCACGCTCAGGCCCTCGGTGAGACGGGAGATGACACGCACGAGCTCGTCGCGGCGCGCCACGAGGTCCGCAAGCGTTGCGTCAAAGCGCTCGTCGAGCCGTGCGCCTTGCAACGAGCGGATCGGAACGATCCTGTCTTCCGGAGGATCGGACATGCGAACATTTCACCTTGCTGCAAGCGTATCCTAAGCGCGGCGGCCGGGAACCTCGCGGCGGTGCTTTGTCGCATGCAGGTTCCGAAGACAGTCGTTTGCCACACGCTTCACGCGTAACTCACGACCGTTGAACCCCGCGTGAGTTGCCGTGCAATCATGTGGCGGCGCGGAATATCGCCCGTTTCGCCTGATCTATTCGGCAGAACGGTTTGGAGCGTCCCATGACAAAGACAAGCATCTTCGCCGCCCTGCGGACCATTTTGTTGCTTGCGATCGCCGGCCCGGCGCAGGCTTGGCCTGGACAGTCATCGGGCATCGACTGCGCATGGGGCGGTGAACCCACAGAATGCGAGGCGCTCACCATGGCGCTGGTCCACAAGCACGCCCTCGCGCATCCGCACATCCGCAAGACCGAGCACGCGGCCATCCCGCATGCGCCAACGCACCAGTCCGATCGCGACGAAGATCCGCTCGGATCGATGCATTTCGAATAAACGCTGCGGTGCGCGAGGCTGTGCAGATGTTCTGCAATTGGTCCCGCCCAGATTGACAGGGGTGTGACGACCGGGGCAGTTTTTCACATTGCTGGCGAATCAGCGATTGCCCTTACGGCCCGAGTACCTCTTGGACAACTCCCAGTGCTTTCGAGACTGATATCGTTGCTGAGCCGCATTCCTGCGGTGAAATGGGCGTTGAACCGGCTTCGGCCACTGCCGCACGGCGGCAGTCTCGACGTGGCGCCGACCGCTGCGGATGAAGAGCCTGCCGTCATCGCGGAAGCTGCTCCGACCCTCGACACCGCCACTGTCTTTGTCATCGAAGAGAGCCCGTCCGCGGCGCTGACCGATATCAGCGTCAGCGACGATTCATCAGTGGAGACACCGGCAGAGGTCGAGCCTGTCATCGAGGAAGAAGTTTCGACCTCTTCGGTTGATGTCGCGCCCGTCGTCGAGGAGTTGGTCCTTATCGCGCCTGTCGAGACGGAAACCGCTTCGGTCGAGCCCTCCGAGCTCATCAATGAAGACGAACCCGCATCCGTCGCTTCCGTAGAGCTCGAACCGGTCGTCGCCAACGATCTTCCGCCCGTCGCGGCCGTTGTCGCTGAGGAGACGATCGCCGACGCGCCGGTTGCCACTACGGACATCGCGCCGGCGCCCGTGTCGCCCGCCCCGAAGAGCCCCGGCGCGCCGAAGGCTCATGCAGAAATCGTGGAGCCCGCCGATCGCGCCGCGCTGATCCGGCAACGCTGGGCCGAGACCGGGATCAAGATGTGGAACCCGCGGCTTCACGGCACAGGCGATGCCACGCTGAACATCCAGGGGCGCATCGGATTGCTGCCGCCCGAGCCCGGCGAGACGATGCCGCGCTACGACAAGCTCGAATTCAGGATGCTCGGCGGCCAGATCGTCTGCGAAGGCGTGATCGTCGAGGCACCCGTGCATGCGGGCCAGCGCAGCTTTACCCGGCTCGCCGAGCTGCGTGCTGCCGATCGCACCCGCGAGCCGGTGCGGGAACGTCAAGCCGCCCTCGCCTGATCCTTTTCCTCTGCGATGACCCGCCCCATATGCTAGGCTGACGCCCTGGATATGGGAGATCGCATGTCCACAAAATTACCAAGTCTGATCGTGATCGCCGCCCTCTGCGTTTCGCAAGGCGCACTCGCCACGTCCGGAAAACGGCCACGCCACGTACACGCGGCGCCGACCGCCACCGATCCGGTTGCCCCTTACAAGGCCAACCGGCTGTCCTCCTCACGCGGCGAAACCATCCTCGACACGCCCGGCCAGACCACCGTGCTGACGCGGCAGGTGCTCGACGACATGAACGCGACGAGCCTCCGCGACGCCATGCGCTTGACCGCCGGAGTGACGATCGGGCGCTAGGCTCCGCTTCGCGCTTAGGGGATCGGATAGCCCTTCCAGACCCACTCCAGCGCCGACGGCAACGTTTGCGCGATCGTGGGACGATCGACGTGCTTGGCGTTGCGCACGAACAGGAACTGGTAGTGGTAACCTTTCTCCGCCAGCACCTTTGCCGTCAGTTCGTTCGACAAGGTCCAGTCGTGCATGCCGTCGGGAATGGTCGGATTAGGATAATACAGATCCTGGTCGCCGCCGAAGAACCAGAAGCGGATCGGCTTGGTGGGCGCGGCGACGATCAG
Source organism: Frankia sp. RB7 (assembly GCA_030403585.1). Classification (GTDB taxonomy): domain Bacteria; phylum Pseudomonadota; class Alphaproteobacteria; order Rhizobiales; family Xanthobacteraceae; genus Bradyrhizobium. Next base: position 87,534 of record JAUEPE010000019.1, read on the forward strand.
CGGTACGCCGGGCGGCTCGGCCGGCGTCAGCACGCCCGCCTTCGAGATGAGGTTGGGCGTGGCCGGTCCCGTCCAAGCGCTGTGATATTCCCAGGCGCCGCCACGCAGCGACGGATCATGCGGCCATTGCTGGTTGACCATGGTCGGCGAGAACGCGAGCACGCGGTGATAGAGATCGGGATAGAACCAGGCCATGGTGAAGGCTGCCACGCCGCTCGAGCTCAGCCCCATGGTCGCGCGTCCTTCAGGGTTCCTGGTGAGCTTGACGCCGGCGTTCTGCTCTACGAGCGGCAGCACCTCGCGCTCGACGAACTGCGCATAGGCGCCCGACACCGCGTCATATTCACGGCCGCGCTGGCTGCCCTGCGCATCCTGCCCGCCATTACCGATCTGGATCGCGATCATCGGCGGCACGCGGCGCTGCGCAATCAGATTGTCGAGCGTGGTCGGGAGATCCTTGTAGGCGGCAGAGCCGCCATCGCCGACCACGATGAAAGGCGCCTCGGTACCGGGTACATATTGCGCAGGCACATAGACATCGATCGTGCGCGACCAGATGCCGGGATGGCTGGTGGTGACGATCATGTTCGACTTGTCGTCCGGCGCTGTGACGGTCGTCATGATCGAGGAGTTGCTGCAACCGGCGACGTCGTCGCGGATCAGGCCGGGATTGTAGATCGTGCTGTCCTTCGAGGACAGCGTGAAGGATTTTGTCGTACCGCGCGGCACGCCCTCCTTCGCAATGGTCTCGGGCGCCGGATTGTGGGTGGGGCCGATAATGAAATTGCCTTCGGCTCCCGGCGGCGGCAGCGTACCGTCGGGCAGCTCGGTCGCGCGCGGATAGTTCGGATTGGAGGGATCACGCGTCGGCGGCGTCGTTTTGAAATCGAGCCCAGTGGTGTCGATGAAGAACGGCGCCGCCTTGTCGGTGGTGTTGGCGCCCGGCGGCACGGCCATGTTCTGGGTCACGCAGGCCGGCTGCGCGAAGGCGATCGACGTGAAGGAGACGAGGGACATCAGCGTCCCCGTGAGGACGCGGCACCGTGGCGCTGAACCGGCTGGTCGGCCAGCCGACCTATCCCGGCATCGTCGAGGACTATCGCGCAACCTTCGCCAAGGCCAAGGCGATGAAGATCGACGTGCTGCTCGGGCCCCACCCCGAGGTCTACGGCATGCAGGACAAGCGCGCGCAGCAGATCAAGAGCGCCACGCCGAATCCGTTCGTCAAGCCGGGTGAGCTTTCGACCTACGCCACAGGGCTGTCGGAGGATTTCGACAAGCAGCTCGCCAAGCAGACGGCCGCGCTTCAACCGGCGAAGTGAAGGCCGCCACCACCTCTGCGCGGCGGTCGTCAGCGACCGCCGCCGAGGACGCCTATGGTTAGCAGACCGTAGCCGCGATCATGTCGGACGATCCGCCGCGCGAAACGCTGCCCGCTTCCGCCGCACATCCTTAATAGGCCCTCACCAATACACGCGGGTGGAAAATCCTGCGGTAGCGTGCAACCAGCGCTGGCGCATCCTCGTCAAGTGCATCTAACGCGGCCTTTACTCCCGCTATGCAAGATCACCTTCACTTTGAAGGGATTTTGGGGCGCGTATTGCAATGCCTGCCGTCGATTTGAAAGCTCACTTCACCGCCGCCGCGCGGCTGTTCCGCGTGCCGACCGATCCGGATCTGACGCGCGCGCAGTTCGACGCCTTCTCCAAGCAGATCCCGCTGCTCTACTTCATCCTGATCACCAACACGATCGCGGTGGCCTATACCTATGTGCCGCTGGCGCCGGCTGCGCTGAGCATGATCGTGCCGGCCGTGTTGACCGCGGTGACCGGCCTTCGGACAGTGTGGTGGCTGCGCCAGCGTCACGTCGTGCGCAGCGACGCCGACATTCTGCGCAATTTGCGCCTCACCAACTGGATCGCAGCACCGATCGCGGCGGGTTTTACGGCCTGGTCGTTCGCCCTCTATCCCTACGGTGATCCCTTCGCCAAGAGCCAGGTCGCGTTCTACATGGCGGTGACTGTGATCGGCTGCATCTTCTGTCTGATGCATCTACGTTCGGCGGCCCTGATCGTGACGCTCGTGGTCAACGTTCCCTATGTGCTGTTCTACTTCGTCGTCACCGGCGAGCCGACGCTGAAGGCGATGGCCATCAACAATCTGCTGGTCTCCGGCGCGATGGTGACGGTGCTGTTCATCTACTATCGCGACTTCGCCGATCTCGTCTCCAATCGCAAATCGCTGCTGATGCAGCAGGCGGCCACGCAAGCGCTCTCGGACGAAAACTTCCGTCTCGCCAATCTCGATTCCCTCACCGAGCTGCCGAACCGCCGCCGCTTCTTCGCGGAGCTTTCGAGCGCCTTCAATGATGCCGAGCGCAGACACGTTCGCGTCGCGGTCGGCATCATCGACCTCGACGGCTTCAAGCCGATCAACGACAATTACGGTCACTCCGTCGGGGACCGCGTCCTGATCGAGGCCGGCCGCCGCGTCCGCGAGGTCTGCGAAGGCTTTGGGCCGCAACGGGTGGAGTTCGCCCGGCTCGGCGGCGACGAGTTCGGTCTCGTCGTGTGCGGCGACCCCGAGGACGTCGATCTGATGCGGCTCGGCGAACGCATTGGCGAGCGGGTCAAGCTGCCCTACCAGCTCGACACCGCCCACACCGGGCTATCCTGTTCGATCGGCTTCGCGCTTTATCCGGACTCCGCGACGACGTCGGAAGCGCTATATGAATGCGCCGACTATTCGCTCTACCACGCCAAGCGCCATCTGCGCGGCCGCACCGTGATCTTCTCGAGCGAGCTCGAGGCCGAGATCCGCAGCCGCGGCGTCATCGAGAACCTGTTGCGGACCTCCGATTTCGGCGCCGAGATGGAGCTGGTGTTCCAGCCGATCGTCGATGCCATGAGCGAGCACACAGCGGGCTTCGAGACTCTGGCGCGCTGGCACAACCCCCGTCTCGGCTGGGTCTCTCCCGCCGACTTCATTCCGGCGGCCGAGCGCATCGGCCTGATCCGGCCGCTGACACAGGTGCTGCTGGCGCGCGCGCTCGCAACCGCAAAGACGTGGCCCGACCACATCCGCCTGTCGTTCAATCTCTCCGCCCACGACGTCTGCGCGGCCGAGGGCATTTTGCCGCTGATCTCCATCATCGAGAAGAGCGGCCTGCCGCCGCACCGGATCGATTTCGAGATCACCGAGACGGCCGTCACCTTCGATTTCGTCCGCGCGCAGCAGTCGATCGCGACGTTGAAGGCCATGGGCTGCGGCATTTCGCTGGACGATTTCGGCACCGGCTATTCCTCGCTGAGCCACGTGCACCGCCTGCCGCTCGATAAGCTCAAGATCGACCGCAGCTTCGTCGCCGACATCAACGAAAACCCGGTGAGCCACAAGATCATCAAGTCGCTCACGGGCTTGTGCGACGACATGGAGATCGCCTGCGTCGTCGAGGGCGTCGAGACACGCGCCCAGCTCGATACCCTGCGCCGCTTGGGATGCGACTTCATCCAGGGCTATTATTTCGCAAAACCCATGCCGGCCGCTGCAATCGAGGACTATCTCGCGAAGGAACGCGAGCGGCTGGACCACGGCGCAGCCAAGGTCGTGGCCTGAGGGCGACTGGCGCCCGACTACGTCGTGAGACTCGGCAGATCGAGCCCCTTCTGCCGGGCGCAATCGATCGCGGTCTCGTAGCCCGCATCCGCATGGCGCATGACGCCGGAGGCCGGATCGTTCCACAGCACGCGCTCGATCCGCTTCGCGGCTTCCGGCGTGCCGTCGGCGACGATGACCATGCCGGCGTGCTGCGAGTAGCCGATACCGACACCGCCGCCGTGATGCAGCGACACCCAGGTCGCGCCGCTGGCGCAATTGAGCAGTGCGTTGAGCAAGGGCCAGTCGGACACCGCATCCGACCCATCCTTCATCGCCTCGGTCTCGCGGTTCGGACTTGCCACCGAGCCGCTGTCGAGATGATCGCGGCCGATCACGATCGGCGCCTTCAACTCGCCGCGCGCCACCATCTCGTTGAAGGCAAGGCCGAGGCGGTGGCGATCGCCGAGGCCGACCCAGCATATCCGTGCCGGCAGGCCCTGGAACTTGATGCGCTCTTTGGCCATGTCGAGCCAATTGTGCAGATGCATGTCGTCAGGCATCAGCTCCTTGACCTTGGCGTCGGTCTTGAAGATGTCCTCGGGATCGCCTGAGAGCGCAGCCCAGCGGAACGGCCCGACGCCGCGGCAGAACAGCGGACGGATATAGGCGGGCACGAAGCCGGGGAAATCGAACGCGTTCTTCAGGCCCATGTCCTGCGCCATCTGGCGGATATTGTTGCCATAGTCGAGCGTCGGGATTCCCTGCGCATGGAAATCCAGCATGGCCTGGACGTGCTCGACCATCGATGTCTTCGAGGCGCGCTCCACCGCCTTCGGATCGGATGCCCGCTTGGTTTCCCAATCGGCCAGCGTCCAGCCCTTCGGCAAGTATCCGTTGATCGGATCATGCGCGCTGGTCTGGTCGGTGACGATGTCGGGCTTGACGCCGCGGCGCACCAGCTCGGGGAAAATCTCCGCGGCATTGCCGAGCAGGCCGACCGAGACCGCCTTCTTCGTCTTCGCGGCCTCCGCCATGATCGCGAGAGCCTCATCGAGCGTTCTGGCCTGACGATCGAGATAGCCGGTACGCAGGCGCATCTCGATGCGGCTCGGCTGGCATTCGACCGCGAGCATCGAAGCGCCGGCCATGGTCGCCGCCAGCGGCTGCGCGCCGCCCATGCCGCCGAGACCGGCGGTAAGAATCCATTTGCCGGCAAGGCTGCCGCCATAATGGCGACGGCCGACCTCGACGAAGGTCTCGTAAGTGCCCTGCACGATGCCCTGGCTACCGATATAGATCCAGGAGCCCGCGGTCATCTGACCGTACATCATCAGGCCCAGGCGATCGAGCTCGTTGAAATGATCGAGCGTCGCCCAATGCGGCACGATGTTGGAGTTCGCGATCAGCACGCGCGGGGCATCCGGGTGGGTACGGAAAACACCCACTGGCTTTCCGGACTGAACCAGCAAGGTCTGGTCGCCTTCGAGTTCGCGCAGCGATGCGACGATGCGGTCGAAGCTTTCCCAGTCACGCGCGGCGCGGCCGATGCCGCCATAGACGACGAGTTCGCTCGGGCGCTCCGCGACATCAGGATCGAGATTGTTCATGAGCATGCGGAGCGGCGCTTCCGTCAGCCAGCTCTTGGCGCTGATCTCGCTGCCGCGGGGGGCGCGAATGGTGCGGTCGTTGTCCAGTCGGCGGTTCATACGAAGACCTCTTCAGACGAGTCTTGTTCAATCAAGTTTTGGGAACGGATCGGTCGGAAGCGACGCAAGCGCCAAGGCCGGCAGCGCATCGGCTTCGACGAGCGCGGCTGCTTTGGCGAGATCGCCGGCCATGTAGCGGTCGGCACCGAGTGCGGGCACTTGCTTACGCAACGCTGCGATCACCGCAACGAGCGGCGCGCTGGTCGCATGCGGCGCGCGCAGCGTGATGCCTTGCGCGGCAACCAGAAGCTCGATGCCCAAAATCGCGGCGAGGTTGTCGGCCATGTCCGAGAGCCGCCGCGCGGCGTGGGCGGCCATCGAGACGTGGTCTTCCTGGTTGGCGCTGGTCGGTGTCGAGTCGATCGAGCAGGCCGCCGCACGCTGTTTGTTTTCGGCATAAAGCGCCGCCGCCGTCACCTCGGCGATCATGAAGCCGGAATTGATGCCGGGATCGGGGGTGAGGAACGGCGGCAGGCCGAAATTGAGCGCGGGATCGACCAGCGTCGCGATGCGCCGCTCGCTTATCGCGCCGATTTCCGACAGCGCCAGCGCGATCGTATCCGCAGCAAAGGCCACCGGCTCGGCGTGAAAATTGCCACCGGAGACGATCTCGCCCGTGTCGACCAGGACCAGCGGATTGTCGGTGACGGCATTGGCCTCGACGATCAGCGTGCGCGCGGCCTGCGTGATCAGGTCGAGCGCGGCACCCGCGACCTGCGGCTGGCAGCGCATGCAATAGGGATCCTGCACGCGCTCGTCGCCTTCGAGATGCGACAGGCGGATGTCGCTGCCGTCGAGCAGCGCAGTCAGCGTCGCGGCTGCGGCGATCTGGCCGGGATGGCCGCGCAGCGCCTGGATCTCGGGGCGGAACGGCGCCGTCGAGGCCATGGCTGCATCGACCGACAGCGCGCCTGTCACGAGCGCGGCGCGAGCCAGGCGAAACGCGCGCAGAACGCCAGAGATAGCGTAGGCCGTCGAGAACTGGGTGCCGTTGATCAGCGCGAGCCCCTCTTTGGGCCCGAGTGTCAGCGGCATAAGGCCGGCAGCAGCAAGTGCCTCGTGGCCTGACACGATCTTGCCGTCGACGATCGCCTGTCCCTCGCCGATCATCACCGCCGTCATGTGCGCAAGCGGCGCCAGATCGCCGGAGGCCCCGACCGAACCTTGCTGCGGCACCAGCGGATAAACGCGCCGCGCCAGCATGGTCTGCAATTGCTCGATCACCGCGCCGCGCACGCCCGAGGCTCCACGCCCGAGCGAGACGATTTTCAGTGCCATCATCAGCCGCACGATCGGCTCGGGAGTCGCAGGGCCGACCCCACAGCAATGCGAGACGATAAGATTGCGCTGGAGCAATGCAGTCTGGTCCGGCGGAATGCGCTTCGAAGCCAGCTTTCCGAAGCCGGTATTGATGCCATAGACAGGCGCCGCGGCTTGGGCGGCCTTTGCGACGATCTGCGCCGCCGCGCCGATACGCGGCCAGAATGACGGATCGAGCACGACAGGTGCACCCGCCAGCACGCGCGCGAGATCGTCGAGGCTCACCGTTCCCGGCTTGACGACGATCGCTGCGCCCGGCCCGGTCACTGGCCCCTCCAGACACGGCGATGCAGCGGATTGAAGCCGATGCGGTAGACCAGCTCGGCGGGCCGCTCGATGTCCCAGATCGCCAGGTCGCACCATTTGCCGGCTTCCAGTGTGCCGGTCTCATCGAGCACGCCAAGCGCCCGCGCGCCTTCGCGGGTGATGCCAGCCAGGCATTCGGCGACAGTCATCCGGAACAGCGTCGCGCCCATGTTCATGGCGAGCAGCAGCGAGGTCAACGGCGAGCTGCCCGGATTGCAGTCGGTCGCGAGCGCCATGGGAACGCCGTGCCTGCGAAAGGTCTCGACCGGCGGCTTTTGCGTCTCGCGGATAAAGTAGAACGCGCCGGGCAGCAGCACGGCCACAGTTCCGGCCTTCGCCATCGCAGCAGCTCCGGCATCGTCGGTATGCTCCAAGTGATCGGCAGACAGCGCGGAGAATTCTGCGGCGAGCGCAGCGCCGCCGAGATTGGACAATTGGTCGGCATGAAGCTTGACCGGCAGCCCAAGCGCCCTCGCCGTCTCGAACACTCGCGCGGTTTGCTCAGCCGAGAACGCGATGCCTTCCATGAAGGCATCAACGGCATCAGCAAGGCCCGCCTTTGCGACAGCCGGCAACATCTCCTTGCAGACGAGATCGATATAGCGATCCTTGTCGCCATCGGCCTCCACCGGAAGCGCGTGCGCGCCGAGGAACGAGGTGCGGATCGCAACCGGCCGCTGACGGCCCAGGCTGCGGGCGGCGGCGAGCTGGCGCATCTCGGTCTCGGCATCAAGGCCATAGCCGGACTTGATCTCGACCGTCGTGGCGCCCTCGCCGATCAAGGCATCGAGCCGCGGCAGCGCCCCCGCGACGAGTTCGGCCTCGCTCGCCTTGCGCGTCGCAGCCACCGTCGAGACGATGCCGCCGCCGGCGCGCGCGATCTCCTCATAGCTCGCGCCCTTCAGACGCAGCTCGAATTCGTGCGCGCGATTGCCGCCATAGACAAGATGAGTGTGGCAGTCGACGAGGCCGGGCGTGATCCAGCGGCCCTCACAGTCGATCCGCTTGATAGCGTCCGCATCCGCTGGCAAATCCGTAGCCGCACCGGCATAGACGATGTGGCCGCCGCGGATGGCGATCACGCCATGCTCGATCTCGCCGAGATCGGGACGGTCGGCCCGCATCGTGGCGAGCCGGGCGTTGTGCCAGATCCGGTCGAAGCGCTCTGCCATGCGACTGTCCCTTGGACGTGGGATGCTTGACTTATATGTCTAGACATATAATCGTAAGGCGGTTCTGTCCAGCCGGCGTGTCATCATGTCCCGACTGCATTTCGCCTCCGCGCTCCTGCCCTCGGGCTGGGCCCATGACGTGCAGGTGGTCATCACCGCCGGCGCGATCGCGGCGGTGACGCCGGGCGTTCCGCCTGCCGCCGGCGACGAGCGCCACGCCATCGCGCTTCCCGGACTTGCGAGCCTGCACAGCCACGCTTTCCAGCGCGGCATGGCGGGGCTTGCCGAATTGCGCGGCGACAGCGCCGATACGTTCTGGACCTGGCGCGAGACGATGTATCGTTTTGCACTGGCGATGACGCCGGACGATGTCGCCGCCGTCGCGACGCTGCTTTACGTCGAGATGCTGGAGCAGGGTTTTACCCGCGTCGGCGAATTCCACTATTTGCATCACGATCGCGACGGCTCGCCCTACGCCGATCCGGCCGAGATGGCCGCGCGCATCGCACAGGCTGCCGAAGCCTCCGGCATCGGCCTGACGCTGCTGCCGAGTTTTTATGCGCACGGCTCCTTCGGCGGCGCCGCGCCGCATGACGGCCAACGCCGCTTCGTTTGCTCCGTCGATCAGTTCGCCACGCTGATGGCTGGCTCGCGCAAGGCGGTCGCAAATCTGCCTGGCGCCAATATCGGCATCGCGCCGCACAGCCTGCGCGCGGTAGCACCGGACGAGCTCGCGGCCATCATTCCGCTCGCCGAAGGCGGGCCGATACACATTCATGCCGCTGAGCAGGTGAAAGAAGTCGAGGATTGCCTGGCCTGGTCGGGACGACGCCCGGTGCAATGGCTGCTGGAGCATGCGCCGGTCGACCGGCGTTGGTGCCTCATTCACGCGACCCACATGACAGACGAAGAAGTCATCGCGTTCGCGAAGACCGGCGCGGTGGCGGGTCTCTGCCCTGTCACCGAGGCGAGCCTTGGCGACGGCATCTTTCCGGGGCGGGAATTTCTCGACGCTGGCGGGCTGTTCGGTGTCGGCACCGATTCCAACGTGCTGGTGGGCGTTGCGGATGAACTACGTCAGCTTGAGTACGGCCAAAGGCTCAAGCACCGCGCGCGCAACGTGCTGTCAGGCGGCGCCGGCCGTTCGACGGGGCGCACGCTGTTCGACGATGCGCTTGCGGGCGGCGCCCGGGCGCTGGCGCAGCCGAGCGCGGGCCTCACACCGGGCGCGCGTGCCGACATCGTCACGCTCGACGCTGCGCATCCGTCACTGGCAGGACGCGCGCGCGACGCCGTGATCGACGGTTGGATCTTTGCGGCAAGCAACGGCGCGATCAATTGCGTCTGGGCGAGCGGCAACAAGGTCGTGGAGAACGGCCGGCACAAGCTGCGCCAAACCGCGCGCGAGCAGTTCAACGCATCCGTGCGGAGGCTCGTTGCATGAGCCTCGCCACCGACGCGGCCGACAAGCCGACGCTCTACAAGCGCATCCGCGCTGACGTCGAAAAGCGTATACTGACTGGCGAATGGCCACCAGGCTACCGCATTCCATTCGAGCACGAGCTGGTCACGCGCTACGGCTGCTCGCGCATGACCGTGAACAAAGCGCTGTCGGAACTCGCGCAAGCCGACCTGATCGAACGCCGGCGCCGCGCCGGCTCTTTCGTCCGCCGGCCGCAACACCAATCGGCAGTGCTCAAGATCGCCGACATGCGCGCCGAGATCACCGCACTCGGGCGCGGTTATGGTTACGAGCTGATCAGCCGCAAGCTGCGCGCTGCGACCGCCGCCGATCGCGAGCGTCTTGGTGTCAAGAAAGCCGGCAAGGTGGTTGCGATCTCTTGCCGTCACAGCGCCGACAATGTGCCGTTTGCGGTCGAGGACCGGCTGATCGATCTGTCGTCTGTGCCCGACGCCGCGACCGCGGATTTTTCACGCGAGCCGCCGGGCTCGTGGCTGCTTCATCATGTCCCATGGACAGAGGCCGAGCATACGATCAGCGCCATTGTCGCGGATGATCGCACGGCGGAAGCACTCGACATCGCCGTCGGCGCGCCCTGTCTCGTGATCGACCGCTATACCTGGCGAAGCGCGCGCACGATCACCGCTGTGCGCCTGCTCTATCCCGGTGACTCTCACCGCCTTGTCGCCCGATTCAAGGGAGGCTGAGAGAGCGATGTCGGCACAAATCGTGCAACGCTTTGGGCAACGGTCCCCACAGACCGACAGAGATCAACAGGACGTCAAACCATCGATCGGCAAGAGGATGACAATCATGCGTAGTTCGACAGTTTTTGCGACAATCATTGCTCTCGCGGCCGCCACTCCCGTGCTCGCAGACGACGTCAAGGTCGGCGTCGGCATCTCCGGATGGACAGGCTTCGCGCCGCTGACGCTGGCGAAGGAAGCCGGCATCTTCAAGAAGAACGGCCTCGACGTCACCATCAAGAAGATCCCGCAGAAGGACCGCCACCTCGCCATCGCCTCCGGCGACGTGCAGTGCGCGGCGACCACGGTCGAGACCTGGATCTCCTGGAACGCCAACGGCGTCGCGACCAAGCAGATCTTCCAGCTCGACAAGAGCTATGGCGCCGACGGCATGGCCGTGCGCAACGACGTCACGTCGATCAAGGAGCTGAAGGGCAAGACGGTTGCGGCCTCCGCGCCCGGCACCTCGCCCTATTTCGCGCTGGCCTGGATGCTGAAGAAGAACGGCCTCACGGTGAAGGACGTCACCGTCGTGAACCTCGAGCCGGCCGCGGCTGCGCAGGCCTTCGTCTCCGGCCAGAACGACGCTGCGATGACTTACGAGCCGTATCTGTCGACCGTGCGCGCCGCGCCCGACAAGGGCAAGATCATCGCGACCACGCTGGACTATCCGATCGTGATGGACACGTTCGGCTGCACGCCGAAATTCCTCAGCGAGAACCCGAAGGCGGCGCAAGCGCTTGCCGACAGTTATTTCGAATCGCTTGACATGATCGCCAAGGACCAGGCCAAGGCCTATGACATCATGGGCGCCGACGTGAAGCAGACCGGCGAAGCGTTCGGCAACTCGGCAAAGTACCTGCGCTGGCAGGACAAGGCCGCGAACCAGAAATTCTTCGCGGGCGATTTCCTCGCCTTCAACAAGGATGCCGCCGACCTGCTTCTCGAGATCGGCATCATCAAGGCCGTGCCAAAGGTCGAGGACCTCTACGATGCGAGCTTCATCAAGTAAGCTTCAACACGCTGCCGGTCCCGCCCGAGGCGGGACCGGAGCCTGATCGACCATTCGGATAGATTGTTGATGCGTCCCCTGGATTCCGTAACATCGAAGCAGCGCGTCGCTTACGGCCTCGCGTTCTTCGTGCTGTTCGTCGCCCTCTGGTCCTGGGTGACCTTCGGCGGCCATGTGTCAAAAATCTTCCTCGCCAATCCGCTGACCATGGTGCAGGAGGGCTATGACCTCCTGACCAAGCAGGGCTTCCTGTTCGACATCGGCATGACGATCTGGCGCGTGGTCGGCGGTTTTGTACTGGCGGCGATCATCGCGCTGCCGCTTGGCGTGCTCATGGGCGCCTACAAGCCGGTCGAGGCCTTCCTCGAACCGTTCGTCTCCTTTGCGCGCTACTTGCCCGCCTCGGCTTTCATTCCGCTATTGATCCTGTGGGCCGGCATCGGCGAGTTGCAGAAGCTGCTGGTCATCTTCATCGGCTCTGTGTTCCAAATCATCCTGATGATCGCCGTCACCGTCGGCGCGACGCGGCGCGATCTGGTGGAAGCCGCCTATACGCTCGGCGCAAGCGACCGCGGCATCATCCGCCGCGTGCTGCTGCCCTCCTCCGCGCCCGAGATCGCGGAGATCCTGCGGCTGGTGCTGGGCTGGGCATGGACCTATGTGATCGTCGCCGAGCTGATCGGCTCGTCCTCCGGCATCGGCCACATGATCACCGACAGCCAGGCGCTGCTCAATACCGGCCAGATCATCTTCGGCATCATCGTCATCGGACTGATCGGCCTCCTCTCGGACTTCATGTTCAAGGCGTTCAACGCCTGGCTGTTTCCGTGGAGGCTCGCATGACCACGCTGAAGATCGAACAGGTCTCGCGAACCTTCCCGGCGCGTCACGGCAACGCTCCTACAAGAGCGCTGGAGCCCACCGATCTCGTCATCGGCAACAACGATTTCGTCACGATCCTTGGGCCCTCGGGCTGCGGCAAGTCTACGCTGCTCCGCATCGTCGCCGGCCTGGACCGTCCGACCAGCGGGCGTGTCACGCTCGACGGGCGCGAGGTCACCGGCCCCGGCGCCGATCGCGGCATGGTATTCCAGTCCTACACGCTGTTTCCCTGGCTCACCGTGCGCGAGAACATCGCCTTCGGCCTGCGCGAGCGCGGCGTGTCGGAAGGCGAGCGCAACAAGGTCGCCGACGCCTTCATCCGCCAGGTTGGACTGTCCGGCTTCGAGAACCATTGGCCGAAACAACTCTCCGGGGGAATGCAGCAGCGCACGGCGATCGCCCGCGCACTCGCCAATGATCCAAAGATCCTGCTGCTCGACGAACCCTTCGGCGCGCTGGACAACCAGACCCGCGCATTGATGCAGGAAATGCTGTTGGGCATCTGGGAGCGCGACCAGAAGACCGTGTTGTTCGTCACCCACGACATCGAGGAGGCGATCTTCCTCGGCAGCCGCGTCATCGTCATGAGCGCCCGCCCCGGCCGCATCAAGACCGAGATCGTCGTGGACCTGCCGCATCCGCGCTCCTACAAGATCAAGACTACGCCCAAATTCGTCCAGCTGAAGGAACGGCTGGTCGAGGAGATCCGTACCGAGGCGCTGAAGGTTACTGAGCATGCCTGACACCAAGCCGCACGCTAACGGCGAGCGCGTCCTAGCCGACCTCAACGCGCTGCGCGCGCTGGGCGCCTACAAGACCGGCGTGCACAAGCCGACCTTCTCCGAGCCGCACAGGCAATCGCTGGAATGGCTGGTGCGGAAGCTGCCCGAGGCCGGCCTTGCAGGCGCGATCGACGGCATCGGTAATGTCCTCGGCACCAGTGCAAAGCCCGGACCGAAATTGCTGGCGGGCTCGCATCTCGAAAGCCAGAACTACGCTGGCTGGCTCGATGGCCCGCTCGGCGTCGTCTATGCGCTCGAGGCGGCGCGCGTGCTCAACACAGATCCCAGAGTGAAAGGCGCGGTCGAAGTCGCCGCGTGGTGTGACGAGGAAGGTCATTTCGGCAGCTTCCTCGGCTCGCGTTCCTATATCGGGCAGGTGACCGAGGCCGAGATCGACGCCGCGCGCGACCGTACCGATGGCCGCACCATGCGCGACGCGCTGACTGACATGGGGCTTGCCGGACGGGCGCGTGTCGCTGCCGAGCCCGGACGGCACGTCGGCTATCTCGAGGCGCATATCGAGCAGGGCGACACGCTCGAAAGCGACAAGCTCGCGATCGGCGTCGTGACCTCCATCGTCGGCATCTGGCAGTACCGCATCAGTTTTGCGGGTGAGCAGAACCACGCCGGCACCACGCGCATGGCCGTGCGTAAGGATGCCGGCCTGGCGCTGGCCAAATTCTGCGTGGCGGTCGACCAGCGTTTCCCGGCCGCATGCGGACCGCGCACGGTCTGGACCACCGGCCGCATCACGCTCGATCCGGGTGCGCCGAGCATCATCCCGGGCGGCGCCGAGATGCTGTTCCAGATCCGCGACGACAACCCGGCCGTGATCGCGCGGCTGGAAGATCTGCTGCGGACAATGGCGGACGAGGCCAATGCCCAAGGCCCCTGCACCGTCACCGTGGAGCGGATCCGCGTGGGCGCGCCCGCCATTATGGATACACGCTTCCAGGATGCGATCGAGGCCGCGAGCAAGACGCTGGCCGGCGGACGATCGCTGCACATGCCGAGCGGGGCCGGGCACGATGCGCAGATGCTCGCGACCATCATGCCGGCAGCCATGCTGTTCGTGCCCTCGATCGGCGGCATCAGCCATCACTGGACCGAGAACACCGCCGATGCCGACATCGTCACCGGCGCTCAGGTGTTCGTCGACGCCTGCCGGCGGATTCTCGCGGGTTAGAACGACGTACCGCCGCCGAACCTGAACTGCTGCACGACGTCGTATTTGCCCTTCGTGAGCGGCACCGCGTAGTCGAAGCGCAGCGGTCCGAACGGCGAGGCCCAGATCAGACCGACACCGACTGACGAGCGCACCACGCTGCTGTCGTCATATTGCAGTCCGCAGGTCGGACAGGCCTTGGTATTGACCTCGCCTGTGGCCGCCCACGAGGTCGGGCCCTGGTAACCCCAGAGCGAACCGGCATCGGCGTAGACCGCGCCCTTCAGGCCGACCTCCTTGGGCAGGAACCAGAACGGCATCTGCAACTCCATGGACGCGCCCCAGTACTTCGTGCCGCCCAGCGCATCACCCGTGGCACCGTAGCTGGCATAGGTGATGTCGCGCGGACCGATGCCGTTGGAGGCGAAGCCGCGCACGAGGTTCGGGCCCATCTGGAAGTGATCCAGCATGCGCAGATCGTTGTTGCCAATCTTGCTGAGGACGCCACCCTGGAGATGGATCACACTGATGATCTCGGAGACCAGCGGCGTGTAGTACTTGGTGTCCAGTGCCGTTTTCAGATAGGTGACGTCGCCGCCGACGCCGGCAAAATCCTGCTTGAAGTCGACGAGCAGGCCGTCGGTCGGATTCTTGGTGTTGTCGAGTGTGTTGTAGGTCAGCGTGTAGCCCAGCGCCGAGGTCCAGGTCGGACCGTTGGACAATTCCTTTCGGACCGGCAGGCTCGATTCGCCGTCGGCGTAGCAGCCGTAGCCGTAGTAACCTGAACTCGTCGAGTTGGTGGGGTCCACTCCGCCCAGCACACTCTGGATGTAGGCCGGCGTCGGGTTGAAGGCCAGCGACGTGTTGGCCGCGTTGTTGTTGCAATTGTTGTAGGCGCTGGCGAGCGTGATGCTCTGCTGATAGAGGGAGTAGCGGAGCTGGAGCGACAGATCCTCGCGCAACGCGAAACCCAGGCGCGGCGAGAAGCCCAGCGTCGTCACCCCATAGCTCGTATAGCTGTTCGACAATTGCTGGCGCCAGTAGGTGTCGAACCCCAGCGCGATCCGGTAGTCGAGCAGATAAGGCTCGACAAAGGACAGCGATAGGCCGCGGGCATATTGGCCGTAAGTCACCGATGCCTTGCCAAAGAGCCCTTTGCCGAACAGGTTGCGCTCGGAAACCGAGACTTCGGCAAGCGCACCGTCGGTCGTGGAGTAGCCGCCCGAGATCGAGAAATCGCCGGTCGACTTCTCCTCCATATCGACGATCAGGATCACACGGTCGCTGGACGAACCGGGCTCCGTGGTGATCTTGACGCTCTTGAAATAGTCGAGGTTCTTCAACCTGCGCTCGGCGCGGTCGACCAGGGCGCGGTTGTAGGCGTCACCCTCGGAGAGATCGAATTCGCGCCGGATCACGTAGTCGCGCGTGCGGGTATTGCCCCGCAGATTGATGCGCTCGATATAGGTGCGCGGCCCTTCGTCGACGTTGAACACGACCGAGACGGTGTGCGATTCGAAATTCCGGTCGCCGCTCGGCCGCACCACAGCGAACGCATAGCCGCGACGCGAGGCCTCGATCTGCATCTCTTCGGTCGACTTCTCGACCGATTCGACGTTGTAGAGCGAGCCGACATTGACGCGCGAAAAGCTGCGCAGCGAGCTCGCGTCGAAATTGGCAATGCTGGAGCGGAAGTCGACCGTGCCGACGCGATATTGCTGGCCTTCCTCGATTTTGAAGCTGACAAGGAAGCCCTTCTTGTTCGGATCATATTCGGTGATCGCGGCCACGACCTGCGCGTCCGCAAAGCCGTTCTTGAGATAAAAGCGGCGGATCAGGTCGCGGTCGGCTTCGACCCGGTCCGGATCGTAGATGTCACCGCTGCTGAGGAAGCTCAGCAAATTCGATTCGTGCGTCTTGATCACGTCGCGCAGGCGCGCAGCCGAGAAGGCGCTGTTGCCGATGAAATCGATCGATTTGACGCCGGTCTTGACGCCCTCCTCGACCGTGAAGACGAGATCGACGCGGTTGCTCGGCTGCTCGATGATTTCAGGCGTGACGCGGACATCGTAGCGGCCCGAGCGGCGGTAGATCTCGGCGATCCGCAGCGTGTCGGACTGCACCATCGCGCGCGAGAAGGTTCCGCGCGGCTTGGACTGGATTTCGGCCGAGAGCTGCTCGTCCTTGATCTTCTTGTTGCCCTCGAAGGCAATACGGCCGATCACGGAATTCTCCACCACCGACACGACGACATGGCCGCCGGCCCGGTTGACCTTCACATCCTGAAACAGGCCGGTCTCGATCAATGCCTTGAGGCCGTCGTCGAGGGCGACCTGGTCGAACTGCCCGTTGGGCCCGGCCTTGAAGTAGGAGCGAACCGTCTCGGCCTCGACGCGGCGATTGCCTTCGACCACGATCGTATCCGTGGCTTGGGCCGCCGCGGCCGGCTGCGGCAATAGCACCAGCGGAAGTGAGGTTGCAATCGACACACCAGCCACGACCACCGCGACAAGCCAGGCCCGCAAAAACGACATTCCACAC
This sequence comes from Frankia sp. RB7, assembly GCA_030403585.1. Classification (GTDB taxonomy): domain Bacteria; phylum Pseudomonadota; class Alphaproteobacteria; order Rhizobiales; family Xanthobacteraceae; genus Bradyrhizobium. The sequence continues at coordinate 104,225 of JAUEPE010000019.1, forward strand.
CTCAAGAGCACCTGACTTGCTCTGAAACGGGAAAGCTGTGGCCACGGTGTGGCTTTTAGATTGCTGTACTGTTTCCGGCGATTGAGTTTGATTGAGCGCCCTTCAACCGATCTGCCATGCGCTCAGCGATGGCGACGGTGGTCAAATGGGTGTTGGCGCGCGGCACTTCCGGCATGATCGAGGCATCGATCACGCGCAATCCCGTGCATCCGATCACCCGGCATTCGTGATCGACGACCGAACGTGCATCGTCCGGCGCACCCATTCTGCAGGTACCGCTGGCGTGCTGCGCGTCGCTGCACTCGGCGAACAGCCAATCATCCAACTCTCCGTCGCTGGACGGCTCGTCCATAGAGCGTCCGCTGACGCCATAGTCGACGCGGTCAGCGATATCGGTCACCGCAGGCTGCAGACAGATATCACGCAGGCGGCGAACACCGTCGCGCATCCGCAAGAGATCGCGAGGATCGGACAGCATCCGCTCCTCGACCGCCGGATCGACCTCGGGGTCGGACGTAACGATGCGAACGTGGCCCTGGCTGAAGGCCTGATAGACGGAGACGGCGATACGCCCCAGCGCGACTTCGGCCATCGATTGCGACGAGCGGGCAAGATTGCCGGCAATCATGATCATGTCGTTGTCGCCGGCGCCTGCGAGGCCGGAGGAGTAGCGCAGGCAGCAATTGGTGTGCCGGTGCATCAGCGTGCTGACCTGGCTGCCTTCGCGCAAATGCAGCAGTGCGTTGACGATCGGATGGTCCAGCAAATTCTCACCCACCGGCAAGTCGGCGCGGATGGGAATGCCAAGCCTCTCCAACAGGGCGGCAGGACCAATGCCGGAACGTTGCAGGATGGCCGACGAATGGATGGCACCGGCGCAGAGGATGACGTCACGCGTCGCACGGGGCATGTAAGATAGGCCGTTCACGCGAACCTGGACGCCGTTGGCGTGCAGTCGATTACCTTCGAAGGTGATGGTGTCGACCAGCGCATGACCGACGATGTCGAGATTGGCGCGATCGCGCGCGGGCTCCAGATAACCGTCATTGGTGGAAATTCGTAAGCCGCCCTCGCTGTTGATGGCGTAGGGCGAGACGCCGGTACCTGTTGGCGCGTTGTGATCCTCACACCAGCCATAGCCAAGGCCGAGCGCCGACGCGCGCAACGCGCGGTCGACATTGCCCCAATCCGGGATCGGAGCGCGATACACCGGGATCGGACCGCGATCGCCGTGATAGGGAGCGTCGGGGAAATTCTTGTCCGTTTCGAGCTTGCAGAAATAGGGCAGAAGCTCGTCCCACGACCAACCCGTGCAGCCCGCGGCCGCCCAGCGGTCGATGTCGTCGGGAACGGCACGGATCGCGATCTGGCCATTGATTGTCGAACTGCCGCCCATGGCGCGGCCACGCCAGAGCAGCAGCGGCTGCTGGCGTTCGGTGCGTCGCGCCAACAGCTTCGGCCAGCGAAAGTCGTCGTCACCGATGGCGCGCATTGGGTTCGGGATGCGGATGTGCTCCGGCGTGGTCGCGGTACGGAGATCCTGCCCCGCCTCGAGCAGCAGCACACGATGCGTGGGATCTTCGCTGAGGCGCGCGGCCAGCGTCGCTCCGGCGGAACCTCCGCCGATGATGATCGTGTCGTATTCCTGTTCAATCACGTCCTGTGCGCTCCTGCGACGGCCCAATGGGACGTGGCGATCATTCCTTCAGCCCTGTGCCAGCCACGCCACGCACGAAATTCCGGCGCATCAGCGAAAAGAACAGCGCGCTGGGAACGAGAGCAACGGCCGCAGCCGCACTGAGATGACCGATATCCACCGTGAAGCCGGTCTGAAACAACGCCAGTCCAACTTCGAGCGTATAGGTATCCTTGTTGGTCGTCACGACGAGCGGCCATGCGAACGCCGTCCAGGCCTGAAAGAACGCCAGCACGGCCAGCGCTCCCAGAGGGCCCCGCATCAACGGGAGCACGATCCGCAAAAAGATCCACCCCTCGCCTGCCCCATCCACCCGCGCCGCCTCCAGCAGTTCGTCGGGGATCGACGTCGTCACATATTGCCGCACCAGGAAGATGCCGAAGCTCATCACGAGATAGCCGACCAGAAGTCCGGGCAGCGTGTTCAACAGTCCCGCAGCCTGAACGTTCAGATAGAGCGGGATCATGTACACTTCAAAGGGAACGACGGATGTCGCGATGATGACACCGAACACGACCGGAAACCAGGGCAGATCGAACTTGCCGAGAACGTAACCGGCGATGGCGGAAGTGGAGACGATGCTGGCCGTCGAAATCCCTGCAAAAATGAGCGTATTGCCAATCCAGCGAAGCAGCGGCGTTTCGTGCAGCACGCCGAGGATGTTCTCCAGCGTCGGTTGGTCCGGAATGATGGTCGGCGGCCACGCCAGCAATTCCGGCGGCGTCTTGAATGCGTTGCTGATCAGGAAGACGAGCGGCAACAGCATCATCAGGCCGATAGCGAAAAGAACCACGTCGATCGCAAGGCCTGCAGGCGTGTTGCGATCAACATCGCTGGATGGATGGTCTGGATCGCTCACGCGCGGCTCCGATCCCGAAACAGTCTGAACTGCGCGCCGGTCAGGACGAGCACGATCACGAGAAGGACCACGGCCTCTGCAGCGGCATAGCCGACCCGGTAATTGCGAAAGCTGTTTTCGAGCATGTCGAGGACGAGGACGCGAACGAGATGTCCCGGCGCCCCCTGGACATCCGAGGCCAGGACGAAGGCCTGCGCATAGATGTTATACGACGAGATCAACGTGATGACCGAGACGTACAGCATCACCGGCTTCAACAGAGGTATCGCGACGTAACGGAATGCCTGGAACGAAGATGCACCGTCGAGACGCGCCGCCTCGTAGAGCGCCTCCGGAACATTCTTCAACCCGACGAGAAAAATCAGCACGGCGTAGCCGATCGATTGCCAGGAGCACAGAACGATCAGACACACCAGCGATAAGGCAGGGTCGAACAGCCAGGACTGGGCCGGGATTCCGAACCACCCAATGAGGGCATTGAGCGGCCCGAGCCGCGCATCAAAAATCCATTTCCAGGCCATCGCCGCCGGCACCAGCGAGACGACGTGCGGCAGGAAGATCGAGGTTTCGTAGAAGCCACTGCGTCGCAGCCCCTGCCGGCTGTTGATCAGCGCGGCGAGCGCGAGCCCGACGGGAATGGTGATCACCAGGACGCCGAAGGCAACGATGGTGGTATTGAAGATCGCTTCGAGAAACAGCGGATCACTCATCAGCTCGACAAAATTGTCGAGTCCGACGAACGGCTTGCGCCGCGAGATGATGTTCCACTTGAACAGGCTGAGACGCAATGTCTCGGCGATTGGGTAAACACGCAGGCAAGCATAGAGGCCGAGAACCGGGACCAGCGCCACAACCGGAAACAGCCATTTCGGTTTGGAACGCATGGAGTCTCCCGGAGGCGGCCGCCGGCTAGCGCTGCAATTCTGTCGTCGCGACGATTGGCGGAGATCTCAAGGTTTGGCCAGCAGATCTTCCCGGGCAAGGATTTTGTCGCTCTCCTCAGCCGCAGACTTCAGGAAAGCGTCGATGGCTGCATCGCTTCCTGCCAGCGACTTGTCGGTGAATGCCTTCTCGAGCCGGGCCGCGAGCCGGGTGAGGATTTCGCTCGCCGGACTGATCGCCGGAACGGTGAAGAAGACGTGGTCGGCGGGGGTGTTCACAAACGCGCCGAGCTGGGGAATTTTGCCGACGACCGCTGAGTAGTCGAGCCCCTTGCGATTGGGCACCCACGCCGTGTTCTCGAGCAGCCACAGCAAATTCTCTGGCTCGTTGGCCTTCTGAACGAAATCCCAGGCGATCTGGCTCTTCGGCCCCTTGTTGGGAACGTAGAGGTCCACCGGGACCATCAACGTGCCCTTCGGCAACGGCGCCGTCGCGTATTTGAGGGTGGGCGCCTTCTTGGCGACGTCGCCGATCACCCAGGACTCCCGGATGAACATCGCGGTCTGGCCGAGCTCGAAGGCTTCAGCGTCTGCCTTCATCTCCGGCAACACCGTCCGATAGGTCACGACGTTGTCGAGGTACAGCTTGAGCGCGTTGCGGCCGGCCTCGTTCGCATAGGCGGCGCGCCACTTCCCGCCCTTCTCCTCGAACAATGTCCCGCCGAAATTATAGAGGATGGTCCAGTACTTCTCCGCGATACCGGAGCCACCACCGCTGAGACGCAGGCTCCAACCACTGACCGTCGGCGCGCCGGATGCATCACGTTGCACGAGCTTCTGCGCATAGGCCGTGTATTCCGCCATCGTCTTGGGCGGCGAATTGAGGCCGGCCTTGGCAAACATGTCGGTGTTGTAGAACAGCGCGCCCTGCCCCTGGAACAACGGGACACCGTAGATCTTGCCGTCATACGTCGCGGTCTTCACGCGCGTCATGTCGTAATTGGCTTTGACGAAGTCCACGATCGCGGCCGGCGGCTCCGGAATAAGGCCAGCCTCCAGATATCGCGCCGCCTCGACCTCCATCTCGATGACGTCTCCGGCTGCGCCGGATGGCAGCGAGAGCGCCAGCCGCTTCTCATGCTCACGCAAGGCGATTGCCTCGACGCTGATTTCGAGATCGGGATACTTCGCCTTCAGCTGGTCCCCGACGCGCTTGTAGAATGGAGCGAGGTCAGGCCAGCCGCTCCAGATGGTCAACTTCTCCGCCGACGCCGGCGACGCCAGCATTGGCAGGGCGGCAGCCACCGCCAGCCATCGAGCGGCCGACAGCCATGAACGGCGCCTCTTCTCGGGAGAGGTCGGATATCCGAACGTGCCGACCGATGTCGCGATGAAGGCCATGTCCCCGCTCCCAGAATTACATAAATCCCGATCAAAGGCTGTCATGCAACCGGTTGCGTGTCAATTGCGATCCATTGCCGCTTTCGAAGGCTGTTGACCAAATCGTCAGCGGCTTTTTCGTTTCGCAGGCGCCGGACCGGTGCTCGCGCGAACGACGAGATGAGAGTTCAGCTTGTGACGAATCTCGCTCGACGCGCCACCATGCATCTGGCTGAGCAGGAGGCCGACCGCGACGTCGCCCGCATCGGCGCAACGCGCCGACACTGTGGTGAGTTGCGGATAAGTGGTTTCGCCGAGGACATCATCGCAGCCGACCACGCTGAACGATTTGGGCACGTCGACGTCGAGGGCGGCGAGCCCCGCCAGCAGACCCTGCGCAACGAGGTCGTCGAACGCGATGGCCGCAGTCACTCCGCTGGCGACGATCGGGGCGGCGGCCAATCGGCCGGTGTCGTAGGATGGCGGCCGGGCCGGAATGGCGATCACCTTGAGCCCGCGTTTCGCCGCCTCCTTGCGGACGGCGTTGCGCCGCTGCTGGTTCGACCATGACGTCGTGGGGCCGCTGACATAGGCGATGTGCCGATGCCCGAGCTCGGCAAGATGTGCGATCGCGGCTGCAACGCCCGGCGCCGTGTCGATCAAGACCCGCGTAATTCCCTCGATATCGCGATTGATCAGCACCAGCGGCCGACGCGCCGCATAGATCCGGATTTGCGCTTCGTCCAGGCGAGACGAGGCGAGCACGAGCCCCTCCACCTGGCCGATGAAGCGGCCGAGCAGCAACTCCTCGCGAACGGGATCCTCGTCCGAATTGCCCAGAAAGACGCATAGTCCCGCCCTGTCGGCGTGAAGCTGGGCCGCTCTGATCAGAGGCGGAAAGAATGGGTTCGCAACGTCGGAGACGATGAGTCCCACGTTGCCGTGCCGTCCGGTCGACAGTGCGCGCGCGACCTGGTTGGGCACATATCCCAGCTTGTCGGCGACCGCCTTGACGCGCCGGACGGTCCCCTCACTCAGCATTTCCGGCCGCGTGAAGGCGCGCGATACGGTCGCGCGCGAGACCCCGCAGACCTTCGCGACCTGACTGATGGTCGGCGCCAGCTCTGAGCGCCGCTCCCTGCCGTCGGAATCGCGTTTCACCGGGAGCGTCTCCTGTGCGGGATCTCGGGACTACACATGCCTTGATCGTCGCCGGGGCGCAAGCTTGACATGCAACCGATTGCATTACATCCTTGATCGCGCGGAGTGAGAGGCCCCGACAAGAACCACGGATGAGCATGATGGCTTCGGTCGCTCCAGGAATCGCGATATCAGAGACGCGGGATGCGATGGGCCGGGCTGCGGCTTCGGACATCGCTGCTGCGTTGCGCGCTCGCCTCGCGCGGCAAGATAGCGTGAGGATGGTTTTCGCTGCCGCGCCGAGCCAGGCAGAGATGCTGGACGCACTTGCGGCCGCGCGCGATATCGATTGGCGACGCGTGATCGCCTTCCACATGGACGAATATCTCGGGCTTCCGACGCACGCGCCCGAGCGTTTCGGCGTGTGGCTGACCCGTCATTTCTTCGCGCGCGTCCCTCTGGGCATCGTCCATTTGATCGGACAAGAATCAGATCCAGATCGCGAAGCGGCGCGCTACACCGCCCTTCTGGCGGAGGCCCCGGTCGACATCGTGTGCCTCGGTATCGGCGTCAACGGCCATCTGGCGTTCAACGATCCGCCCGTCGCAGATTTGCACGACACCAAACAGGTCAAGATCGTCGAGCTCGACGCGGTCTGCCGTCAGCAGCAGGTCGACGACAAGTGCTTTGCGACTCTGGACGACGTGCCGACGCACGCCATCACCCTGACGGTCCCGCGGTTGCTGGACGCTCATCAGCTGTTTTGCGTGGTGCCCGGCGCGGCCAAGCGAGCCGCCGTCGAACAATCCCTGTACGGCCCGATTGGCGCTGCCTGCCCGGCGAGCGCATTGCGTACGCATCCGCGATGCAGGCTGTATCTCGACCGGGATTCTGCGCCACCACGGCTGCAAGCGCCGGCACGCGCATGAGCCACGCGACGACACATGTCTCGGGCCGCAATCCGGCGACCGGACAACCTCACACGATCACCATTGTCGATGGCCGCATCTCAGACATCGCCCCCGGCGGTACCGACGACGGACATTGGTTGTCGCTCGGACTGTTCGATCTGCAATTGAACGGTTTTGGTGGCCACGACCTCAATGGCGGCACCGATCCTCGGACGGTTCGCGATCTCACCCTGGCCGTTCATGGTAGCGGCGTTTCGCGTTTTGCTCCGACGCTGATCACGGCATCACGTGCTGCGCTCATCGACGCATTGAAGGCGATTGCACAGGCGCGCGACAGCGATCCGCTGGTCAAGCACGCGATCCCCTTCGTCCATGTTGAAGGGCCGCATATCGCACCGGAGGATGGCCCTCGCGGCGCGCACCCGGCCGAGCATGTCAGGCCACCGGATCTCGATGAGTTCGACGCCTGGCAAGCCGCCTGCGGAAATCTCGTCGGCTTGGTGACCTTGTCACCGCACTGGCCGGAGACGGCCGACTATGTCCGAGGGCTTCGCTCGCGCGGCGTTCATGTTGCTCTCGGCCATACCAACGCCACGACGGCTCAGATCTCCGCGGCGGTCGAGGCTGGCGCCATGTTGTCAACGCACCTCGGCAACGGGATCGCGGCGCATCTGCCGCGGCATCCCAATCCGATCTGGACGCAGTTGGCGGAGGACAGGCTGTGGGCAAGCTTCATCGCCGATGGCCATCATCTTCCGCCCGAGACCTTCAAGGCCATGCTGCGTGCAAAGGGCTTCGAACGATCAATGCTGGTTTCGGACGCCGTCGCGCTCGCGGGCTGTCCGCCGGCGATCTACGACATGCCAGTGGGCGGACGCGTCGAACTGAAAGCGAATGGCCGGCTGGAAGTCGTCGGCACGCCGTTTCTGGCGGGCGCAGCGGCGAGCCTTGTGTTCGGTATTGCGACGGCCAAACGCATGGCTGGCTTGACGCTAGCCGAAGCACTCAGGCTGGCAACGATCAATCCCCGCACACCATTTGGGCTGCCAGTTCTGACAGTCGGCGCGCCAGCGGATCTGCTTCGATTTCGTCTTGGAGACGACGGGTCCATCATTCCCGAGACCGTCTATGTCGCTGGTCACCCCGTTCCGACCAAGCTCTGAGGAATTGAAATGAACCAACTTCGCATCGGGTTGGTCGGTCCGGGGGCGATCGGTGAAACGCACGCGCGCGCGATCAGGGCACTCGACGAAACCGTTTTGGCCGCTGTCGCCGGCGGCACCCCCGAGCAGATAGCCGCATGCATCGATGGCGAACCCGTTCCGACATTTGCGACCACCGACGCCATGCTGGCCGGTGCAGACATCGACGCCGTCGTTATCTGCACCCCGAGCGGCGCTCATCATGACGCGGCACTTGCCGCCATCAGGTCCGGACGACTTGTGCTTGTCGAGAAGCCGCTTTGCGTCGATCCGGCCGAGGCCGCGTCCCTGGTCCATGCGGCCGAGAGTTCGCAGCTGACATGCGGTGTGGTTTCGCAGCGTCGTCTCGAACCGCAGCACCAGGCGATCAAGACGCTGCTCGACGCAGGCCACCTCGGACAACCGCGCCTGATCGAGGCGGCGATCCACTGGTATCGTTCCGACGCCTATTATGCCGAGAAGCCGTGGCGCGCCGAAGCCGGTCACGGCGGCGGCTCGCTGTTCAACCAGGGCGTCCACAATCTGGATCTGATGCTTTGGCTGTTCGGACCAGTGGCGAGCGTTCAAGGCCAGACTGCCACGCTCGGACACTCCCACGCGATCGAGGACACGACGGCAGCGCTGCTGTCCTTCGCATCCGGCACTTTGGGCGTGATCGTGACGAGCACGGCACTGCCGCCGGGGCGGCCGGCCATGCTGCGCCTGTTCACCGATCGCGGCAGTTGCGAGCTTGCACACGACAGCATCGTTCGCTGGGATTTTCCCGATGTCCCACAGCCTGCGAGCTCGACGGGACCAGGAAGTGCCGCCAACGACCCCAAGGCGATCGGAATCGAGGGGCATATCGCGCAATGGCGCGACTTCGTCCAGGCGGTCCGGGAGCGACGGGCGCCCGCCACTCCGTTCAGGGATGGGTTCGAGGCTACGCGCGTCGTCACCGCGATCTATCGCTCGGCCGCGGAAGGCCGGGCCGTCACCCCCAACGACGTCTCGCCGCAGGTGTAGCTCGATGGTCGACAGCACCTCCTCCATGCTCGACATTGCCATCATTGGTGCGGCCCATCCGCATGTCGAATACGTGCTCTCGGAGATCGCTGTCAGGACCGACGTCAGGATCGCGGCGGTCGCCGATCACGACGCCGCGCGCCTCGCCGAGCTCGAACGACGCACGCAGGCGCCCGGCTATGCCGACCCGATCGCGTTGTTGGAGGCGCACAAGGTCGGGGCCGCGGCTGTTTTCGCCGAGTTCGGTCTCCGGGCTCCGATCGTGGCCGAACTGCTGCGCCGGAATATCTTTGCGATTGTCGACAAGCCGATGGCGGTGACGCTTCCCCAGCTCGCCCTGATTGAGGACGCCCTTGCCGGGCGCAATCTGCTGACACTTTTGCTCGAGAAGCGCTTCTATCCGGTCACGCTCGCGCTCCGCTCGGTTATCGAGAGCGGCGAGTTGGGAGACATCGTCTCGATCAGCTCGACCGGGCCGCACAAGCTCGTGCCCAGCCGTCGTCCTGCATGGATGTTCGAGCCGTCCACCTATGGCGGCATTCTCGCCGACCTGACGGTCCACGACATCGATCTGACACTTTGGTTGACGGGGCACACCAGCGGCACGATCAGCGGCTGGGTCTCGCCGACCCCGGCTGCCGGCACGACGAGCTTTCCTGCTCTGGGACGCGCCATTCTTGCCTGCGACAACGGCCCGCAATTTTCAATCGAGGTGGACTGGATCCAGCCGGAAGCCTCTCCCCGCCATGGCGATTATGCGATGCGGATCTCAGGGGCACGCGGGCGCGCGGACGTTCTCTTCGCCGAGAACCGGCTGCTCGTTGAAACCGCAACACGAGCGAGACGTGAGGTCGACCTTCCCAAGGGCGGCTCGCCTGCCGGCTTCGTCTTCGATCACCTCGCGCGCGGCGAGGCCCTGCAAATTTCGGCCAAGGACGCCCTGCGCGCCACGCGTATCGCGATCCTCGCCGAGGAAAGTGCGAAGCAAGGCGGCAAACCCATACGGTGGGGCTGAGAGGCGACGCTCGACCTTACGGCAGATTGTCCCGCAGAAAAATGTCGATGCGGATGCGCTCCTGGTCGGGGCTGATCGGCTCGCCGGTACAATGTGCGAGCAGAACGCGCGCCGCGGACCGCGCCTCGTGGCCGGGATCCTGATTGATGATGGCATCGAGCGTGCCGCGGACCAGGAAACGGCGCGTGTATTGCGTCAGCTCATGGGTGATCCAGACCACCTCGCGCGCGCGGCCGGAGGCCTCGAGCGCATCGGCGATGCCACGGTTTCCGGCGCCGCAGCAATAGATACCGCGGAGATCGGCATGGCGCGCGAGCAGCGCGGCGGTGAGCTCCCGTGTGCGCGCGCTGTCGTCGCGCCCCTCGATGACCGGTAGCGCGCGCAGGTTCGGATACTCGCTGGACAGGATCTGGTGGAAGCCGAACTGCCGCTCGGTGTGATCGCGCAGCGATAACGATCCCGCGATCACGGCGACCGTCCCCTCGCGCCCGGCCAGGAAACGTCCCATCAGCGTCGATGCAGTCCGCCCCGCTGCCGGGTTGTCGATGCCGACATAATGCAGGCGGCGCGAGCTCGGCGCGTCCGACACGAGGGTCACCACGGCGACCCCGCGCGCGGTGAGCTCGTCGATCGCGGCGCGCACCCTGGGATGGTCGAGCGCGATGACGGCGACGCCCTGATAGGCCGGCGACAGGTTTTCCAGCGCGCCAGCCAGCACATCCGGGTCGAACACGTCGACATGGAGGATATCGATGAAACCGCGCTGGCCGGCGAGCCAGTCCGCGGTGCGCTGGACCTGCTCGGTCAGGTTGGTCATGAAGCTGTTGCTGCCGGACGGCAGCACAAAGGCGAAGCGAAAACTCTGCCCGCGTGCGAGCCGTGCGGCCGCGACGTCGGCGCGGTAGCCGAGCTTGGCGACCGCAGCCTCGACACGCGCGACGGTCTTGGCGCGCACGCCGTCGCGTCGGTTGACGACACGATCGACAGTCGCGAGCGAAACGCCCGCCGTACGCGCGACGTCCTCCAGCGTGGCACGAACCGCCGGCTGCGTCGCGCCAGCTGTCATTCGCGCGCCGCCCACAGCATGCCACGGGTCATCAACGTTCGGATCTCCGGGACGTCGAGCTCGTAGGCGCGATGGCCGAGCGAGGAATAGAACACCCTTCCCGCGCCGTATTGCTTCTTCCAGACCACCGGCATCACCACGCCGTCGATCCAGGATGCGTGCTCGCCGGTAAAGGTCGTCGTCGCCAATACCTCGATGGCGGGGTCGACATGCATGTAATACTGCTCGGAACGATGCTCGAAACTCTTCAGGCCTTTCATGATGGGATCATCCGGCTTCGTCAAGTCGACCTTGTAGTCGATGATGTTGCCGGGATGCGCGACCCATTGCCCGCCGCACAGGAACTGGTAATCAACGGAATCGCGGAATGCATCGCCCATGCCGCCATGATGGCCGGCAAGCCCGACGCCGCTACGCACCGCCGCGCAGAGGTTGAGCGCGTCCGCCTTCTCGATCTTCGACATGGTGTAGATCGGGATGATCAACGAGAGACCATGGATCGCCGGATCGCCGAATGCCTCCGTCGTCGTTTCGATCCGGACCTCAAAACCTTCCGCCTTCAGCCAGCCGCGGATCATCGAGGCACAGAGATCGGGATCGTGTCCCGGCCAGCCACCCCATACAATTAGTGCCTTGCGCATGGTCATTCCCTCAGTCGATCTGTCCGGTTTCACGTCCGGCCGGCAGCATCGCCGGCCGCTCGACGCGGTTCTCGATCTTGACGCGCCGCCCTTCGTCGGCGGAGGTCTGGAACGCCTCCATCACCTCCAGCACATGGAAGGCGAGCGCGCCGCTTGCACGATGCGGCCGGTTGTTCAGGATCGCGGAGGCCATGTCGGCGACGCCGATGGAACGGAACTCGCCTTCGACATGACCGTGCGTCAACGGCACCGTTTCCCATTCGCCGCCGGTCTTCGCGACCTGCACCTCACCGCCGAAGCGGTTCGGATCCGGCACGAGCATGCTGCCCTTGTCGCCATAGATCTCGATCGGCGTGTGACGATGTTTCGGCACATCGAAGCTCATTGCGATCGAGACGACCGCCCCGCTCTCGAATTCGAGCGTACCCGCGACATGGGTCGAAACCTCGACCGGGATCAAGGTGCCGTTCATCGGCTGGCTGGTGACCAGACGCTCGGATTTCGGGCGCGCGGTCGAGCCCATCACGCTCGCGACCGGGCCGAGCAGTTGCACGAGATCGGTGATGTAGTACGGACCCATATCGAGCATTGGCCCGCCGCCGCGCAAGTAATAAAATCCCGGCGCCGGATGCCAGCGCTCGTGGCCGGGGCAGCCGAAGAAGGCGCTGCCCGCCACAGGCGTGCCAATGGCGCCGTCGTCGATCAGCTTGCGCGCGGTCTGGTGGCCGCCGCCGAGGAACGTGTCGGGCGCGCAGCCGACGCGAAGGCCCTTCTGCGCGGCGAGATCCATCACCTTGCGGGCTTCCGCGACGTTGATGCCGAGCGGCTTCTCGGAGTGAACGTGCTTGCCGGCGTTCAGCACCGCGAGGCTGACGTCGGTGTGGGCGAGCGGCACGGTGAGATTGATGACGATCTCGACGTCGTCACGTTTGAGCAACTGGTCGACCCGCATCGCCGGCAGCCCGAAGGCGGCGCCCTGCCGCTCCGCCACATCGCTGCGCATGTCGGCTAATGCCCGCACCTCCATGACCGGGAACCGCTGCGCTGCCTTGAGGTAGGCGGTGCTGATGACACCGCAGCCGATGATTCCGACTCCGACTTTTCTCATTGCGATCTCCGTGAGGTACCGTTCATCCCTTGACCGCGCCTGCAGTGAGGCCGGCGACGATGTGCTTCTGCGCCAGCAGGAACAGAATGATCGTCGGCAGGATGGTGAGCGTGATGAAGGCGAGGATCAGGTGCCATTCGGACGAATACTCGCCCTGGTAAATCATGATGCCGAGCGGCCAGGGATAGAGCGCATCGGTGTTGAGCATCACTAGCGGCAGAAGATAGGCGTTCCAGCTGTTGACGAAGGTGATGGTGCCGACGGTCGCCAGGATCGGCCGCGACAACGGCAGCGTCACGTAGCGGAAGAATTTGATGTAGCTGCAGCCATCGACCAGCGCCGCCTCGAGCAGCTCGTGGGGAATATCCCTGAAGAAGCGCCGCAGCAGCAGCACGCTCATGGCGAGGCTGAAGGCGACCTGCGGCAGCGCGACGCCGAAATAAGTATCGAGCAGTCCCAGATCGCGCACCTTGATGAACAACGGCAGCACGGCGGTCGCCGCCGGAAACAGCAGGCCGAGCGTCAAATAGCTCAACAGCATCGATGAGCCGTAGAACCTGACATGGGCAAAGGTGAACGCCGCCATCGAGGCTGTGATCAGGGTCAATATCACCGTGAGCGTCGAGATGATCAGCGAGTTGCGCAGGAGCTGCCAGTAACGCCCGGAGAACAGGATGTCGGCATAATTCTGCCATTCCCAGTGCGTGGGCCAGCCGAACGGATTGACGCGCAATTCGCCGAGCGATTTGAAGCCGCCGAGCAAGGTCGCGAGCAACGGCACCAGCACGAAGATGGCAACAGCAGTGAGGAACACCGCCTTGAACAGCACGGCGGGATCGAACGGCGCGCGGGTGGTCTCTGTACTACTCATCGCGCATGAACCATCGCTTGTAGGTGAACGCGAAGGTCACGCAGATCACGAACAGGATGACGCCGATGGCGCTGCCATAGCCGACCCGCATGCGCGAGATGCCGTTGTTGTAGAGAAAGCTCACCATCGTGTTGGAGGAATCCGCAGGTCCCCCGCGCGTCAGCGGCATGACGAGGTCGAACAGCTGCAGCGAGCCGACGATGGCAAAGAACACGGAGAGCCGGATCGTCGGATAGAGCAAGGGAATGACGACATGGCGCAGGGCTTGCGAGCGCGTTGCGCCGTCGATCCGCGCCGCCTCGACCAGGCTCTTGTCGAGGCTCTGCAGTGCTGCGATGAACAGCATCATGTGGAAGCCAAAATACTTCCAGACGATCACGATCAGCACCGCAAGCATCGCCGTATCGGTCGAGGCCAGCAGATGAGGCGCCTCGGCGCCGAAGGTACGCCAGATCGAGGCGACGAGACCGTAATCGCCGTCGTAGACGAAAGAGAAGATCAACCCGGTCGCGATCTCGGCCAGGATATAGGGCATGAAGAACAGCATGCGCAGCGCCACGGCGCCACGAAAGCGCTCGGCGAGCATCAAGGCCAGCGTGAGCGCGAGCGGCAGCTGGACTGCCAGCGAGACCGCGATGATCAGCCCGTTGTTGCGCAGCGCGAGCCAGAACGCGCGCGTCTCCAGCACGAAGCGGTAATTGTCGAAGCCGATCCAGTTGGTCGGCCTGCCGAACCCATTCCAGTTAAAGCCCGAGTACCAGGCCGCCTCGCCGATCGGCAGCACCACAAACAATGTGAACAGCAGCAGCGCCGGCGGCAGGAACAGGATCAGGACGGTGAAGCGGCCGTCCCAGCTCGGGCCGCGGACCGCGGCCTGCGGGACGGTCTCGTCAGCAGCGCCCATCGCCGACACGATCGCGATCCGCCGCGCCACCGTCAGTTGCCCTGCTTCCACGCCGCTTCGATCGCCTTGGCTGCGTCCTGCGGACTCATGCTGCCACCGGCGATCTCCGCGGTAACGTCGTTGACGACGCGACCGACCGAGGGGCCGAGGCTCTGGTCATAGAAGTTCTGGTGGTAGTTCGACTTGGCGAGATTAGCCGCGATCAGTTTCATGAAAGAATTGTTGAGGCCGGCGTCCGCGCCTTGCACGACGGGGATGATGTAGTTGCCCGCCGCAAGCCGCGTCTGCACATCCTTGGAGACGAAATACTTCAGGAAATCGACTGCCTCCTTCGGCGACCCCTTGGTGACCAACCAGCCGGTGATGCCGCCAAGCGTATCGGTCGGCGCGCCCTTGCCGCCCGCTACGGTTGGAAAATCGAACCAGCAGATCTTGTCTTCGCTTAACCCGACCTTGTCGGCGGCAAGCGCGCGCTGCAGATGATAGACGGTCGAGATCGCGAGCGTCATCGCGGCCTTGCCGTCGCCGAAAT
>JAUEPE010000020.1 GCA_030403585.1 Frankia sp. RB7
TTTGTTTTGGGGGAGTTATCATCATTGCGAGGAGCTCGCGACAAAATTGCGCAGCAATTTTGCGCTGATGCGACGAAGCAATCCAGACTGCCTCCGCGAAGACTTTCTGGATTGCTTCGCTTCGCTCGCAATGACGAGGAGCTGTGGCCTTACCGTTCGAACGCGGCCTTCAGCGCGTTGAGATGCGGCACCAGCGGATTGCCGATCGAGGGTTGATCGACCGGCGGGGTGTGGATGGTGGTGTCGAGGCGGCGCACGCGGGTCTGCAGGCTCATCGAGCGATGGATCAGCTCCTGGAGCTGCGACGGCAGCTTCTCGATGGTGTCGGCGGCGCCGGGATCGGCCGCGGTGAGCTTGACCTTGGTCTTCTCGCGATTGGCCTGGCCCAGAGTCATCTCGCCTTCCTTCACCGCGCGGTGCAGCAGCAGCCAAGAGGCGAGCTGCATCAGGCGCGTGGTGAGGCGCATGCTCTCGGTTGCATAGGTGAGGCTGACGGCGCGATCGAGCGCCTTGGCCTCGTTGCGGCCAGCGCCGTCGAGATAGGCGGCCGTCTCTTCGACGAGATCCATGCCTTCACGAAACAGGGCGCCAAAGGCCGCAGAATTGGTGAACCGCTCGCTGAGTTGAACGAGAGCGCCGTCGGCTTGCAAACGTTCCATGGTTAACGCCCCTTACGCAACTGTTTACCCGTCCGGCTTTGGCGCCGGCTTATGATGAACAAATCATTGCGCGTAGGGATCACGGAGTCCAGCGGCAAGCGCGGATATGGTTTCCGCGGGTCATTCCTTGGAATTCAACCGGGGCTAGACGCCGAAAGTACGATTGAGACGAAAAAAAGAGCCGCCGGAAAACCGGCGGCTTTGAAAGTTGATAACAGGGAGGCGTCAAACAGAGTGGACAGGAGCCACTCGGTGTCCAAACGAGGACAGTTCCAAGTCATAAACCCGAAAGCTTAATTAGGAGTAAACGAACGATTTTTTTGAGGGTTCGTTAGCCATATGTCGGTCAGTGGCTGAGTGCGCCGCAGAACAATCTCTCGTCGCCCCGGCGAAGGCCGGGGCCCATAACCACAGGGAGGAGTTGTTGCCCGAACTGGTAACCACGAGTCTTCGCCAAACCACTTCCTGTGGTTATGGTCCCGGATCAGCGCTCCGCTTCGCTGCGCTTGTCCGGAACGACAACTATTGTGTGGTGCTACGACTTGAAGACGCTGTTCGCCGCATCGCGCGATGCGCGCTTTTTGGTGGTGGCTCCTTCCAGCCTCGCGATTTCGGTCTTCAACAGGGCGACGCGCTCGGTCAGTTCCTCGACCGACAAAAGTGAGAGGTCCTGTCCGATCTCGTGGCTGATCTTCTTGCGCGGGCGGTCGTCGTCTTCCATCGGCATCGTCGTTCCTCCGATCAGGTCCGCCAGGCGGTCAAACGAAATTGAAGCGGTTGCCAGCGCCGGGCGCTCTGGCTAATCAACTGGCCTGTTCAATCCTGCCCTCGTCTCCAAGGACAAATCATGGAAAAGCTGCCCGCGCAAATGACCGTGGTCGCCATCTCCAAGCCCGGCGGGCCGGAGGTGCTGGTGCCGGAACAACGAGCCCTGCCGCAGCCCGGTCCCGACGAGATCCTGGTCAAGGTGCAGGCCGCGGGCGTCAACCGGCCCGACGTGGCGCAGCGTTCCGGCGCCTATCCGCCGCCGCCCGGCGCCAGCGACCTGCCCGGCCTCGAGATCGCGGGTGAAGTGGTCGCCGTCGGCAGCAATGCCAAAAAGCACAAGATCGGCGACAAGGTGATGTCGCTCGTCGCCGGTGGCGGCTATGCGCAGTATTGCATCGCGCAGGATGCCCAAGCAATGAGCGTGCCGCCGGCGCTGTCGATCACGGAAGCCGGCGCGCTGCCGGAAACCCTGATGACGGTCTGGCACAATGTGTTCGAGCGTGGCGGGCTGAAGGCCGGCGAGACGCTGCTGATCCATGGCGGCTCCTCCGGCATCGGCACCATGGCGATCCAGCTCGCGAAAGCGTTCGGCGCAAAGGTGTTCGTCACCGTGGGATCGCGGGACAAGATCGACGCCTGCCTCAAGCTCGGGGCCGACCGCGCCATCAATTACAAGACCGAAGACTTCGTCGCCGTGATCAAGGAAGAGACCGACAAGGCCGGCGTCAATTTGATCCTGGACATGGTCGCGGGTGACTATGTCGACCGCAACTACGATGCCGCCGCGGTCGACGGCCGCATCGTGCAGATCGCAACCCTCAACGGCCCCAAGATCAGCGTCAACATCGCCAAGGTGATGGTGAAGCGGTTGACCCATACCGGCTCGACCTTGCGCCCCCGTAGTAATGCGGACAAGGCGGCGATGGTGGCTGCGATCGAGGCGAAGGTGATGCCACTTTTGCGCGAAGGCCGTGTCAAACCGCTGATGGACAGCTCTTTCCCGCTGGAAAAGGCATCCGACGCGCACCGGCGCATGGAGACCTCCGCACATATTGGCAAAATTGTGTTGGAGGTCTAGGCCGCTGACCCACTCGGCAAGGCGGAAACCCTTTGATTTTCCTCGCTTTCGTGGCATCTATCGCGACGCGCCGAACCATATCTGTCCGGTCTGAAATCGCCTTTACGTGGCAGCCTTGCACACAAAGTTTGCGTCGAACGCGGAGAATTGACCTTGCGTCTGATCAGGTGCCTCGCGCCCATCGCGCTGGGCCTCATGATTCTTGTCGCCGCGTCGCCTGCACGCGCGCTTGACGCTGTCAGCGTCCGTGGCGACGCGCCCGCGATCGACCTCACCGGCGTGCTCGAGCATCAGCGCAGCGACGCCGACCGCATCCAGGTCTCCACCGCACCCGGCACCGACGGCATCGTCCGCCGCATCGAGGTGCGCGCCCGCGAGGGCGGCCAGAACTGGGTGGTGTTCGCGCTCGCCAACAACACCGACGACCAGCTCGACCGTCTGATCGTCGCCCCGCATTACCGCATCGTGTCGTCAGGGCTGTTGTGGCCCGACCTCGGGCTGTCGCGCATCGCGACCATCACGCCCTCGACCGGCGACCGGCCGGAGCGGCAGGAAAGCCCGACCGCTGACGTGTTCCGCATCACGCTCGATCCCGGCGCCGTCGTCACCTTCGTCGCGGAACTGCGCACCGACAAGCTGCCGCAGCTCTATCTGTGGGAACCGGAAGCCTACAAGGACAAGGTCAACTCGTTCACGCTGTACCAGGGCATCGTGATCGGCATCTCCGGACTTCTCGCCCTGGTGCTCACCATTCTGTTCGTGGTGAAGGGCAGCATCATGTTTCCGGCCGCAGCCGCGCTGGCCTGGGCGGTGCTGGTCTATATCGGCGTCGATTTCGGCTTCTGGGGCAAGGTGCTCGACATGTCGAACAACGCCGAGCGCATCTGGCGCGCGGCGGGTGAAGCGATCCTGGCGGCGACGCTGCTGGTGTTTTTGTTTGCCTATCTCAACCTCAGTCGATGGCATGTGCGCTATTCCCACATCACGGTGGGCTGGCTCGCCTTCCTGGGCTCGCTGGTGGCGCTCGCTCTGTTCGATCCGGCCGTCGCCTCCGGCATCGCGCGCATCTCGCTGGTGCTGATCGCTTTCGCCGGCTTCGCGCTGATCGTCTATCTCTCCACCCACGGCTTCGACCGCGCGGTGCTGCTGATCCCGACCTGGTTCCTTCTGGTGGTCTGGGTGGTCGCGGCCGGCATGACGGTGGCCGGTTCCGTCACCAACGACATCGTCGGCCCTGCGCTGCTCGGCGGCCTCGTGCTGATCGTGATGCTGATCGGCTTCACGGTGATGCAGCACGCCTTTGCCGGCGGCGGCGCCACCACCGGCGTGGTCTCCGACATCGAGCGGCGGGCGCTGGCGCTGGCCGGTTCCGGCGATTTGATCTGGGACTGGGACGTTTCCGCCGACAAGGTTTTCACCAGCCCCGAGACCGAAGCGCTACTCGGTCTCAAGCGCGGCACGCTGGAAGGCCCGGCGGCCTCTTGGCTGGAAGTACTGCATCCGCTCGACCAGGACCGGTTCCGCGCAGCGCTCGACAGCGTGCTCGACCAGCGCCGCGGCCGGCTGGTGCAGGATTTCCGCCTGCGCACCCCCGACGGCCACTTCATGTGGTTCGCGCTGAAGGCGCGCCCGGTGGTCGGCTCCGACGGCGAAGTCTCACGCGTGGTCGGCACGCTCACCGACGTGACTGAGCTGCGCAACGCCGAGGAACGCCTGCTGCACGATTCCGTGCATGACAATTTGACCGGCCTGCCCAACCGCAAGCTGTTCATGGACCGGCTCGGTGCCGTCGCGCATTTCGCCAAGACCATGCCGACCTTGCGGCCGACGCTGATGGTGATCGACCTCGATCGCTTCAAGCAGGTCAACGATTCCGTCGGCATCGCGGTCGGCGATTCCATCCTGCTGACGCTGGCCCGCCGCCTCACCCGCATCCTGAAGCCGCAGGACACGCTGGCGCGGCTCGCCGGCGACCAGTTCGGGCTGATCCTGCTCTCGGAGCAGGACCCGGCCCGCATCACCGCCTTTGCGGAAACCATCCGCAAGACCATCCGCGCGCCGATCGCCTTCAACGACCGCGAAATCTTCCTGACCGCCTCGATCGGTCTCGCCCTTTCTGATCCGCAAGTTCAACTGACGGACGAGATCATCAAGGACGCCGAGCTTGCGATGTACCATTCCAAGCGCATCGGCGGCGACCGCATCGACGTCTACAAGTCGGCCATGCGTGCTCGCAAGACCGATCGCCTGACGCTGGAGAGCGAGCTGCGCCGCGCCATCGAGCGGCAGGAGCTCACCATCCTGTACCAGCCGATCGTCCGGCTGGAAGACCGTTCGGTCGCGGGCTTCGAGGCGCTGGTACGCTGGGATCATCCGAAACTCGGGCGCATGGCGCCGTCGGAATTCATCACCATCGCGGAAGAAACCGGCCTGATCATCGACCTCGGCATGTTCGTGCTCGACCAGACCGCAAAGCAGCTCTCGATCTGGCAGCGTGCGATGCGCTCGCGCGAGCCGATCTTCGCCAGCGTCAACGTCTCCTCGCGGCAGCTTTTGCGCCACGATTTGATCCACGACATCCGCACCGTGCTGTCGCGCTCCTCGGTGGCACGCGGCACGCTGAAGCTGGAATTGACGGAATCGCTGGTGATGGAGAATCCGGAGCACGCAGCTCAAATGCTGACGCGGATCCGCGAGCTCGGCACTGGACTGTCGCTGGACGATTTCGGCACCGGCCATTCGTCGCTGGCCTATCTCCAGCGTTTCCCGTTCGACACCATCAAGATCGACCAGTCCTTCGTCCGCACCACCAATCGCGGCACGCGGCCGGTGATCCTGAAGTCGATCATCGCGCTCGCGCACGATCTCGGCATGGACGTGGTGGCGGAAGGCGCGGAAACCGATTCCGATGCGGTCGAGCTGTATCAGCTGGGCTGCGAATACGCGCAGGGCTTTGCCTTCGGCGAGCCGATGGACGCAGATGCGGCGATGCGGCTGCTCACGGAAGTGCGGCTGGAAGCGGCGAGCTAGTCGCTCTTAACCGCCGGGCGCCGCCGGTCACTCTTCTGCTTCGTGAAGCGCACCGTCTGGCCGTCCGGCATCCGGGTGGCCTTGAAACCCGCAGCGAGGCAGGCTTCGCGCTGCGGCATCTTGATATCCGGGCTGCGCGAGGTGTCCCACCATGAGGCACGGTTGGCCGCCCGCGGCAGGGCGGCGCCGATGATCTCCTCGATCTCTTCGAAGCTCAGCATGAACTCCGCCTGCTTCTGCCGCATCAGGTAATCGCGCAATGCGTCGTAGTCGTTCACCGTCGTCCTCTATCCACTTTGTCCGCGGTCTGGTCAGCTCAAATCGGAGACCGGCGGAAACCAATTCTTAACTCATTGCGACAGCGCCGTCGCGACTTAAACACTACGCAAGATTTCAGGCGCATCCACTGATGTCGGGAGCAATGGATGTCTGGATGGCGCGAAGCCACGGCCCGCCGGCCCTGGCGCATTTCGGCGAAGCTGCTGATCATCTCGTCCGTCGTGACGGTGATCGGCTTTTCCGCCGTTTGCGTCAACGTCATGCTCGACATGCGCCGCGGCGAGGAGGCGCTGGCCCGCCAGACGCTGGAAAACCTGGCCACCTCGATCGACGCCGACATCAGCCGCAACATCGATATCTACGACCTGTCCCTGAAGGCGGTCGCCAGCAACATGCTGCTGCCCGAGATCAACACGGTCTCCAAACCGATCCGCCAGCTCATCCTGTTCGACCATGCCACGACCGCAAAGCATTTCGGCGCCATCCAGGTGTTCGATGCGGACGGCAATCTAACCATCGATGCTTCCACGCTCGACCCGGTTCCGGAAAATCGCGGCAGTGAGGACTATTTCACGGTCCACCGCGACAATCCCAATGCCGGCCTCTTCATCAGCCGCCCGATGCTGTTTCGTGGCGCCTATTCGATCGTGCTGAGCCGCCGCGTCAGCGATACCGACGGCGGCTTCATGGGCGTGGTCGCCGGCTCGATCCGCTTCACCTATTTCCACGAATTGTTCGAGCGGCTGAGCCTCGACCCCGCGGACACCATCACCGTGCTCAAGCGCGATCGCACCATCATGATGCGGCGGCCGTTCGATCTCGACATCATCGGCAGGAATCTGAACGACAGCCAGACCTGGAAGGCCGACAATCTCCGCGTCGGCGGCTCGTTCGCGGGACAGGGCCCGGTCGATCCGACCGCGCGGCTCTACGCGCGCAGCAGCGGCACCGGCCCGATGTTCGTGGTGGCGGGCAAGCCGCTCAGCACAGTGTTCGCGCTGTGGCAGAAGGAAGCGCTCCGCATCGGCGCCGTGGTCCTGGTCCTCGCTTTGTTCGTGCTGGGCTCGGCCATCATGCTCGCCCGCGAGATCGGCCGGCGCGCGGATGCCGAAAGCAAGCTCGAGGAGAT
This sequence comes from Frankia sp. RB7, assembly GCA_030403585.1. Classification (GTDB taxonomy): domain Bacteria; phylum Pseudomonadota; class Alphaproteobacteria; order Rhizobiales; family Xanthobacteraceae; genus Bradyrhizobium. The sequence continues at coordinate 6,944 of JAUEPE010000020.1, forward strand.
GGCGACGACCGACGCGCTGACGGGCCTGCGCAACCGCCGCAAGTTCGACCATGTCATCGACATCGAATGGCGCCGCGCCATGCGCCAGAAGACGCAGGTCGCGCTCTTGATGATCGATGCCGATCACTTCAAGGCCTACAACGACACTTTCGGCCACCAGGCCGGCGACCAGGTGCTGGTCGGCATCGCCATCTGCATCTCCGATGCGGTGCGTCGAGCCGGCGACTGCGCCGCGCGCTATGGCGGCGAGGAGTTCGCCGTGCTGCTGCCGAACACGTCCGCCACCGACGCCTTAGAGATCGCCGAGACCATCCGGGCCAAGGTGCTGGGCTGGTCCGACGGCGGCGCGGGATCGACCGTCTCCTGCGGCATCGCCAGCCTCGCACCCACCAGCGGCATGGACTGGGCCGTGCTGGTCGCCGCCGCCGACAAGGCGCTCTATGCGGCCAAAGCCGGCGGCCGAAATCAATCGGTCGTGGCGAGCTTGCCGAAGCTGTCGCTGGTGGCTTAAGGGCCTACTGCCCCAGATACTTCTTCATCTCCGCGATCAGGCCATCGCGCAATTCCGGCCGCTTGAGGCCGTAGGCGATGTTGGCGCGGAGGAAGCCGGGCTTGGAGCCGCAATCATGGCGCTCGCCCTCGAACTCGACCCCGTAGAATTTTTGCGATTTGGCGAGGCCGATCATGGCGTCGGTGAGCTGGATCTCGCCGCCGGCGCCGCGTTCCTGGGTCTCGAGGATCTTGAAGATCTCGGGCTGGAGGATGTAGCGGCCGGTGATCGAGAGGTTGGAGGGCGCGGTGCCCTTGGCCGGCTTCTCGACCATGCCGTCGACCTCGAACATCTTGCCGGTACGTTTTCCGATGCCGCAGATGCCGTATTGATGGGTGAGATGGTCGGGCACCGCCTCGACCGCAATGACGTTGGATTTTTCGCCGAGCTTGCTGGCGGTCTCGATCATCTGCTTCAGGCAGCCGGGCGTGTTGAGCACGAGCTCGTCGGGCAGCACCACCGCGAACGGCTCGTTGCCGACGATGTCGCGCGCGCACCAGACCGCGTGGCCGAGGCCGAGCGGCGCCTGCTGGCGGGTGAAGCTGACGGCGCCGGCTTCTGGCTGGTTCTGCGCCAGAACGTCCTGCTCGGCCTTCTTGCCGCGTGCGGCTAACGTGGCGTCGAGCTCATACATCCGGTCGAAATGGTCTTCGATGACGCTTTTGTTGCGGCCGGTGACGAAGATGAAGTGCTCGATGCCGGCTTCCCTCGCCTCGTCATAGACGTACTGGATCAGCGGCTTGTCGACGATGGTGAGCATTTCCTTCGGCATCGCCTTGGTGGCGGGCAAGACGCGGGTGCCGAGGCCGGCGACGGGGAATACGGCTTTGCGGATTTTCATCTGATTGATCGAATACCTTGGGGCGCACGTGAAAGAAGCAATGGCATCTTGCTAGCCGGTTTGCAGCCGGTAACAAAGGCGGATGTTGGGCTCAATCTCCGGGAATTCGAGAAAAAGGTAACCAGCAAAATTTCACCTTTGTTAAGATATTGGCAACCGTAACGAGGCCTCCTGATGGCCGATTTTGGCCGGACGGGTGGGACATGAGGCAATTGGTGACAGCGGCAGCTTTATCTTTGACCGGCGCGACAATGCTTGCGGCCGCGCTCCTGTTCCCCGTGTCCGCGCAGGCCCAAGGACAGCAACAAGGGCAACAAGGGCAAAACGGCCTGTCGAACCTGTTCGGCGGCATTTTCTCCGGCGCGAATCCGGCGCCCTCGCAAACCCCGCCCGGCCCCGGCGGTGCTCAAACGGGAGTTCAGCCCTGGAGCGGCGAGGACGGCGCCTCCGGCCATCCGCTGATGACGGCGGCCGCGATCCGCGAGGCGGCCGGCAATTTTGGCAATTGCGTTGCCGGGATGTGGCCTGATGCCGCACGGCGCAACATCACGCAGGAAAATTTCCAGCGCTTCACTGCCGGCCTTTCGCCCGATCTGCGCATCATGGACTTGATGGATTCGCAGCCCGAGTTCACCAAGTCGATCTGGGACTATCTCGACATCCTCGTGAACGACAACAGGCTCGCCAAGGGCAAGGAAGTTCTCGCCAGGTACAAGGCGCAGTTCGACGCGACCGAGAAGGCCTATGGGGTCGACCGCTACATCATCGCCGCGATCTGGGGCATCGAGTCCAATTATTCGACGCAGATGGGCGACCGCAGCGTGCTGCAATCGACCGCGACGCTCGCCTGCGTCGGCCGGCGGCAAGCCTATTTCAAGGACGAATTCCTCTCCGCGCTGGAGATCCTCAACCGCGGCGATTTGCGTCCGGAGCAGATGCGCGGCTCCTGGGCCGGCGCGTTCGGCCCGACCCAGTTCATGCCGACCGCGTTCAAGCGCTTTGCCGTGGACGGCGATGGCGACGGACGGCGCGACGTCGTCGACAACGCCAGCGACCTGATCGCCTCGACCGCCAACAATCTGAAGAAGGACGGCTGGCAGAGCGGCCAGACCTGGGGTTTCGAGGTCGTGGTGCCCCAAGGCTTCAACTACATGCTGGCCGATCGCGCCAAGGCGATGACGATCGCGCAATGGGAAAAACTCGGGCTCAAGCGCGCAACCAACCAGCCCTTCCCGCATCCGGCGGAAAAGGCCTATCTGCTGGCGCCCGCCGGCGCGCAGGGGCCCGGCTTCCTGATGCTGCAAAATTTCCGGGTCATCATGAAGTACAATCCGGCCGAGGCCTATGCGATGGCGATCGGCCATTTCGCCGACCGCCTGCGCGGCGGCCAGCCCTTCGTGCAGCCATGGCCGCGGCAGGAACGGGAATTGTCGAGGGGCGAGCGGCTGGAACTCCAGCAGCTCCTGGTCCAGCGCGGGTTCTATAAGGGCACTCCGGACGGCCAGTTCGGCGGCCAGACCCGGGACGCGCTGCGCAACTTCCAGGCCTCGATCGGGATGCCCGCGGACGGGTTTGCCTCCTCCGACGTGCTGGACCGGCTGCGCGGGCGGTAAAAACGCGCCGAAAGTAACCCTGAAGCGGGATTTTGGCCGATCGGCGGTGTATTGCCCCAAGAATCTACGAGAGAATTTGCCCGTTTGGCGCCCGATTCCGTTATTATAACGACCTACTTCCAGACCCCGTTGCGCGCGCCCGAGATCGCATGTCGAAGCCCAAATCCTTTTTCAAGGTGCTGACCGAGACCGGCCCGTTGATCGCGCTGGGTACGGCGCTTGCGATCCTGGTCGGGGTCGCGGGACCTGCTTCGGCGCAGTTCTTCAACTTCCCCGGCTTCGGCGGTCCGCCGCAGCGCCAGGCTCCACAACAACGAGGCGGCGGCCGCGACGGCGGCTGGTTCGGGGGCGATTTCTTTGCGCCATTCCAGCAGCAACAGCCGCAGGCGCCGCGCCAGGATTTTTCGCGCGCGCCAGCGCCGCCCAAGCGCGACAATGTCTCCGACAAGAACGTGCTGGTGATCGGCGACGCCATGGCCGACTGGCTCGCCTACGGCCTGGAAGACGCCTACACCGAGCAGCCCGACATGGGCGTGATCCGGAAGCACAGGACCACGTCCGGCCTGATCAGGTACCAGCCGAAGGGTGAACCCTCGGACTGGGCGGCCGCGGCCAACGGGATTCTGGAAACCGAGAAGCCCGACGTCATCGTCGTCATGCTCGGCCTCAACGACCGCATCGCGATCCGCGAAGCTGCGCCCGAGAAGTCAGACAAGCCGGCGGACAAGGACAAGAAGAACGACAAGGGCGCGCGCGCCAGGCCGCTGGCCAAGCCTGGTGACGCCAAGCCCGGCGATGCCAAGCCCGACACCGCCGCAAAACCCGACGACAAGCCGGCCGACACCGACCTGCCGCAGGACGACGCCGATAACGCCGATACGCCGGCCGCCGCGCCGGAAAAAACCGCGCGCAATCCGAACGGCCTCTACGAATTCCGCGACGACCACTGGGTCGAACTCTACAGCAAGAAGATCGAGGAGCTCGCCAACGTCCTCAAGGCCAAGGGCGTGCCGGTGCTCTGGGTCGGCCTGCCCGCGATCCGAGGACCGAAGGGCACCGCGGACATGCTGTTCCTGGATTCGCTCTATCGCGAAGGCGCGGCCAAGGCCGGCATCACCTATGTCGACGTCTGGGATGGCTTTGTCGACGAAGCCGGCCGCTTCCTGCAGAAGGGCCCGGATTTCGAAGGCCAGATTCGCCAGCTGCGCAGCGGCGACGGCGTCTACTTCACCAAGCCGGGCGCGCGAAAACTTGCCCATTACGTCGAGCGCGAGATCACGCGCCTTCTTGCGGGCCGCTCAGGCCCGATCGCACTGCCGAGCGAGCCGGCGACACCCGACACCAGCGCCGAGCCCGGCAAGCCGGCGCCGCGGCCGCTGGCGGGCCCGATCGTGCCGCTGGTCGCGGCTTCGATCTCGACCGATCAATTGCTGGGTGGACCGGGCACGCGGCCCGCATCCGTGGATGCACTGGCCGCAAAGACGCTGGTGAAGGGCGAGCCGCTCGCCGCGCCCGCGGGCCGCGCCGACGATTATGCCTGGCCACGCCGCGAAGTCGGTCGCGAGCAGGCCAAGGGCGATACGCCGATGGCGGCGACGTCGCCCGACGGTGGTGCTGCGGCTCCGGGCACGCCGGGCGCTGGCGCTGGAATCGTGCCGCCCAAGCCACTCGCGCCGAAGAAGCCGACGGCGCCGCAGCAACCGGCGCAGGCCCAGCCGTCAATTCGCGATTTCTTCGGCTTCGGCTCGCCGCAGCCGGCGCCGCGTCAATTGGCACCGGCACCGCGCAACCCGAATCCGAACCCTGCGATTCCGCGTCCGCCCGGCAATGTCGGGCGTTCGGCGGAAGTGGTGCGGTAGGCGCTGTCATTCCGGGGCGCGCCTCTTGGCACGAACCCGGAATCCATTCATCTACGATGATAGTGGCACGATGGATTATCAGATGCGCAATTGCGCATCAGAGTTCGCGCTTCGCGCGCCCCGGAATAACCAGTTAGCCGTAATAGCGCCAGCGCGGGGGCGGGCGACGTGCGGGGCGCGACATCAGAAGCGCTAGCGCGAAGCCGATGCCGCCGGCGACGAGCAGCGCGCCGAGCGGATTGTCCTGCACCTTTTGCGAGATCGCTTGCGAGCCGTCCCGAAGCGTGTCGCCGGGATTCTGGTAAGCATCCTTGGCGTAGCTCGTGGCAGTGTCCGTAGCGTCACGCACGGCGTCCTTGGCTTGGCCGTACAAATTCTGCACGGTGCCGGCCGCTTCACGCGCCTTGCCTGATGCCTGTGTCTGCGCATCGCCTGCGAGATCGCCGACGGCGCCTTCGGCGCGTCCAGCGAATTCCTTGGCCGATCCGACGATCCTGTCCTTGTCCATGATGCTCCTCCTCGGGGGTCTGCCGGAGTAACCGATCAGGAGCAGCGCAGTTCCAATCGCTTTATCGTTTGAGCGTGATCTTTTCGGAAAACCGCTTCACACTTTTCCGGATCACGCTCTAGAGAATGAGTCCGCCATCGACGACCAGTGTCTGGCCGATGATGTAGGACGACAGCGGCGAGGCCAGGAACAGCGCCGCGCCCGCCATATCGGCCGGCGTGCCCAACCGCCGCAGCGGAATGCGTGACAATGCACCTTCGAGCCGATTGGGATTGTCGGTCGTCACCTTCGTCATCTTGGTGTCGACCAGACCGGGCGCGATGCCGTTGACGCGAATGCCATCCTCGGCCCAGGCCTCGCCCAGCGTCCGCGTCAATCCGACCGCGCCGGTCTTCGACGCATTGTAGGCGGGATTGCCCATGGTGGAATGGTAGGCCGCGGTCGAGGACACCATGATCAGCGCGCCCTTGGAATGCCGCAACATGGAATGAAATCGCGTCGCGCACGCCATCAGGCTCATCAAATTGACCTCGACGACCTTGCGGAAGCCCTCCATCTCGAACTCGCCGCGGCGATAGAGCACCGCGCCTTGCGCGAGCACCAGGATATCGAGCCACTCGAACGACGGCTTGAACGCCTCGATCGCGCCGGGATTGCTGACGTCGAGCTGCGCATAAGCAAGACCGTTGAGATCGGAGCCCTCCTCCGCGGAATATTCCGTCGGCCGAGCACGCGTGCCGCACACCGCGACTGCTGCGCCCCTCGCGCGGAAAGCTTGCGCAATACCGTTGCCGATTCCGCTGGAACCACCGACGACCAGCACCTGCCTGCCAGAGAAATCGAGCTCATTCGCCATCGCGGCCTCCCCTTTTGTTTTGCTTGTTTGACCTGTCTGCGGATCGATGCCAGCCTTGTCGATCTCAGAACAAGAAACAAGAGCCCGCGAGGAAACAGCATGTCCGAATTCAAAGAGCTCAGCCGCTCCGTGAAAGGCCTGACCGTTCTCGTCACCGGCGCGGCGAGCGGCATGGGGCGCGCCACTGCGCGCGTATTCGCGTCCGAAGGGGCGAACGTCGCCGTCACCGATCATGACGAGCAAGGCGCGCACGCGGTCGCGAAGGAGATCGCAGCGAGCGGCGGTTCGGCCAAGGCGTGGAAGCTCGATGTCGCCGACGGCGGCGAGATCAAGCGCGTGGTTGGTGATATCGCCGCGCATTTCGGCGGGCTCGATGTCGTCGTCAACAATGCCGGCATCTCCGTGCGCGTCGCGATCGACGACGAAGCCTACGAAGACGCCTGGGCCAAGGGCATCGCGGTGATGTTGACGGCGCATCCGCGCATCATCCGCGCCGCCCTGCCGCATCTGCGCAAGTCGAAATCCCCGCGCATCGTTAACATCGCGTCCACCGAAGCGCTCGGCGCCACCGCATTGCACAGTCCCTATTCGGCCGCGAAGGGCGGCGTCGCCAGCCTCACGCGTTCGCTCGCGGTCGAGCTCGGCCGCGAGGGCATCACCGTCAACTGCATCTGCCCGGGCCCGATCCGCACCGCCATCACCGACCGCATCTCCGAGGAGCACAAGACCATCTACGCCAAGCGCCGCACCGCACTCGGCCGCTACGGCGATCCCGAGGAGGTCGCACATATGACGCTGAGCCTGTGCCTGCCGGCAGCCTCCTTTCTCACCGGCGCCGTGATCCCGGTCGACGGCGGGTTGATGGCGCGCAACGCGTGAGAGCCATGCACGCAGGGCGTTGAACATCAACCGGCGCGGGAGTAGCTTTTTCACCGACAGAGCGGAGCAACCGCTCGCGGTTCGCGGGAGAGACACCATGACGATCGCCATTCGGCAGCTTCAGACACATTTTGTCGGCGAGGTTTCGGGCCTCGACCTGCGAAAGCCCCTCGCCGAGAGCGAGGCGCGCGAGGTCGAGTCCGCCATGGACAAATACGCGGTGCTCGTCTTCCACGACCAGGACATCAATGACGAGCAGCAGATGGGATTCGCGCTGAATTTCGGTCAGCGCGAAGATGCACGCGGCGGCACGGTGACGAAGGAAAAAGACTACCGGCTCCAGTCCGGCCTCAACGACGTCTCCAATCTCGGCAAGGACGGCAAGCCGCTCGCAAAAGACAGTCGCTCGCATCTGTTCAATCTCGGCAATTGCCTGTGGCATTCCGACAGCTCGTTCCGTCCGATCCCCGCAAAATTCTCGCTGCTGTCGGCGCGCGTGGTGAACCCGAAGGGCGGCAACACCGAATTCGCCGACATGCGCGCGGCCTATGACGCGCTCGACGACGAGACCAAAGCCGAAATCGACGATCTCGTCTGCGAGCACTCGCTGATGTATTCGCGCGGATCGCTCGGCTTCACCGAATATACCGACGACGAGAAGGCGATGTTCAAGCCGGTGCTGCAGCGGCTGGTACGAACGCATCCCGTACATCGCCGCAAATCGCTGTATCTCTCATCGCATGCCGGCAAGATCGTCAGCATGAGCGTGCCGGAGGGACGGCTGTTGCTGCGTGATCTCAACGAGCACGCGACCAACGCAGAGTTCGTCTACGTCCACAAATGGAAGCTGCATGACCTCGTGATGTGGGACAACCGCCAGACCATGCACCGCGTCCGCCGCTACGACCAGTCTCAGCCTCGCGATATGCGAAGGGCGACGGTGGCGGGGACCGAGCCGACGGTGCAGCAGCAGGCCGCGGAGTAGACGTTGGAGTAGCCACAAATTCCGCTTTCGTCCCGGACAAGCGCAGCGCAGATCCGGGACGAAAGCGGAGGGTGGGACGACAGCGGAGGGTGGAGCGATAAAGCGCTACGCGTGCCCCGCCTCGTTCGACAGCATGCCGGGATCGATGCCGATCTTACGCAAGGCGCGGCCATATTTCTCGTCGACGTCGTCGCCGAAGATCAGATCCGCATCCGCGTCGCAATGCAGCCAGCCATTGCTCTGGATCTCGGTCTCGAGCTGGCCGGGGGCCCAGCCGGCATAGCCGAGCGCGAGGATGGCGTGCTTGGGGCCGGAGCCATTGGCGATCGCGCGCAGGATGTCGACGGTCGCGGTGAGGCAGACGCCGTCGTCGATCCGCAGCGTCGCGTGCTCGATATAGAAGTCGCTGGAATGCAGCACGAAGCCGCGGCCGGTATCGACCGGCCCGCCGGCCAGCACCTTCATGCTTTCGGCATTTTGCGGCAGCTTGATGTGCTCGCCCTTCTTGACGATGCCGAGCTGCTCAAGCAGCTCCGGGAAATCGATGCTGCCGGCCGGATGATTGACGATGATGCCCATCGCGCCCTCGGCCGAATGCGCACAAAGGTAAATCACCGAGCGTTCAAAGCGGGAGTCGCCCATGACAGGCATCGCGATCAGGAGCTGGCCGTCGAGATAGCCGGCCGAATTGGGAAGCCCGGCGCCCGTGCTGCGGGTGCCTTCGCCCGTCCTCTTGCCTGTGGGAGCCATCGATGAAGCACTCCGGTTTCAATTCCTATCCTGATGTCGGGCCGCCCTGCTGTCAAATCAAGGCTTGCAGTGGCTGGAATCCAGTGCATCCATCACAAGCAATTCAATGGTTTGCCCCGAAACGACCCTGTAAAGACGTGCCATGCTGAAAAGAGTTCCCCTGCATGCGGCGATTGGCGTCGCGACAACCTTGCTTGCGGCGTCGCTGGCGATGGGCGCCCGTGCCGACGATGCATCACTGTGGCAGCGCGACGGACATTCCGCGGTGCGGCTGCTCGCGGGATCGCGCAGCGGCGCGGTCCTGCTCGGCGGTATTGCTTTCCAGCTGCAACACGGCTGGAAGACCTATTGGCGCATGCCCGGCGACTCCGGCGTGCCGCCGAGGTTCGACTTCTCCAAGTCGGACAATGTCGAAGCGGTGACCGTGATGTGGCCGGCGCCACTGAAGTTCGATGACGGTGCGGGCGGCCATTCGATCGGCTATCACGACCAGATCGTGCTGCCCTTGCGCATCGTCGCCAAGGCCGCCGACAAGCCGGTGACGCTGCGCGCCGAGATCAACTACGCGGTCTGCGAAAAGCTCTGCATTCCCGTCGAGGCCAATATCGAGCTCGGCTTCAACAACGTCGCCTCGACCGAGGACGCCAATCTGCGCACGGCGCTCGACACCGTGCCGAAGCCCGCCACGATCGGCGATCCCAATCCGCTGACCATCCGCGATGTCAAGCGTGACGGGCCCAAGAACGTGGTGGTCGACGTCGTGGCGCCCGCTGACAGCAAGGTCAATCTGTTCGTCGAAGGGCCGACGCCCGAGTGGTCGTTGCCGATTCCTGATCCGGTCGAGCACAGCCCGCCCGGCGTGAAGCGATTTTCCTTCGAGCTCGACGGCTTGCCGCCGGGCGTCAAGCCCGACGGCGCAGCGCTGAAGTTCACGCTGGTGGGGCCGGAGAAATCGTACGAGTTCAATACGAATTTGGAATAATTGTCGTCCTGGTAAAAGCCAAGACGACGCCGGTAACACCCAACCGAATCTTAACGAATCGTTGCTAATCCCGGGGACCACCGCATCAAGCCTGCTGCAGCATGCGGGACGCTCTGGGGATCCTTCGAATTGGCCGTGATGGATGCAGAACCCGCAACGACCGGACCGGCCGGGTTGATCGCGCGGCTGCGCGCGAAGCTGTCGGGCGGATCGAGCGAAGCGTCGCTGACACGGCGGCTGGCCGGCACCATCTTCATCATTCGCGTCATCAGCGCGGGCCTCGCCTATTTCTCGCAGGTCCTGCTCGCACGCTGGATGGGAACGTCGGACTACGGCATCTATGTCTATGTCTGGACCTGGGTGCTGCTGCTCGGCAGCATGATGGATTTTGGCATCTCCGCTTCCGCGCAGAAAATCATTCCGGAATATCGCGCCAGCGGCGACCATGCGCTTTTGCGCGGCTTTCTCTCCGGCAGTCGCTGGCTGACTTTTGCAGCGTCCACACTGGTCTCTCTGGCGCTTGCCGGAATTGTAAAGCTGCTGTCGCCCTGGATCGATCCGGCCGAGGCGCTGCCGCTCTATATCGGCTGCATGACGCTGCCGGCCTTCGTCGTCGCCAACACCCAGGACGGCATCGCGCGCTCGCATGACTGGATGCAGCTTGGGTTGATGCCGCAATTCATCATCCGCCAGGCGCTAATCATCGGCATCACGGCCGGCGCGTTCCTGCTCGGCTATCATCTCGGCGCGGTCGCCGCGATGGTCGCGAGCGCCGGCGCCGTGTGGATCGCAATGACCGGGCAGATGGTGGTGCTGAACCGCAAACTCGCCAGCCATATCACACCCGGCCCCAAGGCCTACGACATCAGCGGCTGGCTCGCGGTCTCGCTGCCGATCCTGCTGGTCGAAAGTTTCTACCTGCTCTTGTCCTACACTGACGTACTAGTGCTGCAGCAGTTCCGCCCCTCAGACGAGGTCGGCGTGTACTTCGCGGTGGTGAAGACGCTGGCGCTAGTATCTTTCATCCACTACGCGATGTCGGCGACGACGGCGCATCGCTTCGCCGAATACAACGCGCTCGGCGACAAGGCACGGCTGTCGGCCTATGTCGCGCACGCAATCAACTGGACGTTCTGGCCGTCGCTGGCGGCGACCGCCGTGCTGCTAGCGTTCGGCAAGCCCCTGCTCTGGCTGTTCGGGCCGCAATTCGTTGTCGGCTACGACATCATGTTCGTCGCCGCGATCGGCCTCGTCGTTCGCGCCGCGATCGGTCCGGTGGAGCGCCTGCTCAACATGCTCGGCCAGCAGAAGATCTGCGCGCTGGCCTACGCGTTGGCGTTCGTGATGAACGTCGTGCTCTGCATCGCGTTGGTGCCGCGCTTCGGCGGCCACGGCGCCGCGGCCGCGACCTCGATCTCGCTCACCTTCGAGACAGTGCTGCTGTTCTGGATCGTGCGGCAGCGCCTGGGGCTGCACGTGCTGGCATTCGGTAAATCCCCGTCTCATCAATAGAGACCGTTTGCCAATCGCCTTCTGCCTGCTAAAATCCAGTCCATGGCTGTACCCGACTTGAGAGATTTGCTGCAGCGCGCTCAATCCTGGCCTGACGAGGCCCAGAAAGAGTTGATTGCTGTTGCAAATGAGATCGAAAGCGAACTTCGTGGCGGCGAATATTTAGCTAGCCAGGAAGAGCTGAAGATTATCGACGCGGCCATGGCGGCCATTGATCGCGGCGAGGTCGCGACCGAATCCGAGATCGACGCGGCTTTCGCAAAATTCCGGCGCGGATGAAGGTCCTCTATTCCCGACAGGCCCTTTCTGATCTCAGCGACATCGCGAACTACTATACAACCAGCGCAAGTCCCGCCGTGGCAGAAGCCGTTGCGCAAAGGCTCTTCGACGTCATTGATCGCATTCAGCGCACACCGTTATCGGCCCCCCGCGTGGCGCAACGTTCCAACGTCCGCGTAGCATCCGCGGTCCGCTACCCATTTCGAATCTTCTACCGGGTTCGCAGCGAAACGATCGACATTCTCCATATTCGCCACACATCCCGACGGCCGCTCACGGGACTGAATGAGCCGTCACAACCCGGCATCGCCGATCGCTGACCTGCCGAGCAGGCCCACAAAATGTCCATTTCGCCAAAGGACGGCAATTTGGATGGAATCACCACTCACCCTGAGCGAGGGGAATAATCCTTCTTATTCCACCCAAGCGGTTGCGCCTCAGGGGAAATTTATTCTACGTCATATTGCCCAACTGACGAGATAAACCTAGATTCCGCCAACCATGATTGATCCGCTTTACGTCGCCTCGGGATTCGGCGTCGGCCTGCTTGTCGGGCTGACCGGCGTGGGAGGCGGTTCGTTGATGACGCCGCTGCTGATCCTGCTGTTCGGCATTCACCCGACCACCGCCGTTGGCACCGATCTGCTCTATGCCGCCGCCACCAAGACCGGCGGCAGCGTCGTGCATGGCTGGTCGCGCAGCGTGCACTGGCCGGCGGTGCTGCGGCTTGCCTGCGGCAGCATTCCGGCAAGCGCGCTGACCCTGCTGGTGCTGTGGAAGCTCGATCTCAGGGGCGATGCCGAGCGCAACCTCGTCAATCTGGTGCTGTGTTTCGCGCTGATCCTGACCGCGACATCGCTGATCTTCCGCAAGTCGATGATGGAGCGCTATCGCCGGCGCATGGAGCAGGTCAGTGAGCGCACCACGGTGATTGCGACCGTCGTCACCGGGATCGTGCTCGGCGTGCTGGTCTCGATCTCGTCCGTCGGCGCCGGTGCGGTCGGCGTGACCGTGCTGCTGCTGCTCTACCCGCGCCTGCCGATGGCAACCATCGTCGGCTCCGACATCGCCCACGCCGTGCCGCTGACACTGGTGGCCGGCATCGGACACTGGATGCTCGGCTCGGTCGACTGGGCCCTGATGGCCGTGCTGCTGCTGGGCTCGCTACCCGGCATCATCCTCGGCAGCTACAGCGCGACGCGCGTGCCGGAGACGGTGCTGCGCGTGGCGCTTGCCGCCGTCCTCGTCGTGGTCGCCGGCAAGATCATGTTCACGGAGCTGAACCTGCAATCCGCGATCGTGACGGCGCTGGCCTGGAGCCATTAGACCAAAAACGGCGCTCCATCCTCGCTGTCATCGCCCGGCTTGACCGGGCGATCCAGTACGCCGAGGCGATCGCGATTGAACCGAGATGCCGCGGCGTACTGGATGCCCCTTCGCGGGGCATAGCAGAGTGTGGAATTACTCCGCGGTCCAGCCGCCGTCGATCGAGAGGTTCGTACCCGTGATCTGCGCGGCATCGTCGCCGCACAGGAACAGCGCGAGCGCTGCGACCTGCTCAGACGTCACGAACTCCTTGGTCGGCTGGGCGTCGAGCAGCACGTCGTTGATGACCTGCTCGCGGGTGAGGTTGCGGGCCTTCATCGTATCGGGAATCTGCTTCTCGACCAGCGGCGTCCAGACATAGCCGGGGCTGATGCAATTGCAGGTGATCTTGTTGGTCGCGACTTCCAGCGCCACGGTCTTGGTCAGGCCGGCGATGCCGTGCTTGGCCGACACATAGGCCGACTTGAAGGGCGAGGCGACCAGCGAGTGCGCCGACGCGGTGTTGATGATGCGGCCCCAGCCCTTCTTCTTCATGCCGGGGACGGCAGCGCGAATGGCATGGAAGGCCGAGGACAGATTGATCGCGATGATCTGGTCCCACTTTTCCGGTGGGAATTCCTCGATCGGCGAGACGAACTGGATGCCGGCATTGTTGACGAGGATATCGACCGAGCCGAACGACTTCTCGCCGAGCGCAATCATGCCGGCGATCTCGACCGGCTTGGTCATGTCGGCGGGCGAATAGACCGCCTTCACGCCGAAATCGGACTCGATCTTGGCACGCTCCTTCTCGATGTCCTCCGGCGAGCCGAACCCGTTGATGACGACATTTGCGCCGGCAGCCGCAAAGGCGCGCGCATAGGCGAGCCCGATGCCGCTGGTCGAACCGGTCACGACGGCGTTCTTGCCTGACAGAGTACCCATATTATTCGCTCCTTTTTGGCGGGGGCGCAGTGATGTCCCCCGTGAGATCGTAAGTCACCATGGTCTCGCCGGACTGCGGCTCATCGAGCCAGTCCTTGTGGCGCATCGACAGATGCACGTCGCGCACGCCGCTTTCCCAATGCTCGACCATCGCGACATGCGAGAAGTCATAGTCCTTGGACGAGGATTCGTAGTTCTTGCTGCGATAGATCAGGTGCACCACCGTAACAGTGCTCTCACGCGAGACCTTCGCAAGGAATTCGACGGACGGGTCGTTCTTGAGATAATCGGGCAATTTGGAAATCAGGTCGCGCGCGGCCCGGCGGGCATTGTGGATCTGCTTGTTCTTGTCGGTGTTCATCCGCGTGCGGCTGGAGAAGCGGATGTCCTTCTCGCGCTCGGTCGCCTCGAGCAGCGAGGTCGGAAAGTCACCGCGCGCGCTGAACAGGTCGACCTGGAAGATCAGCATGTCGCGATCGACCTCGGCATCGAGCACGAAGTCGAGCGGCGTGTTGGAGGCGATGCCGCCGTCCCAATAGTGCTCGCCCTCGATCACGACTGACGGAAAGCCCGGCGGCAGCGCGCCGGAGGCCATGATGTGCTCGGGGCCGATTTTCTTGCCGAGCTTCTTGAACTCGTAATTGTCGAAATATTTGAAGTTGCCGGAGGTGACGCCGACGGCACCGACCGACAGGCGGGTCTTCAGATCGTTGATGCGGTCGAAGTCGACCAGCCGTTCCAGCGTCTTCTTCAGCGGCGCGGTGTCGTAATAGCTCTCGGCCTGCGGACTGCCCGGCGGCCACAGCGGCGCGGGCGGGATGCGCGGCGAGAAGAAACCGGGCACACCGAAGGTCGCGATCAGCGCGGCGCTGGTGGTATTGAACAGTTCGCGGCTGTGGTCGCTCTTGCCGATCGGCTTCCACGGCACCGGCTTGGAAACCATCTCCCAGAATTCCTTGAGCCGCTTGACGCGGGTGTGGCCCTCATTGCCGGCGATGATGGCGGCATTGACCGCGCCGATCGAGATGCCGGCAACCCATTCGGGCTCGAAGTCGAAATGGCATAGCGCCTGATAGGCGCCCGCCTGATAAGAGCCGAGTGCGCCGCCGCCCTGGAGAACCAGGACACGCTGCGCCTTCGCGGGGACTGTTGCGACTTCCGGGCTATGATCTGTCATTCGGGAACAATAGCAGATGACGAGCGACCGTGGCGACAGTTCGCCGCGGGGTCAATGTATCCCGGGATCAAGTCTGGCTTATCGGGGATCGGTCGACGCCAGGATCATGGTCCAGAACACCTTGTATTTGGTGCCCGGAGCATAGCTCGCCGCTATGCCCAATTTTGTGACACCGCCCTTGAGCATGTTGGCGCGGTGCGGGGGCGAGTCGCGCCAGCCGGAAAACGCTTCCGCCAGCGTATGATAGCCGGCCGAGATGTTCTCGACCGCCACGGTTGCGGGATAGCCGCCGGCGGCAAGGCGCTTGGCGAGCGGCGCGCGGACATCATGGTCCATCTTGTTGGCGGCGGCCATGGCGTTGGACTGGGATTCGGCGAGCCGCATCAGATCGGGGTCGACGACGACGGTGCCGAGACCGTTGTTCTGGCGGTACTGCGAAATCATGATCGCGGCCGCCGGAGCATCGAGCTTGGCGCCCGGAACCGACATGTCGGCATACATCGTCGGCTGCTGGACCGGCGCTTCGTTGCCGGCGCAGCCGGCGAGAAGCAAAGTGATGAGAATTGCGGCCGCAGCGCGCATGTGCAGAAAGCCCCCAATGAGGGGCCGTTGTTGCATACCAACCGTGGCTGAAAGGTGAATTTTGAGGAAATTCGCCCCGTTAAGGCGGCTCAGACGCCCGCAAAGATGCGGTAGCGGCGGGGCTCGAGGCCGATCGTGTCGCCGGCGTGCAGTTCCCGGTCGCGGGGGGCGTCAATCTCGATGGTCTCGCCGCCTGATAATGCGATCTCGGCCCGCTGCACGGGGCCAAAATTGCGAACGTGCTGGACGGCGCCCTCGAAGGCGCCCGAGCCGGGCGGACCGACCAGCATGTCGTGTCGTCGCACGAACAGTTTTGACGCGCCAGGCACAAGCCCGTCTGCCGCAAGCCGCAGCGGCCGGTCGCCGAGCTTAATCACACCGCCCTCGACCTGGACCGGCAACTCGATGGATTCACCGATGAAGCCATGGACGAAGGCGGTCGCCGGCGTCTCGTAGACGTCGTCGGGCGAACCAATCTGCTCGATCTTGCCCTTGTCCATGACGACGACACGGTTGGCGACTTCGAGCGCCTCCTCCTGGTCGTGGGTGACGAATATCGAGGTGACGTTGATCTCGTGATGCAGCGAGCGCAGCCATCTGCGCAGTTCTTTGCGCACCTTCGCATCGAGCGCGCCGAAGGGCTCGTCGAGCAACAGGATGCGCGGCTCGATCGCAAGCGCGCGGGCGAGCGCGATGCGCTGGCGCTGGCCGCCGGAGAGCTGGCTCGGATAGCGGTCGGCCAGCCAGTCGAGCTGCACGAGATCGAGCAGCTCCTTGACCCGGGCGCGGATCGTCGCCTCGTCCTTCCGGACCGCGCGCGGCTGCACGCGAAGGCCGAAGGCGACGTTCTCGAACACGCTCATGTGTCGGAACAGCGCGTAGTGCTGGAACACGAAGCCGACATGACGCTCACGTGCGCCCTGCGCGAGCGCGTCCTCGCCGTTAAAGGCGACTTCGCCCGAGTCTGGCCAGTCGAGGCCGGCGATGATCCGCAGCAGCGTGGTCTTGCCCGAGCCGGAGGGGCCGAGCAGAGCGAGCAGCTCGCCGTCATTGACCTTGAGATCGACCCCGTCCAGTGCTGCAAAGCTGCCGAACTTCTTGACGAGATTTTTGACTTCAATGGTCATTGACGTCGTGTCCTTCGTCGAGATGATTTTCGAGAATGGTCTTGGCGATCAGCGTGATCAGCGCCAGCATCGCGAGCAGCGAGGCGATCGCGAACGCAGCGACGAACTGGTACTCGTTGTAGAGAATCTCGACCAGCAGCGGCATGGTGTTGGTCTCGCCGCGGATGTGGCCGGAGACAACGGAGACCGCGCCGAACTCGCCCATCGCGCGCGCGTTGCAGAGCAGGACGCCGTAAAGCACGCCCCATTTGATATTGGGCAGCGTGACGCGGAAGAAGGTCTGCAGGCCGGAGGCGCCGAGCGAGATCGCGGCTTCCTCCTCCTGCGTGCCCTGCTCCTGCATCAGGGGGATCAGCGCCCGCGCCACAAACGGGAAGGTCACGAAGGTGGTGGCGAGCGCGATGCCGGGCACCGCGAACAGGATCTGGATGTCGTGATCCCTCAACCAACCGCCGAAATAGCCTTGCGCGCTGAACAACAGCACGAAGACGAGACCCGAGATCACCGGGCTCACCGAGAACGGCAGGTCGATCAGCGAGATCAGGAACGTCTTGCCGGTGAATTCAAATTTTGCGATCGCCCAGGACGCGACCAGGCCGAACACGAGATTGAGGCTGACCGAGATCGCCGCGACCACAAGCGTCAGCTTGATCGCTGATAATGCCTCCGGATCAGCGATCGCGGACAGATAGGCAATTACACCTTTCGAAAAGGCCTCCGCGAACACCAGGACGAGCGGCAGCACGACGAAGACGGTCAGGAACAGTATTGCCAGCGTGATGATGGCGATGCGCACCGCCTTCGGCTCGGTGCGAAGATTGTTACGCGCGGCGGCAGCATGCGCTCGCGCCTTCGCCTCGGGTGAAGAGAGCGAAACGGAATCGGCGATCTGCATCGTCATCGCATCCCGCCCTATTGCACCGGGATCCGGTTTTGCGCCCAGCGCTGCAACCGGTTGACCGCGAAGATGATGACGAAGGAAACGACGAGCATGATGACCGCGATGGCGGTCGCGTCGGCATAGCGGAATTCGGACAGGCGGATCACGATCAGCAACGGCGCGATTTCGGAGACGTTGGGCAGATTGCCGGCGATGAAGATCACCGAGCCGTATTCGCCGACCGCGCGCGCAAAGGCGAGCGCGAGCCCCGTGAGCAGCGCCGGCGCAAGCGAGGGCAGGATCACGCGGATGATGGTCTGCCAGCGGCTGGCGCCGAGGCTGCCGGCGGCCTCCTCGATCTCGACATCGATATCCTGCAGCACCGGTTGCACGGTACGCACCACGAAGGGAATGCCGATGAAGATCATGGCGACGAAGATGCCGACCGGCGTGAACGCCACCTTGATACCGAGCGCGGCGAGCGGCGCGCCCAGCCAGCCCTTCTCGGCAAACAGCGCAGTGAGCGCGACGCCCGCGACCGCCGTCGGCAATGCAAAGGGCACGTCGACGATGGCATCGAACAGCCGCCGGCCGGGGAAGCGGTAACGAACCAGCGCCCAGACGATGATGCTGCCCATCACGAGGTTGACGCAGGCTGCGGCAAACGCGAGTCCGAAAGAAACACGGAGCGCATTCAGGGTACGGCGGCTCGAGAGGATGTTCCAGAACTGCTCGGGGCTAAGCTCGAGCGACTTCAGGAACAGCCCGGCGAGCGGAATCAGGATGATGACGGAAAGCCAGGTCAGCGTCAGTCCCATCGTGAGACCGAAGCCCGGCAACGTCCGGCGTCGTGCTGCGATTACGCTCACCAGGCCCCCTGTTAATACCCCTCCGACATCGCCCGATCAGTTCTTGTAGATCTGATCGAAGACGCCGCCGTCGGCAAAATGTTCCTTCTGCGCCTTGGTCCAGCCGCCGAACACATCATCGATCGTGAACAGCTCGACCTTTGCGAAGGAGTTTTCATACTTTTTAGCGATCTCGGCATCGCGCGGACGGTAGAAATTGCGCGCGGCGATCTCTTGTCCTTCCTTGGTGTACCAGTACTGGAGGTAGGCATCCGCGACGTTGCGGGTGCCTTTTTTATCGGCAACCTTGTCGACGATCGCGACCGGCGGCTCGGCGAGGATCGACAGCGGCGGCGCAACGATCTCGAATTTCTCCGGGCCGAATTCCTTCAGCGCGAGATAGGCCTCGTTCTCCCAGGCGAGCAGCACGTCACCGACGCCGCGCTCGACGAAGGTCACGGTGGCGCCGCGCGCGCCGGTGTCGAGCACCGGCACCTGCTGATAGAGCTTGCCGACGAACTCCTTGGCCTTGTCGGCCGAACCGTACTTCTTCTGCGCGAAGCCCCAGGCCGCCAGATAATTCCAGCGCGCGCCGCCCGAGGTCTTCGGGTTCGGCGTGATCACGGCAACGCCCGGCTTGAGCAGATCGTCCCAATCCTTGATGCCCTTCGGATTGCCCTTGCGCACCAGGAACACGATGGTCGACGTGTAGGGCGATGAATTCTGCGGCAGGCGCTTCTGCCAATCGGCCGCGGTGAGGCCCTTGCCGGCGATGGCGTCGATGTCATAGGCGAGCGCGAGCGTCACCACATCGGCTTGCAATCCGTCGATCACGGCGCGCGCCTGTGAACCGCTGCCGCCATGCGACTGCTTGATCTCGACGCTCTTGCCGGTTTCCTTCTGATAGGCGTTCGCGAACGACTTGTTGAACTCGGCGTAGAGCTCCCGTGTCGGATCGTACGACACGTTCAAGAGGTTGACGTCAGCGGCGAGAGCCGCGCTTGCCAAGAATCCCGTCGCGAGCAGTCCTGCAGCGAGCGGAACGATACGGCGCATCATGTCCATCTCCATTCACTTCGACGACGACAATGTCAGCGAAGGCCTGCAGGCGAAACTCGTGGCGAAACGCGCCCAAGTCAACGGAACCGGATTTTCTTGTTCGCGGCCGGGCAGCTTGCCTGTGCTACGAAATCTTCATCGTGTGGATGCCGCATTCTGTCTTGGCGCGGCCGCGCCAGCGACCCGCGCGCTCGTCCTCGCCCTCGGTCGTTCTGCTCGTGCAAGGCATACACCCAACCGAGCGAAAACCGGACGCCGCAAGGGGATGACGCGGCAATTTGGCGCGGACGAAAATCGCTTCGAGTTCCTCGCGCGAGACGTTGGCGAAGGGGTTGAACTTCAACCGCGCGCCGTCGTCCTCGACGACAGGAATGGCGGCGCGCGCATTGCCCTGGAAACGCTTGCGACCGTTGAGCCAAGCCGAAAACGGCTTGAGCGCGCGCGCCAGCGGTTCGACTTTGCGGATGCGGCAGCAGGCGTCGGGATCGGAGAACCAGAGGTCGCGGTCGGGATCTTCGCGCGACAGCGCCTCTTCGGCAGGCTTGATCGAGCGAACGTCCTTCAGCCCGAGCATCGCGATCAGCTGGTCGCGATAGGCCAGCGTCTCCTCGAACAGCCAGCCGGTGTCGAGGAAGATCACCGGGATGGCCGGATCGACATCCGCCACCACCTTGAGCAGCGTCGCCGATTCCGTACCGAAGGACGACAACAGCGCGAGCTTCTCGCGCCCGACCGCTTTCAACGCGGCCGAGACGACCTCCGCCGGAGACGCATCGCGCAACGCGCGATCGAGCTCATCCGCAGTCGGCAACGCCGACGTTGATCGGGATGCAAATTGAGTAGCCATGGCGTTCACGTGCCGACACCCTCGGAGTGTCGCAGCTGCATGCGCCGGTGCAGCGCCGTGATCCGGCCGTCGCCGGTCGGCTGGTAGAACACCGAGTAGCGCTTCGCGGTCTGCATGAAGGCTTCCGCATCCGCCTGCTTCTTGACCTCGAAGGACTCGAAGCCGGCGCGCAGCATGAACACGAATTGATCACGCAGCACCTGGCCGGTGGCGCGCAGATCGCCGCGATAGCCGTAGCGCTCGCGTAGCAACCGTGCCTGGCTGTAGGCGCGTCCGTCACGGAAGCTCGGGAACACCAGCGCAACGGTGGCGAGCTTGCCGAGATACGGCACGAGTTCGGCAATGTCGCGGTTGTTCGGCCAGATCACGCCGATCTTGCCAGCACGCTTGAGCAGCGCGTCGGCTTCACCCAGAAAGCGCTCGGCCGGCACCAGGATATCGCCATCTTCAGGCAGCGGGGTGTCGACGGCCAGCTTGACGAAACTGTCGTCGGCGATTTTTCCACCGTTAACGAGTGGCATAGACGCGCTCCTTGAAGGGTTCGACGCCGAGGCGTTTCACCGTGTCGACGAACAGCTCCTCCGGCCGCTCGCGCAGCGCCAGATAGGCTTCCACGATATCCTCGATGACATCGGCGACCTCGTCGAACTTGACGCCGGGGCCAATCAGATTACCGAGTGCGGCGCTTTCATCGGCGCGGCCGCCGATGGTGATCTGGTAGACCTCCTCGCCGTTCTTCTCGACGCCGAGAATGCCGATGTGGCCGACATGGTGGTGACCGCAGGCATTGATGCAGCCGGAGATGTTGATGTGGAGCCGGCCGATCAAATTGGCGAGTTCGTGGTTGGCGAAGCGCCGCGTCAGCTCCTGCGCGATCGGGATCGAGCGCGCATTCGCGAGCGAGCAATAGTCGAGGCCCGGACAGGCGATGATGTCGGTGATCAGATTAACGTTCGGCGTCGCAAGGCCAAGCTTGTCGAGCGCCTTCCACAGTGCCGGAAGGTCGCGCTTGGCAACATGCGGCAGCGCCAGATTCTGCTCGTGGCCGACGCGGATCTCGCCGAAGGAATATTTGTCGGCGAGATCGGCCAGCGCATCCATCTGCTCGGCGGTAGCATCGCCCGGAGGCGCGCCGATCGGCTTCAGCGAGATCGTGACGATGGAATAGCCCGGGTTCTTGTGCGCGGCGACCGAGTTCTTGCGCCACGCCTCGAAATCGGGGTCAGCCGCGGCCTGCCGCAGTTCGTCCGGCATGTGCGGCAGCTTCTCGTAAGCCGGATAGATGAAGCGCGAGCGGATATCCTCGATCACCTCATCGTCGATCTGGAGCGAGGAGTTTCGGATGTGCTGCCACTCCTCCTCGACCTCACGGGAGAATTTCTCGATACCGAGCTCGTGCACCAGGATCTTGATGCGCGCCTTGTAGATGTTGTCGCGGCGGCCGTACTGGTTGTAGACGCGCAGGATGGCTTCGATATAACTCAGCAGATCGCGGCCGTGCACAAAATGCTTGATGGTCTTGCCGATGAACGGCGTGCGGCCGAGACCGCCGCCGACCAGAACCTCGAAGCCGGTCTCGCCCTTCTCGTTCTTGATCAGGCGCAAGCCGATGTCGTGGACCTTGATCGCAGCGCGGTCGTGGTCCGACGCGGTGATCGCAATCTTGAACTTGCGCGGCAGGAACGAGAATTCCGGATGTAGCGTGGTGTGCTGGCGGATCAGCTCCGACCAGATGCGGGGATCCTCGATCTCGCCGGGCGCGACGCCGGCCCACTGGTCCGAGGTGACATTGCGCATGTTGTTGCCGGAGGTCTGCATCGCGTGGATGCCCACTTCGGCGAGATCGGCGAGCGCATCCGGCAGGTCCGACAGCTTGATCCAGTTGAACTGGATGTTCTGGCGCGTGGTGAAATGGCCGTAGCCGCGGTCGTATTTGCGCGCGACATGGGCCAGCTGCCGCAGCTGGTTCGACGCCAGCGTCCCATAGGGAATCGCGACGCGGAACATGTAGGCGTGCAGTTGCAGGTAGACGCCGTTCTGCAAGCGCAGCATCTTGAATTCGTCTTCGGTCAACTCGCCCGAGAGACGGCGCTGCACCTGGTCACGGAATTCCGAGACGCGCTCATTGACCAGCGTGCGATCGATTTCGTCGTAAGCGTACATGATTAAAGTGCCTTACAGCCCGACCTGCGATTAAACCGGCAAGTCGATGGTCACGCCATCGCGGCGGATCTGCTCGCGCAGATTTCCGGGCAAGATCTTGCCGTCCTCACCGATCTGGACCGGAGCGATATAGGGACCAATCGCGCCGACGTCATCGGCAACGGCTTCGGCGAGCAACGCTTTCGCCTCATCGGAGTTTCGCACGATCGCGGCGTCCGCCAGGTCCGCCGACCAACCCTTGGCAGCGGTACGGTAGACGACAACGCCATCCCAGGTGCGGTTGGCGGTCACGACGGAGGAATCGCTGATTTTAAGTTTCTTTTGCAGGGGAGAGGTCATTCGGCAGCATCCAGCAGGTCAGAGATGATTCGTTTGGGGGTTTCGCGGCGAAGCGACCCGGCATGCCGGACCACGTCGCCGATAATGAGAATGGCGGGACCGCCGCTGATCCGCCGTACGAGTTCGGGCAGGTCGCGCAGCGTCCCGATCGCGCTTTGCGCGTCGGGCCGCGTCACGCGGGCGAACACACCGACCGGCGTCTCCGGCGAACGGCCGGCAGCGAACAGGCCGGCGCGAATGGCGGGCGCGGCCGTCATGCCCATATAGACGACGACGGTCATCCTGGTGTCGGTCAGCGTCGACCAATCCACCGTCTCCGCGTCGCGCGCCTTGTGCGCGGTGAGAAAGGTGATGCGGGTCGCTTCGTGACGGTAGGTGAGCGGCACCTCGAAATCGGCGGCGCCGCCGAGACCAGCAGTGATGCCGGGAATAATCGAATAAGTGACGCCTGCGGCACGCAGCGCTTCCACTTCTTCGCCGCCGCGGCCGAACACGAAGGGATCGCCGCCCTTCAGCCGCACGACCCGCTGGCCGGATTGCGCGGCCTCGATCATGCGCCTGTTGATGGCGTCCTGGCCGATGCCGGGCTTGCCGATCCGCCGGCCGACGGCAACGCGCGTAGTGTCGCGACGGATGCGGTCGAGAATGTCCGGAGAGACCAGCTCGTCATGGAAGACGATGTCGGCATCCTGCAGCGCGCGCAGCGCCTTGATGGTGAGGAGATCGGGATCGCCGGGGCCGGCACCGACCAGTGCGACCGAGCCTTCCGGCTTGTCGGCGCGCGCGAACGCGGACGGATCGGAAATCTGCTTGAGCGCAGCGTCGGCCTCGCCCTTCCGGCCAGCCAACACGGCGGCGCCGATCGGGCCGTCGATGACGCGCTCCCAGAAGCGGCGGCGCAGCGGAAACTCGGCAATGCGCTCGTTGATGGACTTGCGAAAGCCGCCGATGAACTCGGCAAGCTCGCCGATGCGCGCCGGCAGCAGCGCCTCGATCTTCTCGCGCACGCGCCGCGCCACCACCGGTGACGTTCCGCCGGTGCCGACCGCGACCACGACATCGCCGCGATCGACGATGGCCGGGAAGATGAAGCTGGAATGTTCGAGATCGTCCATGACGTTGACCGGCAGGCCAAGCGACTTCGCCCGCGCCGACATCGCCACGCCGGCATCGCCCGCTCCTGCGCAGACGATGGCGATGACACCAGCAAGATCGGCCGTGAGCGGATCGCCGGTCGCGACCTCGATAGGCGCCGCATCATCGGCGCTGAGGCCCAGCTCATGATTGCCGTCGATCGCATGCACGCGGATGCGCGCACCGGCAGCAGCGAGCACACGCAATTTTGCGCGCAAAAGCTCACCCGCGCCGATGAGGACCACCGGACCGGCCTTGAGATCGAGGAACACCGGCAAGAACCGCATGCGATACTCGCTTCCCCCACATCCGGGGTTGACTGGAATTATTTTCTATATATGTGTCGTTTCTGACGCGCAAAGAGAAAATTTTTTCTTCTCTTCTGCATTGCAACTATAGAATTTTCGCCTCCAAACGCAAAGTGGCATAGATGCATCTTCTCAAGGACAATTCCGGTGCAGATGGACGGGACTCCCAGGCTCCCGTTTACCGGCAAATTCCGGTCAAGCTGACCGCCCCTAGCATGGACCATCTCGACCAGTTGGAAGCGCAGAGCATCTACATTTTCCGCGAGGCCTTTGCCCGTTTGAAGAAGATCGCCCTGCTGTGGTCGCTCGGCAAGGACTCCAACGTGATGATCTGGCTGGCGCGCAAGGCGTTCTTCGGCCGCCTGCCGTTCCCGGCCCTTCACGTCGATACCGGCAAGAAGTTTCCGGAGATGTATCGGTTCCGCGATCATTACGGCAAGGAGTGGGAACTCGATTTGCGCGTCGAGCCCTGCCCGCCCATCGATGCCGTTGACCCAACGCTGCCTCCGGCCGCCCGTTCCGCCGCGCGCAAGACCGAAGGCCTGAAGATGGCACTCGGCAAATACGGCTTCGACGGCCTTATCGCCGGCATTCGCCGCGACGAGGAAGCCACGCGCGCCAAGGAGCGCGTGTTCTCGCCACGTGGTCTCGAAGGCAATTGGGACGTGCGCGACCAGCCGCCGGAATTCTGGGATCATTTCAACGCATCGCCGCCGCAGGGCGCGCATTTGCGCATCCACCCGATCCTGCATTGGACCGAGGCCGACATCTGGGCCTACACCAAGCGCGAGAACATCCCGATCATCCCGCTGTACCTCGCCAAGGACGGCAAGCGCTATCGCTCGCTGGGCGATCAGGACATCACCAATCCGGTCGCTTCGACGGCAACGAACATCGACGAGATCCTGATCGAGCTCGAGCAGACCAAGGTGCCGGAGCGCGCCGGCCGTGCGCTCGACCACGAGACCGAGGACGCTTTCGAGCGCCTGCGGGTCGCCGGCTATCTCTGATCAAGGACGCGAGCGTCGTATGAACATGATCGTCACCCCCGCTTCGCCCGCCACGCCGAACGGCACCAATTCGATGCCAAACGGCACGACGCGACCGCAAGTGCGGATCGTCATTGTCGGCCATGTCGACCACGGCAAGTCGACGCTGGTCGGCCGCCTGCTGCACGAGACCGGCAGCCTGCCCGACGGCAAGCTCGAGATGCTCAAGGCCGTCAGCGCGCGGCGCGGCATGCCGTTCGAATGGTCGTTCCTGCTCGACGCGTTGCAGACCGAGCGCGACCAGGGCATCACCATCGACACCACGCAGATCCGCTTCCGCACCAATTCGCGCGACATCGTGCTGATCGACGCGCCCGGCCACGCCGAATTCCTGCGCAACATGATCACCGGCGCTTCGCAGGCCGACGGCGCGGTGCTGATCATCGACGCGCTCGAAGGCGTGCGCGACCAGACCCGCCGTCATGGCTATCTGCTGCATCTGCTCGGCGTGAAGCAGGTCGCGGTCGTCGTCAACAAGATGGACCGCGTCGACTTTTCCGCCGACCGCTTCAAGGAGATCAGCGACGAGATCTCCGCGCATCTCAACGGCCTCGGCGTGACGCCGACGGCGGTGATCCCGATTTCCGCGCGCGATGGTGACGGCGTCGCCGAGCGCACCGACCGGATCGGCTGGTACAAGGGTTCGACCGTGGTCGAGGCGCTGGACCAGCTCGAGCCTGCGCGGCCGCTGGAAGCGCTGGCGCTGCGCCTGCCGGTGCAGGCGATCTACAAGTTCGACGACCGCCGCATCGTCGCCGGCCGGATCGAATCCGGCAGCCTGATTGCCGGCGACGAGATCGTGATCATGCCGGCCGGCAAGATCGCCAAGATCAAGACGGTCGAGAGCTGGCCGGTGACGCCGGTTGCGGGCCGCCAGGGCGCGGGCCGTTCGGTCGGCATCACGCTCGACCGCGAATTATTCATCGAGCGCGGCGACATCATCGCACATGCCGCCGCCGCCCCGCGCGAGACGCGGCGGCTGCGCGCGCGCATTTTCTGGCTGCACGACAAGCCGCTCGCCAAGGGCGACCAGCTGCTGGTCCGTTGCGGACCGAAGGAGACCCGCGCCACCGTCGTCGCCATCGAGAAGGCGGTCGACCCCGGCGAGCTCGAGAGCCGCGAGAACAAGGCGATCGGCCGCAACCACGTCGGCGAGATCGACATCTCCCTGTCCAACTCGATTGCTGCCGATCCCTACACCGAGAATCCGCGCACCGGCCGCCTCGTGATCGAGGTCTCCGGGCGCATCGCCGGCGGCGGCCTGGTGCTGTCGGTCGATGCCGGCCAGCGCGCTGTGCCGGTCGATATCGTGCCGGTGGAATCGGCGCTGCGGCCCGACGAGCGTTCCGCGCGCTATCAGCACAATGGCGCGGTGGTCTGGCTTACCGGCCTGCCGGCTTCCGGCAAGTCGACGCTGGCGAAGGCACTGGAGCGGCGTCTCTTCACCAATGGCGGTTCGCCGATCCTGCTCGACGGCGACACGGTGCGCGCCGGGCTCAACAGCGATCTCGGCTTCTCCGCCGCCGATCGCAGCGAGAACATCCGCCGCCTCGCGGAAGTGGCAACGCATCTCGCCCGCAATGGCCACATCGCCATCGTCGCCGCCGTCTCACCGGCCCGCGAGGACCGCACCACCGCACGTCGCATCGCAGATACCGCGTTCCGCGAGATCCATGTCGCAACGCCTGCGGACATCTGCGAGGAGCGCGATCCCAAGGGCCATTACAAAAAGGCCCGCGCCGGCGCCCTTGCCTCTTTCACAGGCATCGGCAACGACTACGAGAAGCCCGAGGCCGCCGAGCTCGTGATCGACACCTCGACGCGGACGGTTGCCGAGGCGGCTGACGAGATCGAGCAGATGCTGAAGGCGACCGGCGTGCTGTTCGACGAGGTCGTCGACCTCGCGGCGAATATTTGAGCCTATCCCATGCCCTGCTGTCGTCGCCCGGCCTTATGCGCAATCACGCATCAGGACCGGGCGACCCAGTATTCCAGATACGGCGTTGGGATACGAAGATGCCGCGGCGTACTGGATTCCCCGCTTCCGCGGGGAATGACAGCGGAGCGCTGGGCCGCCCCCTTCCTTGACATTTTGACAGACGCCGGGGGGTCTTCTCACCGCCCCGATTTTGGGGCTAATAGGTCTCGAAAGCCGCCCCGCGTGGGCGCATTTTGCTGCTGTCGGGTCAAAGCAGCCAAAAACAGCCATTTCCAACAAGAAAGACCATCATGAAACGCGTCGATGCCCACGGATTGAAGATCGCCCCTGTCCTTTTCGATTTCATCGCCAAGGAAGCCGCCCCGAAAACGGGGATCGCGCCGGATGCGTTCTGGGCAGGCGTAGCCGCCATCATCAAGGAACTGGGGCCGAAGAACCGGTCGCTGCTCGCCTTCCGTGATGCGCTCCAGGTCAAGATCGACGACTGGCACCGCGCGGGCAAGGGCAAGGCGTTCGACCTCGACGCCTACACCGTCTTCCTGAAGGAGATCGGCTATCTCGTCCCCGAGCCCGCGACGCAGAAGGTCGAGACCACCAATGTGGACGAAGAGATCGGCAAGATCTGCGGTCCGCAGTTGGTCGTGCCCCTCACCAACGCGCGCTACGCGCTGAACGCGGCGAATGCGCGCTGGGGCTCGCTCTATGACGCCTTCTACGGCACCGACGCAATCCCTCACGACGCTGCGGAGAGCGGCAAGGGCTACAACAAGGCGCGCGGCGACAAGGTCATCGCCAAGGCCAAGGCGTTCCTCGACGCTGCCGTGCCGCTCGCGACCGGCAGCCACACCGACGTCACTGCCTATAGCGTCGTCGCAGGCCAGCTCGCGGTGAAACTCAAGAGCGGCAACGCCACCGCGCTGAAGAACGCCGCGCAGTTCGCGGGGTTCCAGGGCGATGCAACCGCGCCGAGCGCGGTGCTGCTCGCCAATAACGGCCTGCATGTCGAGGTCAAGATCGACCGCAACAGCGTGATCGGCAAGGACGATCCGGCCGGCGTCGCCGACATGGTGATGGAGTCCGCGGTCTCGACCATCCTCGACATGGAGGACTCGGTTGCCGCCGTCGATGCCGAGGACAAGGTGCTGGTCTATCGCAACACGCTCGGGCTGATGAACGGCACGCTGTCGGCGGACTTCGAAAAAGGCGGCAAGACGCTGACCCGCTCGCTCAATACCGATCGCAGCTACAAGACGCCGGACGGCAAGGGCGAGGTGAAGCTGCATGGCCGCAGCCTGCTCTTGATGCGCAATTGCGGGCACCACATGTTCACCGACGCGGTGCTGGACGAGACCGGCGAGGAGGTTCCCGAGGGCCTGCTCGATGCAGCGGTCTCGGGACTTCTTGCCATTCACGACCTCAAGGGCAACTCCAAGGTCAAGAACAGCCGCACCGGATCTGCCTATATCGTCAAGCCGAAGATGCACGGCCCGGACGAGGTCTCGTTCACCTGCGAGATCTTCGACCGCGTCGAGAAGATGCTGGGCCTGCCGGAGAACACGCTCAAGGTCGGCATCATGGACGAGGAGCGGCGCACCACCGTCAACCTCAAGGCCTGCATCCAGCGCGCCTCGAAGCGCATCATGTTCATCAACACCGGCTTCCTCGACCGTACCGGCGACGAGATCCACACCTCGATGGAAGCGGGTCCGATGATCCGCAAGAACGAGATGAAGGCGCAGGCCTGGATCAAGGCCTATGAGGACTGGAACGTCGACATGGGCCTGATCGACGGCCTGCCCGGCCACGCCCAGATCGGCAAGGGCATGTGGGCGGCGCCCGACAAGATGGCGGACATGCTGGTGCAGAAGCTCGCCCATCCGCAGGCCGGCGCCACCACGGCGTGGGTGCCCTCGCCAACCGCCGCGACCCTGCACGCGCTGCACTATCACCAGGTCAACGTCATTGCGCGCCAGCAGGAGCTGACCAAGGGCGGTCCGCGCGCCAAGCTCTCCGACATCCTCACCATTCCGGTGTCGAAGTCGAACTGGGCGCCCGACGACGTCAAGCAGGAGATCGACAACAACTGCCAGGGCATTCTGGGCTACGTCGTGCGCTGGATCGACCAGGGCGTCGGTTGCTCCAAGGTGCCCGACATCCACGACGTCGGCCTGATGGAAGACCGCGCCACCCTGCGCATCTCCAGCCAGCATCTCGCCAACTGGCTGCACCAGGGCGTCATCACCGAGGCGCAGGTGATGGAATCGCTCAAGCGCATGGCCGTGGTCGTCGACAAGCAGAACGCCGGCGACGCCATCTACAAGCCGATGGCGCCCGCCTTCGACGGCACAGCCTTCAAGGCGGCTAGCGACCTCATCTTCAAGGGCCGCGAGCAGCCGAACGGCTACACCGAATACATCCTCACCGCGCGCCGCCGCGAGGCCAAAGCCGCGGGCTGAGGCCGATCATTCGAACACCAAAAGCCCCGGCTCGCGCCGGGGCTTTTTTTGTTGCGGCGATCACACCCGCTAAAACACCGCGAGATATTTCAGCAGCGACACGATGCCGATGATGATGACAACGACGCGCGCGATCTGCTTGGCGCGGCCGTCCATCGGCAGCATGTTGATGAGATAAAGCACGAGAATGATGACGAGAAAGGTGACGAGTACGCCGACCAACATCGCAAGGCCCCCTTCAGGCAAATTGCTAATGAGGTCCTAACGCCCGTCTCGCGCGCCGGTTCCATTCGCGCAACCCCTTACAACTTCTGGTAAATGCGTAATTCTACCGGCCGGCTGCCTGCCTGAAACTTTACCCTTTTCGTTTCAGATGCAGAAACCGTACGGCCTCCGTGCCGCAAACGGTATGGGATTGCCGATGCTGCCGCCTCCCGTTTGCTCGATTTTGCCGGGGCGCCTCTGCCGAACTTTGAAATGGGAATTTGGGGGACTTCGATGCTCAATCGTCTGACCGTGTCCGCGCTGTTGAAGACAGTGATCGCGATCACGTCGATCTGTGTGGTGGTCGCACTCTCGCTCACCGCCTATGAGTCCTGGGATCGCCTCAAGACCTCCAACCGGATCTCGCAGATCGCCGACGCCTCCGCCGATCTGTTCAAGGCGATGCACAATCTGCGCACCGATCGCTCGACCACCAACCGGCTCCTCAACTCGACCGAGCCGATGGACCCCGAGATCGAAAAATATCTGCGCGCCCTGCGTGACGCGCAGATGCCGGCGATGGCACGCGCGCTCGAACTGCTGCCGAGCATGGACTTCCCCCGATCCGGTACGCTGGTGCCGGAGCTCGCACGCCTCGACAAATTGCTGATCGATGAACAGAAGCAATTCTGGGAGGACGTCGCCAAGCCCAAGGACCAGCGCCGCGCGGGCCTGACCAAGGAATACATGGAGACGACGCAGGGCTTGCTCGACGTGCTCGATAATCTCGGGAACACGCTGGCCGCCACCGTCAACCATCAGGATGCCGAGATCGACCAGCTGCTCTCGATCAAACAGAATGCCTGGCTGCTGCGCAACACCGCGGGCGAAGCTTCGCTGATCGTTTCGATCGGCCTTAACGCCGGCAAAATCTCGCCCGAGAGCCGCTCAAACTACACTCAATATGTCGGCGGCACGAGCGCGATGTGGAAAGCGCTGGAATTATCGACCTCGGGCATGCAATTGCCGCCCGCGCTCGCCTCCGCCATGGCCAGCGCCAAGACCGCCTATTTCGAACCGCAATATCTGAGCCTGCGTGACCGCCTCGCGGACACGCTCGCCAAGGGCGAGAAGGCCGAACTGACCGCCAACCAGTGGAGCCCGCTCACCGTCGGCCGCATGGCGAGTGCGGTCGCGGTGGCCGAAGCCGCCCTCGACGCCGCACGAGCCCATACGCTGGATCAGCGCAGCGCCGCGCAGCGCGCGCTGACCGTGCAGCTGGTGCTGCTGGTGCTTGCGATTGGCCTCGCCGTCGGCGCGATCATGCTGGTCAGCCGCCGCGTCATCACTCCGCTCAACACCATTCGCGACGCGATGCTCAAGGTTGCCGGCGGCGATCTCGCCGTCGACAGCGGCTATCTCGATCGCCAGGACGAGATTGGCGCCCTTGCCGGCGCGCTGGAAACCTTCAAGCAGCAGGCCACCGAAAAGCTCAAGATCGAGGAGCACGAGCGCGAACGCAACGTCGGAGCCGCCGCACGGCAGCGCGCGGTCGAGGCCTATGTCGGGGAGTTCGAGGGCGCGGTGCGCAAGACGCTAGGCGAGCTGAACGATGCCTCCGGCCGGATGCGCAAGACCTCGGGCGATCTCTCCGCCGTCTCGCGCCAGACCAACGACCGCGTCCAGGTCGCCGGCAAGGCCTCCAACGATGCCTCCATGAGCGTCGACAGCGTCGCGGCCGCCGCGGAAGAGCTCTCGGCCTCGATCAACGACATCAGCCAGCAGGCCGCACATGCCGCGGGGATCGCCGGTCGCGCCGTCACGCAGGCGCGCGAGGCCGACGGCACCGTGCAGGGCCTGCAAAAGTCCGCAGGACGCATC
The DNA here is from genome assembly GCA_030403585.1 of Frankia sp. RB7. Lineage (GTDB taxonomy): Bacteria > Pseudomonadota > Alphaproteobacteria > Rhizobiales > Xanthobacteraceae > Bradyrhizobium. The sequence goes on from JAUEPE010000020.1 coordinate 38,801, forward strand.
GGCGAGGTCGTGGGCCTGATCAACACCATCGCGCAGCAGACCAATTTGCTCGCCCTCAATGCAACGATCGAGGCCGCGCGCGCCGGCGAAGCCGGCCGCGGCTTTGCCGTCGTCGCCTCCGAAGTGAAGTCGCTGGCGAGCCAGACGGCGAAGGCGACGGAAGAAATCTCCGAGCAGATCGCCGACATCCAGAAAGTCGCGGGCGATGCCATCCACGCGATACAGACCATCGGCGGCATCATCGGCGAGGTCAACGAGGTCGCTACCGCGATCGCAGCCGCCGTGCAGGAGCAGGGCGCGGCGACGCAGGAGATCACGCGCAGCACCCAGTATGCGGCGCAAGGCACCAAGAACGTCTCGGACAACATCACCGGCGTCAAATCCGATGCGGATGCCGCAGCCGCAGCCGCGGACAATGTGAAGAGCGCCTCCGAGATGCTGGAGACCCAGAGCAACCAGCTCGGCCACGAGGTCAGCGACTTCCTCGGCAAGATCCGCGCGGCGTAGTACGTAATTTTACGGCAGGCACACTGTCTAAGTTTTTACCCTTTTCAGGCCAGATAGATTCCAGGCGCCTGCGGTAGGTAGGCGCCTGGATTGCGCGCATCCCTTTGGTTTCGAAGTTCGTGGGGCTGCCGTTCGGAGCCACGAACTTCGAAACGCGTACCGGGGTGTCCGATGCTGAATCGCTTGACCGTATCTACGCTGCTGAAGGCGGTGATCCTCTCTACCGCGCTCGTCGTCGTCATCGGCTTCTCAATCAGCGCATGGAGCTCTTGGGGCCGGCTGCAGCAGACCAACCGGATCGTCGCGGTCTCGGCGGCTTCGGCCGAAGTGTTCAAGGCGATGGCCAACATCCGGGCCGACCGCTCGACCAGCAACCGCCAGCTCACCTCCGACGTCCCGATGGACAAGGACATCGAAAAATACATCCGCGATATCCGCGAAGCGCTGATGCCGGCGCTGGCCCGCACGCTCGATATTCTACCGACCACCGACCTCGTCCAGCGCGACGCATACCTCGCCGATCTCGGCGGGCTGAACAAGACGCTGCTCGCCGAACAGGCCGAGTTCTGGACCGAGGCCGTCAAGCCGCGCGCCGATCGTCGTGCAGGCCTCGCCAAGGAATATGTCGCGACCGAAGACGCGCTGATGGTGCAGCTCGAGAAGCTCGCCGGCGCACTGGCCGCGAGCGTCAACCACCAGGACGCCACCATCGACCAGCTCCTGACCATCAAGCAGATGGCCTGGCTGTTGCGCAGCAACGCCGGCGAAGGCTCGCAGATCGTCGGCAACGCGCTCGGCAGCGGCAAGATCACGCCCGAATTGCAGCTCGCCTACACCAAATTCGTCGGCGGCACTGACGCCGCCTGGACCGCGATCGAGCTCGCAGCATTGGGCATGCAGCTGCCACCGGCGCTGGCGTCCGCGATCTCCGAGACCAAGTCGACCTATTTCGATCCGCAATATGCCGCCACCCGTGACGGCGTCATCACGGCGATCGCCAAGGGCGAGAAGGCGTCGATGACCGCCAACCAGTGGAGCCCCTATTCGGTGCCTCGCATGATGACCGCTGTGAAGCTCGCCGATGCCGCCCTGCAAGCCGCCAAGGACCATTCCGCGGCCCAGCGCTGGTCCGCCGTCCAATCGCTGATCGTCAACACTGCCCTGCTGATTGCAGCCATCGTCCTGACCGGTGCCGCGATGCTGGCGGTCAGCCGCCGCGTGATCACGCCGCTGCACCGGATCCGCGACGCCATGCTCAAGGTCGCTGGCGGCGACCTTGGCGTCGACAGCGGCTATCTCGACCGTCACGACGAGATCGGCTCGCTCGCCGGTGCGCTGGAGACCTTCAAGCAGCAGGCGATCGACAAGCTCAAGATCGAGGAGCAGGAGCGCGAACGCAATGCCGGCGCGGCCGCGCGACAGCGCGCGATGGAGACGTATGTCGGCGAGTTCGAGGGCGTGGTGCGCAAGTCGCTCGGCGAATTGAGCGATGCGTCGGCCGAGATGCGCAAGACTTCGGGCGATCTCTCCGCCGTGTCGCGCCAGACCAACGAACGCGTCGAGGTCGCCGGCAAGGCCTCCAACGACGCCTCCACCAGCGTCGAGAGCGTCGCGGCCGCCGCCGAGGAGCTCTCGGCCTCGATCAACGACATCAGCCAGCAGGCCGCCCACGCCGCGGGCATCGCCAGCCGCGCCGTCAACCAGGCGCGCGAGACCGACGGCACCGTGCAGGGGCTGGCGCAATCCGCTGGCCGCATCGGCGAGGTGGTCGGCCTGATCAACACCATCGCGGCGCAGACCAATCTGCTCGCGCTCAACGCCACGATCGAGGCTGCGCGGGCCGGCGAGGCCGGCCGCGGCTTTGCCGTTGTCGCCTCAGAGGTGAAATCACTGGCAAGCCAGACGGCGAAGGCGACCGAAGAGATCTCGGAACAGATCGCCGACATCCAGAAGGTCGCGGGCGATGCCATCAACGCGATCCAGGCGATCGGCGGCATCATCGGCGAGGTCAACGAGGTCGCCACCGCGATTGCCGCCGCCGTGCAGGAGCAGGGCGCAGCGACGCAGGAGATCACGCGCAGCACGCAATATGCCGCGCAAGGCACCAAGAACGTCTCCGACAACATCACCGGCGTGAAGGCCGACGCCGACACTGCGGCCGGCGCCGCTGATAACGTCAAACAGGCTTCGCAGATGCTGGAGACCCAGAGCCGCCAGCTCGGCGATCAGGTCAGCGATTTCCTGGGCAAGATCCGCGCGGCGTAGGATTGTGGATTGAAAAGAAGGCGATAAATAAACTCTCGATGTCGTCTTGGCGAAACAGGCTGTGTGAAAAGTCGATCGCGGCAAGACTCCACAGAATAAGACTCTATGCCGCATCGTTTATCAGCGTCTCGCGAGAAGACTCCTTTCTCTGAAGCGTCCGCGAAAGAATTTGATTCTAGCTCAAGATGACAGTGCCGACTTTTCACACAGCCTGTTTCGCCAGGACGACAAGAGTATGCTACTCCTTTGCCACCACCGGCACCTGGCGGAATTTTGCGCGGATCGACTCCGGCAGGGGCGAGAAGTTCATCGCGATGCCGCGACGATCGTTGGCATTGCGGCTGGCGACCACGAGGCCATCGCTGCCTGCAACGATATCGCCCTTTCGCAAGGTCGGATCGTCCTCGGCCTTGAGCGAAGCGAGCCCGGCCGGGTCCTTGCCGTTGCAGGTGCACCCGGACACGATCTCGTTGCGATAGCGGAAGGCGTTCGGCAGGTCGGAATAGGATTTTCCGCCGTCGGTCGTGGCGTCGTCGATATTGCTGCCATAGACCAGCGAAGTCTCTGACGTCGGGCAGAAGCTCTTGCAGGATTGCGCCTTGCTCTCGGCGTCGTTGCCTTGCGCCGGGAAATAACGCCCGTCACAGCCGCGCACGCAATAGGCCGTGCCACCGCCATAGGACGCGCGCTGGCGCGGGGCGTCGTAGCGTTGCATGTCGTCGTTCGGGAACGGCACCCGGATCTCCGGTGCCGGCCGGGCCCGGAAGCCGCCGAACAGCGCCGAGAAGAAGTCCTCCGCATGCGCCGAAGGCGCCAGCGCAAGGCCGAGGGAAACGATCGTGACGAACGCGGCCGTCCCGCCAGCCAGCTTGCTGATCGAACGTCTCATCATGTGACCTCACTCAAACCCTTAGTTCACCGACGACGTCGAGACGTTCAGTGCCTGACGACCCGAGGGCAGCGTCGTCACGGCCGGCCGCTTGCGCACGGGATCACCGCCTCGCGCCATCAGCGGCGCATTCTTGGACAGAACCACGACCTTGGCGCCGACATTGACGCGGCTGAAGAGGTCGCTGACGTCCTCATTGGTGAGGCGGATGCAGCCGGAGGAGACGAACTTGCCGATCGTGGTGGGATCGTTGGTACCATGGATGCGGTATTCGCTGGAACCGAGATACATCGCGCGCGCCCCCAGCGGATTGCCGGGGCCGCCGGCGACGAAGCGCGGCAGATAGGGCTGGCGCGCGATCATCTCTGCCGGCGGATGCCAATCCGGCCACTCCGCCTTGCGGGTGATGCTCTGCACGCCCGACCAGGTGAATCCTTCGCGACCCACGCCGACGCCGTAGCGCATGGCGCGGCCGTTGCCGAGCACATAATAGAGATAGGTGTTGGCGGTATCGATGACGATGGTGCCGGCCGGTTCGTTGCGGTCGAAGCTCACGATCTGCCGGCGCAGCCGATCCGGAAGCGCCGCATCCTCGTCGGTGGCCTGCGGCGCCTCGCTCGCATAGCCCTGCGAATAGGTCTGATCCTGCGGATAGGCTTGCGGCTGCATCGGCGCGAAGCCAAGGGTTTGGGCTTGTGCTGCGAACGGTACCGTCAGCAAAGCTGTCGCAAAGGCAAAAGCGGTGACGACGCGCGGCGAGAAGCTGCGACCGACTGCAGAGAACTTCGTCATGTGCTGCCCCGTGTGATGTCTGCATCTTGAGTGATGCGGCTTCACAACAAACGCAGCAGAACCTGTTCAAGTTCCGCCGGCGTCTGCAGCAACAACGTCACAGTCAAGCGAGCGTAACTTCACGAAGCCGCGATGGAACCGTCGCGGGCGTCGGGCGTTTCCTGATGACCTATGGGCGCCCGGACACCTCCGTGCGGGGAGAGAAATTGTGCGCGTCCTTCCCGGTGAACGTCTGATTTCCGGCAATAACGAGGGTACTCCGCTTCCCGACAGCCGTACCGAGCTGCCGCCGGTGATCCGGCGCACCGAGTTCGTCGCCTATGCACTCGCCGGCCTGCTCCTGATCGCCGTTATCGCGGTCCTCTATCTTGCCAAGGCTTTCTTCCTCCCGGTCGTCATGGCCGTCGTCGCCGGCACCATGTTGTCGCCCGCGGCAAGCTTTCTCGAGCGGCGGCACGTTCCACGCGCCCTCGGCGCTGTGCTGATCGTGATTGCAGTCACGACGGTGGTGGCCTTCGTCGTTGCACTGATCGCAGTGCCCGCCATGGAATGGAGCTCACGCCTCCCAGAGCTGGGTGCGCAGCTGAAAGAGAAGGCGCACGTGTTCGACCGACCACTCGCGCTATGGAAGGAGCTGCAAACCATGGTCGGCGGCTCCGATGGGCTGCCGAGTGTCCCCCTGCCGAAAATGGAATGGGTGCAGCCGACGCTGGAATTCGTGTCGCCGACCTTCGCTGAATTCCTGCTGTTCTTCGCCACCCTGATCCTGTTCATCGCAAGCTGGCGCGATCTGCGACGCGCCATGATCATGAATTTTGGCGAACGCGACGCGCGGCTGCGCACGCTCCGAATCCTCAACGAGATCGAGGTTCATCTCGGCAACTATCTGCTGACGGTCACGGTCATCAATATTGGCGTCGGCATCGCCACCGGCATCGTCTGTGCGGTCACCGGCATGCCCAATCCGGCCGGGCTCGGCGCGCTTGCGGCTGCGCTCAACTTCATTCCGATTATCGGACCGGTCGCGATGTTCGTCGTGCTGGCCGTGGTCGGGCTGGTCGCATTCCCGACCATCGGCGGAGGCCTGATGGCCGCACTCGCCTTCGGCGGTGTCACCTTCATGGAGGGGCACTTCGTCACGCCGACCATCATTGGCCGCAGGCTGTCGTTGAACGCGCTCGCCGTCTTTATCGCGCTGGCGTTCTGGACCTGGCTATGGGGGCCGATGGGCGCCTTCCTGTCGTCTCCGCTCCTCATCGTAGGGCTGATTCTGAAGGAGCATCTGTTGCCGGAGAATTCGCCGCAATTGCCGCAAGGATGACAGGCTCGGCAAACGGAACTTCCGCCACAACGAAACGTTTTCCGCCCATCTCACCGCCAACAGTTCGGAGCTTGTGATGTCAATAACCGATGGCGAAGCCAGGATGAGAGACTGGACCGACAAAGCCACCGCAGAACGCCTCGAGAAGGATGTAGCAGCCGTGAAAAACGATATCGCCGCCCTCACCGACCAGATCACCGACGCGCTCAACACGTTCGCCAACGCCACGGGCAAGCAGGCCCGGCGTGGCTACAAGCAGGCGCGCGACAACGTGGATTCGACGCTCGACGACTTCTCCGAGCGCGGCAGCGCGATGATGGGCGCGGCCCAGGACGCCTATGGCTCGATCGAGGAGACGCTGGAAGACGCGATTACGCAGCGGCCGCTCGCGACCGTGGGTATCGCGCTCGGCATCGGCTTGCTGATCGGTATCGCCTGGCGCCGCTGAGGCCCGCGATGGGACTTGAGGTGACGACGGCTTCCGCCGCCGCCACCTGCACGTGACGAATTGGCTTGTGGGGACCCGAGGAGCAAGACCGTGTTTCAGCGCATCATCGACGGCATCAGCGCATCGACGGGTGCGACCATGCGGCTAACCTCGCTGGCGGCGGGTGCGGCGTTCGCGCTGTTCATCACCACATGCTTCCTCTGCGCGGCGGCCTTCATCTCCGTCCTCGAAAAGTACGGCCCCGTGCAGGCCTGCCTTGCGGGCGCCGGCATCTTCTTCCTGCTGACGCTTGCCGCCGCAGGAAGCTATTGGGGCTACAAGCGGGAGATGCGGACACGCGCCCGCATCGCCGCCGAGCGCGCCGCAAAGGCGGGCCCGAGCATGCTCGCCGATCCCATGCTGATCGCGACGGGCCTGCAGATCGTCCGCGCCATCGGCGTGAAGCGGCTGTTGCCGATCCTGGCCATCGGCGGCGTTGCGCTCGGAATCATGGCAAGCCGCGCCGGCGCTGCGGATGAGACTTCACCCGAGCCGGCCGAGTAAGAGTCACATCACCCGGCTGCGGGCGATGCAAATTGCGGCCGCCACGAGCGGAGCGGACAGGGCAATCCACGACAGCGGCAGCCAGAGGCCGGTCTGGCCAAGCAGCGCCGAAAACAGTCCGAAGACGCTCAAGATTGCAAACAACGATGGCCAGAGCCAGATGCGGGCCATCGAATGGCGGCCGGTCATTCCGCGGCCCCCGGCGATGTCAGCGGCAGTGCCGTGGCAGATCGAGCCTTCGTGGCCCACGACCGCACAAACCAGAGATAAAGGCCGCTGCCGAGCACGAAGATCGTGACGAGATCGAGCAGCACCCAGATGATCTTCAGCGGCATGCCGCCGTAATCGCCGAAATGCAGCGGACGTGACAGCTCCAGCGCGCGCAGATACCAGGGCATCGTGACCGCCGACACCAGCGCGCCGGTTCGCGCATCGACCAGCACCGGACTGAACAGGCGCGAGGTCAAAGGCTCCTTGCCTTTGGTCCAAACCACATAGTGAAAGGGCGAGCCGAACGGCGAGCCCGGATAGACCACGCTGCTCGTGATCATATCGGGGAATGCCGCCTTAACCCTGTCATAGGCAACCTGCGGCGAGGACAATTCGGAGATCTGCGGCACCGGCTTGCCCTGCATCGGAGCCAGCATCGCGCGAACGTCCGTCTGCTGCCACAGTGCGAACAGCGGCGTCGACAGCTCGTTGATCACGCCGGTGACGCCGACCACGAGGGCCCAGCCGAGCGTAACGACGCCGAGCAGATTGTGCAGATCGAGCCATTTCAGGCGCCGCGACCGGCCTGCGCGCACGGTGCCAAAGTCGAGCTTGCGCGTGAAAGGACCGTAGATTGCGATTCCCGAGACGATGGCGGCGACGAACAGCAGCGCCATCGCACCGAGGAACAGCTCGCCGGTCAGCCCCATAAAGAGGTCGCGGTGCAGCGACAGCATCCATTGCAAGAAAGTCAGCCCATCGGCGCCGAACGGCTTTGTCTGCTTTAGCACGTCACCGGTGTGAGCGTCGAAACTGATCGAGAAAAGCGACCTGCGATCGGCTTTGAACGCCTCCAGGGAGCTCGCCATAAACACCATGATCTTGGGTTCGTCGTCGTCGACGAATACGGTGATGATGGCCTCGCCTGGATACATCTTCCGGCTGGCGTCGACGACCCGGTCGAGGCTGATATTGGGCGTGCCGTCGGCCACCTTGGCATAGGGCAAGCCGCCATTGAGCAGGTCGTTGAGCTCTTCACGCAGCACCAGCGGCAGGCCGGTCAGGCAGATCAACAGCAGGAACAACGTGCAGATCAGGCTCGACCATTTATGCACGAAGAGCCAGCGCCGCAGCGCGGGCTTGCGCTCATACACACGCTCGTCGAAGCCGGACTGCACGCTCATTTTCGTCACCATTTATAGCGCAACGTCGCAATCACATTGCGGCGCAGGCCGTAATAGCAGCCGATGTCCTGGCAATAGGTCACATAGGTCTTGTCGAAAAGGTTGGTGGCGTTGACCTGGGCCGAATAGCCCTTGAACATCGGCCCCAGGGCCGAGAACTCGTAGTGAATTGCAGCATCGAACAGCGTGACTGCCGGGACATAAAACGTGTTCACCGTGTTGCCCGGCAGTTCGCCGATATAGCGGACGCCGCCAGAGAGGCCGAAACCATCGAGCTTCCCGCCGCGGAAGGTATAATCCACCCAGGCCGCGCCGGAATTCATCGGGAAGCCGACCGGGTGCTTGCCGAGTTGCGTGGCGGTGTTGGTCTTGGTCACGACGTTATCGAGATAGGTGTATGAGGCCAGCACCGTCAGCTCGCGACTGATCTCAGTCTTGGCCTCGAACTCGACACCGCGGGAGCGGATCTCGCCAGTCTGAACGCGCGCAGTCGGACCATGCGAGGAATCTGGATCTGGTGTCAGCACATTCTGCTGCATTAGGTTGAATGCCGCAATTGTATAGAGTGATTTGTCATGAGGCTGGTATTTTATACCAGCCTCCTCCTGCTTGCCAGTCGTCGGCGCGAATGGCCGGCTGAAGAAATCAGTGCCGACGGTCGGCTGGAACGACTCCGTATACTGGATGTACGGTGCAACGCCGCTATCGAATTTGTAGAGCAGTGCACCTCGCTTGGTGACGGCGGTATCGGATTTCGGCGCGATCGTTGTGATACCCGTGGAGAGGGTTAAGCTCTCCGTGCGAGACTGCGCAAGGTCATGCCGAATGCCGAGCAGCGCCACCCAATGGTCGAGCTTGATCTGATCCTGCAGATATTCGCCGATCTGCTCGATGCGCTGGCGGTTGTTGGTGGTAAACGGCACCGGTCCGAACGAGGTGCCATAGACGGGGTCGAGCGCGTTGATCGCGGGTACCACGGCCAGACTGCCGTTGAGGGTCTTGTCGAGGCCGTTCCGGTAGTCGATGCCGGCGAGAACAGTATGCTGGAACGGGCCGGCATTGAACTTGGCCTCGGCCTGATTGTCGACGGAGATCGACCGGATGGTCTCTTGTGTGGTGAATGCGCCGCGTGCCAGCGTAGTGGGATTGGTCTGGCTGCCATTGGGAGACACCACAGCAAAATCGGTGCTGAGGTCCATGTAGCGCAGGTTCTGCCGGACGATGACGTTGTTGTTGAAACTATGCTCCAGCAGATAGCCCGCGGAACCGAATGTTCGATCAGTCTTGTCGAAATTCGGCTCGCCGGAATAGAAGCTCGTCGGGATGTAGCGGCCTTGATAGGGAGTAATAGTACCAATGCCAAGCGGCGGGAGCTGATTGTAGAAACCTGCCTTGGGATCTCGCTGGTAGGTGCCGAGCACCGTCAGCGTAGTGCTGTTGTCAGGCCGCCAGGTCAGCGACGGTGCGATCGAAACGCGCTCGTAACCCGTATGGTCAACCTGGCTGCCGACGTCGTAGCCCGATGCGGTGAATCGATAGAGAAATTCTTTGTTCTTGTCGATTGGTCCGGAGAGGTCGACGCCAGCCTGCGCGCGGCCGTAGCTGCCGGTCGAGACGAACATCTCGTGATAGGGGTCGAGCGTCGGGCGCTTGCTGACCAGGTCGACGATGCCGCCGGGCGAGGCCTGGCCGTACAGAATGGAGGCCGGGCCGTGCATCACCTCGACGCGCTCAAGATTGAAGGGCTCGATGATGGGATAGGCGAAAATGCCGAAGTTCAAAAGCCGCAACGAATCCAGATACTGATCGGCCAAGAAGCCACGGACGTACACGGCATCGGTGCGCGCATCTGCGCCGGCGACTTCGCCGCGCGTCCCCGATGTATAGCGTATTGCCTGTGCGATGCTTTGCGCACCCTGCGCCTTGATCTGGTCCTGTGTCACGACGGAGATCGCAGCCGGCGTCTCGATCAGCGGCGAGTCAGTCTTGGTGCCGGTGCTGCTGCGGGTCGCGACCACCCCGTCGACATGACCAAACGCCGATTCCTTCTGGCCCGTCCCGGCGCCGGTCGCGACAGCAGCTGCGGCGCCCACCGGCGCATGCGCGCGTGCGATCGCTCGTGAGCGCGCCGCGCTACGGCTGCGTGATGGCGAGGTCCGGGCATGCCTGGGAGCTTCGCTGCCCTGGACGACGATCGGGCTCAACTGGATAGGACTCCCCGGCGGGGCCGTCGCTGTCTGCGCTGTGGCCTCTCCCGCAGCCAGGATCAAAATAACCGAGCAGGCAGCGCCCAAGAGCCGCCGGCGTCCCATTTCCAATTCACCCACCGCAACTTCCCCAACTTCCAACGGCTGCAGATCGGTGCAGCCGTCAACGGACTAGCGCAGTGGTTCAATGTTGCGTGATAGAAGCCCTCCAGACTGGAGGTTTTCAATTTCTAGACTCCGGAGACCATGCAATTGCAAGCAGGGGATTGCGGTAGAGGGGGCCCCGCTGCCTCAGAACCAGCTTGCTGCCCAAACGATCGGCAGACGGGCAGCAAGCGGCCACCAATTCCGCGATTCTCCGGAGACCCGCTGTATTCGCCCCTCCTTCACGCAAACGCTACTCGGACAGGCAGGGGGTTGCCGCTAAAAGCATCGCCCTGATTCCAAATGAAATCATTAGCAATGAAACCGTCCGTCAAGGCGAACCTCGCCGCATTCGACCACGACGCAAGGCTGTATTTGACGCTCGGCATTGCGACCTGGTCGGTCTTCGTCGATCACATCCCGAACAATGTCGTTAACCTGCTGACGCTGCGCAACTTCGGCTTCAGCGGCGCTGCCGACCTGTTCGTATTCGTAGTGGGCTATGGCGTCGCCATCATCTACGGCAGGATGGCGCTGGAGCGCGGCTATGTCGTCGCCGCGACGCGCATCTTCGGCCGCGTCTGGCGGCTCTATGCCGCCTATGTCGTGCTGTTCGTGATCTACATCGACACCATCGCCTATGTCGCCTCGCAATCGATGGCACCGGAGATCATCAGCGACTACAACATCTCAGGCATTCTCGAGCATCCGCTGCGCATCCTGGTCCGCGGCCTCGTGCTGCAGGAAGAGCCGCTGAACCTCGACCTGCTGCAATTGACGATCCCGCTGATGGCCTTCTTCCCATTTGCCTTGTGGGGGCTGTTGCGGCGGCCGAACGTGACGCTGGCGCTCTCCGTCGGGGTCTATGTCGCGGCACGCTGGTTCGAGTGGGGTTTCCGGACCTATCCGGACCAGGAATGGACGTTCAATCCGTTCTGCTGGCAGATGCTGATGGTGCTGGGCGGCTGGTTCGCCGTCACCGGCGCGTCGGGCCGCGCCTTGCGCAACCTGCCCTGGCTCCGCGTGCTGGCCGGCGCCTATCTGGTGTCGGCCATGGCCATCACCCTGATGCGCCATTCGCCGACATTGTCCGCTTATTTGCCGGATGTCGTGCTCAACGGTATCTCGCCGGCGGACAAGGAAAACCTCGCGCCCTATCGCGTGATCCATTTCCTTGCGCTCGCTTTCATCGCGACCCACCTCATCCCGCCCGACCATCCGGGGCTGCAATGGAAGCCGCTCCAGATGGTGATCAAAAGCGGCGAGGAATGGCTCGCCGTGTTCTGCGTCGGCGTATTCCTGTCCTTCGCCGGTCATCTCATCCTGATCACCGGCGCCAATCTGGTCGTGATGCAGATCGGGGTAAGCCTTGCCGGTTTCGCGGCGATGACGGCGGTGGCCTATTATATCTCCTGGTCGAAGCGTCAGGACGAGCCGGCGGCCGTACGGCAGCGCGCCTAGGTCCAAGGCTCTCCCAAGGCCTTCCAAAGGCTCTCGCGCGATTTCGCTAGGCCGGAGACCTCGGCTACGCTATGCGGGACGAGGCGGCGGCCGATAGGAATGGCGGCCTCTGCGCGAGGAGACCGGCTTGGTCATGGCGAAGGGCACAAGCGATGCGACCGAGAGCGCGCCCCGGCGCGGCCGGCCGCGCTCGATCGAGACCACCAACGCCATCCTCGAAAGCGCCTATGCGCTGATGGCGACGACCGGCCTCGCCGCAACCACCATCGATGCCATCGCGCGCCACTCCAACGTCTCCAAGATGACGATCTACAAATGGTGGCCGTCGCGGGAAGCGCTGCTGATCGACGCCTTTCTCCATCACGCTGCGCAAATGCTTCCATTGCCGCCGGTGAGTGCGGGCACGCCCGCGGCACGCGCACGCCGCCACGCCGCCGCCTATGCCGAAGCCTTGCAGGGCGAGTTCGGCAAGGTGCAGCTTGCGGTCATCTCCGAATGCATCTCCAGGACCGGCTCAGCGGAGCTGTTCTATGCCCGCTACCTCCAGTTTCGCCGCGACGCGCTGGTGGAGATGATCGCCACCGGCCAGCGTGACGGCAGCATTTTGGTCGAGGCTCCGGCGGAGGATCTCTATGACGCGATCTATGGCAGCCTGTTCTATCGTTACGTCTTCGGCATCGCGCCGATCACACCCGCCTATGCGCGCAACCTGGTCGACCTGGTGTTGCGGCCGAAGAGCTAACGCACCGGCTTCACCGGCTGCGACAGCTTTTCGGTGCGATCGCGCTCGGTCATATCCACGACCGTCTCCATCGGCGCGGTCAATTCATAGACATAGGAGACATCCGTGAAGTAGCGCTTGGCGGTGCCGCCGAGCGCCTCGGGCGCGACGCGGTCGAGCAGGATCAGGCCGAAATCCGAATCCGGCCGGCGCGTCGCCTCGCTGGTGTTGAACTCCTCCCAGCGGAAATGAAACACCGCCTCGGGCTCCTCGCCGGTCACCGTCCAGTTTGCGGTGATGTGCGGATGCTTGCCGACCAGCGACAGGCCTTCGTCCGAGTGCGAGGCAAGCTCGAAGAACAGCAGTGACAGGCTCTGGGCGGCACGCGCGCTGACGGCGATATCCGGGCCGCTGACGGCGATGCGATCGGCATGCGGAATCGCGCGCGCTTCGAACAGACCCTTCAGCTTGACGCCCTGCCACTGGCTCTCGCTGAGCAGCGAGACCACGTTGGACATGGCGTGGATGCGGCCGATCAGGAGCTCGCGCGCGACATCGATGTCCGCGCCATGGCGCAACGTGCGCGTCACGATCGACTGAATCACCGCGAGGATGTTCTTGACCCGATGGTTGAGCTCGTCGATCACCGCCGTCAGCCGCCGCTCGAAGCCGATCCGCACCTGGATTTCGCGGCTGAGCCTTAGGTTATTGTAGGCGACGTAACCGAACAGGCCGCAGACCATCGCGGTGATGGCGAAGCCGATCGCCGCGACGATGATTGCGGTCTGCTCGGCGCGCCGTGCCGAATTGGTCTTGGCGTAGTAGCCGAGCTGCCAGTCGCGACCGCCGAAGCTGATGGTGCGCGTCGCCGACGGGGCCGGCCCGTCCGGCGTCGTCATGCGGGTAGAGACGACGCCCTGGTCGTTGGCAACGAGCTCGCTGCCTTCCTTGCGCGGGTCCTTGAGCGCGACCGAGAACAACGACAGATCGTCATTGGTCAGCATCAGCGAGGCCAGCTCGTAGGAAAATGTGATGAAGCCGACCGGCTCAGTGGCGCCCTCGGGAATGACGGGGGCGGCTACAATGACCCCGATCGGCCCGTTGCCGCGCAAGAGCGGTACGGGGTCGGAGGCAACCGACCGCTTCTCGACCCTGGCACGCGTCAGCATGGCGCTGCGAACCGGGTCGTTATCGTAGCTGCGGCCCGGCAGCGCTTTGGTCTCGTCGCTGCGCGGCTCGAGGTCCATCAGCACGTCGATCGGCTGGGTCAGGCTTGCCGGGTCGATCGGCTTGTCGTTGTAGTCGCGGATCTGTGGTTTCGGGAAGCCGGCGGCCGCAATCGCAGTCTGCGCCGCGGCGAGCTCGCTCGGCTGCAGCCGGGCGACCCAGCCGGCCACCACGAAATCGGTCTTGAAGGCGTAGATCGCCGAACGCAGCGGCTCCAGCATATTGGGCTTCAGCACCGACGGCGCACGAAACAGGCCTGAGGCGACGCGCGCCAGCAGCTCACGCTCGGTCGACCTGTCCTGGACGAGGCTCGCATGAACGTCGATCGCGCGGGCCAGCGCAATCCGGTCCAGCGCCAACTCCTGGTCGTGGACGCGATAGGCCGCAAGCCCGGAGAGCAAGGCTCCGAGCAGCGCGATGAAGCCGATGATGAAACCCAGCCGGACCACGCGACTACTCAGGCGAAGGCAGGAGGTCGGCAATAAACACGGAGCATATCAACGCCGCTCGAACGGCCATGTGCCGAAACAGGGTGGAGCCCAGTGGCAGAGATAATGACGGAGGAGGCATCTGTACGCAACTTCGGTCGCCGAAAAAGCTTAATCCGCCCGGCCGATCGTCTGGCCAACAACGGCTCTACTCCGGGCACCGGAGGTAGATAATCGCCGTGTCCGAAATTTGTTCCGCTGATGCGGCTTTGCCTCAGATGTTAACGGCGGAAAACGCCTGCGCCATGTCGCCGCGGCCCGTCAGCCCGCCCGCTTCAATCCACACGTTTCAGCCCACCCTTGGTCTCGATGAACCCGATGATGCGGTCGAGCCCCTCGCTCTTCTTCAGATTGGTCATGACGAAGGGGCGCTCGCCGCGCATGCGCCTGGCATCCGTGTCCATCTTCTCGAGGGAGGCACCGACATGGGGCGCGAGGTCGATCTTGTTGATGACCAGAAGGTCGGAGCGGGTGATGCCGGGGCCGCCCTTGGACGGAATCTTGTCGCCGGCGGCAACGTCGATGACATAGATGGTGAGGTCGGCCAGCTCCGGCGAGAAGGTTGCCGCCAGATTGTCGCCGCCGGATTCGATCAGCACGAGATCGAGCCCGGGGAATTTGGCGCGCATGTCCGCCACCGCGGCGAGATTCATCGACGCGTCCTCGCGGATCGCGGTGTGCGGGCAACCACCGGTCTCGACGCCGGCGATGCGGTCCGGGGTCAGCGAGCCCGAGCGCACGAGGAATTCCGCATCCCATTTGGTGTAGATGTCGTTGGTGATCGCGGCGATGTCATAGCGCTCGCGCATGCTCTTGCAGAGCAGGTCCATCAGCGCGGTCTTGCCCGATCCGACGGGGCCGCCAACGCCGACACGCAAGGGGCCGTGAGAAGTTGCCATATAGTTGCTCTCTCTTGATCAGTTGAAGGCCGTATCGCTCACGAGCGAAACAGTCGCGTATATTGTGTCTCGTGCCGCAGGCTGGCGAGATCAGCGCGGAAGGTCGCGCTGCCGAGGTCGTCCAGTGTCGCGTTCAGCGCCCGATTGGCGGTTGCGGCGACAGCGGCCTCCAATTTCACCAGCACGCGCTGGCTGTCGGTCTGGCCGAGCGGAATGAGCCGGCTTGCCGCCGAGATCCAATTCGAGACCAGCGCATGCAGGAAGGCGTGCAGCGTCGGCGCCAGCGACACACCGTGCAGCGCGGCGACAACGCCGACGGCGACGGGGTAGACCAGTGGCGTGCGGCATGCCGCGACCATGGCATCCAGGCCCTCGGCATTCCACGCCGCGCGGGAGATCTCGACGAAGGCGCGCCCCTGCGAGGTCGTCTCGAGCTGCCGTTCGCGCGACGGCACGAAGGCGGCAGCGAGCTCGGCGATATCATTCAAGGTGGTGTCTTCACCGGCCTCGGCAGCGCGATATGCGTGGACCAGAAACGTCGCATCGCAAAAGCCGGAGCCGTCGCCGAGCATGGCATCGAGCCAATCGGCCAGCGTCACGATGTCGGTGACGTCCCCCGCTTCGACCGCCCATTCGATGCCGCTGGAATAGGAGAACCCGCCGACGGGAAACGCCGGCGACAGCCACGTCATCAGCCGGTACAGCGCCGCCGCCTCGCGCCCCGCGAGGTCACCGGTACTGACAGGCTCATTTGTGGTTATGAGCATGCTTGTGGCCGTGGTGATGGTCGGGATGGTCGCAATGCTCATCGTGGTGATGGTGATCGTGCCCATGGTCATGCGCGGCATGATCGTGGGCATGATGATCATGGTGATCGTGATGCGCGTGATCGTCATGCCCATGCACATGGCCAGCCTCGGCATAGGCCCCGCCTTCGGGATCGAACGGCGCTTCGATCTCGACCACCCGCGCGCCAAGCCCCTTCACCATGGCCTCGATGACGTGGTCGCGGCGAATACGCAAGGCTTTGGCCATGAGCTGTGTCGGCAGATGCCGGTTGCCGAGATGCCAGGCAACGCGGATGAGATGGTGCGGATCGTGGCCGCGGATCTCGAGCAGCGGCTCGGGTGCCGCGACCACTTCGACCAGCCTTCCGTCCTCCAGCACCAGCGCATCTCCGCCGCGCAGTGCGACGGCATTCTCCAGGTCGAGCAGGAATTCGAGACCCCGCGTCCCCGTCATCGCCATGCGGCGGCGGTGCCGATCGTCGAAATCGAGCACGACCGTATCCGCCGGCGTTTCCGTGAAGCGGTGCTGTCCCTTAACCTGCGTCGCCCGGATCATGCGCTGTTACCTCGTCTCGACTTTCTCGGGCGTGATGACTTCGATCTTCGGCGGCGCCGTGAAGCATTTCACCGCGACCCGGCCGAACGTCTTCATGTGCTCCTGGCCGCGATGCGGCACGAGCGCCTCGGCATTCTCCCACTGCTCGACGAACACCATCTTGGAGGGATCGGTGACGCTCTCATGCAGATCGTAGGCGATATTGCCGGGTTCCTTCCGCGTCTCCCTGATGCAGGCGGTGGCGGCTGCAATGAATTCGGCACGCGTTTCGGGCTTGATGGTCAGAGTAGCAACGACGTAAATCACGAGAAATCCTCCCGGCTTTTCTTCTCAAGGTTAGATACCGGGCGGGACATTAGACCAGCCGGGATCGAACGCAAAACCGGAAAAGCCGCCCCCGGGGACACGCAGCGAGACATGCACCGGGGACATGCGTTGAGGCGCTATTTCAGTACATGAAATATCGCTGTGCCATCGGCAGCACCTCGGCGGGCGGGCAAGTGAGCAACTCGCCGTCGGCGCGCACCTCATAGGTTTCCGGATCGACCTCGATATTGGGCGTGGCGTCGTTATGGATCATGCTCTTCTTCGAGATCTTGCTGCGGGTGTTCTGGACTGCATAGAGCCTCTTCTCGATGCCGAGTTTTCGCGCCAGCCCACCGGTGATGGCTGCCTTTGAAGTAAACACCACCGAGGACGCCGTGCGCGCCTTGCCGAAGGCGCCGAACATCGGCTGGTAATGCACTGGCTGCGGCGTTGGAATCGAGGCGTTGGGATCGCCCATGGGAGCTGCGACGATCATACCGCCCTTGACGATGCAATCCGGCTTGACGCCGAAGAAGGCCGGCGACCACAGCACGAGATCGGCAAGCTTGCCCTTCTCCACCGAGCCGATCAGCTTCGACACCCCGTGCGCGATCGCCGGATTGATCGTGTACTTGGCGATGTAGCGCTTGACGCGAAAATTGTCGTTGTCCTTGCCCTTGTCCTGCGGCAGCGACCCGCGCTGCTTCTTCATCTTGTCGGCGGTCTGCCAGGTCCGGATGATGACCTCGCCGAGGCGGCCCATGGCCTGGGAGTCCGAGGACATCATCGAGAGCGCGCCGAGATCGTGCAGGATGTCTTCGGCCGCGATGGTCTCCTTGCGGATGCGGCTTTCGGCGAACGCCAGATCTTCCGCGATCGAGGGATCGAGGTGGTGGCACACCATCAGCATGTCCAGATGCTCGTCGATGGTATTGCGCGTGAATGGCCGCGTCGGATTGGTCGAGGACGGCAGCACATTCTTCAAGCCCGCGACCTTGATGATGTCAGGCGCGTGACCGCCGCCCGCACCTTCGGTGTGGAAGGCGTGGATGGTGCGGCCTTTGAACGCCTTGATCGTGTCCTCGACGAAGCCGGATTCGTTCAGTGTGTCGGAATGCAGCATCACCTGGACGTCGTAGTCGTCGGCAACCGACAGGCAGTTGTCGATCGCGGCCGGCGTGGTGCCCCAATCCTCGTGCAGCTTCAGCGCGCAGGCACCGCCCTTGATCATCTCGACCAGCGCGGCAGGGCGCGACGCGTTGCCCTTGCCGGAAATACCGAGATTGACCGGGAAAGCATCGAACGACTGGATCATTCGCCCCATGTGCCAGGGGCCGGGCGTGCAGGTGGTGGCGAAGGTTCCGTGCGAGGGACCGGTGCCGCCGCCCAGCATCGAGGTGACGCCGCTCATCAGCGCGTGCTCGATCTGCTGCGGGCAGATGAAATGGATGTGGCTGTCGAAGCCGCCGGCGGTAAGGATTTTTCCCTCACCCGCGATCACATCGGTGCCGGGGCCGATGATGATGGTCACGCCCGGCTGGATGTCGGGATTGCCGGCCTTTCCGATGGCCGAAATCATCCCCTCCTTGATCGCGACGTCGGCTTTCACGATGCCCCAATGGTCGACGATCAGCGCATTGGTGATGACGGTATCGGCCGCACCCTGCTTGTTGGTGACCTGCGACTGCCCCATGCCATCGCGGATCACCTTGCCGCCACCGAACTTCACCTCCTCGCCGTAAGTGGTGAAATCCTTCTCGACCTCGATGATGAGATCGGTGTCAGCCAGCCGCACCTTGTCACCGGTGGTCGGGCCGAACATGTCGGCATAGACGGAACGTTTGATTTTGACGGACATCGCTAAACCCCCATAATTCCTAGGTCACGCTCATTTCACCGAGCCGCACAAAGGTCGAGAAACTTGCTGACATTGTCGAGGCCGACCTGGAATTCCTCATGCGCCTGAGCCTTTCCGAATTTGAAGTCGATAATGCCCTCTCGCCTGAAGCGTTCGAACATGTTGTGACTGGACTGAAGGGCGAACCTGTAGCGCCATCCGTCCATGAAAGAGTAGGACAGGTCGATCGTTGTGGTCTCGGGATTCGTATCCGGCGTCACGCTGATCCATGGCGCCTGATCGCTCCGAATCATCTCGGCCATCGCCGCGCGAATATTTTCCTTGGCATCACCTTCGATCGTGATGAGACCCGACCTTTGCTTGCAGTGTAGGAAGGGCAGGCCAAACGCGTCACCTGGCTCGTCGGAATCGGCGATCGCGAGAAGTGCATCCGTTCCCTGGTCGAACAATCGCCAGCGCATATCGACCGCGTGTGCCTCTGCCGAACCAGATGAGAAACCTAGGCATACTAAGAGAGCACAGATCTTTGTTAGCTCCGGAATCTGGCCACGCGCGCTCACAGCGAGGCCCTCGCTTGTCGCACCATATTGTCGAATGTCGTGTCGAGCCAGACATTGCCGCCGCGGCAACCGGCCACCACCTGCTCGGCCCAGCCGGCGTAATCGGCAAGATCGTCGCGCTCTTCAGCGGTCGGACCGGAATGGATGCGCGCGCCGACATTGCTGATCTTGTCGGCGATCTTGATCAGCCTGGCGCTCGCCGATTTCTTCGGTGCATCGACCACCTGTCGCCGCCGCCGCTCGGCCTTCGGCAGGCTCATGTCGTCGGTACATTCAACGACGAGAGAGGCCACACGATCGGAGAATTTCTGCGCGAGCTCTTGTCGCGTCGTGTCGGTGTCCTCGATCACATCATGCAGCCAGCCGGCCGCGACCAGCTCGGCATCCCCACCATCTGTCGCGGTGGCGAGTAATTTCGCGACCTCGGCAAGGTGGTTGATATAGGGCTCATTCCCCCGCCCCTTGCGCGCCATACCGCTATGCTGGCGCGCGGCCAGCTCAGCAGCTTCCGAGATGAGGCGGACGGCGGGCAGCATCGCGGTCACAGCGCTCCCTGTTCGTACGCGTTGCAAATGCGCGTTGCACGAGATTGCCGCGTCTCTTCGGTCAGCGTCCGGGGCTTACCCCTCTCCCCACCCCTCCCCCGCAAGGGGGGAGGGAGCCTGACCGGCGTGCTCACCTCACATTGCGTCACGGCTACTTCTCGACGTCTTTTGCGTTAGTTAGGGACGCATCGATGGAAGGGTTCCCTCCCCCCTTGCGGGGGAGGGTTAGGGAGAGGGGTGCTCCGGGCTCCGCTGCCGCAAGAATGGAAAGAACAACGCCCTCGAGATTTTTCATCACGTCGTCATTGGTGAAACGCAGCACGCGATAACCGCGGGATGCGAACCATTGGTCGCGCCGCTCATCGTGGCGGATACGTTCTTCGAAGTCGTGGCTCTCGCCATCGAGTTCAACGATAAGCTTGTGGGAATGAGCGACAAAATCGGCGATGTAGTTGCCCATGGGGGTCTGACGGCGAAAGGCCAGGCCCGCGAGACGATCGGCCTTCAGGCAGCGCCACAGCAACGTCTCCGCGCGAGTCATCTCGCGCCTCAATCGTTTGGCGCGATGGCGCTGAATCTCGCTGACCTCGTCGTGTGGCATACCCCTCTCCCCAACCCTCCCCCGCAAGGGGGGAGGGAGCCTGACTGGCGTGCTCACCTCACATTGAATCACAGCTTCCCCATAACCTCGCCGCGGAAGCCGTAGATCGTCTTCTTCCCCGCCACGGCGACGAGCTGGATGTCACGGGTCTGGCCGGGTTCGAAGCGGACGGCGGTGCCTGCGGCGATGTCGAGGCGCATGCCGCGCGACTTCTTGCGGTCGAACTTCAGCGCCGGGTTGGTTTCGAAGAAATGGTAGTGCGAGCCGACCTGGATCGGGCGGTCGCCGGTGTTGGCCACCGTCAGCGTCACGGTCTTGCGGCCGGCATTGAGCTCAATCTCGCCGTCCTGGATGAAGAGTTCGCCGGGGATCATGTCGCGCTCCTATCGGATAGGTTCGTGCACGGTGACGAGCTTGGTGCCGTCAGGGAACGTCGCCTCGACCTGGATGTCGTGGATCATCTCGGGGATGCCAGGCATCACCTGGTCGCGGGTCAGCACCTGCGCGCCGGATTGCATTAGTTCGGCGACGGTGCGGCCGTCGCGCGCACCCTCGAGGATGAAATCGGAGATGATCGCGATCGCCTCGGGATGATTAAGCTTGACGCCGCGGTCGAGCCTGCGGCGCGCCACGATCGCCGCCATCGAAATCAGAAGCTTGTCCTTTTCGCGGGGAGACAGGTTCATGCGAAATCTCTTCCGTTCAACACTTCAATTCAGCCGGCCGTCAATTCAACCAGAGTCGCGGCAAGGCCGCACCGGTGCGCGCCAACACGGCCATCATGTCGGCGCGCAAACGCGCCGCATCTTGGGCACAGAACCGCGCCATTGCAAATCCATTCCAGGCCGATATCCCGACCTCGCCGGCGAAAGATTCCGATGCCTCGCGGAGGCGATCGACCAGTGCCTCGTCGCCGGGCACGATCAGGGCTGTGCCGATCGCAGCACCCGCCTTGGCGACCGCCGAGCGCGCGAGCTTGGCGCCGATATTGCCATCGAGCCGGACAGTCTCCGCAAAGACCAGCCTGCCGCCGCGGCGCAACCGCCAGCGGTCGACGAATTCGCCCTGCTCCACGCGCTCCCCCATCGCGGTCCGGCCGAATACGACAATTTCACACAGCAGCAGCGAGGCGGCATCATCGAGTTCGATGTCGAAGCGGCGATGAACCCGGGCGCGATCGAACAGGATCGTCTCCTGGGGTAGCCAGCCGAGATGCGCACCAGCGGCGACCCTCAAGGAGATATTGAGCTGCGCTGCCGCCCCCGGCGCGCGATAGACCTTTTCCGCCGCCGCCGTGGTCAGCGTCAAACGCGCGGCGTCGGCGGCCGAGATCTCGATGTCGAAGCGATCGCCGCCGGCGACGCCGCCGGCCGTGTTGACGAACACGCCGGACAGGCCATCGTCTTCCGGCGAGGGGAAGCGCACGCGGAGCGAGCCGGATTCATGCAAAACACCGCGCCGCGTCACGCCGTCGCGGGCGTGCACGTCGAAGCGCACAGCGCCGCGGGCACGATTGGCTTCGAACACCGAAGATGTCGCCAAAGATGTCATCAAGGCGTCGCTGCGCATCCGTCTCCCCCAGCCGGCCGCGGCAGGATTTTACGAGCCTACAATTTCCCGGCTTACAGCGCCATCTGGCGGCTGATCTCGCTGGCGTCGAGATTGGAGCGGTCGCAGGTGAACTTGACAGCGCCGCGATCCATCACCGCAAAGCTGTCGCCGAGCTCGCAGGCAAAGTCGAGATATTGTTCGACCAGCACGATGGCGATGTTGCCGAGGTTGCGCAAGTAAGAGATGGCCCGGCCGATGTCCTTGATGATCGAGGGCTGGATGCCCTCGGTCGGCTCGTCGAGCAGCAACAGTTTCGGCCGCATCACCAGCGCACGTCCGATCGCGAGCTGTTGCTGCTGGCCGCCGGAGAGATCGCCGCCGCGCCGGCCGAGCATGGACTCCAGTACCGGAAACAACGAGAACACGTCGTCCGGGATATGCTTGTCCTCGCGCTTGAGCGGGCCGAAGCCGGTCTTGAGGTTTTCCTCGACCGTCAGAAGCGGAAAGATCTCACGGCCCTGCGGCACGAAGCCGATGCCCTTGCGCGCCCGCTCATAGGGCTTGAGGCTCGTGATGTCGCTGCCGTCGAACACGATCGCACCCGAGGAAATCGGATATTGCCCGACCATGGCGCGGAGCAGCGATGTCTTGCCGACGCCGTTACGCCCGAGCACGCAGGTGACCTTGCCAGGCTCGGCCGCGATCGAGACGCCACGTAGCGCCTGCGCCGCGCCGTAGAACAGGTTGATGTCCTTGACCTCAAGCATTGCTCAGCGCCCCAGATACACTTCGATGACCCGCTCGTTGGACGAGACCTGGTCGATGGTTCCTTCGGCGAGCACGGTGCCTTCGTGCAGGCAGGTGACCTTGACGCCGAGCTCGCGCACGAACGTCATGTCGTGCTCGACCACCATGACCGTGTGGGTCTTGTTGATTTCTTTCAGCAGCTCGGCGGTGAGATGCGTCTCGACATCGGTCATCCCTGCCACGGGCTCGTCGACGAGAAGCAGTTTTGGGTCCTGCGCCAGCAGCATGCCGATCTCGAGCCATTGCTTCTGGCCGTGGCTGAGGCTGCCGGCGAGGCGGTTGCGGGCGTCGGTGAGGCGGATCGTCTCCAGCACCTTGTCGATACGCTCCGACTCCGCCCTGCTGCCGCGCCAGAACAGCGTGCCCTTGACGCTGTGATCGACATTGAGCGCCAGCAGCAGATTGTCCTGCACGGTCTGGCTTTCGAACACCGTCGGCTTCTGGAATTTGCGGCCGATGCCGAGCTCGGCGATGCGGGTCTCGTCCAATCGCGTCAAATCCGTGACGCCGTCGAACAGCACGGTGCCCTCGTCCGGTTTGGTCTTGCCCGTGATGATGTCCATCATCGTGGTCTTGCCGGCGCCGTTCGGGCCGATGATGGCGCGCATTTCGCCAGGCGCGAGCGTCAGCGACAGATTGTTGATGGCGTGAAAACCGTCG
The DNA here is from genome assembly GCA_030403585.1 of Frankia sp. RB7. Taxonomy (GTDB): domain Bacteria; phylum Pseudomonadota; class Alphaproteobacteria; order Rhizobiales; family Xanthobacteraceae; genus Bradyrhizobium. The sequence continues at coordinate 62,339 of JAUEPE010000020.1, forward strand.
AACGAGACGTGCACGCCGTCGAGATAGAGCAACGCGGAGGTTGCGCGGGTATCCATGACGTTCATGACCGCTACTCCGCCATCTTCGGTTCGGTGACGCCATCTTCAGCCGCCGCACTTGCGGTGGCCGCAGCCGGACGCCTCTCTCTCGACGATTCCCGCCATGCATTGAAGGTGCCGACGATGCCCTTGGGCAGCAGCAGCGTCGACAGGATGAACAGCGCGCCCAGCATGAACAGCCAGTACGGCGCCAGCACGCCGGAGGTGAAGAAGGTCTTGGCATAATTGACGACGATGGCGCCGAGCGCCGCGCCGATCAGCGTGCCGCGCCCGCCGACCGCGACCCAGATCACCGCTTCGATCGAATTGCCCGGTGCGAATTCGCTCGGATTGATGATGCCGACCTGCGGAACATAGAGCGCACCGGCGACGCCGGCCATGCAGGCCGATAGCGTGAACACGAACAGCTTGTAGGATTCGACGCGGTAGCCGAGGAAGCGGCTGCGCGATTCCGCATCGCGGATCGCGATCAGCACCTTGCCGAGCTTGGAGGACACCACCGCGCGGCAGATCAGGAAACTGATAATCAGGCCAAGACAACTCAGCATGAACAGGGCGCCGCGGGTACCCTCGGCTTGCACGTTGAAGCCGAGGATATCCTTGAAGTCGGTCATGCCGTTGTTGCCGCCGAAGCCGAAATCATTGCGGAAAAAGGCCAGCAGCAGCGCATAGGTCATCGCCTGCGTAATGATCGACAGATACACGCCGGTGACGCGGGAGCGGAAGGCGAGCCAGCCGAAGCAGAAGGCGAGCAGCCCCGGCACGAACAGCACCATCAGCGCCGCGAACCAGAACATGTCGAAGCCGTGCCAGTACCAGGGCAGTTTCGAGTAATTCAGGAACACCATGAAGTCGGGCAGGATCGGATTGCCATAGACACCGCGGGTGCCGATCTGCCGCATCAAATACATGCCCATGGCGTAGCCGCCGAGCGCGAAGAAGGCGCCGTGGCCGAGCGAGAGAATGCCGCAATAGCCCCAGATCAGGTCGATCGACAGCGCCAGGATGGCGTAGCAGACATATTTGCCCCAGAGCGCGACGAGGTAGGTCGGCACCTGGAAGAACGAGCCGGCAGGCAGCAACAGGTTGGACAGCGGGATCAGCACGCCCAGCGCGGCAACGACCAACAGGAAGATCGTCGCGCCGCGGTCCAGCGATCGCGTCAGCATGTGAGGGGTCATGCTTCCACCGCGCGGCCCTTGAGCGCGAACAGACCGCGCGGCCGCTTTTGAATGAACAGGATGATCAGAACCAGGATCGCGATCTTGCCGAGCACGGCGCCCGCGACCGGCTCCAGGAACTTGTTGGCGATGCCGAGCGTGAAGGCGCCGACCAGCGTGCCCCAGAGATTGCCGACCCCGCCGAACACCACGACCATGAAACTGTCGATGATGTAGCTCTGGCCAAGATTTGGGCTGACATTGTCGATCTGCGACAGCGCCACGCCGGCGATGCCGGCAATGCCTGAGCCGAGGCCGAAGGTCAGCGCGTCGACGCGCGAGGTGGCGATGCCCATCGAGGCCGCCATGCGGCGGTTCTGAGTCACCGCACGCATCTCGAGACCAAGCGCGGTGTATCGCAGCATCGCGAGCAGGATCATGAACACCGCGAGCGTGAAGACGAGGATCCAGAGCCGGTTATAAGTGATGGTGATCTGGCCGAGCTCGAACGCGCCGCTCATCCAGGAGGGGTTGCCGACCTCACGGTTGGTCGGGCCGAACATGGTGCGCACCGCCTGCTGCAGAACCAGCGACAGGCCCCAGGTCGCGAGCAGCGTCTCCAACGGCCGGCCGTAGAGGAAGCGGATGATGCTGCGCTCGATCACCACGCCGATGGCGCCGGCGACGAGGAAGGCGAGCGGCACGGCGATCAGCAGCGAATAGTCGAACAGAGCGGGATAGCGGGTACGGATCACCTCCTGCACCACGAAGGTGGTGTAGGCGCCGATCATCACCATCTCGCCATGAGCCATGTTGATGACGCCCATCACGCCGAAAGTGATGGCGAGCCCGATTGCGGCGAGCAGCAGCACCGAGCCGAGCGACAGGCCGTACCAGGCGTTTTGCACCGTCGACCAGACCGCCAGCGAGCTCTGAATCGAGCTGATGGCGCTCGCCGCGGCCTTGGTGACGGCGGCCGGCTGGTCGGTACCGATGTCGGACAGCAGTGCCAGGGCCTCCTGATCGCCGCGCGCCCTGATGGTGGCGACGGCCTCGAGCTTCTGCACTTCCGTGGCGTCGGACTTGAACAGCAGGATCGCCGCGCGCGCATCACCCAGCGCGGCCTTGACGGATCTGTTGGTTTCCTTGGCGAGCGCGCCTTCGACGGGCTCGAGCGCGGTCTCTTCATGCGATTTGAAGACGGACTGAGCGGCCTGGAGCCGCGCGCCGAGATCGGGCGACTGCAGCGTCAGGCTGCCGAACGCGGCATCGACGCTGCGGCGCAGGCGGTTGTTGAGGCGAACGGCGCTGGCGCTATCAGGTACGCTGGCCACGGGCTCGCCGGTCGCGGCGTCGATGGACTTGCCGTCGGTGCCGGTGACGTAGACCTTCTTGCTGTCCGGATCGGCCATCAGGCGGCCGTCCTGGAGCGCGCTGATGATGGGAAAGGCAAGTTTATTGCCGCTGCTTGCGACCACGCCGATCGCTTCGTCCGTATCGGAATAATCGTCGTTGGCAAATTTGGCGACCGCATCCTCGAACGGACCGGCAAAGGCCGGCAGTGCGAACGCGATCAGGAATAGCGAGAGGACAAAGGTGCAGAGACGAGCGGACAAATTGGTTGGCACTGTGGATCACCCCGGCAGAAGTAGGGAGAAGGCGGCGGAATAGCCGCCTCCTCCCGTCGTGCAGTCGAACGTCAGATCCGGATCAGGAGCCGGAGCCGAGGCACTTGTTGGTCTTGGTGTTGAAGTTGCCGCACTTCTTGCCGACCCAGTCGCCGACCAGGTCCTTGGAGCCATCGAGCTCCTTCGACCAGGCGTCGCCAGCGACGAGACCCGGGGTCTTCCAGACCACGTCGAACTGGCCATTGCCCTTGATCTCGCCGATGAACACCGGCTTGGTGATGTGGTGGTTCGGCAGCATCTTCGAGGTGCCACCGGTCAGGTTCGCAGCCTCGATGCCGGGAAGCGCATCGATGACCTTGTCGGCCTCGATGGACTTCGCCTTTTCGACCGCCTTCACCCACATGTTGAAGCCGATATAGGTGGCTTCCATCGGGTCGTTGGTGGTGCGCTTCGGGTTCTTCGTATAGGCCTGCCAGTCCTTGATGAACTTCTCGTTCGCCGGGGTCTTGATCGACTCGAAGTAGTTCCAGGCGGCGAGATGGCCGAGCAGCGGCTTGGTGTCGATGCCGGCGAGTTCTTCCTCACCCACCGAGAACGCGACCACCGGGATGTCCTTCGCCTTGATACCCTGGTTGCCGAGCTCCTTGTAGAAGGGAACGTTGGCGTCGCCGTTGATGGTCGAGACCACCGCCGTCTTCTTGCCGGCCGAGCCGAACTTCTTGATGTCGGCCACGATCGTCTGCCAGTCGGAGTGACCGAATGGCGTGTAGTTGATCATGATGTCTTCCTGGGCGACACCCTTGGACTTCAGATAGGCTTCCAGGATCTTGTTGGTGGTGCGCGGATAGACGTAGTCGGTGCCCGCGAGCACCCAGCGCTTCACTTTCTCGTCCTTCATCAGATAGTCGACGGCCGGGATCGCCTGCTGGTTCGGCGCAGCACCGGTGTAGAACACGTTACGCTCAGACTCTTCGCCCTCGTACTGCACGGGGTAGAAAAGAATGCTGTTCAGTTCCTTGAAGACGGGCAGCACGGACTTGCGCGACACCGAGGTCCAGCAGCCGAACACGACGGCGACCTTGTCCTTGGTGATCAGCTCGCGCGCCTTTTCGGCGAACAGCGGCCAGTTCGACGCGGGATCGACGACGACGGCTTCGAGCTTTTTGCCCATCACGCCGCCCTTCTTGTTCTGCTCATCAATCATGAACAGAACGGTGTCCTTCAGCGTGGTTTCGCTGATCGCCATGGTGCCGGAGAGAGAGTGAAGGACGCCGACCTTGATGGTGTCGTCCGCGGCCTTGGCACCGGAAATGGACGCCAGACCGAGCATCAGTCCGGCGGTCGCGGCGAGAGCGCCACGGCGGCTAAATGACGCCGCTATATCGTGAGTGGATTTGGTAGGCATGGATGTATCATCTCCCTGACGCAGACGTGAAATAGACGCTGCGAAACGGCCCCACGGCCGCCTGCGATTAACGGAATCGCAAGAACCATGCCATGGGCTGGGCACCTGCCAAGTGATTGGTCAATCTAGACAATTTCGCCGCAATCAAAGTTTAGCCACAGTCCAATTGATTAAAACTTAGGCTGATAAAATGTATGCTTATGCGGCAGACAGTTTATTTTTTGAGCAAAACCCCGCCACTGGCTAAAATTCCGGCATAACTATTTTTGCACCGCAATCGAAGCCGGGTGAACACTTGCCTTGAAACCGCCCCGTCAATGTTCCATATAGGGGGCGAGATCGTTCGCGAATCGAGCGATCGTTGCGAGCCGCGTGTTCTTAAGCCCTCTACGGGCCTCTGGCTTGCCCCAAATCTCCCAAGCCATCCGACACCCCAAACACGCAGGTGTCTTCTCGACACCCCTTTGCGCGTGCCCCGCTGATTGCGCCGGGCGCCCGCTTTTGACATGAAAAGAGCCCCTCTTTTGACTTCATTTCAGGACTTCGGCCTCGCCGAGCCCATCGCACGTGCGCTCGCCGAAGAGAATTACGTCACCCCCACCCCCATCCAGGCCCAGACGATTCCCACGGCGCTGACCGGCCGCGACGTCGTCGGCATCGCCCAGACCGGTACCGGCAAGACCGCGTCTTTCGCGCTGCCTATCCTGCATCGCCTGCTGGAGAACCGCATCAAGCTGCAGCCCAAGACCTGCCGTGTGCTGGTGCTGTCGCCCACCCGCGAGCTTTCGGGGCAGATCCTCGACAGCTTCAACGCCTATGGCCGCCATATCCGCCTGTCCTCGACGCTCGCCATCGGCGGCGTTCCGATGGGCCGTCAGGTCCGCTCATTGATGCAGGGCGTCGAGGTGCTGGTCGCCACCCCCGGCCGCCTGCTCGACCTCGTGCAGAGCAACGGGCTGAAGCTTGGCAGCGTCGAGTTCCTCGTCCTCGACGAGGCCGACCGGATGCTCGACATGGGCTTCATCAACGACATCCGCAAAATCGTCGCCAAACTGCCGATCAAGCGGCAGACGCTGTTCTTCTCGGCCACCATGCCGAAGGACATCGCCGAGCTCGCCGACGCGATGCTGCGCGACCCGGCCCGCGTCGCGGTGACCCCGGTCTCTTCGACCGTGGAGCGCATCCAGCAGCGCATCATCCAGGTCGATTTCTCGGCCAAGCCGGCGTTCCTCGCCAAGCTGCTGAAGCAGGAGCAGGTCAACCGCGCGCTGGTCTTTACCCGCACCAAGCACGGCGCCGACAAGGTCGTAAAGACGCTCGAGAAGGCCGGTATCGCCGCCAGCGCCATCCACGGCAACAAGTCGCAGAACCATCGCGAACGGACGTTAGCCCAGTTCCGCACAGGCGAGATCCGCACGCTGGTCGCCACCGACATCGCCGCCCGCGGCATCGATGTCGATGGTATCACCCACGTCATCAATTTCGACCTGCCCAACGTGCCCGAGACCTATGTGCACCGCATCGGCCGCACCGCGCGCGCCGGTGCTGAAGGCACCGCGATCTCGCTGGTCGCCGGCGGCGAGGAACTCACCTATCTCCGCGACATCGAGCGGCTGATCAAGGTGGCACTGCCGCGCGAAGATCTACGCACCGATGCCGGCCGACGCGATGCGGGCGCTCCCCCGCAGCAGCAACGGCAGGGTCGCCCCGGCCGCCCGGGCCAGCGCCCGCAAGGCGCAAGGCATGGTGAGGGACGCCACGGCGACGGCCGGCGTGGTGACGAAAGGCGCAGCGACGGACGGCATAGCGCCGGCAAGCAGGGCGACGGAAGGCCCGGCGAAGGTCGGCATGTTGACGGACGGCCTGGCAATAGCCAGAAGGTCTCCAAGGGACCTCGCCCCCAAAGGTCTGGTGGCAAGTCGCATTCTTCGTCAAACGACCGACCGGAGCAGCGTTCCGCGCATAGCGCCGGCAAACCTGATGGGATACAAGGCGTAGCCTTTTTGCGCCGCGACAGTCGGCCGATGGGCCAACCGACCCGCAAACCCTATTCGCACTAGCCGTCCACGACCTGGAGAAATTCATGGCTAAGGAAGAGCTGATCCAGTTCGAAGGACTGGTCACCGAAATCCTCCCCGACGCGCGCTACCGCGTGCAGCTCGACGCCGGGCACGAGATCGTCGCCTACACCGCCGGCAAGATGAAGAAGAACCGCATCAAGACGCTGGCGGGAGACCGTGTGACGGTGGAGATGTCGCCCTACGACCTCGAAAAGGGCCGGCTGATTTTCCGCCACAAGGACGAACGCCCCAGTGGCGTGGGTGGGCCTCCCCGTCCCGGACAGCGCGGCGGCCAGTTCCGCCGCCGCTAGTCGGTTTCGCGCGCGAGCGCGGAACTAAAATGCGGACCTGTATGCTGATCCGCCGCTTAAATCGCGGCGGATCAAAAAATCGTGCGCGCCAGGATTGTTTTGGTGCCTTATTTCCAATAAAATCCACTAATCGATTTTCGGCCGGACGACATTAGCATCCACCGGTACAGCCGGTTCAGACACGCTGACGACCCTTCCAGAAATTCGATCTAACCTGCCCGCGCAAGCGGGCTCTTACATTGTGTATCTGAGAAGGAACTACCCCCGTGAGCATGGGAACCGTGAAGTGGTTTAACGCAACCAAGGGCTTTGGCTTCATTCAGCCCGACGAAGGCGGACAGGACGTGTTCGTCCACATCAGCGCCGTCGAGCGCGCCGGCCTCGGCTCGCTGCGCGAAGGCCAGAAGATCTCCTACGAGATCGTCGCCGATCGCCGGTCCGGCAAGTCGGCTGCCGACAACCTCCGCGACGCGGGCTGATCTCCAGCGCGAGCGCACCGAACGACGAAAAAGGCCGTACGGGATGTACGGCCTTTTTTTATGCGGTATCGACGAATTCGCCCGCCATCCAGCTCAGCACGACGTCGGAACGCCACCATAGTAGACGCAGGTGACTTGTCGCGGCCGCGTATAAGAGACATCGCTCAGCGTGACGCCCGACTTCAGGACGTATTTGACGGGAGCCGTGTAGATGTAGCTCACCTGGCTGAAGATGAGATAGGTCGAGGGAATCAGGAGCGTCGACGGAATCATCGACGTGACCGTGGTGTTGGCCGCCAGTGTCGGCGGCGGAGCCGTCAGACTGGCCTGCGTCGCTCCGCTCGCAATGACGGCGGACTTGCTCCATTGGACCTTGGCGACGCTGTTTGCATCGATATAGATTTGGGCGATCGTGCCGTTCACGAGCGTATTGTCGTACGGCGTGATGATCGACATGCTCGCCGTAAACGTGTTCTGGAGGTTGGCATCGGTCAACGTCCCGGAGGACTGCGACGTCAGATCGGACAGGGTTCGCGCAATCAGCGTCACCTTGCGGTCGACCGCCACCGCGGATGAGAGCTCGACGGTGCCGAAGAACATCACGAGCATGACCGGCACGATCACCGCGAACTCGGTCGCCGCGAGGGCCTTGTTGTCTGCGCGGAATTTGCCTGCAGTGATTCGGCCGGCTTCCCAGATTTTCGCGATCGCCTGCATGGTTTTGCTCAAATCCGATGGTCCTAGTAGGGCTCGTTCTGGAATGCGGCGGTCGCGACGAGAAGCCGCGTATTGTTGGCGGTGCTACAGGCCAAATTGTAGCCAAGTCCGGTCACGAACAGCGGCCATTTGTAATAGAGCCGCACCACGACGACTTGCCCGGAGCTCCCGGGATTGTACCCCGTCGTGGTGGGATCGAAGTTGCAGGCGGTGTAGTTGCCGAGAGTGACCGACGAGAAGTCCGAATAGCTCCGGACGTCGACGCTGAGACCGCTGCAGTCGAACAGCGCCGGAATCTGGCTACAGACGTAGGTCTTGAACGTCGCCTGGGTGCACGGCGTCGCCACGGAGTTCACCGCACAATTCGTCACGGAGCCAGACTGCGCCTGTCCGGTCAGGACGACGCGAGCGGAGCTCTCCGTGATGGTCTCGAGCACCTGGCTCGCGAAGAACATCAGCGCCGTCTCGATGATCGCGAACAACAGCGCGAAGAAGATCGGCGCGACCAGCGCGAACTCGACCGCAGCGGAGCCGCGGCGATTGCAGCGAAACCGGCGCAGCGCAGTCCGGAGCGTGAACCTCGAAGGTGCGGGCGACGGCATCGCGTGAAATTCCCCAGCGGCGGCGATCTCTGCCCCGATCAGTACCGGAAACTGATTGTTTAAATGTTTCAGACAATCCGCACCGGGCGGACCGGATCGTGAAGATCGGGTTAACCACGCCGACCCGTGGACGCGGGGAGGACAGAAAGCCTAGCGCACACGACCAATCGCGCGGGACCGGATGGTCCCGCCCGTCGGCCTCTCGGCTGATCTCGCTAGTTCGTCTTGGCGGCCGCGGCGCCGTTGCCGCTGGCAGTGTTGCTCAGCGACCCGGCCTGACTCATCGTGGTGTTGAAGTAATTGTCGCTGTCGCCGAGCGTGACGCGGCGCTGGCAGATCGGCAGGCAGCTATAGGACTCCCGCTCGATCCCGCGATAGACGGTGACGAGCCGGTCGCTCGGACCTTCGACCTGGATCTGCCGATCGACCAGGATTTCGCCGCCGCGGTCGAGTGCGATGAAGTTGGTGGCGCCGTAACCCTTGCCGGTCACGACGATCATCCCGCCGGGCTGCAACGTCACGTCTGCGATCAGGGGATTCCCGACCACGATCGTTGCCACCTTGCCGGGCAGCCGCACGAGCTTGGCCTGGTCGACATTGACCGCGATGGTATCGGCAGTGGGATCGGCAAGGCCAATGGCCGGCGAAGCCAGCACCGCAACGACAGCCAGGAGACAGATGCGCGCATGACGGCGCAGGAACTCTTTACGCATACTCTTACCCCGGGACGTCACAAACCGGCAGAATCGATCAGAAAGCGGAGCCGGCGCCCGACCCGGTTAACCTGCCTGTAATTCGTGAACGTTCCGCAAACTCGGCAGGTATTGTTTGAACGGACCGGCGTTTTTGTCGCCCCGGCGCCGGACGCAATCCTATTGGCGGAACGGATAAGCAAGCTGGCCGCCGATCTCCTTCGGCATCGTCGCTTCATCCTTGCCGTAATCCTGCGGCATCTCGCCCTTCGGCATGCGGAAGGTCCCGAACAGCACGTCCCAGATCGGGAAGGTGCCGGCAAAATTGGTGTCGCCGCCCTCCGCGAGCGAGGTGTGATGCCAGCGGTGGAACACCGGCGTCGCCAGCACGTATCTGAACGGCCCGAAGGTCCAGTTCAAATTGGCGTGGACGAAGGCCGAATGGAAGGTCGTGAACGGGCCGACCCAGATCATCACGTTCGGCGAAATGCCGGCCATCAGCAGCACGACGTCGACGCCGATGGTGCCGAGCATCAGATTGACCGGATGGAAGCGGGCCGCCGAGATCCAGCTGATCTCCTCGGAGGAGTGATGGATCGCATGATATTTCCAGAACCCGCCGCCGTGAAACAGCCGGTGCAGCCAGTACAGCATGAAGTCGGCCAGGACCAGGAACAGCACGCCCTGCACCCAGAGCGGCAGTTGCGACAGCGGGCCGTGGCCATTGTCGTAGAAGGCGATCAGCTCGTCGGCGTCGTGGATGTTGAAGACGATTCCGGCGGTGACGATCAGGAGTCCGATCCGCATGGTGCGGGCGAACACCGGAACGAAGAACCAGTAGCAGATGTCGGTCACGATCTCGCGCTTGCGCCACCACGACGGACCGGAATTGCAGGCCCAGAAGTGCTCGAGCACGGTGAAAACCACCGCGAGCATGAAGGTGACGGGGATCACCTTCTCGATGGTCTCGCCGAGCATCAGGGCGATTTGCATGGGTAGGCTCGACATCATCGCTTCTGTTCCAGTCTGCTGATCTCTCTTACGCCTACTCCGCGAAATTTAAGGGAGGATGAAGTTGACGGCGCGTTCGGAACTGAAACGAATTGAGACGGCCGCCTTAAGACGAAATTCACTGTGGCCAAAAGCATCGCGCGAGGCAGGGGTTTGACCGATCGAATTAACTCTACCGAAAGAGCTCGGCTCACATGCTCGTCGTGTCAAGTCAGCGCCGATCGAGGCGACCTCACCCAGATGGAGTTTAGTTCATGATGAACCTGATTGCGCGTTTCGCGAAGGATGAATCCGGCGCCACCGCCATCGAATACGGTCTGATCGCAGCCGGCATCGCGCTGGCCATCATCACCGTCGTCAACAACCTCGGCACCACGCTGAACGCCAAGTTCGGCTCGATCAGCTCCTCGCTGAAATAAGCCGACCGGTAGACGATGGCAAAAGCCCCGGACCTCCGGGGCCTTTGTTTTTTTGGACGGTGCGAGTTCCAGTGGCGTTGCGTAAGCACAGAACCGATGCCGCGATTGCGGCGAACGAGGCGGACGCCGCGCGAGGCGACGCGTCGGCCTATTGGGTCTGCCTTGCGCTGCTGCTCGCCATGGTCACGCTCGCGATGCGCATCGCCAGCATGTGGTGAGCCTTATGGCGCCGGATGACCGGCCCCGAGACTGCTGCGATCGTTGTCGGTTTGTTTAGCACTGCCCCCTAGCATGCGCCGACGCCCCGATCCGGGCGACAGACCCAGGCCTCAAGACGCAGCCCATGATCCTCGACCTCGCGCGCCTTCTGCTCTTCCCGGCCCTGATGGCGTTCGCAGCCGCCAGCGATCTCTTCACCATGACGATCTCGAACCGCGTCTCGCTGGCGCTGGTGGCAGGTTTCTTCGTACTCGCCTTTGCCGGCGGCATGGCACCTTACGAGTTGCTGAGCCATGTCGGCGCCGGCGCGCTGCTCCTCGTCGCGGCTTTCACTTGCTTTGCGATGGGCTGGATGGGCGGCGGCGACGCCAAGGTTGCAGCTTCCGTGGCGCTCTGGTTCGGCTTCGGTCCATTGATGGACTTCCTGCTCTACGCTTCGCTGTTCGGCGGCGCACTGACCCTGCTCCTGCTCCAGTTCCGGCAATGGCCGTTGCCTTACGGGCTTGCCGGCCAGGCCTGGCTGGCGCGGCTCCACGACAAGCAGACCGGTATTCCCTACGGCATCGCGCTCGCACTTGGCGCACTGATGGTCTACCCCGAGACCGAATGGGTGAAAGCGATCGACCTCGCTCACCTCGCGCTGCGCTGAACGCTCCGGATAAACCCCGCGTTAAGCCGATTTAGATACGCCTCATTAACCATGCTTTGACGAATAGCTGGTCAACTGCCGATTACGGCGGCGGAAGCGTCGCGGCGTTCTGTGGAAAGTGAAGCGTATGAATAGGGCACGCATAGTCGTCCTGACGGTCGCCATCTGCGCCGGCGGCGTCGCCGCGTATCTGGCGAGCGGCTCGGACTCTGCGCCGCCTCCAGCGGCTCCGGTCGCGCAGCTTCCCACCACCGACGTGCTGGTCGCCAAGAACGACATCGGCCTCGGGCAGACCGTGAAGCCGGAAGACGTGCAGTGGCAGACCTGGCCGACCGCGACCGCCAGCGCCGCCTTCATCCGCCGCAGCGAGCGCCCCGACGGCGCAACCCAGGTCACCGGCTCGATTGCGCGCGCCCCCTTCATCCAGGGTGAGCCGATGCGCGACCAGAAGCTGGTCAAGGCTGACGGGTCCGGCTTCATGGCTGCGATCCTGCCGAGCGGCATGCGCGCCATCTCCACCGAAATCTCGCCGGAGACCGGCGCGGGCGGCTTCATCCTGCCGAACGATCGCGTCGATGTGCTGCTGACGCGCCGCCTCAAGAACCCGGACCAGAGCGCCGGTGCCCAGGATATCGTCACGTCCGAGGTCATTCTGGTCAATGTCCGCGTGCTCGCCATCGACCAGGCTCCGAAGGAGAAGGACGGCCAGAACGTGGTGGTCGGCAAGACCGTGACGCTGGAACTCAATTCCGCACAAACCCAGCTGCTCTCCTCGTCCCGCCAGGCTGGAACGTTGTCGTTGGCGCTGCGCAGCATTGCCGACGTCAAGATGAGCGAGATCACGCTCGATGAATCCGCGCAGAAGCGCGATGGCGTTTCGATCATTCGCTACGGCATTCCGACCCAGGCGGCGAAGGCACGATGAGGACAGTCGACATGAAATGCAGGGCAGATCTGGCGACGATGCGGACCTCGATGGTTCGCGCCCTGTCGTTCTCGGCCGCTCTCGCGCTGACGCTCAACCCCGCGCTGACGCCCGTGATCGCAGCAGATTACCGTCCGACGGCGCCGGTTGCAGCCGACGGCCAGATGAACGCGCGCTTTCTCTCGCTCGGCGTCGGCAAATCGATCGTGATCGACCTGCCGCGCGACATCAAGGATGTGCTGGTTGCCGATCCCAAGATCGCCAACGCGGTGGTCCGCTCGTCCCAGCGCGCCTACATCATCGGCGCCACGGTTGGCCAGACCAACATCGTTTTCTTCGATTCCGCCGGCCAGCAGATCGCCGCCTATGACATCGCGGTCAAGCGCGACCTCAACGGCGCACGTGCGGCGCTGAAGCAGATCCTGCCCAATGCCGACATCCAGATCGACGGTCTCGGCGACGGCGTCGTCCTGACCGGGAGTGCGGCCAACCCGCTCGAAGCGCAGCAGGCCAACGACCTCGCCGCACGCCTCGCCGGCGGCGCCGACAAGGTGGTGAATTCGATCGTGGTCCGCGGCCGCGACCAGGTCATGCTGAAGGTGACGGTCGCGGAAGTCGCGCGCTCCATCATCAAGCAGCTCGGCATCGACCTCACCGCGAACCTGAACTACGGCACCTCGGTGGTGAGCTTTTCCAACTCCAACCCGTTCACCGCGCTTGGCAAAAATCTCGTCGACGGCAACGCTCTGACCACCAAGTTCGGCGCAACGCCGTCGGTGCAGGCCACCCTGCGCGCGATGGAAACCGCAGGCGTGATCCGGACGCTGGCCGAGCCGAACCTGACCGCGATCTCCGGCGAGTCCGCGACCTTCATCGCTGGCGGCGAATTCCCGGTGCCGGCAGGCTACGCCTGCGATCCGACCACGCATGTCTGTACCACCCAGATCAGCTTCAAGAAGTTCGGCATCTCGCTCAACTTCACTCCCGTGGTGCTGACCGAGGGCAAGATCAGCCTGCGCGTGATGACCGAGGTCTCGGAACTGTCGAACGAAAATGCGATCACGCTGTCGCAGGCCGTGACCTCCACCTCCGTCAACTCGCTGACAGTGCCGTCGATCAAGACCCGCCGCGCCGAAACCTCGCTGGAAATTCCCTCCGGCGGCGCGATGGCGATGGCCGGCCTGATCCAGCAGCAGACCAAGCAGGCGGTCAGCGGATTGCCGGGGCTCATGCAGCTCCCGATCCTCGGCACGCTGTTCCGCAGCCGCGACTTCGTCAACAACACGACCGAGCTGGTCGTGATCGTGACGCCCTATATCGTTCGCGCAGCGGCACCCAAGGATCTGTCGCGGCCGGATGACGGCTTCGCGGCACCTGCGGATCCGCAGGCCGAACTGATCGGCAACATCAATCGCATCTATGGCGTGCCGGGTCGGACCGAGCCGGCAAAGAACTACCGCGGCACCTACGGCTTCATCACGGACTGATGGCGGAACGGGGACATAGTATGATCACAGCACGACCCCAGACCCGCTACCGCGCCGGCCTCGGTGGCGCGCTCGTCGGTATCGCGCTCGCGCTCGGCGGCTGCCAGCACGACGAGATGGCCACCGCTTCCATTCCCGACGACTACAAGCAGCGGCATCCGATCGCGATCGAGGAACAGAACCGTTCGATCGTCGTGTTCGTCGGTCACGCCCGCGGCGGGCTGACCGCAGCCCAGCGCGCCGACGTGATGGGCGTGGCCTCGACCTGGATGCACGAGGGTACCGGCGCCATCCACATCGACGTCCCGTCCGGAACGCCGAATGCGCGTCCCGTGGCGGAATCGATGCACGAGATCCAGGCGATGCTGGCGGCGGCGGGCGTTCCCCCGCGCGGCATCATCACCCGTCCCTACCAGCCGGAGGACAAGCGCTTCCTGCCGCCGATCCGGCTGACCTATTCCAAGATCGCCGCGGTCGCGGGCCCCTGCGGCCTGTGGCCTGAGGATCTCGGCCCGTCGATGAAGAACAAGAGCTGGTTCGAGAACAAGGACTACTACAATTACGGCTGCGCCTATCAGCGCAATATCGCGGCCATGGTCGACAATCCGTCGGACCTCGAGCAGCCGCGATCCGAGACACCGTCCTACACGGCGCGCCGCACTGCCGCCTTCGAGAAGTATCGCAAGGGGACTCCAACGGCAGTTGCCTATCCCGAGGCCGATAAGGCCAAACTGAGCGACACCGGCAAATGATCAGCTACGCGCGCCAGACACAAGAAGAGCGTCCAGAGGCCCCTGCGCCGGTCGAGGAGCATATTGCGCCCGCGCCGCGCGTCTCGGTTCAGGCCTTCTGCGAAACCGTGGAGACTGCCGCGGCCGTGCAATCGGCCGGCGAGGATCGCCGTCTCGGCAAGGCTCATCTGAAGATCCAGATGGGTGGCATGGCGGCTGCGATCGAAGCTTATCGGTCTGCTCCCACTCCCAATGTGATCGTGCTCGAGAGCGACGCCCGCAATGATCTGCTGAACGGGCTCGACCAGCTTGCCACCGTCTGCGACGCCGGTACCCGAGTGGTCGTGATCGGCCGCATCAACGACGTCATGCTCTATCGCGAGCTGGTGCGCCGCGGCGTCAGCGACTACGTGCTTGCGCCGGTTGGTGCGATCGACGTCGTCCGCTCGATCTGCAACCTGTTCTCGGCGCCGGAAGCCAAGGCGGTCGGCCGCATCATTGCCGTGGTCGGCGCCAAGGGCGGCGTCGGCGCCTCGACCATCTCCCACAACGTCGCCTGGGCGATCGCGCGGGACCTCGCGATGGACGCCGTGGTCGCCGATCTCGACCTCGCCTTCGGCACCGCCGGGCTCGACTACAACCAGGACCCGCCGCAAGGCATCGCGGACGCCGTGTTCTCGCCCGATCGCGTCGATACCGCCTTCATCGACCGCCTGCTGTCGAAATGCACGGATCACCTCAGCCTCCTGGCGGCGCCGGCGACGCTCGACCGGGTCTATGATTTCGGCATCGACGCCTTCGACTCGGTGTTCGACACGCTGCGCGCGACCATGCCCTGCATCGTGCTCGACATCCCGCATCAATGGTCGGGCTGGACCAAGCGCGCCTTGATCGGCGCCGACGACATCCTGATCGTGGCGGCGCCGGACCTGGCCAACCTGCGCAACACCAAAAACCTTTTCGATCTCCTGAAGGCCGCGCGTCCCAACGACCGTCCGCCGCTGTATTGCCTGAACCAGGTCGGCGTTCCCAAGCGACCGGAGATCGCAGCGGCCGAATTCGCCAAGGCGATCGAGAGCCAGCCGGTCGTCTCGATCCCGTTCGAGCCGCAGATCTTCGGGGCGGCCGCCAACAACGGCCAGATGATCGCGGAGATCTCCGCCAACCACAAGTCGATCGAGATGTTCCTCCAGATCGCCCAGCGCCTGACCGGGCGCAGCGAGACGAAGAAACAAAAGTCGTCCTTGCTTTCACCGCTGATTGATAAGTTGCGGGGAAAATAGGCCGCCATGGAGTTGTTAAGTGTTCGGTAAGCGTAGCGGAACAGACACCGACCCTCGGGCTGCCAAGCCCGGCGCCGTGTCGCCAGAGCCTGCCTCGGCTCCGGCGCCGACGGTGTCGCGTGCGCCGCCCCCGCCGGTCGTCGCTTCGCCGCCGCTCGCCCCCGCCCGGCCCGCGCCGGCCATGGAAAACCGCCGGTCGGACAATTATTACGAAGTCAAGGCGACCATCTTCGGCGCGCTGATCGAGGCCATCGACCTCGCACAGCTCGCCAAGCTGGACTCCGAGTCTGCGCGCGAGGAAATCCGCGACATCGTCAACGAGATCATCGCGATCAAGAACATCGTGATGTCGATCGCCGAGCAGGAAGAGCTGCTCGACGACATCTGCAACGACGTGCTCGGCTATGGTCCGCTCGAACCGCTGCTGGCGCGCGACGACATCGCCGACATCATGGTGAACGGCGCCGGCACGGTCTTCATCGAAGTCAGCGGCAAGATCCAGAAAACCGGAATCCGCTTCCGCGACAACCAGCAGCTCCTCAATATCTGCCAACGCATCGTCAGCCAGGTCGGCCGGCGCGTCGACGAATCCTCGCCGATCTGCGACGCGCGCCTCGCCGACGGCTCCCGCGTCAACGCCATCGTGCCGCCGCTCGCGATCGACGGCCCCGCGCTCACCATTCGTAAGTTCAAAAAGGACAAGCTGACGCTGGATCAGCTCGTCAAGTTCGGCGCGATCTCGCCGGAAGGCGCAGAAATCCTCCAGATCATCGGGCGTGTCCGCTGCAACGTGCTGATCTCCGGCGGTACCGGCTCGGGCAAGACCACGCTGCTCAACTGTCTGACCAACTACATCGAGCACGACGAGCGCGTCATCACCTGCGAAGACGCCGCCGAGCTTCAGCTCCAGCAGCCCCACGTGGTGCGGCTCGAAACCCGGCCGCCCAACATCGAGGGCGAAGGCCAGGTCACCATGCGCGAGCTGGTTCGCAACTGTCTGCGTATGCGCCCTGAACGCATCATCGTCGGCGAAGTCCGCGGCCCGGAGGCCTTCGACCTCCTCCAGGCCATGAACACCGGGCATGACGGCTCGATGGGAACGCTGCACGCCAACAATCCCCGCGAAGCGCTGTCACGCTGCGAATCCATGATCACGATGGGCGGCTTCTCGCTGCCCTCGCGCACCATTCGCGAGATGATCTGCGCCTCGATCGACGTCATCGTCCAGGCCGCGCGCCTGCGCGACGGCTCGCGCCGCATCACCCACATCACCGAGGTGATGGGCATGGAAGGCGATACCATCATCACCCAGGACATATTCCTCTACGACCTGGTCGGCGAGGACGCCAACGGCAAGATCATCGGCAAGCACCGCTCGACCGGCATCGGCCGCCCGAAATTCTGGGAGCGCGCCCGCTACTACGGCGAAGAGAAACGCCTTGCCACCGCGCTCGACGCGGCGGAAGTGGCACCGAACACGTGAGCAGGTCGGCACAGCCATGAACATGCAGGTCCTCGCTCTCGCCTTCCTTGCCACCGCCGCCGTTGGCGGCATCGCCTGGGTCTTCCTCTATCCGCTGCTCTCCGGCGAGAGGAAGGCCGAAGGCCGCCGCGCCTCGATCGCGCGCGCCGATGCGCCCGCTGCCAAGCAGGCTGAGAAGAGCCAACGCTCGCGCCGCGAGCAGGTCGAGACCTCGCTCAAGGATCTCGAGGCGAGGCGGGCGCGGGAAAAGAGCGTTCCGCTCCATGTCCGCATTTCACAGGCGGGGCTCGACTGGACGCCACAGAAATTCTGGATTGCATCTGCCGTCGTGGCAGGCGTGTTTTTCTTCGGCGCACTATTCGGTGGCGGCGGCTTGATCGGCGCGGCCGGTCTTGCCTTTGCCGGCGGCTTGGGCCTGCCGCGCTGGACGCTGGGCTTCCTGAAGAAGCGCCGCGAAAACAAGTTCCTGGCGGCGCTGCCCGACGCCGTCGACGTCATCGTCCGCGGCATCAAGGCCGGCCTGCCGCTGTTCGAATCGATCAAGGTCGTCGCGGCCGACGCGCCGGAGCCGCTGCGCAGCGAGTTCCTCGCCATCATCGAGACGCAGGCGATCGGCATGCCGCTCGGCGAGGCCTGTACGCGCCTCTACGATCGAATGCCGCTACCGGAGGCCAATTTCTTCGGCATCGTGGTGTCGATCCAGCAGAAGTCGGGCGGAAACCTCTCCGAAGCGCTGGGCAACCTCTCCAAGGTGCTGCGCGACCGCAAGAAGATGAGGGAAAAGATCCAGGCGATGTCGATGGAGGCCAAGGCCTCAGCCGGCATCATCGGCTCACTGCCGCCGATCGTGATGTTCCTCGTCTACCTCACGACGCCCGGCTACATCTCGCTGCTGTGGACCCATCCCACCGGCCAGCTCATGCTGGTCGGCTGCGTCGTCTGGATGTCGGTCGGCATCATGGTGATGAAGAAGATGATCAATTTCGATTTCTGATGGTGCCTTATGGTCGATCTACTCGTCACCAAGCTGCACGACGTCCACTTCATGACCATGATGCTGGCGGCCATCGCCGCCAGCGCTACCGTCTATACGCTGGTGATGCCGCTGTTCGCCGGCGAAGGCCTCTCCAAGCGCATGAAGGCGGTGGCAAGCGAGCGTGAGCGCATCCGGCAGCGTGAGCGCGAGCGTCTCCACAAGAGCGAGAAAGTCTCGCTGCGCCAGACGCCAAAGCAGCTCGTCTCCAGGGTCGTCGAGGACTTCAACCTCACCAAATGGCTGGCGCAGGAAGCAGCGCGCGACAAGCTCATCATGGCGGGCTATCGCGGCCATGCGCCCTACGTCACGTTCCTGTTCGCCCGCATGGTGGCCCCGCTCGTGCTGTTCGTCGGATCGGTCGTCTACGTGTTCCTGATCGCACATATGGAGAAGTCGATACCGATCAAGATCGGCATGTGCGTCGGCGCCGCCTATGCCGGCCTCCAGGCGCCGATGCTGTTCCTCAAGAACAGGATCTCCAAGCGCCAGCTCTCGATCAAGCGTGCCTTTCCCGACGCGCTCGATTTGCTGCTGATCTGTATCGAGTCCGGCATGTCGGTGGAAATGGCGTTCCGCAAGGTCGCGGCCGAAATCGTTGGCCAGTCGATCGCGCTGTCGGAGGAGTTCACGCTGACCACCGCCGAGCTGTCCTATTTGCAGGACCGCAAGGTGGCGTACGAAAACCTGGCGAAGCGCACCGGGCTCGAAGGCGTCAAATCGGTGTGTCTGGCGCTTCAACAGGCGGAACGCTACGGCACCCCGCTCGGCCAATCCCTGCGCGTCATGGCGCAGGAAAACCGCGACATGCGCATGAACGAAGCCGAGAAGAAGGCCGCTGCACTGCCGCCAAAGCTGACGGTGCCGATGATCCTGTTCTTCCTGCCGGTGCTGTTCGTCGTCATTCTCGGACCGACCGGCATCAAGATCTCCGAGCTGCACTGACGCCAGGGATTGCGGACCGCACGCGGGCCGCAGCCGATTTCAGGATCGGAAGATCAGGTCTGATCAGTCGGACTGGCTGAGCGACGCAACCGGCGTCCGCTTCGACGCACCGCGCGGACCGTCGTTGCGGTTCAGCATTTCCTTGAGATACGCGACGTTGGCCGCCGCCTGGTCCGGCGGCAGGTCCGCCTTCACGATGGTCTCGGCCTCGGCGAAGCGGCCCTGGAGGCCGACCACCAGGCCGAGATTCTGCCGCACCCGGGAGCTCGCACGTGGCGAAGCATAGGCTTGCCGCAGCGCCTCCTCCGCCTTGGGCAGGTCCCTCGACAGCATGTAGGACAGGCCGAGATTGGAGAGCACGCCGGGATCGCCCGGCGCAATCTTCAGCGCGCTCGCATAATAAGCGCGCGCCTCGTCGTGACGGCCCATCTGGTCGAGCGTAGTGCCCTGCACCGAGAGCAGACGCCAGTCCGGATTGTCGGGCGAATGCGCCTTCGACAGCACGTCGAAGGCCTGCTGGAAATTACCGTTGTCGGCGAGCGCGCGGCCGTATTGAGCCAGCAGCTGCTTGTTGCCGGGATTGGCGATGGTTGCCTGTTCGAGCACGGCGGCGGCCTGGGCGCGCTGCCCGTTGGCACGCAAGGCCTGGCCATAGGCCAGCGCCGCGTCGGGATCCTTGGGGTTGGCGCGGTAGCGCTCGCTATAGGCCTCGATGGCGCGCGCCGGATCGGCCGGGGCGGCTTCCGCCTTCGGACCGATCGAGCCGGTAACATCGGAGAGCTTTGACATTGCCGTGCAGCCACCGAGGCTCGCGGCCGCCAGAGCGATCAGCGAGGCGGAGGCAAGAAGCCGGGCAGGACGGAACCGTTGACGCATGACGCTTTGACTCTCGAGCCGATTGATCGAGCCGAACGCGTTAGCAATAGACTGTTAACCCTAATGGCCGGTTAACGCGGAGAACCGCCGCCTTGTGGCGGCATCTCACCGCCCAGACCCAGATCGAGGCCGAGCAGCTTCACCCGGTCGTTCAGGTCCCGCAGCAATTGCAGCCGCTGCCGCGTCCTCCCCTCGATGTCGGCCGCCTCGCGCGGCAGCGTCGGCCACCGGCGCGAGAGGCCGTCGCGATTGACCAGGCGGTCGGCGCGAAGCTCGTCGAGCGCGACGCGGTCGATGCCGAGCGTGTCGGCGGATTGTCCGATCAACTGACGCAGCAGCCCCTTCACTTCCGCCAGCGCTGCGAGGTCGGGCCTCTGTGCCGACTTCGCGAACCTGCCGGAGAGATCCGCCCAGGCATGGGAGGTGACGAGATAGGTGTAGAGACTGTCCGCCCAGTCCTGCCCGCCATCATGGTAGAAGGCACGGCGCGACAGCAGTCGACGCGCGAGTGCCAGCACCTGATCCGGCTTCAACGATGCGCATGAGGCGATCTCGATCACCGACTGGATAGCGGGATCGCGGGACAGATCTCGCCCCACAGGAAGCCTGACGATGCCATCCGGCAAATTCGAATCGAGCAGCCTGAAGGCGCCATCATTGCGCGACCGCGAATAGCGGGCGATTGCGAATCCGTACTCGGGCGGCTCGGCATCGGCCGCCGCGCCAAAATGAATGATGTTGAAGCCGGCGTCGTCTCCGCCCTGCCCGGTGGAGGAAGGACAGGAGAGTACATAGATCGTGCGCCAAAAATCCTCGCCGCCGCTCCGGGGCGCGCGCGGGTCGGGGATCGAATAGCGGGTGAGCCCCTCGACATGCCGATGCCCGTGCAGGACCAGATTGACGTTGAGCGAGGTGGCGGCTTCGAGAAAGGTCGCGGGCGCGGCGAGATACATCAGCGGCTCGTCCGGGACGCCGAGAAACCGCTTGCCCTCGCCGGTTGCCTGCGGCAGCGGATGATGATGCAATGCCAGCACGCGCACCAGATTTTCCGCAGGCTCGGAATAATCGGCGCGTCCGGCCGAGCCCATGCTGCCCGCGAGCTCGACGCTCAGCCGGGCGGACTGCGCAACCATCGCATGATAGGTCCCCTCGTCGAAGTTGCCGCTGACAAGCGTCGTCAGGCTTGCCCTGTTGGAATCGAGCAGCACCAGATCGAGACCGGCCTGCCGGTAATAGACGCTCTTCGAGGTGCGCGGCAAATGCAGATGGTCGTAGGCATCGTGCCGGCCGCCGCGCCGACTGGGACGCTTGACGTCGTGATTGCCGGCAATCGCCTGGATGTCGGTGAACAGGCCGGTCTGCCGGAAGGACGCGATGACTGCCAGCGCTTCGTCGAGCGCACGCGGTGTCGGGTCGTTCACGATATCGCCCGTGATCAGCAGGATGCGGTCGGGCACATCCGAAAAGTCCGTCATCCGCTCGCGCAGCGCCTCGGCAAGCGCCTCGATCGTCGCAAGCAGCCGACCTGACCCGTCCAGATGCAGGTCGGATATCTGCGCAATGACAAACGATCTATCCATGTTGCGCCGCTCATTGCGAATGCTGCGTCGCCAAACGATTGAGAGAAATGCCTACGACGAAGAGTTCGGTCAGGTATCACCCGGAACGGCATCAACCGAGATTCAAACGCCACTGTTGCGCTCGATACGTGCAGGCACGGACGACACAACCTAAAATATTCAACAATAATGCCACAACCGTAACGTTAGTAAAGCCCTGCGGCGGCGCTCGCGTGAACGGCAGTTCTCAAACGACATACGCGCGCAATCAGCCGATGGTTTCGCCGGTACGATCAATATTCGATGGCGAGACGCTTGCGGATTTCGTCAATGCGCTTGTCGAGCGCATTGAACCGCGCATGAACAGAACGGTCATGGAGATAGAAGACGTACCCGCCGGCGAGGAACGCGAAGACCCAATGGTGATGCTCGACATAGCCAAAGACGGCCTCGATGGCCTGGCCGATGAATGTGATCACGCCCCACACAAATTCCATTGCAATTCCTCCCGGCACGCTTCGTCTTCGGTCACCGACGTTCTTTGCGCAAGTCGTAAGCTTCTTGGCAACCGCTGCCGGAACCTAGCACGGCTGCTTCGCTGCGAGTAGCGGCTCACTGAGCGGTGACCGCAAAGCCGATTGCAGCCACCGCAAAACTCTGCGAAGTCTCCTCCAACCGAATGACCTTGCGGACCCGCCAATGCCTTCCGTCTTCGAGAAATCCACGACTGCCACCCCGATTACCTTCGTCACCAAATCGAGCTGGGATGCCGTGCGCGAGACGCTACCGCCGGCGCAACGCCAATTCGCGACAGCCAGTGCCTTTGCCGCCAAGCCCGGCGGCTATCTCGCGCTGCCCGCGCCCGACGGCACGATCGCGCAAGTGCTGTTCGGCCTCGAGGACGACGGTGCCAGATCGCGCGATCTGTTCCGGCCGGGCGCGTTGCCGGGCCTGCTGCCGCCGGGCACCTATCGCTTTGCCAATGCACCGCACGATGCACGACTGGCGGCGCTCGCCTTCGCGCTCGGCAGCTACCGCTTCGCCCATTACCGCAAGGTGGACCGCCCCGACGTCCGGCTAGTGCCGCCCGACGGCGTCGACCCCGCCGAGATCAACCGCATGGCGGATGCCGCGATGCTGGCGCGCGACCTCATCAACACGCCGTCCAACGACATGGGGCCGGAAGAGCTGGCCGCGGCTGCGCAAGAGCTCGCCGCTGAGTTCGGCGCAAGCTACGCATGCACGATCGGCGAGGATCTCAAGACGAACTTTCCGCTGATCCACGCCGTCGGTATGGCATCGGACCGTGCGCCGCGGCTGATCGACATCAGCTGGGGCGATCCCAACCATCCCAAGGTGACGCTGGTCGGCAAGGGCGTCTGTTTCGACACCGGCGGGCTCGATCTGAAGCCGTCGAGCGGCATGCTGATCATGAAGAAGGACATGGGCGGTGCCGCCAACGTGCTGGCGCTGGCGCGTATGGTGATGGATGCCAAACTGAAGGTGCGCCTGCGCGTGCTGATTCCGGCGGTCGAGAATGCCGTCTCCGGCAATGCGTTCCGCCCGCTCGACATCTTCACCTCCCGCAAGGGCATCACCGTCGAGATCGGCAATACCGACGCGGAAGGCCGGCTGGTGCTCGCCGACGCGCTGGCGCTGGCCGACGAGGAGAAGCCCGAGTTGCTGATCGATATGGGCACGCTGACCGGTGCCGCGCGCGTCGCGCTGGGGCCGGATTTACCGCCCTTTTACACCAATGATGAGACGCTGGCCGCTGACGTCGCGCGCTGCGCGGTGAAGGAGAACGATCCGTTGTGGCGCATGCCGCTGTGGCCGCCTTACGATGCGTGGCTGGATTCCAAGACCGCCACCATCACCAACGCACCGTCCGGCGGCTTTGCCGGCTCGATCACCTGCGCGTTGTTTTTGCAGCGCTTCGTCGAACAGGCGACGAGCTGGCTGCATGTCGACATCTACGGCTGGACGCCGTCGGCCAAGCCGGCGCGTCCCGAGGGCGGCGAATGCCAGGCCGCCCGCGCCATCTACAAGGTGCTGAGCGAGCGCTATGCATGATCCAAAATACGATCCAAGGCTAACCCCGGCGCGGGGCGACCTCGCCGCGAAATATCTCGAAGGCAAGGTGCACGCCGATCGCTTCGTCACGGGCGAGGAATTCGAGGTCATCGCAGCGATCGCGCCGGTTCGCGAGCAGCCATCGTCGAACGCAATGCTGATGACGGAGGCGCTGCACGGCGAGCGGGTCACGGTCTACGACCGCAACGGCGAAGGCTGGGCCTGGGGCCAGCTCGGCGACGATGGCTATGTCGGCTGGCTGCCTGACGCGACGCTGATGAAGACGGCGGCCGCACCGACGCACAAAGTCATCGCGCTGCGGACGTTGGCCTTCCCCGGTCCCTCGATCAAGCTGCCACCGCTCGACACGCTGGTGCTGGGATCGAAGCTCACGATCGCGCGCGAGGACGGCAGCTTCGCCGTCACGCGCGAGGGTACATTCCTGCCGAAGACCCATCTCGCGCCGCTCGACCATCGCGAGCCGGACTTCGTTGCGGTCGCCGAGCGCTTCGTCGGCACGCCCTATCTCTGGGGCGGCAAGAGCAGTTTTGGCATCGACTGCTCCGGCCTGGTCCAGGTTTCGCTGACATCGGCCGGCACCGGCTGCCCACGCGACAGCGACATGCAGCAGGCCGGCCTCGGCCGCGCGCTGGAGCCGCATGAGCGAAACAGCTTGCAACGCGGCGATCTGATCTTCTGGAAGGGCCATGTCGCCATCGTCCGCGACGGCAACACGATGGTGCACGCCAACGCGCATCACATGGCAACGGTGATCGAACCGATCGAGCCGGCCATTGCGCGGATCAAGGCGGCCGGCAGCGAGATCGTCGCGATCAAACGGCTCTGACCGAGGCTACGTTGCGACCGAGCCGTTTCCCGCGGTCTCAAGTCGGAACGCTGCCGCGAACAGGGCGCGCGTGTAATCCGTCTTAGGGTTCTTGAACAGCTCGGCCGCCTGGCCTTCCTCGACCACCTTGCCGCTGCGCATCACGATGAGATGGCTTGCGAGCGAGGCGACGACGCGCAGATCGTGCGAGATGAACATGTAGGTGAGATCGCGCCTGCGCTGCAATTCGCGCAGCAAATCGACCATCTGCGCCTGAATGAGCATATCGAGCGCGCTGGTCGGCTCGTCCAGCACGACGAAATCCGGCTCCAGCACCACCGCGCGCGCGATGCTGATGCGCTGGCGCTGGCCGCCGGAGAATTCATGCGGGTAGCGATAGCGGGTGTCCGGCTTCAACCCGACATCCTCCAGCGCCTTGACGACACGCGCCTCCCGCTCCTCGCGCGACAGCTTTGGCTGATGCACGGAGAGGCCCTCGGCGATGATGTCGGCGACCGACATGCGCGGGCTGAGCGAGCCGAACGGATCCTGGAACACGATCTGCATGTCGCGCCGGCAGGGCCGCATCTCCTTGAAGCGCAGGCCCTGGATGTCCTTGCCCAGGAACACGATCCGCCCGTTCGACGAGATCAACCGCATCAGCGCCAGTCCGAGCGTGGTCTTGCCCGAACCGGATTCGCCGACGACACCGAGCGTCTCGCCCTTGCGCACGGCGACGCTGACGCCGTCGACCGCCTTGATGTGACCGACCGTCTTGCGCATCAGGCCGCGCTTGATCGGAAACCAGACCTTGAGATCATCGGCCCACATCACCACCGGCGCATCCGGTTGCGGCGGCGCCGGATCCGGCTTCGGCTCAGCGGCGAGCAGATCGCGCGTATAGGGATGTTTGGGAGTCTTGAAGACCTGCTCGACCGGCCCCTGCTCGACGATCACGCCGCCCTTCATGACACAGACGACATCGGCGATGCGGCGCACGATGCCGAGGTCGTGGGTGATGAAAAGCAGGCTCATGCCGAGCCGCGAACGGATTTCGGCGAGCAGTGTCAGGATCTGCGCCTGCACGGTGACGTCGAGGGCCGTGGTCGGCTCGTCCGCGATCAGCAAATCCGGCTCGTTGGCGAGCGCCATCGCGATCATCACGCGCTGGCGCTGGCCGCCGGAGAGCTGGTGCGGATAGCTGTTCAGCCGCGTCTCCGGCTCGGGAATGCCGACCTGCGTCAGCAGCTCGAGCGTGCGCTTGCGCGCCTGCGCGTTGCTGGTCGGATTGTGCAGCTGGATGATCTCGCCGATCTGCGCCTCGATCGTGTGCAGCGGATTGAGTGAGGTCATCGGCTCCTGGAAAATGATGGAGATGTCGCTGCCGCGAATCTCCCGCATCTCTCGCTCCGTCTGGTCGATCAGCTCCTGTCCCTTGAAACGGATGCTGCCGGAGGGATGCGACGCGCTGGGATAGGGCAGCAGTTTCAGGATCGAGAGCGCGCTGACCGACTTGCCGGAACCGGATTCGCCGACCAGTGCGACGCATTCGCCACGCTTGATCTGGAACGAGACCTTGTCGACTGCAAGCGTCGTGTTGCCGCCCTGGTGGAAGGCGACCGAGAGGTCGCGCACGGCAAGCAAAGGCTGGTTGATCGCGTCCATCACGCCCTCACTTGAACGTCTTGCGCGGATCGAAAGCGTCGCGCACGGCTTCGCCGATGAAGATCAGCAGCGACAACATGATCGCGACCGAAAAGAAGCCGGAAAAACCGAGCCAGGGCGCCTGCACGTTCGACTTGCCCTGCGACAGCAGTTCGCCGAGCGACGGCGAGCCGGGCGGCAGCCCGAAGCCGAGGAAGTCCAGCGCCGTCAGCGTCATCACCGAACTCGACACGATGAACGGCAGGAACGTCATGGTCGCGACCATCGCGTTCGGCAGCAAATGCTTGAACATGATCACGGAGCTCGACACGCCGAGCGCTCGCGCCGCCTGGATGTACTCGAAATTGCGCCCGCGCAAAAACTCAGCGCGTACCAGTCCGACCAGCGACACCCAGGAAAACAACAGCAGGATGCCAAGAAGCACGAAGAAGCCGGGCACTAGCACCGACGACAGGATGAGCAGCAGATAGAGCGACGGGATCGCAGTCCATATTTCAATGAAACGCTGGAACAACAGGTCGATCCAGCCGCCGAAATAGCCCTGCACCGCGCCGGCGGCGATGCCGATGATGGAGGAAACGATGGTCAGGCAGAGGCCGAACAACACCGAGATGCGGAAGCCGTAGATCAGCCGCGCCACCACGTCGCGGCCCTGATCGTCGGTGCCGAGCCAGTTGTATTCGAGGTCACGGCAGCTTTTGAGGCCCTTCTTCTCGACGACAGGTTTGCATTGCGCCTCCGTCAACATCCAGGTTGGCGCCGACGGCGCCGGCGTCGGCAGATCGAGATTGTGCGTGTCATAGGAGTAGCGGATCAGCGGCCAGACGATGCTGCCACCCTTGTCCTTGATCAGCTTCTGCAAATAGGGATCGCGGTAGTCGGCCGCCGTTTCGAAGTCGCCCCCGAAGGTCGTCTCGGAATAGGTGACGAAGGCCGGCCAGTAGAGATGGCCGTCATATTTGAGGAGGAACGGCCGATCATTGGCGATCAGCTCGGCGAACAGCGACAGCACGAAAAGGACCAAGAAGATCCAGAGCGACCAGTAACCGCGCCGGTTCGTCTTGAAATTCTGCCAGCGCCGCGCGTTGAGCGGTGACGGCGCGAACGGCTTGCGCATGATCGGCACGGCATCGCCGAGCGGCGACTTCGCGGTGGTCTCGATCGGGGTGGGGGCGGTCAGCGTCATCAGACCTCCCGCGCCTCGAAATCGATCCGCGGGTCGATCCACATGTAGGTTATGTCCGAGATCAGGTTGACCACGAGGCCGACGAGCGAAAAGATGAAGAGCGTGCCGAACACCACGGGGTAGTCGCGGTTGAGAACGCTTTCGAAACTGAGCAGTCCCAGCCCGTCCAGCGAGAAGATTGTCTCGATCAGCAGCGAGCCCGAGAAGAAGGCATGGATGAAGGTGCTGGGAAAGCCCGCGATGACAATGAGCATCGCATTGCGGAAGACGTGGCCATAGAGCACCCGGTTCTCGCTGCAGCCCTTCGCGCGCGCGGTCATCACGTATTGCTTGCGAATTTCGTCCAGAAACGAGTTTTTGGTCAGGAACGTCATGGTGGTGAACGCGCCGAGCCCCATGGCGATCAGCGGCAGCGTCAAATGCCAGAAGTAATCGATGATCTTCCAGTACCAGGGAAATTGCGACCAGCCGTCCGACGTCAGCCCGCGCAGCGGGAACCAGTTGAAGAACGAGCCGCCGGCAAACAGGATGATCAGGAGGATCGCGAACAGGAAGCCGGGGATCGCGTAGCCGAGCACGAGCACGCTCGACGTCCAGGTGTCGAAGCGCGTTCCATCCTTGACCGCTTTGCGGATGCCGAGCGGTATCGAGATCAGGTACGTCAGGAACGTCAGCCAGATGCCGAGCGAGATCGAGACCGGCAGCTTTTCCTTGACCAGCTGGAGCACGCTGACATCGCGGAAATAGCTGTTGCCGAAATCGAAGCGGGCGAAATTCCAGACCATCAGCGCGAAGCGTTCCGGTGCCGGCTTGTCAAAGCCGAATTGCTTCTCCAGCTTCTTAATGAAGTCGGGGTCTAACCCCTGCGCGCCGCGATATTTCGAATTGATGGCATCGCCTCCGGCACCCAGCTGCCCGGGCGCGCGCTGGGCAAAATCGCCGCCGCCCGAGATGCGCGAGCTGCCGCCGGTGTCGGCGCCGGAAAGCTGCGCGATCACGCGCTCGACCGGACCGCCCGGCGCGAACTGCACGACGACGAAGGAGACGAAGAGGATTCCGAGCAATGTCGGGATCATCAGGAGAATACGGCGGGCGATATAGGCGCTCATCACTATTTCGCCTGCTCGAACTTGGCCGCCTTGGCAGCATCGAACCACCAATTCTCAGGCGCGCCGACGCCTTGCGCAAATTTCGGCGGCTTGTCCGGATGGCTGAACTGGTCCCAATAAGCCACGCGATGGAAGTTCGCATACCATTGCGGCACCCAATAGCGCCCGGCCCGGAACACGCGGTCGAACGCTCGGCAGGCCGTGGTCAGTTCCGTCCGGGTCTGGGCGGCAATGATCTTCTCGATCAGCGCGTCGATGATCGGATCGGAAATTCCGGCGAGATTGTATGAGCCTTTGGTCTTGGCCGCCTGAGACGAGAAGAAGGCCCGCATGGCATCGCCGGGCGTCGCCGACATCGAGAAGCGTTCGATCGTCATGTCGAAATCGAAATCCT
Source organism: Frankia sp. RB7 (assembly GCA_030403585.1). Lineage (GTDB taxonomy): Bacteria > Pseudomonadota > Alphaproteobacteria > Rhizobiales > Xanthobacteraceae > Bradyrhizobium. The sequence continues at coordinate 91,325 of JAUEPE010000020.1, forward strand.
CGAGTCGCGCGCGGTACTGCACGGCATCGACCAGGCGGAACGTGGCGTCGATGCCGAGCGTCGCGAGGTTCTTCAAATAAGGCCCGTGATGCGGCTGGATCGATTGCTCGTCGTTCAGGAACTCGATCGTGAAGGGCTCGCCATTGGGCAACACCCGCCTGCGGTCCTTGATGACGTAGCCGGCTTCGTTGAGCAGCTCGCTCGCTTTGCGCAGCAGGCCGCGGTCCTGTCCGGAGCCGTCCGACACTGGCGGCACGAAGGGCTGGCCGAACACCTCGTCGGGCACCTGGCCACGGAAGGGCTCCAGCAATGCGAGTTCTTCCGGCGAAGGCGGGCCGGACACCATCATGTCCGAATTCTGGAACGGCGAGTGGGTGCGCGCATAGGCGCCGTACATGATCGACTTGTTGGTCCACTCGAAGTCGAACGCGTAGATCAGCGCTTCGCGCACGCGCGGATCCCCGAATTTGTTGCGGCGGAGATTGATGAACCAGCCCTGTGCGCCCGACGGCGTCTCGTCCGGCAGTTGCTCCTGCTTGACGCGACCATCCTTCACCGCCGGGAAATCGTAACGCGTGGCCCAGATGCGCGCCGTGAGCTCCTCGCGAAACAAATAGTTCTTGCCGGTGAAGCCTTCGAAGGCGACGTCGCGGTCCCGGTAGAATTCGTAGCGCACCGTGTCTAAATTGTAGCTGCCGCGGCAGACCGGCAGGTCAGCGCCCCACCAGTCCTTGACGCGCTCGTATTCGATGTAGCGGTTGACCTCGAACCTGCCGACCTTATACGGGCCTGAGCCCACCGGCGTATCGAGCGTCGATTCATCGAAGGCGCGCGTGGCGTAATAGGCTTTCGAGAAGATCGGCAGGCTCGCGACATAGAGCGGCACGTCGCGTGCGCGGTTCGGCGCGAAGGTGATGGCCACGGTGGCGTCGTCGAGCGCCTCGGCCTTCACGAAATCGCGGAGCTGCACGACGATCAGCGGATGGCCCTTCTCCTTCAGCGCGGTGAGCGAGAAGGCGACGTCATGCGCGGTGAGCTTCGAGCCGTCGTGGAAACGGGCCTCGGGACGCATCGTGAAGGTGTAGATCAGCTTGTCCGGCGAGATCCGCACCGATTTCGCCGCAAGCCCGTACATCGCATCGGGCTCGTCATTGGCGCGCGCCATCAACGGCGCGAAGGTCATGTCCATGCCCTGCGCGCCCTCGCCCTTCAGGATATAGGCGTTGAGCGAAGAGAACGTGAAATAGGACTGGTTATAGGCCCGCACAGAGGGGATGAGCGAGAACGCGCCACCCTTCGGCGCGTCGACATTGACGTAGCCGAAATGGTGGAAGTCCGCGGAGTATTTGAGATCGCCGAACGCCGAGATGCCGTGGGCCTCAGTGGGCCCCTCGGACGCCGCCGCGTTGCGGAGTGCGGCAGCACTAAGCGCGCCGCCGACACCCAAAGCCAAGACATGCCGGCGTGAAAGCTGCGCCATGCGCAATTGCTTCCTCAAGAGCGTTTTCCGATGCGCGCCGCCTTTTCAGCGTCGTACCACCACAGCGTCGGCAGGCCGGACCGGCCATATTTCGGCAACGGCTCGGCATGACTGAAGCGATCCCAGCGGGCGTAGCGCGAGAAGCCGTAGGTGAATTGCGGCACGAGGTAGAAATTCCACAGCAGCACGCGGTCGAGTGCGTGGGTCGCGGCGACAAGCTCGCCCCGGTCCTTGGCGTAGATCACCTTCTCGATCAAGGCATCGATCGCGGGATTCTTGATTCCGATGGTATTGCGCGCAGCCGGCATGTCCGCGGCCTGCGAGCCCCAGTACTCGCGCTGCTCGTTACCCGGCGAGAGCGACTCGCCCCATTGATCGATGATCATGTCGAAGTCGAAGCTGCGCAGCCTGTTCTGGTATTGCGCATCGTCAACGACGCGGATCGAGGCGCTGACGCCGATCCGCTCCAGCGACGGCTTGTAGAACAGCGCGATGCGCTCCGACGACGGATCCTGCACCAGGATCTCGACCGCAAGCGGCTTGCCGGCGGAATCGACCAGCTTGTGGTCGCGAACCTCGAAGCCAGCCTCTTTCAGCAGCTTTGCCGCCTCGCGCAGATTGGCGCGCACGGCTTCCGGATTGCCGCCGACCGGATTCTGGTACGCCGTGGTGAAGACCTCCGGCGGCACCTTGTCCTTCACGGCCTGAAGTATCTCCAGCTCCTGCCCCTGCGGCAGGCCGGAGCAAGCAAGCTCGGTCCCTTCGAAATAACTGCCGATGCGTTTGTACTGACCATAGAAGAGCTGCTTGTTCATCTCCTCGAAGTCGAACGCGTAGTTGAAGGCCCGGCGCAGACGTGCGTCCTTGAACTGATCGCGGCGGATGTTGAAGACGAAGCCCTGCATGCGACCGGAGTCGTTGATCGGGAATTCTTCCTTGAGCACCCGCTTGTCGGTCACCGCCGGGAAGTCGTAGGCCGTGGCCCACTGCTTGGCGGAGTTTTCCGCGATCCAGTCGGCCTGATCGGCCTTGAAGGCTTCCAGCGCGACCTGGTTGTCGCGGAAGAACTCGAAGCGCAGCTCGTCGAAATTATTCTGGCCTATCTGGCTCGGGACATTGGCGCCCCAGTGATCCCTGACTCGCTCGAGCCTGACCGAACGCCCCGCTACGAAGTCCTTGATCCGGTACGGCGCGGAGCCCAGCGGAATCTCTAGCGTGGTCGCGCCGACGTCGCGCTTGCGGCCCTGCGCGTCGTTACCTTCCCACCAATGCTTCGGCAGCACGGTAAGCTCACCCACGATGGTGGGTAGCTCGCGATTGCCGGGCGCGTCGAACGTGAATTTCACGTCGCGCTCACCGACCTTCTCTGCCTTCGTCACATGGCGGTAGTAGGACGCATACATCGGGCTTTGCTGCTTGAACGTCTCCAGCGAGAAAATGACGTCCTCAGGCGTCACCGGTTTGCCATCATGCCATCGGGCTTCCTTGCGTAGCCGATAGATCACCCAGGAAAAATCGTCCGGATGCTGGGCGGATTCGGCGAGCTCGCCGTACTCGGTCGCGACTTCGTCCTGCGCCCGGGTCATCAGCGTTTCGTAGATCAGCGCCACGGCCGGCGCGAGATTGCCCTTGATGACACCCACCGCGATATTGAAATTGTCAAAGGTACCGATCGAGATCAGGCGCGCCAGGCCGCCCTTGGGTGCATCCGGATTGACATAATCGAAGCGCTTGAAGTCGGCGGGGTACTTGATGTCGCCGAACAGCGACAGCGCATGGCGCCAGGGGTGTTCACCGGCCGATTGCGCCTCTGCCATACCGACGACGGGAATACCCGCCACAGAGCCGAGGGCGGGGAGCGCAGCAACGGCCGCGCCGGTGAGCAGGAGATCGCGTCGGGTAATGGCCAAATCAACATCCCAGTCTTGAAGGAGGTTACCCCTTTAAGTGCTCAATATAGGCGAGGTTTCGACGGAATATGTTGCTTTTTCCTCATCTTGGAAGGCCGGACGCCTGTCAGATGCGGCCAAACGCCCCGATAACAACGCCGCGAGGCCCGAATATGGAAACGGCCAGGCTTTGAGGCCTGGCCGTACATCCGAGATCGAGACCGAAGAGACTTATTTCGCCGCGGTCGGGAGCGGCTTCGGGCTGTCGGAGAGGCTGTTCAGGTAGGCGATGACGTCGGCGCGCTCGCTGTCCTTCGGGATGCCGGCAAACCCCATCGCGGTGCCGGGGACGGCGCCCTTGGGATTGGCGATGAACTTGTTCAGCTCGTCGATGGTCCAGGTGCCGCCCTTGGCCTTCATCGCGGCAGAGAAGTTGAAGCCGTTGCGGCCTTCGCCGCGGTGGTCGTCAACGATCCCAAAGAGGTTGGGGCCGACGCGATTCGGGCCGCCCTTTTCGAAGGTGTGGCAGGCGCCGCACTTCTTGGCAGCAGAGGCGCCCTTCTCGACGGAGGCAGTCTGGAGCAGCTTTTCGATCGGCTCGGAAGGCGCGGCAGCGGCAGCGCCGCCCTCCTTGTCGCCGGCCACTTCCTTCACCGCGATCTCGAAGCCCGGCTTTTCCGGAAATTTCGGCGAGAACAGCGCCTGGGCGGTGAAGCTCGTCACCAGCAGAATGAGACAGGTGCCGAGAACGGCACCAAGGATCTTATTGAGTTCGAAAGAGTCCATTTCCGGCCAGGCCCCACACCGCAATAAGGAATAAGCGGCCGGTGGGCCGCCAGGACGAGCCTCGGGAGAATCAAACGTTCCTTATTGTTTCCCCGAGTTTTGCCATTGAGATATCGGTTTGCCCGGGGTCTGGCAACCCGTATAAGCGACCCGACTTTCAGCCCATCCCCACCCCATTTCTCGGTGCGGAAAACGCCCCGCTTCCAGGCCCTTGAACCCAGTCGCTTGAAACAATGACCGATCCCCGCATCCTGGTGCTGATCCCGGCCCGCATGGCCGCCACCCGCCTGCCCGGCAAGCCGCTTGCCGATATCGCGGGCCTGCCGATGATCGTGCATGTGATGCGGCGGGCGGAGGCCGCCGGCATCGGCCGGGTTGCGGTAGCAACTGATACCGAGGAAATCGCCGCGGTCGTGACCGCCCATGGCGGCGAGGCGGTGATGACCCGCGCGGAGCACCCGTCCGGGTCCGACCGCATCCACGAGGCCATGCAGAAGCTCGATCCAGACGGCAAGGCCGAGATCGTGGTCAATCTCCAAGGCGATTTCCCGACGATTGCGCCAGAGAGCCTCCGCGAGGTGCTTCCCCCCTTCGCCGATTCCGCGGTCGACATTGTGACGCTGGCCTCGCAGATCCACACCGAGGAAGAGGACCTCGCTCCCAGCGTCGTGAAGGCCATCGGCACACAGATCGGCCCCAGACGGCTGCGGGCGCTCTATTTCACCCGTGCCACCGCACCTTATGGCAACGGACCGCGCTACCATCATATCGGCGTCTACGCCTACCGCCGCGCCGCGCTTGAGCGGTTCGTGTCCCTGCCGCCCTCGCCCTTGGAACGCCAGGAAAGTCTGGAGCAGTTGCGGGCCGTGGAGGACGGCATGCGCATCGACATCATGATTATCGACAGCGTGCCCCGCGGCGTCGACACGCCGCCCGATCTCGAAACCGCCCGCGGCATCCTTTCCAAATCCTGAGCCGCTGCTACAAGGCCCTCCATGAGCAAGCTGAAAATCGCATTCCAGGGCGAACCTGGCGCCAATTCCCATATCGCCATTGTCGAGGCCTATCCCGACGCGGAGCCGATGCCCTGCGCCACCTTCGAGGACGCGCTGTCGGCGATCACCTCGGGGGAAGCCGATCTCGGCATGATCCCGATCGAGAATTCGGTCGCCGGCCGCGTCGCCGACATCCATCATCTGTTGCCGGCTTCCGGCCTCTTCATCGTTGGCGAATGGTTTCTGCCGGTCCGGCATCAATTGATGGCGGTGAAAGGTACGAAGCTGTCCGAGATCAAGTCCGTCGAGAGCCATGTGCATGCGCTCGGCCAGTGCCGGCGCATCATCCGCAAGCTCGGCATCAAGGGCATCGTGCACGCCGACACCGCCGGCAGCGCCCGCGACATTTCCGAGCGCAAGGACAAGACCGTCGGTGCGATCGCCTCGCGCCTGGCCGCGCAGATCTACGGCCTCGACATTCTCGCCGAGGACATCGAGGACGAGGCCCACAACACCACGCGCTTCGTCGTGCTGGCGCGCGAGCCGAAATGGGCGGCACAAGGTTCGGGCCCGCTGGTCACTACTTTTGTATTTCGGGTACGCAACCTCCCCGCCGCGCTCTACAAGGCGCTCGGCGGCTTTGCCACCAACGGCGTCAACATGACCAAGCTAGAGAGCTATATGGTCGACGGCAATTTCTTCGCCACGCAGTTTTATGCTGACGTCGACGGCCATCCCGAGGACAAGGGCCTCGCGTTCGCGATCGAGGAACTAAAGTTCTTCTCGCGCGAATTCCGTATCGTCGGCGTGTATCCCGGCCACCCGTTCCGCGCGACGATGGAGTAGCGGCTTACGCCGCCTGGTTCACCAACCCGAACGCATCCGCCAGCAGCGAATACGACTTCTTCCGCGCGTCGTGGTCGTACATGGCGGTGATCACCATCAGTTCGTCCGGCTTGCTGGCGTCGATCAGCGGCTGAAGCTTCTTCCGCACCGTCGCAGGGTTGCCGACGAACAGGCGCGAACGGTTGCGAACAATGGAGGTGCGCTCGGAATCCGTATAGGGATAGGCCAGCGCTTCCTCGACACTCGGCAGCGGCAGATATTGACCGCGGTCGCGGCGCAGCCGGTTGAGGTCGAAAGACGTGGCGAGCTTTTCGGCCTCCTCATCGGTATCGGCAGCGATAGCGGCGACCGCGAGGATCGCCTGCGGCCTTGCACTCCAGGCCGACGGCTGGAATCGGTTACGGTAATGCACCATCGCATCGATCGCGTCATGAGACGCGAAATGATGGGCGAAGGCGAAACCCATGCCGACTTGCGCGGCAAGCTCCGAGGAATAGTCGCTGGAGCCGAGCAGCCAGATCGGCGGCAGCTTCGTGTCGTCGGGCATCGCGACGACGTTGTGGTAGGGATGGCCTGCAGGGAATTCGCGGGTCTCCCACAGGATCAGTTCGTGTAGTCGCTCCAGAAAATCGTCGCCCTCGCGGCGGTCGAGCCGGCTGCGAAGTGCATAGGCCGTCGCGCCGTCAGTGCCGGGCGCGCGACCGAGGCCGAGGTCGATCCGGCCGGGAAACAATGCCTCCAGCATCTTGAAGCGCTCGGCCACCACCAGCGGCGCATGGTTGGGCAGCATCACGCCGCCGGAACCGACCCGGATGTGTTTCGTCACCGCCGCGATCTGCCCGATCATCACGTCGGGCGCCGGGCTCGCGACAGAGGCGAGGTTGTGATGCTCGGCGAGCCAGTAGCGGACGTAGCCGAGCCCATCGACATGGCGCGCCAAGTCAATGCTGTTGCGCAGCGCCGCGGCGGGCTTGGTGCCTGATGTGACGACGGAGAGGTCGAGGACTGAAAGCGGGATCATGGCGCGCTAACGTAGTGGAGGGCCGTGCGGCGGCAATGGGCCATCAGCGCAGGTCTGGCGTGTGCGGACGCAGAGTTCGCAAAGGCGGCAAAGGCTCGACGTTGGGACGGCACAAACCACGTAACGCCAAATTCATTCTGCCCACTCAATAGAAATCGACTATATCTGTCACCTTAGAACAAATATATATTTGATATAATTATAATATTTTATAGTTACGTCACTTCCCACCTTCCGTCTTTGCGTCGCAATATTCGATATCATCTGCTAAAAAGTGGGCCACTTCCCATCCCTGATGGGCTGTCGAGAAATCCGCCTTTGCCCTATCTTAGCGTCTCCCAAGCTAGACCCGACCGCCGCCGCCAGACCGCTGGCGAGCCCCTGGAGTGAGTGGTGCCATGACCGATTTGACGACGCCTGCCCACACTGACGGGCAAGACGGGCACCTCGCCACCAAGCGGCCTGCGATCTCCTTCGAGTTCTTTCCGCCCAAGACCGAAGATATGGAGCGGAATCTCTGGGACACCATCAACCGGCTGGCCCCGCTCGACCCGAAATTCGTCTCGGTGACCTACGGCGCCGGCGGCTCGACCCGCGAACGCACCCACTCGACCATCTCCCGGATCCTCAACGAGACCGCGCTGCTGCCGGCCGCGCATCTGACTTGCGTCGGTGCCTCGCGCGGCGAGATCGACGAGATCGTCGACCGCTACCACGAGGTCGGCGTCCGCCACATCGTCGGCTTGCGCGGCGATCCCGTGGGCGGCATCGGGACACCCTATTCGAACCATCCCGATGGCTATCAGAGTTCGGACGCGCTCGTCGCGGGGATCAAGAAGCGGCATGCCGACATCGAAGTGTCCGTCTCGGCCTACCCCGAGAAGCATCCCGAAGCGCGCGACTTCGACGCCGATATCGATACGCTGAAGGCAAAAGTCGACGCCGGCGCGACGCGCGCGATTACCCAGGTGTTCTTCGATAACGACCTCTATTTCCGTTATCTCGACCGCGTCCGCGCCCGCGGCATCAACATTCCGATCGTGCCGGGCATCATGCCCATGCACAATTTCAAGCAGGCCCGCAATTTCGTCACCCGCGCCGGCACCACCGTGCCGGACTGGTTCGCCGCGAAATTCGATGGCCTCGATGACGATGCCGAGACCCGCAAGCTGGTGGCCGCAACCGTCGCGGCCGGCCAGGTGCAGAAGCTCGCCAAGAACGGCGTCGACACCTTCCATTTCTACACCATGAACCGCGCCGATCTCGTATTCGCGATCAGCCATTTGCTCGGCATCCGCGCCAAGAGCGCGCAGAAGGCGGCCTGACCCAAGATGACCATTCCCGTTTCGCCCAAGCGAACCGCCCTCATCAACGCCGCGCGCGAGCGCATCCTCGTGCTCGACGGCGCCATGGGCACGATGATCCAGAACCTGCAGTTCAACGAATCCGCCTTCCGCGGCGAGCGCTTCAAGAATTTCCATCGCGACCTGCGCGGTAACAACGATCTCTTGATCCTGACCCAGCCGCAGGCGATCGAGGACATCCACGCGGCGTATTTGCGCGCCGGCGCCGACATCGTCGCGACCAACACGTTCTCCACGACCTCGATCGCACAGGCCGATTACGACCTCACCGACATCGTCTACGAGATGGCGCGCGAAGGCGCCCGCCTCGCCGGCAATGCCGCCAGACGTGTCACGGCCGAGGACGGCAAGCCGCGCTTCGTTGCAGGCGCCATTGGACCGACCAACCGCACCGCCTCGATCTCGCCTGACGTTTCGAATCCCGGCTACCGCGCCGTCACGTTCGACGATTTGCGAAAGTCCTATGGCGAGCAGATCAACGGCATGCTCGACGGCGGCGTCGATCTGCTGCTGGTCGAAACCATCTTCGACACGCTGAACGCCAAGGCGGCGCTGTATGCGATCGCGGAAATCACCGAAGCGCGCGGCATCGACATGCCGGTGATGGTGTCAGGCACCATCACCGACAAATCCGGCCGCCTGCTGTCCGGCCAGTTGCCGGAAGCCTTCTGGCATTCGGTGCAGCACGCAAAGCCGATCACCATCGGCTTCAACTGCGCGCTCGGCGCCGAGGATCTGCGCGCGCACATCGCCGACATCGGCCGCGTCGCCGACACGCTGGTCTGCGCCTATCCGAACGCCGGCCTGCCCAACGAATTCGGCCAGTACGACGAGACGCCCGAGTACATGGCGCGCCTGGTCGGCGAATTCGCAGCGTCTGGCCTCGTCAACATCGTCGGCGGTTGCTGCGGCACCACGCCGGATCATATCGCGGCGATCGCCGCCGCCGTTGCCCCGCACAAGCCGCGCATCGTGCCGGAGATCGAACCGCGGTTGCGGCTCTCCGGCCTCGAGCCGTTCATCCTGACTGACGCCATTCCCTTCGTGAACGTCGGCGAGCGTACCAACGTCACGGGATCGGCCCGCTTCCGCAAGCTGGTCACCAATGGCGACTACACCGCCGCGCTGCAGGTCGCCCGCGACCAGGTCGAGAACGGCGCGCAGATCATCGACGTCAACATGGACGAGGGGCTTCTTGATTCGGAAGCCGCGATGGTGACGTTCCTCAACCTCGTCGCCGCCGAGCCCGACATCGCTCGCGTTCCCGTGATGGTCGACTCCTCGAAATTCTCGGTGATCGAGGCCGGCCTGAAATGCGTGCAGGGCAAGCCGGTCGTCAATTCGATCTCGATGAAGGAAGGCGAGGACAAGTTCATTCACGAAGCCAGGATCGCCCGCCGCCACGGCGCGGCTGTCGTGGTGATGGCGTTCGACGAGGTCGGCCAGGCCGACACGTTCAAGCGCAAGACCGAGATCTGCAAGCGCGCCTACGACATCCTGGTGGACCGCGTCGGCTTCCCGCCGGAAGACATCATTTTCGATCCCAATATCTTTGCGATCGCGACCGGCATCGAGGAGCACAACAATTACGGCGTCGACTTCATCGAGGCGACGCGCTGGATCCGCAAGAACCTGCCGGGCGCGCACATCTCGGGCGGCGTCTCCAATCTGTCGTTTTCGTTCCGCGGCAACGAGCCGGTGCGCGAGGCCATGCACTCGGTGTTCCTGTATCACGCCATCAAGGCCGGCATGGACATGGGCATCGTCAATGCCGGGCAGATGATCGTCTATGACGACATCGATCCCGAATTGCGCCAGGTCTGCGAGGACGTCGTCCTCAACCGCGATCCCGGCGCCTCCGAACGCCTGCTGGCGCTCGCGGAGAAATTCCGCGGCAACAAGACCCAGACCAAGGAAGCCGATCTCGCCTGGCGCGAATGGCCGGTTGCGAAGCGGCTGTCGCATTCGCTGGTGCACGGCATCACCGAGTTCATCGAGCAGGATACCGAAGAGGCCCGCAAGGCGTCGTCGCGCCCGCTCGACGTGATCGAGGGCCCGCTGATGGCTGGCATGAACGTGGTCGGTGACCTCTTCGGCGACGGCAAGATGTTTTTGCCGCAGGTGGTGAAGTCGGCACGCGTGATGAAGCAGGCGGTGGCCTGGCTGATGCCGTTCATGGAAGAAGAGAAGGCGCGCAACCTCGCCAACGGCATCGAGAGCGGCGCCAGTTCGTCGGCCGGCAAGATCGTGCTTGCGACCGTGAAGGGCGACGTCCACGACATCGGCAAGAACATCGTCGGTATCGTGCTCCAGTGCAACAATTACGAAGTCATCGACCTCGGCGTGATGGTGCCGGCGGCAAAAATCGTCGAGACCGTAAAGGCGGAGAAGGCTGACATCGTCGGCCTGTCCGGCCTGATCACGCCCTCGCTCGACGAGATGGCTTTCTTCGCCAGCGAGCTGCAGCGCGAAGGCTTGAAGCTGCCGCTCCTGATCGGCGGTGCTACCACCAGCCGCGTGCATACGGCCGTGAAGATCGACCCGAGCTATCGCGCCGGTCCCGTCGTCCATGTCAACGACGCCAGCCGCGCGGTCGGCGTCGCATCGTCACTGCTGAACCCCGAAAAGCGCGCGGCCTATGCGGCCGACGTGCGCGCCGAATACGCAAAGATCTCCGATGCGCATTTCCGCGCGCAGGCCGACAAGAAGCGGCTGAAGCTGGATGTGGCCCGCAAGAACCGCGTGCCGGTCGACTTCGCTGCCAACAAGCCGGTGAAGCCGACCTTCCTCGGCACCAGGAGTTTTGACGAATACGACCTTGCCGAGCTGGTGCCCTATATCGACTGGACGCCGTTCTTCCAGACCTGGGAGCTCGCCGGCCGCTTCCCCGCGATTCTCGACGACGCCAAGGTCGGCGAAGTCGCACGCTCGCTCTACGACGACGCGCGGAAAATGCTCGACCTGATCGTCAAGGAAAAATGGTTCCGGGCGCGCGCCACCGTCGGCTTCTGGCCGGCGAACGCGCAAGGCGATGACATCGTGCTCTATGCCGATGACAGCCGCACCAGGAGCATCGCGACGCTGCACACGCTGCGCCAGCAACTCGAGAAGCGCGAGGGTCGCTTCAACGCGGCGCTCGCCGACTTCGTCGCGCCCGCGGGCGTGCCCGACTATGTCGGCGGCTTCGTGGTCACCGCCGGCATCGGCGAGGACGCCGTCGCCGATCGCTTCAAGATGGCGAACGACGACTACTCCTCGATCCTGTGCAAGGCGCTGGCCGACCGCCTGGCCGAGGCTTTTGCCGAGCGCATGCATGCCCGCGTGCGCCGCGAGTTCTGGGCCTATGCGCCGGACGAGGCGCTGTCGACCGACGACCTGATCCTGGAGAAGTACCAGGGCATCCGTCCCGCGCCCGGCTATCCCGCGCAGCCCGATCACACCGAGAAGGCGACGCTGTTCGAGCTGCTCGATGCCGAGAACACGGCCGGGGTGAAGCTGACCGAGAGCTTTGCGATGTGGCCGGGCTCTTCGGTCTCGGGGCTCTATCTCGCGAACCCCGAGAGCTATTATTTCGGCGTCGGCAAGATCGAGCGCGACCAGGTCGAGGACTACGCCGCGCGCAAGGGCATGACGGTGGCCGAGACCGAGCGCTGGCTCGCGCCCGTGCTGAACTACATCCCGTCGCGAGAGGCCGCCGACAAGGCTGCGTTCGCGGCAACGCCAGCGAACGACGAGATGCCAAAGGATCTCGCCTCGCATCCGCCGGGCTGCGCCTGCGCGGTGCATCTGGTCTGGCAGAGGAAGCGCGCGGGGGCGGGGTAGGCCTCCCCGCGGTTAAAGGCGAAAACAACCCCATGCACAGTAGGGATGGGGTTGAAAGGCTTGACGCTTTTTCGGTCTTACCGAAAATCGCTTGCTCCGTCGGGCAAAACACCTGTATCAAGGCAGGATCGGCCACCGCGCCTATCGAACGCAACGCGCGCTCGCCGCGACCAATGACGATCGTCGTCGGGGGAGCAGGAAATCAAATGCTGGATGCCCATCAGTTGATGTGGACGCAGATTGCCGCCGGAATCTCGGTTCTGCTGTTTGGGTTGATGCTGTTCAATCTGGTCCGCATGTGGGGCCGGATGCAGGCCGCGCGGAGCTGGGACAAGGTCGAGGGCATCATCACAGTGTCCCAGGTCGATCAGCCGGCGACGCACACCTCGGACGACCAGAACGACGCCAAGCCCATCATCCGCTATCGCTATCAGGCCGGCGGCCAGGAGCTGGAGAGCGATAAGGTTTTCGTCGGCGGCGCCGCCATGACGACGAGGGTGCTCGCCGCAAAACTGACCGGACGCTATCCGGTCGGCGCGCATGTCGACGTCCATGTCGATCCAAGGCAGCCGACCGAGGCGCTGCTCGAACCGGCCGCTGCACAGAACGTCGCGGCGCTGGTGGCGTTCACGGTCGTATTCGGCGTCATCGCCGCCACACTCGCCGCACATGCGCTCGCGGGCCATGTGCTCTACACCAATAACCACGTTCCGCTGTTCGCGTTCGCGCTGCCGATCATCGTGCTGCTGGGCGGCGTGTTCTGCATCATCGAATATGTCCGAACGCACCGGTTGGCGAGTGCCAGCCTGCGCTGGCCGACCGCAACCGGCGGGATTACCCATTCCGAGGTGATCGAGGAGAACATCGAGGAGAAGACCGATCACGACAACAAACCGGCGACTTCAAAGCTTGTCCACCGCTATCAGGTCGACCTCCGCTACGCCTACAAGGTCGGCAAGCGCGACTACACCGGCACCGAGGTCAATTGGGGTGGCACCATGATATCCGGGTTGCGCGAGGTCGTAGAAAAAGACGCGGCGAAGTATCGCCCCGGCCAGCACGTCAAGGTCTATTACGATCCGGACAGGCCGTCGCACTCCGTGCTCGAGCCCGCCAGCCGGGACGGCGCGCTGGGGCCGTTGATCGGCGCTGCTGTTTGCGCGGTCGTCGGAGGACTTTTTCTGACGATCCTGATCAAGATCGGCTTTGCGTAACGGGTAGCGGCGCTTGATGCCTCACCCCTTCGGCGGCGCCAGCGGCTGCACAATCTCGTTGAACGGCGCCAGCGCCTCGCAACGTTCGGCGTGGGCGGCGAGCGCCGGATAGCGCGCCGTGTCGAACAATTGCGGGTGCGCCTCGCGGGTGAAGCGGACGACGCAGGCAACCGCGACATCGGCGTGGCCGATGCGATCACCCAGCCAGTACGGCGTCGTCACCTTCGTGCGCTCGGCCTCCAGCACGGCGAGCACGTCGCCGATCTGCGCCTGGCATCGTTCGACCCATAGCGCGAGCTGCTCCTTCCGCAGCACGCGCTCATAGAGCAGGCTGACCGCCTTGTCGCCGAGGCCGGTGGCGAGCGCGCAGATGCGCAAATGCCGACGACGCTCGACGCCGCTTCGCGGCAGCATCGCCCTCTCGGGGCCGACGAACTCGTCGAGATAGTCCAGGATGATCGTGCTCTCGATCAGTGCCTCGCCGTCATCGAGCACCAACGTCGGCACCCGGCGCAAGGGATTATACGGCGCTATTCTGTCGGCATCGCCGAAGGTCGACCACGGTCTGTGCTCGAAAGCGAGCCCGTAAAGCCGCAGCGCAATCGCGACGCGGCGGACGAAGGGGGAATCATATTGGCCGATCAGGAACATGGTTCTCACTCTTCTCTGGCGTTGGACAAGGCAGGGCCGATCAGTTTCCACGATGACATCGCAGCCGCGCAAGGAAAATCCTGGACATGGAGCATTGCGCCGGATGCAACGGCGGCGGGACAGCGCCTCCCGAATGCGCTATCAAGGACGGCATCATGACAGCGACATCAGACATCAATCGGGACCGGATCGCGGCGACCGAAGCCGTCATCCGTCCGCACATCAGGCGCACGCCGCTGATCCAGGCAGATCTCGCCGATTTCGGCCTGCCGGCGGCGCCCGTCATCTTCAAGCTCGAAATGCTGCAGCATTCCGGATCGTTCAAGGTGCGCGGCGCCTTTGCCAATCTGCTGCTGCGGCAGGTGCCGCAAGCCGGAATCGTCGCGGCATCCGGCGGCAATCACGGCGCGGCGGTGGCCTATGCGGCGCAACGCCTCGGCATTCCCGCCACCATCTTCGTGCCCGACATCACCTCGCCGGCCAAGGCCGAACGTATCAAGGGCTATGGCGCAAAACTCGTGATCGCGGGCAACCGCTACGCCGATGCGCTCGCCGCGAGCGAAGCGCATCTCGCGCAGACCGGCGCGATGGCCGTTCACGCCTACGACCAGACCGAGACCCTGCTCGGCCAGGGCAGCGTCGGCCTAGAGCTGGAGCAGGACGCGCCCGGCATCGATACGCTGCTGGTGGCGGTTGGCGGCGGCGGACTGATCGGCGGTATCGCCGCGTGGTACGAAGGCCGGACGCGCATCGTTGCGATCGAGCCGGAGCAGTCGCCAACCCTGCACGCCGCATTCGCAGCGGGAGCGCCGGTCGACGCGCCGGCCGGCGGCCTCGCCGCCGACAGTCTTGCACCGCGGCGCGTCGGAGAGCTGATGTTTCCGATCGCGCGCGCCCATGTCGAGCGCGTCGTGCTGGTCAGCGATGACGCGATCCGGCAGGCGCAGGCAGCGCTGTGGTCGAGCCTGCGCCTCGTCGCCGAGCCCGGCGGCGCGGCCGCGTTTGCCGCGCTGCTGTCCGGCCGCTATCGTCCATCGCCGGGCGAGCGTATCGCGGTCCTCGTTTGCGGTGCCAATACTACAGCGGTGAACTTCGACAGCTAGCTTGAGGAGAAGTGCATGATCGGGTCGCGCGCAGTCACGCTGATGTCCGTCCTGCTTGTATCGATCGCCACCAGCGTCGACGCGCAGGATCGTCTGATCGGATTTCAGACTCCGTCGAAAAACATCGGCTGTCAGTTCTTTGCCGATAACGGTCAGGGCATGCTCCGTTGCGACATCATGAACATGGAGACGCGCCCGCGTCGGCCCGCCGATTGCGAGCTCGAATGGGGCAACGCCTTCGAGATGAGCGCAAAGGGCAGCGCGGGCCGCATCTGCGCCGGCGACACCATCATGGATCCGTCGCTGCCCGTGCTCGCCTATGGCGAGGTGTGGCAGCGCGCGGGATTCACCTGCCGGTCGGACCAGACGGGACTGACGTGCTTCAACGCGATGCAGCGCGGGTTCTCATTGGCGCGGGCGGAGCAGAAGGTATTTTGAGTTTACAGATCGTTCGAACTCCGACGCCGTCTCGCGTTGATTTACTAGTTTGAAAAGTAACGGCGGCGCTCACTCTCCGTCATTGCGAGCGAAGCGAAGCAATCCAGAAATGCATCCGCGGAGGCGCCCTGGATTGCTTCGCTGCGCGCTGCGCTCGCAATGACGGTGTGGAGGTAGTGTAGCCCAGATTCGACACAGAGGCTTTGCGGCAACAGCCGCACGTATTCGCGCAGCGCCCACCTCAACTCCACCTTGCCGAACAGATTGTCGCATGGTTCCATCCGCAGAACCTTGGGGAAGGCAAATGACTCGGCGGATGGGGGCGGCAGCGGCTGGCGTGGCATTCGCGGCGATCTCGCTGGGTGGCGGCGCGCTTGCCGCCGATCTGCCGGTGAAGGCGCCGCAGAAGACCGTCGATTTCAATCCGTTCTGGGCCGAGGCCGACTATCTTGCCTGGGGCGTGAGCGGCGACAAGCTGCCGGCGCTGGTGACCACGGCGCCTGTCGGTACGCCCCTGGCCCTGGCTGGCGTGTTGGGGCAACCGACCACGACGGTGCTGTTCGGCAATTCCAGCGTCAACAAGGACTGGCGCTCGGGTGGACGGATCACCGCCGGCTACTGGTTCGACCCGCAGCGCAGCCGTGGCATCGAGGCATCGTTCTTCGGGTTGGAGAATATCGGGACCGGCTTTGCGGCCGATACCGGCACTTATCCGATTCTGATGCGGCCGTTCCTGAACGTCGCGACCGGCGCCCAGGACGCGCTGATCGCCGGCTTCCCAGGTGTTGCCACCGGCAGCGTCAATGCCAATGAGACCTCGCGCCTGCTCGGCGCCGGCGCGCTGTATCGGCAGGATCTCGGCGTGTGGGGCAACAGCCGCGTCAGCGCGCTGATCGGCTATCGCTATCTGCGTTCGTCCGACACGCTGTGGATCACCGACACCGCAAGCAGTATCGCCTTCGGTACGTTCATCCCCACCGACAATTTCAAGGCCGCGAGCAATTTCCACGGCCTTGATCTCGGCCTGACCGGCGAATGGCGGAGCGGGCCATGGTCGCTGGAATGGCGCGGCAAGGTCGCGCTCGGCGCCAATCTCAACACCGCCGATATCTCGGGCTCGACGACGACCATCTTTGGCGGTACCACCACGACCACCGCGGGCGGCTTCCTATCCGCGCCCAGCAATATCGGCCATTTCGAGCAGACCCGCTTTGCCGCCGTGCCGGAGATCTCGCTGAAGGCGGGCTATCAGGTCGCGCCGGGCTGGCGGCTGATCGCCGGCTATGACGTGCTGTACTGGACCGGCGTGCAGCGCGCCGGCGGGCTGATCGACACCGGCGTCAATCCGACCCTGGTGCCGGGCCCCGGCGTCGGGCCGGTCCGGCCGCTGCCGGTGTTCAACACGACGAATCTGCTCGCGCAGGGATTCAGTTTTGGGGTGCGGTATAATTATTGAGTGTGGGGGCGCTGGCGATCGCCACGCTCCGTCATTGCGAGCTACCGGGTCCGCGCGAAGCGCGGCCCGATGACGGGCTCCGCGATGCAATCCAGACTGTCTCGGCGGCGACAGTCTGGATTGCTTCGTCGCAAGAGCTCCTCGCAATGACGGCGGGGAGGCAGCTGCGAACTACTCGATGATCGGGACGTGCGTCGCCGCATCACGTGGCGCCGTGCCGTCGAGGCGCGGATCATCGGCGATCTCGATCTGGCGTCGGAATGGGACGAATCCTGAGCGCTGATAGAACGCGACGGCTGACGGGTGATCGAAGGTGCAGGTGTGCACCCAGACGCGGCGCACGTCGTGTGACCAAGCGCGCTCCTGTGCGCGGTTCATCAGAAAGCGGGCGGCGCCGGTGCCGATCAGGCTGGCGGTGACGCCGAAATAGACCAGCTCGCACTGGCCGGGTTCGCGGAAATCCAGCTCCAGCAGGCCTTCGTCGCGGCCGTCCACGACGAGCGCGTCAATTTCGATGCGCGTGTCGTGGATGATCTCGGCGAGCTCAGTGTCGTTCATGCGCAGCCGCGAGAACCACAGCCACTCCTCGCCGACGCGGCGGTGGAGATCGCGGTACCAGTCGAGCGGGGGTGTGTCGGACTTGCGGAGGATCCAGCTGCCTGGCGGATCATCGCGGCGCGCGGGACGCGCCGTCATCTCCAGATGGGTGACGACAGCGGCGATCTTGCCGGCGGGGATGTCGGAATAGCCGTTGGGGAGGATCATGGGGCTGGCTCTTTTAGTTCAGGCCAAATCGGCGGTGCGTTCCCGATTGTGGGGGGCAATCACATATGATGTGCACAATGCGGCGGCATCGGCACTGGGCTCCCTCTCCCGCTTTGCGGGGGAGGGCTGGGGTGGGGGTGTCTCCGCGTCGGGATTACCAGGGTTGCGGAGGACGTCCCTGCGTGGAGAGAGCCCCCACCCCCAACCCTCCCCCGCTGTTCAGACCGGGGAGATGGTGGACGGGTGTTCGGAGACATCGTGGACACTTTCGACCCGTCCGTCGAGAGGCCGAATGTCGACGGTTGCAATCGTCTGGGTTCTGAAGACGACGTCGAAGACGCCA
>JAUEPE010000021.1:0-5000 GCA_030403585.1 Frankia sp. RB7
TGACCGATCACGCTTCCAAGCCCAGCTACATACCCCGCAAACCGTGCCTCGCTGCCTTCACCCTGATTGAGATCCATCTGGCCCTCCACGTGCCAATCTGTGAATCTCTTCAAATATTTGATTCTCCACCCCCGCGGGCGCGACCGAATGACTCAGTAGTACTAATAAAATCAAAGGCTTATCCGGCACAAAACGAGAGGCATTGACGGCCGCCCGCTCCTGCGATATTTTCGAATACGGAATTCTGTATTCCCTTTTCGGAGCTGCTGGCGTGATCCCTCTCGACCCGCTCCCGAACCTGATCGACCAGGTCTATGCCCGGATCCTGGAGGCGATCTCCGATCGCACGCTGCAGCCCGGCCAGCGCATCCGGCAGAACGAGCTCGCCGACAAGCTCGGCGTCTCGCGCCAGCCGGTGTCGCATGCGCTGCATCTGTTGCATCGTCAGGGTCTCGTCGCCGAGAGCGGCAAGCGCGGCTTTGAAGTGACCCAGCTCGATCCCGCGCGCATCCGTCAGCTCTACGAGGTGCGCGGCGCCATCGACGCGCTCGCAGCCAGGCTTGCAGCTCAGCGTGCCGCAACCGACGCGGCCGGACGCGCGCGCCTCGACGCGGCGCTCGCCGCGGGACGGGGTATCGATCGCAACACGACGCTCACTGATCTGATCGCGCTCGATGTCGAATTTCACCGCGCCATCTATCAGCTCGCCGGCAATCCCGTGATCGAGGAGACGATCACGCCGCAATGGCCGCATATGCGCCGCTCGATGGCGACGGTACTATCGGAGCTCGACTATCGCGGCAGCGCCTGGGCCGAGCATGCCGATATCGCCAAACACATTCTCGCAGGCGACGCGAAGGCGGCCGAACGCGCGGCGCTGGCGCATGCGCAGACGGCGGGACGGATGACTGAGGAGAGATTGAGGGCGACGGACGTTGTGGCGGCGTAGGCTGCAACTGCCGTCATTCCGGGATGGTCCGAAGGACCAGACCCGGAATCACGAGGTTCCGGGTTCGATGCTCCGCATCGCCCCGGAACGACAACAAGAACAAAACCAAAGGAGGACGACCCATGAAACTGTCTCAAGAGCAATTGGAGTTCTTCCACCGCGAAGGCTGGCTGTTCCTGCCCGAACTGTTCAGCCCGGAAGAGGTCGAATTCCTCGCGCGCGAGGCGGTCGGCATTTACGATGCCAACCGGCCCGAGGTCTGGCGCGAGAAGAGCGGCGCGCCGCGCACCGCCTTTGCCGCGCATCTCTACAACGAGGCCTTCCGCATTCTGGGCGCGCATCCGCGCATGATCGACCCTGTCGAGCAATTGTTCGGCGAGCCGGTCTACATGCACCAGTTCAAGATCAACGCGAAATCCGCCTTCACCGGCGACGTCTGGCAATGGCACCAGGATTACGGCACCTGGAAGCGCGACGACGGCATGCCGGAGCCGCGCGCGATGAACATCGCGATCTTCCTCGACGAGGTGATGCCGATCAACGGCCCCTTGATGCTGGTGCCGCAGAGCCAGAACGCCGGCGATCTCAAGGCCTCGCATGACCTCGCTACCACCTCTTATCCGCTGTGGACGCTGGACGAGGACACGGTGACGCGGTTGGTCAAACAGGGCGGCATCGTCGCGCCGACCGGCAAGCCCGGCGGCATGCTGATGTTCCATGGCAATCTCGTGCACGGCTCGAGCGGCAACATCACGCCCTACCCGCGCAAGATCGTATATCTGACCTTGAACGCGGTCTCGAACTACATCCGCACCCCGACGCGGCCGGAATACATCGCGCATCGCGACTTCGCGCCGATCAAGAAGGTGGATGATGATGCGCTGGTGCGGCTTGCGCGAGCGCCGCGCCAGGCGGCGGAGTAACCTGTCATTCCGGGGCGCGCCCTCTTGGGCGCGAGCCCGGAATCCATACTCCCGATCGTGGTTATGGATTCCGGGCTCGCGCTTCGCGCGCCCCGGAATGACGAGCCTTTGATTGTTGTTCAGGACATTCCTATGAATCTCTTCCGCCTCCTCCAGGCCCGCGCGTCCGCCGGCAAGCCTGTCCGTGTCGCGCTGATCGGCGCCGGCAAATTCGGCTCGATGTTTCTGGCGCAGGTGCCGCACACGCCGGGGCTGGAGGTGCCGATCATTGTCGACATCGACCGCGACCGCGCGCGCGAGGCCTGCCGCACCGTCGGCTGGAGCACCGAGCGGATCGCCGCCACCGTCTTCACCGATGACGGCGCACGCGCCATTGCCGGCGGCGCGATGGATGTGGTGGTGGAAGCGACCGGCAATCCGGCCGTCGGCATCAGGCATGCGCGCGCCGCGATCGCTGCGGGCAAACATATCGTGATGGTCAATGTCGAAGCCGACGTGCTGGCCGGCCCGCTCCTCGCCGAAGAGGCGCGGAATGCGGGCGTGGTCTATTCGCTCGCCTATGGCGACCAGCCGGCGTTGACGGCGGAGATGGTGGACTGGGCCCGCGCGACAGGTTTCCGCGTCGTCGCCGCCGGCAAAGGGACAAAATATCTGCCGGCCTACCACGATGTGACGCCGGATGGCGTCTGGCAGCACTATGGCCTCACTTCCGGCGAAGCGCAGTCAGCCGGCATGAACCCGCAGATGTTCAACTCCTTCCTCGACGGCACCAAATCGGCGATCGAGATGGCCGCGATCGCGAACGCCTGCGGGCTCGACGTGCCGACGGAAGGACTGTTGTTTCCACCCTGCGGCGTCGATGATCTCCCGCACATCATGCGGCCGCGCTCGCGCGGCGGCGTGCTGGAGCGCTCAGGCGTGGTCGAAGTCGTTTCCTCGCTCGAGCGCGACGGAAGGCCGGTGTTTCGCGATCTGCGCTGGGGCGTCTATGTCGTGCTGGAGGCGCCGAACGACTACGCCGCCGACTGCTTCAGGCAATACGGCCTGAAGACCGATGGCAGCGGACGTTTCGCTGCGATGTACAAGCCCTATCATCTGATCGGGCTCGAATTGAACATCTCGATCCTGTCGGCGGCATTGCGGGGGGAGCCGACCGGCCAGCCCTACGGCTTCCGCGGCGACGTCGCGTCCGTGGCCAAGCGCAACCTGCGCGCCGGCGAGATGCTGGACGGCGAAGGCGGCTACACCGTGTGGGGCAAGCTGGTGCCGGCGGCCGCGAGCCTCAAGGCCGGCGCGTTGCCGATCGGCCTTGCCCATCGGCTCAAGCTGAAGCACGACGTCGCCCATGGCGAGATCGTGCGCTGGAGCGACGTGGAGTTTGATGCGACCAACGAGACGATCAGGACAAGGAAGGCGATGGAGGCAGCGTTCACGAAATAGCGCCAGGCATCCACAATTCGGGACGGTGCGGATCGGCCGAAGTTTGATGTCGGCTATGCCCTCAAAACCGATGCCAAAGCGAACCTCGTTGGAGGTCCGCATCGGGCCATTAACGGAACAGTAGCGCTCCTACTATTTGGAAGGCTTCTTAGTCTAAAGGCAGGTATGCTGCCGTTTGCAAGGCAGCCCCGTTCCCGAGAGATGGTTCTATGGACGCGAAATCAGCCGCTCGATTTAAACAGCACGTAGAGCGGGCCATTGAGGAATTATCCCTGGGGCTCACGCTCGCCAAAGAAGCCTCTCACGTAGATGAGTTTCTGAGATTGAGGACATCGGTCGGCGATATCATCGCTCGGATAGACAGCATGCTTCACGACAAAATTTACAAAGATCATTCAGGCCTGGATGGCATGAAAGACTGACCGCTAACGTCCGCTCTGGGTCAAACTGAGAAGGACTCTCATTGAAAACAACGAGTCCGCTCTTGCCTCGGATGCTGACCTGCAACCGGGCATGGATTGAGCGGAATCCGTGTCGCGGCAGAGCGCGCCGAGCTAACGAGCTCGCCGAACATTGGGCACGAGGTCTATCAAGCCCAGATCCACGAGCGTGCGATGGAAGCGGCGCTTCCGTTCGGAAGCTGATGCGAAGTAGGCTTCTCCGCAATCGTCGAGCAAGCTCGCGCGCGTGGCGAATATCGGGTCGAGCGCAATACCCGCCCGTTGCAGCGCAACTGTGCCGAGGAAGGCGATATCGAGGTCGGTACCTGGTCCTGGGCTGAAGTCGGGGATATTCAAAGCCTCGATCGCATAGAATGTACCAAACGGGCGCCGCCCGTCTCCCGGTCGTTTCAGTTGCCGATCGATCTGCTTCGTCAACACGGGTTGATGATCCCCGTAGTGCACGATGAGAACAGGCCGCCCAGGGAAGCTGCTGGCCAGCCTGGCTTTGAGCGTTTGCCAGGTGGACGCGGTCTCTGCCAGTCGCGTGTAGTACTCGACGTATCCAGCATCGGGGAAGCTGGCCATGGCGAAGGCGCGCTCCCTCTCGAATTGACCTGATGGGACCAGCTGCCGATTATGCGGACCGTGATTGAAGTTGGTCAACGCATACAGAAATCTCGGTGTCGGGTCGTTGGCGACCCTCCTGGTATGCGCATCGATGACGGCATCCAGAAATATCGCATCGGAATTTGTGGCCTCGAAACGCCGGACATCGAATGGCGGCGGGAGGTCGTCGGAGAAGATGCGCTCATCGATACCAATTGAGCCGTAGAACTTATCGTAACTGAGAAACCCGCGGCGACAGCTGGATATGAGTGTCGTCTTGTAGCCGAGTGCCGCCAACGAACGTGGCAAGCTGCTATGAAAACGGCCGGCGCCCTTCTTGAAGAGGTAGTAGGCGCTCGAACCGAAGCTGGCACTTGAAAGACCGGTCAGCAGGCTGAATTCGGATTGCCACGAACCTCCGCCAAAGATGTCGACGTTCAGGCGCCCAAATTCCCCATCTGACGGGGACAGGAAGGCTTCAACGACCGGCTCGACCGGGAGCCCGAAAATGCGCGGGTCGAAGACAGACTCGTGCTGGATCACGATAATGTCGGGAGTGTCAACGGAGCGCGAAGGCGTGGCATCCCTCAATGGCAGTGATTCGTTCGCGATATCGCTCAGCGCCAACGCGCCGAACTG
>JAUEPE010000021.1:10000-105808 GCA_030403585.1 Frankia sp. RB7
CTGACTGGTTCCGATTGTCTTTGATGTATCACTGGCCTGGTCCGCGTTCGCTCGCCACTACTAACGGAGTCTCTGTTGATGTCCTTTCCTCCAGGTACTTAGATGTTTCAGTTCCCTGGGTTTGCTTGAAACCTCCTATGTATTCAGAAGTCTCATACCTTCTCTTGATAACCGGAAATCCAAAACCTCTTCGATCGAAATCTAAAGGCTTAGGCATCTCTCATTTCTGATCGAACCCCACACCGTTGTCTTTCGACAAAGGTCTTGGAGTTCCGGCTATCGAAGGTGGGTTTCCCCATTCGGAAATCCATGGATCAAAGCTTCTTCGCAGCTCCCCACGGCTTATCGCAGCGTAGCACGTCCTTCATCGCCTCTCAGCGCCAAGGCATCCACCGAACACCCTTAAGGCACTTGATTGCTCTCATTATCAATGTCCACACACTCGGCAGAATGTTGTCTGCAGAATTGCCAAGAAACCTAAGTCTCTAAGGCACGCGCCCTCGATGAACGCTATCTGCAGCCGGACAATGATTAGAAAGACCAGCTTGCTTCGTAAGATCGTTCCGATAGCGAGGCGGTCAAGCTTCGCTAAAAGGATCATTTACAACTCGCGTGTCTTTCAGACGTAGCCTTGTGAGCTACACTGAAAGGCGCGCAAGCGCCGAAATGATCCGGAGATAATGAAGTCTCGCGCAGATATTCTCTGCACGATCCAACTCGGATCGATCTCCTCTTTACAATGTCAGAAAACACGCAGCTCACTGTCCATCCGGACTAGTAAGTGCGAAGTGATGTTTCGCGGACGATTTTGGTGCACGATCAGTCGATGATCAAACCATCTGGTGGAGCCAGACGGGATCGAACCGACGACCTCATGCTTGCAAAGCACGCGCTCTCCCAGCTGAGCTATGGCCCCGTAACCAGAAGACGAATGCTCACTCGATGAGTATGGTGGGCCTGGGAAGACTTGAACTTCCGACCTCACGCTTATCAAGCGCGCGCTCTAACCAACTGAGCTACAAGCCCCTAACGCATATCCCGTTAAGGACCATGGGATCCTGCGCATACAGGCCCAGCGCGTGTTCGTCCGCGAAGAAAGAGAAACGTAGACGGCGAAATCCCGCCAATGCAGCTCAACGATCCTGACGACCGCTGGCCACTGATGTTTCTAAAACGATCCGATAGTGAGCCGAAGCTCTCTGAAGGATCATCCTTAGAAAGGAGGTGATCCAGCCGCAGGTTCCCCTACGGCTACCTTGTTACGACTTCACCCCAGTCGCTGACCCTACCGTGGTTAGCTGCCTCCCTTGCGGGTTAGCGCACTACCTTCAGGTAAAACCAACTCCCATGGTGTGACGGGCGGTGTGTACAAGGCCCGGGAACGTATTCACCGTGGCGTGCTGATCCACGATTACTAGCGATTCCAACTTCATGGGCTCGAGTTGCAGAGCCCAATCCGAACTGAGACGGCTTTTTGAGATTTGCGAAGGGTTGCCCCTTAGCGTCCCATTGTCACCGCCATTGTAGCACGTGTGTAGCCCAGCCCGTAAGGGCCATGAGGACTTGACGTCATCCCCACCTTCCTCGCGGCTTATCACCGGCAGTCTCCTTAGAGTGCTCAACTAAATGGTAGCAACTAAGGACGGGGGTTGCGCTCGTTGCGGGACTTAACCCAACATCTCACGACACGAGCTGACGACAGCCATGCAGCACCTGTGTTCCAGGCTCCGAAGAGAAGGTCACATCTCTGCGACCGGTCCTGGACATGTCAAGGGCTGGTAAGGTTCTGCGCGTTGCGTCGAATTAAACCACATGCTCCACCGCTTGTGCGGGCCCCCGTCAATTCCTTTGAGTTTTAATCTTGCGACCGTACTCCCCAGGCGGAATGCTTAAAGCGTTAGCTGCGCCACTAGTGAGTAAACCCACTAACGGCTGGCATTCATCGTTTACGGCGTGGACTACCAGGGTATCTAATCCTGTTTGCTCCCCACGCTTTCGTGCCTCAGCGTCAGTACCGGGCCAGTGAGCCGCCTTCGCCACTGGTGTTCTTGCGAATATCTACGAATTTCACCTCTACACTCGCAGTTCCACTCACCTCTCCCGGACTCAAGATCTTCAGTATCAAAGGCAGTTCTGGAGTTGAGCTCCAGGATTTCACCCCTGACTTAAAAACCCGCCTACGCACCCTTTACGCCCAGTGATTCCGAGCAACGCTAGCCCCCTTCGTATTACCGCGGCTGCTGGCACGAAGTTAGCCGGGGCTTATTCTTGCGGTACCGTCATTATCTTCCCGCACAAAAGAGCTTTACAACCCTAGGGCCTTCATCACTCACGCGGCATGGCTGGATCAGGGTTGCCCCCATTGTCCAATATTCCCCACTGCTGCCTCCCGTAGGAGTTTGGGCCGTGTCTCAGTCCCAATGTGGCTGATCATCCTCTCAGACCAGCTACTGATCGTCGCCTTGGTAGGCCATTACCCTACCAACTAGCTAATCAGACGCGGGCCAATCTCTCGGCGATAAATCTTTCCCCGTAAGGGCTTATCCGGTATTAGCACAAGTTTCCCTGTGTTGTTCCGAACCAAGAGGTATGTTCCCACGCGTTACTCACCCGTCTGCCGCTGACGTATTGCTACGCCCGCTCGACTTGCATGTGTTAAGCCTGCCGCCAGCGTTCGCTCTGAGCCAGGATCAAACTCTCAAGTTGGACTTGAACTTTGAACCGGCTGATCACAACGTTTGACGAGGTCCCACCATTATCGACCGAAGTCGATGTGCTGCCTGCGATTCACATCGCGGGCAACGATGGTGTTTCCTTGAAAACGTGTACCGCCGAAGTCTTTCGTCCGGTCCCGATCCGAAAAGCCGAAGCCTTTCAAATGCGAGACCCGCAAGGACTCCGCCGTCCACGTTTCTCTTTCTTCATCTTCACTTGTCAAACAGCCCGGGACCAGGAGGCCCCAACCTTCCAGAGTGGAAGGGTTCCGACACCCTTACCGGCGACGAATGAACTCCAACCGATTTGCGTCGGCTGTTGTGCACTCAACGAGGTGAGGAGCATCAGTGGCGCGTTCGCTCGCCTTGGTCAGTGACCCGGCGGCGCCGCGCTCAGTGGTCGGGTTATAGGCCCCCCCGCCCGGGATTGTCAACGCTCATCGTCAACAAATCGTCGCACAGTGGATTGTCGATAATAACCAAGCGATTCCAATCGATTAGAAGGACATAGAAACGGCGAAGCGAAGCGGCTCGGCAAAAAAATCTGAAAAAAGTTTGGTCCCCAGGGGGCTCGCAAGGGGCTCTGGAGGGGCCCGGGATGGAACAGTGCCGGGACTCCGGAAAGCGGCTTGCAGCGCCTCCCTACCAAGACCCCCACCAAGACCCCTGCGCCCGGCCATTCAGGAAACTTTTCCATGTTTGG
This sequence comes from Frankia sp. RB7, assembly GCA_030403585.1. Classification (GTDB taxonomy): domain Bacteria; phylum Pseudomonadota; class Alphaproteobacteria; order Rhizobiales; family Xanthobacteraceae; genus Bradyrhizobium. The sequence goes on from JAUEPE010000021.1 coordinate 13,418, forward strand.
CGCCGTACTAGAGCCACAATCCCGCGGCGTTCTGATAAGAGACAAGCTTGAATCGCGGGATGCCAGTGGGGGCTGCCGGCGATTTTCATGGGGTTCAGAGAAGGCGATCTGATGATGACGCGGCCTTCTTCGGACATTCGAAAGACATCGAGAGACCTTCACCTGCCTTGCTGTTCGTAATTTTGGCCGGGCCCTTACCGGGGCCTACTGAGCGCGAACACCTGTGCGGCATGGCTTTTTCCGCGATCCCCCTATCAAGAGGGCGACCAGGGAAAGGCACGAAGCGAAGGGTCTCGGGTCGTTGATTGGGGGACTTGGGTTGAACCAGAGGACGTCACGCGGCGCTTACGGGCGTGAGACCGGGATCATCGATCTCGGCCACGAGCCGCCGCTGTCCGTCGATGGTTCCGAAGCCGCCGTCATCGATCGCCGTCGCGTCTCGGTGCAATGGTTCAGCGGCACAATTCTGACCGGACTCTGCGGCGCAGCCCTGATCGGCGGCGCCGTTTTCGCATCTCTCGACGGCGAAATGACCTTCGCCAAGGTGCCGGAGCGGGTCGAAGGAGCGCTGCGTGGTGCATTCGGAGCTGCTGATCGCGCCGCCACGCTGCACAAGAGCGACCGCCTGCCGCCGCCGAACGATTCCACCGCGTCGCGCAATATCGTACGCGTCTCGACGGTCGCCCGCGTCGGCAACCGCGACGTGATGCGCGTGCGGCCCTTCATCCGGATCGCCGGCAATCTGTCGATGACGACGAGCGATTTGTCGGCGAAGATTCCGCCGTTCAACGCGCAGCGTCTGCTCACCGACGTCGGCTCCGATCCGAAGACCGCGACCGACGATCCGAACAATCCTGAAGCCGTCGAGCCCGACGCCGAGGTCTCCTTCGTCACGAAGGACCTCTCGCCGGTGCTGCCGAAGGCCAAGATTTCCGCGGTGGTGGCGCTCGACGACATCCTGATGCGGGTGCGCGATGCCGCCAATTGGCGCGGCAATGGCGGGGTGCGCTACGCTTCGCTCGCCAATGCCACCGCCGACATCTCCGGCGCGACCGGCAGGCCCGATCCCAACAAGTCCGACATGAAGATGGCCTATGCCACCGAAGTGTCGCCGTCCGATCCCTATGCCGGCTTCGAGACCCGCGTGGTGCCTGAAAACGTCACGCTGCTGCCGAAGACCAAAGAGCAGATCACCGGCGGCAATCCCAACGGCGAACGCGTCCACGTCGTCAAGAAGGGCGACTCGGTCTCCTCCGTGCTGCGCGATCTCGGCGCCACGGCGGACGAAATCAAATCGATCACCGCGACGCTCGGCCCCCGCGGCCGCGACGGCGGCCTGAAGGAAGGCGAAAAACTCCGCATCCTGATGGCGCCCGCAAGCCCCGGCGCCCGGCTGCAGCCCTACCGCGTCGTCGTCGCCAACGACACCATGGTCGAGGCGATCGCGGCGCTGTCCGATCTCGGCAAATACGTCGCGGTCGACGTTTCCACCATGAATACTGTCGCTGAGGCCACGGCCAACGCCAACAGCGACGACGATGACGATGATGACGGCAGCGGCGTGCGGCTCTACCAGAGCATCTACGAGACCGCGATGCGCAACAAAGTGCCGATGCCTGTCATCGACGACATGATCAAGATCTACTCCTACGACGTCGATTTCCAGCGCAAGGTCGCGCCGGGCGACTCGTTCGACGTGTTCTATGCCGGCGAAGACGAGGGCTCGACGGCGGTCGACAAGAGCGAGGTGCTGTTCGCCTCGCTCACCGTCGGCGGCGAAACCAAGAAATATTATCGCTATTTGAGCCCCGACGACGGCGTCGTCGATTACTATGACGAGACGGGCAAGAGCGCGAAGAAGTTCCTGGTCAGGAAGCCCGTCAACAGCGCCATCATGCGCTCCGGCTTCGGCGGCCGCCGCCATCCGATCCTCGGCTATGTGAAGATGCACACCGGCGTCGACTGGGCCACCGCCTACGGCACGCCGATTTTCGCCGCCGGCAACGGCGTGATCGAAAAGGCCCAGCTCGAAGGCGGTTACGGCAAATACGTCCGCATCAAGCACAACAACGGCTACGAGACCGCTTACGGCCACATGTCGGCCTTCGCCAAGGGCATGGAGCCCGGCAAGAAGGTGCGACAGGGCCAGGTCATCGGCTTCGTGGGCTCGACCGGCCAGTCGACCGGGCCGCACGTTCACTACGAAATTCTCGTCAACGGCCGTTTCGTCGACCCGATGCGCGTAAAGCTGCCGCGCGGCCGTTCGCTCGAAGGCCCGATGCTCGCGGGCTTCGAAAAGGAGCGCGACCGTCTCGACGGCATGATGAGCGGCCGCAACGGCGCCATCGCCCGCATGTCGGACGCTACCGGCGGCCCGCTCCAGGTCAGCAACCGCTAAATTTCCGGCCTTACCTAAATGAACGCCCCGGAGAGACGATCTCTCCGGGGCGATTTTATCTAGGGATGCAAGCCGATGCTCAGTTCAGCTTGCGCTTCGACGTCGGCGCCTCGAACTGCGTGATCTCGGCGGTCTGCGACGCCTTGCCGTTGAAGGTCAGCACGTTGCCTTCGGACGAGATCGCAATATGATCGCCGTCCCTGACATCGCCGGCCAAAATCATCTCCGCGAGCGGATCCTGGACGTAGCGCTGGACCACCCGCTTCAGCGGACGAGCCCCGTAGGCGGGATCCCAGCCCTTCGCAGCGAGCCAGTCGCGCCCAGAAGCATCGAGCGTCAGCACGATCTTGCGATCGGTCAGCAGCTTTTGCAGCCGCGCGAACTGGATCTCGACGATCCGTCCCATCTCGCTCCGCTGCAGGCGATGGAACAGGATGATCTCGTCGACGCGGTTCAGGAACTCGGGACGGAAATGTGCCCGGACCATTCCCATCACCTGCTCACGCACGGCAGACGTGTCTTCGCCCTCGGGTTGATTCACCAAATACTCCGAACCGAGGTTCGAGGTCATGATGATCAGCGTGTTGCGGAAATCGACGGTACGACCCTGGCCATCGGTCAGGCGGCCGTCGTCGAGCACCTGCAACAGGACGTTGAAAACGTCCGGATGCGCTTTCTCGATCTCGTCGAACAGCACGACCTGATAAGGCCGGCGCCGCACCGCTTCGGTGAGCGCGCCACCCTCGTCATAGCCGACATAGCCCGGAGGCGCGCCGATCAGCCGCGAGACCGAATGCTTCTCCATGTATTCGGACATGTCGAGGCGGACCATCGCGGTCTCGTCGTTGAAGAGGTACTCGGCGAGCGCCTTGGTCAGCTCGGTCTTGCCGACGCCGGTGGGCCCTAAGAACATGAACGAGCCCATCGGCCGGTTCGGGTCCTGCAAGCCTGCCCGCGAGCGGCGCACGGCGGTCGCGACCGCATGCACGGCTTCGCTCTGGCCGACGACGCGCTGTCCGAGCTGCTCCTCCATCTTCAGGAGCTTCTCTTTCTCGCCTTCCAGCATCTTGTCGACCGGCACGCCGGTCCAGCGCGAGACCACCTGCGCGATGTGGTTGGCGGTAACAGCCTCCTCCATCATCTCGCCGGAGTTCTCCTTGGCCTCGATGTCGGCGAGCTGCTTCTCGAGCTGCGGGATCCTGCCATAGGCCAGCTCGCCGGCCTTCTGGAATTCGCCGCGCCGCTGCGCGTCGGCCAGATCGACGCGCAGGGCGTCCAGTTCGGATTTCAGCTTCTGGGCGTCGGAGAGCTTGTTCTTTTCAGCACTCCAGCGCGCGGTCAGCGCCGCGGACTTCTCCTCGAGCTCGACCAGCTCCTTCTGGAGCGTCTCGAGACGGGACTTGGAGCCGAGGTCGCTTTCCTTCTTGAGCGCTTCCTGCTCGATCTTGAGCCGGATGATCTCACGGTCGAGCGAATCCAGCTCCTCCGGCTTGGAATCGACCTGCATCTTCAGCCGCGCGGCGGCCTCGTCCATGAGGTCGATCGCCTTGTCGGGCAGGAAGCGGTCGGTGATGTACCGGTTGGACAGCGTCGTCGCTGCCACGAGCGCGGAATCGGTGATCCGCACGCCATGGTGCTGCTCGTACTTGTCTTTGAGGCCGCGCAGGATCGAGATCGTGTCCTCGACCGAAGGCTCGCTGACGAAGATCGGCTGGAAGCGCCGCGCCAGCGCCGCATCCTTCTCGACATGCTTGCGGTATTCGTCGAGCGTGGTGGCGCCGATGCAGTGCAGCTCGCCGCGCGCAAGCGCGGGCTTGAGCAGGTTGGACGCGTCCATCGCGCCGTCGCCCTTGCCGGCACCGATCAGCGTGTGCATCTCGTCGATGAACAGGATGATACCGCCTTCGGCAGACGTCACCTCCTGCAACACGGCCTTCAGCCGTTCCTCGAACTCACCACGGTATTTTGCGCCGGCGATCAGCGCGCCGAGGTCGAGCGAGAGAAGCTTCTTGTCCTTGAGGCTCTCCGGCACGTCGCCATTGACGATGCGCAGCGCGAGCCCTTCCGCGATGGCGGTCTTGCCAACGCCGGGCTCACCGATCAGGACGGGATTGTTCTTGGTCCGGCGTGACAGCACCTGGATGGTACGGCGGATCTCCTCGTCGCGGCCGACGACCGGGTCGAGCTTGCCGTCGCGCGCAGCCTGGGTCAGGTCGCGAGCATATTTCTTCAGCGCGTCATAGGCGTTCTCGGCGGTCGCGGAATCCGCGGTGCGGCCCTTGCGCAGCGCCTCGATCGCAGCGTTGAGATTTTGCGGGGTGACACCGCCCTTGGCGAGGAGGCTGCCTGCCTCGCTGGTCTTCTCCAGCGTAAGGCCGAGCAGCAGCCGCTCGACGGTGACAAAGCTGTCGCCGGCCTTCTCGCCGGCCTTTTCGGCCGCGTCGAAGGTGCGGGCGAGCTCGGGCGCCAGATAGATCTGGCCGGCACCGCCGCCAGAAACTTTCGGCACCTTGTTGAGGGCGTCCTCGGTCGCCTTCAGAATTGCTCGGGAATTGCCGCCGGCGCGGTCGATCAGACCGGAAGCCAGCCCCTCATTGTCGTCCAGCAGAACTTTCAGGACGTGCAGGGTCGAAAACTGCTGATGCCCCTCGCGCACCGCGAGCGACTGCGCGGACTGGACGAAGCCCCTGGAGCGCTCAGTATATTTGTCGATATTCATGGTCTTTTCTTTCCCTCGGCCTGCCCCTGGGGCCCTCTAAGGCACCCCAAACGGCATCTTCATTGGGTTTTCGCTAGTCGCGTTGACGTTCCTCAACCAACAGCGGTCGTTATCAGCCGACGCTGGCGCCGGCCTGACCCATATGATGTGGGAAGCGTGACTTCGGATCGAAAGAGGCGAGTTCACAATTTCGTGGGCCGATCCGCCGGCTTGGCGGGCGCAGGTCGAATCCCCTAATTAGGCCCTATGACAGCCAGCCAGACCGCCGAAATCACCGGCATCTACCGCTACCCGATCAAGGGCCTGACGCCGGAATCCCTGCCCCGGGTTCCCTTGCGAACCGGCCAGACCCTCCCCGCCGACCGCCGCTACGCCATCGAGAACGGCCCGAGCGGGTTCGACCCGGAGGCCCCCGCGTGGAAGCCGAAAATCCAGTTTCTGATGCTGGCCCGCAATGAGCGGCTGGCCTCCCTCGACAGCCGGTTCGAGGACGCGACCAACAGCCTCACCATCCGCAAGGATGGCCAGGTCGTCGCCAGCGGCGATCTCGAGACCGCGGCGGGGCGCGCCGCGATCGAGGGCTACTTCACGGAGAATTTCCAGCCGGAGCTGAAGGGCCCGCCCAAGGTACTGTCCGGCCGCGACCACAGCTTCTCGGATGTCGCCCGCAAGGTCGTGTCCATCATCAATCTCGACAGCGTTCGCGCCATCGAGACCATGCTTGGCGGTGTTGCCGTCAATCCGCTGCGCTTCCGCGCCAATCTCTACGTGACGGGCTGGCCGGCCTGGTCCGAGCTCGACCTGGTCGGAGAGACGCTGGCGATCGGGCAAGCCCGGCTGAAAGTGGTCAAGCGCATCGTCCGTTGTCCGGCCGTCAACGTCGATCCCGAGACCGCCGTACGCGATCTCGAGATCCCGCCGACGCTGTCGCGCAATCTCGGCCACATGGATTGCGGCATCTATGGCGAGGTGATCGCCGACGGCGAGATCGGCGTGGGGGATGCGGTTACGGTGGAACAGCCGAAGCTGGTGTGAGCTAGCACCGGCTCAACACACTCCGTCATTGCGAGGAGCACTTGCGACGAAGCAACCCAGACTATTTCCGCGGAGGAATTCTGGATTGCTTCGCTTCGCGCGCAATGACGAAAGTTAGTTCGGCATCACATACGCGTAGATCCGGCCGCGCGAGATCGGCGCCTCGCGGACACGGTTGCCGTTGTTGCCGGAGATCATGATCGGATTCCCCTGCGCGTCGATGCCGGTGATGATGCCGACATGACCGCCGCCGCGCCGCCCCATCACCGCGATGGCGCCGACCTGCGGACCGGAGACACGCGTGCCGTAATGCGCGAACGAATTCGCCATGTCGGAGCCGGTGCCCTGATGGCCGGTGTGTTGCAGCACCATGTTCATGAACCGCGCGCACCACAGGCTGCCGCGACCGGTCGGATTGCCGCCGATATAGCGCCGCGCCTCGGACACGAGACCCGACCCGCCGCCGAAACTGCTGCTCGTACCCGTGTTGCCGGCGCTCCCGGTGTCACCGGCGCTGCTCTTGTTGACGGCGTAGCTCATGTTACGAGGGCGGCTCATATTGCCGGCACGGCTGGTGTTTTCGCCGATGCTCGTGTCACCGCCGCCCGTGTAGCGCATGTTGCCCATGCCGCCGCCATTGGCATTCGGATCGTAGCTGGCCTGCGTGTTCATGAACCCGCTGACCTGCAACTGCGCCGCGCTGCGCTCGAAGCGCGAGCTGCGTGCATGGTGCCGATAATGATAATGTCTGGCGTGATGCACGTAAGCGTGCCGCTCTGCGCTATGACGATGATGCGGCCGCGCTGAGGCCGGAGACGAGACCACGGCAACCGCCGCAAAGAAGATCGCCAGCGCGACAACACAACGCGACAGGCGGGACGCAAACAACTCAAACATTCTTCATCCTTCGTTGACACCCCCACTTCCAAGTCGACCCGTGCGATGGCCGACATCCGTCTGGCCGTTAAGCCGCCCGATGTGGCGAGAAAAAGACGCACGCGGCGGCGAATAGCTGCGATGATTTTGTGTGAGTGCTGGTGCGAGGCTGCCTCATTGCGGACAACAGCATTAACTGCGATCCTGAAGGTGCGGCTTGAAGAGAGGGAAACAGTTAATGCCCCACGCCACGACCAGAGACGACGTCCGCATCTATTTCGAAGAGGCGGGTCAGGGAACGCCAATACTTTTTCTGCACGAATTCGCGGCCGACTACACCAATTGGGAGCCGCAGATGCGCTACTTCTCGCGCGGCCACCGCTGCATTACTTATTCCGCGCGTGGCTATACGCCGTCAGATGTGCCGGCGGGCGAGGTCTACAGCTACGAACATTTCTACACGGACGCGCTCGCCGTGCTCGATCATCTCAGGATTGAGCGCGCCCATCTCGTCGGTCTCTCGATGGGCGCCTATTCATCGCTCCAGATCGGATTGAACGCGCCGCGGCGCGCGCTGTCGATGACGCTCGCTGGGGTCGGCTCCGGCTCGGAGATCGCGAATCTCGACGCCTGGCGCAAACAGTGCCGCGCCAATGCCGAGCAGTTCGAGACGCTCGGCTCCGCCGAGGTCGCAAAGGTCACGCGCGAGGCACCGAGCCGAATTCCCTTCCTGGTCAAGGACCCGCGCGGCCACGCTGATTTCTACGCCGCACTGGCGCGGCACGATTCCAGGGGTTCGGCCAACACGATGCGCGGTTTTCAGGGCGGCCGTCCGTCGATCTTTGCGATGACCGATGCGATCAAGAAGGCCGCCACGCCTGCGCTGATCATCTGCGGCGACGAGGACGACCCGTGTGTCGGGGCGAGCCTGTTCCTCAAGAAACATCTGCCGGCAGCGGGGCTCGCCATGTTTCCGAAGTCAGGTCACGTCCTCAATCTCGAAGAGCCCGCGTTGTTCAACGAGAGCGTGGAGCGGTTCGTGACGCTGGTGGAAGCGGGACGGTGGCCGGTGCGGGATGCGAGATCGCTGGCTGTTGGCTAGTCGTCGTTCCGGGGCGCTCGAAGAGCGAACCCGGAACCTCGAGATTCCGGGTTCGATGCTTCGCATCGCCCCGGAATGACGCCTGGGGCGTCACTTCCCCTGCCCGCGGCTCAGCAAGAACACACCCTGCTCGCCGAACAGATTCCAAACCCACCATGGCAATCGCAAGCGCAGCGGGCGGCCGTAGAGGTCGAGCGCCTCGGCGCGCTCCATCTTGACGCCGATGGCGTCGCAGAGCTCGATGAAATCCTTGATGGTGCAGAAATGGATGTTGGCGGTGTCGTACCAGCTTGCCGGCAGATTCTCCGTGCGCGGCATGTGGCCGCCGACCAGGAGCTGCAGCCGCATCCGCCAGAAGCCGAAATTGGGAAACGAGACGATGGCGCGGCGGCCGATGCGCAGCAGATTCTCCAGCACCACCTTGGGCTGTCGCGTCGCCTGCAGCGTCTGCGACAGGATCACGTAGTCGAAGGCGTCATCGGGATAATTCACGAGGTCGGTGTCGGCGTCGCCCTGCACCACCGCGAGGCCCTTTGCGACGCAGCGGTTGACGCCCTCGCGCGACAATTCGATGCCGCGGCCATCGATGCCGCGGGTCTCCAGCAGCTGAAGCAGATCGCCGTCGCCGCAGCCGACGTCGAGCACCTTCGACCCGGACTTGACCATCTCGGCGACCAGCAGATGGTCGGCGCGAAATGGGCCGAACTTATCCGTCGCCAAGCCGCCCAGCGGCAGCACTTCCTGCACAGACATCGCTAGCCGTCCTTATCAGTCATTCTTGGTCAGTCATTCCTGGGGGTGAGCCCGCGCGCCTTGCCGGCCGATTGCAGGAAGGCGCGGGAGATATCGAGGAATTCGGGCACGTCGAGCAGGAAGGCATCGTGGCCACGATCGGTCTCGATCTCGGCAAACGACACCCGTGCGCTCGACGCGTTCAGCGCGTGCACCAGCGCACGCGATTCCGAGGTCGGGAACAGCCAGTCGCTGGTGAAGGAGACCACGCAAAAGCGCGTCTCGATGCCGGCGAACGCCTTCGCCAACACACCGCCATGGTCGCCGGCGATATCGAAATAGTCCATCGCGCGGGTCAGGTAGAGATAGGAATTGGCGTCGAAGCGCTCGACAAAGGACGAGCCCTGGTAGCGCAGATAAGACTCGACCTGGAAGTCGGCGTCGAACGAGAAGGTCGGCAGCTCACGGTCCTGCATGCGGCGTCCGAATTTTCGATGCAGCGCGGCGTCCGAGAGATAGGTGATGTGCGCGGCCATGCGCGCGACCGCGAGGCCGCGATGCGGATGGATGCCCTGATCGGCGTAGGCGCCGTTGTGCCAATCGGGATCGGCCATCACGGCCTGGCGGCCGAGCTCGTGGAAAGCGATGTTCTGCGCCGAGTGCCGCGTCGAACAGGCGATCGCCAGCGCCGAGTAGACGCGCTTGGGATAGGCGGCCGTCCATTGCAGCACCTGCATGCCGCCCATCGAGCCGCCGACCACGGCGAACAGCGTGTCGATGCCGAGCCGGTCGATCAGCATCGCCTGCGCGCGCACCATGTCGGGGATGGTGATGACGGGGAAATCGAGGCCCCACACCTTGCCGGTCGCGGGATTGATCGAGGCCGGGCCGGTCGAGCCCATGCAGCCGCCGATCACGTTGGAGCAGATGATGAAGTAGCGGCTGGGATCGAGCGGACGGCCCGGACCGACCAGCGTCTCCCACCAGCCGGACTTGCCGGTGACGGGATGCACATTGGCGACGTGCTGATCGCCGGTCAGCGCATGGCAGATCAGCACGGCGTTGGAGCGATCGGCGTTGAGCTCGCCATAGGTCTTGTAGGCGATCTGGAACGGGGTGAGATCGATGCCACAATCAAGCCGCAGCGGCTGGTCGGCGCCGAACTGCGCGATCTCCGAACTCGGATGATCGACCTCGTGCGACCGATCGTCGGCACTGATCGCGGGACTGGGGACAGACTTGACGCCAACCATCACTGACCATCGACCTCGTTTGCGATCAAACGTGAGACCGCGATGAAATCAGGCCATGAAAAACCCGGCCTGAACGATAGGTTCGGCCGGGATCGAAAACGTCCCCGGCCTGTTTAGCGAATTTTTTAACGTGGCTGCAAGCCGGCCGGCTCAAATGACCACGGAACAGGCAAAACCTACTGGCTTGGGCGCTTTTCGTCAAGTCGCGGTCCGGATGAGCCAAATTCAGCCCTGATAAGTCGGCCAAAAAGGCTGTCATTTCTCTTTGCTTTCGCCGCTCCGACTGCCTAATCAGGGCCGACCGCAGCCCCACAACAGCACCTGTCAGATATGTCCCAACGTCCGCCCGCGCCACCATCGCTCCAGGAATTGCGCAAGGAGATCGACGCGATCGACGAGGGCATGCATCGCCTGTTGATGCAGCGTGGCGATATCATCGACCGCCTGATCCAGGTGAAGCAGACCCAGGAGGTCGGCTCGGCGTTCCGCCCGGCGCGCGAAGCCTCCATGATGCGTGACATCGTGCAGCGTCATCGCGGCATCCTGCCGCTCGACACGGTCGAGAGCATCTGGCGCGTCATCATCTCCACTTTCACCTATGTCCAGGCGCCGTTCTCGGTGCATGCCGACATCTCGGTGAGTGAGCCGGCGATGCGCGATTCCGTGCGCTTCCATTTCGGCTTCACGGTTCCTTACGTCGCGCATTTCAGCGCGCAGGCCGCGGTCGAGGCGGTGGCGAACTCCAAGGGCGATCTGGCGCTGGTCTCGGCGACTTCGAGCCGCACGCCGTGGTGGCTGGAGCTGGAAGCGGACGGCGCGCCGAAGATCATCGCGCGGCTGCCCTTCGTCGAGCGCGCCGATCATCCGGCCGCGCTGCCGGTGTTTGCGATCTCGCGCGTCGCCGACAGCGCCGTGGTGACGGAGGTCGAGACCTTCAGCGTGCGCGTGTCCGGGTGGAACGCCGAGGTCGCACGCGCCCTGTCGCCGCTCGCCGAGATCGTGGCAGTGCCCGATACCGCGTTCGACGGCGCGGCGCTGCTAGTCTCGGTCACGAGCGCCACCAGCATCGACAAGATCAAGGCAGCCCTGATCGAAGCGGGGGCCTCGGTGCGCTCCACGGCCCTCGTCGGCAGCCACGCAACGCGCTATACGGTGCCCTCGACCGGGTCGAAATCGTAAATCGCTTAAAGCCATTCCGGAGTTGAAGATGTCCCGCCCCGTGCCGAATCCCGGCATTCTCGATATTGCGCCCTACACGCCCGGCAAGAGCCCGGTCGCTGAGCCGGGCCGCAAGGTGTTCAAGCTCTCGGCCAACGAGACGCCGTTCGGACCCTCGCCCAAGGCGATCGAGGCCTTCAAGCACGTCGCGGACCATCTGGAAGACTACCCGGAAGGAACCTCGCGCGTGCTGCGCGAGGCGATAGGCCGTTCTTTCGGGCTCGATCCCAACCGCATCATCTGCGGCGCCGGCTCGGACGAAATCCTCAACCTGCTCGCCCACACCTATCTCAGCCACGGCGACGAGGCGATCTCGACCACGCACGGCTTCCTGGTCTACCCGATCGCGACCATGGCGGTCGGCGCCAGGAACGTGGTCGCGACCGAGAAGAACCTGACCTGCGACGTCGACGCGATCCTGAAAGCAGTGACGCCGAAGACGAAACTGGTCTGGCTCGCCAACCCCAACAACCCGACCGGCACTTATATCCCGTTCGACGAGGTCAAGCGCCTGCGCGCCGGTCTGCCATCGCACGTGCTGCTGGTGCTGGACGCCGCCTATTGCGACTACGTCTCGCGCAACGATTACGAAATGGGGATCGAACTCGTCGCCACCACCGACAATACCGTGGTGACGCACACCTTCTCCAAGATCCACGGCCTCGCCGCGCTGCGCATCGGCTGGACGTTCGGCCCCGAGCACATCATCGACGCCGTCAACCGCATCCGCGGTCCCTTCAACGTATCGACGCCGGCGATGTATGCCGCGGTTGCCGCGATCGAGGACACCGCGCACCAGGCGATGTCGAAGCAGTTCACCGAGACCTGGCGCAACTGGCTCGCTGAAGAGATCACCAAGCTCGGGCTGAAGGTGACGCCAGGCGTCGCCAATTTCGTGCTGATCCATTTTCCGGAAACCGGCAAGACCTCGGACGCGGCCGACGCCTATCTCACCAAGCGCGGCCTCGTGCTGCGCGCGTTGAAGAATTACGGCCTGCATCATGCGCTGCGCATGACCATCGGCACCGAGGAGGCCAACCGCCTCGTCGTCGACGGCCTGCGCGACTTCATGGCCGGCAAATGAGCGTGGACCCGCACTTCCAGCGCGTCGCACTGATCGGATTCGGTCTGATCGGCGGCTCGATCGCGCGCGCTGCGAAGCTCCAGGGCCTGGCTGGCGAAATCGTCACCACCGCGCGCTCGGAGAAGACGCGGGCGCGGGTGCTCGAGCTCGGCATCGTCGACCAGGTCATGGCGAACAATGCGGAAGCGGTGAAGGATGCCGATCTCGTCATCCTCTGCATTCCCGTCGGTGCCTGCGGGCCGGTGGCGCAGGAGATTGCCGCGCATCTCAAGCCGGGCGCTGTTATCTCCGACGTCGGCTCGGTCAAGGGCGCGATCGTCAGGGACATGGCGCCGCATCTGCCGAAGACTGTTCATTTCGTGCCGGCGCACCCGGTCGCGGGCACCGAACATTCGGGTCCGGATTCCGGCTTCGCCGAGCTCTTCATCAACCGCTGGTGCATCTTGACGCCGCCGGAAGGCACCGACGCCGCGGCCACCGCGCATCTGCGTGCGTTCTGGGCGGCGATGGGCGCCAAGGTCGAGGTGATGACGCCGGATCATCATGATCTCGTGCTTGCGATCACCAGCCATCTGCCGCATCTGATCGCCTACACCATCGTCGGCACCGCCGACGAGCTGCAACAGGTGACGGAATCGGAGGTGATCAAATTCTCCGCGGGCGGTTTCCGCGACTTCACCCGCATCGCAGCCTCGGATCCGACGATGTGGCGCGACGTCTTCCTCGCCAACAAGGACGCGGTGCTGGAGATGCTCGGCACCTTCACCGAGGATCTCGCAAAGCTCACCCGCGCGATCCGGCGCGGTGACGGCGAAGCGCTGTTCGATCACTTCACCCGCACCCGCGCGATACGCCGCGGCATCGTCGAGATCGGCCAGGATTCGGCTGCTCCCGACTTCGGCCGCCAGCACGGGCAGCTCGACAAGAAAACGAGCTAACCGCGATCCTTGACCCGCGCGACGCGGCGCCGGCCGGCAAGACCGGCGCCGATCTGCATGCACACGCCCAGCATCCATGTGGCGCCGAACAGAAGATTGCCGGCGGGATCGGACGTCTCGTCGAACACGAAAGCATAGAGCGCGAGCAGGCCCGCTCCGGCGGCGAGGAATGTGCCGGTCGCACCGGCGAGGCCGATCGCGGGCGATCGATGCGCCGGCCCGGCCTGAAGCTGTGGCCAGCGCGGGATGTCGATCCCGAGATAGGCGCCGATCATTCCGAGCACGATCAGCAAGACGGTGAATTCGACGGTGTCGAACCAGGGCAGCTCGGCCCGCATCAGCAATGCGGCGACGAAGGTGGCGCCGACCGCACCCGTCATCGCCAGGCCAAGCCGGGCGACGATTTGCGCGAACCGAAGGATCACAAGACCGTCGGACAATTGCCGTCCTCTGGAGATTAGAACGGATAGTACCGGATCTGCGTCATGACGATGTTGTCGTCGGTCTTGGGCGCGCCGCCGACACCGTCGAAGGCGATCCGCTGCGTGTAGGAATACTGCACGCCGGCTTTCAGCGTGCCGTAATTGCCCTGGTAGATGGTGTCGTAGATGCCGGCGGTGATCTGCCGGACTTCCTTGGTGTTGCCGTTACAGGTCGCGGCCGGCGTGTTCTCGGTGAAGCAGCCGGTGTTGTTGTAGAGCGGATTGCCGTAGCCGAACGGAGTGGTCCCGACATTGGCGAAATTGGCCTTGGCCTTTTCGAGACCCGCATAGCTGTAGACATCGAGGCTCGGCGTTGCGTGCCAGATCAGGCCGACCGCGGCCGCCGTAATCGTCAGCGGCAGTACTGTGCCGTCCTGCGCCACCGCCGCATCGGGGAACGGCGTCGCCGTGAAGCGGCCGAGCACGCCGTGCGCGCCGTAGAGCTGGAGGTCGAGGGTCTTCGGAATCAGCTCGGCGAAGACGTGGCCGCCGAAGCTGCCGGTGTCGTAGCTGTGGTTGGCGCCGTTGAAGCGATCGAACAACTGACGATAAAGCGCCCAGGCTTCGACATGCAGCTTGTAGGGCCCGAGCCGCGGGTCCCAAGCCGCCTTGACGGTAAAGTCAGGTACCTGGTTCAAGCTGACATTGTTGAGGTTGTTGAAGAAGCTGCCGCCCGGCCCGGTCAGATTGACCTGGAGGTTCGGGTTTAGCACGCCCTGCGGACCGACCGCGGGCGTTCCGACCGTCGGCGTGTTGCCGCCGAAGAATGCGGTCTGCGGATTTTCCACCGACGCCGCGAGCTTGAACTCGGGCCCGAGATCCTTCCATACGCGAATGCCGGGTTGCCTTGCCGCCAGAAATCCCGGAACCGATTCGAAGTCGATCACGCCGGGCGCATCGACACCGCGCGGATCGATGCCCGACTTGGTCGGCGCGTTCAGCGACCAGGATTGGCCGGCGAGGAAATGCAGGCCGAGATCGGTCCGGTCGAGCTCCAGACTGAGCTGCCGCATCCGCGGGTTGAACGAGTTGGTGGCAACCGAGCTCGCCGTCTGCGCCGCGCCCTCGAAGTCGATTTCGCCGTAGCCGGCGAGATGCGTATCGGGATCGGCGTTGCCTTCGGCCAGCACCGAGAAGCGGCTCTGCCGCGCGGAGAACCGCGTCTCGGGGAAATAGAAATTGTGAGCTTGCTGATAGGGGATGAAGTTGAACACCGAGCCGGTGTCGGAGGCGATGTTGCGCGAGCGGTAGATGCCGGTGAGATCGACCCAGCCGCCGAATGTCAGCGTCACGCCCTTGTAGCAGATCTTGCCGCCCGCACATGACTCGACGGGCAGCGCCTTGTAGGTCCCCGACATCGGCATGACTTTGGCCTGCACCGCTTCGACCTGACGCGTCTTACGCGCCTCCGAATCCACCTTTTGCTGCAGCTCCTTCAGCTTCGCCTTCAGCGCCTGGAGCTCGGTTGTGACATTGTCGTCGGCACGCGCCTGTCCCGAACAGGCAGCGAGTAGTCCCAGCATCAGTCCGTAGTTGATGATCCGCACGTAAGCCTCCCTCCACTGGGGAAGCCGGTGCTGTTGGTTGCGCCCCCGGCGCGTGCATGCTTCCCTGGTGTGGAGTGATGCGAATGAGCGAGCTGTTATTCGCAGGCCTGCGCATCTTCTGCATCACATTTTCCTGACGATCATGTTCGGAATATTTTCGTTGGCTGACCGATCCGCGCGCGATTGCTGCGCTCACGATGCAGCACGCATTGGGCCCGACCGGGACATGGCCGGGCCCAACTCCGCGACGCGCAAAGTCTCAAGGGGGATGGCGGCTATTGACCCTTGGTCGCGCGGATCACCGTGGGGCGCGGTGATTTCACAGAAGGCGCGTCAGCCATCGTATCGCGCGTCGCAGGGCTCGCGAGATTGCGGTCGCCGTTCGGATACTGGGCTTCGTGGGCAACCGGCTCCTGCGATCGCCACTGCGCGAACGCAGGCGTCGCGAGTGCGGTCGACATGGCGATGGCGGCAACGATCAGCTTGGACGTCGTCATGGATTCTCCTGCCTCGGCGGCCCGTTTCATCGGGCGCCGACGTGGAGAGAGACCGGGCTTTGCGGCTCGGCATTCCCGGCCGACGATCACGATCCAGCGAAGAGACCGTGAGTCAGCCAGAAGCCCGGATGGAGCAGCGACAGCTAATACAGCGGCGGAATCTGGCCGACCGTGACCGGGCCGAGCAGCACGGCGCCGTCGACGAATTTCAGCGGGAAGCTGCGGGCCTTCTTGCCCTCGAGCGTGCTCTCGGTGCCGATCGAGTTGATGCCGGCGGCGACGCCGGCGTTGGCGTTCTGCTTGATGACCTTGCCGAGGCCGGGGACGGCACGGTCGAGCGCGCCAAAGAGATTGTTGAGGTCCTTTGACTTCACGCCTGGCGCGACGCGATCGAGCGTTGCCTGCGGCACGCCCTCTTCCAGCATCTTCTCGATGCCGAGCGCCGGGATGACGCGTTCGAGACCGGTCACGGTCATCTGCAGTTCGCCATCCAGTCGGCCATTGGCCGAGAGACCCAGCGTGCCGGCCGCAACCGCGATCATCTCGCCCTGCTGGATCCGCGACTGCACGATCTCGATATGACCGCCGGCGGCCTGAATCTCGCGGAAGCGCTGCGGCCAGGGTTTTGGCGTGAGATCGGAGAGCCCGGTGATCTTCGCGCGCGTGTCGGCTTCGAACGGCTCGGCAAGCAGCGGGTGTACGCCCTGGATGCTGCCCTGCGCGATCTGGAGCACGGTCTCGATCACGGGATGATCGGCCGGCGACCCCTCCGCGATGCGCCCATGCAGTTCGATCTGCTTGGCGCGTGCGAGCGGTACCTGCACGCCGCCGTCCATCCGATTGATGCTGGGATCGTCAAACACGATCGATGCACGTTCCGGGATAGAAGGCAAGCCGATCACGCTGCTGATGCCCTTGCTCCAGTTCACCACGAAGGTGTTTTGCGTGACGCCATCGGTCAGCGTTGCCGGCGCGGAAAACTCGGCAATGACGTGCTTGGGATCGTAGACCTGCGCCAGGACCAGAATGTTGTCGAGCTTGGCCGTGAACGGCGTCTTGCTCGCATTCTGCGAGACCAGGGCGACGCTGGCGCCGGAGCACTGGAGCTCGAAGCGGAACGGGAAGCCGGCAATCGAGCGTTTGGCGCAGTCGTAGATCCGGCCGGCCTTGGCCTCCTGCGCGCGCCAGGCATCGGCCGCGACCTCGGCCTGCGAGGCCGCATAGAACCAGAAGCCGCTCCAGGCGGCTGCAAGGATCAGGAGGAGAGCGGGAGCAATGAAGAGCCCCCAACGGGAGCGCCGGCCTGCGGCAATGGTCATATCGGACATGCGGCGACCCTTTGACCCCAGATTTTGTCAAATGTAAGCGAGGCTGGCCTCCGACGAAAGGCGGAGAATTCGCTTCGCTTGGGGGCCCGGTTCTGGTAGCCGTGCCCGAAATGTCGGAAATCACCCTTCCCACCGTCACCACCGCCAAAGGCGACCTCTGGGTGTTCGGCTACGGCTCGCTGATGTGGCGGCCGGGCTTCGAATTCGAGGAGCGCGTCCCGGCGCGGCTGGTCGGCGAGCATCGCGCGCTCTGCGTCTATTCCTTCGTGCATCGCGGCACGCCGGAGCAGCCGGGCTTGGTGCTGGGGCTCGACCGCGGCGGTGCCTGCCGCGGCATCGCCTTCCGCGTCGCTGAAAAGAACCGCGCCGACGTTGTCGCCAATCTGCGCGCGCGCGAGCAGGTGACTTCGGTCTATCGCGAGGTGATGCGCTCGGTATGGCTGGAGAACGAAGCGCGTGAGCGCGTTTCTGCACTCGTTTACGTCGTCGACCGCGGCCATGTGCAATATGCCGGCCGGTTGTCGCTGGCCGACCAGCACCGTCATGTCGTCCAGGGCCACGGTCAGTCCGGTGCCAACCGCGACTACGTGACGGCGACCGTGAAGGCTATCGAGGCCGAAGGCTTTCGCGACACGCAATTGCATCAGCTCGCGACGATGCTGCATGGTACGCACGCGCCGGCGCCCGCAGAAGATCGCGAGAACCGCTAGCTCTCCAAGGGCGCGTAGCTCGGCGCGCTACCGATCAATTGCTCCTGCTCCTTGCGGCCGGCCTCGACGAGGCGAGTGGTCGCGTCCTCGATCGCCGTCTGCACGCGCGTGAGAAACTCATCCTTGGACAGGCCCGACGGCAGCGGATCGAGGAACTCCACCACCAGCGTGCCGGGATAGCGCATGAAAGTGCGGCGCGGCCAGAACAGGCCGGAATTAAGCGCGATCGGCAGGCACCGCACGCCGCAGGACGAATAGATCTGCGCAAAGCCGGTCTTGTAGTCCGGTGGCGCCCCCGGCGCACGGCGCGTGCCTTCCGGAAAAATGACGAGCTGGCCGCCGCCACGCACTGCATCGCGCGCGCGCCGCGTCATATCCAGCAGCGCCTTCACGCCGGCCTTGCGATCGATCGCGATCATTCCGGTCTTGACCAGGAACTGACCGAACACCGGAATCTGCATGAGCTGACGCTTGAGGATGAAGATCGGGCGATTGAAGAAGCCCGGCAGCGCGAAGGTCTCCCAGAACGACTGGTGCTTCGCCACGATCACCAGCGGTCCCTGCGGAATCTTCTCGACCCCGCGGAATTCCACGTTGATGTTGCAGACCACGCGCATCAGGAAAACCGTCGCCTTCGCCCACCATTTCGCGACCGTCAGCATGGCGCGCGGCGGCAGGGCGAAGGTCGGCAGCGCCACGATCGCGAGGCACACCAGCACCGCGTAGAACAGCACGTTGAACAGCAGCGAGCGCAGGAAAATCAGGAACATCAAGAATCCGATCAATTGGCCTGTGCGGTGGCGGGCCGTTTGGATTGCAGGCCCGCAGGCTGCTCCGATACTTCGGGGGAAAGGTCAATCCCGAAATCCTCCAACCGCACCCTGAGTTCGGCCGCGATGTACTTGACATATTCGGACAACAGCAGCCGCAGCGTCGAGGCCGAGGTCCACCACGGCTCCTCGCGCCATTTGTCGCCGACCACTGCGAACGGGACCAGCGTGGTCTCCGGCATGGCATGCGAGAATTCCACCAGCGCGCGCGGCATGTGATAGTTCGAGGTGACCACGATCAGCGATTTGAAGCCGCGCCCCTCGGCCCAGCGCCGCGCCTCCGCTGCATTGCCGCGGGTCGTGAGCGCAGTGCGGTCGAGATCGACGCAGCAGGTCATGAAGGACTGGTTCTCCGGCAGCGTTCGGGAGATGTCGCTTGCCGTCGAGGTCGGATGCACACCCGAGATCAGAAGCCGCTTGCCGTAGCCCGCCGCCAAGAGCTCCATCGCATCCGACACCCGCGAGGAGCCGCCGGTCAACACCACGATGCCGTCAGCCTTGCGATCCGGCGCGATCTCCGCGCCGCGCAATTGCGCCAGGAACGCGATGAAGCCCGCTACCGCGCCAACAAAAGCGAACGCAATCGTCGAGACGACAGTCGCGCGGAGCCAGCCGCGCGGCGGTTTCGGCGATCGATCGTCGGTCGGCGAGGTCATATGATGTCGGTGATCCCTTCCCCGGATGATTTTAGGACGTTTTGAGGCGAAGTGGAGTCCGGTTTGTTGGGCTCAATCGACGTCGTTCAACGTCGCGAACAGAGTCTGGCGCGAGGCCACCGCTGTGATGGCGCCGATCAGGACGGCCTGCACCGCGAGCACGACATAGCCGGACGACCGCAGCGAGAAGGTGCCGAGCAGGGCCGCGAACTGGTCGCCGACCGGCGTGCCGGAGAACCAGCCGGCAATCGACTCGGAGAAGCCGAACAAGAGCATGGCGGCGCCGCCGCCGATGACGCCGCCTTCGAGGCCAAGCCTGAGGAAGTGCCGCAGGAAATGATTGGCGATGTAGCGGTCGCCGGCGCCGACGAAATGCAGGACTTCGACGATCGGGCGGTTCGCCGCCATCGCGCCGCGGGTCGCGAACGAGACCGAAATGATGGTTGCGACGATGACGAGCGCGAGGATGCCGATGCCGGCGAACACGGTCGCATTGGTCATCGAGCGCATCCGCTCGATCCAGGCGCGGTGATCGTCGACGCTGGCGCTTGGCGCCACTTGCGTGACGCGGGCACGCAAGGCGCCGAGATCGAGCGCCGTGCCCGGCTGCACGCGTGCGATGATCATGCGCGGTACCGGCAGATCGTCCATCGACAGCCCGGTGCCGAGCCAGGGCTCGAGCAGTTTGCCGCTCTCCTCCTTGGTAAACGGCTTGACCTCGACGATGCCTGCTTGCGCGCGTATTGTCTCGGTGACGGCAGAAGTATCGCGCTCGATATCGCGTCCGGATTGCGGGCGAACCTGGATGGTGATCTCGCTCGCGACATCGGACTGCCATTCCGCAGCCGAAGCGCTGACCAGCAACACCGTGCCCGTCGTCATCGAGGCGAGGAAGGTCATGATGGCGACGACGGCGACCAGCGCGCGGCCATGGATCGAGGCGCGCGGCACGATCGGCGACATGTTGCGCGCCCTGGCCGGAAGCTGCGGACGTTCCTGTCCGAGATCGACCAATACGCCGCGCTCGTCGGTCCTACTCATAGACGTGCAGCCGGCCCTGATGCAGCACGAAGCGGCGCGCTTCGTACTGGTCCATCAGCGCAATGTCGTGAGTCGCGATAATGACGGCGGTGCCTGACTTGTTGAGCTCGATGAAGAGCCGCAGCAATCGGCGCCCGAGCGTCGGGTCGACGCTGCCGGTCGGCTCGTCCGCGAGCAACAACTGCGGCCGCGAGATCACCGCGCGCGCGATCGCCGCGCGCTGCTTCTCGCCGCCGGACAGGATCGGCGGCAGTGCATCCATGCGCTCGCCGAGCCCGACCCAGCGCAAGAGGTCGATGACTTCTTTCCGATAGCTCGACTCGCTGCGGCCCATGACGCGGAACGGCAGCGCCACGTTCTCGTAGGTCGTCATGTGGTCGAGCAGGCGGAAATCCTGGAGCACGATGCCGATGCGCTTGCGCAAATCGGCGATCTCTTCCTTGCCGAGCTGGGAGATATCGTGACCGAACAGATTGACGAGGCCGCGCGTCGGCCGGTGCGACAGGAACAACAGACGCAGCAGCGACGTCTTGCCGGCGCCGGACGGGCCGGTGAGGAACTGGAAGGAGTGCGCCGGGATCTGGAAATTGAGGTCGCGCAGGATCTCCGGCCCCAGACCGTAGCGTAATCCGACATTTTCGAACCGAACCAAGCTCAGCTCCGTTCGAGAGGGGCGATGGTCGGACACGACGCACCGCCACAGATGTTCCACGGGTTTTGCGACTGTTATGGTTTCCGGTTCGTTAACGGTCGCCTTGTAGCATCTTGGCCGCCCGGTTCCGCACGACCGGGTCATCGTCGAGGCCGTCCATGCATATCGTCTGCCCCCATTGTACGACATCCTACGCCATCAAGCTTGCGAGCCTTGGGGCCAACGGGCGGACGGTCCGCTGCTCCCGCTGCAAGGAGACCTGGATGGCGCATCCTGATGATGCCATCGAGGAGGTGGCGGTGCCGGCTATGGCTGCGTCCAGCCACGCCGACGACCAGTCCGACCTGGCCGCAGAGTGGAACTCCTACGCCAAGGACGACGACACCACCGAGACGCCGGTGGTCGAAAGCCCCTCGATCGCCAGCGACTGGCCGACCGAGGATGCCACGGAAGCCGAAGGCGAATGGTCAGCGGCGGCCCGGGAAGCCGAGGAGGAAGTCGTCGGTGCGCAGCACCAGTCCTGGTTCAGCGGCCTGTTTAGCCGCCGAGGGGCAAAGGTGAGCCGCCCGGCCCCTGCCGTGGTTCGGCGGAGATCCTATTACGGCCTGCCCACCACCTGCGCCGCCATGGGTGCGCTGGTGCTGGCGCTGGTGATCTGGCGCGGCGACATGGTCCGGCTGCTGCCGCAGACCGCGGCCTTCTACAAGATGGTCGGGTTGGAGGTGAACCTGCGCGGGCTGGCCTTCAAGGACGTCAAGCTCTCGACCGAGACCGTGGACGGTAAGCAGGTGCTGGTGATCGAGGGCGTGATCGTCGGCCAGGGCAAGAAGCCGCTCGATATTCCGCGGCTGCGCTTTGCGGTCCGCGACGCGCAAGGCGCCGAGATCTATGCTTGGAATTCGGTGCTGGAGCAGACCGTGCTGCAACCCGGCGAGCGCGCCTTCTTCCGCTCGCGCCTGGCCTCGCCGCCGCCGGAAGGCCGCAATATCGACGTTCGCTTCTTCAACCGGCGCGACATTGCCGGCGGCAGCGTGTAATCAGCCTGTCAAGTCCCGCACGGGAAGGTTCGTCCCATGCCGAAAGTTCTGATCGCCGACGACGAGGATTCGATGCGCCAGCTGGTGGCGCGCGCCATCGCCATGGACGGCCACGAGACCGTCACCGCACAGGACGGCGCCGAGGCGCTGGAGATACTGACCCGCGAGGACGGCGCGTTCGATCTGTTGCTCACCGATATCCAGATGCCCGTCATGGACGGCATCGCACTCGCGCTCACCGCCGCGCGCGACTTTCCCCAGCTGACCATTTTGCTGATGACGGGCTTTGCCGATCAGCGCGAGCGTGCGTCGAACCTCAATGCGCTGGTGCATGACGTCGTGACCAAACCGTTCTCGATCGCGGATATCCGCACGGCGGTCGCGGATGCGCTGGCGGCGAAGAAGGGGTAGCGGCCTCCGCGACGCGACGCCGCCTCCACACATTCGGTGTCGTCCCGGCGAAGCAGGCTGTGTGAAAAGTCGATCGCGGCAAGACTCCATAGAATAAGACTCTATGCCGCATCGTTTATCAGCGTCTCGCGAGAAGACTCCTTTCTCTGAAGCGTCCGCGAAAGAATTTGATTCTAGCTCAAGATGACAGCGCCGACTTTTCACACAGCCTGCTTCGCCGGGACGACATTGGGGAGAGAGCCGGGCCTCAAAAATCCTTCAGCAGCCGCTCGATATAGTCGAGCTCGATCTGCGGACGTGAGGGGTCGCCCAGGCGGCGGCGGAGTTCTTCGAGGATGCGACGGACGCGCTGCACGTCGATCTCGCCGGGGATCTTGACAGTGTAATCGTCGCCGAATTCGCGGCCGTGCAGCGGACGGCCGAGCGGGTCGGTCTGGTTGCCGCCGCTCTGCTGGCGCCCGGTACGATTGCCGGGACCGTCGCCCTGGCCGTCGCCGTCGCCTTGCTGCATCCCTTCGGCCATCTTCTGCGCGCCCTTGCGCATCGCATCCAGCGCCTTGCCCTGGGAATCCACCGCACCGTCTGCATTGCCGTCGCCGAGTTGCGAACCCGCATCGCCCATGGCGTTATCGGCAGAATCGAGCCCGCCATCATCGCCCTGGTCGGCGTCCTGATCGCCGTCCTGGCCGGGCTGACCCTGGTCGCCTTGCTGACCCTGCTGGCCCTTCTGTCCCTGCTGGCCTTTTTGGCCCTTCTGCGCGAGGCCGCGCTTGGCCATTTCGTCCTGGAGCTTCTTCAGGCGGTCGCGCAGTCCCTGCTGGTCCTGCTGAAGGTCCGACATCGACTGGTCGCCCTGCTGTTGCTTGCCGCGCATGCGATCACGACGGGAATCCTGGCCCTGCTTGTAGGTCTTGTCGCGTAATTGCTGCTGTTTGCGGATCATGTCGCCGAGCTCGTTCAGCGCCTGCTCCATGTCGCTCTCGCCGGACTGTCCCGGCTGCGCCATCTGAAGGCCCTCCAGCATCTGCTGGAGCTGGTCGAGCAGCTGCTTGGCCGCGTCCTTGTCGCCCGAGCGCGACAGCCGCTCCATCCGGTCGATCATGTTCTGGAGGTCCTGCTGGCGCAGGATTTTCGTGTTCGGGTCAAGCGGGCGCGCGAGTTGCTGGGCGTCCTTGTTGTTGCGGAACTGCTCGGCGAGTTGGCGCATGAAATTGTCGAGCGCCGCCCGCAGATCCTGCGTGAGCTTCTTGATCTCCTCGTCGCTGGCGCCGCGCTCCAGCGCCTGCTTCAGCGCGTCCTGCGCCGCGCGCAACGCCTTCTCGACGTCGGAGATGTTGCCGTCCTCGATCGTCACCGCGAGCGCCCACAGGCTCGCCACGACCTCGCGCATGGCATCGTCGGTGCGCGCGGCCTCGAGCTGGCGCGCGACGCTGTAGAGGCCGAGATACTGCCCCGTCTCCTGCGTGAACAGTTCAGGCGCGATCATCAGCGCGTCGAGTGCGGTGTAGACGTCGGAATTCCTGTTGGCGTCGAGCGCGAGGATGCGGCGCTGCTCGATCAACGCGCGTGCCAGCGGCTTGGTAAACAGCCGCTCGGGCAGGCGCATGTTGAACGGCTCGCTCTTCGCCTCGTTGCCGGCCTCGTCCTTGGCAGTGAGCGTCAGCGTGACATCGGCACCGGCATACGGATCCTCGCTGAGATCCTTCACCGTCTGGCCGACGCCGTTGCGGGTGCGCGCATTCGGCAGCACGAGCGGGAATTGCGGCGGCTGGAACAGCGGCCGCGCCGCGGTCTTGCCATCACCGTCCTTGCCGGCATCAACGGAACGCGGGGCAACCTGCGCCTCGGCGCCGGTCACGCCGTAATCGTCCTCGATCTTGTAGACGAGCTGGAGCGCGCCGCGGGCCTGGCGCTCCGGATCCTTGGCCAGCGCGATCGTCGGCGGTCGGTCCGGCGTCGCCGCAAAAGCCCATTGCGGCTGGCCCGAGGGGGCGCGGACATGCGCTGTGCCGTCGCCGGTGATGGTGAAGTGCTTTTCGTTGGTGCCTTTGGGCGTGGCCTCGGCGGGCGCGACTTCCTTGAGGCCGCCCGAGACGACGACGTCGAGGCTGCCACCGGAGGAGCGCACGATCAGGGTCGAGCCGGCGGGAACGCCGAGCGGGCCGGAGGCCGGAAGCGCAGCGACCTCCTTGTTGGCAGCCGACAGGATCACCGGCGGCTTGCCGGTGTAGAGCGGCGGGGTGACCCAGGCATCGACCCGGATATTGGTCGGCGCCAGCACGCCGTTCCAGTCGAAGGCGGCGCCGAGCCGCATCGCGCGCTCGTCGCCGGCGGCGAAGAAGGTCGCGACGAGCATCACCATGACCAGCGCGCGCAGGGCCCAAGGATCGTGGATAGCGAGGCGCGGGTGCGGCAAACCGGCGCGGATGCGCTTGAGCGAGGCCAGCGTGCGGTCGCGCTGCGCATGCCAGAGCGCCTGCGCGACAGGGTCCTGCGAGGTCAGCGTGTCCGTAAGCGTCGTGGCCGGGCGGTGACGGATGCCCGAACCACGATCGAGCCGGGCGAGCGCCTCGTCGCGGCTCGGCCAGCGAAACCGAATCAGGGGGAACAGGGCACCAGCCGCAAGGCCTGCGAAAATGACCAGACCGATGGCACGGGCGACAAAGGGCAGCGCCAGCCAGAGTCCGGCCCAGGACACCACCAGAAACAGGCCGACGACGGTGAGAACACGCGCCAGACCGGGCCAGGCACGCTCCCACGCGATGGCATAAGTGGACCGATCGAGGGCCTGCGCCAGCTTCAACCGCGACAGAGCATCGCCATCGCGGATCGGGTCTGACGGGTCGGGGGTGACGCCGTTCAATCAACTCTCCAGGTTACCCGGCAGAGTGGAGCGTACCACAACGGCAGCACTGAGGCATCCGTTCCTGTACGGGACATCCCCCTTTTCCCGCATAACACGAGGACGTGACTGCTCCGGCTCAACCCCGTAGTTTCCGCGGCGCCATTCCCAAGGGAAATGCAAGGGAAGTAAAGGAAACGCCATGGACAAGAAGATGCACGACAAGGGCCTGGAAGTCCGCAAAGCGGTACTGGGCGAGGCCTATGTCAACAACGCGCTGAAGAACGTCGACGACTTCAACCGTCCGTTCCAGGAGATGCTCAACGAATATTGCTGGGGCACGGTGTGGGGCCGCGAGGAGTTGCCGCGCAAGACCCGCAGCATGCTCAACATCGCGATGATCGCGATCCTCAACCGCCAGCACGAATTCCGTGCGCATCTAAAGGGCGCGCTCACCAACGGCGTCACCCGCGACGAAATCCGCGAGATCCTGATGCAGGTCGCGATCTATGGCGGCATGCCGGCCGCCGTCGACAGCTTTCGCATCGCGCGCGAGGTATTCGCGGAGATCGACGGCAAGGCGTGAGGCACGCTAACCGCTCCTAATTCTATTGCACCGTCATTGCGAGCGAAGCGAAGCAATCCAGAAATCCTTCCGCGGAAACAGTCTGGATTGCTTCGTCGCTTCGCTCCTCGCAATGACGACGGGAAGGAAATAACACCATGGACATCGGATTCATCGGCCTCGGAAACATGGGTTTCCCGATGGCGCGGCGGCTGGTCGAGGCCGGCCACAAGCTCGTCGTGTTCGACACCCGCAAGGAGGTCGTCGACAAGCTGGTCGCGCGTGGCGCCACCGCTGCGACGTCGCCGAAGGATGTCGCCGACAAGGTCGAGACCGTCATGGCGAGCCTGCCGTCGCTGCAGGCCTCGCTCGCGGTCGCGACGGGGCCGAACGGCGTGATCGAGGGAAGCCGCGCCAAACGCTTCATCGATCTCTCGACCGTCGGCTCGCAAATGGCTTCGAAGATTCACGGCCTTCTCGCCAAACGCAGCATCGTGCAGATCGACTGCCCGGTGTCCGGCGGCGTCGGCGGCGCCGAGAAGGGCACGCTGGCGGTGATGGTATCGGGGCCGAAGGCGGAATTCGATCTGTTGAAGCCCGCGCTCGACGTGATCGGAAAGGTGTTCTTCATCGGCGAGAAGCCCGGTGCTGCACAGACCATGAAACTCGCCAACAATTTCCTCTCGGCCACCGCGATGGTGGCGACGTCGGAAGCGGTGGTGATGGGCGTAAAGGCCGGGCTCGATCCCGCTGTGATGATCGACGTCATCAATTCAGGATCGGGCATGAACACCGCAAGCCGTGACAAGTTTCCGCGCTCGGTGTTGCCGCGAACGTTCGACTTCGGATTCGCCACGGGGCTGATGGTGAAGGACGTGCGGCTGGCGCTGGAGGAGATGAAGCAGCTCGGCCTCTCGATGGAGGTCGCCGATGCCGTCGGTCGACTGTGGGAGACGGTGATCAGCGCGGAAGGCGCCGAGTCCGATTTCACCGCGGCGATCAAGCCGATCGAGAAGAAGGCGGGCGTCATTGTTGGCGGCAAGCAAAGCGGACTTGCCGGGAAGTAACATCAGCGCCAGCCTCAAGTCACAACCGTGACGTGAATTTCGTCCACCGCTCGCGAATGCATCTGATCGCAACGCAGCATCCTTGAGTTGTATTCGTTGTGGGCTATCCTGCGCGCCCTACACGACCGCAAAAAAATCAGGGAGGACGGAATGAAGCGTCATCGACACTTACTTGTCGGTGCGACCACGGCCCTGTTTGCCTGTGTCGCACTCGGTACTTCGCCCGCCATGGCGACGGCGTGCACCAATCTTCGATCCCTGCAACTTCAGCACACGGTGATCAATTCGGCGGACGACAACACGACCGGCACCTTCGTCCCGCCCGGCTCGAGCCCGATCACCGGCCTTCCCGCATTCTGCCGCGTCACCGCAACCCTGATCCCGAGCTCGGATTCCAGCATCAAGATCGAGGTCTGGCTGCCCGAGACCAATTGGAACGGCAGGTTCCTCGGCACCGGCGGCGGCGGCTTCCAGGGAACGATCACCTACAACGAGCTCGCCATCGGCATCCAGGGCGGCTTTGCCGCGACCAACAGCGACCTCGGCACCGGATCGTCGGGATGCAATCCGCTGTTCTGCGGCTCGGCCGGCAACATGGGCAATCCGCTCGCCATCGACTTCGGCGATCCGACGGCGCCATCGACGGGCCTGTTCGGGCATCCCGAGCGGATCAAGGATTTCGGCTACCGCGCGATCCATCTGATGACCGAGCGGGGCAAGGAGATCGTCAGCGCGTTTTACGGCCATCGATCGCAACGGGCCTATTTCGCCGGCTGCTCCACCGGCGGTCAGAACGCCCTGATGGAGGCGCAGCGCTTCCCCAATGATTATGACGGCATCCTCGCCGGCGCGGCCGCCTTCAACCGCACCCATTTGCACATGGCGGGACTCTATGGCTGGCAGAACACGCATGCGAGCCCCGGCCGGTTCATCCAGGCCGGCCAGATGACGCTGATCAACCAAGCCGTGCTCAAGCAATGCGTCGGCCAGGACGGCGGCGCCAAGACCGATCAGTTCCTGACCGATCCACGCGATTGTCATTTCGATCCGAAGGTCCTGCTCTGCAAAGGTGGCAGCGCGCCGCCGGCGTGCCTGACCTCCGATCAGGTCACGACCATGCAGCGCTACTACGCCGGCACGATCGACCCGGTGAACGGACAGCTCGTCAATCCGGGCTCCGAGCGCGGCAACGAGACCGACGACATCCTGGCCCTCGGCCTGGCATTTCAGGAACGACTGCCCGAGCCGGCCTTCGACGGCCTGTTCTATTGGGTGTTCGGCCCGAGCTTTGGCTACCCCGCAAGCGCGACCAATTTTTCCAATTTCGATTTCCACCGCGACATCGACAAGGTCGACGACCAACTCGCCGCGGCGCTCAACGCGACCAGCACCGATCTCGGCGAATTCAGGGGACACGGCGGCAAGCTGCTGATGTACCACGGCTGGGCCGACCCGCTGATCCCGTCACAGAGCAGCATCAACTATTTCCTGGCCCTGGTGGGGAATGAAGGCCCGGGATTCCAGCAAGGCGTCCAACCGGTCGGCTTCTTCGATCACGGCAACGGCAATCCGGCGCTGCGACGGACCCAGAGCTACGCGCGTCTGTTCATGGTGCCCGGGCTGTACCACTGCTCCGGCGGGCCCGGTCCCAACACGTTCGATGCGCTCACACCGCTGGTCAAATGGGTCGAGGCCGGCGTCGCGCCGGAGACGATCCTCGCCACGAAATTCGTGGCCGATACGCCGCTCGCGGTTCAGATGACCCGGCCGCTCTGCGTCTTCCCCAAGGTCGCGAGATACAACGGCGGCGGCGACACCAACGTTGCGACGAACTTCACCTGCGTTACCGACGAGATCGATTTCAACCAGAAGCCGGCTCCGAAATACGGGCCGTGACAAACACCCGGCGTCGGCGAGCTCAGGCTCGCCGGCGTCATCACAACCACGGCGCCGGCGTATCCATCGCGATCAGCTGCTCGACCTCGATGCGCGGGCGCACGACCGCGTATTGATCGCCCTTTACCAGCACCTCCGGCACCAGCGGCCGCGTGTTGTAGGTGCCGGCTTGCACGGCGCCGTAGGCGCCTGCGGTCATGATGGCGATGAGATCGCCCGGCTTCGGCGTCGGCAGCGTGCGGTCCAGGGCGAGGTAGTCGCCGGTCTCGCAGACCGGACCGACGACGTCGGCCTTCATCGTCGCTGCGCCCTTGTCCGGCTGCGTCACCGGCAGGATGTCGTGATGCGCCTCATACAGTGTCGGGCGGATGAGGTCGTTCATCGCGGCGTCGATGATGACGAAGTTCTTGCCGTCGCCGTGCTTCACATAGATCACCTTGGCGACGAGAATGCCGGCATTGCCGACGATCATGCGGCCCGGCTCGAACATCAGCGTGCAGCCGAGATTGTGGCTGACGCGCTTGACCATCGCGGCATAGGCGTCCGGCGCCGGCGGCGCCTCGCGGTCCATGTAATAGGGAATGCCGAGCCCTCCGCCGAAATCGACGTGGCTGATATTGTGGCCATCGGAACGCAGCGTCTGCACGAATTCGGACAGGATACGGAACGCGATCTCCATCTTGGAAAGATCAGTGATCTGGCTGCCGATATGCACGTCGGTGCCGGTCACCTTGATGCCGGGCAGTTTCGCAGCTCGCGCGTAGACCTCGCGCGCGTGGACGATCGGAATGCCGAACTTGTTCTCGGACTTGCCGGTCGAGATCTTGGCGTGTGTACCGGCATCGACGTCCGGATTGACGCGAATTGAGATTCGCGCGGTCGTGCCCGTCTCGGTCGCGAGGCGCGACAGCAGTTCGAGCTCGGGCTCGGATTCGACGTTGAGACATAGGATGTCGGCGGCGAGTGCGGCGCGCAGCTCGGTCTCGGTCTTGCCGACACCGGAGAACACGATCTTGCCGGCGGGAATGCCGGCGGCCAGCGCTCGCTTCAGCTCACCGCCCGAGACGACATCGGCGCCGGCACCGAGCTTGGCCAGCGTGCGCAGCACCGACTGGTTGGAGTTCGCCTTCATGGCGTAGCAGACCAGCACCTTCTCGCCAGCAAAGGCATCGGCGAAGACGCGGTAGTGCCGCTCGAGCGTGGCGGTCGAATAGCAATAGAACGGCGTGCCGACGGTCGCGGCCAGCTCGGACAGGTTCACCGCCTCGGCGTGCAGCACGCCGTTGCGGTAGTCGAAATGGTTCATGGCGTTGGCTCAGTTGCCCCAGCCTATCGGCTGGGCTTTTCGTCCAGGAGCGGGTCGAGGATAAACGGTTTCTTCTTGCCCTTGGTCGCGGCAGGCGCAGCGTCCGCACCGTAGGTGGGATTGAACACGCTCGGCGTCTTCTGGGCTTCGGTCTCGGTGTCGGTCGGCGCGGCGATGTTGGCCGTGGACGCGTTGGAGGCGGTCGGCGGAAGGTCGAGCGGACCCTTGCGGCCGCAGCCGGCGAGCGCAAGTGCGCTCAGGCTCAAGACAATGATGGCCCACCCCGAGCCGGCCGGGCGAAACTTTGACGTCACGACGAAATCCCCACTACGCGGGGCGCACCATACAGAGATTGGCGCGCTCTGGCGAGAGCCGGATGACCATGAAACATAAGCGAAATTTTTCCTTCAGCCCAATTTTCGCTCTTTTTCCAGCCGCTTCGCCCAGGCCTTGGCCTGGCTCGCCACGTTCTTCGGCGCGGTGCCGCCGAAGCTGGTGCGGCTCTTCACCGACGATTCGACCGAGAGCACGCCGAGCACGTCGTTGGTGATCTTGGGCTCGATCGCCTGCATCTCCTTCAGCGGCAGTTCGTGCAGCGCCACGCCGCCCTCGGCGGCCTTGGCCACGATGCGGCCGGTGACGTGATGGGCGTCGCGGAACGGCATCTTCAGCGTCCGCACCAGCCAGTCGGCCAGGTCAGTCGCGGTGGCATAGCCCTCGCCGGCGGCAGCCTTCATCTTGGCCTCGTCGGGCTCGAGGTCGCGGACCATGCCGGTCATGGCGCGGATCGCGAGCGACAGCGCAGCAAAGCCTTCCATCGCGCCCTGCTTGTCCTCCTGCATGTCCTTTTGATAGGCGAGCGGCAGACCCTTCATCACGATCAGGAGGCCGTTGAGCGCACCGATAACGCGGCCGGTCTTGGCGCGTACCAGCTCGGCGGCATCCGGATTGCGCTTCTGCGGCATGATCGAGGAGCCGGTGGTGAACTTGTCGCTGAGGCGGATCATGCCGACCAGTGGCGAGGTCCAGATCACGATCTCCTCGGCGAAGCGTGACATGTGCACGGCGCAGATCGAGGCGGCCGACAGTGTCTCCAGCACGAAGTCGCGATCGGAGACCGCGTCGAGCGAGTTCGCCATCGGACGATCGAAGCCGAGCGCTTTGGCCGTGGCGTGACGGTCGATCGGGAACGAGGTGCCGGCGAGCGCGGCTGCGCCCAGCGGCGATTCATTGAGCCGCTTGCGCGCGTCCTGGAACCGGCCGCGGTCGCGCGCCGCCATCTCGACATAGGCGAGCAGATGATGACCGAAGGTCACCGGCTGCGCGGTCTGGAGATGCGTGAAGCCGGGCATCACGGTCGCGGCATGCTCCAGCGCGCGATTGACCAGCGCCGCCTGGAACGCGGCGAGCGCAGCGTCGGTCTCGTCGAGAACGTCGCGGACATAGAGACGGAAATCGGTCGCGACCTGGTCGTTGCGCGAGCGCGCGGTGTGCAGGCGGCCGGCGGCGGGGCCGATCAGCTCCGACAGGCGGCTCTCTACATTCATGTGAATGTCCTCGAGCGCGCGCTTGAACTGGAAGCCGCCCTTGCCGATCTCTGACAAAATCGTGTCTAGACCCTTGCCGATATTTTTCGCATCAGAGGCCGTGATGATGCCCTGCTTGGCAAGCATCGCGGCGTGGGCCTTGGACGCGGCAATGTCCTGGGCAAAGAGGTGACGATCGACGTCGATGGAGACGTTGATCTCTTCCATGATCTCATCGGGACGTTCCGAGAACCGGCCGCCCCACATCTTGTTGCTCATGATCCCCTGCTTTGCCGCATGTTTGCTGGTGGAGGCCAGCCGTATTAAGAGGCCTCTGATAGCCATATCTGCGACCGGATGACAAACGATATGCTCGACCCCAAGCCCTCCGCCACGCGCCGGATCCCCATCGTCATCGCCACCGTGGTGGTCGGCGGGCTGGCCGGCTTCGCCGCGCTGTATGGGCTGGGCCTGAGCCGGGCCCCATCAGGCGATCCGACCTGCCGCGCGGCGGTGGCTACAGCCCAAAGGATCGCCCCGCTCGCCCACGGCGAGGTGGCGGCGCTGACCATGGCGAGCGCCCCCCTGAAGCTGCCAGATTTGGCCTTCGAGGATGCCGACGGCAAGTCGAAGAAGCTCTCGGATTTCCGCGGCAAGACGCTGCTGGTCAACCTCTGGGCCACCTGGTGCGTGCCATGTCGAAAAGAGATGCCGGCGCTGGACCAACTCCAGACGAAGCTCTCAGGCCCGAATTTCGAGGTGGTCGCGATCAATATCGACACCCGCGACGCCGAAAAGCCGAAAAATTTCCTGAAAGACGCCAATTTGACCAAGCTCGGCTATTTCACCGACCAGAAAGCCAAGGTTTTCCAGGATCTTAAATCGATCGGCCGGGCCCTGGGCATGCCGACCTCGGTGCTGGTCGACCCGCAGGGCTGCGAGATCGCAACCATCGCGGGGCCGGCGGAGTGGGCGAGCGACGACGCGCTCAAGCTGATCCGGGCCGCGCTAGGGCCGGCCGCTGCGTCGTTTTAGGCGGAGATATTGAGATTGCCGCCGACGCCTGCGCCGACATTGGCGAGCGAGGGCTGACCGGCGCCCAGCAGCGTCAGGACGGCGGATTTCTCCGCGTCCGCGTTCTGCTTCATCAGCGTCGCCGCGACATTCGATTGCAGCGCGCCTTGCTGAGAGGCCAGCATGGTGCTGACCATCGCCATCGTGTCCATTACGCAAATCCTCGTACCGGCGAGAGCCTAGGCGGAGTGGGTTAACGCGACATGAATTGTCACAACGGGATGCCGTAGTCACGGCACCGAAACTGCCTTACCTTGTCGGAACCGGCTTGGCGCCGCGGTAGTCGTAGAAGCCGCGCTGGGTCTTGCGGCCGAGCCAGCCCGCCTCGACGTATTTCACCAGCAGCGGGCACGGGCGATACTTGGAGTCGGCCAGGCCCTCATGCAGTACCTGCATGATCGACAGACAGGTATCGAGGCCGATGAAATCGGCGAGTTCCAGCGGGCCCATCGGATGGTGAGCGCCGAGCTTCATCGCCGCGTCGATCGCCTCGACGTTGCCGACGCCTTCGTACAGCGTGTAGATCGCCTCGTTGATCATCGGCAGCAGGATGCGATTGACGATGAAGGCCGGGAAATCCTCGGAGACGGCGACCTGCTTGCCGAGCTTGGCGACGAATTCCTTGGAGGCCTCGAAGGTGGAATCGTCGGTGGCGATGCCGCGGATCAGCTCCACCAGCTCCATCAGCGGCACCGGATTCATGAAGTGAATGCCGATGAAGCGCTCGGGCCGGTCGGTGGCGGCGGCAAGGCGGGTGATTGAGATCGACGACGTATCGGAGGCGACGATCGCCTCCGGCTTCAACACCGCGCAAAGGTCGTGGAAGATCTTGCGCTTGACCTCTTCCTTCTCGACCGCGGTTTCGATCACGAGATCGCAATCAGCGAGGTCGTCGAGCTTCTCGCCGAGCTTGATGCGCCCGATCGCCTTGGCCTTGTCGTCCTCGGTGACGCCCTTCTTGGAGACCTGGCGCGCCAGATTACCGTTGATGGTCGCCATGCCCGACTTGAGGCGGTCGGCCGAGATGTCGTTGAGCACCACGTCGAAGCCGGCCAAGGCCGCGACATGCGCGATGCCATTGCCCATCTGCCCCGCGCCGATCACGCCGACCTTCTTGATCACTGCCGCCATAATGTCATCCACCGGAACGGCGCGCATGTCGCGCCTGCCTAATCCCCCGAGCCGGGAGGTCTGATTTAATCAGAACCTTGATCTAACCAGAATCTTGGCCCGAAACCTAGATTGGATCGCTTCCCGGCGTGCCCCACGCCAAAGAAAACGCTTCGAAAAAGAAACACCGGCCGGAGTGTACCACTCCGGCCGGTGTTTTTACTGGGATTTTACTTGCCGAGCTTGGCGAGCGCGTCTGTGAGCTCAGGAACCGCCTGGTAGAGATCGGCGACCAAGCCGTAGTCGGCGACCTGGAAGATCGGCGCGTCCTCGTCCTTGTTGATCGCGACGATCACCTTGGAGTCCTTCATGCCGGCCAGATGCTGGATCGCGCCGGAAATGCCCACCGCGACATAGAGCTCGGGGGCCACGACCTTGCCGGTTTGGCCGACCTGCCAGTCGTTCGGCGCATAGCCGGCGTCGACCGCCGCGCGTGAGGCACCGACACCGGCCCCTAACTTGTCGGCGAGCGGCTCGATGTATTTGGCGAAGTTCTCGCGGCTCTGCATGGCACGACCACCGGAGACGATGATCTTGGCTGAGGTCAGCTCGGGACGGTCGCTTTTGGCGACCTCCTCGCCGACAAAGGACGACAGGCCGGGATCGGCTGCAGCCGCGACGCTCTCGACCGGCGCGCTGCCGCCGCTAGCTGCCGCCGCGAAGGTCGAGGTACGGACCGTGATGACCTTCTTGGCATCCTTCGACTTCACCGTCTGGATGGCGTTGCCGGCATAGATCGGACGCTCATAGGTGTCGGGAGCGACGACCTTGGTGATCTCCGAGACCTGCATGACGTCGAGCAGCGCCGCGACACGCGGCATCACGTTCTTGAAGCGCGAGGTCGCGGGCGCGACGATCGCATCGTAGGAAGGGGCCAGCGAAACGATCAGCGCGGCCAGGGGCTCGGCGAGATCGTGCGCATAGGCTTCGCCTTCGGCGACCAGCACCTTGGCGACGCCAGCAAGCTTCGAGGCCGCATCGGCCGCAGCCTTGGTGCCCTGCCCGCCGCCGGCAACCAGCACGTGGACGTCGCCACCGAGTTGCGAGGCCGCGGTGAGCGCCTTGTTGGTGGAGTCCTTGAGAACCTCGTGTTCGTGTTCGGCAATCAACAGCGTCGTCATCAGAGCACCCCGGCTTCGTTCTTGAGCTTCGACACCAGCTCGGCGACGTCCTTGACCTTGACGCCGGCCTTGCGGCCCGCGGGCTCCGTCGTTTTCAGAACTTCGAGGCGCGCGGTGACATCGACGCCGTATTCGGCAACGGTCTTGTCCGCGATCGGCTTCTTCTTGGCCTTCATGATATTGGGCAGCGACGCATAGCGCGGCTCGTTGAGACGAAGATCGGTGGTGACGATCGCCGGTCCCTTCAGCTTCACAGTCTGCAAACCGCCGTCGACTTCGCGGGTGACCTTGAAGTCGCTTCCATCAACTTCGAGCTTCGAGGCGAATGTCGCCTGCGACCAGCCGAGCAGTGCGGCCAGCATCTGGCCGGTCTGGTTCGAGTCGTCGTCGATCGCCTGCTTGCCGAGGATGATCAGGCCGGGCTGCTCTTCGTCGGCAACCTTCTTCAGGATCTTGGCGACGGCGAGCGGCTCGACGGTGCCCTCGGCCTTCACCAGGATGCCGCGGTCGGCGCCCATGGCGAGACCGGTGCGGATCGTCTCCGACGCCTGTGCCGGTCCGATGGAGACCACCACGACTTCGGTCGCCTTGCCGGCTTCCTTCAGGCGCAGTGCTTCCTCGACCGCGATTTCGTCGAAGGGGTTCATCGACATCTTCACGTTGGCGAGTTCAACGCCCGATCCATCGCTCTTGACGCGGACCTTGACGTTGTAATCGACCACCCGCTTTACCGGCACCAAGACCTTCATCGATCCTCTTTCACTCAATTTGGGAGGGGGCTATTCAACTGGCGCGGAACCTAAAGGCCTGATCCGGCCCGGTCAACGCGCGACAGGGCCAAATTTTAGACCTTAGAAATGCGCTGCTCAATGGGTCAGGGAGGCTGGGGTCAGCGATTCTGGCCCGGAACCCAGAGCACGTCGCCAGCGCCATTATGGTTAGCGGCGCGGCTGGCCACGAACAGGAAGTCCGACAGCCGGTTCATATATTGGATGCCAGCTGCACCGACCGCCTCCCCGGGCTGAGCCGCCAGTTCCACCATCACACGTTCCGCCCTGCGGCAAATCGTGCGGGCGACATGGAGGTAGGCCGCGGCCGGCGTGCCACCCGGGAGCACGAAGGACGTGAGCGGCGCGAGCTTGTCGTTGAGCGCGTCGATGTCGCGCTCGAGCCGCTCGACCTGGCTTGCCACCACCCGCAACCGCTCCGCCTTTTTAGTTCCTTCGCCCTCACGTTCGGGCACCGCGAGATCGGCGCCGAGATCGAACAGATCGTTCTGGATCCGGCCGAGCATCGCATCGAGCTCCGGTGCATCCTTGGTGTGAAGGCGCACCACACCGATCACGGCATTGGTCTCGTCGACCGTGCCGTAGGCCGCAATGCGCAGATCGTATTTCGGACGGCGCTCGCCGGTTCCGAGCGCTGTCGTGCCGTCGTCACCGGTCTTCGTGTAGATGCGGTTGAGCACGACCATGTTTAACGCCCCATCGCCCAGACCGTGACCATGGCAATGACGATCGCAATGAACTGAAGCAGCACGCGCCAGCGCATCAACTTCTGCGAGGTGTTGGGTGAGCCGCCGCGCATCATGTTGACGAGACCGAGCAGCAGCACAATCGCCACGGCGCCCGCTGCCACCGGCAGGATGAAAGTACTCAGGAGAGATGTCATTTGGGGGTGATAACACCGTGTGCGGCGCTCCGCCATGGCGTTCCCAATCTGGCTTTTGGGCCAATAATATCAGAAGCTGGCTGGATGATTTCCGATTTGCACGCATGGCCTCCCGTCTTCGCCTCTCCAGCCTTGCGGGGAGAAGAAGCATTACGGGGCAGGCTGTGAAGGTCATCCGCACTATCTATAACGTCGGGGAGGACGCCTTCTACACGTTCCTGGCCGATGACGGCTGGGCGATCGCGAGCCACATCGCGCTGTCGACGCTGATGGCGCTGTTCCCGTTCCTGATCGTGCTGACGTCACTGGCCGGCTTCTTCGGCTCCAAGGAACTCGCAGACCAGGCGGCCGGGCTGATGCTCGAGGTCTGGCCGAAGCAAGTGGCGGATTCCCTGTCCGGCGAGATCCACGACGTGCTGACCACCACCCGCACCGGCGTGCTGACGATCGGCGCGGTGCTATCGGTCTATTTCGCCTCGAACGGCGTCGAGGCGCTGCGGGTCGCGCTGAACCGCGCCTATGCAGTGATGGAGATGCGGCGCTGGTACTGGCTGCGGCTGGAATCGATCGGCTACACGCTGGTCGCGGCCTTCACCGCGCTCGCGATGGCGTTCCTGATCGTGCTCGGCCCGCTCTTCATCGAGGCGGCGCGGCGCCACATTCCGCTGTTCGTCGAATCCAACGAGAGCATCCTGACCTGGCTGCGCTACGGCATCACCATCGGCGCGCTGGTGGTGGCGCTGATCATCCTGCATACTTGGCTGCCGGCGGGACGGCGCAGCTTTTTCCAGATCCTGCCCGGCATTGTCTTCACCATCGTGGCGTCGCTGATCTCGGGCATCGTGTTCGGCCAGTACCTGGCGCGTTTCGCCAACAATTACGTCACCATGTATGCGGGGCTCGCCTCGGTGATCATCGCGCTGGTGTTTCTGTATTTCATCGCCGCGATCTTCGTTTTCGGCGGCGAGCTCAACGCCGCGATCATCAAGTCGCGACTTCCTCACGGCGTTTCGCTTCAAGCAGCGCAGTCGCTAAAGCCCGCGGGGACACAGGCTTGACCAGGAAGGCGTCGGCGCCGGCCTCGCGCGACGCCGCCTCGTCCTCGCCGCGGCCAGACACGCCGATGATCGGGATCTGAGCTAGCGGCGCCTGCATTGTACGGATCCGCCGGATCGCCTCGACGCCGTCGATACCCGGCAACACCATGTCCATCAGCACCGCATCGAAGCCGCCTTGCGCGAGCCGGTTTACCGCGTCCTCGCCGCGGCCGATGAACTCGGCATGATGGCCGAGCTCGGTCAGAATCGTGTTGAGCACGACGCGACCGAACGGATTGTCCTCGACGCTCAGCACGCGCAACGCCGCCAGTGCGTCCGCCTCATCACCACCCGATTTGCGCGACTTCGCGGGGCCCGCCGCATCCAGCGACACCGTCAGCGTGAAGGTGGCGCCGCCGCCGCGCCGGGGCGCGACCGTGATGTCACCACCCATCGCACGCGCCAGTTGCTTCACCGAGGACAGGCCGAGCCCGGCGCCGCCGAAGCGCGAGGCGATGGTGACATTGGCCTGGGTGAACGGGCGGAACAGCCGCTTGATCTCGGCCATGGTCAGGCCGATGCCGCTGTCGGACACCGAGAAGGCGACACCGACCCGGCGCTTGTCCTTGGCTTTGCCGCTAGCTTTGCCTTTGGCGGGACGCCAGGGCATAGCCGAGATCGCAACGCCGCCCTGGTCGGTGAACTTTACGGCATTGTCGATCAGGTTCTCGAGTGCGGCGCGCAGGCGGACGGGATCGCCGACCACGAGGCCCGCGAGATTTTCCGATATCTGGACCTCGGCCTGGAGACCCTTGGCGGCGGCGCGGCCGGCAAGCGAATCGCCGGTGCTGCGGGCGAGCGCCCGCAGATCGAACAAATCCTGCCGCAGCGTGCTGCCGCCCGCGCCCTTGCCGGTCTTGGCGGCATCGACAAACAGCGTTGCAAGGTTCGCCAGATGCTCGGCGCCGGCTTTGATGGTGTCGGCCCAGCGCCGCTCCCGCTCGCCGAGATCGGAGGTCGACAGCAGGTCGCTGATCGCGAGAATGCCGGTCAGGGGGGTGCGGACTTCGTGGGCAAAGGCGGCCAGCGCCACCTGGACCATGTCCGGTGCGGCCGCCTTGGCGCCGCGCTTACGCACCTTGCCGGCCCCCCCGGACCGCTTCCGAGGCGGTCGCCTGGACGCCCGCGTAGTGCGCGTTTTCGCCGCCATAAATCCCCTTCGAAGTACCCCTTCGAACCCCGGGCTATCGACCAGCATGGCACGGCGGAACCCCCGGAGTCACGGCGGCGTTTTGCTAACCCCCAGAGAAACTTAGCCTAATCCCACGGACATGCGGATACTGGCGGGCGAGTGGCCTGCCGCGCGCAACTCCCGGAGGCCTGTCGAGCGGTCCGATTTCGATAGCTTCCGCCCGTCGGCTTCGCGAATCAGGGGGTGGTGGCGGTAGGCGGGCTCCGGCAGGCCGAGCAAAGCCTGGAGCAGGCGGTGGACCGAGGTGGCGTGAAACAGGTCCTGGCCGCGCACGATCTCGCTGACACCCTGGAGCGCGTCGTCGACCACCACGGACAGATGGTAGCTGGTCGGCGTCTCCTTGCGGCCCAGGATCACGTCGCCCCACACCTCTGGCCGCGCGCCGACCATGCCGCGCTCGCCATCGGGGCCCTCGCCCAACTCGTTCCAGGTCAGGCCGGCGACGCGCCGGCAGGCGGCCGCCATGTCGAGCCGCAACGCGTAGGGCGCGCCGGTATCGATCAGACGCGACCGCTCGCCGGCCGCCAGCGCTTTCGCATCACCGGGATAGAGCGGCGCGCCGTCGGGATCGCGCGGCCATGATCCATCGGCCTCGCGCGCGGCGATCAGCCTGGCGATCTCGGCGCGGCTTTCGAAGGCGGCATAGACGAGGCCAAGCGCGGCGAGTTTCTCCAACGCCGCACGATAGTCGTCAAGATGCTCCGACTGCCGCCGCACCGGCGTCTCCCAGGCGATCCCCAGCCAGGCGAGGTCCTCATCAATCGCCGTCTCGAACTCCGGCCGGCAGCGCGTCGCGTCGATGTCCTCGATGCGCAGCAACAGCCGCCCGCCGGTCTCGCGCGCACGGTCGAAATTGAGCAGCGCCGAATAGGCGTGGCCGAGATGCAGAAGGCCGTTCGGGCTGGGGGCAAATCGGAAAACGGGTGGCGGCATATGGCAAGATCTCGTCATGGCCAAGACTCTGTTACGATAGGAGATGGATGCGCGGGTCAAGCCCGCATGACAAATAGAGCCATCATGACCATCCACCTCGAAACCCAGTCCGATCTCGAAGAAGCCGTCTATGCGCTGGTGAAGCGTGACCCGCGGCTCAAACCCGTGCTCGCGGTCGCGGGCATGCCGGCGTTGCGGCGGCGCGAGCCAGGATTTGCCGGGCTTGCCCACATCGTCTGCGGACAGCAGCTCTCCACCGCGAGCGCGGCGGCGATCTGGGGACGGCTGTCCGCCGCCTTCGATCCGTTCGACCACGAGGCCGTGCGCCGCGCCCGCACCGACCGGCTGGGCCGGCTCGGCCTCTCTGCCGCCAAGATCAAGACGCTGAAACATCTCGCGCGCGAGATCATCGCGCAGCGACTGAACCTCGACGTGCTCGCAGAAGAAGACGCCGAGGCCGCGCACCATACACTGATTGCGCTGCCCGGCATCGGGCCGTGGACGGCTGATGTCTATCTGCTGTTCTGCCTCGGGCATGGCGATGCCTGGCCGGCCGGCGACGTCGCCGTTCAGGAGGGGATCAAGGTTGGCCTCGGTCTGCAGACGCGGCCAACTGAAAAACAGATGGCGCCATTGGCCGAGCCATGGCGGCCGCTGCGCGGGGCGGCCGCGCATCTCTGGTGGAGCTATTATCGCGTGATCAAGAATCGCGAAGGCGCGCTTCCGGCGTGACGTTGCCGAACGGCGTTTAAAACTATGTTGCTGTTGCAAACGCCGCCCGCGTGATCGATGAGATGCCGGCACAGGCACAAGCCGGGATCTGACATCATGACAGCCACCGACTTCATCGTTGCGCGCGACGATTTTGAAACGTGCAAGACGATCGCAACCACCGTTCCCGCAGCCGACGCGCTGCCGCAGGATGCACTGCTGGTGAAGGTCGACCGGTTCGCCTTCACCGCCAACAACATCACCTACGCGGTGCTCGGCGACGAGCTGAAATACTGGCAGCTGTTTCCCGCGCCACTTGGCTTTGGGAATATTCCGGTGTGGGGCTTTGGCGATGTGATCGCCTCGACACATCCGAACGTGTCCGTGGGCGAGCGCCTGTTCGGCTATTTCCCGATGGCGACGCATCTCGTGATCGAGGCCACCGACATCAGCAAGCGCGGCCTGCGCGACGCTGCCGCACACCGGCAAGGCGTGGCCCCCGTCTACAACGCCTATGCGCGCGTCAGCGGCGATCCCGCCTATGCGGGGCGGCAGGGCGACTATCAGGCGCTGCTGCGTCCGCTGTTCATGCTGTCGTTCCTGGTCGATGATTTTCTGGCGGAGAACGACGATTTTGGCGCGGGCACCGTGCTGCTCTCGAGCGCATCGAGCAAGACTGCGTTCGGGCTCGGCCATCTCCTGCATGCGCGCGGCCGCAAGGTGATCGGTCTGACCTCGGCTGGCAATACCGGCTTTGTCGCCACGCTCGGTTGTTATGACGAGGTCGTCACCTATGATCGCATCGCTTCGTTGCCAACGGATACGCCCGTCGCCTTCATCGACATGGCCGGCAACAGCACGCTGCGAACCGAGTTGCACCGTCATTTTGGCGACCAGATGAAATGCTCCGTTCGCGTCGGATTGACGCATCGCGCCACCGACGCCGACGAAGGCGAACTGCCCGGCGCAAAGCCGCGCTGGTTCTTCGCACCCGACCAGATCCGCAAGCGCGCCAAGGAATGGGGACCGAGCGGCATCGAGCAGCGCTTTGGCGCGGCGTGGTCCGGTTTCGCGCCGATGCTGGAGCGATGCCTGAGCGTGATCGACAGCCGCGGGCCCGAGGCGGTCCAGCGGGTCTATCTCGACACGCTGAAAGGGCGCATTCCGCCTGAGCAGGGCCACATGCTCTCACTGCTCGGGTAAAGCGCTTTTGACGTAGCCTGATCCAGTATAGCGTTCGACCTCAGAGGAAACGCCGCGAAGACGGCCACGAGGTCGCGCATGCTGGATCGCACGAAGGATATCGCCGTCTCCGCGCAAGCCTGGCTCGATGAATTCGAGCGTGCGCTTGGCAAGTCTGATCGTGCGGCGCTCAACCGGCTTTTTCTCGTCGACAGTTTTTGGCGCGATGTGCTGGCGCTGAGCTGGAACCTGCAGACGCTTGCAGGCCGCGATGCCGTCGCGGAAGTGCTGACTTCGCTCGCGCCGAAGGCGACACCGAGCCATTTCAAGATGGCCCCGAACCGCGCAGCGCCGCGCTGGGTGACGCGCGCCGGCACCAACAATATCGAGGCCATCTTCAATTTCGAGACTGCGCAGGGCCGTGGCAGCGGCATCGTGCGGCTCGTGCCCGATACCGCCGACGGCGATCG
Organism: Frankia sp. RB7; assembly: GCA_030403585.1. GTDB lineage: Bacteria > Pseudomonadota > Alphaproteobacteria > Rhizobiales > Xanthobacteraceae > Bradyrhizobium. Next base: position 55,787 of record JAUEPE010000021.1, read on the forward strand.
TCTGAAAGCGTGGACGCTGCTCACTGCGCTCGACGAGCTCAAAGGTTTTGAGGAACAGCTCGGCACTTCGCGGCCGCGCGGCCAAGCCTATTCGCGCGATTTCCGCGGGCCGAACTGGCTCGATCTGCGCGACGCCTCGCGCGACTATGCCGATCGCGATCCCACCGTGCTGGTGGTCGGCGGCGGCCAGGCCGGGCTTACGATCGCGGCGCGGCTGAAGCAGTTGCAGATCGATACGCTGATCGTCGATCGCGAGGCCCGGATCGGCGATAATTGGCGCAAGCGCTATCACGCGCTCACCCTGCACAATCAGGTGCAGGTCAATCACATGCCTTACATGCCGTTCCCGCCGAACTGGCCGACCTACATCCCCAAGGACAAGCTCGCAAACTGGTTCGAAGCTTACGTCGACGCGATGGAGCTGAACTTCTGGACCGGCACCGAATTCGAAGGCGGCGCCTATGACGAGGCCAAGGGCCACTGGACGGTGACGCTGCGCCGCGCCGACGGCAGCAAGCGCACCCTACATCCGCGTCATGTGGTGATGGGGACTGGCGTCAGCGGTATTGCCAATGTGCCCGATATTCCGACGCTCGATCGCTTCAAGGGCACGCTGCTGCATTCCAGCCGCTACGAGGACGGCGAGAACTGGGCAGGCAAGCGCGCCATCGTCATCGGCACCGGCAACAGCGGTCACGACATCGCGCAGGACCTCTGTTCGAGCGGCGCCGATGTGACGCTGGTGCAGCGCTCGCCGACACTGGTCACCAATATCGAGCCGTCGGCGCAACTCGCTTACGCGACCTACAACGAAGGCACGCTCGAGGACAACGATTTGATCGCGACCTCGATGCCGACGCCGCTTGCGAAGAAGACGCATGTAATGCTGACGGAGCAGTCAAAAGAGCTCGACAAGGAGCTGCTCGACGGCCTCCGCCGCGTCGGCTTCAAGCTCGACTTCGGCGAGGCCGGCACCGGCTGGCAGTTCAAATACCTCACTCGCGGCGGCGGCTATTATTTCAACGTCGGCTGCTCGAACCTGATTGTCGAAGGCGCGATCAGGCTGAAACAGTTCGGAGACATCGATGGCTTCACGGCCGATGGCGCGCAGATGATGGATGGCACGACCATCGCCGCCGATCTCATCGTGCTCTCGACTGGCTACAAGCCGCAGGAATACCTCGTGCGAAAACTGTTCGGCGACGGCGTCGCCGACCGCGTCGGCCCGGTCTGGGGCTTTGGCGACGGTTTTGAGCTGCGCAACATGTACGCCCGCACGGGGCAGCCCGGCCTGTGGTTCATCGCCGGCAGCCTCGCGCAGTGCCGGATCAACTCGAAATTTCTCGCGCTGCAAATCAAGGCGATCGAGGAAGGGATTTTGCCACGAGCCGCGGCTGCAAACGAGCACGTCAAAGACAACTGAAGAGGGACCACACATGCCAGCCATTCTCGGCACCGGCGAACACCGCTACCGCGTCGTCGAAAATTTCGCAAAACTTCCCGACGGCTGGCAGCTCACCGACGTCGCCTCGGTGGCGGTCGACAGCAAGGATCACGTGTACGTCTTCAACCGCGGCGCCCATCCGATGGTGGTGCTCGACCGCGAAGGCAATTTCCTGCGCAGTTTCGGCGAAGGCCTGTTCTCCCGCGCCCACGGCCTGCACATCGACGCCGACGACAATCTCTACTGCACCGATGACGGCGACCACACCGTGCGCAAATGTACCACCGACGGCAAGGTGCTGCTGACGATCGGCATTCCCGCGAAGCCGACGCCGTTCATGAGCGGTGAGCCGTTCCACCGCTGCACCCACACCGCGCTGTCGCCGAAGGGTGAGATCTACGTCTCTGATGGCTATGGCAATGCGCGCGTGCACAAATACACGCCCGACGGCAAGCTGATCAAAAGCTGGGGCGAGCCGGGCACGGATCCCGGCCAGTTCAACATCGTGCACAACATCGCCACCGATGCCGACGGCTGGGTCTATGTCGCCGATCGCGAGAACCATCGTGTGCAGGTGTTCAACGGCGAGGGCAAATACGAGACGCAGTGGAACAATCTGCACCGCCCTTGCGCGCTGTGCTGTTGCGGCGGGGGCAAGAGCCCGACCTTCGTCATCGGCGAGCTCGGCCCCGGCCTGGCCGTCAACCGCAAGGTGCCCAATCTCGGCCCGCGGCTGTCGATCGTGGACGCCACGGGAAAGCGCATCGCGCGGCTCGGCGGCGAGGAAGGCCCGGGTGTCGCCAGCGGAAAGTTTCTGGCACCACACGGCATCGCGCTGGATTCGAAAGGCGACATCTATGTCGGCGAAGTCGGCGTCACCGACTGGAAGACGAGCTTTCCAGACGAAGAGATGCCAGCCTTCGTGCGCGGAACACGGTGCCTGCAGAAGCTGGAGCGGTTGCAGGAGTAGCCCAGCCCATCGTTCAGGGGGCACGGCCTCCCAAATCGCGGCGTTTTTGAGCTTCTGCCACCCCGCCGCCGTATTGCTTGCGCCTGAATAAGTCGCTCAACGGGCTTCACAATCCCGTCACGCTGCATGTAGTATGTCAATGCATGCTGCTTCGCAGCGTATATGGAGGCCGGGAGCGTTACTTGAACGCACATGTCTCGCAAGGCAGTTGGCCGGTTCTGGTCCTCAACGCGGACTTCCGGCCGCTGAGTTACTACCCACTGTCTCTGTGGTCGTGGCAAGACGCGATCAAGGCGGTGTTCCTCGATCGCGTCAATATCGTCGCGCATTACGATCAGGCGGTTCACAGCCCCACGCTGCAAATGCAGCTGCCGAGCGTGGTCTCGCTCAAATCCTTCGTGAAGCCGACCACCCATCCCGCCTTCACCCGGTTCAACGTCTTCCTGCGCGATCGTTTCGCCTGCCAATATTGCGGCTCGCCCGAAGACCTCACCTTCGATCACATCATCCCGCGCAGCAAAGGCGGCCAGACCACCTGGGAAAACGTGGTCGCGGCCTGCTCGCCATGTAACCTGCGCAAGGGCAATCTCACGCCGGTGCAGGCCAAGATGTTTCCGCGCCAGCACGCGTTCGCGCCGACCGTGCACCAGCTCCACCGCAACGGCCGACTGTTTCCGCCGAACTATCTGCACGACAGCTGGCTGGACTATCTCTACTGGGATACGGAATTGGATCCGTAGCGCTCGGCCTTACACCCCGATCGCGTTCCGCGCGATCACATCCCTATAGAACGCTGCGCTCAGCTTCTGCACCCTCGCCTGTGTCTCGAAATCGACACCGTACAGGCCGAAGCGCTTGCCGTAGCCAAAAATCCACTCGAAATTGTCCATCAGGCTCCAGAGGAAATAGCCGCGAATCGGCACACCCTCGGTGATCGCGCGCTGCATCTGGGTCAGGTAGTTGCGCAGGAACATGATGCGGTCGAGATCGTAGACCTGGCCATCGGCGGCAATCTTGTCTTCGGACGAAGTACCGTTCTCGCTGATGTAGATGTTCTCGATGTTCCAGATTTTTGCGGCGATGCGCGGCGCCCAGTAGATCACCTCGGGGCCGACCCGCAGCCATTCCGAATTCATGTGCGGGAACGAGGTCGGAAACGGCAGCACGTTGAAGCCCGGCGCGCGATCGGACGCGGTGACGTAGAACTGCGGCGCGTAGATGTTCAGCCCGACGAAATCGTTCGGCGCGCCGATGATCTTCAGCTCCTCGGGCGTGAATTTCGGCGCGTCCGCGCCGGCATAGGCAAGGAAGCCGTCGGTGTATTTTCCCTCCAGCACGACACCGAGGAACCCTACATTGAGCTCGCGCGTCGCAATCTCGGCGGCGCGGATGTTCTCCGGCGTGGCAATCGCCGGCACACAGGCCGCGATGTTCTCGGCCGCGCCGACGCGGGTACCGGAGCGCCCGGACGCGCGAATTGCCTGCACGGCGAGGCCGTGCGCGAGCGCAACGTGATGGCGGGCCTGGTTCAGCTGCGCTGCCGGCAGCTTGAGGCCGGGCGCATCGATGCCCCAGCCATAGCCGAAATTCACGAAGCGCCCGACCTCGTTCACGGTGAAGATGGTCTTGACGCGATCGGTCAGACGTTGGGCAACGTAGCCGGCGTAATCGGCAAAGGCTTTTGAGGTGTCGCTCGATTGCCAACCGCCGACGCGGTCCTGCAGGGCCTGCGGCAGGTCCCAGTGATAGAGCGTGGCATAAGGTTCGATGCCGTTCGCGAGCAACTCGTCGATGAGGCGGTTGTAGAAGTCGAGCCCTTTTGGATTGGGCTGCCCGGTTCCGTCGGGAAACACCCGCGGCCATGCGGTCGAGAAGCGGTAAGCCTTGACGCCGAGCTCCCTGATCAGCCGAACGTCGTCCTTGTAGCGATGATAATGCTCGTTGGCGCGGTCGCCGGTGGAGCCATCCTCGATCTTGCCGGGCGTATGGCTGAAAGTATCCCAGATCGACTTGCCGCGGCCGTCCTCGTCGACAGCACCCTCGATCTGGTAGGACGAGGTCGCCGTACCCCACAGAAAATCCTTCGGGAAAGGCGCGGGCGATGGCGGCCCATTCTCGGCAGCCCCGGCGCGGGTGGTCAGGCCGAGCGCAGCGAGGCCGGCAAGCCTGGCAAAGGAGCGGCGCGAGAAGGAAGCGGACATCGTCACCTCTGCGCCTGTTCCATGTCGATCTGATATGCGGAGATCCGGTCGATCTCGAACGCCACGGTCGGCGGCGTCTCCGCATTGACCGGACTGACGCCGGGAAAGAATTTCGAGCCAATGGCGAGATTGACGATCATGTACATGGGATCGTCGAATCCGATCGGCACCTTGATGTCGGAGACCGGCCGGCGATCGATGAAATTGACCAGCCGATCCTCTTCCCACAGCACACCGTAATTGTGGAATGTGGTCGAGGCGTCGCCCACCGCAAAATCGAAGCCGCAGGACTGGATCTTCTGCGTCGATGGAATCCGCCAATGGGTCGTCATCACCATGTCGCCCGGCCGCTCGCCGCGGCCTTCCAGCACGTCGACCTCCGGCAGCCAGCCGCCGTCGTCCGCCAACATCCAGAACGCCGGCCACACCGCATGGCCGACCAGGATCTTGGCGCGGATCTCGGATAACTCGCCCTTCTTCGACCGGGCAAGAGCGATGCGACCGGAGTTACCGCGTGAAGATGTCCAGCCTGTCCCGCGGTGGAATAGTCGCCTTGAATGCCTCCAGCGCTGAACTCACCTCCGCCGCGTCCGCCAACGGCGTACGATAAAAAGTGACGTCTCGTTGCGACAGGGTCACGGTCGTGGTTCGCAACACGGCGACCTTTGTCCAAGTCGATGGCACGCCCTTCGGGAACCAGACGTCGTAGATCATCACCAGGCCGACACCGTGATCGTTGGCGAGGCCTTCCATCTCCGCGGGTCCATACTGCCCAGCGGTCCTTGACTTCCGAACCTGTTCGGAACCAAGACCCCAGAGATCCAGCGTATAGTTGGGATTGCGGTAGGCGACCAGCCCGAGATCGTTGACCGCGACCGCATGCCGGTAGAATGATTTGGCGAAGCGAGCCAGCTGGTATTGCTGCTCATAGATGTCGCTGGCAGCGATCGGCGTGACCAGCGCGGTCGTCACGTAGGGCATCGCTGCAATGCCGAGCCCAAGCACCAGTGCGATCTTCGTGAGCGACCATTGCAACGCGGGCAGACGCGGTCTGAATTGCGCGGCGCTCCAAAGCAACGCGGCCGCCGCAAGCGCCATGATGTAGACTTCATAGCGGTTGAACCAGCCATACTGACCGAACACCAGATGAGCACCGATGGCGGCGAGAACGGTCAGACAGACGACGAGCGCCTTGCGATCGGAACGCAGCCAGGAAGCGCAGCCGGCCAGGGCAAGACCGAGCATGATGAGCCGCAACCCATAGGAGCTGGTGATGCTCCGCAGCACGTTCTTGACGACGGCAGGCAGATTGCTCGTGGATTCGCCATCGAGATTTGCGAGATAACCCTTCAGCAGCACCGAACTCGGCAGCAACGGCAGGCCGCGCGAGGCCATCAATGCAAAATAGCCGGACAAGCTGACGATAATTACGAGCGCTGCGCCGCCGGCAAAGCGCCGGTGGCCGAGCAGCGCGAAGCCGGCGATGGCCGCACAGGCAAAGGCAATACCTTCGAAGCGGATCAGGGGAAGCAGCACCAGCGCGATGAAGTGCAGCGACGTTGGCGCGCGTCCGCGCGCCGCCGCGGCGAGACCGAGAAAGGTCACGACGGAGGCCCACACGTGAGCGCTGTGCTCCATGCCGGTCATCGGCAGCGCGACGGCGCTGACGTTAAAGACGAGGAGCAGTGCGATCAGATAGCCGAACGGGCGATCATTGGCATCGTCGAACAACCCGTTGGCTTCCAGCGCACGCAGAAGCACAAACACTGTCGTACATGCGGCGGCGGTGTTGACCAGCAGCGGGCCGAACGGGCCGAGATGCATGGCCTCGGTCAGCGCGAGAACATAAGGCCAGATGATGGAGGAGCTTGGCGATGAAAATTCGCCGGCGTTGACCCCATATCCGCCGGAGAGAAGCTGGTCGGCAACCGCAAGATGGATGTAGGCGTCGTCCAGAGCGAAGACGAGCCTGAAGTCGCACTGCGCCACTATCGCGGCGAGCTCCGCCGCAAACAGGACCAACCAAAGCAACACGGCGACGGTCGAAGGACGAGTCCACCGCTCCGCTCCGGAAGCCACAGACGACTGCTGACCTGAGCGCTCCCGACGATCGCAATGATTCACGGCAACCGTCACGGAACTCTCCCCGGACCTGAAGCCGAACCCATGACTGCCGGCCTTCGTCCGCCTCACCCGATACAATCAAGAGCTTAATCGCGGATTTCCGCCAGGGGATGCCTGACCATTTGCGTCAGCATTTCGTTAACGACGACGAGCACCTTGGCTACCGGTCCGAGGCACACCATGTTTCTGGGGAACATGAACGACCCGTTACCGTCCGTTAAGCCTCACGCGGCAAGCTCGGTTCCATGCGCGACGGCGCTTTCCGTTCTTCGATCCTCTGTCAGATCTGGGCTAGGTCGCTTCATTCTCATGCTCACCGCAACATTGGAGCAGATCCAGGCCTCGCCACGGAAGCGGACGATCTATGTCTGCGTCATTCTCTCGCTGCTCGCAGCCATCCTCGCCTTCAAAGCCTTCCGGTTCTTCGAAGGCGGCCTCTGGTACGGCAGCCAGACACCCGACTTCACCGCCTTCCATATCGTCGCGCAACGGATCTGGCTCGGGGATCTCGACCTGACCTACCAGTTCGCCTCGTTCACGAAGATGCAGATCGCGGCAGCCGGCGGCGCGGCCGGCGTCATGCCCTGGACCTACCCGCCGCAATTCGACCTGTTGCTTGCACCCCTCGCGTTCCTTCCGGGCTGGGCCGCCTATTTTCTCTTCACGGCGGTCTCACTGGCGGCGTATCTGATGACGCTCCGCGCCATCGCCGGAAACAACTTCGCGCTCGTGCTCGTCGTGTTTTTTCCGGCCATCGCGATCACGATCGCCATCGGCCAGAACGGCCTGTTGACCGGCGCGCTGATCGGGCTGGTCTGCATCAACGCGGAACGACGCCCGGCGCTTGCCGGCATCGCGCTCGGCCTGATGGTCATCAAGCCCCATCTGGCCGTTGCGGCCGGCATCTACATGCTGTTGACGCGCCGCTGGCCGGCGGTGCTGACCGCCGGGATCGTGGTGGTCGTGAGCTCGCTCGTCTGCACGCTCGCCTTCGGTCCGCAAATCTGGGTCGCGTGGCTCGGCAGCATCCGGGAAGCCGCCGGCTTTCTGGAGGAAGGCCGCTACCAGCTGTTTCGGATGATCTCGGCCTATGCGGCGCTGTACAAGGCCGGCCTCCCCGCCACTGCAGCGTTCTGGGGACAGATGGCAATGGCAGCCCTCGCGCTGGTCGCCGTCGTACTCGCGGTTGCTCGCGGACCGTCTCCCCGCTTCGCGCTCGGCATCGCCGCGGTCGCCTCCGTGATGATCAGCCCCTACGCCTATGACTATGACCTGCCGATCGTGGGGATCGGGCTTGCACTGCTGCTTCCGGACTTTGCCAGCCTGGCGAGCCCGCGCGAACGCAGCGCGATCTACGCCCTGCTGCTGCTGGCCAACGCCTATGGGCTGCTGCAATCAGCCCGGCTGTCCGCAGAGAACGTCACCGCGCGTGACCTGCAAAATTACATGGCTCCGGCCGTTGGCGGCTTCGCCCTCATGGCGGTGCTCGCAATACTGCTGCGGTGCCTGCTGCGCGACGCCAAACCTGCCGCCATCCGCCTGCATGGCGAGCCTGCATAGCTTTGCACGCTGAAGCGATCACGTCCGCTGCAAGGCCAGCGTCACGCCGCCGAGCGTGAGCGCCATCGCCGTCCATTCGCGCAGCCCCAGCGGCTCGCCCAGAATGATCGCGGCGGAGACCACGCCGATCACGGGAACCATCAGCATGCCGGTCGAAGCCGAGGTCGGCGGCAGGCGGCGCAGCGTCTCGAACCAGGTGACGTAGCAGACGCCCATCGGCACCAACGTCATGTAGATGAAGCAGCCGAGCCCCAGCGGGGTGATCGCAGTGATATCAGGATGCTCGAAGAGAACGCCGAGGACCAGCATGGTGGCGCAGCCGAGCCCGACCTGCCAGGCGACGATGACGAGCGGGGGCATCGGCAGTGGCTCGCGGTTGAGCACGTTGCCGAGCGCGAACAGGATGGCGCAGAGCAGCGCCAGTCCGATGCCGAGCAGTTTATCGGCGCCGAACGCAAAACCGTTGCCGCTCAGCAGCAGCGCCACGCCGACGACGCCGAGGACTAACCCAAAAATGTCCCGGATGGTCGGCCGCGCGTGCAGCACCGGCCAGGCGAACAGCATGGCCCAGATCGGCATGGTGTAGGCGAGCAGGGCGCCCTCCCCCACGCTGACATATTTCATCGCGACCGTGCCGAGCCCCATCCAAGCGAAGACGTTGGTCAACGTCGCGAACAGCAGCCGCGGGATCGCTTCGCGCGGAACGGCAAGCTGCTCCTTCCGGGCAAGCGCCAGCGTGGCGAGGATGAGCGACGCACAGATGCCGGCGAGGCCACGGGCGAACAGCGGTGGCCATTGCTGGAGCAACAGCTTCATCAACGGCCAATTTAGCGCCCAGCCGATCGCCGTCACACCAAGGCAGAGAAAGCCGATCGTCCTGTCGCGGCGCGCCGAATCCATGGATAGCGCTTAGCAGGCGGCCCCGGCCTGCTCCACCTCGGCTGGCGCATGCGGGCCATGGTGAATGACGGAACCGGAGAGGCCCGGTGCCCGTTCAGATGGGAGTCCGCGCCGCGGCAGGTGCCGCAGCGCAACCGAGGGAGGCCCACCATGCCTGCAGCCGAGAAGGATCATGTCTACAAAATCCTGGAACTGGTCGGATCGTCCGAAACCTCGATCGAGGACGCGATCAAGAACGCCGTCGGCCGCGCCGCCAAGACCGTGCGCGAGATGAAATGGTTCGAGGTTACGCAGACGCGCGGCCACATCGAGAACGGCGCCGTGCGCCACTACCAGGTGACATTGCGTGTCGGGTTCACGCTGGATGGATGAGAAGTCTTATGGTGGGCACGCCTTCGCTCTTCGAGCTACGGCGGACAAGTCGCTTTGCCCACCGAGAGACCATTGCGTCAAGCGAGATGACACGCCACGAAATGCCCGCCTGCGCCTTCCTTCAATTCCGGCGCACTTTCCGCGCAGCGTGGCTGGGCGATCGGGCATCGGGTGTGGAAGTGACAGCCTGACGGCGGCTTCATCGGGCTCGGCACGTCGCCCTTGAGACGGATGCGGTTGCGCTTGAGTTTGGGATCCGGCACTGGCACGGCGGAGAGCAGCGCCTTGGTGTAGGGATGCTGCGGATTGCGATAGAGGTCGTTCGCCTTTGCCAGCTCGACGATGCGGCCGAGATACATTACCGCGACGCGGTCGGAAATGTGCTCGACCACCGAGAGGTCGTGCGCGACAAAAAGATAGGTGAGGTTCAGCTCGGCCTGGATATCTTCCAGGAGGTTGATGACCTGCGCCTGGATCGAGACGTCGAGCGCGGACACCGGCTCGTCGCAGACGATCAGCTTCGGTTCGACCGCGAGCGCACGCGCGATCACGATGCGCTGGCGCTGGCCGCCGGAGAACTCATGCGGATAGCGGCGCATGTGCTCGGCCTTGAGGCCGACCTTGACGAGCAGGCTTGCGACGCGATCCTCACGCTCCTTGGCCGTCGACCCAAGCTTATGAATAATGAGGGCTTCGCCGAGAATGGAGCCGACCGTCATGCGCGGATTGAGCGAGGCGAACGGATCCTGGAACACGAGCTGCATGTTCCGCCGCATCGCGCGCAGGTCATTGCCGCTGAGCTGGCGTACATCCTGGCCGTCGAATTCGACTTCGCCGTCGGTCGGCTCGATCAGGCGCAGCACGCAGCGCCCGGTCGTCGACTTGCCGCAACCGGATTCGCCGACGAGACCGAGCGTCTCGCCGCGATTGACCGAGAACGACACGCCGTCGACCGCATAGACGGTGCCGACCTGGCGCGACAACAGGCCGCCGAGCACGGGGAAATATTTCTTCAGGCCGCTGACGCGGAGCAGGGGTTCGCTCATGCCGCGCCTCCCAACTGCGTATCTCCCAGATGGCAGGCCATGCGATGGCCGGGCGCGATCTGGCGCAGCAGTGGTTCCTTCTCGGTGCAGACGTCCATGGCATGACGGCAACGAGGAGCAAAACGACAGCCAACCGGCGGATTGATCAGGATCGGCACCGAGCCGCCGATCGCCTCGAGCCGCGTCTTGTGCTCGCTGTCGAGATCGATACGCGGGATCGAGCGGATCAGGCCCTGCGTGTAGGGATGGCCCGGATCGGCGAAGAGAGCATCGACATCGGCCTCCTCCACCACCTTGCCGGCATACATCACGACGACACGCTGCGCCGTCTCGGCGACGACGCCCATGGCATGGGTGATCAGCAACACCGCCATGCCGAAGCGTTCCTTCATGTCCTGGAGCAGATCGAGGATCTGCGCCTGGATGGTGACGTCGAGCGCGGTGGTCGGCTCGTCGGCGATGATCAGCTTGGGCTTGCAGGCCAGCGCCATCGCGATCATGACGCGCTGGCGCATGCCGCCGGAGAACTGGTGCGGATAATTGTGCACGCGGCCTTCGGCGTTGGGGATCTGCACCAGCTTCAGCATCTCGATGGTGCGCTCGAGCGCCTGCTTCCGGGTGACGTTCTCATGGCGGCGCAGGCTCTCGGCGATCTGCTCGCCGACCGTCAGCACCGGATTGAGCGAGGTCATCGGCTCCTGGAAGATGAAGCCGATCTCCTTGGCGCGGATCTCGTCGAGCTGGTTGCTCGTCAGCGGCACCAGATCGCGGCCCTCGAAGATGATCTCTCCGGCCGCGATGCGGCCCGGCGGCATCGCGATCAGCTTCAGGATCGACATCGCGGTGACGGTCTTGCCGCAGCCGGACTCGCCGACGACGCAGAGCGTCTCGCCCTTGTTGATGGTGATGTCGACGCCGTCGACGGCCTGCAGAATGCCGTCGTCGGTGGAGAAGTGGGTCTTGAGACCTTTGATCTCGAGCAGCGGCGCCATCAGATCACCCGTCGCGCATCGAGCGCATCACGCAGGCCGTCGCCGATGAAATTGATGGCGACCACCGCGATGAAGATCGCGCCGCCCGGAAACAGGGCCCAGTGCGGGCCGATGTCGAGGAAGTCCTTGGCATCGTACAGCAGCCGGCCCCAGGTCGGTGTATCCGGCGGAAAGCCGAGGCCGAGAAATGACAGCGTCGATTCCGCGATGATCGCGGCGGCAACGTCGATGGTGCCGGCGATGATCACCGGACCGAGCGCATTAGGCAGGATGTGCTTCACCACCTGCCGCACCGGACTCGCACCGAGCGCACGCGCGGCCTCGACGAACTCCTTCTCGCGGATCGACAGGAACTGCGCACGCACCAGACGCGCCACCGGCATCCAGCGCAAGCCGCCGATCACGAGGACGATCAGGATGAAGATGCCGCCCTCGGGGCCGAACACCTGCTTCAGCCCGTCGCGGAAGAGATAGATCAAAAGCAGCAGCAGCGGCAATTGCGGCAGCGACAGGAACAGGTCAGTCAACCACATCAAGCCGTGCCCGAGCGCGCCGCGCGACATGCCGGCGAGCGCACCGACCAGGGTGCCGATGAACACCGACACCAGCATCGCGGCGAGCCCGACCGCAAGCGAAATGCGGCCGCCATAGATCATGCGCGCCAGAATGTCCTGACCGAGATCGTCGGTACCGAAGGGATGGGCGAGCGACGGCCCCTGCAGGCCCGCGACGATGTCGATGTCGTTGATCGAGACACGCCAGATGAAGGGTCCGACCACCACCGCAAGAATCAGGATGAGCAGCAGGAACGTGCTGACGACGGCAAGCTTGTGGCGGCTGAAGCGCCGCCACGTCTCGCGCCAGGGCGAGTAGACGCCCCGCTCAGCGGAGCGAGATGCGAGGGTCAAGCCAGCCATAAAGGACATCCGCGACGAGATTGAACAGCACCACGAGGCACGCGAAGACGAAGGTGACGGCCATCACCACCGGCGTGTCGTTGGAAAGGATGGAGGAGATCAGGAGCGAGCCGATGCCGGGAATGCGGAAGATCTGCTCGGTGACGATGGCGCCACCGAACACCGCAGGGATCTGCAGCGCGATCAGCGTGACGACCGGGATCATGGCGTTGCGCATCACATGCTTGACGATGACCTTGGTCTGCCCGAGGCCCTTGGCGCGCGCCGTGGTAACGTAGTCGAGCCGGATCACGTCGAGCATCGCCGAGCGCACGAAGCGCGTCATCGACGCTGCCTGGAACAGACCGAGCACCGCCACCGGCATGATCGCCTGCCGGATCATTTCGAGCACGTAATGGATGCCCGTGGCCTTGATGTCGGTGGTGTAGACGAAGGGCAGCCAGTCCAGCGTGACCGAGAAGATCAGGATGAACAGGATGCCGGTGAAGAAGGTCGGCAGCGAGAAACCGACGAAAGCGAGCGTGTTCGCGACCTGGTCGAACAGCGAGTAGGGCTTGGTCGCCGCATAGACGCCGACGGGAATCGCGATCAGCAGCGCCAGGATCTGCGCCGAGCCGATCACGTAGAGCGTGGTCGGCAAGCGCTGGAGGATGAGTTTATCGACGTCCATCCGGCTGACAAAGGAGAAACCCCAGTCGCCATGCAGCATGGCGTTGAGCCAGTGCAAATAGCGAAGGTAGATCGGATCGTCGAGACCGAACCTTGCCCGAAGCGCGGCCTGCACTTCAGGCGGCACGTTCGGGTTGGTCGCAAGCTCGCTGAAGGGATCGCCTGGCGCAAGCGCCAGAACGACGAACAGCACCAGCGAAATGGCCAGCAGGCTCGGAATGGCGATCAAAAGGCGACGCAGGACATATTGACTCATGAGGGAAGAATCCCGTCTAGGCCTGCGATCACGCCTCCCGATACCAGTCCTGGATGTTGTCCGTCTCGTTCGCCCAGCCGCTGAGCGCCGGCCGCAGCGAGTTGGACGCGGCTTCCACCTTCAGGCGATGCATCACCGGAATGAAAACCGTGTCCTGCCACAACAGGTCGTTGCACTTGATGTAGAGCGAGGCGCGTTTGACCGGATCGGTTTCGGTCTCGGCCGCAGCAATGGCCGCATCATAGTCTTTGTTGACATAGCGCGGGAAATTCTGGCCTTGCCACTTGTTCTCCTTGGTGGCCACGTTGGCGGAGATGTAGCGGCGCATGTGCAGAGCCGGATCCGGCTGGGTCATCGGGATCTGGAATTCCTCGATGTCCGCGTAGAACTTGGGGTAGGTATCGGGGTTGGCTACGTCGGAAGAGAAGAACACCGAGGCAACAACCGATTTCAGCTCCACCTCGATACCGGCCTTCTGACAGGCCTGCTTGACGATAGCCTGAGTCTTCTGGCGCGGACCGTTGGTCGAGGTCTGGTAAAGGAGCTTCAGCTTCTTTCCCTCCTTCTCGCGGATGCCGTCCGCGCCGACCTTCCACCCGGCCTCGTCGAGCATCTTCGACGCCTTCTCGACGCTAAACTCCCATGAGGTGTTCTTGGAGACGAACTTCTCGGGACCATTGAGGTAGTTGGCCGTCGTCCGGCCGGCGCGACCGTAAATCGCCTTCTTGACGGACTCGCGGTCGACGAGCAGTGAAAGCGCCTTGCGAACGTTGGGATCTGAGAGGATCGGATGCTTGGTCTTCATTGAGGACCGCTCGCCATCGACCTCGGTGTTCGGGTCCGTGAAGTTGATCGCGATAAACTCGATGTCGCCACCTACGGCGTAAACGGTCTTTCCCTTGCCGCCCTTCTCGAGACGCAACAGCACGTCGTCTTCGACCTGCATGTTCCAGGCAAAATCAAACTCACCGGTCTGGATCACGGCCCGTGCCGCAGAGACGGCATCGCCGCCGCCCTTCATATCGATGGTATCAAAATGCGGACGGTTGGGCATGTGATAGTCGGGATTAAGTTGACCGCGAACCAGATCGCCCGGCTTGAACTCGACGAACTTATAGGGGCCGGTACCCACCGGCGCCAGATTGGCCGGCGCCTCGCGGGATTTCCCGCCGCTGTAGTCCGCAAACAGATGCTTCGGGAGAACGCAGCCGTAGGCGCCCACGAACGCGTTGGCCCAGAATGGCGTCGGGTTCTTGAACACGATGCGGATCGCGAGGTCATTCACCTTCTCGACCGTAATGTCACCGTAGGTGCTGATGGAGACGGCGGCGGTGGCAGGATCGCTGGCGTACTTCCAGGTGAAAACGAAATCGTCGGCCGTCAGGGGTTTGCCGTCATGCCATTTGACGCCGGGCTTGATCTTCCAGGTCACCGACTTGCCATCGGCGGCCAGACCACCATTGGCAACCGAGGGAATTTCTGCCGCAAGGATCGGATTTAGATTGCCTTCCGCGTCCCAGCTCGCGAGCGGCTCGTAGAACAGGCGCGAGCCGTCCTGATCCTTGGTGCCGGTGGCGAAATGCGGATTGAGCAGCGTGGGCCCCTGCCACCACAGCAGCTTGAGCGGACCGCCGCCGCCGCGCTTGGTCGGAGGATAGGGGGCCGGGCTCTGGGCCATGGCGACGCCGCCGATGGCGAGGATCTGGTTAGCCATGGGGGCGGTGAGGCCGACGGCGGCCAGGCGCTTGATGAAGGCGCGACGATCCATCCGCCCGTCCTTCACGTCGCCGATCATCGAACGCAGTTCTTTATCCAGCATGGTTGTCCCCCGTCTGGTTCCCGTATGGATGCAGGCGGCCGCGGCACGGCCGCCGGGTTTTGGCTGGCGGTAGATGGCACACTGAATAGGCCATACGTCAACTGCGACCGTGTGCGTGCAAACGGTCTTCTGGCTGTCTGTTGAGCAAAACTTCGTTCCGCAGCCCAAGGGTTCGGCATTCCGGCGTCAAAATCCGCCGGAAACCAAGTTGCGCTGCGAAAAATTTGTTCGCGAGATCAGACGAAGTATGGAGACGGAATTCTACGCGACGGACATATCGAGCGGCGGCGCGACGTGGTCCGGAAGCGGGCAGACATAGGGCGTCTTGGCCGTTCGCTTCGTGAGATCGGCCTTCGCAGCCTTGATCAGTTCCGGTTCAAGTAACGCCTTGATGCCGAGGCCTGCCATGGCCTTGGCCGCCTGCACCATCGCCTTGTGGGCATGCGGGCTCTTGCCCTGCGCCACCACCTGCCAGGTGTGGAAAGGCGTGCCGATTGCAACCGTTGGTGCGTGAACTTGTACGGTCGGCACCACCCAGCTGACATCGCCCACATCGGTCGACCCCACCAGCGGGTTACGCTTGGCGTCGAGCGGCACCAGGAAGTCGGCCAGCGGCCGATCGGTCGGCTCCATGCCGATCGCGTAATAGATAGACGAAATGTCCTTGTCGGTCAGGGTCGCGCGGATCTGGCTCGCGAAGCTCTTGTCCGCATCGTCGAAATGCGGCGGTCCGAGCTCTTCCATGACGCGGTGCAGCGCTTGCTCCAGCGGCGTATTCGGCAGAATGTTGGAGACCGCGGAGATGATCTTCATCTCCATCTTGGTCTCGGTCATAAGAGCCGCACCCTGGGCAATCTTGTTCACGCGCCCGACCAGTTCGTTCATGCCGGGAAGGTCGCGGGCGCGAATGGAATAGCGCACGCGGGCATGGGCCTGCACCACGTTGGGCGCAATGCCGCCGGTGTCGAGCAGCGCATAATGCACGCGCGCATCGCTCGGCATGTGCTCGCGCATGTAGTTCACGCCGACATTCATCAGTTCCACCGCGTCGAGCGCGGAGCGGCCGAGATGGGGCGAAGCCGCCGCATGCGAGGTACGGCCGGTGAAGATGAAATCGGCGCGGGTGTTGGCGAGCGACGGTGTCACCGCGACTTCCCAGAAACTATGCGGATGCCAGGTGATGGCGATATCGGCGTCCTCGAACGCGCCGGAGCGCACCATGAAGGCCTTGGCCGCGCCGCCCTCTTCCGCCGGGCAGCCGTAGTAGCGTACGCGGCCGGGGACCTTGTTCTCGGCGAGCCAGTCCTTCACTGCTGTCGCGGCAAGAAGTGCCGCGGAACCGAGTAGATTGTGACCGCAGCCATGGCCGTGACCGCCGGTCTCGACCGGACGGTGCTCGGCAATTCCGGCCTCTTGGCTCAGGCCCGGCAGGGCGTCATATTCACCCATGAAGGCGATGACCGGACCGCCCTCACCCCATTCGCCCATCACTGCGGTCGGAATGCCCGCCACGTTCTCGGTGATGCGGAAACCCTGGTGGCGCAGCTCAGTGAGATGCTCGGCGGCGGAACGCGCCTCGGTGTAGCAGACTTCGGGCATGCCCCAGACCTTGTCGCTGAGGTCGATGAAACGTCCCTTGATAGTGTCGATGCCACGCCAGATGTCGCTGCGATTGTCCATGGTTTGGTCCGTGATCTCTTGGTCAAACGAAGCGGCAATGGTTAGCAGCTTCGGCATGGTCCGCCTAGCAGCGGCGGGGACACCAGCCATGCGGCCCTGGCAGGGTCTCACGGCACCGCCCAAGGCGATTGGTCGCGCGAAAGCCGCGGCTAGACTACATTCTCGGCCTCGATAGCGCGTCTTTGCTGACGAACAGGAGGCGCCGCCGAAAGGCCGTCGGGCTCTCGGCAACCAGTACGCCCTTCAGAGATTGTAGACCGCCTGCGAAGAACGGTTCGCGAAGCGCGTTGCCGTGAACCTCGGTCCATTCCGGTATTTGTAATCCGTAAACGCGCGCAAGGTGCTCCGCCACCGCCGCCACATAGGCGTCGTGCACAGCATCAATCGAAGCGGGACGCTCTTCGAGAGCCTGCTCGCGCGCGAGCGGGTTCGTGTAGAACCAATCGAGAAATTCGCGGAGCGACGGGTCGAACTTCTGCTCGCCGGCTCTTACGCGGCGAACGACATCACTTAGCGTTGCGGGCTTCTTGCCAAATAGACTCATGGCCGGCTCGACGAGAGTGTCTGATCATTGTCGGGTCCAATTTCGAGATTTGAAAAAATCTCCTCGAGACCTAACCGAGTTTTGGGTTGGAGCATGTTTTGTGGGTAGAATTTTTCAACCAGTGTCAATGCGTCCCGGCTGTTCTTGATGCCTATCGCGCGGGCGAGGAGTTTGATGTCGTCAATGTCCGAGTTAGTTTCAACACCGCCGACACGCATCGCACGGCATTTCATGGCAAATAAGTATTCCGGTCTTGCGGTATAGACTCGGAGGCCTGGCTGATCCTCGGTGGGATAGGTCTTAAATAGAGCCTTCACGTCAGGATCAGCGTCTCTCCTGCTCAGCCACCCCTTCACGCCATCGTTCAACCAGTTTTCATCCCACCCAAACTCGTCGGCCATATCCGCCGCCAGCTTCTTGATGAAATCCCTGTTTCCTTCAAACACCGCATCGACGTCGCCGGTGTTGATCTGCCGGTTCAAGGTCAGCAAAAGGGCAGATCCGCCGTAAACCACGATTTCCACGGTGCGGCCCGCAGCGAACGCCCTGCGGCCGAGTTCGGCCAGTGCGTTTTCCAGTGTTGACCGATCGAAATTCTTGGCAGCGCTCATGGCATGTTCCACAGATGACGAACGATACGCTTGCCATATGGGGCCGACAACGTTTTTCCCGCGAACACCGCGGCTAGAAGGCACGATCAGTCCAGAATTTCTGCATTTCCCGACCGGTCCACGCGGGGTGGTCTTTAAAGAAGGGCGTTTGCGGCATAGATTGTGTTTTAATTTCACGCGGCGCTTCTCGCGCTCCGTCAAAGCGCCGAGAGAAAGAAAGATCAGGAGAACTCCATGCCCGCCTTGACCGAATGGAGAGTGCCGCCGGCCAATCAGCCGCGTGCGAGCGATTACGGCTTCGATCTCGACCGTGCGCTCGCCTCCGTCGTCGGCCTGCACGCCATCATCCCGCCGGACGCCTTCAGCGCCGAAACGCTCGGCACCGAGCGAGCCGGTAACGGTGTCGTCATCGACGACGGGCTGGTGCTCACCATCGGCTATCTCATTACCGAAGCCGAATCTGTCTGGCTTCACCTCGGCGACGGGCGCGTGATGGAGGGACATGTGCTCGGCTTCGATGCCGTCACCGGCTTCGGCCTGGTGCAGGCACTCGGCCGGCTCGACATCGAACCGCTGCCGCTCGGCTCGTCGGCGGAGACCCGGCTCGGCGACCGCGTCGTGGTCGGTGGCGCCGGGGGACGGACGCGATCGGTCGCGAGCCAGATCGTCGCCAAGCAGGAATTCGCCGGCTACTGGGAGTATCTGCTCGACGAGGCCTTGTTCACCTATCCCGCCCATCCGAATTGGGGTGGCACCGGGCTGATCAATGCGCGTGGCGAGCTGATCGGGATCGGCTCGCTCCAGCTCGAGCGTGAGCGCGACGGCAAGGCCGAGCACGTCAACATGATCGTGCCGATTGATCTGTTGAAGCCGATCCTCGACGACCTCCGCAAATTCGGCCGCGTCAACAAGCCGGCGCGCCCGTGGCTCGGACTCTATTCGACCGAGATTGACAACCGCGTGGTGGTGATCGGGATCTCTGCCAACGGCCCGGCTGCTCGCGCGGAGCTCAAGACCGGCGACATCATCCTCGCCGTGGATGGCGACAAGGTCACGAGCCAGACGGCGTTCTACAAGAAGATGTGGGGGCTCGGCGCCGCCGGCGTCGACGTGCCGCTCACCGTGCATCATGAAGGCGTCACCTTCGACGTCACGGTGACCTCGACCGACCGCTTCAAGCTTCTGAAGGCGCCGAAGCTGCACTGATCCAGGCAGAGGAAGCAGCAATGACCGAGGCCGTCGTCGACGACATCGTGACCGTGCTGCCGCCATTGCTGAACGCGCTCGAAGCGCTCGGCTTCTTCGCGCGGCATTTGCATCCACCGGCCTTCGCCACGGTGATGAACGCCATCGGCGCACCGGACGATGCACTTCAGTCGGCACATGCGGCGATCGGAGCGTGGCCGGAGCAGTTCGCCGGACTGCGAGACCGGCTCGACCGCGCTTGCAACGAGACACTGTCTGCCTTTGCCGGTATCCGCGATGTCGAGCGCGGCAATGGCGATCTCGTCGCGGTGTTCCGCGCGCTGCGCCATCTGCCGCGCGCACAGGAGGCGCTGTATCCGCTGTCGGTGCAGTTTCCGCCGGTCAGCAACTTCTTCCTCAACGCCGCCAGTCGCGAGAATAGTGAGCTGCTGGCGCGGCTGGAAGTCGGTGCCAGCGAGGACACCGGCATCTTCCACGATCACAACGAGCCTGGCAGCCGCGGCGGCTTCTCGGTTTATGTTCCCGAATATTGCACACCCGATCGCAGCTGGCCTCTGGTGATGGCGCTGCATGGCGGCAGCGGCAACGGGCGCAGCTTTCTGTGGAGCTGGCTGCGCGATGCCCGTAGCTGTGGTGCAATCCTGGTGGCGCCGACCGCGACCGGACAGACCTGGGCGCTGATGGGCGACGACACCGACACGCCCAACATGATGCGGATCCTCGAAACCGTGCGCGGCCGCTGGTCGATCGACCCCTTACGGATGCTGCTGACCGGCATGAGCGACGGCGGCACCTTTAGCTATGTCACCGGCCTCGACGGCGCTTCGCCCTTCACGCATCTCGCGCCGGTGTCGGCGACCTTCCATCCGCTGATGGCAGAGATGGCCGACGCCACACGATTGCAGCGCCTGCCGATCTTCATCACCCACGGCAAGCTTGACTGGATGTTTCCGGTGCAGACCGCACGGCAGACACAGGGAGCACTCGCGGCCGCGGGCGCCGACGTCACCTACCGCGAGATCGACGATCTCAGCCACACCTATCCGCGCGAGATCAACGCCGAGCTGCTGCAATGGCTGAACGGGGGATGAACCAGTTGTCCTTACCTGCGCCGTAGTGCCGCGGAACCATCACTGCGGACCGACGTTATCAGCCCGTCACCGGAGGTTCGCCATGCAGACTTTTTTCGGAATGATTTTGGGTGCGCTGCTGCTCGGCTGCGGCGTGTATGTCTATGATTCCATGCAGACGTCGTCGGTCGCCAATGGCGAGGTCGCGACTGCCAATCGCACTATCGTGAACTGGGATGTCGCGAAGGCCGACTGGAATGCGCTGCAGGATCGCGCGCATAAGGACTGGGTCCGCATCTCGTCCAAGTAGCTACGATCGACAGACATAGACAAGGCGCCGTCGCATCCGCGGCGGCGCCTTTGTCGTGGCTGCGGTCAGCGTTGCGCGTAGCTCAGTTCATCTTGGCCTTGCGGGCGTCGGCGATGACCTGCTCGAACTCGGCCATGCTGAGCACGCCGGGTACGCGGTACTTGCCGACAATGAACGACGGCGTGCCGCGGAAGCCGAAGGCCTCGGCCTGCTCGTTGTTGCGCTTGAGGATCGCGTCGATGTCCTTGGCGTGCGCGGTGAGGTCGCTCTTGAGGCGATCCATGTCGACGCCGGCGGCTGCGAGCAACTCGTCGATGCGCGACTCGGTCAGCCGCGAGCTGACGCCCATCATGGCATCGTGGGCCTTGTGGTACTTGTCCTGGTATTTCGCGGCGAGCGCGATCCGGGCGGCCGTCACCGAGATCGGCCCGAGGATCGGCCAGTCCTTCAAGACCAGCCTGACCTTGCCGTCGTCCTGGATGACCTGGCGCAGCTCGGGCTCTAGTTTGCGGCAATAGGGACAATTGTAGTCGGACCACTCGATGATGCTGATGTTGCCATCGGCATTGCCCGCAACAGGGACATCGGGATCGCGCAACACCTTGGCTTCGGTGAGCACTTCGTCGTCACCGGTGGCTGCCCGCGCCAAGGTCATACCGCCAGCCGCGAGGGCGCCTGCCCCGATCAACGTCAGTGCCGCGCGGCGTGTCGGCCCGAAGCCGCCATTAAGGCCCTTAGTCCTGAATCCAGCCATATCTCGTCCCGTTTCGGTCCCATCACCGCAATTACGGCTCAGGACCGGGAAGTGTTACGCCCCATATAGAGTGTCGCGGGGGCGATGTCATCGCACCAGCAGCGTGACCACCAAGGGGACCAGGAACGAGGTCACCAGAGCGTTGAGGCTCATGGCGATGCCGGAGAAGACGCCGGCGATCTCGTCGACCTGGAACGCGCGGGCCGTCCCGATGCCGTGCGCGGCAAGGCCGGCAGCAAAGCCGCGGGCGCGGAAATCCGTCACGCCGGTGCGGTTCATCAGCGGCGTGACGATGATGGCGCCCATGATGCCGGTGAGGATGACCGCGACCGCCGCCAACGATGGATCCGCATGCAGGGACTCGGCGATACCCATGGCAACGCCGGCGGTGACCGATTTCGGCGCCAGCGACAGCACCACATCGCGCGGTAGCCCGGCGAACTCGGCCAGCAACACGACCGACACCACGGCCGTCACCGAACCTGCAACCAGCGCCACCAGCATTGGCATGATGGAGCTAACCACCCGCCTGCGGTTCTCGTAGAGCGGCACGGCGAGCGCGACGGTGGCGGGCCCAAGCAGGAAGTGTACGAACTGCGCGCCGGCGAAATAGGTGGTGTAGGAAGTACCGGTCGCGAGCAGGAACGCGCCGATGATCCACATCGCATGCAGCACGGGATTGGCAAGCGGATGCCGCCGCGTCGCCAGCGACACCGCATCCGTGGTCGCGTAGACCAACAGCGTCACCGTCAGCCAGAGCAGTGGCGATTGCGACAGATAGACCCAGAGCGAGAACGGATTGTCCTTCATCGGGCGTCCTGTTGCTTCAACAGTCGGCTGACCAGGCGGAAGGTCAGGACGGTGGCGAGCAGGGTGAGGATCACCGAGAGCGCGAGCACCAGGATGATCGCGACGCCATGGGAGGCGAGCAGATCGAGTTTTTGCACGACACCGACGCCGGCAGGCACGAACAGCAGCGACAGATGAGCCAGCAGGCCTTTGCTCGCGGTCTCCACGCCGTCGTTTCGCAGCGGTCCGCGGGCGAGCAACGCAAAGCGGTCGCGAGCCAGCAGCAGGATCAGAAGCAGGAGCAGGCCGAGCACGGGTCCCGGCAGGGGCAGGCCGAGGCCGTGAACCACGGCCTCGCCAATCAACTGGCAGAGCAGAATAAGGCTGAGACTGGCAACCATGACGCATCAAGGGATGCGTCGCTAGGCTTGTCAATTGCCGCTAGGCGCGGGACGCGAGCGGTTCGTGCGAAGCTGCAACGCGAGGCAGCATCGCCATAAGTGTCCCGGTCATCGTGGCGATCAAACTGGTCTTGCCCTCGTGCTCCGCGAACGCCTTGGCCTCGCAGAAGGTCAGCGTGCGGCCGGGCTTGACCACCTCGGCCTTGAACACAAAACGCTCGCCGCGGGCGGGTGCAAGCAGCGTTGTCTTGAACTCGACGGTGAGAATATCGGCCTCGGACGGCATCAGTGTGAAGGCCGCGACGCCGCAGGCGTTGTCGAGCCCGGCGGTGATGATGCCGGCATGGATAAAACCGTTCTGCTGCGTGAATTCGGGTGAATGCGGCATGGCCAGCTCGACCTCGCCCGGCGCGAGGCGGACGATCACGATACCGAGCGTGCGCATCGCCGGCTGGCCCTCGAACAACGCAACGGCCGCCGCACGATAGCCAGGGTTTTTCGGCTCGAACGCAGCCATGGCATTTCCCGCCCTTTTTTTTGATCTTGATACGGTAGCGTATCAACGTTGGGACGCGTTAGCAATACGGCACCGTATCAAGAACCGGTGAGGCTTTCTTCATGAACGACGGCAAGGGCGATGTCTGGGTCGAGGCAGGGTTTATCGAGCTCGCCCGCGCAGGTGTCGAGGGGGTGCGGGTCGAGGTGCTCGCCAAGAATTTGGGCGTCACCAAGGGCGGCTTCTACCGCCGCTTCGCCGATCGCGCCGCGCTGCTCGAGGCCATGCTGGTGCATTGGCGCGAGGGACGCTCGGCATCGATCGCGCAGCAGACCAGCCTGGACGGGCAAGAGCCCCGCGAGCGGCTGAGGGCCGTGATCCAGCTCTATTCCGAACGGCTCAATCCGGAGGGCATGGCGATCGAGCTTGCAATCCGGCAGTGGGCGCGCTCGGACGAGGGTGCGGCGGTGGCGGTGACGAGCGTGGATGCGGCACGGCTCAAGCACGTCGCCGAGCTCTATCGCGCCACCGGGTTGGCGGCGGAGGAGGCCGAGGCGCAGGCCTTCCTGTTCTATTGCTTCATCTTCGGCCAGAGTCTCTTGTTCGTCGAACGCGGCCCGCGCAAGCGGTCGCAGCTCGTGACGAGATCGGCCGAGAAACTACTGGGCTAAAAGCAAGAGGCCGGAGCTTTCGCTCCGGCCTCGGCGTCATCTTGAAGCCTCAGGCAGCGCCCTTCAGCTTCTTGTTGCATTCGCTGTAATAGCCGCCGCCCTTCTCGATCCACTTCATGCCGCCATTGCCATTGCTGGTCTTGTTGGCATTGTACTGGTCGACGCAGGTATGGAGGCGAGCCTTGCCGGCGCTCTCCTTGGCATATTTCGCATCGACCGCGTTCGGGAAGACGGCGTTGCCCATCGGCATCGTCGGCGCCGGGGCGGCAGCGGGAGCCGCCTCCTTCTTAGCGGCCGTCTTCGGCTCGGCAGCTGGCGGAGGCGCAGCCGGAGCTGCCGCGGTCGGCGCAGCCGGCGTCGCGTCCGCGCCGCACTGGGCCTTGCGGAAGTCATTCCACTTCGTGGTGCCGAGCGAGCCGTCCTTCTTGGCGGCCTGATATTTCGCGCTGCACTCTTGCGAGGTCAACGCCTGGGCCGGCGCGCTCGCCACCAGCGCGGCAACGCCCGACACCGCAATCGCACACAACAATTTAGCTTGAATGGTCATCCTTGGTCTCCCTCAGGGAAGCAAAACGAGGACTGCTATCCTAGCGTGCTGGAAACATCCGACAAGGAAGTGATGCTGCTCCGCGCCAAAATATAGTGATCGCGCCGTTCAGGATTATTCATGTGGCGTTCAGCAAGGCAGGCCGACGTTCGCGCCCCTCCGCAACTCTCGCAAGAAGAGCCACATCATGACCCTCGCCTCCCGTCTCGCCGTCGTCGCGATCGCGTCCCTGTTCGCCACCGGCACCGCCTTCGCGCAGACCGCCGCGCCGGCCGCCAAGACTGATGCTGCCGCCACCACCGACAAGAAGGCGCCGAAGGAGCACTCGGCCGAGTCGCTCGAATGCTCCAAGCAGGCAGACGCCAAGGGCCTGCATGGCAAAGAGCGCAAGAAATTCCGCTCCGATTGCATCAAGACCGCGAAGGGCGGCGCCATGCCTGCGCCGGCTGCCGACAAGAAGTAAATCCGTCACAATCCTCCCATCGCCTTTGGCGAGAGGCGCACGCATTGCGGCATGACGAGCCTGCAATTGTGCACCTCTCGCCGATTTGCGATAAGGCGGCGTGAAGCAAATCACCGCCTCCCTGCTGCCGTTCGAATGGCCGAGCCGTGCCAAGGTTTTGAGCACCGTGGAGACGCTCGTCATCGGCGCGGCCGGGGGACTTGCGTTCCTGGCCGCAGGCCTTCCGGGCGGGTTGATCTCGGGCTCGATGATCGCAGTCGGCATCGCCGCGATTGCGGGACGCCAGCTTTCGGTGCCGCCGCTCCTGACCCAGACCGTGCTGGTGCTGCTCGGCATTTCGCTGGGCTCCGTGGTTTCGCGCCATCTGATCCAGCAGGTCAGCGCCTATCCGCTGACCATCGGGCTCCTCGCGCTCGCCACCTTCTGCTCGACCTTCGGCTCGAGCTACTATCTCCAGCGAATCCATGGCTGGGACCGTACCTCAGCCTTTCTCGCCGGCAGCCCCGGCGCGCTGTCACAGATCACGATATTGGCGGTCGAGCGCGGCGCCGACCTGCCCGGCATCGCGGTGGTTCAGACCATGCGCGTGATCATCCTCACCGCGGCGCTGCCGATGGTGCTGGCGATCGCGGGGGTTGCACCGTCCGTCGCGCCATCGCTGACGACGACGATTGCCTCACCGCTCGATCTTCTGGAGCTGGTCGCCGCTTCGCTGGCGGCATCGCTCGTGCTGCGGCTGATCAAGTTTCCGGCGAGTTGGATGTTCGGCGCGATGATCGCCTCCAGCGTGCTGCATGGCGCGGGCTGGGTCGAGGGCGGCCTGCCGAACTGGGTGCGCGGCGTGGCGCTGGTCGGCATCGGCGCGCTGATCGGCAGCCGCTTTGCCCGGATGCGAATCAAGACGCTCGCCGGTCACATCAACGCAGCGCTGGGCTCGTTCGCGGTCGCCATCGCCGTGTCCGCCATCTTCGTCGGCATCGTTGCACTCACGGCGGAGGTGAAAATCTCCGACGTCGTCGTGGCCTACGCGCCCGGCGCGATGGACGCCATGCTGGCGCTGGCGCTAACGCTGCACATCGACCCGATCTTCGTCGGCGCCCATCACCTCGCGCGCTTCGTGTTCGTCACCATTGCGACGCCGGGCATCGTGCACCTGTTCGGCCGCACGCAGGACGACGTCGACGATTAGTAGCTCTGCTCCGCCGTCGCCTCCCCCTTCAGCGCCGCAACCTGCGCCTCGAGCTCTACAATCCGCTGATCCCTCGTAGCCAACGCCGCCGCCACATCCGTAGCGTCGAACTTCTGCGGAATGTGCTGCGGGCAGTTGGTATCCCAGGCGGCGATCTTGAACACGATCACCTGCTCGGGCCGGGCGCGATAGCCCTTCGGCATCAGCGCGTCTGTCAGCGCATCGTCGTCTTCGACCACCCGCGCCTCACCCCAGATCTTCACCCGGCGGCGATGGGCGTAGTCCATCACGAAAATGTAGGCCTTGGGATTCTCCGAGATATTGCCCTGGGAGAGAAATTGCTGGTTGCCGGCATAATCGGCGAAGGCGAGCGTCTGCTTGTCCAGCACCTTGAGAAACCCCTTCGGGCCGCCGCGATGCTGGATATAGGGCTGGCCGTCCGCCGAGGCGGTGGCGAAATAGAAGCTGTTGGCATCGGCGAGGAAGGCTTCGAGGTTCTCATCGACCTCGGTGCGCCAGCCGCGCTGCTCGACGCGGCCATAGGCTTCGCGCGAACCCTTGCGGGCCTGGATCGCCTTGACCGCGGGGGTAAAGGCGACGTCGCTTGCATAGGTGTGATTTGCGGTCATCGGAATAGCTCCTGAAGATTCCGGCGCATCTCTGCGTCTTTCACCAACCAAATGGCCCTCCGGAGATCAAAACAATCAGCCTACTTGACACTTCATCATTGCAATATATGCAATAATGCCCATGGACCGCCTCGAAGCCATGCATGTCTTCGTCACCGTCGCCGATCTGCGCGGCTTTGCGCCGGCGGCGCGCAAGCTGCGACTGTCGCCCTCGGCGGTGACGCGAATGATCGCGGCGCTTGAGGAGCATCTCGGCGCACGGTTGCTGCAGCGGACCACGCGGCAGGTGAGATTGACCGACGTCGGCACGCGCTATCTGGAGCGCGCCCGGCGGATCCTCGCCGATGTCGAGGAAGCCGATGGCTCGGCGCGGGAGGAGCGCAACCGGCCGAGCGGACGGCTGGTGGTGTCGGCCCCGGTCGGCTTCGGCCGGCTGCATGTCGGCCCGGTCATGACCGACTATCTCAAGCGCTATCCCGAGGTCGCCTGCGAACTCAGGCTGTCGGACAATCTCGTCAACCTCGTGGAGGACGCCGTCGACGCTGCGGTGCGCATCGGCCACCTCGCCGACTCCTCGCTGGTTGCGCGCCAGGTCGGCGAGATGCGACGGATCACAGTGGCGACGCCGGGTTATCTGAAACGCCACGGCGAGCCGAAGACGCCGGAGGCGCTGGCTGACCACCAGACCATCCTGTTCGGTCCCGCAACCGCGTGGCGCTTTACGCAGGACGGCCGCGACATCGAGGTGACGCCCTCCCCGCGCTTCACCAGCAACAGCGCCGACGCCGCCCTGCAATATGCCGAGGCCGGCGGCGGCATCACGCGCGTGCTGGCCTATCAGGCGGCCGAGGGCCTGAAGCGCGGGCGGCTGAAAATCCTGCTGGCGAAATACGAGCAGCCGGCACTGCCGATCCACATCGTCTATCCGACCTCGCGCCTGCTCTCGGCCAAGGTGCGCGCATTTATCGATCTCGTGGTGGAGACGGCGGAGTGGAGGTTTGGGTAGGCTTCGGCACCACGCGAAACGTGCCGCTGGCCCGTGCGATCACAGCATCATCGGCCCTCGCCAGGCACCGTGCGAAACAGATTGTGCTGCCGGTCTTGATCACGTCGCTTTCGAGCGCGAGCCACTGGCCGATCTCGGCCGTGCCGACGAAGTCAATTGACAGCGAGACCGTTACGAACGATGTGGTCCAGTTCGTCATCAGCGCACAGCTGTAGCCCATGGCGGCGTCGGCGAGTGACGTAATCAGGCCGCCATGAATCAGCCCTCGGCTGTTGGTGTGCGGTTTTGCCAGGCGCAGGCCGATAATCACGGCCTTGTCGGTCTTCTTCGAGTACAGCGGCTCCCACGGATCGGTGAGCGGAGCTTTACGGAAGTGCGGCTCGAAGCCGGCGGGAATGTCTGTAGAGGTCATGGCTGTCTCGCATCGTTGGCTGCCGCCATTGAACGCGATGTGGATGACAGTTTCACCGCCTACAAAGTTTTAAACGGGATTTGCGCGGGTGTTTGAAACGGGCGGCGCCGGAATGACAGAGCCGGTGGGCAAAGCGAAGCGTGCCCACCAACTTTCTCAATGATGGAGAGATGGTGGGCACGGCGCTCCGCGCCTTTGCCCACCCGACACCCTCTCCGCCGCTCTAGAACGGCAACCCCACATAATTCTCCGACAGTGACGTCATCGCCGCTTGCGACTGCGTGACGTAATCGAGCTCGGCAACCTGGATGCGTGCACCGATGCTGCCGTTATCAGGAAATTTGTGCAGCATCGAGGTCATCCACCAGGAGAAGCGCACGGCCTTCCAGACGCGCGCGAGCGCCTTCGCCGAATAAGCATCGATGCCGGCGTTGGATTTCTCGTCGTAGAATTCGCGGAGCGCGCTCGACAGGTAATGGGCGTCGCTTGCGGCGAGGTTCAACCCCTTGGCCCCGGTCGGCGGCACGATGTGGGCGGCATCGCCGCACAGGAACATCTTGCCGAAGCGCATCGGCTCGGCGACGAAGCTGCGCAGCGGCGCGATGCTCTTCTCGATCGAGGGACCGGTGACCAGACTATCGGCGGCCTTCTGGTCGAGACGGCGCTTCAATTCGTCCCAGAAGCGATCATCCGGCCATTGATCGACATGGTCGTCGAGCGAACACTGCACGTAATGCCGGCTTCGCTTCATCGAGCGCATGGTGCAGAGCGCAAAGCCGCGAGCGTGGTTGGAATAGATCAGCTCGTGGCTGACCGGCGGCGTTTCGGACAAAATGCCGAGCCAGCCGAACGGATAGATCCGCTCGAACTCCTCGATCGCCGAGGCCGGGACGCTGGCGCGGCTGACACCGTGAAAGCCGTCGCAGCCGGCGATGAAGTCGCAATCGAGCGTGTGGGTAACGCCGTCCTTGACCCAGGTTACGCGCGGGTGACTGCCGTCGAAATCGTGCGGCTGCACATCCCTGGCTTCGTAGACGGTGCCGAGGCCGGCGGCGTTCCGCGCATTCATCAGATCGAGCGTGACCTCGGTCTGGCCATAGATCATGACCGTCTTGCCGGTCGCGGCCTTCATGTCGATGCGATGACGACGGCCGTCGAAGGCGAGCTCGATGCCTTCATGCACCAGGCCTTCCGCATGCGCCCGCGCGTCGGCGCCGATCTGGCCGAGCAACCCGACCGTTCCCTCCTCCAGGAGGCCGGCGCGGATGCGGCCCAGCACGTAATCCGGGTTCTGCCGCTCAAGAATGATGTTGTCGATGCCATATTTGTGCAGAAGTTGCCCAAGCAACAATCCTGCCGGCCCGGCCCCGATGATTGCGACTTTTGTCCGCAATACTTGCTCCTCCCGATCCTGTAGGCTTTCGTCGCGGCCCGCTTGTCGCGGTCGGCCGCGCGCGATAATTATATCATATAACGGTTGGGCAAAAGGGGACTGCTCGTCGCCGCCTCGCGACAAATCCATGCAACATCGCTGACGTAGATGACGCACCAGTTCCGGCTTGAATGCGCCAGCCAATTAGATAACATGTTAACTAACGAGACCGGGCCATCGAAGCCCGCCGTCACAAAAAGGGAGAGACACGTGATGAGGAAAGCCTGTCTGGCTTTGCTGCTGGCAGCAAGCGTGATGCCTGCGTTCGCGCAGGACAAGACTTTTGACCTGAAGGTCTCGCATTGGGTGCCAGCGTCGCATCCGCTGCAAAAATCTCTGGAAGACTGGGTGGCCGCGGTGAACAAGGATTCCGGCGGCACCATCACGGGCAAGGTGTTTCCGGCCCAGCAGCTCGGCAAGGCCTTCGACCATTACGACATGGCCCGCGACGGCATCGCCGACGTCACTTACGTCAATCCCGGCTACCAGCCCGGCCGCTTCCCGATCATCGGCGCCGGCGAATTGCCTTTCCTGATCTCGGACGCCAAGGGCGGCTCGATGGGGCTGGATGCCTGGTATCGCAAATATGCCGAGAAGGAGATGAAGGACGTCAAATATTGCCTCGCCTTCGTCCACTCGCCCTCCTCCTTCCACTCCCGCACCAAGAAGATCGTGATGCCGGAGGACGTGAAGGGCATGAAAATTCGTCCGGCCCACGCCACCATGGCGAATTTCGTCACCTCGCTCGGCGGCACCAATGTGCAGTCGTCAGCACCTGAAGTCCGCGACATCATCGAGCGCGGCGTAGCCGACGCCGTCACCTTCCCCTGGGGCTCGCTGGTGCTGTTCGGCATCGACAAGGTGACGAAGTACCACATGGAGGCGCCGCTCTACACGACGACCTTCGTGTTCGTGATGAACAAGGACAAGTACGATTCGATGTCCGACAAGCAGAAGGCCGCGATCGACAAGAACTGCTCGACCGAAATGGCCGGCGTGGTCGGCGAGCACTGGGGCAAGTTCGAGGATGCCGGCGTCGACAAGGTGAAGGCGGAGGAAGGTCACGAGGTCTACAAGCTGACACCGGACCAGACCGCCGCCTGGAAGAAGGCGGCCGAGCCGCTGGTCAAGACCTGGGGTGATGGCGCCAAGAAGGCCGGCGCCGATCCCGACACCGCACTGGCCGATCTGAAGGCGTCGCTGAAGAAGTACAACGCGCTGGCGGAGTAGGCGATGCCGTCGCGGCGGGTTCCTCTTCTCCCTCGCCCCGTTCTTACGGGGAGAGGGTCGGGGTGAGGGGCCGCCTCCGCAAAGATGCAGGCAGATGGACTCGCGGAGAGTCCCCCTCACCCGCCGCGCTCTGGCACGCAAGTGCGCTGCCGAGCACGTCGGCCTCTCCCCGCACGCGGGGAGAGGCGAAGACCCTCCGCCGGAGTTGAGAGCGAGAATGACATCACACAGGACACACCCGTGAAGCGCTCCTGGATGGACCGCGTCATCGATTCGATCGAATGGATCGCGGCCGCGTTCGTCGGCATCGTCGCGCTCGACATCTTCCTGTCGGTGCTGCTGCGCAACACGCTGAACTATTCGATTCCCGACAGCTTCGACATCGGCCGCATGCTCCTTGGCATTCTCATATTCTGGGGCATCGCGGCGACCTCCTACCGCGGCACACACATCACGGTCGACCTGGTCTGGGGCAATGTCGGGCCGCGCTACCAGCGCTGGATCGACGTGTTCGCAACCCTGGTGCTGCTGTTCGTCGTCACCGTGCAGACCTGGACGCTGTTCGACAAGGTGCGCGGCACCTACAAGGACAACGTCCAGACCTTCGACATGCACATGCCGACCTGGCCGTTCTTCGCGATCGCCTGGATCGGCGACGTCTCGGCCGTGCTGCTGATCGCGATCCGCACCTACCGGCTGATCTTCCATCCCGAAGACATGCGCGACCCCAAGCTGAAGGTGACGGAGTAATCATGAGCACCGATGCCGTCGCCGTTCTCGGCTTCGTTTCCCTATTCGCGCTGATGCTGCTGCGCGTGCCTGTCGGCATGGCGATGGGCCTCGTCGGCGTCACCGGCTTCTCCTATCTGGTCGGTCCCACGCCGGCGCTGAAACTGGTCGGTCAGACCTCGATGCGCACGGTCACCGACTACACTTTCGGCGTCATTCCGATGTTCCTGTTGATGGGCTCCTTCGTCAGCAATTCCGGCATGAGCCGCGAGCTTTTCCGCGCTGCCAACGGCTTTGTCGGGCATCTGCGCGGCGGTCTCGGCATCGCCACCGTCGGCGCCTGCGGCGGCTTTGCCGCGATCTGCGGCTCGTCAGTCGCAACCGCGGCGACCTTTTCCGCGGTCGCCTACCCCGAGATGCGCCGCTTCGGCTATCCGCAATCCTTTGCGACCGGCGTGATCGCGGCCGGCGGCACGCTGGGCGCGATGCTGCCGCCATCCACCGTGCTAGCTGTCTACGGCATCATCACCGAGCAGGACATCGGAAAGCTCTTCATCGCCGGCATCATCCCAGGCCTTCTGGCGATGACCATGTATATGATCACGATCTTCCTGATCGGCTATTTTCGTCCCGACTTCCTGCCGAAGGGCAAGGTGCTGCCCTGGCGCGAGCGCTTTGCCGGATTGAAGGAGATCTGGGCGCCGGTGCTGCTGTTCGTCTTCGTGATCGGCGGCCTCTACGGTCTGCCATATCTGCCGCGCTTCACGCCGACTGAAGCCGGCGGTGTCGGCGCCACCGGCGCCTTCATCATCGGCGTGGTCACCGGGCGGCTCGACCGTGAGAAGATACTGGCCTCGCTGCTCCAGGCGACGCGCACCGCGGCCGCGGTGTTCACGGTGCTGATCGGCGCGCTGATCTTCGGCTATTTTCTCACGGTGACGCAAACGCCGCAAAAGGTGACGGAATTCCTCACCGGCCTGGGCTTGGGCCCCTACGGCGTGCTGGCGCTGATCATGCTGATGTATCTGGTGCTTGGCTGCCTGATGGATGCCATGGCGATGATCATCCTCACCGTGCCGATCATCTTCCCGGTCATCATGCATCTCGGCTTCGATCCGATCTGGTTCGGCGTCATCATCGTCATGACCGTCGAGCTCGGCCTGATCCATCCGCCGGTCGGCATGAACGTCTTTGTCATCAAAAGCGTCGTCAAGGACGTCTCCTTCTCCACCATCTTCAAGGGCGTGATCCCGTTCGTGGCGACCGACCTGGTGCGTCTCGTGATCCTGATCGCCTTCCCGCTGCTGGCGACCTGGTTGCCAACGCGCATGATGGCGCATTGAAGGGTGAAGCGATGACCATACCGACGCTCGATACGAAATACGTCTTCACCATCACTGCAAAAATCGGCGACGTCATCATCGCCGGCGAAACCGGCATCGGCGTCCGCCGCATCATTCCGATCATCGGCGGCGAGGTGACGGGTGCGATCACCGGCAAGGTGCTGCCGTTCGGCGCCGACTTCCAGACCATCCGTCCCAACGAGCTGATCGATCTCGAAGCCAAATACGCCCTCGAGACCGACGACGGCGCCGTCGTCTATGTCGAGAACAAGGGCATGCGCTTCGGCCCCGTCGAACTGTTGCAAAAGCTCAAGCGCGGCGAGCCGGTCGATCCCAAGCTGATCTATTTCCGCACCGTGCCGAGGTTCGAGACGGGGCACGAGAAGTACCGCTGGCTGATGGAGCGCATCTTTGTCGGCTCAGCGGCGCGCCATGCAGACCGCGTGGTGATCGACGTGCATCAGGTGGTGTGAAGCCTCAGCGCGTAAGGTTCAAACCGCCTCAATCTCCACTTTTCGTCCCGGCGAAGGCCGGGACCCATACCGCGGAATTTATCGATTGTGCACGGTAGAAGTACCGAACGACGAATCTTCGCCAAATTACTCCCTGTGGCTATGGGTCTCGGCCTTCACGGGGACGATATAGTGTCTGGAGCAGCGTTCTTCCGCCACTGACATGCTCTCCCCCATATTGACTCCTCCAGAATTCGTTATACAACATAACTATTCTGATAAGGACGCAAATGACACAGGGAAACGCCGAGACCGCTGACGCGGGCGGCTCAGGGCTGCTTCGGATCGAGCGGGTGGACCGGGTTCTGACTGTGGGTCTGAACCGGCCGGCCAAGCGCAATGCGCTCAACGACGGCATCATTCTCGAAATCGGCGAATGCTTTGCGTCCCTGCCCGAGGACATCGGCGCGGTCGTCATCCACGGCATCGGCGACCATTTTTCTTCCGGGCTCGACCTCTCCGAACTTCAGGATCACGACGCCACGGGCGGGCTCCTCCATTCTCAAATGTGGCACCGCGTGTTCGACCGCATCCAGTACAGCCGCGTGCCTGTCATTGCTGCACTCAAGGGCGCCGTGATCGGCGGCGGGCTCGAGCTGGCTTGCTCCGCCCACATTCGCGTCGCCGAGCCCACAGCCTATTTCGCACTGCCTGAGGGGCAGCGCGGCATCTTCGTCGGCGGCGGCGGCTCGGTGCGGCTGCCGCGGCTGATCGGCGTCGCGCGCATGATGGACATGATGCTGACGGGGCGCGTCTATAGCGCGACCGAGGGCGCGTCCTACGGCTTTGCGCAATATGTCACCGAAGCCGGCAACGGCCTCACAAAGGCGCTGGAGCTTGCGACCAAGATCGCCTCCAACGCGCCGCTGACGAATTTCGCCGTGATCCAGGCGCTGCCGATGATCGCGGAGGCCAATCCGCAGACCGGCCTGTTGATGGAATCGCTGATGGCCACTGTCGCGCAGAGCGACAAGGAAGCAAAGCGCAGGATCCGCGAATTCCTCGAGCACAAGACCGCCAAGGTAAAGCCGAAGTCATGAGCGCGCAGCCGTCCTCTTCCAGCACAGAGCGCGGCGAGAGCAATTCTCCGCTGCGGCCGATCTCATTCGGCGATCCCGCCATTGATATCGAGCGTCGCGCCGACGGCACGATCTATTTGCGGCCGAAGCAGCCGCTCGGCGATTATCCGGTCCGCATCACCGACCGCCTGCATCATTGGGCGACGACGACGCCGGATCGCGTGTTCATGGCGGAGCGCGAAGGCGTCCGCTTCTGGCGCAAGATCACCTATGCCGAGCTGCTCACCGCGAGCCGGCACATCGCTTCCGCGCTGATACAGCGCGGCCTGTCGGCCGAGCGGCCGGTCGTCATCCTCTCGGGCAATTCGATCGACCACGCGCTGCTGGCGTTCGGCGCGTTCTATGCCGGTATTCCGTTCTGCTCGGTGTCGCCGGCCTATTCGCTGGTGTCGAAGGATTACGGCAAGCTCTCTTATCTGATGAAGCTGCTGACGCCCGGCCTGGTCTTCGCCGAGGATGCCGACAAATTCGCGGACGCCCTTGCCGCCAATGTCTCGCTCGGCACCGAGATCGCCGCGTCCTATGGCCATGTGCCCGGCCGCGACGTCACGCTGCTCGCCGACCTCATGGCAACGCCGATCCGCAGCGACCTCGACGCGGTGCACGACAAGATCGGCCCCGACACGATCGCAAAATTCCTACTGACGTCGGGTTCGACCGGCAATCCCAAGGCCGTCATCAACACTCAGCGCATGATCTGCGCCAACCAGGTCATGCTGCGTGAGACGCTTGCCTTCCTCAAGGACGAACCGCCCGTCATCATCGACTGGCTGCCCTGGAATCACACCTTTGGCGGCAATCACAATATCGGGCTGACGCTCTACAATGGCGGCTCGATGTATCTCGACGCCGGCAAGCCGATGCCGGGCGGCATCGAGGAGACCGTGCGCAATCTCCAGGAGATTTCGCCGACGGTCTATTTCAACGTTCCCAAGGGCTACGAATCGCTGCTGCCTTATTTGCGTGACGACCAGGGTCTTCGTGCAAAGTTCTTCGACCGGCTGCACGCGATGTTCTTCTCGGGTGCGGCGCTGTCGCCCTTCGTCTGGAACAGCCTCGACGAACTCGCGGTGAAGGAAAAAGGCTATCGCGTGCCGATGCTGACCGGCCTCGGCGCAACCGAGACCGCGCCGTTCTTCATGTCGGTCAATCCGCGCACCAGCCGCTCCGGCCATGTCGGCCTTCCCGTGTCGGGCAACGACGCCAAGCTGGTGCCGAACAACGGCAAGATGGAAGTTCGTGCCAAGGGCCCGAACGTGATGCCCGGCTACTGGCGCCAGCCCGAGATCACCGCAAAATCCTTCGACGAGGAAGGATTTTACAAGATGGGCGACGCGCTCAAGCCCGCCGATCCCGATGATCTCAACGCCGGCTTCGATTTCGACGGCCGCGTCAGCGAGGATTTCAAGCTCGGCAGCGGCACCTGGGTCAGCGTCGGTCCGCTGCGCGCGCGCTTCGTCGCGGCCTGCGCGCCGCTGGTGCGCGACGTCGTCATCGCCGGCATCAACCGCGACGAGGTCTCCGCGCTGGTGCTGCTCGATCTCGACGGTTGCCGCCTGATCAACCCGACGCTGCCGGCCGACAATCTCGCCGTCACCGCCCGGGACCGACTGGTGTGCGAAGCCTTCCGTGAGCGTCTGACCCGTTTCCTCTCTTCGGCCACCGGCTCCTCGACGCGCATCACGCGTGCGATCCTGTTGGACGTGCCGCTGTCGATCGACAAGGGTGAGGTCACCGACAAGGGCTCGATCAACCAGCGCGCCGTGCTCGATCATCGCGACGCTCTGATCGAGGAGCTCTACGCTGCCAATCCATCGGACCGTGTGATATCGGTCGGCTAAGAAACCATCGTACCAGGAGAACGCCATGTTGTTGAAGGATCAGTCAGCCATCGTCACCGGCGGCGCATCGGGGCTGGGTGCGGCGACTGCGCGCAAACTTGCAGCACAGGGGGCCAAGGTCGCGGTGTTCGACCTCAATGCCAAGCTGGCGGAGACCGTTGCCGCCGAGATCAAGGGCGTGGCCGTGACCTGCGACGTCTCCGACGCTGCCTCCGCTGAAGCCGCGATCGCACAGGCGACCAAGGCCCATGGCCCGGCTCGGGTGCTGGTCAACTGCGCCGGCATCGGCGTGGCGAAGCGCGTCGTCGGCCGTGACGGCCCGATGGCGCTCGCTGATTTCGACAAGGTGATCAAGGTCAATTTGATCGGCACCTTCAACATGCTTCGCCTCGCCGCAACCGAGATGTCCAAGCTCGAGCCGCAGGCGACCGGCGAGCGCGGCGTCATCATCAACACGGCCTCGGTTGCCGCCTATGACGGCCAGATCGGCCAGTCGGCCTATTCGGCGTCAAAGGGCGGCATCGTCGGCATGACGCTGCCGATAGCGCGCGAACTGGCCCAGTTCGGCGTCCGCGTACTGACGATCGCGCCCGGCCTGTTCCTGACGCCGCTGCTGGCCAATCTGCCGCAGGAAGCCCAGGACTCGCTCGCCGCCGCGATCCCCTTCCCGCGCCGGCTCGGCCACGCCGACGAATTCGCCGCGCTCGCGCTGCACATGGTAGAGAACTCCTACCTCAACGGCGAAGTGGTGCGCCTCGACGGCTCGCTGCGCATGGCGCCCAAGTGACTTCGTAGAGTAAGAGCCATGTTCGTGAACCGGCGCGACGTCCAGATCCAGTGGGGCGACTGCGACCCCGCCAACATCGTCTACTACCCGCGCTATTTCGCGATGTTCGACGATTCGACGTCGACCCTGTTTGAGGTCGCCGGGTTCTCCAAGCAGGATCTGGTCAAGAAATACGGCCTGGTGGGCATCCCCATGGTCGACACGCGGTCCAAGTTCTACATCCCGTCGACCTATGGCGACTGGATCACCATCGAAACGAAGATCGAGAGCATCAAGCGCTCGAGCTTCGAGGTGAAGCACAACGTTTACAAGGGCGAGGCACTTGCCATCGAAGGTTCTGAGACCCGCGTCCTGGTCGGCCGCGATCCCGTTAACCCCGACAAGCTGAAATCAGCACCGTTTCCGCCGGAAATGGTAGCGAAATTCACAGAAAGCTAGGTCCGGAGCTAAATCGCCGCATCACCAAAAGACGGGGCTGAAATAGCCCCGAATTTCTGCTTTCAAAGAAATACGAAAAGGGAGGAATCAATGAAACGCTTTTACCTGACCGCCGCCATCGCGGCGGCGACGCTGGCGCTACCGGCCTTGCCCGCGCTGGCCCAGACCGCCGAGATCACCATCGGCATCACCACCACCACGACCGGACCGGGCGCAGCGCTCGGCATTCCCGAGCGCAATGCGCTGGAATTCGTACCGAAGGAAATCGGCGGCGTGCCGCTGAAGATCATCGTGCTCGACGACGGCGGCGACCCCACCACCGCGACCACCAACGCCCGCCGCTTCGTCACCGAATCCAAGGCCGACATCATCATGGGATCGGCGATCACTCCGCCGACGATCGCGGTCTCCAACGTCGCCAACGAAGCCGGCATTCCCCATTTCGGCCTCTCCCCGTTCCCGATCACGCCGGAGCGCATGAAGTGGTCGGTGGCGATGCCGCAGCCGATTCCGATCATGGGCAAGGTGCTCTACGAGCACATGAAGGCGCATAACGTGAAGTCGGTCGGCTATATCGGCTATTCCGACTCCTACGGCGACCTCTGGTTCAACGACTTCAAGGCCCAGGGTGTGCCGATGGGCATGACGCTCGCCGATGAGGAGCGGTTTGCCCGTCCCGATACATCCGTGACCGGGCAGGTGCTGAAGCTCGTCGCCGCTAATCCCGATGCGATCCTGATCGGCGCCTCCGGCACCGCCGCCGCACTGCCGCAGACCGAACTGCGTGAGCGCGGCTATCAGGGCCTGATCTACCAGACCCATGGCGCAGCCAGCATGGATTTCATCCGCATCGCCGGCAAGGCAGCGGAAGGCGTGCTGATGGCGTCGGGCCCGGTGATGGACCCCGAGGATCAGCCGGACAGCGCCCTCACCAAAAAGCCGGGCATGGCGCTGAACGCCGCCTATGAAGGCAAGTACGGCCCGAGCAGCCGCAGCCAGTTCGCCGGCCATTCCTATGACGCTTTCGAGATTCTGAAGCGCGTCATTCCGGTTGCGCTGAAGACGGCCAAGCCCGGGACGCCAGAATTCCGCGAGGCGATCCGCCAGGCGCTGCTTTCGGAGCGGGAAATCGCGGCGAGCCAAGGTGTCTACAACTTCACCGAAAAGGACCGCTACGGCCTCGACGACCGCTCGCGCATCCTGCTCACGGTCAAGGACGGCAAATACACGCTCGCCAAGTAAGCGGCGACAAGTTTCCAGCACGACGAGAGCCGGCCCGATGGGCCGGCTCTTTTCTTTGAAATAAGACTGCGGCCCGGCGTTGGTGCGCTCCCTCTCTCGCTTACAAGCGGGAGAGGTGCAGCGAGTCCGCGGATACCCTGAACGCTAGGCCGCCTGACGCAGCGGAGTCCAGGCGAACTCCGGATAGTAG
Source organism: Frankia sp. RB7 (assembly GCA_030403585.1). GTDB lineage: Bacteria > Pseudomonadota > Alphaproteobacteria > Rhizobiales > Xanthobacteraceae > Bradyrhizobium. The sequence continues at coordinate 94,658 of JAUEPE010000021.1, forward strand.
GTGTCCATCATCCGGTCGACATAGGCGGTGAGGTTTTGAAATCCTTCCGCGCGCTCGCGCAGACGGGATTCGAAGAACGGTGTGAGAATTCCTGCAAGCGCGCCGAAAGCGGTCGCGTCGACCCCACTGGGCTTGCTGCCCATCAGATAGTATTTGTCGCCGAGCTGCACCGAGAGTGCGAACAGCGAGCGGACCGCGAGCTCGACATCGTCATCGGGGGCGTGGCGGCCGAGGCCGGAGAGCAAATAGTTCTCGGCGACGCGGAATTGCGCGTCCTCGCGCAGCTTCTCGCGGCTGTGCTCGGGCGCCCCGTCGAAGAAATGCGCAGGGCCCTTGGCGAAATTGGCAGCATCGACCCAGCGCGCGCCGACCAGCGACCAATAGACGTGGTGCTCGATCATGCGCTCGAACGCCCAGGCCTGGGCGCGTTCGTGCAGGGATAGGCCGGCGTCGAAGTCGAAGCTGTAGCGGCGCTCGATATGGGCGCGGATGAAGGTGGAATCGGCCACCGCCTCGCCGCCGTCATCGATGAAAGGCAGCTGCCCCTTCGGCGAAGCCGGCGGCATCGCACGCTCCTTCCGGTAGGGCAGTCCCGCCATCTTGAGTTGCACCTCGGTCTTGGTGACGAAGGGGCTGATTTCCGGCAGGCCGAAGCCGGTGCCAAAGCCGTAAAGCGTGATCATTTGAGCTCTCCTGAACCTACCGAAAGAGTTGACGGAACCTAGCGACGGGCTGCTGCCACCATGGTGGCAGCAGCCGTGATATCTTCTGCGAAACGGGCTCCCTCCCAGGCGCGGCCCATCACATGGCGGACCAGCGCGTCCGCAGCCTGGACCAGCGAACGTGTCAGCATGGTCGCGAGCGCAACGCGGAGGTCGACGACGGTGAGATCGAAAAACGTGAGGCGGCCGAAGGCCCAGCTAGACAGCGAGGCATGCAACGAGGCCTGGCTCCGCCACAACGGACCGGCCGGACCGAAATGGGTTGGAATGATCATGGACAAATCCTCTTCAGTCGATGTGTTGTCCCGGTATAGAACTCCCCTGCTGCCAGCATCCTGTCAGCAGCCACGCGCCGTTTTCTGATCCGTCCCCGATGAGAGAATTGTCATGAGACGCGCCGACCGGCTGTTTCAGATCATCCAGGTGCTGAGGCGCACCCGTAAGCCGCTGACGGCGGACGCGATTGCGGCCGAGCTCGAGACCTCGAAGCGCACGATCTATCGCGACATCGCCACGCTGATGGGCCAGCGCGTGCCGATCCGCGGCGAAGCTGGCATGGGCTACATTCTCGAGAAGGGTTTTGACCTGCCACCCCTGATGCTGACACCCGACGAGATCGAGGCGGCGGTGCTGGGCGCGCAATGGGTCGCGGGCCATGCCGATTCCACACTGGCGCGCGCGGCTGAAGATCTGATGGCCAAGATCGCCGACACCGTGCCCGAGCGCCTGCGTCCCTTCGTGCTGGAGCCTGCGAGCCGCGCGCGGCCGAGCTGGAACAGGGAGCCGGACCGCCTGGACATGGCGCGTACGCGCACCCAGATCCACGAAGGCAAGAAGATCATGCTGCGCTATCGCGACGAGCAGGGCCGCCCCAGCGAACGCATGATCTGGCCGATCTCGGTCGGCTATCTCGAAGCGGTGCGCCTGCTCGCGGCATGGTGCGAGTTGCGCAGCGATTTCCGCAGCTTCCGCACCGACCGGGTGGTGGATGCGACCTATCTCGACGAAAGATATCCGGAACGGCGCGACGTCTTGCGCGCGAAATGGCGGCAGAGCCTGGTCTGGGGCCCACCGAAAGATACATGACCACGATGGATGAAACGTCCGCGATCGACCTGTCGATCTTTTGCCAGAGCTGCGGCGCCTGCTGCGGCTATTCGCAGAACTGGCCGCGCTTCTCGATCGAGAGCGACGAGGAGCTTGCTGCGATTCCTGAGACACTCGTCAACGAGCGTCAATCGGGCATGCGCTGCGAAGGCGATCGCTGCTCAGCGCTGCAGGGCGAGATCGGCAAGGCGACCGCGTGCGGCATCTATGCGGTGCGGCCGGAGGTGTGCCGCACCTGCATGCCGGGCGACGCCGAATGCGCGATGGCGCGGCGGAAGTTCGGACTGCCTGTGATCGAGACCGCTTAAGCGGGGACGGCTTCGCTGATCTCGTCGTCGATCTCGTCGTCCAGCGGTGCGAGCACCGAGAGCGGCTTGGTCGACAGCGTGATCGGCTTGCGGCTACCCGACAGCGACGGGGACGATTTGGCCGAGCCCTCGCGCGACAGCGCATAGAGCGTCGAACCAACACGGCCGCCGCTCTCGATCAGGTCGCGCTCGTTGCAGCTCGCTGCGATCGCGACTGCCAACGAATGCAAATGGCTGCGGCGATAGCAGAACAGCGCCAGCATGGCGCGGACATCCGGGGAAACAGTCTCAACCAACCTCGGCAGGCCGCTTTCATTGGCGCGATACATTTCGCCAAGGAGTTCGTCGCGGACCGGGCAGAAATCGCTTTCATAGGCGTCGCGGCTTGAAAACATTGCAGTTCTCCTCGAAGCCGAAGATGCAGCGCAATTCTCTAATGAAAGGTTAACCACCCCGGGCGGTAGTCACCCGGGGTGCTTGCCCGTGGGCCGCGAATCAGCCCGGGCGAGACTTGTTGCGTACCCGTCATTCCGGGGCGGTCCGCAGGACCGAACCCGGAATCTCGAGCTTCCGGGTTCTCGCTTCGCGAGCACCGGAACGACAGTGCAAGCAGTCAGTTCGCCGCCATGAAGATGGAGAGGCCGAAGCCGGTCAGGTGGTGCAGCGCCTGGTCGACGCCGATCAAGGTCCAGAACCAGGGGTGCTCCTGGTTGACGCCGAAATTGGCCGAGACCAGTCCCTTGGCGCGGTCGATCGTGATGTGAATGACGAAGTCGATAAGCGCCACGAACCAGAATTTCGGCGCCACGATCAGGATCAACGGCAGCGCAACCGCAAGGTGAATCAGGCAATGCACCAGAAGCGGCAGGGCCCAGCCGTGCTTCTGGTCCTTGCCTTGCGCCATCCAGGCGGTCTGCAGCACGAAATCGGCGATGATGTGCTTGAAGGTGAGCAACAACATCCAGCCAATGAGCGCTTCGACCGGAACCGCCGATGACAGAGGTGGAAACGACAAAGCTGACGCCCTCGTTGACTCGAAAAGAAAAAATGGAGCGTTCAGCGCAACTTCTTCTTGGACCCGTCAGAACATCCGGGACCGCTGATTTATGACATCTCCCGCGACGGAATGCAGCCGGGGGAACTGGAAAATCGCCAACTGTGGCTAAACGGTGATAGCATGACCAAACGACGCGGATCGGTTGGGTAAGGTTACCTTCGGCGCGGAATTTGCATTCTCTCGCTGGCGCGCTATCATTCTCAGGTAGAGGAATATCGTTCTTTTTTCAGACGCTTACGAATTTTTCGAGCGTGCCGCCGGCGATGGCCGTGCCGCCCGCCACCCCAGGAATAAGGCCAGTGCTGCCATGAGTGCTGAAGGCCCGACCTCGTCGACCGAGCTTCCGCCGCCACGGCGTCCCAAGGTGATCAAGACCAATCAGCAGCAGGTCCTGCTGTATGTCGTGCTGACCCTGCTGCTGTCGCTCGCCACCGTCTGGGCCGGGCGCGCCTGGTTGCACAATTCGGAGACGCTGACCTTTGCCGTTGGTGCTCCCAACAGCGACGAGGCACTGTTCGCGACCAAGCTCGCCACGCTGCTGAAGAACAACGCCTCGCGTTTCCGGATCAAGATCGTCAACAATGCCGACAACGCCAAGGCGCTCGCGCAGTTCGATCGCAGGCAGGCCGATCTTGCCGTCCTGCGCACCGACGCCAAGGTGCCGCTGCGGGCGCGCACGCTCGCGATCCTCGAGCACGATCTCGTGCTGCTGCTCGGCCCCGGCAACAAGAAGATCAAGTCGCTGGCCGAGCTCAAGAAGAAGAAGGTCGCCATTCTCGCCGAGAATGATTCGTCCCTCGCCTTCGTGCGCAGCATCCTCGACATTCCCGCCGACAGCCCCGACGCCGCGAAGATCCAGATGGCGCCGCAGGGTGCGCCGCTGGACAAGCTGTTGGCGCCTGCCAGCAGCTTTGGCGCGGTGATTGCCGTCGTCCACGCCTCCAAGGCCGTGCGCGACAAGGCCTATGAGCAGGTCGCCAAGCACGGCGGCTTCACGCTCAATGCAATCGACGAAGCCAAGGCGCTGGCGCGTAAATTCCCCGGTATTTCCGACGAGACGCTGACAGCCGGCACGCTGTCCGCCTCGCCCGAGATTCCCGACGACGATCTCGACACGATCGGCCTCGAATGGCTGCTTGTCGCGCAATCCAAGATGTCGGCGACCACCGCTGGCGACCTCGCGCGCATCGTCTACGAGAACAAAGCCGCGCTCGGGCTCGACAGCGGCTTTGCGACCCATATCGAACCGGCCTCCGTCGAGAAGGACGCTTTCGTGATGGCGCATCAGGGCGCGGCCGACTACATCAACGACGACACCAAGTCGTTCATGGATAAGTACAGCGACATGATGTATCTGGGCGCCGCCGCGCTCAGCGTCATCGGCTCGATCTTCGCGGGCATCTACGCCAAGATCACCCGCGTCGCGCCGGAAAAGGCGAGCGAGCTTTCCACCGCGATCCTCGATATCGGCGAGCGCATCGAGCACGCCCACTCGCTGGATCAGCTCGAATGTCTCCAGGACGAGCTCGAGGGTATCCTGCGCGGTGCGGTGATCGGCTTGCGTGACGGCACCATCAGTACCGACGGCCTCGATACGTTCAGGCTCGGCTACGAATTCGTTCGTGACGAGATCGGGATGCGCCGCGACTACCTCAAGCGCCACGCCAGCGAGATCGAGAAGATCGCCGCCCCTGCCGCGCTCCCCCTACCCGAAGACAGCAACGTCGTGGTGGTGAAGACAGCTCAGAGCGCCTGACCTATCGATTCGTGCCTCAGGATTGGGCGCGCGCGCCGATTAGGCGAATCGTCACTCCGACCGTGGAACGGTTTCCCTTCCGCGGCCGTTGGTACTCCCGAGCACAATCGGAGAACGCACCATGCGTATGCTCCTTCTCATCGTCTTGCTGGGAATGCTGGTTGCGGTTGGTTACTTCGCCTACTCGGCCATGGCAGTCGGGGGCGACCCGATCCCGACGGAAGGTTATGTGGCCCTGGCGCTGGGAGCGGGGTTCTCCGTGGTCGTCGGCATCGGCTTGATGATGTTGCTGTTTTTGAGCAGCCGCCGCGGCTACGACGAGCCGCCACACTTCAAATAGCGACCCGGCCCTCCCCGAAATTAGCCACTCGCACCGAAGGCCGGCGCCTGTCGTTGACGGCCTCCGTGCAGGCATGCACTTTGGCGCGCAAGTCCCACCCGGGACCTCAAAGACCGATCTCGAGACCGGGCCGCCTTCCCGCATGTCCAAGCCGATGTTTCCCGCTCTGGCCCAGTTCGTGGCCGCCACGGCCGGCCGCAACATGACCAAAGCGGCCTATGTGGCCGTGACAGTCGGCGTGGTCAGCATGGTGCTGCTGACGCTCGATCCGGCCTACGAGGCGGCCCATCGCTGGGTCGATTTCCTGCTGTGGGCCTGTCTTGTCTATTTCGTGTTCGAATGGCTGGTCCGGCTGCGCCACATGGCGCACCAGCGGCGGCTCGCCCTCTACATGTCCTCCTCCGCCGGGCTGGTCGACGCATTGGGGGCGCTGGCCGTGCCGGTCGCCCTGGTCCTCGGCGCCGAGCCCAGGACGGCCTGGCTGCTGAGCGTGCTCTGGGTCTTGAAGGTGGTGCCGGGCATTCCTGGCCTGCGCCAGCTCCGCCGCGTGCTTGTGCTCGAATCAGGCCCGCTGCTCAGCGTGCTCGTGATTTTCCTGATGGTGGTCTTCCTCGCCTCCGTTGCCGAATATTTCCTGGAGCGGGACGTGCAGCCGCAGACCTTTGGCAGCGTCCCCGCCGCGCTGTGGTGGGCGGTCGTCACGCTGACGACGACAGGCTATGGCGATGCCGTGCCGGTAACGCCCGCGGGTCGCATGGTGGCGGCGCTGGTGATGATCTCCGGCCTCGGCGTGTTCGGCCTCTGGACTGGTATTCTGGCGACCGGGTTCGCTGCGGAAACGCGGCGTGACAACTTCCTCAAGACCTGGGAATCCGTCAGCAAGGTGCCGTTCTTCGCCGCGCTCGGGCCCGCGGCCATCGCCGACGTCACCCACATGCTGCGCACCATGGAGCTGCCGGCGCGCACCATGATCATCCGTAAGGGTGCGCAGGGCGACTGCATGTATTTCATCGCGGCCGGCGAGGTCGAGGTCGACCTCCCCGGCAAGAAGGTCCAGCTCGGGGACGGCGCCTTCTTCGGTGAGATGGCGCTACTCGGCAACAACATGCGCGGTGCCAATGTCTCGACCACGAAAGTGTCGCGGCTGCTGGTGCTCGACCTCGTCGACTTCCGCGTGCTGATGGCGCGCCACCCTGATCTGGCCGAGACCATCGATGCGGAAGCAAAGCGCCGCACGCTCGAAAACAAGTAAATGGAGACAAGAATGTCGGATACAGCCGACGCGGCCAGCGGCCCCGTGCTCGAAATCGATGGTGCGCGCGCCACCATCCGCTTGAACCGGCCGAAGCATCTCAACCGGCTCCAGGCGGAAGATCTCGGCGAACTGACAAAGCTGTTCGACCGGGTCGAGGCCGATCCCGATATCCGCGTGCTGGTCCTGACCGGCACCGGACGCGCCTTCTCCGCCGGCTACGATCTCAATTCGGTCGCCGAGCGGGCAGCGAGCGCCAACGAGCAGCAGAGCGCGGGCTCCGCCTTCGAAGTCGTCGTCAACCGGCTGGAGGACCTCGGGGTACCGACGATCTGCCGGCTCAATGGCGGCGTCTATGGCGGCTCGACCGACCTCGCGCTCGCGTGCGATTTCCGTATCGGCGTCGACACCGCCGAGATGTTCATGCCGGCGGCGCGGCTCGGGCTGCACTATTACAGGAGCGGCATCAAACGCTACGTGACGCGGCTCGGCGTCGACAACGCCAAGAAGCTGTTTCTCACTGCACAGAAGATCAGTGCGCCGGAGATGCTGCGGATCGGCTATCTCACCGCGATGGTGCCGGTGGAGACACTTGACGAGGAGGTCGACAAGCTCGCCAACCTTCTCGCCGGCAATGCCCCGAACGCCATGCGCGGCATGAAACGCGCCATCAACGAATTCGCCCGCGGCGAGCTGGATGAGCAAGCCACCGACCAGCGCCATCGCGACAGCATGCGCGGCGACGAGATCAAGGAAGGCATCAAGGCGTTTGCAGAGAAGCGGCCGCCGCGGTTTTGAGGGCTGTTTTGTACAGTCGCACCAAATATTCGGTGTCGTCCCGGCGAAGGCCGGGACGACACCGAATGTGAGGCCTGTCGCCCTCACTCACCCACAGCCGCGGTGTGCTGCGCGGCCATCTCGTCATCCGCCGCGTTGATACGCTGGAACGCGGGCCGCGACGTAATCCGCTCGCTATAACGGACGAACACATCCTTCTTCGGCACGATACCGAACGTCATGGTCCAGTTGAACGCGACGCCCCACAGGATATCGGCGGCGGTCATCTTCTCGCCGAGCAGATACGGTCCTTTCGACAGCTGCGCCTCGAGCGCACCCAGCATGGTGTTGTAATCGGCGTAGGGCGACTGCGTGATCGGCGCAGGCTCGCGCTGCATGAACTTGTCGATCAAAGCCGGCTCGAAGGAGGAGCCGTAATAGGCGGTCCAGCGCAGGTAAGGACCGCGTAGTGGATCGTCCAGCGCGGGCGTCAGCCCCGCCTGCGGAAGCAAGTCTGCGAGGTAGATGGTGATCGCGACCTGCTCGGTCACGAGCGCCGCGCCATGCCGGATCGCCGGCACCTTGCCGAGCGGATTGATGGCGAGATAGGGAGGCTTCCGCTGCTCGCCGTCCTTCATGTTGAGGACGTGAAGGTTATACGGCGCGCCGAGCTCCTCCAGCAGCACCCGCGTGCCGGTGGCGCGACTTTGCGGCGAATAATACAGCGTGATGCGGTTCGGATCGGTCATGGCGGATCTCCCTTGGGCCGGCTTGCGATGGGTGCATCTCTAGCCGACCATACCTGACATCCTATGTCAGGTATGGTTTAAGGGATCATGCGCGCGAGCCGGATGTTGTCGATCCTCACCACCCTCCAGGCCAAGGGGCAGGTCACTGCGCCGGAACTTGCAGAGGCCTGCGAGGTCTCGGTGCGCACGATCTATCGCGACATCGACGCGCTCGCGGCATCCGGCGTTCCCGTTTATGCCGATCGCGGTGCGGAGGGTGGCTACCGCTTGCTCGACGGCTATCGCGTGCGCCTCAACGGGCTGTCCCAGAGCGAAGCCGGCGCGCTGTTCCTGGCGGGATTACCGGGGCCGGCGGCGGCGCTGGGGCTGGATGCCGCGATGATCGCCGCACAGAACAAGCTGATGGCGGCGCTGCCCGCAAATTTACGCGAAGACGCCGGCCGGATGCAGCAGCGCTTTTACCTCGACGCGTCCGGTTGGTTCGGCGAGACGGACGAGCCAAAGCATCTGCGTGCAATTGCCGGCGCTGCCCTGCGCGGGACGCTCCTCAATATCCGCTATCAGAGCTGGCGCGCCGAGAAACAGCGCCGTGTCGCCCCGCTCGGCCTCGTGCTGAAGGGCGGCAACTGGTATCTCGCTGGCCAGGTCGACGGCAGCGTGCGCACCTATCGCATCGCGCGCGTGCTCGACTGCACGGCGCTCGACGACCGCTTCGATCGCCCCGCCGATTTCAATCTCGTCGCCTATTGGCAGGATGCGACGCTGCGGCTCGAGGCCGAGATGCATCCGAACGTCGCGATCGTGCGGCTCTCACCACTCGGCGTGAAACTGCTCGATGCGCTGAGCCAGCCTTACGTCAAGGCGCGCACGCAGATCGAAGGGACGATCGATGCCGATGGTTGGCGCATCGCAAGGGTGCCGACCGGAAAGACGTCGTGGCATGCCGCAGCCGAGTTGCTGCGGCTCGGGTCCGAGGTCGAGGTGTTGGAGCCCGCCGATCTCCGCGAGAAGATGGCCGAGATGACGCAGGCGATGGCCGCGCGCTATCGCGCGGCGCGGAAAGCCTGACGACGGCGCATCTCGCCGCAACCGACGAAACAATCCTGAAACACGATTCTCCAATCGCAATGTGAACTCATTCGCATCTCAGCTCGACCGAGATGCAGGGACATAACAACGGCTTCGCGCCACACTGGAGAATGAAAATGTTTCGTAAGCTTGCTCTTGGCCTGATCGCCGCCGGTTCGCTCGGCGCTGCCGCTCTCGCGCCCACCGCTGCGTCGGCGCACGGCTTCCACCACTGGGGCCCCGGCTGGGGCTTCGGCTATGGCGGTCTCTACGTCAACACCGGCGCCAGCAACTGCTACCAGGAACGCGTCGTCCAGACCCGCCACGGCATGCGCGTCCGCGTCGTTAATGTCTGTGCGTACGGGATCTACTGATATCGGGCCTGCTCGACAAAGCTCCGGTCGCGCTGCGGCCGGAGCTTTGCTTTGAGCCTAAGCGCTCTTCCGATGCCGGCGAAACCAGGTCCAGGTCTCGCGCGTCGTTCTGATATAGCCGCGCCCGCGATAGACGATTTCACCATCGACGATTCCGTTCAGCTTCGGCAGCGCGTGAAATGGGATCGAAGGATAGGCGTGGTGCTCGACGTGGTAGGGCATGTTCCACGCAATCCATTTAACGATCGCACCGGTGTAGGTCGTGCGGGTGTTCTGGAACGCGCTACGGGTCCGGTCGCAGCCGGTGTGCTCGGCATAGAGATAGGGTCGCAGGAAGAATTGCCCGATCATCAGCGGCACGATCCAGACCCACAGAAGTAGCGCTGACGAGAACCACAGCGACAATGCGAGCAGCAACGCGTAGGACGCGATATGGACCCGCGCCTCAGTCACGATGGTGCCGCGCTTTTTCTCGGGAATCCAGGGTACGACGACCTTGCCGGTGACGGCATGGCCGAGCATCAGCCGGAGGCGGCCGGCAACCTGGAGCAATCCGCTGTAGGCGATCGCGAGTTGCGTATCGGATGTCGGCTTCACGCCGACAATCAGCTCCGGGTCCTTTTCGGGATCCTGGGTGTAACGGTGATGGTCCCAGTGGAACAGGCAATAATATTCGTACGGCAGTCCGATGATGAAGGCCGAGAGGTAGCCGACCGCGAGGTTGAGGCCACGACTTCTGAACGCGGTCTTGTGCGCAGTCTCATGCACCGCCATGAACAGGAACGCGACGAGATAGCCCTGCACCACCATCAGCGGCAGCGCCCAGAGTACGCCATGGCGCGACGACACCATCCAGATCAGCACGCCCACCAGCACGATCATGCCGTAATGACCGAGGCTTTGCGCCGCACCCCTGAGGTTCGAGCGCACCGACAATTCGCGCAGCATCGCCGGGGCCAGAAGCTTCAAGCGATGGCCGGGCTCTGAAACAGTCGCGTCAGTCATGATCGATGCCTGCATTACTTGCTGAGAAGGGCCGCGATCTCGGCCTTGAGGAAGGTCTTGTCGCGCGGATTGGTGACGGGATTGCCGGCACGATGACCGTGCAGCGACGGGATCGGATGCAGCACCGCTGATTTCGCGTTGACCAGCTTGCCGAGCTCGTCTTCGTTGTCGCGGACGTCGAAATAACGATCGGTCGCGCCCGGCATCAGCAGCATGTGCGCCTTGATTGCTGCCAGCGCACGATCGAAATCGCCGTCGAAGGCCGCGCAGTGGCTGATATCGCCGCGCTGCCAGATGCCGACCTGCGCCAGCAGATCATTGGCGTCGCGTCGCGCAAACGCCGAGTCCCAGGCGCGGACGAGATAGTCCTCCAGCGATGTGAAACCCGCTTCCCGCCACATCTCTTCGCGATAAAATCCGTGCGACATCGCCCAGCCGGCATAGACGCGTCCCATGGCGCGATAGCCGGCAATCGGCCTTTCGACGAAGCGTCCGTCGCGAAAGGCGGGATCGCCGGTGAGCGCCCCCTTCACGCTTTCGAGAAACACGTGATTATAGGGCGCACAGCGCGCGCTGCCACAGACCACCGCGGCACGCTCGACCATGTCAGGGTGCAGCGCCGCCCAGTGATAGGCC
>JAUEPE010000022.1 GCA_030403585.1 Frankia sp. RB7
TGTCGCCAAGTTCGACCGTCCCGGTCTGATCGCGGCGCTGAAGGAACAGACCGCGGGTGCCGCCGGTGCCTCCGAGCTGAGCCGGGCAGCGGCGTAAGGGCCAAGAACCAGGGACCAGGGATCAGGAGAGACCGATATGAGCAAGAAGACGCAGATTGGCGAAGGCGCCATGGTCGAATACGTCACCGCGATGATCGGCGGCCAGCTGTTCGGCCTGCCGATCTCCCGTGTCCAGGACGTGTTCATGCCCGAGCGCGTCACCCGCGTTCCCCTGTCCTCGCGCGAGATCGCGGGCGTGCTGAACCTGCGTGGCCGCATCGTCACCGTGGTCGACATGCGCGCCCGCCTCGGCCTGCCCAAGCCCGAGGACGGCAAGACCCCGATGGCGGTCGGCGTCGACCTGCGCGGTGAATCCTATGGCCTGCTGATCGACCAGATCGGCGAGGTGCTGCGCCTGTCCGAGGACGGCAAGGAAGAAAACCCCGTCAACCTCGACCCCCGCATGGCCAAGCTCGCCGGCGGTGTCCACCGTCTCGACGGCCAGCTCATGGTCGTCCTCGACGTCGATCGCGTCCTCGAGCTCGCGCCCGATATGATGGCGGCCTGATACGTCGGCATCGCCGCCGACGGACTCGCAATTGAAAGTGCCCCCGCAAAGGGGATCAGAAATAGAGGTTCACATGCGCACGTGTCTCGTCGTTGATGATTCCAGCGTCATCCGCAAGGTTGCGCGCCGGATCCTGGAAGGTCTCGACTTCCAGATTCTCGAAGCCGAGGACGGTGAGAAGGCGCTCGAGGCCTGCAAGCGCGGGCTTCCCGACGCCGTGCTGCTCGACTGGAACATGCCGGTCATGGATGGCTACGAGTTCCTCGGCCATCTGCGCCGCATGCCCGGCGGCGACCAGCCCAAGGTGGTGTTCTGCACCACCGAGAACGACGTGGCCCATATTGCGCGCGCCCTGCACGCCGGTGCCAACGAGTACATCATGAAGCCGTTTGACAAGGAAATCGTAACGGCGAAGTTCCAGGAAGTCGGCTTGATCTGAGCGAACACCGGAGGCTGAACGGCTCCTTCGGCGTTTGTTTTCAACTGAACCGTTTCAGTCTGAGTTGGTGAGTAATGAGTGTTGCGTTCGCAGGTAATTCGACTATGGGCTCGTCGCGTGAAGCGGGACCGCTGCGTGTGATGGTCGTCGACGACTCCGTCGTCATACGCGGTCTGATCTCGCGCTGGATCGGCGCCGAACACGACATGGAGGTCGCGGCCTCGCTGCGCACCGGGCTCGAAGCGGTCAACCAGATCGAACGCATCAATCCCGACGTCGCTGTGCTCGACATCGAAATGCCCGAGCTCGACGGCATCTCGGCGCTGCCGCAACTGCTGGCGAAGAAGCGCGATCTCGTCATCATCATGGCCTCGACGCTGACCCGCCGCAATGCGGAGATCAGTTTCAAGGCGCTGTCGCTCGGCGCCGCCGACTACATTCCGAAGCCGGAATCGACGCGCGAGACGTCCGCCGCGGACGTCTTCCATCACGATCTGATCCAGAAGATCCGTCACCTCGGTGCACGGCTGCGCCGGAAGCCGGCGGTCGCGAGTCCGCCGCTGGCGCCCGCGAGCCCTGCTGCGCCGGCTGCACGTGCACCGGCTGTCGCGCGGCCCGCCGCACCGGCTCCGGCCTTGCATGCGCTGTCGTCAGGCCCGCTCACCACGCGTCCGTTCTCGACCCAGGCGCCGAAGGTGCTGCTGATAGGCTCTTCGACCGGCGGTCCGCAGGCGCTGATGGCGCTGGTCATCGAGCTCGGCCCGGTGATCGACCGCGTCCCGGTGCTGATCACCCAGCACATGCCGCCGACCTTCACCACCATTCTCGCCGAGCATCTGGCGCGTTCGAGCCGCAAGCCGGCAGCCGAGGCCGTCGACGGCGAGCCGGTGAAGCCGGGGCGCATCTACCTTGCGCCCGGCGGCAAGCACATGCGCGTCGTGCGCAACGGCGCGGACGTCGCGATCGCGCTCGACGACGGCCCCGCCGTCAATTTCTGCAAGCCGGCTGTCGATCCGCTCTTCACCTCCGCCATCGACATCTGGCACGGCCACATCCTCTCCGTGATCCTGACGGGCATGGGCTCGGACGGCATGCGCGGCGGCAAGGACATCGTCGCTGCCGGCGGCAGCGTGATCGCGCAGGATGAAGCTTCCAGCGTAGTGTGGGGCATGCCCGGTGCGGCTGCCAATGCCGGCATCTGCGCGGCGATCCTGCCGCTCAACCAGATCGGCGCGAAGGTCAACCGCCTGTTCGCGGGAGATCGCTCGTGACGCCCACGGACTATGAGTATCTGCGTAAGTTCCTGAAAGAGCGCTCCGGTCTCGATCTCTCGCCCGACAAGCAATATCTGGTCGAGAGCCGGCTGCTGCCGCTGGCCCGCAAGGCGAGCCTGCCCGGCATCCCCGATCTCGTGCTCAAGATCAGGAACGGCGATGGAAGGCTTGCGACCGACGTGGTCGAAGCCATGACCACCAACGAGACGTTCTTCTTCCGCGACAAGATCCCGTTCGATCATCTGCGCGACAGCATCGTGCCCGGTCTGATCCAGGCGCGTGCCGCGCGCAAATCGCTGCGCATCTGGTCGGCCGCTTCATCGACCGGGCAGGAGCCCTATTCGATCGCGATGTGCCTGAAGGAGATGGGCGCCGCGCTCGCGGGCTGGCGCATCGAGATCGTCGCCACCGATCTGTCGCAGGAGGTGCTGGAGAAATGCAAGGCCGGCGTCTACAGCCAGTTCGAGGTGCAGCGCGGTCTGCCGATCCAGCTTCTGATGAAATACTTCACGCAATCGGGCGAGGTCTGGCAGCTCAACGCCGACATTCGCGCGATGGTGCAGTTCCGTCAGCTCAATCTGTTGCAGGACTTCTCCCATCTCGGCACGTTCGACGTGATCTTCTGCCGTAACGTGCTGATCTATTTCGATCAGGACACCAAGGCGGTGATCTTCGAGCGCATGTCGAAGGGTCTTGACGCGGATGGCACGCTGTTGCTCGGCGCGGCCGAATCCGTCGTCGGCATCACCGACGCTTTCCGTCCGATCTCCGACCGGCGCGGGCTCTACCAGCTCAATCCGGCGCGCTCCGGCCGTCCCATGGGTGGCCTGATGCCGCAGCCGCTGAAGGTCGCCGCGGCAAGGTGATCTACAAGATCGCGTGCGGCAAGAACCGTGAGCCGTTGCCCGTGATCGGGCTCTCGTCCTCGCGGATCGAAAGCCCGCATGGCTCGTGGTTCACCAGCCAGCTTCCCAGCACCGGATAGACGCCTGAAAAGTTCGGCAGGGGTGACAGCGCCTGGCGCACGAAGCCTTCGGCGCCGTAGGGGCCGGCGTGCTCATCGAGTGACATTCCGCCCGACATCAGCGTGACGTTGGCGCCTTCGCGCGACAGCAACGGCTTGCGGACGTAGGAGCTGCCGAGTTCGGCTGCGCGCGGATCGTCCTCGAAGAAGGCCGGCAGCAGATTGGGATGGTTCGGAAACATCTCCCAGAGCAACGGCAGGATGCCCTTGTTGGAGAGTACCGCCTTCCACGGCGGCTCGATCCAGCGCGTCGGAGCGCCGGCGAGCTTTGCACCGAAGGCATCGTGGAACATCCATTCCCAGGGGTAGAGCTTGAAGACAAGCGCCATGTCGCTGTTATCGAGATCGACGAAGCCGCCGGCCTCGTCGCGCCAGCCGATCTCCTCGATGTCGAGCAGCGTGGTCGAGAGGCCTGCCTGGCGCGCGGTGTCTTCGAGATAAGCGAGCGTGCCCGCGTCTTCTTCGTTGCCGGTCGTGCCGGTGAGATGCAGATGACCGCCCGCGCCGATCGCTTCCCACGCCTCGATCAGCCGCTCGTGAATCGAATTGAACTGGTCGGCGCGTGCAGGGATGATGCGCCGCTCGATCGCCTGCTCGAGCCAGGTCCATTGAAACACCGCGGCCTCGAAGATCGAGGTCGGCGTGTCCGCATTGTATTCGAGCAGTTTTGCCGGACCGTCGCCGTCGAATTTCAGGTCGAGCCGGCCGTAGAGGCTGCGGTCGTCTCGCTCCCAGCTTTCCGCGATCAGGTCCCAAAACGCTTCCGGAATCTTGAGCCGCCGCAAATGGCGTTCGTCGCCGATCACGCGACCTGCGAGCTCCAGGCACATCGCATCGATCTCGCCGGTCGGCGTTTCGATCGAGCGCTCGATCTCGTCGAGCGTGAACGCATAATAGGCGCGCTCGTCCCAATAACGCTCGCCGTCGATGGTGTGGAAGGCGAAGCCGCATTGCTCGGCGGTCTGTTGCCAGTCGTCGCGCTCGGGACAAGTGATGCGTTGCATGTGTCAGCCGCCGCCGTGACCGCCATGACCATGACCGCCACCGTGCCCACCGTGCACGTGATGCAGCGTGCCGCCGAAGCCGCCATAGCTCGGCCGGCAATACGGCTTGCCGTCGATGCCGGGCACGGCTTCGAGCCCGGACCCGCAGGGGCGCTCGCGCTTCACAAATCCCATCGAGACCGCACCGACCGCAGCAGTGCCCATCAAGGTGAGCACGACTCTTCGCGAACGCTTCATATCGCTTCCTTCCGCCACATCACCTAAGCAGACCGGCGCGCGGCGTTGAATTCACAAATCCGCGTCTCAGCCGCCGCCCGAGAAGCCATGCGCAAACGAGCCGAAGCCGCCGCGCGTGATGCCACCGGACCCGGAATCGGACGATGTCCCTGACGACGAATGGCTCGAGGAGCCGCTGCTGTAGAAGCTCGAACGCGAGGACCAGTGCGAAGTACCGCCTGACGAGCTGCTGCTGCAGTTTGTCGTCGGCGCCGCCGCTCCGGGGACTGACGCCCCGGGGACTGACGCCCCGGCAGGCGTGGGATCGCAGTTCCGCCGCGGCATCAGCATGAAGGCCGTGGTGCCGACCGCGATCGTGCCCATCACCAGCAGCGCGACATGGCCGGAGCGTTTCACCGGCTCGCGCTGGGCCGGCGCGGGGGCGGGCCTGCGCTTGCCGAAATCCTTGCTCGGAGGCTTCGCTGCCATCTCAGTAGATCATGCAGGCGGCGTTCAGGAGGCCGGCTGCGAGCGAGGACAGGCCGAGCCAGATCGCAGGTGCCAGCTCGCCGGCGGCGATCCGCCCCGACAGGTCCGGCACCGGGATTTTCACGATGTAAAACACGGCGACTTGCACGATCAGCGCGATTGCAGCCCAGATCAGGCAGTCCAGCACATTAGCCGAATGCGCGATCGCGCTGAACAGCGGCGCCACGAAACCGAGCAGGCTGAGGCCGAGCGCAATCGCAGCCGCTGGATCATTGTCGCGGATCAGCTGGAACTCGTTGTGCGGGGTGATCCGCGTGTAAACGAAGAGATATGCCACTATCGCGATTAGCCCGGTGCAGAAATAGACCAGGAAAGCGGGCAAGCCGGCGAGCGATTGCAGGATCATGGGAGAGGTCCGACGTTGACGTCGCGAATTCTGGCACGTTCGCTTAGTCGCCGTATCGGTCGAACAGGTTCGATCCCCAGAAACAAGCCCGATTCCTGCGGGCGCTCGGGCACCGCACAAATTTCCGGGCCGCGTGAGACATGCTTCACAAATGCGTCCCGAGGTTGCGTGTGATAGTCTGGCGTATTGTTCTTACGGTCGTCCTGTTTGCGACCGGCCACGCACATTCGAGGGCTTCTTCGTTCAGAGTCAAAATCTTGTTGAGTGAGGCTCAAAATGCCTGTTGCCGAATACGAAGATTTCGAACTCGAGATCGGCTCCGATCTGCCCGTGGGCGGCGGTCCTCAGCAATATTACGGCCGGGTGGTCAGGTCGCCGGCGGGTGAGGCGCCGAAAACCCAGGTGAAATTCTGGTTCTCTGCGCCCGGCGAACTCGCCAAGTTGCGCGGCGAGTTGGAAAACGCCGTGCTGGAAATCGACGACAAAAATCGGCAGGGCCCGACGACGCGCGGCGAACAGGTGCTGCGGGATTTCGGGCGCGGGGTCTTCCGCAGCGTCTTCACCGACGTGCCGTCGATCCAGCGGATCTACGAGCGCAGCAAGGGCGCGGCCCAGGATCTGAGGATTAAGCTGCGGATCGAGGCGGCCGACCTCGCCGGATTGCCGTGGGAATATCTCTACGACGAAGACGATATGCCCGGTTTCGTCAGCCTGACGCGGCCCATCGTGCGCTATCTCGAAACGGCCGGCAGCGTCGGCCGGATGGGCGTCAAGGGGCCGCTACGCATTCTCGGCATGATCGCAGATCCCTCGACCAGTGAATGGCCGAAGCTCAATGTCGTCAAGGAGCGCGACCGTATCAACAAGGGCATCGATTCCCTCCAGCACGAAGGCAAGGTCGATTTCCAGTGGGTCCCGGGCGGGAGCGGAAGAGACCTGATGAAGAAGCTCCTCGAAGGCGATTGGCACATCTTCCATTTCATCGGGCATGGCGGGGTCGAGGAAGCCTTGCCCGGGGCTGGCGCGAGCGGCTTTGTGGTCATGGTCGACGAGGACGGCAGGCCAGTGAAGAAGTTCGCCTCCGATCTTGCGATGATGTTGACGGGGGCAAAGCGGAGCATGCGTTTGATCATGCTCAATTGCTGCGAGAGTGCCCGGATCAATGTCGGCGATCGTTTCGGCAATCCGGCGATCGGGCTGATGAAGACGGGATGGCTGCCCGCCGTGGTGGCGATGCAGTTTCCAATCACCGACAGCGCCGCGATTTCGATGTCGGAGGGATTTTACGCGGCACTTGCGGGCAATCGGTCGATCGACGACGCGGTGACGCTTGCGCGCAAATTCATCCAGGAGAAGTCTCGCGTCGAATGGGGAATCCCGGTCCTCTACATGCGCTCGGCCGACGGCCGGATATTCGACGTCGAAGCGCCGCAACCGCTGGCGACCCCGGCCGAGGCCGCGCGTCTCTCGAAAGAAATGCTGCGGCAACGGCGCGACGAGTTCATGGAGGCACTCGCTGCCAGTCCGGCCACGGTCGAGGCGCTGGAGGACCTGACCCGGCGCGGGCAGGAACTGCACGGCCTGCTCGCCGATGACAGCGAGCTCTCGGTTCGGCTTGCAAAAGTCTATTTCGATCTCGGCACGCTTCAGCACAAGCAGAAGCAGATCCCGAAGGCCGCCGCGAGCTTCGCCTACATGCTGAAGCTCGATCCGGCGAAGCCCGAATATTTCGTGCGCCGCGCCAATTTCAACGTGACGGTCGGTCTCTATGAGAACGCGCTCAGCGACATCACCGAAGCGATCAAGCTGAAGCCGAAGAACCCGGAGTTCTACTGGATCAAGGGCATTGTCAGCATGACGGCCGCCGGGATCGACGACAAGCGCGGCTATCTCGAGGAGGCGATCAAGGCCTTCGGCACGGCGATCGCGACCAACGAGAACGAGCCGAAATATCTGGTGTCCCGGGCCAATGCCTATGCCCAGATCAAGGACGCGGTGAAGGCCCAGAACGATATGGACAGCGCAATTGCGCTCGCCCCTGACAATATCGATCTCCTGGTCCAGAAGGCCAAGATGATTGCCGAGGCTGCGTGACTCCCACGCGACCGCCGGATGCCGTGATATCCGGCGCGCCCTTCAACAACGAACCCTAGCAATAGGAGTTCATCGTGACGCTTGCTCATGTCGTCGACCCCCTGAATGCGATCTTCGGGTCCTTCGGTGGACCGCTTCTGGTCGTGCTGTTTTACTGGTTCAGGTTTCACACGCTGAAGGGGACCCGCTCCTTCACGACGCGGCCGCTGTTCTTGTTCGGTCTCGCCGTCTTCGTCACGCCGTTCCTGGTGATCTACGCTTTTCTTCCCGACCAGCTGTCCCCGCTCGCTGCGGTCTGGCTCCTGATGTTCGTTTGGCTTATTCCCGTCGCGCCGAAGGCGTGGCGGAAATTATGCCAGGAGCTGGCCGGCATCCCCGTCAGCGCGTTCGCGCTGCGCGACGCGCTGGCCGCGTCGCCGTTCCAGGTCGCTCCGGACGACATGCAGAGCCTCCAGCGCAAGCTGTCCAGGGTCGGTTATCAGGTGGATGATTTCCGCGCCACGCAATCGACCGCGATCCAGTCACGGTTCCTCAAGATATCGGCGGTCATGCTCCATCTCGAGCGCTGGGCCGTCGATCATGATGCTTTCATCGAGCGCAATTCCGATCTCTATGCGGAGCTGCTCGCGGTCTACGATTCGCTCTGCTTCCGCACCGTCCGCGTGCTCAAGAGCAGCGCCGAGATCTACGGTGCGATCATGGAGGACAGCCAGGTCGAGCCGGACGACTGGCAGGCGCTCGACCAGCTCTCGACCCGCCATAGCGCGGTCAGCCAGCTTCAGCTGGCCGCCCAGACCGCGGCGGGATGCATGCTGGAGGATCTGCGCAAGGACATGGATTCGCTGCTCAACAATCTCCTGCTGTTCGCAACGCGCGCGGCGCTCGCCGGCGAGTGGACGCTCTCGCGCAGCCGGCGAAGGCTGGGCGCGATCGGCTTCACGCTCGAGCCGTCCTCGCCCGGCATTGTGAAGTTCGTGGCGGTCGTGGCGGGCTTCGCCTTTGTCTGGTGTCTGGCGTGGCTGGTCGGGTCCGGGAGGGTCGTCCATACGCCGGGAGAGGAGTATGTCGGCATGATGCGGACGCTGGTGATGACGCCGCTCTACCTCATCGTGAATTTCTGGCTGGTCTATTATTTCAAGCGGCAATACGCGTTCGCGAACGAGACCATCTTCGGCCAGCTGCCGGTCCGGTTCATCCTGACGATCGGTCTCTGGAGTGCCCTGTTCGTCTTCATTCCGCTTCAGGCGCTGTTCGACTACTACCAGTTTCCGCAAAAGCCCTATCTCGACGTCGTCCTGCATGAACTGCCGCTCCTGATCTTCCCCTGGGGGATCGCGGCGATGGCAGCGCTGCTTGTGCAGGATTCGACGTGGCGCAAGCGGTCCCGGATAACCCGGCGGATGCGCGATGGCCTTGTGTTCGGCGGTGGCATGACCACAATGCTGTGGGTGCTGTTCGCCATCCACCAGGTCAGCCCCATGCCGGTCATGGAAGTCGTCGACAATGTTCCCGGATGGGCGTTCTTGTGGTCCTTCGTGGTCCCGACCTTCACGTTCGGCTTCATCATCGGCTATGCGTTGATCGCCTGGCTGCGCGAGGCGGCCGCGCGCGTCCCGGTCAGGAGCGCGGCTATGGCAGGTCCCGCGCTCGCCAGCGCCTGACGAGGCCCCAAACAACAAAACCCCGCCATTTGCGGCGGGGTCCAGGCTGGGAAGAGCAAGCCCGGAAGGGCTCGCGACGTAAACGGATCAGGCGGGAATGCGCTCTTCGACCTCGTGCGGCTCGCGCAGCACGTAGCCGCGGCCCCACACGGTCTCGATGAAGTTGCGTCCCTCGGAAGCGTTGGCGAGCTTCTTGCGGAGCTTGCAGATGAAGACGTCGATGATCTTCAGCTCGGGCTCATCCATGCCGCCATAGAGATGGTTGAGGAACATTTCCTTGGTCAGGGGCGTACCCTTGCGGAGCGAGAGCAGCTCCAGCATCTGGTATTCCTTGCCGGTCAGGTGCACGCGCTGGCCACCGACTTCGACCGTCTTGGTGTCGAGGTTGACGACGAGGTCGCCGGTCTGGATGACCGACTGGGCGTGACCCTTGGAGCGGCGCACGATCGCGTGGATGCGGGCAACCAGCTCGTCTTTATGGAAGGGTTTGGTCATGTAGTCGTCGGCGCCGACGCCGAGACCCTTGACCTTGTCCTCGATGCCGGCGAGGCCGGAGAGGATCAGGATCGGTGTCTTGATCTTGGAGACCCGGAGCTGCTTGAGCACGTCGTAGCCGGACATGTCGGGCAGGTTGAGGTCGAGAAGGATAATGTCGTAATCGTATAATTTTCCGAGATCGACGCCTTCTTCCCCCAAATCGGTCGTGTAGACGTTGAAGCTCTCAGACTTCAACATCAGCTCGATCGACTGCGCGACGGCGCTGTCATCTTCAATCAGCAAAACGCGCATGCCAGTTCCCCATAGTCGCCGCTCCTGGGCGTCAGGTCGGCCGCTTCGCGGCACTCAACAAACGCCTTTGAACAACTGATTCGGATCCTGACAACAGATGGTTAACAAATCCTGATTCTGGAACGCAAGTCCCCCCGGTGCAATTTTTCTCGAATCGCCCTAAGGTCTTGCGCGCGAAGCAGCTTTCGTTATCCGGTTCCGTTCAAGTTCCACTTTAAGAGACGGGCCTAACCGACTCTCGCGACTCAGCCTTCTTCTGAAGGGGAGCCACGCTCAGTCACAAAGACAGTGACGCAATGATTAACGATGCGGGTAAACACGAGGTTAAGCGCCGTTCAGAAATATGGCGAAACTTAAGAGTTTCGCCCTGAAGGCCCTATTGATGAAGGCGCGACCATTATGAAAGCTGCTCTATGAAGGCTCTGGCCGAACAGATCGGCGACATCGACGGCGTCAACATTTATGGCCGTGTGGTCGGTGTTCGCGGCCTGATGGTCGAGGTGGCCGGCCCGATCCACGCGATGTCGGTCGGCGCGCGCCTCGTGATCGAGACCGGCGCCAACCGTTCCATTCCCTGCGAGGTGATCGGCTTCTCCGGCAACAACGCCGTCGTGATGCCGTTCGCCGGCCTCGACGGTGTGCGTCGCGGTTGCAAGGCTGTGATCGCCAATGCGGCCAATCAGGTTCGTCCGTCATCGGCCTGGCTCGGCCGCGTCGTCAATGCGCTGGGCGAGCCGATCGACGGCAAGGGGCCGTTGCCGCAGGGCGCTTCCCCGATGCCGTATCGCAATTCGCCGCCGCCGGCGCATTCGCGCAAGCGCGTAGGCAGCCCGCTCGATCTCGGCGTGCGCGCGATGAACACCTTCCTCACCTGCTGTCGCGGCCAGCGCATGGGCATCTTCGCGGGTTCCGGCGTCGGCAAGTCGGTGCTGCTGTCGATGCTGGCGCGCAACGTCGATGCCGCGGTCAGCGTCATCGGGCTGATCGGCGAGCGCGGCCGCGAGGTGCAGGAATTCTTGCAGGACGACCTCGGCGAGGAGGGCCTGGCGCGCTCCGTCGTGGTGGTCGCGACCTCCGACGAGCCGGCCCTGATGCGGCGGCAGGCCGCATATCTGACGCTCGCGGTCGCCGAATATTTTCGCGACGAGGGCCAGGATGTTCTCTGCCTGATGGACTCGGTGACGCGTTTCGCCATGGCCCAGCGCGAGATCGGGCTGTCCGCCGGCGAGCCGCCGACCGCCAAGGGCTACACGCCGACCGTCTTCACCGAGCTGCCGAAACTTCTGGAGCGCGCCGGACCGGGGCTCGGGGAGGGCGCGATCACCGCGATCTTCACGGTGCTGGTCGACGGCGACGATCACAACGAGCCGATCGCCGACGCCGTCCGCGGCATCCTCGACGGCCACATCGTGATGCAGCGCTCAATCGCGGAGCGCGGCCGCTACCCCGCCATCAACATTCTCAAATCCGTCTCCCGCACCATGCCGAAATCGGCCGATCCGCAGTTCTGGCCGACCATCCAGAAGGCGCGCGCCGTGATGGCGACCTACGCCGACATGGAGGAGCTGATCCGGCTCGGTGCATACCGGGCCGGCTCCAGCCCCGAGGTTGACGAGGCGATCCGCCTGCACGAGCCGCTGGAGGCGTTCCTGCGCCAGCGCAAGGACGAAAATGCCTCGCTGGCCGACGGCTACCGCCAATTGACGCAAATCCTCGGTAATTTGGAAACGGAACGCTAACTTTGTACCGTCATCATCCGATCCTACAGAGCAGTAAAGCCGGTCTTGGCCCCAATCGGGCCTGTGGGGAGACCGGTGTCGTCCCACGTGCAGCTAAGGGACTTCTGGGGAGTACGAGTCGATGAAGTCACGTGATACCCTCATCCGCCTGAAGAAATTTCAGGTTGACGAGAAGCGCCGCCGGGTCGCCCAGATCGAGTCCATGATCGCCGACTTCCAGCGAATGTCGACCGATCTGGATCGCGAGATCCAGACCGAGCAGGACCGCGCCGGGATCAACGATCCCGCGCATTTCGCCTATCCGACCTATGCCAAGGCCGCCATCCAGCGCCGCGAGAACCTGACCCGCTCGGCCGACGAGCTGAGGGGCCAGCTCGAGGAGGCCAAGGCCGCGCTCGGGGAGGCTTTCGAGGAACTGAAGAAGGTCGAGCTCCTGGACGAGCGTGATCAGGCCCGAGAGCGCGCTGAGGAAAACGCCCGCGAGCAGGCCGATCTCGACAGCATTGGCTTGATGCGTTCCCGCATCGGCGCCGTCGCCTGACGGCAGCCAGCGGTCAAAATCGCTTGAGAAATTGCGAGCCCGGACCCGCAAGGTCCGGGTTTTTGCGTGTGCTGTCCACAGCGTGGCGCGCCGGCTCTTGGTGACGGGCTTGGCCGCGCGCTATGGTAGCGGAGTGCCAGGGTCCGCGCGGATGCGACGGGGGGCCTGTGCGTTGGGGGGCTGAATGCTGACGCCAGCAGAGCTGGTCGGGCTGATCGAGGCGGTGTCGAAGCGCGACCAGGCCGCGTTCGAGCGCCTCTACGCTGCCACGCGCGCGAAACTCTTTGGCGTCGTCCTCCGTATCTTGCGCCGACAGGATCTCGCAGAGGAGGTCATTCAGGAGACCTACGTCAAGATCTGGAACAGCGCCGGCCAGTTCAATCCGACGCTGTCGTCGCCGATCACGTGGATGGCATCGATCGCGCGCAATCGCGCCATCGATATCGTGCGCAAGAAGACAGAAGCCTCCATCGAGGAGGAGCCGCAGGCGATGGAAGTCGCCGCCGATAGTCCCGATCCCCTGGCGCGCCGGGAGATGTCCGAGGAGTTGAAGCGGCTGCTGGAATGCATTGGCCGCCTCGAGCCGGACCGCCAGCGACTCGTGCTTCTCGCCTATTACAACGGCTGGAGCCGCGAGCAATTGGCGGAGAAATTCGCCGCGCCCGTAAACACGGTGAAGACGTGGCTACGGCGCAGCATGTTGGATATCCGGGAGTGCCTCGGATTATGAGGATGGTTTTGGACTGCAATTGATGGCCTATAGCGAGGACCATATCGCGCTCGCCGCGGAATATGCGCTCGGCACACTCGATGCCGACGAGCGCGCGCAGGTCGCGACCATGATGGCGGTGGACCAGGAGTTCGCCGCCGTGGTGCAGTCGTGGGAATACCGGCTCGGCGTCCTCAATCAGATGGTCGGCACGATCGAGCCGCGGCCGATCGTGTGGGAGAACATCCGGCGCGAGATCGCGCGGACGATGTCGTCGCAGGATTCGTTCGAGCCGCCGCCAGTGCTGTCGGACGCGCCGCCACCACTGCCGGACTTCTCTTCGCTGGAGCCTACATCTCCAGAGCCGCCATTGCCGGAGCCTCCGTCGCTGGACGTGCAGCAGCCGGCGCCGCCCCAATCCGACTCTGACGTAATTCCGGATATCGCGCCGCAATTCATTCCGCAGACCCATGCGCCCGACCCGCGCGTTGCGCCCGTGACGCAGGTGCCGATCGTCGACGACACCAACGTGATCTATCTCGAGAGCCGCGTGAAGCGCTGGCGCAATGTCGCCTCCGTCGTCGGCGCGCTCGCCGCCGCGTTGCTGGTGACGTTGTCGCTTCAGATCTTCTCGCCCGATGCGCTGCCAGGTGTGCTGCGGCCCGCACCGCGCATCCAGACGGTCGAGCTCAAGACACCGGCCGCGCCGCTGTCTTTGCCCGCGCAATATGTCGCGCTGTTGCAGGGCCAGAGCGGCGGTCCCGCCTTCATCCTCACCATCGACGGGGCGACCAAGAACTTCACGGTGCGCAAGGTCGGCGCGACGCCGGAGCCGGGCAAGAGCTTTGAGCTCTGGCTGCTCTCCGACAAATTGCCGCGCCCGCGTTCGCTGGGCGTGATCGGCAGCGGCGACTTCACGGCACGCCCGGTGCTCGCCGGTTATGATGCCGATGTCGTCAACGGCGCAACCTATGCCGTCACGGTCGAGCAGTCGGGCGGCTCGCCCAACGGCCAGCCGACCTCGGCGCCGGTGTTTTCCGGCAAGCTGATCGAGACCGTGCCGCCGTCCCAGCCCCAGGTTCCGGCGAAGAAGTAGTCGCCGCAACGGCGCAAAATTGTCGCCACGGTCCATTCCGTCGTCGTAATCCGACAAATTCCGCCAAATCGGCACCCGATTTGAACCTCCATGCATGTCCCGGCGTCAAATGCCCGGAATTTGTAGTCGGCACCGCCGATCATGGTGCCGGAGAGGGGCTAGAAATCAGATGGATGCAGCCAAGCCGCCGGGCGTCTTTATTCACCAATATGCTGGCCTGCCGCAGGGGCCGGCGTTCGAGCATTGGCGCGACAGGGCCCTGGGGCCCTGCGGCCTCGAGATCGGACCGAGCCAGGGCGACAGTATCGATTGCCGGCTGCAGATCAGCGTGGTCGACAATATCGCGCTCGCCATTCCCGAAGGTTCCTCCGCGCAATATTCGCGCACGCAGAGCAGTCTCGCCGACGGCAGCGACGATCTCGTGCTGATCGCGGGGCATGCCGGCCTCGTCAACGTCCGGCAGAACGGCCACACGGTCGAGCTCGCGCCGGCGCAGATGGTGCTTGCCGATATGGGCATCACCGGTAGCGTCGGTCACACCGACGAGAACCGCTTCACCACCATCCGCATGCCGCGTCGTGCGCTGCTGGACATCAACCCGCGCGCCGAGGAGAAGCTATCCCAGGTTCTGTCGGACGGTGCGGTTGCCGAGACCATCTTCCGCTATCACGCGCTTGCCGCCCATCACGCGCCGCATCTCGACGCCGTCGGCCAGCGCCTGACCGCGCAGCACATGGTCGATCTCGTCGGCCTCCTGCTTGGCACCGATGCCGAGCACGCTGCGCTCGCGCGCGGTCGCGGTCATGCGGCGGCCCGTCTCGATCTCATGCGCGCCGACGTGATGGCCGCACTCGGCCGCAACGATCTCTGCCTGTCCGAGGTCGCCACCCGCTCAGGGTTGAGCCCGCGCCAGGCGCAGCGGCTGTTCGAGCAGGCCGGCACCACCTTCACCGAATTCGTGCTGGAGCAACGTTTGCTGCTCGCGCGAAAATTGCTCGGCGATCCCCGCGCGCGGGCACGCAAGATCAGCGACATCGCGCATTCCTCGGGCTTCTCTGACCTGTCCTACTTCAATCGCGCCTTCCGCAAGCGTTTTAGCGCGACGCCGTCGGAACTGCGCGAGGCCTGAGCGGCCGGCCCCGCAATCTACTCGTGCCGACCGGCGCCGGCGCGCGTGAAGCCGAGACGTTTTGTCGCGCTGAAGGCCGCAAGACGCTTCGCCACGAAGCCGTTTTTCGTGCGTAGCGACACCGGCCTGAAACAATCACACTAGATCATCGCCGCATTGATGAGGCTGCTGCGGCATGTTTTGCGGCGGCGAGATTGCGATTGATGGCGGACGCGCCCGCCCTTTGAAACGCTTTTTTCTATACAAATCATTGACGGTCACGCTGTGACCAGGAGGGCCATATGGTCAGATTTATTGACCGGCCGCTTGCCCTGTTTGCGTTGCTTGTTGCCGGTTTTTCGGCGCCGCTCGCGTCGGCGCAAACCGTGCAGCAGGGTTCTCAACCCAGCTTCGCCTTGGCGAGCAGCGACTCCTCGGTGCTGGATATGCGGCCTCCGACGCCGCTCTCGCGGAGCGAGGAAGCTGCACTTCGGCCGATGGATCGCTTCAGGGAGTGCCTGCACTGTCCGGAGATGGTGGTCGTTCCCGACGGCAGGTTCACCATGGGCGCGAGCGCGAGCGAGCCGGGCAGCACGGAGGACGAGCGGCCGCAGCATCAGGTGGCGGTGCAGCGCCTCGGCGTCGGACGCTCGCCCGTGACGTGCGACGAATGGAACGCCTGCGTGAAGGCGAATGGTTGCAGCCACCAGGCCGAGGCGGTTGCCGATCAGGCGCGCGATCCCGTCACCGGAGTGTTGTGGGAGGAGGCGAGGGACTACGTGCAATGGCTCTCGCATACGAGCGGCCGCACTTACCGGTTGTTGAGTGAAGCCGAGCGCGAATATGTAACGCGCGCCGACACCACCACAGCGTTCTGGTGGGGCGATGGAGTAGATCCACATCTGACCGAGACGATGGCCGCCGATCTGATCGCAGACATTGGCATCGCGATGACGCCGGTGATATCGGCGACGCCCCGGACCGCCAATCCTTTCGGGCTCTACGGGGTCCATGGCAACGTGTACGACTGGGTCGAGGACTGCTGGCACGACAATTACGTCGGCGCTCCGACGGATGGCTCCGCGTGGGTCGCGGGAGACTGCAAGGGCCGCGTTCTGCGCGGCGGTGCGGCCAGCCGTTCCCTGCAGACCCGCCGTTCGGCTGCGCGAATGTGGTTTGGTCCGCCGAACCGGATGAGCTATATGAGCTTGCGCGTGGCAAGAACGCTTGGTCCGTAACAAAAGCGTGGTGGGACGAAATGGCGCGTATCGTCGTGCTTGGCGCCGGGTTTGCAGGCCTGTGGGCGGCCATCGGTGCCGCGCGCATGCGCGACGAGATTGGTGCCGCTGGCCGCGACATCGAGATCCGCATTGTCGATCGCAATCCCTACCACAACATCCGCGTGCGCAATTACGAGGTCGATCTCAGCGAGGTCGCTCTGCCGCTTCCGCAATTGCTCGATCCGATCGGCGTCGCACATGGTATCGGCGAGGTCGAGGCGGTCGATCCGGCGCGGCGCCAGATCTCGCTGGTCACGAGCAACGGCCAGGAGACGCTGAGCTACGATCGCCTCGTGCTTGCGCTTGGCAGCGAAGTGATGCGTCCCGATATTCCGGGCCTGGCCGAGCATGCGTTCGACGTCGATACCTACGCTGCGGCGCTTCGCCTCGAGGATCACCTCATCTCGCTCGGGCGCAACACGCTGTCGCCGGGACGATCGACAATCGTGGTGGTCGGTGCCGGCTTCACCGGCATCGAGGTTGCCGCCGAATTGCCTGACCGGCTGGTGCGCGCGGGCATCACCGGTAGTCGCCGCATCATCCTGGTCGATTCCAATCCCGCGATCGGCGCCACGATCGGCGCACAAGCGCGTCCCGTCATCGAAACGGCGCTGTCGTCGCTCGACGTCGAGACGCGGCTCGGCGTGCGCGTCGCATCGGTCGAGGCTGCCGGTGTTCGCTTAAGCTCAGGCGAGTTCATTCCAACGCAGACTGTGATCTGGTGCGCCGGGCTGCGTGCGAGCCGGCTCGCCGACAACTTTCCGGGGGCGCGCGATCGCCTCGGGCGCCTGCTGGTCGATCCCTTCATGCGGGTCGCGGATCTGCCTGGCGTGTTCGCCGTCGGCGACGTCGCCTCCAGCGTGGTAGACGGCTTGCATCCGACCGTGATGTCCTGCCAGTTCGCCCGCCCCATGGGCCGCTTCGCCGGTCACAACGTGGTGGCCGATCTTGTCGGGCAGCCGATGCTGCCGCTGCGGATCGACTGGTACGTCACCGTGCTCGATCTCGGCGATTGGGGCGCGCTCTACACGGAAGGCTGGGACCGCGAGGTGCGGACGACCGGCCCGGCTGCCAAGGCAACCAAGCAGACCATCAACCGCAAACGCATCTATCCACCGCTCACGGGCAGCAAGGATGAGCTGTTCGCTGCGGCCGCGCCGACGGTGCAGGCGCCGCCGCCCACTTATGGGGCGAGATAGTATCTAATTGATGCTCGTTGGAAGACGACGACCGTGCGTCTCACTCCGTCATTGCGAGCGCAGCGAAGCAATCCAGAGTCTTTCCGTTGAGGGATTCTTGATTGCTTCGCTGCGCTCGCAATGACGATGCGGAGACGGCATGCCGCAATCCCTTGCGTTGCCCGTCGGGCAAAACACCCAACCGGCGGGTCAATCCTCGCTGTCAAAAATATTTCACTTTACCGAAATTCGGAAATGGCGTATTGGTCGCGCAGCCCGGCCCAAGGAAGAGGGGCGTATCGCGATCGTCACGAACGCGGGCCGGATGGCGGTGGACGTGGTCACATCGGCGCGAAGAGCAATTGCAGGGCGGGCAACCGTGAGCAGATGCGTCGCGCGCACGACCGGTGCGATCTGCGTTCGGCAAAATCGTGTGGTCCTGGCGCCCGGAGCCTGCGCGCCAAGTCTTGTGGTGATGTGCGTGGTCCAACCGGGTCCGCGCGTCAGCCATCCGCAAGGCGACGGGGGCAATAGTGCATCGCTCCCCGGGGAGATCACGACATAAGCCGTCAAACCACTGCGCAGGGAAGGCCGGATGTTTTGGCTTCACCTGTATGCCGCTGTGCAGATCTTCTGATTGTTACCTCGCACAGTGGACCGCGGGTGCCAGCCGGCACCTGGTCTTCCCTGCGCCCTCTTTCATTCGAGGGTGAAGCGACGAAGCAAAGCTCGGGCAAAACAAGCCGCGAGAGGGCGAAGGTGTGTCTGTTGTCTGGAAGCCGAATATCGAATGTTGCAGCAGCACCAATCCATCACCGTCATCCTGAGGTGGCCGCTTCTTAGCGGCCCTCGAAGGGCGACGGCCCGGCTGCATCTCGGCCGTCTTATCCTTCGAGGCTCGCCGCGCAGTGCAGATGCACTGCGCAGCTCGCGCCTCAGGATGACGGAATTGAAACTGCTACCGCGGAAAGATTCTGGATTGCTTCGCGGAGCATGTTATCGGGGCACGCTTTGTGCCGGCCCGTTGGCTCGCAACGACGAGCATACCCCAGACATGAGAAAGCGCCCGTGGGGGGCGGGCGCTTTCTGTAGTCGACTTGGGGTTGGGGTCGTCTACATATCCACGTGGCGACTTTGGGGGGCTGGTAAAGAGCCGCGTGAATTCCTGAAACTCAAAATCTCCTTAGCGAACGAGCGATGCGTTCGAGCTGGTGATCACAACAGGCTTGCCGGCCTTGATGACGCGGGCGGTCTGGGTCAATCCGTCGTCCGAACCGGTGCGTGCGGTGATGCCGAACCCTGCCACCGCGATGCCCGCAACAAGGGCCACGGCAACGATCTTCAAGTGGGTCGAGCGATCTGCGCTGTAAATCGAGTGGTTCATGGAAGGCTCCTGCCGCCATCTACCCGAAGTAGTCGCCACCTTTGTCAGGCTGGTTCATGCTCCCGGTGCCCAACAACCTAGTATTGGGGGGATTCGTTCCCAAGAGGCGATCACAAGAGCGTGATAGGACGTGAACAATCGCGATCGAAAACGGGCCTTGATCGTTCGATTTCGTAATTATTTCAAAGCTGTAATGTGCTTCGAAGGTGCATTCTCAGCCGTTGGTCGGCTAGGCGCCAGGAACTCAAAAACCATTTGCCTGTGGCCGAAAAACACACGGCTTCTTAAGGCAAATCAGATGCTTCCGACCGTTTTCAGCCTCGCGCGCGGGTGGATTTCGGCCTGCGACAACACGGTCGTCTGGGCCCGGAACCGCTCGACCAGGGAGCGGACGAAGGGACGAATTGCCGCGGAGGTCACCAGCACCGGTGCCTCGCCTTCGCGGGCGGCGCGCTCGAAAGCCTCGCGCACGCCGGTCATGAACTCCGACAGTTTTGAGGGCTGCATCGCGAGGCTGCGCTCTTCGCCCTGGCCGACGATGGATTCGGCAAAGGCCTGCTCCCACCGTGCCGACAGCGCGATCAGCGGCAGATAGCCGTTGTAGGACGTATTCTGCGCGCAGATCTGCCGTGCCAGGCGAGCGCGGACATGCTCGACCATGGTCGCGGGATTGCGCGAGAAGGCGAGCGAGTCGGCGATGCCTTCGAGGATGGTCGAGAGGTCGCGGATCGATATGCGCTCGGCGAGCAGCAGCTGGAGCACGCGCTGGATGCCGGAGACCGTGACCTGCGCGGGTACGATGTCCTTGACCAGCTCGCTCTGCTCCTTCGGCAGTTCCTTGAGCAGCTTCTGCACCTCGCCATAGGAGAGCAGGTCCGACATGTTGGCCTTGAGCAGCTCGGTGAGATGGGTCGAGAGCACGGTTGCGGCGTCAACAACTGTGTAGCCCTTGAGCGATGCCTCCTCCTTGAGGCTGGCGTCGACCCAGGTCGCGGGCAGGCCGAAGGTCGGTTCGGTGGTGTGGATGCCGGGTACCTGCACCTGGCTGCCGCCGGGGTCCATGACCATGAACTGGTTCGGCCAGATCTTGCCGGTGCCGGCGTCGACCTCCTTGATCTTGATGATGTAGGTGTTGGCTTCGAGCTGGACGTTGTCGAGGATGCGGACGGCCGGCATCACAAAACCCATCTCGATCGCGAGCGAGCGGCGCAGCGCCTTGATCTGCTCGGTGAGGCGGTCGGTGCCGTCGGGACCGTTGACGAGCGGCAAGAGCGCGTAGCCGAGCTCGATCTTGAGGTCGTCGATCTTGAGCGCCGCCGAGATCGGTTCCTCGGCCGCCGCGGAGCCGGGGGCACCCGGCGTTCCCGGCGCAGGCGCGGTCTTTGCAACTTCGGCAGCCCTGGCAGTCGCACGGTTGCGGTTGCGGGCGTTCCAGGCGAGTGCGCCGGCGCCGGCGCCGAGCGCGAGGAAGGGGAGGGTCGGAATGCCCGGCAGGGCCGCCAGCACCAGCATGACCGCCGCGGACATCGCCAGCGCCTGCGGATAGCCGGAGAACTGCTTCATCAGCGCCTTGTCTGCAGCGCCGGAAACGCCGGCCTTGGAGACCAGCAGGCCGGCCGCGGTCGAGACGATCAGCGCCGGTACCTGGGTGACGAGGCCGTCGCCGACCGTCAGCAGCGTGTAGCTGCGGCCGGCATCGGCGAAGGACAGGCCCTGCTGCGCGACACCGATGATCATGCCGCCGACGACGTTGATGAAGACGATCAAAAGGCCGGCGATAGCGTCGCCGCGGACGAATTTGGAGGCACCGTCCATGGCGCCGAAGAAACCGCTCTCGTCCTCCAGATCCTTGCGCCGCTGCTTGGCGACCTTCTCGTCGATCAGGCCGGCGGAGAGGTCGGCGTCGATCGCCATCTGTTTGCCCGGCATGGCGTCGAGGTGGAAGCGCGCGGCGACTTCGGCGATACGGCCCGAACCCTTGGTGATGACGACGAAATTGACGATGATCAGGATGGCGAAGACGATGATGCCGATGACGAAATTGCCGCCCATCACGAAGCTGCCGAAAGCTTCGATGACGTGACCGGCGGCATCCGTGCCCTCATGCCCGTGTGACAGGATGAGGCGGGTCGAGGCCATGTTGAGCGACAGGCGCAGCATGGTCGAGATCAGCAGGACGGTCGGGAAGGCGGAGAACTCCAGCGGCGCCTGGATGAACAGCGACGTCATCAGGATCAGGATCGAGAGCGTGATCGAGATCGCCAGAAACAGGTCCAGCACGATCGCGGGCAGGGGAAGGATCAGCACCACCAGGATGGTGAGGACGCCGAGCGCCAGCGCGATGTCGCCGCGCTTGAGGATGGTGACGATTTCGGAAACGGTTGGGAAGCCGGCGTTCGTGCCGCCTACGCCTTGTCCCGCGGTGACGTCGACCATGGTAGCTGCTCCCCCGCGCGACTGCCGTCCGCGCGCCCCAAACGTCTGCGCGGCGGCCGATGGGCCGCCGTTTCGAAAGTGAGGCACCGCACTGGCGTCCACGGGAACTCCCGTTCTACGCGGCTGACGACACTCGACTCCACTGGGCAATTTTTGCCCGGTGTATGGTTAGCAAAGGGTTAACAAAGGGTTTGGGAGGACCGTATTCCGTGGCGGCACGGGCACTTTTGGCTGGTCTGGCCCGCGACTGCACCCAACTCGAAAGACCGCGCCGCGGCTGACGTCTTTATGTTGACTTATGGTTGTAGAAGCCGGCAAGGTCGAGCGCTGGCGCATGATCCATGGCGGCGTTCGCGACACCATCGCGCCGCAATTCCGCAAGCGCCTGGCCTCGGCGCCCGAGCCGGTCGGACTGCGCGCCGCCGCGGCGCAGGCCTATGTCGACACCAATTGCACCGGCGCGCCAGTGCCGTACCATCTCGTCGCCGCCGACGGCTTGACCATGGCGGCGGTGACGCCGGCGACGACCGCGGTGTTCCAGCCCGGCTACCGCTGGGACGCGCTCGTCATCTTCCCCGAGCCCGGCGACTACTGCATCGTCAACGCGGTCGCGCCCGGCAATGCCAGCGTCAACCAGAACATCCAGCCGACGCAGCTGCTCGGCACGGTGCGGGTCGGCGGCGGTACGCCGGTCGGCGGCAATCTCACCGATTATCTGAAGGCGCAGCTGCAGGCGGCAGCCGCCGCCAACATGCCGGCGGATGTCCGCGCCAAGGTGACGGCGGAGCTCGGCGACGGACTGAAGCTGACGAGCTTCGTGCCGCATGCCGACATCAGCGAGCACGAAGTCACCGGCACGCAAAGCCTGCTGTTCAACATCGACACGACGCAGATCAACGAAGTGTTCTTCGAGGTCAACGGGCAGCTCTATGATGCGGCACGCATCGATCGCACGCTGGCGCTGGGCGGGGTCGACGAATGGACGCTGAAATCCAACTTCGTCAGCCACCCTTATCATATCCACGTCAATCCGTTTCAGATCGTCAAGATCATCGCGCCCGACGGCAAGACGGATGTCAGCGCACCCGGTGCGATCGACAATTTCGGCAAGGATCAGAACGGCAATCCCGTGATCGATCCGCAATATCCGGGCTTGAAGGGCGTCTGGAAGGATACGCTGTTCATCAAGAACGTCGCGCCGAGGGGCGGCCCTTCGGGTGAATACACCGTCGTCGTGCGCACGCGCTACGAGCGCTACATCGGCGACTTCGTCCTGCATTGCCACATCCTCGACCACGAGGATCAGGGCATGATGCAGAACATCCGGATCGCGCTGCCCGACGGCGCCGGCGGCGTCACGAACGGTCATCACTGAGCGTGATGGCGCCCACGAGATCTGCCGCCGGCTTGTTCGCTGCGCGACGATCTTGCATGCGCGGATCGCAAGCGGATGAGAGTCGTTTTCAGCCCCTCTTACCGCAGTGCACCGCGCATGCCCAATATCGCGGCACGATGCTTGACCGCAAGGCGGTCAGCGAACATGGTCCGCGCCGTGCATGCACCAAATCACCCAGGACAAAAACCGGCCTCATTCACCCCTGATTCCCGTCAGGCCTGGATGCGGCTTTTGCTCGCACTGCTAATCGGCTCGATCGGCGGCGTCGGCATGTGGGCCGTCGTCGTGGTGATTCCCGTCGTGCAGGCCGAATTCGCCGCCACGCGCGGCGCGGTGTCGCTGGCCTTCACACTGATGATGTTCGGCTTCGGGCTCGGCGGCGTGATCGCGGGCAAGATCACCGACAAGTTCGGCATCGTGCCGGCGATGGCGATCAGCATCGCCTTTCTCGGCGTCGCCAATACGCTGGCGGGACTGTCGACCCAGCTCTGGCAGTTCGTGGCAGCCTATTTCCTGATCGGGCTCGGTACGTCGGCGACCTTCGCACCGCTGATGGCGGAGGCCTCGCACTGGTTCGAGCGCTATCGCGGCCTGGCCGTGACCATCGTGGCGAGCGGCAATTACGTCGCCGGAACGATGTGGCCGCCGCTCATCAGCTCGGGCATGGCGACGATCGGCTGGCGCCATACCCATTTCGGCATCGCCCTCGTCTGCGTGAGCCTGATGTCGCTCCTGGTTTTGGTCCTGCGCGCGCAGATGGGCGACGACAAGGTCCACAATCATGCCAATGCGGCGCCGCCGCGGGTCGATCTCGGGCTCTCGACCAACACGCTGACTGTGCTGCTCTCGATCGCCAGCATTTCCTGCTGCGTCGCCATGGCGATGCCGCAGGTGCATATCGTCGCCTATTGCGGCGATCTCGGTTATGGCGTGGCACGCGGCGCCGAAATGCTGTCGCTGATGATGGCCTGCGGCATCGTCAGCCGCATCGGCTCGGGCTATCTTGCCGACAAGATCGGCGGCATTCCGACTCTGCTGATCGGAGCATTGGCGCAGGGCTTTGCGCTGGTGTTTTACCTGTTTTTCGACAGCCTCACTTCGCTCTATCTGATCTCTGCGATGTTCGGCCTGTTCCAGGGCGGCATCGTGCCGAGCTACGCCATCATCGTGCGCGAGGCGATGCCGGCCAGCGAAGCCGCGACCCGCGTCGGCATCGTGATCTTCGCCTCCGTATTCGGCATGTCCTTTGGCGGCTGGGTGTCCGGCATCATCTTCGATGCCACCGGCTCCTACGCGGCTGCGTTCGCCAACGGCGTGGCGTGGAATGCCCTCAATATCGGCATCGTCTTGACGCTGCTGATCCGCTCGCGGATGAATTCGGTCAAGACGGGTCCGAAGTTCGCAATCTAGACCGCTTGTCCTGCCTTCAGCAGTGAGCAGCCGGTGATCTTGTAGCTGCCGTCGGCCTGCTGTTCGAGCGTGTAGAGCGCTTCCCAGGCCTCGCCGTTGGCATCGATGATGTGGACGCGCTGGGCGATCGAGCTGCCTTCGGTCTTGCTGTCGCCGAACTCAAAACTCTTGTGACGATAGACCGGAGCGTACGCGTTCTGCACCATGGACATGAAGATGTCGGGCGCGGGGAATATCTGCTTGACCGCCGGTGCGGCGTAGGAATAGGCGGTGGCCGCATCGTCGTGGCCGAAGGCTTGTTCCTGCGCCCGGATCACGCCTTGCGCTGTCGCAACGTCGTCGGCGCGCGCGAAGATGGGACCAAAAGCAATAATGAGAACAACAAGCACGGCGGCAATGCGCATGGCGGGCTCCGCGTTGAAATTCCGGCGATGCTGATCCTAGCACGACCCTTGGGACATACGGACGCACTATCGCTTCGGTTTCACCACCGGCTTCGCGCGCTTGGCGGTGCGTGACTTGGCCTTTGCGCCCGGCTGGACGCGTAGGCCATCGACGAACACGTCGAGCATCCGTAGCACCGAGGACTGCCAGCCGGGCTGGTCGTGCATGTAGCACATGCCGACGAGGGCCCTGAGCAGGTCATGCGGGCTGACGTCGCCACGCATCTCGCCTGCCGCGACCGCGCGGTCGAGCAGCGAGCCGATCGCCTTGGTCAGTCGGTCCATCGAGAACGCCGCGAGTTCCGACGAACTCTGGAACGTCAGCGCCAATGCGGCCGACATGCCCTTTTTCGTGGCAACGAATTCGACATTGGAGCGCAGCCAGCGTCGCAGCGCGTCCACCGGATCCTTGGCGTTCTTCAACTGTTCGGCGAGCTCGCTGAGCTGCTCGACCTCGCGCCGGTACACTGCCTCGAACAGATCCTCGCGCGTCGGGAAATGCCGGTAGAGCGTGCCGATGCCGACGCCCGCGCGTTTGGCTACGGCCTCCAGGCTTGCCTCGGGGCCGCCGGCGTTGAACACGACCTTGGCCGCCTCGAGCACGCGCTCGCGATTGCGCACGGCATCGGCGCGGGGCTTTCGGATCTGGTCGGTGTGGTCGTCCATGCCGACAATGTAGATCACGAATTGGTTAGATTGAACCCTTGGCTAGCTGCACCGCGTTGTCTGCGCACGGGCTTTTGACGAATTCCAAATATTTTTCGGCAGCCCTTGTTAAGCGGAGGGAGCCTCCGTATCTTCGCATGTGCCGGTCCGGATCCACGTCTGGGCGGCGCGACATCGACGGCAGCCACGGAGGTGGCCCGCCGGGCGATGAGCCATGTCCATATCTGATCGGAGCCTTATATGAACCACTCCATCAGCCTCACCGTGAACGGCACGCGGCGCGATTTCGTCCTCGACGATCCGCGCGTCACGCTGCTGGATCTTGTGCGTGAGCGCCTCCATCTCACCGGAACCAAGAAGGGATGCGACCGCGGCCAGTGTGGTGCCTGCACCATTCTCGTCGACGGCAAGCGCATCAATTCCTGCCTCGCGCTCGCCATCAGCCATGACGGCGCCGATATCCTCACCATCGAAGGCGTCGCGCGCGGCGACCAGCTTCATCCGGTGCAGGCGGCCTTCATCGCCCATGACGGATTCCAGTGCGGCTTCTGCACGCCCGGCCAGATCATGAGCGCCATCGGTATGATGCAGGAAGCCCAGGCCGGCAACGATCCCGAACGTATCCGCGAATGCATGAGCGGCAATCTCTGCCGCTGCGGCGCCTATGCCGGCATCGTCGATGCCGTGCTCGAGGCGCAGGCCGGCGCCGACGAATCCAGCCAGAGGCGCTCCGCATGAAACAATTCGATTATGTCAGGCCCGCCACGGTTGCCGAGGCCGTTGCTGCGGCCGCCCAACCGGGCGCGACCTATCTCGCGGCCGGCACCAATCTGCTTGATCTGATGAAGGGCGGCGTCAGCCGTCCGGTTCGGTTGGTCGACGTCACGCATCTCGATGGTCTCGATCAGATCGAACATCTCACCGACGGGTCGGTGCGCATCGGTGCGCTCGTCAGCAATGCCGATCTCGCGCATGATGCAGAGTTCGCGAAATCCTATCCGGCCATTGCCGAAGCGCTTCTCTCTGGCGCCTCCGCGCAATTGCGCAACGCCGCGACCGTGGGCGGCAATCTGCTGCAGCGGACGCGTTGCGCATACTTCTACGACACCGCCAGCCGCTGCAACAGGCGCGAGGCCGGCACCGGCTGCGATGCCCGCGACGGCGAGAACCGGACGCACGCCGTGCTTGGCTGGAGCGAGAACTGCATCGCGACGAACCCATCCGATTTCTGCGTTCCCCTGGTCGCACTCGATGCCGTCGTCGAGATCGAGGGCAAAGGCGGCCGTCGCGAGATCGCACTCGACGAATTGCATCGTCTGCCCGGCAATACGCCTGAGCGCGAGTCGGCGCTCGAACCGGGCGACCTCATTGTCGCGGTGCGCCTGCCGGCCGCGGCGCGTGGTTTTGCCGCGCATGCGCGCTATCTCAAGGTCCGCGAACGTACGTCTTACGCGTTCGCCATCGTTTCGGCCGCGGCGGCGCTGCGGATCGAGAACGGCAAGATCGCAGAGGCGCGGCTTGCGCTTGGTGGCGTCGCCGCAAAGCCCTGGCGTGCCCGGGCCGCGGAAGATGTGCTGAGGGGCGTTGCGCCAACGGCGCATGCCTTCCAGGAAGCCGCCTGGCGCGCACTCACCGACGCAAAACCGTCCGGCGACAACGCCTACAAGATCGAGCTCGCACGCCGCATCGTCGTGCGCGCGCTGACCCTAGCCGCAGCCGGTACGCCCGCGCGTATCCCCGCGCTGCCGGCTTCTCCCTTTGCTTCGACGTCTGGAGCCATCCATGCCTGAGCTCAATCTCACCAGCGCTCCCGCCCATCTCCGTCACGGCTCGAGCATCGGCCAGCCGCTGACCCGCCGCGACGGCGTGCTCAAGGTCAAGGGACAGGCCACCTACGCCGCCGACAATCATCCGCCTGGCACGTTGTTTGCGGTGATGGCGGTGTCCAGCATCGCGCATGGCCGCGTGACCTCGCTCGATGTCGCGGCGGCCAGGCGTCATCCCGGCGTCGTCGACGTCATGACGCCAGACCACAAGCCGCAGCTCGCGATCGATCCGGAGATCAAGACCAATCCGTTCGTGTTCCGGATGGAGGTGTTGCAGAGCAACGAGGTCCGCTACGCCAACCAGCCCATCGCCGTCGTGATCGCCGAGACGCTAGAGGCGGCGACGGAGGGCGCGGTGCTGCTGGCTCCTCGTTACGAGACGTTGCCCGCCCTCGTCGGCCTCGATGCCGGCGAAAGCTTTGTGCCGCCGGTTGTCGGTGTCGGCAATCCCACGGAAAATCACCGCGGCGATGTCGAGGCAGGCCTTGCCTCGGCCGACAAGCAGATCGATGCCATCTACGAAACCCCGGCGCAATATCACAACGCGATGGAACCGCACGCGATCGTCGCTCACTGGGACGGCGACAGCGTGCAGATCGACATGCCGACCCAGGGTCTTATGCTGTCACTGGCGCGCGTCGCCGAATTGTTCGGTATCGGGCATGACAAGATCCACATCCGCAGCCCGTTCCTCGGCGGCGGTTTTGGCTCCAAGGGGCTGATGGCCGGTCCTCCCGTACTCGGCCTGATGGCAGCAAAGCTGGTCGGCAAGCCGGTCAAGCTCGTGCTGCGCCGTGAGCAGATGTATGGCCCGGTCGGCCATCGCGCGCCGACGCGTCAGCGCTTGCGCATCGGCGCGGACGTCGAGGGGCGCCTGACCGCGCTCGATCACCACGCGCGCACGGTGTCGAGCACGTTCGACGATTTCTATGAACCGGCCGCCGACGCATCTCACACGCTCTATGCCGCACCAGCGATCCGCACCTCGCACGATGCCGTGCGCGTCAACACCGGCACGCCATTGTTCATGCGCGCGCCGGGTGAGGCGACGGGCTCGATTGCGCTGGAAAGCGCGATCGATGAGATGGCCTGGGCTTGCGGTATGGATCCGCTGGCCTTCCGGCTGAAGAACTACGCCGAAGTCGAGCCGATCACCGGCAAGCCGTTTTCCTCGAAAGCGCTGCGCGCCTGTTACGATCAGGGTGCGGCGCGCTTCGGTTGGTCGAAGCGCCCGCTCCAGCCGCGGCAGATGCGCGACGATGCCGGCTTGCTGGTTGGCTGGGGCATGGGCACCGCGACGTTCCCGGCGCTGATGTTCCAGGCGCAAGCGCGTGCGGTGATCCGCCGTGACGGTACCGGCGTCATGGAGATCGGCGCACATGACATGGGGCAGGGCGCGTGGACGGCGCTCGCCCAGATTGCGGCCGATGAACTCGGTCTCGATATCGACAGCGTCGAGTTCAAGGCCGGCACGTCCGATCTGCCCGATGCCGGCATCGCCGGCGGCTCGGCGCACACGGCGACCGCGGGTGCGGCGATCCACAGCGCTGGTGCGGCCACGATCGTAAAACTCGCCGATCTCGCCACCTCTGACGAGCGCTCGCCACTGTTCGGCGCGGGCAATGCCGGAGTGATCGCGCGCGATGGCCGTTTGATCCGGCGCGACGACGAGAGCCGCAGCGAGAGTTACGCCGAGATCCTCGCGCGTGCCGGCGTCGCCGAGGTCGAGGCCCGCGGCACCGGTGCGCCGAATCCCGCGGCGATGGAAGAGTATGCTATGCATGCCCATGGTGCGGTGTTCGCGGAGGTGAAGGTCGATCCCGAGCTCGGCCAGATCCGCGTCACAAGCATGGTCGGCGCCTTCGCCGCGGGGCGCATCGTCAACCCGCATCTGGTGAAGAGCCAGCTGTTCGGCGGCATGATCTGGGGCATGTCCTTTGCGCTGCACGAAGAGGCCATCACCGACCGCCGCAGCGGCCGGATCATGAATGCCAATCTTGGCGAATACCATATCCCGGTGAACGCCGACGTGCCTCCACTCGACGTGATCACGGTTGAGGAGCACGATCCGCACGTCAATGCGCTCGGCATCAAGGGCGTCGGCGAGATCGGCATCACCGGCAGCGCCGGTGCGGTCGCCAATGCCGTCTGGCATGCGACCGGCGTGCGGGTGCGGCGTTTCCCGATCCGGATCGAGGAACTGCTGACGCCGGGCTGAAGGAGCTAGCGGCGCATGTCGCGCAGGTTCTGCTTGGCGAGCGCATAACCCTGCGCGGCCGACTTCTCGAACAATTCCCGGGCGAGCCGCGTGTTGCGCGGCACGCCCTGGGCTTCGTTGTACATCGAGCCAAGGCTGTTCAGGGCGGAGTCGTCGTTCAACGCGGCCCCCTGCTCGAACAGCCGGCGCGCCTCCGCATAGTCGCGTTCGACACAGCGGCCGCGCACATAGAGCAGGCCGAGATTGTTCATTGCTGCCCCGACGCCGGCCTTGACCGCAGCCTCATTGAGCCTGATTGCTTCTGGGCAATTCCTTGCGTTGCCCTCTCCGAAGGCATAGAGCCATCCGAGCTCCAGCATCCCGAGGGGATCGCCAGCGTCCGTAGCCTTCTTGTACCAGCGCATGGCCTCGGCGTCGTCCTTCTTGACGCCTTCGCCGGTCGCGTAAAGCACGCCGATGTTATGCATCGCTGTTGCATAGCCTGCGGTTGCAGCCTTCTCGTACAAACGAAGCGCTTCCGGATAGTCTTTGCGGGCGCTGGCGGCTCGGCCGGCCTGGTAGGCGAACCGTGCGACTTCCGGGTAGCGTTGCATGGCGTCATTGCAGGCAGCGGTCGCTTCAGTCGCCTTGATCTGCTCGAACGCGACTCCCGGCACGCCTTCTGCACCGCGTGCGTCAGAAGGCATGCCTGCCAGCCGATCGCAGTCGGTGACGAGGTCGCGACGCTGCGCCTGCTCGGAGGGACGCGCAGGCGACACATCGGTCGGCGTTGTCAGCGCGGCCTGTATCGGCGCAGGCTGCACAGGTTTGCCGGCGAAGTAGAAGCTGGTTGCGATCGGCGATGAAGCGACCCACGGTAACTGTTGGCCATGGGTGGCCTTCTCCACAGCCAATCCCATCTCGTTGAAAGTCCTGAACAGCCCGTAACCCTGGTGCTGCATGGAGTCGGCTAGGGCACGCGTATAGGGGCTGTGGCCGTTGTCGCCATCGAGCGCCACGCTGCGCGGCTGTGTTGCGAACGAGATCAGCGTACCTGGTGGGGCCTGCATCTGGGCCAGTCCACCCGTGCCGCCGCGAAGTCCATGACCGCCGAACGGATTGTTGCGGCAGGCATCGAGCAGCATCAGGTTGATCTTGGCGCCGGACTTCTCCATTTGATTGAGCACGCCGGCAAGGCCGACCCCCTGCACGAACACATCGCCCTCGTCCGCCGGATGGGCGTCGACGGGCACGACGTAATTGAGGCCGTGCGTTTCCACTCCGTGGCCGGCAAAGTAGAACAGCGCCACGTCCGCGCCGATCAATTCCTGGTTGAAAGCTTGCAGCGCATGGTCGAAGCCCGCCTTGTCGAGATCGACCTGCGCGCTGCCGCCGACCACGAAGAAGCCGAGCGAGAGCAGCGTATCCGACATCAGCCGGGCGTCGGCCGCTGAATTGGGCAGTTTGGCCACGGATTGGTACGCCGAATTGCCGATCACCAGAGCGACGCGCTTCTCTGCCTGGGCTGCGGTCGCGATGCATGCCAGCAGCACCGCGCCGATCAGGCGCGCCGTCAAGCCAATGCGGCTCGCCATGGTGATGCACTCCGCGAAACAGGACGTCCTGGATCTTGGTCGCGCACTGCGGCGTCCCGGTTCAGACGCTTGCGGACGCGTCCTGCAGCCGTTTTGGCGGCCGGATCAGTTCATCATCCGGCGGAGAGCCTTGATCTGCTCTCGCTGCTCTTCGATGTATT
The DNA here is from genome assembly GCA_030403585.1 of Frankia sp. RB7. GTDB lineage: Bacteria > Pseudomonadota > Alphaproteobacteria > Rhizobiales > Xanthobacteraceae > Bradyrhizobium. Next base: position 31,169 of record JAUEPE010000022.1, read on the forward strand.
TTTCAATAGTCTTGCGCAGCTCCCGTGAGTGGAGCCTTTGTGTATCGCGCTGAACTTCGTCGAGCGCGGCTTCAGCATTGGCGAGGGTGGTTCTCATCTCGAGCTCTGTTACGAAGCCGATCAGCTGCTCGGCTATGGCGCGCAACATATAGAGCACTGACGCGCGGAAATTGAGATGCCTCAAGCTCCGTAAGACACCGGGGCACTCCGTAGGATCCCGGATAAACTTGCCGCGCTTTAAAACGTCGGCGGCGTGCAGGCCGAGATCACCTCGCACGGTTTGCCGCCGACGCAGCGGAAGCGATGCGGGCGGCGGCTCTCGAAATAATAGGCATCGCCGGGATTGAGAATGCGGCGCTCATCCTCGACGGTGACCTCGAGCTTTCCTGAAATCACGATGCCGCCTTCCTCGCCGTCATGAACGAGATGCACGCGCCCGGTGTCGCTGCCGGGCTCGTAGCGCTCTTTCAAAATCTGCAAGCTGCGGCCGAACAGATTGTCGCCGATCTGGCGATAGGAGATCGGCTTCTTGCCGACCTCGGTCAGCTCTTCCGAGCGGTAGAAGATCTTGCGCCGCGTCTCCGGCTCCAGCGCGAAGAACTCGGCAAGCCCCATCGGGATGCCGTCGAGGATGCGCTTGAGGGCGCCGACCGACGGGTTCATCTGGTTGGATTCGATCAGGGAAATCGTCGAATTGGTGACGCCGGCGCGCTTGGCGAGCGCCCGCTGCGACAGCTTCTGGCGGGCCCGGATGAATCGCAGCCGTCCACCAATGTCGACGCTCATGCCCAGAATCCCTGTTGCAAGTGTTGCGGATCGGGCAAATATGGACCAGCACCCCTAGCTAAATCAATGGGTTGCGGCAGCACAGAAAAGGACTTGTTGCGCTTCTGAAGCCGTGCCTCTGCTGTCCCGTCAGCAAAGGAGCGTGGCCCGTGACCCTTCATCAGATTCCGAACACTATCAAGACCGACTCGTTCTGGATGCCGTTCACGGCCAACCGTCAGTTCAAGAAGGCGCCGCGCCTGTTCTCCTCGGCCGAGGGCATGCACTACACCACCGTCGACGGCCGCAAGGTGATCGACGGCTCCGCCGGCCTCTGGTGCGTCAACGCCGGCCACGGCCGCAAGCAGATCGCCGCTGCGGTCGAGCGGCAGCTCATGACGCTGGACTTCGCGCCGTCGTTCCAGATGGGCCATCCGCTGGCGTTCGACTTCGCCGAGCGTCTCGCCGAGATCGCGCCGAAGAACCTGGACCGCATCTTCTTCACCAACTCCGGCTCTGAATCGGTCGACACCGCGCTGAAGATCGCCCTCGCCTATCATCGCGCCAACGGCCAAGCGAGCCGCACCCGCCTGATCGGCCGCGAGCGCGGCTATCACGGCGTCGGCTTCGGCGGCACCTCGGTCGGCGGCATGGTCGCCAACCGCCGCGCCTTCGCAACTCTCCTGCCGGGCGTCGACCACATCCGCCACACTCATGATCTTACCCGCAACGCCTTCGCCAAGGACCAGCCCGAGCATGGCGCCGAGCTTGCTGACGATCTCGAGCGTCTGGTGGCCTTGCATGGCGCCGAGACGATCGCTGCCGTCATCGTCGAGCCGGTGCCGGGTTCGACCGCGGTGCTGCCGCCGCCGAAGGGCTATCTGCAGCGCCTGCGCGCGATCTGCGACAAGCACGGCATCCTCTTGATCTTCGATGAGGTCATCACCGGCTTCGGTCGCCTCGGCACGCCGTTCGCCGCCGACTTCTTCGGCGTCACACCGGACCTGATGACGACGGCCAAGGGCATCACCAACGGCACCATTCCCTGCGGCGCGGTGTTCGCCAGCCGCAAGGTTCATGACGGCATGATGGTTGGCCCCGAGAACCAGATGGAGCTGTTCCACGGCTACACCTATTCCGCGCATCCGACCGCCTGCGCCGCCGGTATCGCCACGCTCGACATCTACAAGGACGAGGGCCTGCTCACGCGCGGTGCCTCGATCGCCGAATACTGGGGCGATGCGCTGCATTCGCTGAAGGGCCTTCCGAACGTGGTCGATATCCGCAATTGCGGCCTGATGGGCGCGGTCGAGCTGTCGTCGCGTGACGGCACGGTCGGAGCGCGCGGCTACGACGTCATGGTCGACTGCTTCAATCGCGGTCTGTACTTCCGCATGAGCGGCGATTCCTTCGCGCTGTCGCCGCCCCTCATCGTCGAGAAGAGCCACATCGACGACATCGTCTCGATCCTGGGCGACGCCATCAAACGGGTGGCCTGATAATTGCTCTCGCCGTTGCGAGTTGTTTCCTTGCAGCGGCGAGCGTGATGCCGCGGGAGTTTGACCAAGCGTGAAAGTTCTGATCCTCGGCAGCGGTGTCATCGGTGTCACCTCTGCCTACTACCTCGCCCGTGCCGGCCACGAAGTGACGGTCGTCGACCGTCAGCCCGAACCGGCGCTGGAGACCTCTTTTGCCAATGCCGGCGAAGTGTCGCCCGGCTACTCCTCGCCATGGGCCGGCCCCGGCGTGCCGGTGAAGGCGGTCAAATGGCTTCTGATGAAGCACGGCCCGCTGGTGATCCGGCCGAAGCTCGATCCTGTGATGTGGGTCTGGCTGCTCAAGATGCTGCGCAATTGCACCAGCGCGCGCTATGCGGTCAACAAGAGCCGGATGATTCCGATCGCGGAATACAGCCGCGATTGCCTGCGCGATCTGCGCCGCGACATCGGCATTCAATATGACGAGCGCTCGCAGGGCACGCTGCAGCTGTTCCGCTACCAGGCGCAACTCGACGGCACCGGCGAAGACGTCGCTGTGCTCAAGCAGTACGGCGTGCCTTACGAGACGCTGAGCCGTGAGGGCTGTATCGCGGTCGAGCCGGCGCTTGCGGGCGTCAAGGACAAATTCGTCGGCGGGCTTCGTCTGCCACAGGATGAGACCGGCGACTGCCACATGTTCACCCAGGCGCTGGCCAAGCATGCGGAAGCGCTCGGCGTGCGCTTCCTATTCAACACCGGCATCGACCGCATCGTTACCGATGGCACGCGCGTCAGCGGTGTCGCGACCAGCGCGGGCATGTTGCAGGCGGATGCTTATGTTCTCGCGCTCGGAAGCTGGTCGTCGCGACTCGTCGCGCCGCTCGGCATTTCGCTGCCGGTCTATCCGGTGAAGGGCTATTCGATCACGGTGCCGATCAAGGACGCCTCAGGCGCGCCGGAATCGACCGTGATGGACGAGAGCTACAAGGTCGCGATCACCCGTCTCGGCAATCGCATTCGCGTCGGCGGCACCGCCGAAATCTCGGGCTTCTCGACCAAGTTGTACGATGCCCGCCGCGCCACGCTCGATCACTCCCTGACCGATCTGTTCCCACGCGGCGGCGATCTTTCCAAGGCCACGTTCTGGAGCGGCCTGCGCCCGATGACGCCGGACGGCCCGCCCGTGATCGGCCCGACGCAATACGCCAACCTCCACCTCAATACCGGCCACGGTACGCTCGGCTGGACCATGTCCTGCGGCTCCGGCCGTGTGCTTGCGGACATGCTGTCGGGCAAGAAGCCGGACGTCGATGTGAGTGCGCTGACGGTGGATCGGTACGAGCATCGGTTCGGGTAAGACTCCATCCTCTCGTCATTGCGAGCGTAGCGCAGCAATCCAGAGTCTCACAGCGGCGGCAGTCTGGATTGCTTCGCTTCGCTCGCAATGACGGTGTGGAGGTATTGCGCTTCCAACTTTATCACCGTCATCCTGAGGTGGCCGCTTCTTCAGCGGCCCTCGAAGGGGACGGCCCGGCTGCATCGAGGCCGTCCATCCTTCGAGGCTCCCCATGCGGCGCGTTGCGCCCCATGGCTCGCGCCTCAGGATGACGGTCAGGATAGCGTCGCGTGGACACAAGAAGGAACCAGGTGAATGCAAACGGAGCAGTGTCTCTCTGACTACGAGATCTCAACCGACCCGCGTCGCCTCGATGTGGCGGTCATTCACAAATTCCTGGCGGAAGACAGCTATTGGTCGCGCGGAATTCCACGATCAACCGTCGAATGCGCGATCGAAAATTCTCTCTGCTTTGGTGTGTACCAGGGCGCCGCGCAAGTCGGCTTTGCCCGTGTCGTCACGGACCGTTCGACGTTCGCACTGCTCGCCGACGTATTCATTCTCGAAGCGCATCGCGGCAAGGGTCTGTCCAAGGCACTGATGCATCGTGTCGTTGAACACGAAGACCTCCAGGGGCTCAGGCGTTTTCTGCTCCTGACCTCGGACGCCCATGGCTTGTATAGCCAATTCGGATTCAAGGAGATCGGAAGCCCGGCGCGCTTCATGGAGGTGCTTAGGCTGGACGTCTATCGGTCGGCCTGACGGCGGACCTAGCTGGCCGCGGTTACGCAATTGACCCACAGCACCACGGCCTTCGCATCCTGAGCCGGATTGGAAAACCGGTGCGGCCTTCGGCTTGCGAACCGGAAGCTGTCGCCCGTCTTCAGCGACCATGTTTCGCTGTCCACCGTCAGCATCATCTCGCCTTCAAGCACCAGGCCGGCTTCTTCGCCGTCATGGGTGTAGAGCTCGTCGCCTGTGGAACCGCCGGGCTCCAGATGCACCAAGAACAGATTGAGCTTGTTGTCGGCACTTGCAGGGCTCAGCAATTGCTTGGACACGCCGGTGCGCCAGAGTTTCAGTTCCGGCCGTTGTAGTCCGCGCGTGACGACCTGATCGGATGTGCCGTCGGCGCTCGGGCTTGCGCCGAACAACGCAGCGATGCCGACGCCGAGCACGTCGGAAAGCGTGGCCAGCACGCGCAGCGACGGCGACGAAAGGCCGCGCTCGATCTGGCTGAGGAAGCCGATCGAGAGATCTGTGCGCGCGGCCACCGTTTCCAGCGAGAACTGTCTGACACGCCGGAGGTCGCGGATGCGGCGGCCGACCGCGACGTCCATTGCAGGCTCGGCAGGCTTCGCGATAGCCTTCTTGCCGTTCCTGGCCTTCTTCACCGCCTTTGCGGCGGCCGGTTTGCGCATTCTTTTGCCACCGCTCACGTCAAAGCGCTTCCTTCATGTGCATGAAAACCGCTTGCATCGTCCGCGAAAGTGTGACCAAAATTTCATACTGGTGAAAATAGGCCGAAACGGCTCGGCCCGCAACGTCTGCGATGACGACGTGCGAGCGCCACCACCGGCCGGACCCAAAGGGGGATGCGATGAAGCGTTTTGGTCTGGCCGCGGTCGCGGCGCTCGCACTTTGCACCGTGACTCCGGCCTCGGCGCAGCAGGTGCTGAAGGTCGGCTCGACGCCGACCGGCATTCCCTTCACCTTCCTCGACACCAAGACCAACAGCATCCAGGGCATCATGGTCGATCTCGTCACCGAGATCGGCAAGGACGCCGGCTTCAACGTGCAGATCGAGCCGATGCAGTTCTCGGCGCTGATCCCGTCGCTGACCTCGAGTAAGATCGACATCATCGCGGCTGCGATGTTCATCACGGCGCCGCGCAAGGAGGTCGTCGACTTCTCCGACCCGATCTACACCTACGGCGAAGGCCTGGTGGTGCCGAAGACCGACACCAAGGCCTATGCCACGCAGGACGATCTGAAGGGTGAGACGGTCGGCGCCCAGGTCGGCACCGCCTTCGTCGACGCGCTGAAGAAGACCGGCCTGTTCGCCGACGTCAAGGCTTACGACACCATCCCCGACATCCTGCGCGACGTGAACACCGGCCGCCTCAAGGCCGGTTATGCCGACTATCCGATCCTCGCCTACAATTTGAAGCAGGGTGGTTTCCCCGAGGTGCGTCTCGTCGAGGGCTACAAGCCCGTCACCGTCGGCTCGGTCGGCATCGGCGTGCGCAAGGGCGAGGCCGCGCTGCTCGGCAAGATCAACGCGTCGCTGGCAAAGCTCAAGGCCAACGGCACCATCGACAAGATCCTCGGCAAATGGGGCCTGAAGGCACAGGGCTGATCGTAGAAGGCTAGCGGATGAAAGGTTTCTGGCACGACGCCGTCGAGTTCTTCCCGATCCTGATGAGTGGCGTCGTGCTGACGATCGTCGTGACCATCGGCTCGCTGCTGCTCTCGACGGTGCTCGGCCTGGTCTGGGCGATGATGCGGGTCTCCGGCATCAAGGTGCTGTCGATGCTCAGCGCCAGCCTGATCAACGTGATCCGCGGTATTCCGATAATCGTTCTGCTGTTCTACCTCTATTTCGTGATGCCCGATCTCGGCGTTACGTTGTCGGCGTTGCAGGCCGCGATCCTCGGGCTCGGCATCGCCTATTCGGCCTATCAGGCTGAAAACTTCCGCGCCGGCATCGAGGCCATCGACAAGGGCCAGATCGAGGCGGCGCAGTCGATCGGCATGGGCTGGTGGCTCACGATGCGCCGCGTGGTGCTGCCGCAGGCGGTGCGCATCGTGCTGCCGCCCTACGGCAACGTCATGATCATGATGCTGAAGGATTCCTCGCAGGCCTCGACTATTACGGTCGCCGAGCTCGCCCTTCAGGGTAAGCTGATCGCGTCCTCGACCTTCAAGAACACCAACGTGTTCACGATGGTGGCGCTGATGTACCTCACCATGAGCATCCCGCTGATCCTGCTGGTCCGGCACTTCGAGAAGCGGGCCGGCAAGAAATGATCGAGCTCAAGGACGTCCACAAGAGTTTTGGCCAGAACGAGGTGCTCAAGGGCATCACGGCGTCCGTGCAGAAGGGGGAGGTCGTCTGCATCATCGGGCCGTCCGGCTCCGGTAAGTCAACCATCCTGCGCTGTATCAACGGGCTTGAAAGCTACGACCGCGGCGAGATCAGCGTTGAAGGCCTCAAAGTCGACCGCGATGCGTCCTCGATCGTGAAGGTCCGCACGCAAGTCTCGATGGTGTTCCAGCGCTTCAACCTGTTCCCGCATCGGACAGTGCTGGAGAACGTCGTCGAAGGGCCACTCTTCGTGAAGAGGGAGCCGCGCGCGCAAGTGCTTGAGCGCGGCCGCGCACTGCTCGCGCAGGTGGGCCTCGCTGAAAAAGCCGATGCGCATCCGCCTCAGCTCTCCGGCGGCCAGCAGCAGCGCGTTGCGATCGCACGGGCGCTTGCGATGCAGCCCAAGGCGATCCTGTTCGACGAGCCGACCTCGGCGCTCGATCCCGAGCTCGTCGGCGACGTGCTCGGCGTGATGCGCAAGCTTGCAGACGACGGCATGACCATGGTCGTCGTCACCCACGAGATGGGCTTTGCCCGCGATGTTGCCGACCGTGTGCTGTTCATCGATGGCGGCATCATCGTCGAGCAGGGGCCGGCCAAAACGCTGCTCAACCAACCCCAGCATCCGCGCACGCAGGATTTTTTGCGCCGCGTGCTGCATCCGCTCTGATCGGTCTTTGCCATGACGACGCGCCTGCCTCTGCCGCCCTCGCTCTATGCCGACACCGCCGTCGCGCCCGTGGCCACACCGCCACTCGACGCGGACAAGTCCGTCTCCGTCGCGATCATTGGCGGCGGCTATACGGGGCTTTCCACCGCGCTGCATCTGGCAGAGCAGGGCGTCGAGGCGCTGGTGCTGGAGGCGCAGGAGCCGGGCTGGGGTGCGTCGGGCAACAATGGCGGCCACACCAATCCGGGCCTGAAGCACGATCCCGATCAGATCGAGGCCGATTTCGGCGCTGAGCTCGGCCGCCGCATGATCGAGTTCTCCTACGGTACGACAAACTTCACGCATGATTTGATCCGCCGCTACCAGATTCCCTGCGAGGCGCGGCAGAACGGCACGCTTCGCGCAGCCTATAACGAGGCCAGTGCCGCCGCGATCGAGAAGACCGCGCAGCAATGCATCCGTCGCGGCATGCCGGTGTCGTATCTGAACCGCGAACGGCTGCGCGAGATGACCGGCACGGATCGCTACATCGGTGCCATGCTGGATTCACGCGGCGGCGATCTGCATCCCCTCAGCTACGCCCGCGGTCTCGTGCGTGCCGCGATCTCCGCCGGCGCGAAAGTGCACGGTGAGACGCCGGCACTGTCGCTCCAGCGCGACGGCAGCCGCTGGCGCATCGAGACGCCGCGCGCAGTCGTGCATGCCGACAAGGTGTTGCTCGCGACCAACGGTTTCACCGACGATCTCTGGCCGGCGCTTCGCCGTACCATCGTGCCGGTATTTTCCTCGATCGCCGCCACCGCGCCGCTCTCGGATGATGTCGCGCGTTCGATCATGCCGACGCGTCCCGTGCTCTACGAGAGCGGCCACATCACGGTCTACTACCGCATCGACCAGAACAGCCGCCTGTTGATGGGCGGCCGCGGCCCAATGCGCTGGATCGACTCGCCGAACGACGTCGCCTATCTCATGCGCTACGCCGAGCGGCTGTGGCCGCAGCTCAAGGGCGTCGCCTGGACCCATGGCTGGAACAGCCGGCTCGCCATCACCAAGGACCATTATCCGCATGTGCATGAGCCAGCGGAAAACATCCTGATCTCGCTCGGGTGCAACGGCCGCGGCGTCGCGCTCTCGACCGCGATGGGTGCGCAGCTCGCGCGCCGGCTGATCGGCGGCGCCAAGGCCGAGATTGACATGCCCGTCACCGGCATCAAGCCGATCCCGATGCACGCGTTCTGGCCGGTGGGTGTGACGACTGCGGTGATTGCCGGCCGTGTGCGCGACCGGCTGGGCATCTAGCCCTCAGCCACCGCATCGGCCCAGGGCTGGAAGATTTCGACCGCGCCGGAATTGATGTCGCCGTCGCGCATCACCACGCTCGGGCAGGCGAACTTCATCGGCAGGGTCTGCACCGGCGTTTCCTTGTAGTCGAAGCGCGCGGCGAGAGCCTTACGTGTACCCGCAGGCAAGCGCGTGTCGCCAACCACGACCGCGCCTTCGCTGCAATCGATGCGCGGCTGGTGGATGGCGGCATCGAGGTCCATGCCGAAATCCATCGCAAAGGACACGAGCTGCAGGACCGAGGGCAGGATGCGGCGGCCGCCGGAGGCGCCGACCGCGAGGCGCTTGCCGTCCTTGGTCTCGGCGATGACGGGCGTGTAGTTGGTGAGGCAGCGCTTGCCGGGGGCGAGCGAGTTGGTGCTGCCCGGCGTCGGATCGAACCACATGATGCCGTTGTTCATGGGAATGCCGGTGTGCGGCGTCACGTATTTCGAGCCAAAGGACGACAGCAGCGTCTGTGTCACCGCGGCGATGTTGCCGTCCCGGTCGACCACGGAGAAATGCGTGGTGCAGGCCGGCGCCAGATATTCGGCGCCGAGCGAGCGCTTGCCGTCGGCATCGCCCATGTCCTTGAGCCGCTCGCGATAGGCCGCTTGCAGGGCAGCGGCATATTCGGCATAGGCTGCCGCATCCGGCGTGCCTGCCGGCTTCAAGTTCTGCTGCAACAGGCGCAGCGCATGCGCCATGGTCGGCCCGGCTGTAAGCTCGGGCGTCGCAAGCACCTTGCCGCCGCGATAGGGAATCACCAGCGGCTCGCGCAGATGGGCGCGGAACGCGGCGAGATCCTCGACCGACAGCGAGCCGCCATCGGCCCCGATGTCGGACGCGATGCTCTTGGCGAGATCGCCCTGATAGAAGTCGCGCGGCCCGGCCGCGGCGAGGTGAGACAGCGTCGCCTTCAAATTGTCCTGCGGTAGCCGGACCTCAGCCTCGATGCTCCAGGGCGGGCTCGGGGGCAGGCCGTCCTTCAAGAACATTGTTGCGCTCGCGGGATAGCGCCGAAGGTCTGTCGCCGAACCCGCGATCGTCAGCGTGGTCCACCAGTCGGCCAGCAGGCCCTCGCCGGCGATCTTCGCAGCCGGCTCGACCAGGTCTTTCCACGGCATCCTCGCGTGTCGATGGTGCGCCTCCTCCATGCCGGCGACGACGCCGGGCACCGCGATCGAGCCGGGACCGTGAACGTTGCGATCGTCCTTGACCCGCGGCCACGGAAACAGGTCGGAAACGAGCCGGTCTCCAACGATCGGATAATCGGAAGCGCGGATGCTCTGCGGTGCGCTCATGCCGTAGTCGATCACCTCATAGCGATTTTCCTTGGCGCGGTAGAGCACCATCGCGCCGCCGCCGCCGATGCCGCTGTTCCAGGGCTCCAGCACGTTCAGCGCAAAGGTGGTCGCCACGATCGCATCGACGCAATCGCCGCCCGCTGCCAGCACCTGCGCTCCCACCTCGGCTGCCCGCCGCGATTGCGAGGCCACGATGCCGCCCTTGGATGTGACGGCGGGCTTCCGGACGGTTTGGTTGAGGCTGAACTGATGAGGCATGATGTCGCTTGTGCTTGTCTTGTCGGTTGCAATTGGCGGAGCGCACGAAGAATGGCACATTGCCGGCAACGAGAACATCAAAAGGGAGACGCGACATGGCAGGTGTGAAACAGGCGCGGGATGGCGCCGTCGGGATTTTGACGCTCGACGAGCCGGCAAGCCTGAACGCGATGACACCGGACCTGCTCGGTGCGCTCGCTGCTGCCGTCGCCGAGGTGAGTGCGGACGAGGATGTCCGTGCCCTGGTCCTCACCGGCGCGGGACGTGGTTTCTGCTCAGGACAGAATTTGAAGGCAGCCGGAGCGCTGGGCGAGGACCTGGCCGCCGGCGTGATGCGCTTCTACTGGCCGGCTTTCAAGGCGCTGCGCGAATGCCGCGTGCCTGTCGTCGTTGCCGTCAACGGCGTCGCGGCCGGCGGCGGCTTCAGTCTGGCGATGGCCGGCGACATGATTGTTGCGGCACGGTCGGCAAGCTTCATCCAGGTGTTCAGCCGCATCGCACTGGTGCCAGATCTCGGCTCGACCTGGCTGCTGCCGCGGCTGATCGGCCGGCAACGCGCGCTCGAGCTGATGCTCTTGAACGAGCCGCTCACGGCCGAGCGCGCGCAGGAGATCGGCCTGGTGCGGCAAGTCGTCGACGATGAGCGGTTGATGGAGGAGGCGCTGACCTTGGCGCACCGTCTCGCCGATGGCCCAACCCGCGCGCTGGTCGCGACGCGCGCCCTCGTCGAGGAGAGCGAGCACACGGGCTACGAGGCGCAGTTCCGCCGCGAGATCGAGCTTCAGGCCACGATCCGCACAAGCGCCGATGCGATCGAGGGCCGCAAGGCCTTCGTCGAGAAGCGCAAAGCGAAGTTTACGGGGCGGTAGGGGAGAAGGAGCGGGCGACGCTCACAGCCCGCGGTTCAGCCGGCTGGCCTGATATTTGGCGTGCCATTTCGGGCCCGGGCCGCGCATGTAGTGGAGCTCGGGGCGATAGGGGTTGCCTGCGATCCGCACCAGCTTCTGCCATTTGGTGGCGACGAAGGCGAATGGCTGGCGGAGCAGGGTCAAGGAAGCGAACAGCATGGCATCACCTCAATGCGGCTTGCCGAGCATGGCAGCGAAAGGGAGATCGAATATCTCCTCGCCGTCGTCGTCGCTGATATGGATCACCCAATCACGCCAGTCCTCAGCACCGGGCGTCTGGATCATCGAGCGCATGATCTGGGCGGCGCGGTCGCGCGCTTCGGTCAGATTGGCGACTGCCGTGCCGTAGCGATCGATCAGCGTGCCTTCGGCATTCGAGCAGTGGAAATACATCTGAACCATACACGCCTCCTCTGGAAAGCGATTTGGACGGCATATCGATACCATCCGAAAGATGCGAAAAATATTCGGGCCAAGCCCGGTAAGGGAATCTACGGAGATTGGTCGGCGCCACGCGGTTTCCGGGTTTGATCACAGGCGGGTGATGTTCAACTGGACGGCGCCTGGCGAGCATGGAACAACTTTCGACCGAAGTCCGGGAGGCCGCTGTGAATCATCTCACATTTCAGGTTGGACGCCGAAGCTTGTGCGTGGGTGTCGTCGCCTTCGCGGCGGCTATGCTCGGCTTTGGCTCGCTGGCTGCATCCGATCCGGTGAGAAAAAGCGGCTACGCGCTGGGAACGGAGACCTGCGGCAGCGGCGATCTCGCCTTTCCCAAGATCCAGATCGACATGAAGGCCGGCTTTTGCGCCGGTCTCGTCGCCAGCGAAGAGGACCAATTGAAATTTCCGCGGTCGATCATCCAGGTTCCCGGCCATGACCTGTTCGTGGTCGCCGACATGGGCGGCTGGGGCCATACCGATGGCCGGCTGCTGCTGCTCGATCCCCACGCCGCCAGTGGCCAGCGGTTCAAGGAACTCCTGACCGGGGTCGAATATCCGTTCGGCCTCGTGATAGGTCCGGACAAGAAGCTCTACGCTTCGACCGCCGAGACAATCTTCCGCTTCGATCCGCTCGCGGACAATTCGCGCGGCACAGTCGAGACCATCATTCGTCACATGCCGGGCCGCCGCATCAGTTTGCCCGACGGCACCAGGCTCGACGAGAGCGCGCACCCGCTCAAGCAGTTTGTGTTCGATCGCAACGGCCGGCTGTTCGTCAATGTCGGCGCCCACAGCGACGATTGCATCACGCGGGCGCCGATCACAAAACCTTGCGCGGCGGCCGAAGGTGCGTCCGCCATGGCCGCGATCTGGCTGTTCACACCGCCGTCAGGCGGCGTCTTCCCGGCGTTGAAGCCGAACGATCCCGATCCCGCCCACACGATTTACGCGCGGGGCCTGCGCAATTCGATGGCGCTGGCGCTGCACCCGAACTTTCCCGATGCCGGCTACGCCTTCCTGCAAGGCGAGAACGGCCGCGATCTGCCCGATATCTTCAAGCCGAACGAGGAGATCAATGCGATCGAGCAGGGCCGGCATTACGGCTGGCCGTATTGTTATGATCTGTCGACGCCGAGTCCCGAGTTCAAGCTCGTGCTGCAATCGGGAATCTACAAGACGCTCTGCACGGCCAATGCGCTCTACAAGGGACCGTTCTCGCTGATGCCTCCGCACGGCGCGCCGCTTGCGATGTTGTATTATCACGGCGCCAAATTTCCGGAGCTGGAAGGTAAGCTGCTGGTCGGCCTGCACGGTTATCGCCCGACCGGCAGCCGCGTCGTCATCTACGACGTCGACGACCACGGTTTCCCGAAGCCTGCGCCTGCGCCGGTGCGCTACCACGTGAGTTGTGCGGCCGATCCAACCCACAATTTTCAGACTGACGCCGGAGATGTTGCCGCCGCACCATTCGAGGAATTGATCGCGGGCTGGCACCGCGTCAATGGTGCGCGGCCGCAAGGCGCGCCGGTCGGCATGACGGTCGCAGAGGACGGCGCGATCTGGCTGGTCGAGGACAAGAACCAGACAATTATCCGCATCGATCGCGCCGTGGGCGATCCACCGCCGCCGCTGCCCTGCGACACGCGCAGCCAGACGCTGATCGACCAACTCGCCGCCTTCGTCGCCAAGGAGTCGCAAAACAAGATCCGGCTCACCACACTGCGCAAAAACCTCATCGAAAAGCACTGCGTCGGCTGTCACTCCGATTTCGGTCTGAAGGCAGGGCAGTCGGATGCCGACAAGGACGCGACCGCGCTCCGTTTCATGCTGTCGCAGGATGGCTGGATCTATCCGGGCGATCCGCAGTCCGGCAAGCTGCGTACGCGGCTGCGCGGCATCGGCGCGGAGAAGCTGATGCCGCCGGGCGGCGAGAGCTTGCCGAAGACCGAGCCCGGTTATGCGGCTCTGCTCACGACTGCGGATCTGCTCGTCGCGAAAATGGTTCCGGGAACGCGGATGCTCGTCAAGCTAGGCTTGCCGCAGCGCAAGTTCTTCAGCAAGGCGAACAAGGAATGCGGCGAAATACCGGCCGCCAAGGTCGTTGTCGTGACACAAAGGAACGCTGTAGACAAACCGGGTTTCAGTCGATTCTTCCGGCCGGCCGATCCTTATTTGAATGGCGAGTGCAGCGACGACGATGGCTATTACATCCGGCAGGAATTTCTGGTGCCTGTGCAGTAGCATTGTGCTTGTCGTCGCCACGCCGCTGGCGGCAGCCGAAACAAAACTGTTCGAAAGTGTGCAGGTTACGCCTGCGAGCGAATACACCTTCGGCATCGAAGGGCCCGCGGCCGATCTCGACGGCAACCTCTTCGTCGTCAATTTCGGCAAGCCCGGCACGATCGGCCGGCTGCCCGCCGGTGGCACGGCGTCGGAGGCCTTCACGGCGCTTCCGGAGGGCAGCGTCGGCAACGCCATCCGCTTCGATCGCAACGGCACGATGTTCATCGCCGATTACAAGAAGCACAACATTTTTGCGATCCCGAAAGGCGGCGCCGAGCCCGGTGTCTGGTTTCACTCCGACGAGATGAACCAGCCCAACGACATCACCATCGCCCGCGACGGCGCGATCTATGCGAGCGATCCGAACTGGAAGGGCCGGGAAGGCCACGTCTGGCGCATTGCGAAAGCCGCCGATGGCACGGTGCAGGGCCAGATCATGTCGGCGCCGCGCGCGATGGGCACCACCAACGGCATCGATCTCAGCCCCAACGGCAACACGCTCTATGTCGGTGAGTCCAACAATGGCCAGATATGGTCCTACACCATCCACGGCAGTGAGCTGACCGACGCAAAACTCGTCAAGGCATTTCAGCCCGACACCATCGACGGTCTGCGCACCGATATCACCGGCCGCCTCTACGTCGCGCGCATTCTCAAGGGGACGATCGCGCTGATGAAGCCCAATGGCGCGGTGGAGCGCGAGATCCCGCTGAAGGGCAAGGAGCCGACCAATCTCGCCTTTGGCGGCAGTGATGGCAAGACCGTCTTCGTCACCCAGCGTCAGGGCGGCTTTATCGAATCCTTCCGCACGGATCAGCAGGGGCGCGAGCACTGTCTTCAGCGCGGGCGCTGCTGAGCGCCTCGGGGCGGTCTGCTTCCGACGCAGCGCTGACGGCACTCTTCTTGCTTGCGTCTGGCCGCCGCAGGGATTTAGACATCTGTGGTATCGTCAAAGGGCGTCAGCTTACGCTGCCGCCGAGCATGCGACTACGGAGTGTTTGAGTGAAAGCCGTCCATACCGAACTGCACCGCAGCCACGATCCGCAATTCTTCCTGGTTCGTGGTGTCGTCAAGCGCACCACTGAGCAGCCCGAGCGCGCCGATCGCCTGCTCAAGGGCCTGAAGGACGGCAAGCATCAACTGGTCGAGCCGACGACATTCGGCCAGGGCCCGCGCGCGCGGATTCACAGCCCTGAATATCTGTCGTTCCTGAGCGAAGCCTGGGACGCCTGGAAAGCACTCGGCGATTCCGGCCCGGAGATGATCGGCAACGTTCATCCCGTGCGCCATGCCGCGACCTATCCGACGCATATCGTAGGCAAGCTCGGCTGGCACACCGCCGACACCGCGGCGCCGATCGGCCCCGGCACCTGGGCCGCGGCCTGTGCCGCGACGGATGTTGCGGTCACCGCGGCGCAGATGGCGATGGACGGCGAGGATGCGACTTACGCGCTGTGTCGCCCGCCCGGCCATCACGCCTATCGCGACATGGCCGGCGGCTTCTGCTTCCTCAACAACAGCGCGATTGCCGCGGCACATCTTCGGCTCAAGCATGAGCGCGTCGTGATCCTCGATGTCGACGTCCACCACGGCAACGGCACGCAAGGCATCTTCTATGCGCGACCGGATGTCTACACGGTCTCGATCCACGCCGATCCGGTCGCGTATTATCCCTACGTGTGGGGTTATGCGCACGAGCGCGGCGAAGGTCCCGGCCTCGGCACCAATCTCAACATTCCGCTGGCGATCGGCACCGGCGATGACGGCTACATCCAGGCGATGGACATCGCGCGCAAGGCGATCGAATCCTTCGCGCCCGGCGCGCTCGTGATCGCGCTCGGCCTCGATGCCTCCGAGCACGATCCGTTGAAGGGTCTCGCCGTCACCACCCCCGGCTTCCGCCGCATTGGCCAGGCCATTGCGAAGCTAGGCCTGCCGACCGTGTTCGTGCAGGAGGGCGGCTATCTCTCGGATATTTTGGGTGCGAACCTGACGTCAGTGCTCGCAGGATTCGAAGAGGCGCGGTGACCAGCCGTCATTCTCCGTCATTGCGAGCGAAGCGAAGCAATCCAGAATCTTTCCTCGGAGGGACTCTGGATTGCTTCGCTTCGCTCGCAATGACGACCGGATGACACGGTCCGCGTCATCCGTGGCTAAAACATCCCGCTCGCCCTCAGCGCCTTGCAGACGTGCTGCATCTCGGTCTCGTCCGCGACCATGTCGAGCATGATCGTGGTGAGGCCCTTTTCAACAAATTCCTTCAGCTTCGCGCCGATCTCGGCGTAGCTGCCGACGAGATAGGGGCAGTCGGCCTGGAAGGTGAGGTACGGCAGCAGCCAATAGCCATTGTCCTGGAGCTCTCCGCTCTGGCCTTCATACAGCCGTCGCTTCCAGACGGAATCCGAGTTCTCCACCGTAAGCGCGAGCAGCTCGCGATCGTCAGGATTGTCGCGGAAGCGGGCCTTCGCCGCCTGCCGCGCCTCCTCGCTGCTCTCGCGCGCGAAGATACCAAAATTCATTCCGGGGGCGTTGAGACCGCGGTCGAGGTCGGGCGGCAGCATCTGCATCTTGATGCAGCCGGTCTCCGCTGCGACGCGCTGCGCCGCCTCCGACTGGCCTGCGATCAGGAATTCCGGCATCAGCTCGGCCGGCAAGCGCGGCCGGAGTTGCAGGTTGCCGGCACGATAGAAACGGCCCTCGACATTGACCGGGCGCGGGCTCGACAGCAACTGGCGCATCAGCGCGACGAACTCGCCGAGCCGGACATAGCGGTCGGCATGCGACTGCTCGTCGCCTAGCCCCTGCAAGTCGCTGGCCGCGGTCCCCGTGATCATGTTGAGATAGACCTTGCGGCCGTAGAGCTGCGCAAAGGACGACACGAACTTCGCCGCCGTGAACGGATGCATGTACACGGGATTGACGGCGATCAGCGGCGAAGATCGCGTCGTCGCCGCCAGGATGTGCTGGGCCATCGCCCAGGGCTCGACGAAGACGTCATTGCCTTCGAACAGCAAAATGCCTTCGAAGCCGTTGCGGTCGGCGAACTCGGCCACCCGCATCAGCTCGCCGACATATTTTTGGGGATCGCGGTTGCGCGAGATCGCGGGAAAGACGCGCAGCCGCGCCGGACTCATTCCGCCGCTTCCTGGAGCGGCCAGGCGTTGCGGGTGATGCGTAGCCCGCCGGCCGCGCGCGAACCGTCGGCGATCGCCAGGCGATGCGAGGGCGAGGGCGAGCACAGCGAGAAGCGCCAGCCTGCGGGATCATCGGAGATATCGGGCTTGAAGCTGATCTCGATCGCGTCCCGCGACATCTGCATCGCGAATGCGTCGAGCGGCAAATTGAGCCCAAAGCCCCTGGCTTTCAGATAGGCCTCCTTCAGCGTCCAATAATCGAAGAAGCGCTCGATCGCGGCGGGCTCCGGCAGTCCGCGCAGCGTCTCGACCTCTTCCGGCGCAAAGAAGCGAAGCGCGGTGGAGAGCGGCGCGACGCGCCGCGACACCGTCTCGACGTCGACACCGACGGTCTCGTGCTTCGACACGACGCAAGCCACGCAGCCGTCGGCATGGGACAGGCTGAAATG
This sequence comes from Frankia sp. RB7, assembly GCA_030403585.1. Classification (GTDB taxonomy): domain Bacteria; phylum Pseudomonadota; class Alphaproteobacteria; order Rhizobiales; family Xanthobacteraceae; genus Bradyrhizobium. Next base: position 48,608 of record JAUEPE010000022.1, read on the forward strand.
CAGTGCTGTCGAAGTCGCAGGCGCCACGACAAAGGGCCGCCCGTAGCGACCGGTCGAAAACGACCAGTCGGTCGGTTCGACCTCGGGGGCCGCGTGTGAAAGCGCCATGCGCAACATCGCGTGTGCGAAAATATATTGCCGCTGATGCCGCTCGAACATAAAGCGATCGGCGCGTATCCGTTCGTCGATCGAGAGCAGCCGCCGGCACGCCTCGACCGCGCCCGGCGTGTCGATGCTTTCGATCAGTCCAGTAAACAGTTCAATCCCGTCGTCTGCCATCAATCGGGCCCATAGCATCAGGCGGAGGCCAAATCCGACCCTGATTGAAGAATCAACCGAGCAGGAAGCAGCCGAGCAGACCGCTTGTAGCGGTCCACCCAGGCAAATTCTTGTCGATTGCTGGCCGGTTTACAGGCGCAAGCTTGTGCGAGACCCCAACTCGACAGGCGAGCGGCCAGAATTTGAAAAATGGAATTGAAGATTCGTGCGGCGTCCCGGCCGACGAGTCTTACTTTTTCTTCTTGGCTTTCTTGCCGCCCAGCATCGAAAGGCTGGCGTCGACGTCCTTCAGAGCGGACTGCAGCTTCTTCTTCTCGTCAGAGAGAAGCTTTTGCAGGGCCTTGCGGTCCTTGTCGCTCAGCGAGGTACCCTTGGTAAATTTGATGAAACCCATAATCAGCACTCCCCCGGTTGAAAATAATCGTCCAAATCAAAAATGCAGGAACAATCTTGCGCGGCAAGCGCCAAATAATCAAGATGCAACTTGATCATGCACAGCTTTGGCGAGTGAACCCGCGTTCGGCGTGGGCTAACAGCCGGTCATGCCGCCCTGCGGGTGAGCAACCGGTCGAGCGGCGCATTCGGCTGCGTCATGGCGGCTCCCAGCAGCGCAACCAGATCCTCCATCCACGCGCCGACCAGTGCGCCGTCGAGCAGATCGCTCTTGTAATTGCACGAACCTGTGATCCCGGTCGGGCGCTCCTTGAGCATCAGCGACAGCCAGGTCTGGTCGACCGGCAGCACCGGCTGGCCCTCGCGCGCGACGTTTCCGATCGATCGCACCGCGACATCGGGCAGGTCGAGCGGCTGGCGCAGCGGATTTTGCAGAGTGAAATAGACCTGGAGCAGCGAAGCCGGATCGATGCCCTCTTGCTCCAGATGGTCGGCCAGAATGTTGAACGGCAGCTCCTGCCGGGCATGCGCCTCGAGCACGCTTTGGCGCACGCGGCCCAAGGCCTGCGTGAACGACAGATCCGGCGTGATTCGGCTGCGGACGATCACCGTGTTCTCGAACGGACCCACGATTCCCTCGGTGTCCGGCTGGGTGCGGTTGGCCATGGCTGTCGCGACCGAGATGTCCGTGCGTCCGGTCCGCGCCAGCAGCAGGGCCTTGAGGCCCGTGAGCAGGCACATGAACAGCGTGGCGTTGTGCTGTCGCGCATAAGCCGTGAGCCGGGCGACCAGATCGCGCTCCAGGCTGAGCGGATGATGTCCGGTCGACGCGCCCGGCCGCGCTTTGCTGTCAAACAGGGGGGCTGACCCGCGCAAAGTCTCGGCCCAGTCGGCGGCCTGGCGGCGGGCCGCCTCGGTACCGCACCACCAGTGCTGCCAGCGTGCGACATCGGAGAACGCCAGCGGCATCCTTGGCAGGGGCGCCGACGGATGGCCTGCCAGCGCGGCGTAGCGGTTGGACAATTCCTCGAACAGCACGCCGATCGACCAGCCATCAGCGATGGCATGATGCAGCGTCAGAAGCAGGATGTGATCCTCAGGCTGCAGCCGCAGCAGCCGCGCCCGTAGCAGCGGCGCCCGGGCGGCGTCGACCGGGGTGTAGGTCTCCTGCACGATCAGGAGCTCGATCTTCCTGAGCTCGAGCGCCTTGCGTCGCTTGTTGTTGTGGGGCCGCCCGTCGCCGATGGTCTCGACGGTCAGGACCGGACCGAGCGCGGCGGGCGCGATGATGCGGCTGACCGGCTCCTCGCCGTTCCAGCCGAACGCCGTGCGCAGCGATTCGTGGCGGCGCACGATGTCGTCGATGGCTTGCGCCAGCATGCGCGGATCGATCGGGCCCTCGAGCTGGAACGCGAAGGGCAGGTTGAACAGCGGCAGATCGGGCAGGTTCTGCTCGATCCGCATCATCTGGTCCTGCGCGATCGACAGCTTGGGCGGTCCGCTGTCGGCCAGGCGCGGCACGCCGGCCGCGGGCTTTTGCGGTTTCGTGGCCACGGCCTCGTCGACCCGCCGGGCGAGCTCTTCGATTGTCGGCGCCTCGAAGATGGCCTTGATCGGCAGCGAGACCCCGAGCGCGCGGGCCACACGCGCCATCGCCTGGCCCGCCAGCAGCGAATGGCCGCCGAGGTCGAAGAAATTGTCGGTGACGCCGAGGCTCTCGACCTTCAGCAGATCGATCCAGATGTCGGACAGCACCTTTTCGGTGAAGCGGCGGGCCGGCACGGCGGCTTCCGTCCCGGCGGTCTCCTGCTGCGCGGGCGCCAGCAGGGCGGAGCGATCGAGCTTGCCATGGGCATTGAGCGGAACCTGATCCAGGAACAGGAACGCCGACGGGATCGCATGAACAGGCAGCCGGCTCCTGAGGAAGTCGCGCAGCTCGCTGGCGCTGATCTGGCTGCCGGCCCTGGCAACGACATGGGCGATCAGCCTGACACCGCCATTGGCGTCGCGTCGCGATTCGACGATGCCGGCGCGGACGCTTGCGTGGTCGGCAAGTGCAGCCTCGATCTCCTTGAGCTCGATGCGATAGCCGCGGACCTTGACCTGAAGGTCGGCGCGGCCAAGGCATTCGATCGTCCCGTCGGCGCGGCGGCGGGCGAGGTCGCCGGTGCGGTACAGCCGGCTGCCTTGCTGGCGCGCGAACGGATCGGGGATGAAGCGTTGCCGGCTCTGCGCGGGATCGTTGACATAGCCGCGGCCGACGCCGGCGCCGCCGATACAGAGCTCGCCGACCACGCCGATCGGTTGCGGCTCCAGATTCGGATCGAGCACGTAGAGCTGGGTGTTGGGCAGCGGTGCGCCGACCGGGGCATTGGTCGTTGCCGTGTCCGGCGCCCTGGTCAGCCGGTGCAGGGAGACGTCGTCAGAGCATTCCGAGGCGCCGTAAGCGTTGATCAGCGGCACCTTCGGGCAGCGGGCGAACCAGGCGCGGCAAAGTTCGACCGGCAACGGCTCGCCGGTCGAGATCAGCAGCCGCAGCTTCGCAAAGGCGCGCAGCATCGGCGCTTCGTCGAGGCGTTCGAGGATGACGCGGAGCAGCGAGGGCACGATCTCGAGCACCGTGATGCCCTCGCGTTCGATCTCCCGCGCCAGCAGCATGGGGTCCTGCACGACCGAGTTGCCGCAGACATGGACGCGCGCGCCGACCATGGGACCGGCGAGGAACTGCCAGACCGAGATCACAAAGCTCTGCGGTGCAGTCTGCGCGATCACGTCTTTGCTCGTGAGGCCGAGCTCGGCGATCAGCGACGCCAGATGGTTCGACAGCCCGCGCTGCTCGATCATGACGCCCTTCGGCGCACCTGAGGAGCCGGACGTATAGATGAGATAGGCAAGGCTCGCGCTTGTGCGCCGTGCTGCGCGGGCCGGCTTGGTCGATTCCAGCGCGATTGCGTCCTCGAGCCCGGCGACCTGGATGCGCGTGACCAGCGGCTCGAGCAGCGCGTCGACCATGGCGGACTGCGCGTGCCCCGTCAGCAGCACGGTCGCGCAGCTTGATCCGAGCATGGTTGCGAGCCTCGCCGGCGGTTGCTCGGGATCGAGGTTCAGGAAGGCCGCACCTATGCGCTGGATCGCGATCATCGCCGCGAGCAGGTCGGGCCCGCGGTCTGCCAATAGCGCGACCACGGTCTCCGCGCCGACGCCCTCGCGGGCAAGCCAGCGTGCGATCGTCTGGCTGCGGCGCGCCAGTTCGCGATAGCTCAGGGACAGACGTCCGTCGGATATCGCCACGGCGTTCGGCGTCTTCTTCGCCTGCCGCTCGAAGCGTTGGCAGAGATTGCCGCATGTGGCGAAATTGGCCGGCCGGCCTTTCGTCGGCAGCAGCCGGCGTTCGGCTTCGGTGAGCAGCGGCAGACGCGAGATGCGCTGCTCGGGATTGGCGATGGCGGCCTTGAGCAGCGTCTTGAACTGATCCGCCATGCCCTCGATCGTACCTGCGTCGAACAGATCGGTGGCGTATTCGAAGAAGCCGGTGAAGCGGCCTTCGGCCTCGACCAGCTCGAGCGTGATGTCGAAGCGCGCGACTTCTGGGTCGATCTCCAGACGCCGCGTCGACAGGCCGGGGAAGCGCGCCGCCTCGATCGATGCGTTCTGGAGGATGAACATGATCCGGAACAGCGGATTGCCGTCGTTCCTTCGCGCGATCTGCAATGCGCGCAGGACCTCCTCGATCGGAAGGTCCTGGTTGCGATAGGCATCGAGCGTGACCTGGCGCACCCGCCGCAGCATCTCGCCGAAAGTCGGGTCGCCGCCGAAATCGTTGCGCAGGATCAGCGTATTGGCAAACAGCCCGATCAGCCGTTCGCTTTCGATCTGGTTGCGGTTCGCGATCAGCGAGCCCGTCGCGACATCCTCATGCGCGGTATGGCGGAACAGCAGGCACTGGAACACGGCGAGCAGCGCCATGAAGGGCGTCACGCCCTGGTCCTGGCTCAGTGCGCGAATGTCGGCCGAAAGGGCCTTTGAGAATTCGAAATAGTGACGGGCGCCGTGACCGCTCCAGATCTCCGGCCGCGGCCGGTCGGTCCGCAGCGGCAGCGTGGTGACGCCGTCGAGCTGGGTTCGCCAATAATCAAGCTGCTCTTTCGCCGCGGGTGTCTGCGCCCAGCCCTGCTGCCAGCGCGCAAAGTCGCGATATTGGAAGCCGGGCGAGGGCAGCATCGTCGTGCTCCCCTTGCGCGCGGCGGAATATCCGGCGGCGAGCGCCTCCCAGAACAGCCGCTGTGACCAGCCATCGGTGACGAGGTGATGGACATTGACCACCAGCGCATGGCTGGATTTGTCGAACGAAAGCAGCGTGACCTTCAGCGGCGGCTCGCGGCCGAGATCAAACGGATGTTGCGCCAGCTTGAGTGCCTCGCGCCTGACGACCGCAGTTCGGCGGTGCGAAGGACAGAGTCTTAGCTTGATCCGCTCAAACAGCGGCGGTGCCTCAAGCACCCGCTGCACAGGCTCGCCCTCGTGTTCGACGAAGGCCGAGCGCAGGGCCTCGTGGCGTGCGCAGATCGAAGCGAGGCTCGCCTGTAGCGCGGCGATGCCGACCTCACCCTTGAGTAGCGCAACCTCGACCACATTATAGTTATAGCGCGTCGGATCGAGCCGCGAGAGCACATACATCCGCTGCTGCTGGAACGACAGCGGCGCGTCCCCTTCGGAAGCCTCCGGGCGCCATGCCGGCAGCATCGCATCGCGATGCGCCGTCGTCTTGAGCCGGGCCGCAAGAGCGCCGACCGTGGTGCAATCAAAGATGTCCTCGAATGAGAAGTCGACGTTGAAGCGCTCGCGCAAGCGGGAGCGCATCTGCGTGACCGCGAGCGAGTCCGCGCCCAGCGCAAAGACATCCTGATCGACGCCTACTCCCGGAAGCTCCAGAAGATTGGCCCAGATCTCTGCAAGCTGCGTCTCCAGCGAGTTGCGCGGCAGCTGTGTCTCGTCGTCATCATGAGCCGCTGAAATCAGGTCAGCCAGCGCGTTGCGCTTGACCTTGCCGCTGGCACCCTTCGGCAGCGCCGTCACGTTGCGGATCAGGCTTGGCACCTTATAGGCGGCGAGGCGTTTACGCGCGAACTGGCGCAACTGGTCGGAGGTCGCCTCGGAATCTTGTCGCAGCACCACGACGGCGGCGACGTTCTCGCCGAGTTTTGCGTGGGGAACGGCGAAGACGCCGGCTTCCAGCACCGCCGGGTGGGCCAGGAGCACTTCTTCCACCTCCAGCGGCGACACCTTCTGACCGCCGCGGTTGATGACGTCCTTGATGCGGCCGACGATGAAGAGATAGCCGTCGGCATCGAGATAGCCGAGATCGCCGGTCCGGAACCAGCCGTCGCGAAACGCGGCCTGCGTCGCCGCCTCGTCATTATAATAGCCGCGGCTCATGTTCGCTCCGCGCAGCATGATCTCGCCACGCTCGCCGCTTGCAAGCGCGCGGCCTGTCTCGTCCATGATGGCGATCTCAGGACCTGCGGCACGGCCGACCGATCCGATCTTGCGCAGCTCGAACGGATTGGCGGCAATCTGCGAGGCCGCTTCCGTCATGCCGTAGGTTTCCAGCACGGGCACGCCGAACAGCGCCTCCAGCCCATTGAGGATTGTTGGCGCCAGCGAGGACGAGGCCGAACGGATCACGCGCAGCGACGACGCGCGGGCGCGCTCCGGGTTGGCTTCCGCAGTCGTCAGCAGGGCGCGATGAATGGTCGGCACCGCCGTGTACCAGGTCGGTCGCAGGTCCCGCATCCAGCCGAAGAAGGACGGCGCGTCGAAGCCGCCGGTCACGATCACGCTGGAGCCCGCGGCCAGCGCGGTGAGAAGACCGGAGATCAGGCCATGGGCATGAAACAGCGGCAGGGCATTCAGCAGGCGATCCTGCGACGTGAGCGACAGCACGCGGCCGGCATTTTGCGCGGAGAGGCATACATTTTGATGCGTCAGCGGTACCATTTTTGGCCGCGCCGCCGTGCCCGACGTCAGCAGGATGAAGGCATCATCCTCGGCACTCGCGGTGCCATTTATGCTCGCCGGACCGATCGTCGGGCCGATGAATTCGCAACCGCCTAGATCGGTCTCAGGTCCCGGAACGAAGTCGATCACCGCGATATCGAGCGCCCTTGCGACGTCACGACTCGGTGAGTTCATGTCGGCCCGGGTGACCAGCGCCGTCAGCTTCAATTCACTGAAATAGCGTTGCAGTTCATCCGCCGTCAGGTCGGGGTTGATCGGGACGCAGGCACAGCTTGATGCGACCGCGATGAGAGCCAACGCGCTGTCGGCACCGCGCGGCAGTGCAACAGCTGTGCGGTCGGCAGGTGCAATGCCGAGCCCGCGCAGCGTTTGGATGAGGTGCGCTATCCTGGCGCCGAGCGCGGCATAAGTCAGCGGCGGCCGGCCGGGGGCGAGCAGAGCGGGCGCCGCCGGCATCGTTCGCGCGTGGAACGCGAGAAGGCCGCCGATAGTGGCAAACGTATTGGTTTCGGCGCCCGCGTCTGCCGATCCCTGTCCCGCTCCGGATGCAATCTCCGACAACGCCATTCCCTTTTGATCCGATTGGGCTATTCTTCCCAAGAGTTAGGGAACGCGTCCAGTCTGAGGTGAAGTTTTGGCCCCAAAATCTGTGGTTGAGGGACCTAAAGCCTTTCGGCGGGGGGAGTGTCGGGCGGGATCACCATGCTGGAGAAAGAGCCGGGGACGGAAGTCGGGTTGAAGCGTTGGCTCGAAGGCATCGGTCTCGGCCATTACACCGATCTATTCGCGCAACACCGCCTCGATCTCGACGTCATGGGAGACCTGACCGAGGCTGATCTTGCCGAGCTCGGATTGCCGCTCGGCGATCGCAAGCGGCTGCAGCGGGCGATGGCCGCGCTGTTCCAGGCCGAGACGGCGGAGGCGCCCGTCGTGCCGGCGCACCCGCCGACCCGCACGGAGGTCGGCGCCGAGCGGCGCCAGCTCACCACCATGTTCTGCGACATGGTCGATTCCACCGCGCTCTCCGCCCAGTTCGATCCGGAGGACGTGCGCGACATGATCGCGAGCTTCCGCGAGACCTGCGTGCGCGTGGTCAAGCATTACGAGGGCTTTGCCGCCCGCTTCGTCGGCGACGGCATTCTGGTCTATTTCGGCTATCCGACCGCGCATGAAGACGACGCCGAGCGCTCGGTGCGCGCCGGACTCGAGATCGTGCGGGTGCTCTCGACGGCGCGCGCGATCGAGCCGCGCGGCGCGCTCAGCCACGCGCCCGCCGTCCGCATCGGCATCGCGACCGGCCTCGTCGTGGTCGGCGACCTCGTCGGCCAGGGCACCGAAGAGCGTGATTCCGCGGTCGGCGAAACCGTCAATCTGGCCGCGCGCCTGCAGGCGCTGGCGCCGCCCAACGGCGTGGTGATCTCGTCTTCGACGCAGTCGTTGCTGAAGGGGAAGTTCGACTACCGCAATCTCGGCGCGCATGCGCTGAAGGGTATCTCGGAGAAGGCACAGGCCTGGCACGTCGTGCGCGCCACGCGCGTCGAGACGCGCTTTGCGGCTGCCATGGGCACGCGGCTGACCCCGCTCGTCAACCGCGAGGAGGAAATCGCGCTGCTGATGGGACGCTGGCAGCAGGTCAAGGAGGGCGACGGCCAGGTCGTCGTCAAGTTCGGCGAGCCAGGTATCGGCAAGTCGCGCATCATCCAGGAAATCTTCGAGCGGATATCAGGCGACCGGCACGGGCAGGTGTCGTTCCAGTGCTCCCCCTACTACACCTCCACCGCGTTCTATCCGTTCTCCGAGCAGCTCAAATTCTCCCTTGGTCTCGACCGCGAAGACGCGTCCGCGCTTTCGCTGGCCAGCCTGGAGAATGCGATTGCCGCCGCGCACGGCGATATCGAGCAGGTGGCGCCACTGCTTGCCGCGCTGTTGTCGATCCCGACAGGGGAGCGCTATCCGCCGCTCGAGCTGTCGCCGCAGCAGCAGAAGGACGCGACCGTCGCGGCGCTCGTCAACCACTTCCTGGGCCTCGCGCGCGAGATGCCGATGGTGATGGCCTTCGAGGATCTGCACTGGATCGATCCGACCTCGCGCGAGGTGATCGACGTCCTGGTCGACCGGGTGCAGAACCGGCCGATCCTTGCGGTCATCACCGCACGCTCCGAATTCCAGCCGAGCTGGAACGCGCATTCGCACATCACGACGCTGGTGCTGAACCGGTTGAGCCGGCCGTTGCGCGCGACGCTGGTCGAGCGCGTCGCCGGGCGCGAGCTTCCCAAGGAGGTCGTCGAGGAGATCATCGTCAAGACCGACGGCGTGCCGCTGTTCCTGGAGGAATTGACCAAGACGGTTCTCGAGTCCGACCTCCTGACCGAGCGGCATGGGCGCTACGTGCTGTCTGGCCCGTGGCGGCAACTCGCGATCCCGGCGACGCTGACGGATTCACTGATGGCGCGTCTCGACCGGATGGGGCCGTTCAAGCGGATCGCGCAGATCGGCGCCACGATCGGCCGCGAGTTCTCCTACGAGACCCTGCATGCGGTCGCCAACACGCCGGCGGAGCAGATCGAGGCGGCGCTGACGCACCTTGAGGAGGCCGGCCTGATCATGCGGCGCGGCCATCCGCCGGACGCGCTCTACTCCTTCAAGCATGTGATGATCCAGAACGCGGCGCATGCGAGCCTGTTGCATAGCGAGCGGCGCAAGCTGCATGCGAGCATCGCCCAGGTGCTCGCCGAGATGTACCCGGAGAAGACCGAGCGCGAGCCGGAGTTGCTCGCCCACCATCTCACCGAGTCCGGCCAGAGCGAGGGGGCGGCGAGCTTCTGGCTCAAGGCCGGCAAACAGGCGGCCAAGAGCGGCGCCAATCTCGAGGCGATCGGCCATCTGCGCCGGGGTTTGAGCGTGGTGCAGGCCAATTCCCGCATGCAGGGAGCCGACGAGATGGAGCTCGAGTTGCGGATCGCGCTCGGCAACGCGCTGATCGCCGCCAAGGGCTACGCGGTGCAGGAGGTCGAGGAGAACTACATCCGCGCCCTCGAACTCGGCCAGCAGCTCGACGACGACGAAAAGGCCTTTGCCGCCACCCGCGGGCTCTGGGTCTGCCATTTCATCCGCGCCGATCTCACCCGCGCACATGATCTCAGCGTCGAGCTGTTGAAATTCGCCAAGCGCGAGCGGCTGAACGAGCAAGCGCAGCCGGCGCAGCAGACCGGCTATCTGATCGAGGCGCATCGCTCGATCGCGATGACGATGCTCTATCGCGGGCGCTTCGCCGCCGCGCGGCATCATCTGCACCGTTGCATCAATCTCTACAGCCCCGATCTGCACTCCGACCTGATGGAGCGTCACGGCACCGATCCCGGTGTCGTCTCGCTGTCCTATCTCGGCTATCTCCTGTGGTTCCTCGGCCAGCCTGACGCGGCGCGGCAGCACAGCGAGCAGGCAATCCTGCATGCGGAGAAGATCCGCCATCCTTTTTCGCTGGCCTTCGCATTGGTGTTCGGCGCCTATCTCTGCCAGCATCTGCGCGATATCGAGGGCACGCGCGACCACGCCAACCGCGCCATGATCATCGCCACCGAGCACAATTTCCTGCACTGGAAGCAGCAGGCCGCGATCCTGCGCGGCTGGGCGCTGGCCCAGCTCGGCGAGGCCGACGAGGGCATCAGCCAGATGCGCTTCGGCCTCGACGAATACGAGGCGATGGATTCCTGGCTTGCCGGCTGCTGGTTCCGCTGCCTGCTCGCGGAGGCCTATGCCAAGGTCGGCATGCGCGAAGCCGCCTTGCGCGCGCTGGACGGTGCGCTTGCGACCGCAAGACGGACCGGCGATCACTCCTACCTCGCCGAGGTCTATCGCCTGCAAGGCGAGATCACCCTGTCGGACGGCAATCCGGCCTCGGTGCAGGAGGCGGAGGATCTGTTCGGCCTGTCGCTGGAGACGGCGCGCAAGCAGGGCGCGCTGTCCTGGGAGCTCAGAACTGCCGTCAGCCTCGCAAGGCTGTCGCACGAAACCGGCAAGCGCGAACACGCCACTCTGTTGCTCGTTCCGATCGTCGGCAAGTTCAACGAGGGATTTTTGACGCCGGACCTGAAGCTGGCCATGCAGCTCGTGCATGAGCTCGGCGGGGACACGCCCGTCCGTCAGCAGGCTGATCCGGTGAAATGAGCGATCTTTCCGCCGCGCGTGCGCGCTATGTCGAGTTGATTGCGAAGCGGGAACGACTTTCCTCGCCGCGCCTGCTTGCAGCGCTCGCGGCGGTGCCGCGCGAAAATTTTCTGGCGAAGGGACCCTGGCGTATCAAGAGCGAAGCGGCGCGCAGCTATCGCCTGACGCCTGACGCCGACCCCGTCCATCTCTACGACAATGTGCTGGTTGCGATCGATGCACGCCGCAAGCTCGATACCGGACTGCCGAGCCTGTGGGCGCATTTCATCGATTTGCTCGGCGTCGGGGAGAAGGCCCGCGTGGTCCAGATCGGTTGTGGGCTCGGCTATTTCTCGGCGATCCTGTCAGAGATCGTCGGCCCGAAAGGCAGGGTGCAGGCGATCGAATGCGACGAGCGACTCGCGGTGCGTGCCGCGGCCTATCTTCGCGCCTATCGGAATGTCGAAATTATCAACGGCGACGGCTGCAGCGATATCAGCGAGCCGGCCGACGTCATCATCGTGCATGCCGGCTTCTCGCATCCGCATCCGCTCTGGCTTCAATCGCTCCGCCCGCGCGGCCGCCTGCTGGTGCCGGTGACGCAGCAAAACCGCGAGGGTGCGGCCCTCAAGATCACGCGCAAGGGCAAGGGATTCGAGGCCGAGGCGGTGCAGCAGATCCGGATCTTTCCCGGCCATGGCCGCGGTGTGACGGCGCTCGACGACCGCGTCGCCGACTGGTGGCAGCGCGCATCGTCGCTGGCGCCGCTGCGCTTTCGCGCGATCGAGCAGGGGCTGCCCATAGGGAGATGAGTTAATTATTTGATATCATTTCTTTTTTTTAAGATCGCCTTGTTTTTCTGTTGAATGCGTGATCTACGTGAATTATGTAGTTCGTGACTTTGATGTAGTATGGTGACCCTATGCGAGATTTGAAAGAGTTCAGCGCGCAGGACCTCCAAAGGAAGCTGGGCGAGGTTCAAGATGCCGCGCTCGTTGCGCCGATCGCGATCACGCATCGTGGCCGGCGCCGGCATGTCATGATGTCGATCGACGAGTTCAATCGCCTCGAACGAGCCGCCAACACGAGGGTCTACGGGATCGGAGAATTACCGGCCGATCTGGCCGAGGACCTTGCCACTGTCGAGATGGATTCCCGGCACGACCACCTGGACAAGCTGCTTGACTAGGCGGGTGGCAGCTTGAGCGAGGCGCTACCAGTACCCGAGCCGGGTATGGTTGTTCGCTTTGACTATCAGTGGGTGGATCGCAAGCAGCCCCGGAAGGATCGGCCTGCCTGTGTCGTTCTCGTCAAGATCCGGCCAGATCCGCGGCCGCCACGGGCGGCGAGCAAACCGGCCATTCTCAACGAAGTCATCTACCTTCCAGTCAGCACCAAGCCGCCGCGTGTGGATCAGGTTGCCGTGAAAATCCCGGATCAGGTTCGCCGTCATCTCGACCTTCCCGCCGAATCGTGGATCGTCATCTCCGAGTGCAACGTTCAGTTTTGGCCGAACGACTTGTCGCGTGTCCCGGGATCAGGAAAGTGGTTGTATGGATTTCTGCCTCCGCGCTTCTTTCGCGGCGTACGCGATCGGCTCGTCGAAGAGTTGAAGAGCCAGCGGCTGAAGATGGAGAATGTGCACTACCTGCCGCCACGTTCCAGGTAGCAGGTCACCGTTGCGCTTTACCTTGATTCAGATTGTGAGTTTCCAGCGCCTCCCCGCGCTTGTACGAGTGCAGTTCGGCCGCCATTTGAGCACGCATCATGCATTCCGTTGCCCTGCTGACCGCCAGCTATGCCAAGGATATCGAGCGCTTCTCGCTGCTCAGCGAGAGCATCGACACCTGGTTGACGGGTTACACGCGGCATTATGTTCTCGTTAACGATGAGGACGTGCCGCTGTTTACGCGGTTTGCGTCCGACAGGCGCGTCATCGTTCCGGCCTCGCGTTACCTGCCGAAATGGCTGTGGGCGCTGCCGCCGGGGCTCCAGTTCATCAGCAATCGCCGTGTCTGGCTGTCGCTGCTGTCGTCGCCAGTGCATGGCTGGCACATCCAGCAGATACTAAAGATCGCAGGCGTGCTCAACGCGCCCGAGCAGCGCGTCTGTATTCTCGACTCGGACAATCTGTTCTTCCGCGAGTTCGACGTCGGCCAATATGCCGGCGCGGAGAAGACGCCGCTGTTTGTCACGCCCAAGGGGATCGACGCCGATCATCCCCTGCATGTGCTGTGGCTCCGCACCGCCGATCAGCTTCTTGGTGTCAAGGAACGCGCGTTCCCGGCGGACGATTATGTCGGCAACGCGCTGGTCTGGGACAAGGACGCCGCGCGGGCGATGATCGACGCCATTAAATCGGCGACGGGCCTGAGCTGGGCCTTAGCGCTGTGCCGGAAGAAGAAATTCTCCGAGTACCTGCTGTATGGAAACTTCGTCGCGAACTCGCCGGAACATCTGGCGGCACACCGGGTGACGGAAGACAGCATCGCCGTCTCGCACTGGGACGATACCCGCCTCGATCGCGCGGCGATCGAAGCCTTGATGGCCGCCGCATCGCCCGAGCAGGTCGCGCTCTGCATCCAGTCCTATTCGTCGACTTCGATCGACGACATCCGCGACGTCTTCCGCCTGAATTCGCGCGACCGCCGCGGTCCGAGCCTGTCTCCCGACCATATGGGCGACACGACCGCGTTCGAGACACCCAAAACGCGCTAGACTTCACACGTCCTTGGTGAACTTGCTGATCACGTCCATGAACGGCTTCGGCTTGAACTCGCCGTCGAGCGGCAGCGGACGGTTCGGCTGCTTGTCCTTGCGGGCGAAGGTGCCGTTGATCCAGCTGTAACGATCGGAAATGCCCCAGGTCAGGATCGAGCGCACCGGTCCGCTGGTCGCAATCGCCGTTAGCAAATCGTCGACACGTTTGGCGACGATGGCATCGCGCTCCGCCGGACTTCCCGTCAGCTTCTGATCGTCGACGTCGAGCTCGGTGACGTAGACTTCGAGGCCCCACGCGCGGAGCTCGGTCACGAACTCGGCGAGCCCGTGGGTGTCGATCTCGAGCTCGGCATGCAGATGCGATTGCAGTCCAACCGCGTGCAGCGGTACGCCCTGGTCGAGCAGACTCATGATGAGGTTGCGGTAGGCGGCGCGCTTGGCGATGAACGAGTCCTTCGCCGACTCGATATCGTATTCGTTGATCGCGAGCTTGACGTAGGGATCGGCTGCGGCCGCGGTGCGGAAGGCGAGCGGAATCCAGCGGTCGCCGAGATGCTGCGTCCAGAACGTGTCGCGCCGGTCGCCGACGCCTTTGGGATTGTCGGGGATGGGTTCGTTGACGACGTCCCACGACGTCAGCTTGTCCTTGTAATAGGACACGACGGTGTTGATGTGATCGACATAGGCGCGCTCGACGCCTTTCGAATCCTGGATCTGCTTGGTCCAGTCCGGAATGTCGTGATACCAGGCGAGCGCGTGGCCGCGCATGGTCAGGTCGTTCTTTTGCGCGAAATCATAGATGGCGTCGGCGCGCTCGAAGGCGAAAGTGTGCGCGTCGGGCCGCAGCATCGGCCATTTCAGTTCGAGCACCGGCACCACCTGGGTGCAATAGGTGCTGATGGCCTCGCCGAGCCGCGGATCGGCTTGCAAATCCCAGAGCGTGGCGGCGGCGCCATAGCCCGGACGGCGCTGCGCAAGTTTCGACGCCGGAAGCGCTGACGCCGATGCGCCCGCTGCGAGCGTTGCGGCGCTGCCGAGGAGAAATTCGCGTCTGTCGAGCTTCATCACGTGGCGGCCGTCCTTTCGGAACCAACGCGCCAATGTACCAAGCGGCGCCTTGCGACGCCGCGGTTTCCTGTTGTTGGGTTAACTTTCGCGAACGGTCTTGTCAGCGCGCCTGGCGCTGCATCACCGCTTCAGCGATCCCGTAATAGTGAAGCGCGCCCTTTTCGAGCGTCAGATTGTCCATCACATAATCGCGAGGTGCGAAGTCGTCCGCGCTGGCCTGCGACCAGAAGTCGCTCCAGCCGGAGACGAAGCCGTTCGCGTCGATGAACGTGCGTCCGCAACGTGCGTCGAAATAGGGCACCGAGGACACCCCGCCTTCGTATCTCACCTTGTCAGGAAAATACTCCGGATCCTGCCACGGCCCGCCGCGGTTCCACGCGAACACGGGCACGCCGCTCGACAGCGCCTGTTGGCAGGCGATGCCCTGGCTCTCGTGCTCGCAGAGGAAGACCATGCTGCGGCTGTGCGCCAGCGCCGCCTTGTAGTCGTCTTCCTTGTAATGGCCGTAGCGGATCACTTCGACCGATCTGCCGCTCGCTTCAAGATGCCGGCGGATCGGTTCGATCAGCTCGCTCGCATAGCGCTCGTGCTCCCAGCGCACCTTGTCATAAAGCAGCACATCGACGCTCTTCTGCTCGGCCGGTGCCGGGGTCCACAAATCGGTGTCGATGCCGACCGGCCAGACCTCGACATGCGGCCAGTACGGCCGGCACATGTCCGCATACCAGTTGCAGGGTACCAGAATGGTCTTAGTGTGCAGGTCCTTCAGATGCTCCGGAACATCCACGGGATGGTTGTACATGGCGACCCCAAGCAAAAGCGGGTTTGGCCAGGCGAACCAGTCGAGCACGAAGGGACGCCCGATGATGCAGGCGAGCTCGTCGGGGTGTTTGCGGATATAGCCGTAATCGTTGACGCGATAGCGGATCCCGACCCTGTCAAGCCCGGCACAGAGATTGAGGAACACGCGCCGCTGGCCGCTGGTCCAGGATTTTCCGAGCAGCATCCGCCGCAGCAGCGGCCGGACGTGGCGGTCGCCGGGAAACCAGCGGTCGTCCCGTTCCTCGAAGAACAGGTTGAGAATCATCCGCTCGTCCCTGTCCGCGGGGGCGGCCGGGACCAGTGACGCATCCGTCCCGCCATGGGGCAGGGAGGCCGGGTTTGCCCGTAGTCGTTCGGCAACGTCCATGTCGGTCAGTCCACGCATTAACAAAAAGCCCGGCGACGCCTCGAAATCATGGTTTCTTTTCGGTGATCGCGGCGGTCGGTTCAAGGACAGGGCAAATTTAACGCTAACGCGCGAAACCGGGGGGCCCGCCTCATTCGCGGTCCGATTTGCAGACTTATGTGACACTGTTGGGAGATGCTGCGGCGCAGTCCGATCGCCAAACCTCCGATCGTCACGCCAAGATCCAACTGATTAACGGCCGCTCGATTTCAAGGCCGCCGGTCCCGTGCACGCATGCTGAATCGCCATTTCTCCATCTATCTCGTCGCCTACATCCTGCCTGCGGCGGTGGGCTTCTTCGCGGTCACCGCCTACACGCGGCTGCTGACGCCGGCGGAGTATGGCGTCTATGTCGTAGGCATCAGCATTGCCGGCATTCTGGGGGCGATCTTCTTCGCCTGGATCAAGTTGTCGGTGTCGCGCTACCAGGCGATGTCGTCGGAGGTCGATTTTCGCGGCACGGCGATGGTCGCCTTCGCGCTGACCGTCGTTGCCATGTGCGCCGCGACCCCGCTGGTGTTCCTGGTCCGCAGCGACGTCAGTGTCGAGCTGGTGCTCGCCAGCATGTTCGTCGCGATCATGTCGAATGCGGTCGATGTCGGCCAGGAGTTCGAGCGCGCCAAGCTGCGCCCCTATCGCTTCGCGGCGATCTCGATCGTGCGCAGCGTGTCGAGCGTCGGCTTCGGCCTGCTTGGGATCTGGCTCGGCTGGGGCGGCATGGGCCTGCTCGCGGCGTTCGGCCTGGGCTCGCTGACCGGCATCATTCTCAATCTCGTCGGCGATCGCACCAAGATCGCGCACTTTTCACGCAGCCAGTTCACGCAGCTGGCGCGCTACGGCCTGCCGCTGACGCTGGCCGGTCTCTCGGTCGCGCTCTACTCGACCAGCGACCGGCTCATCGTCGCCTGGCTGCTCGGCAAGGATGCCGCCGGCATTTTCGGAGTCGCCGCCGACCTTCCGCGTCAGTTCATGGTCATGATCGCCTCCAGCGTCGCCGCGGCCACCGTGCCGCTGGTGTTCCGCTCGCTGTCGGAAAAGAACAACGAGACGACGCGGGAGCGGCTGACCGAAAGCCTCGAATTGCTGCTCGTCGTCGTCGCGCCCGTCGCGGTCTGGCTTGCGCTAGCGGCGGACCAGGTCGCCGGTACGCTCGTCGGCGTTGACTTTCGCGCCGGCGTGTCCGCGCTACTGCCGATCCTGGTACTCGCCCGCTTCTTTGGCATCGCCAATCAGTTCTACGTTCAGATCAGTTTTCAGCTCGCCGAGCGGCCCTTCATGCTTGCCGCGCAATCCTTCCTCACACTGATCGTGAGCGTGGCGCTGATGTTCGCGCTGGTCGCGGGCTACGGCATCTATGGTGCGGCGCTGGCGACGCTCGCGACCGAGGCGATCGGCTTCGTCGTCGCTGTCGCGCTGATGCACCGCGCCTTTCCCGTGCCGTTCGACGTCAACCGGCTCGCCGGCGTCGCCGCGTCGGCGGCGGCGATGGCGGGCGCCATCCTCGTTGCGCGGTCGCAGGTCAACGGCACCGGTATCGTGGCCCTGATCGTCGTCAGCCTCGCCGGCGGCCTCGCTTACGTCGCCGCGGCCTGGCTGCTGAACGTCGCAAATGTGCGGACGCTGTCGCTGCGCTTCTTGCGGACGTTCAACCGCAAGGCGCTGGGCGTTTAGACGCCATTCTGCCGGCTTAGGCGCGGCGCGAGTTCGCGCATTGCCGGCGTTGAGAGTTTGGCCGAGAGCTATTGCAGCGGGGATCTCATCCTGGTCGCGGCATCGTAGATCAGGACCTGCAACATGGGAAATCTGTCCAGTAGCTCGGTGCCGGCCTCCTGAGCCGCATTTTCGTTGTCGTAGTGCGTCTTGAACTGACCGTCGACCACCAGCGAGAAGCCGTCGGTCGGCGCCACGTCAGCCCTTTGAACGATTCTCGGCTCAATTTCGTCTGCTGGCATGACTGGTTTTTTCATTGAGTGCCTTCACATCGTTACAGAATGGATGTCACCGTTTCCGAGGCCGCTATCTCCGCATCGCGCCGTGAATTCCTCACGCGGCCGACTGCGTCATTGGCAACCGGACGGCGCGCTCGATGTTCCGCATTTCGCTCGAGCCGTTCGGTCCCTGCGCCCGAATGCCTCAGTCATCGTCCCTCACGATCTCGGGCTTGTCGTACAAGACCGCGTTCAGGAGGGAATTGTGAACCTCGATCTTGCCGTTGTAGCTAATGAAGCCGAGCTTGCGAAACTTGTTCATGAAGAAGCTGACCCGGGAGCGGGTTGTCCCGATCATCTCGGCGAGCGTCTCCTGGCTGATCTGCACTGCGATCGGCTGAGGGACGCCATCCTTTCCAAAATTTGCCAGGAGCAGCAGGAGACGCGCAAGACGCTTCTCGCTGGAATTGAAGAGCTGGTCGATCAGGTCTTCTTCGATCCGGCTGTTTCGACTGAGAAGGTAGCTCATGAACAATTCGGAAAACTTCGGCTCGCTCGTGAGTGCCGCAAGCATCGCGGATTTCGCGATGGAGGTGATCACACATTGCTCCATCGCCACCGTTGTCGAAATTCGCAAGGGATGTCCGTTCAGGCAACCTTCGCCGAAAAACTGTCCGGGCTCCATGATTCCGACCACCGCTTCCTTGCCCTGTTCGGAGACGACGAGAACCTTGATCTTCCCCTTCTGGATATAGAAGACGGCATCTGCCGCGTCGCCCTGCGAAAACACGATCTGGCTCTTGTCGAATTTCAAGATGGCCTTGCCCTCGCCGACCTTAGCGAGGAAGACTTTTGGATCAAACGTGCTTTTCGACGGTTTTGGCATGAAGTCGTGAAAGCCTCCTGCAGGATCACCTCAGTTTAGCAGGGCCGGGACCTGGTCGGTTAGCCAAATCTCGTTTTCGGCCGGCTCGCAATGCGGCACATCTTTGCTCAATGCCGTGCGATCGTCTGATGCCGGTCCTGCATGAGTGCGGCATCAAACGCGCGATCCGGTTCGTCGTTTTCGATTGTGGCGCAGTCACCGAGTCTATCAGTCAGGTCGCGCCGCCATAGAGCAGAATTGCTCAGCTGTGTCGGATGAACGGTGACTGAGCGCACTATCCACCGCGTCTCGCGTCACGACCATTTGTGAGCCTCTGCCCGGAACGAACGTAGCCGGGGTCGCTTGTTGATAGCGACCGGATGCGATGCCCACTCATCATATCCGATGAATGGCGGCCCTGGTTCGCACCCCCGTGCTGGGGCCGCTTTCGTAAGCGTTCCGGTTCTGCGGCTACTTGGCCGATTCCACCGGATCTTCAGCTGGTCGTCCGCAGACCTGACCGCAATTGGGGCATTCGAAGATTCGCAAGTCCGGGCCGACGCAACTTGATCCGATGCGGACCAGCATCATGCGGCGTTGGCACGCCGGGCAGAGTGGCCGGGGTATCGGAATCAGCGACGGCTCAGGACGAGCATAGACCTCGGACATCTGAAGCTCCTGCCCATACGGCGGGGTATGCTTTACCCGAAGCCGCCGCCGCTGGCAGCCGATTCGCCGGCTGCGACAAGGTGACCATGCCGCGCTCCCGTGTCGGCCACTGGTCAATATTGCTCATATCCAGGACAATTGCCCGCAGATCAGAACCTATCCGGCCCGCATCCTGACGACAGGCAGTCTGCAATCGCGGTCCGTTCCGGGAAATTCGGAGGTGGATGTTGGATATTGGATTGTGCAATATTGCTCAGCAAGACATCCGCGCTCGAATCGATAGTTGAGAGTGTGGAAGCGCGACCTCAGAGCCACTGCCGAAGGCGTTCGTGCGCGAGAAGCGTGCTTTCCCGGGCGGGCATTTTCAGAAAGCAGACTAGATATGGCTCAAAGGATGCCGGAAATCCGCGCATTGGCACAGCTGCTCGCCCGATATCGCGAGCCCGACAGTACGCGCGGCGTCATCGAACTGGCAGTCACGGCAGTGCCGTTGCTGGCCATCTGGGCTCTGGCCTGGAATGCTTTCGACAATGGCTATTGGCTTGGCTTGCTGCTGGAGGTGCCCGCAGCCGGCTTGCTCGTCCGCCTCTTCATGATCCAGCACGATTGCGGACACGGCTCGTTCTTCCGCAGCCGGGTCGTGAACGACTGGGTCGGCCGAGTCATCGGTGTGTTGACACTTACGCCTTATGATTATTGGCGGCATAATCATGCGCACCATCATGCGAGCTCCGGTAATCTCGATCACAGAGGTCTTGGCGACATCGATACGTTGACGGTACGCGAGTTTCTGGCACAATCGCGATGGCGTCGGATGCTCTATCGTCTCTACCGGCATCCCTTGGTGATGTTTGGCGTCGGTCCCTCGTATTTGTTCATCTTGAAGCATCGGTTGCCGGTCGGGATGATGCGTGGCGGCTGGAAACCCTGGTTGAGCACGATGGGCACGAACGGCGCCATCGCGGTTCTCGTCGCCGCGATGATCTGGCTGGTAGGCTACGGGCCGTTCCTGCTCGTGCATCTGCCGATCATCGTTCTGGCGGCGTCGATCGGTGTCTGGCTGTTCTACGTTCAGCACCAGTTCGAGGACACGTACTGGTCCCATGACGAAGACTGGAGTTTTCACGAGGCTGCCTTTCATGGCAGTTCCCACTACCATTTGCCGGCTGTCTTGCGATGGTTCACGGCCAATATCGGCATCCACCACATCCATCATCTCAGCAGCAGAATTCCCTGTTATCGACTGCCGGATGTGTTGCGGGATCATCCGCAGCTCGCTGGCGTCGGACGAATGACCCTGCTCCAGAGTCTGCGGTCTGTGCCGCTGGTTTTGTGGGACGAGGAGCGCATGCAGCTTGTCTCCTTTGCAGAGGTA
This sequence comes from Frankia sp. RB7, assembly GCA_030403585.1. Taxonomy (GTDB): domain Bacteria; phylum Pseudomonadota; class Alphaproteobacteria; order Rhizobiales; family Xanthobacteraceae; genus Bradyrhizobium. The sequence goes on from JAUEPE010000022.1 coordinate 69,298, forward strand.
CGAGCTCGGTCCACGCCCGATCTGTCCGCGACCGCGGACTGTTATAATCTGTAACTGGCGCCCAACTGCATCGCCGCACGAGGACTATTTCTCGTCACGGAAATTTCTGCAAACGAGATAGGTCACGGGCCTTTACATTTTGCGGTAACGGTGGCCGGAGCCATGTCTTGCCGAGCTTGTCAATCAGAGGCCGTTCTGCTCAGTAGGGGTTTGAAATTGCGCGGTAATATGCGCATGCATCTATCGACTAAAGTCGAAATTCAGCGAGGAAACCAACAATGCGCAAGCTCACTTTGGCCATTGCCGTGATCGCCCCGATGCTCGGTCATGCAGCGTCGGCCGAGGACACTCTCAAGATCGGCTACATCGATCCGCTCTCCGGCGGCGGCGCCAGCGTCGGCGAGGGTGGTTTGAAGACATTCCAGTATCTGGCCGACGAGCTCAACGCCAAGGGCGGCATTCTCGGCCACAAGATCGAGATCATCCCGCTCGACAACAAGACCAACCCGCAAGAGAGCCTGGTGCAGGCCCAGAAGGCGATCGACGCCGGGGTTCACTACATCACCCAGGGCAATGGCTCGTCGGTCGGCGCGGCGCTGTCGGACTTCGTCACCAAGAACAACTCGCGCAATCCCGGCAAGGAAGTCCTGTACTTCAACTACGCGGCCGTCGATCCGAGCCTGACCAACGAGAAGTGCAGCTATTGGCATTTCCGCTGGGATGCGAGCTCCGACATCAAGATGGAAGCGCTCACCAACTACATGAAGGACACCGCCTCCATCAAGAAGGTGTACCTGATCAACCAGGACTATTCGTTCGGCCAGTCGGTGCGCACCGATGCGCGCAAGATGCTGGGTGCGAAGCGGCCCGACATCCAGATCGTCGGCGACGAGCTGCATCCGCTGCTGAAGGTCACGGACTTCTCGCCCTATATCGCCAAAATCAAGGCGTCCGGCGCCGACAGCGTCGTCACCGGCAATTGGGGCCAGGATTTTGCGCTGCTGCTCAAGGCCGCGGCCGATGCCGGTCTGAAGGTCAACTGGTACACTTATTATGCCGGCGGCGCCGGTGGTCCCACTGCCGTCAAGCAGACTGGTCTCGATGGGCAGGTCTTCCAGATCACCGAAGGTTTTGCGAATTCCGGCAACAAGGCTGCAATGGACTACGAGAAGGCCTTCCGCGCCAAGGTCAATCTGTCGCTGTGGTATCCGCGCGCGGTCAACGAGATGCGCATGTTCAAGGCGGCAGCCGAGAAGGCCAATTCGATCGACCCGGTGAAGGTGGCGGCGGCGCTCGAGGACCTGAAGTTCGAGGTTCTCGATGGCGGCCAGGGCATCATGCGCAAGGACGACCATCAGTTCCTGCAGCCGATCTACATCTCTTCCTTCGGCAAGCTGACCGAGAGCGAGCCGTTCGATGAGGAGAGCACCGGTTGGGGCTGGCATCTGGTCTCCAAGATCGACACGCCGCAGGCCATGGTCTCCACGACCTGCAAGATGGCGCGGCCGTAATCGCGAAGCCTGTCGTTGTCCCGCGGCCATCATGGGCCGCGGGGTGACGGCAGCCGGACGATTTTTGATTGGGCGATGTTCACCGGGGCCATACGGCCCCGGATATCCATGAGTGCGCTGTGCTTGAACTCATTGTCATTTCGACCTTGAACGGTGTGCTGTTCGGCATGCTGCTCTTCCTGCTGTCGAGCGGGCTGACCGTCATCTTCAGCATGATGGGCGTGCTCAACTTCGCCCATGCCAGCTTCTACATGCTCGGCGCTTTCTTCGGCTTCCAGCTCACGAAATGGATCGGCTTCTGGCCGGCGCTGGTGCTCGCGCCGCTGCTGGTCGGTGCCATCGGCATGGCGGTGGAGCGCTACGGCCTGCGCAACACCCACAAGCACGGTCATGTCGCCGAGCTGTTGCTGACGTTTGGCTTGGCGTTTGCGATCGAAGAGATCGTCTCGATGATCTGGGGCAAGAGCCCGCTCGACTACCGCGTGCCGGCGCTGCTGGATTTCCCGGCTTTCACGATCTTCTCGACCAACTATCCCGCCTACAAGCTCTTCATGCTGGCCGTGTCGGTCATCATTTTCGTGGCGCTCCTGATCGTGCTGAAGCGCACCCGCGTCGGCCTCATCGTGCAGGCGGCGTTGACGCATCCGCACATGGTCGGGCATCTCGGCCACAATGTCGGGCGCGTCTTCATGGCGGTGTTCGGGGTCGGCAGCGCGCTGGCCGCCCTTGCCGGCGTCATTGCAGGTCCCGCCCTGGTGACCCAGTCCGACATGGCCGCTGCGCTCGGACCCATCCTGTTCGTGGTCATCGTGTTCGGCGGCCTCGGCTCTTTGCCGGGCGCTTTCATCGCGTCGCTCGTCATCGGATTGGTGCAGACCTTCGCGGTGGCGCTCGACGGCTCGCTGGCGAGCGCCTTCGGGCCGCTCGATCCGGCGGCGGGACCGTCCGTTCTCACCGACATCTGGAACGTCACGATCGCGCAGGTCGCGCCGATCGTACCCTATATGCTGCTGGTGATCATTCTGATCGTACGCCCCATGGGCCTGATGGGGACGCGCGAATCATGACCACGGCTGCGACTTCGACAACCAAAGTGGGAGCAGATGCTGCCGGCGGAGGCCTGCGCTTCTACGGCGTCTGGCTGATCGGCATCGTCGTGCTGATCGTCCTGCCGATGATCTTCTCGTCGGGCGGCTCGCTGACATCCTTCAGCCTGATCGGCATCGCCATCGTATTCGCGCTGTCCTACAACATCCTGCTCGGCCAGACCGGCCTGCTGTCATTCGGTCATGCCGTGCATTACGGCCTGGGCGGCTTTGCCGCCTGCCACATGATGAATGCGGTGGTGTCGCATGGCTGGCCGATCCCGCTTCCGTTCATCCCGTTGTTCGGCGGCATCGGCGGCCTGGTGTTTGCGATGATCATCGGCTGGGTCATGACCAAGCGCGCCGGCACGGTGTTCGCGATGATCTCGCTCGGCATCGGTGAATTAGTGGCGTCCTCGTCGCTGATCCTGCGTTCGGTGTTCGGCGGCGAGTCCGGCATCACCACGGACCGCACTGCGCTGCCGAAGCTGCTTGGCTGGTCGTTCGGGCCGCAGCTTCAGGTCTATTATCTTATCGCCTTCTGGCTCGTGCTGTCGGCGATCGCGATGTACGCGCTGACCCGGACGCCGCTGGGACGGATCAGCAATGCCGTCCGCGACAATCCCGAGCGTGTCCAGTTCATCGGCTACGATCCTCACGTCGTCCGCTACCTAGCTTATTGCTTTGCCGGGTTTTTCGCCGGCGTCGCCGGCGGCCTGACCGCGATCAATTTCGAGATCGCGAACTCCGCACTGCTCGGTGCGATCCAGTCCGGCCTCGTGCTGTTCTCGACCTTCATCGGCGGCACCGCGTTTTTCTTCGGCCCGATCCTTGGCGCGATCCTCGTCACCTATCTCCAGCTCGGACTGACCAACCTCACCACGGCCTGGCAGCTCTATTTCGGCATCATCTTCATCGGCATCGTGATGTATGCGCCGGGCGGCATCGCCGGCCTGTTGATGATGCATCGTCCGCTGATCCGCGCCGGCACGCTGTGGACGGTCATCCCGTCCTATCTCGTCGCGATCGTGCCGACCATTGCCTTGGCCTGCGGTGTGATCCTGACCATCGAGACCGTCGCACGCTTCTCCGGCGGCGATGCAATCAATTTATTCGGTATTGCCTTCAATCCGACATCGCCGGTGACATGGATCGCGGCTGCGGTTCTTGTTGTCGGTGGCGCGTTCGTCGCGCGATTGACCTGGCGGCGGATCGCGGAGGCGTGGGACCGGGCGGCGACAGTTGCGCGTGACCGGGGGTATCTCGCATGACCGCAGCCATCGAAGTCCGCGCCGTTGAAAAGCGTTTTGGCAATGTCGGCATCATCCGCGACCTCAATCTCAGCGTCGCCAAGGGTGAGCGGCACGCGATCATCGGCCCGAACGGCGCCGGCAAGTCGACGACGTTCAACCTGATCAGCGGTCACATCGCGCCGACCTCGGGCGAGGTGAAGCTGAATGGCGATCTGATCTCCGGACTGCAGCCGTTCGAGATCAACCGTCGCGGCCTGTCGCGCTCGTTCCAGGTCACCAACGTGTTCGCGCGCATGACGGTCTGGGAGAACGTGCGCTGCGCCGTGCTGTGGGCGACGGGGCATCGCTACGCGTTCTGGAAGAACGTCGATAGCCTGCCCGAAGTGCGCGAGCGCACGGCGCAGATCCTGGATGACATCCATCTCACGCACCGCCGCGACGTGCCGGCGGGTCTCTTGACCTATGCCGAGCAGCGCGAGCTGGAGATCGGCATCACCATCGCCAGCGGCGCCACCGTCGTCATGCTGGACGAGCCGACCGCCGGCATGAGCAACGCCGAGACCGAGCGCGCGGTGGCGCTGATCCGGCGGTTGACCGAGGGCAAGACGCTCGTGATCGTCGAGCACGACATGAGCGTCGTGTTCGGCCTCGCCGACCGTATCTCGGTCCTGGTTTACGGCCACATCATCGCCTCGGGCACGCCGGAAGAGATCCGGCGCGATCCGAAGGTCAAGGAAGCCTATCTCGGCGAGGAAGCGCACTGATGCTCGAAGTCAGGGATCTCCACGCCTATTACGGCAAGAGCCACATCCTTCAGGGCGTCGATCTCGATGTCGGCGCCGGCGAAGTCGTGAGCCTGCTTGGGCGCAACGGCGTCGGCCGCTCCACTACGGTCAAGGCGATCATGGGCGAGGTCGCCCCGCAAGGCACGATACGCTTCAAGGGCAAGGATATCGCCGGCCTGCCCAGCTACAAGATCGCGCGCCTTGGTCTCGGCTATGTGCCCGAACATCGCGACATCTTCCCGAGCCTGACCGTGCGCCAGAATTTGCTACTCGGCGTCAAGGATACGCGCCGTCCCGGCAAATGGCGGCTCCAGGACATGCTCGACATGTTCCCCAATCTCGCCGCGCGCGCCGATACGGCCGCGGGCGTGCTGTCCGGCGGCGAGAAGCAGATGCTCACGACATGCCGGACGCTGATGGGCGATCCCGATCTGATCATGATCGACGAGCCCACCGAAGGCCTCGCGCCGCTGATCGTCCAACAAGTCGGCGATCTCATCGCGCGGATCGCGCAAGCCGGCGTCGCCATCCTCCTCGTCGAGCAAAAGCTGTCGATCGCGATGCGCATCTCCAAGCGCGTCTACATCATGGGCCACGGCCGCGTGGTGTTCGAAGGCACGCCGGACGAGCTCAAGGCGAATGCCGCCGTACGGCAGGAATGGCTCGAAGTCTGATGGCTGCGGCCTGCGCATACGCATCTGTATTCTGCGCTACATCTCACGCCCGATAATCAAGGTATCGTCCCGGCCGCCGACATCGCTAGCGATGCGGCCGATGATAACCAAGAACAGAAGTGGAGGACGTTGACCGCGGCCTTGCGAGCCCGCGTGTCGATGCACTCTGCCAGGGAAGGAGATGCCGCGCATGCCCGGCCACACATTCAAGCTCATCGGCGGAGCCGTCGCTCTGCTTGCCGTCATGGGCGCTGCTTCCGCCGCTACGGCCGGAAACTACGACACCGGCGCGACCGACACCGGCATCAAGCTTGGCCAGACCATGCCCTATTCGGGACCGGCCTCGGCCTATTCCGCGATCGGCCGCGCCGAGATCGCTTACTTCAAGATGCTCAACGAGAAGGGCGGGATCAACGGCCGCAAGGTCGATCTTCTCAGCATGGACGATGCCTACTCGCCGGCGAAGACGGTCGAGCAGACGCGTCGGCTCGTCGAGAGCGACGAGGTCCTGGCAATGTTCTCGATGCTCGGCACCGGCCCGAACATCGCCGCGCAAAAATATCTCAACGTCAAGAAGGTCCCGCAGCTGTTCCCGTCGAGCGGCGCCAGCCGTTGGAACGATCCGCAGCATTTTCCCTGGACCACCGGTTCGCAGCCGACTTACAGGACTGAAGGGCGGATCTACGCCCGGTGGATTCTGGCGAACAAGCCCGACGCCAGGATCGCGGTGATCACGCCAAATGAGGATCCCGGCCGCGACTATCTCGCCGGCTTCAAGGAAGGGCTCGGCGAGCACGTCAACCAGATCGTGTCGGAAGCGGTGTACGAGACGACGGACGCGACGGTCGACTCTCAGATCGTCAAGTTCAAGGCCGCCGGCGCCGACGTTCTCTTCAACGAATGCACGCCGAAATTCGCAGCGCAAGCGATCAAAAAGGTCGCCGAACTCGGCTGGAAGCCGCAGATCATCGTTCCGGCCGTCTCGAATTCCGTGGGCTCCGTACTGGCGCCGGCCGGGCTCGAGAATTCCGTCGGCATCGTCACCGGCGCGTTCCTGAAGGATCCCGGCGATCCGCGCTGGGAGAATGATGCCGGCATGAAAGCCTGGCGCGAATGGATGAAGACCTATAATTCCGGCGCCGATCCCGACGACATCTTCAACGTCACCGGCTACACCATGGCGCAGATGATGGAGATGGTGCTGCAGCGTGCCGGCAACGACCTCACGCGCGCGAACCTGATGAAGCAGGCGCAATCCTTTAGGGATGTCGAGCTGCCGATGTTGCTGCCCGGCATCAGGCTCAACACCTCGGCCGAGCAGGTCACGCCGATCCGCCAGTTGCAGATGGCACGCTTCAACGGAAAATCCTGGGAGCTGTTCGGCGACGTTCTCGGCGAATAAGGTCACCGTGAATGCTTCCTCCAACCACAGTGAAGAGACGATGGCACCAACCGGCCCCCTCAGCGGCATCCGCGTTCTCGATCTGACGAGCGTGCTGTTCGGTCCCTATGCCGCGCAGATGCTCGGCGATTGGGGCGCAGATGTCATCAAGATCGAGCCGCCATCGGGCGACACCTGGCGCTACACCGGCGTGTTCCGGAACCGCGGCATGAGCGGCCAGTTCATGGCGGTCAACCGCAACAAGCGCAGCCTCGCGCTCGATCTGAAACATCCGGACGGCAAGGCAGCGCTGGCCAGGCTGATCCCGACGGTCGACGCGCTCGTCACCAATGTGCGCCCCGCAGCGATGGCGCGGCTCGGCTTCGGCTACGGAGACTGCGCCAAGCTCAATCCGCGGCTGATCTATGCCGCGGCGACCGGTTTTGGTCAGGACGGTCCGTGGGCGGCGCGGCCTGCGTTTGACGAGATCATCCAGGCCGCCTCTGGCCTCGCATCATCGATCGGAACCGACGAGGAGCCGGCATTCGTCCCGAGCCTGATCGGCGACAAGATCTGCGCCATGGCGATGGCCGGCGCGGTGTCGGCGGCCTTGTTCAGGCGCGAGCGCACCGGTCAGGGCCAGATGGTGGAAGTGCCGATGCTGGAGACGATCGCGGGCTTCAACAGCATCGAGATGTTGGGCGGACACGCCTTCGATCCGCCGATCGGTCCGACCGGCTACAAGCGCATGAAGAACCGGCGTCCGGTCAAGACCAGGGACGGCTGGCTGACCATGCTGCCTTATTCAGGCGACAATTGGTGCGCCTTCTTCGAGGCCGTCGGCCGGCCCGAATTGAGCGACGAACTCGGCGTGCGCGATCCCGTGCTGCGCTCGCAGAACATCGACAAGATCTACGACCGCATGAGCGAGATCGGACCGACCCGCACCACGGCGGAGTGGGAGGAATTGCTGCTGCGGCTGGACGTGCCGCACACCGCATTTGCGCGGCTCACCGAGATCAGCAATCAGCCGCATCTTGCCGCGGTCGGCTTGTTCGCGGATATCGATCATCCCACGGAAGGCCGCATCCGGCAGGCCCGCCCCGCGACGAAATTCTCCGAAAGCCCAGCCGGCATCCACCGCATGGCGCCGCGCCTTGGCGAACATTCGCGCGAAGTGTTGCGCGAAGCCGGACTGAGCGATACCGAGATCGAAACGCTGGTTGCGAGCAAGGCAGTTGGCGCGCCCTAGAGCAGGCGCGTGATTCTGACTTACCGCTTGCTGCCGGCGGACGCCGTCACCGTCGCCGGTCCAAAACTTTGTTGCCAGTACATCTCGATCTGCTGGACCAGGGCCTGCGGCAGCGGAACGTAGTTGAGCGTTTCGGCCTGCGTCTTCCCGTTCTCCAGCGACCAGCGCACGAAGTCGATGGCCGCAGCCGACCGCTCCGGAGATTTCGGCTGCTTCGGCATCACCACGAACGTCGTCGCCGTGATCGGATAGGCATCCTCGCCCGGCGCGTTGGTGAGGACGAGATGGAAATCCCTGTCCGCCGTCCAGTCAGCGCTCGAAGCCGCCGCCTGGAACGATGCGGCGTCGGGGACGACGAAATTGCCGGTGCTGTTCTGCACCACGCCGAACGAGATCTTGTCGAGCCGTTGCAGCGCGTAGGCATATTCGAGATAGCCGATCGCGCCCGGCACGAGACCGACGAGCGAGGCGACGCCGTCATTGCCGCGTCCGCCGACGCCGACCGGCCATTCGACCGCTGTGCCTTCGCCGACGGCCGCCTTCCATTGCGGACTGACCTTGGAGAGATAATTCGACCAGTTGAACGTCGTGCCGGAGCCGTCGATGCGATGCACGACCGTGATCGGCGCGTTAGGCAACTTCAAATCAGGGTTGATGGCGCGAATGGCCGGATCGTTCCAGGTCTTGATCCTGCCGAGATAGATGCCCGCGAGCACCTCGCCCGAAAAATGCATCTGGCCGGGCTTCACGCCGTCGATATTGACGACCGGAACGACGCCGCCGATTACGATTGGAAACTGGATCATGCCGAGCTTCTCGAGTTCCTTGGGATCGAGCGGCATGTCTGTGGCGCCGAAATCGACGGTAGCCTTCTTGATCAAGCCGATGCCGATGCTCGATCCCACCGCCTGATAGGTCACGGTGTTGCCGGTCTTCGCCTTGTAGGCGTCGATCCATTTCGCCATCACGGGCGAAACGAAAGTTGAGCCAGCGCCCGTGGTGTCGGCAGCGAAGCTTTGCGTCGCGACGACGAGGGCGGTGAGGACGATCGGGAGTCTGAGATGTTTCATCACGGGCGCGAAGCTAGCAGCGCGCCCGGCGATCCTCTGTGGTTTACGTCACAAAAATGTAATGAAGATCAAAACCATATGGTTTAGCGCCGGATGACCGATCGTCGCGATTGGACAACCTGTCTGCTTCAAGAACCGAGATTGCGGGCGACGCCAATCAGGACGGCCGCGAGGATGGCCAGCGAGACCGAGACGGTCAGGCCTTTCGCGAGGCCCCTGGTGTGGCTTTCGGGATAGACGATGAAGCCGGTGGTGACGAGCGCCAGCCCGGCAACGACCGCGGCAATCTGCGAGAGAGCTGAGGACACCTGTTCATCCTCCGAATACGTTGCTTGTCGAGATTACGGCCAGCATGGCTGCGGCCCGACGCAATTCTCTGTGATTCCAGTCACATCCCGTGCTGTTCCCCGGCAGGGCTGATATTCTGCCGCAGCGCGCCGGCCAGCTCCAGGCCAGCCCCGGCCGCGGACCGCCCTTCCGCCCGCCGGGACCGTCGTATATGAGAGATTTGTCACCGGAACGGACCGAAAATCGCCGGATACGGAACGGATGGTGGCTGCGATTTCTTAATTCAAAGATCGCAATCTGATCGATGACCGACGCAAGTGCGGACACGCAACCGGGGAATGGCATGAAAGACCTGATGACGACGGCGCAATCCAAGGAAGTGATGCGGCGTTGGAGGGCTCCCGGAATTGTGATGTTGGCGGCCGCGGTCGTGCTGGCAGCGCCGATCTCGGGCGCCCTTGCCGCCAAGCAGCCGCGCCAGACCGCCGAGGCGGTGGCGCCGCGCGAGGCCGGCGAGCCGATCATGGCGATCGTGTCGATCAAGAGCCAGCAGGTGACGTTCTACGATTCCGAGGGCTGGATCCTGCGCGCGCCGGTCTCGACCGGCACGACCGGACGCGAGACGCCGGCTGGCGTCTTCGCCGTCGTCGAGAAGGACAAGGACCACCATTCGTCCATGTATGACGATGCCTGGATGCCGAACATGCAGCGCATCACCTGGAACGGTATCGCGCTGCATGGTGGGCCGCTGCCCGGCTATGCCGCCTCGCACGGCTGCGTGCGCATGCCCTTTCCCTTCGCCGAGAGCCTGTTCGACAAGACCAATATCGGCATGCGGGTGATCATCTCGCCGAATGATGCCGCTCCGGTCGATTTCTCGCATCCCTCGCTGTTCGTGCCGAGCAAGGAGGCCATTGCGGCGGCACCCGGCCGTATCGGCAAGCTCTCTGCCGAGGCCGAGGACGCCATCAGGGCGGCCGACGAGACCAAGAAGGCAGCGGCTGTGGCAGCAAAGGAGGCGCAATCGCTTCCGGCTACGCTCCGCAAGCTCGAGCAGCAGAAGACCCGCGCCGATTCCGAGAACGCTTATGCCGACAAGCTGGTGGCGAATGCCAAGAACGACCAGGCCAAGGCAAAGGCCGACGAGCTGAAGCAGAAGGCCGCGACCAAGGCGGCGGATGCGGCAACCCAGCTCGACGCCGCCAAGGCGGCCGCGCAGCCGAAGCGCGACGCTGTCGCCGCGACCAAGGACGCCGCCAAGGCGGCCGCGACCAAGAAGGCCGAAGCCGTGAAGGCTGCGACCGACGCAAAGCTCGCGATGGAGCCGGTCTCGGTCTACATCAGCCGCTCGACCCAAAAACTCTACGTGCGTCGGAACACCCACAAGCCGGCGCCGGATGGCGGTGGCGAGGTGTTCGACACCAGCATCGAGGTTCCCGTCACCATCCGCAATCCCGACCAGCCGCTCGGCACGCACATCTTCACGGCGATGGCGAAGAACGACACAGGGCTGCGCTGGAGCGTCGTCACCATCGACGAGGGCGACAACGCCAAGGATGCGCTCGACCGCGTCACCATCCCGCAGGAGGTGTGGGATCGCATCGGGCCGACGGCGTTGCCGCGCTCGTCGATCATCATCTCGGACGAGCCGCTGAGCGCCGAGACCAACTACCGCACCGAGTTCGTCGCGGTCCTGAGCAACCATCCGCAGGGCGGCTTCATCACCCGCAAGCCGACTGCGCCGCCGGTAGAAATGGCCAGCGACGATGGCTGGGGCAACAACGGCTTTGGTGGCAACGGCTTCTTCTTCTTTGGGCAGCGCGATCCCGCCCCGCAGCCGGTCAACCCGCGCCGCCGCGGCGGCCAGTACCAGTACTATCAATCGACCCAGCCGGTGCAGCGCAACTTTTGGTAAGCGCAGGGCCGAAGCGTAGCGGCTCCTGCCGCTACGGCCGGGCGGTGATCACCAGGGCCTGAATCCTGGCCTCGACCGGTCCGGAGCCGTGGCGTTTTCGGATGGCTTGCGCAACGGCATCGGTTGCAGCCTCGAGCTTGCTTGCGTCCCTGGCTTCAATCTCGCCGCGCAGCGGCGTTCCCTGGCAGTAGGCGGTCGCGACATAGTCCGCCGAGGGCCCGCGGCTCATCGCTGTCAGCGTTTCGATCGAGATGTCCTTGAAGCCTGCGCGTTCGAGATCGGCCTTGATGACGGCCTTGTCGTGATAGCCGTGCGGCGTCCGCGCCATGAACAGCGGCGGATTGTCGGGAAACATCTTGCCGAGCGTGATCGTCGCGTCATGCGCGAACACATTGTCCTCGATACGGTCCCAGACACTGAACAGGTACGTGCCATCAGGCTTCAACACCCGCTTCGCTTCCGCATAACCCTTGCTGCGATCCGGGAAGAACATGGCGCCGAACTGGCAGCAGACGACATCGAACGCGGAATCGTCGAAGGACAGCGTCAGCGCATCGGCCTGACGCCAGGTCATGCGCGGGTCATTGCCCTGACGCTGCTTCGCCACCGCGAGCATCGGCTCGTTGAGGTCGGTCGCGACATAGCGGACACCGGCAGGCAGCAGCGCTGCCACGGCCCGCGTCACGGCGCCGGTGCCGGCGGCGATCTCGAGCAGGTCCGACGGCGACAGCGCGGCGACGCGTCTGGCAAGGTCGTCAGCGTAGACCGAGAAGATCAGCGGCACCAGATATTCGTCGTAGAGCTTCGGGACGGAGCCGGCAAAAACCTTGTCGGTGCTGGACATGCTTGCCTCGCTGAAGGTTTGGCTATCGCGGGCAGGATAGCACGGATCGGTCGCTCTGGAACTTCGTCCTCCGATCGGCCGATGAAAGCTCTTCCGTCCTCGTCTATGCCGGTGGCACAATCGGGACAGCTCAACGATCATTTGGCCGGACCATGCTTTTTTTGGATCACATCACAGTTGCCGCCAGCAGCCTCGCCGAGGGCGTCGCCTATGTGGAGCAGGCGCTCGGCGTGCCCATGTCCGGGGGCGGCGTGCATCCGCTGATGGCGACGCACAACAAATTTCTCCGCCTGGGTGAAGCGTTGTTTCTCGAAGTCATTGCGCCAGATCCGGCGGCCACGGCCAGCCGGCCGCGCTGGTTCGCGCTGGACGCCCCCAAAACGCATGAAGTGCTTGCAAATTCGCCAAAGCTGATGGTCTGGGTTGCGCGCACGCCCGATATCGTCGCGTCGCTGGCGGCGATGCCGAATGCGGCGCGCCCCGCGATCACGGTGACGCGCGGCGACCTCGCATGGCTGATCTCCGTCCCGCCGGATGGCTTGATGCCGCTCGATGGTGCGTTCCCGACACTGATCCAATGGCCGCAAGGCGTGCACCCTGCGTCACGTCTCCCTGATCTCGACTGCTCGCTGGTCGAACTGGAAGTGGCACATCCCGACGCGAGCGCCATCCAATCGTCACTAAAAGGATTTCTCGACGATCCCAGAATCAGCTTCCGCACCGATCCGACGCCTTCACTAAATGCGGTGATCCGGACGCCGTCCGGCGACCGGCTGCTCACCTGACATCCGGCAAGACGAATAGCCTCACGACTTCGCGCCGATTTGAGGCCCGTGGCAATTGTGATATCGCTCCGCCCGCCCTTTTCCGGACGAACTGAAAAACATGAAAACCACGCTGCTGAAATCCGAAGACTACACCCGCTCGCCCTGGAAGAACGGCGGCGGCATCTTTACCGATATCGCGGATGCGCATCGGCCGGGCGCGACTACAAAGGACTGGGACAGCCTGCTGTGGCGCTTCGCCTCCACGCCGATCGTGGCGCCCGGGCCGTTCTCCCACATGCCCGGTATCGACCGCTTGCAGATGGTGATCGGCGGGCGCGGGCTGGTGCTGAAGACGCCCGAGCAGGAGTTCGACGAGCGCGAGCCGTTCGCGACCGTGCGTTTCACCGGCGAGATGGCGATCGTCACCGAGCTCGAAGCCGGTCCGGTCGAGGTCGTCAATCTGATGGCGCGGCGCGGTGCGGCGGAGATCGAGCTTGTGGCGCTCAAGGCGCCCGGCGAACGGCCATTGCCCGCGGGCACGCATCTGCTCTACGCGGCGCGTGGCGATTGCAGCATCTGTCTTGGCGACGAGGATTTTGCGATTTCGCACGAAAACACGTTGAAGGTCGAATTGACCGGGGCGTCGGCGCTCGCGCTCGTTTCGGGGTTGGCCGTGCTGGGGTCGATCAAAATCGCCGGCTGAGCAGCGATCGAGCCCACCAGGGCGATGCGCACAATCCATGCAACTGGCCAGGTTGACGCGGCCGATCCGGAACACGATATGTCGGGGACGAAAGACCGCCGTCCAGAGGCAGATGATGAGCGCGCCGCGACACGATGAATTGATCCATTCCGGCAGCGACGCCGTCGTCGACTGGCTGACCAACGGTACGCGCAACGACCGCTTCATCGACAACATCTTTGCCGAGATGTGCAACCGCCTGCAGCAGGCCGGCATTCCGCTCAAGCGGTCCACGCTTCATATCCTGATCCAGCACCCGCAATGGCTGGGGGCCCGTTTCAAGTGGTCCGACGGCGCGCGCGAGGCGGAGATCGCACGGGTCGATTTCGACGTGCGCGAGCGCTCCGAATACATCGGCAGCGCCGCCAACGAGATGCAGGATGGCGCCACTGAAGTGCGCGAGAATCTGGAACAGGACCCGTCGCTCGGCCGCAAGCACGCGCTCTATGACGAGATGCGGGCCAAGGGCCTCACCGACTATGTGGCCTGGCCGCTCTATCATACGCTCGGCAAGCGGCATCTCGTCACGTTCTCGACCGACCGTCCCGGTGGCTTCGAGGAGTCGCATATCGCGGCGTTGAAGAAATTGTTGCCGGTGCTGGCGCTGGTCAGCGAAATCCGTGTCAAGAACCGCCTGGCGCGCACGCTGCTGGAGACCTATGTCGGCGTCCATGCCGGCGAGCTGATCCTCGCCGGCGCCACGCGTCGCGGCACCGGCACGACGGTGCGCGCCGCCATCATGATCTGCGACTTGCGCGATTTTACGAAAATCTCGGACAACTGGCCGCGCGACGACGTCATCGATCTCCTCAACGATTATTTCGACGCGATGTCCGAGCCGATCGCGCGGCATGGCGGCGAGATCCTGAAATTCATCGGCGACGGCCTGCTCGCCATTTTTCCGCTTCATGAACCCAATGCCTGCGCCAATCTGCTGCGTGCTGTGACCGAGGCGCGCCAGGCCATGGCCGCGCTGAACGAGCGGAACAAGGCGACCCACCGCGCGCCGCTGAACTACGGCATCGGCGTCCATGTCGGCGACGTGATGTATGGCAATATCGGCTCGGCCAGCCGGCTCGACTTCACCGTGATCGGTCCCGCCGTCAACATGGCCTCGCGGCTGGAGGCACTCACCAAGCAGATCGGCAAGCCGGTGCTGCTATCGCGCGATTTTGCCGAGCTGGTGACGCCGGAGTTCGAGCTCGAGCGGGTCGGCCAGCACGCCGTGCGCGGTTTCAGCGAGCCGATCGAGCTGTTCGCGTTTCACGGCTGAGGCGGATGGAGGCTTGGTCCGCGACTCTGCCATTTCCGGCGATACATAAAATCCGATCGATCCGATTAGGCGGACCTTAAGCCACGCCCAAGGTGGTTGGGGAGGTTTTACCGTGCGTTGAGGTCTGGGGTGATGTCATGCGCCATTACCTCGAAGTCCCATTTTTGTCGTTTGATCGTTTTCAAGCTGCGAGCGCATCGATGGCTGTCACTGCATCTTTCCTGGCCGAGTTGGACGAAGCGGTTGCGAGGGGGAATCCCGAGAGCTGTCTTCGGGCGCTCTGGCATGCGGCGGACATACTGATCGCCGGCACCTATTCAGAGGAGGAAATCTGGACTTTTGGCGAGGTCATCGGCCGTCTCGCGCAGGAGATCGAGACGAGCGCGCGCGCGAAGCTCGCCGGCAAGCTCGCCTGCAGCCCGAACGCCCCCATTGCGCTGACCCGGCAGATGGCCAGCGATGATTGCATCGATGTCGCATGGCCTGTCCTCAGCCAGTCGCAGCGCCTTGACACCGAGACATTGATCGCGTGCGCCAAGAGCAAGAGCCAGCAGCATTTGCTTGCCATCTCCAAACGGCAAGCGGTCCCGGAAGCGGTCACCGACGTGCTGGTGGTGCGCGGATCGCCCGAGGTCGTCACCTCGGTCGCATCGAACGCCGGCGCGAATTTTTCAAGATCCGGGTTCCTCCATATGGTACGGCGGTCGGAAGGTGATTCGATCCTTGCGGAGTCGGTGGGACTTCGAAAGGACATTCCCCGACACCTCTTCCACCAGCTGATCGCCAAAGCCTCCGAAGAGGTGCGGCAGAAGCTCCAGAAGGAACGCCCGGATATCGAAACACATATCCATAACGTCGTCGTCGCCGTCACCGGGGCCATTCACGCCCGGTTTGGCCCGACATCGAAGGATTATTTTACGGCAAAACGTACGGTGGCGAAGCTGCACGAGAGAGGCGAGCTGACGGAAGACAAGGTCTTCGAACTTGCCCATTCTCTCAAGTTCAACGAGACGACAGTCGCGCTGTCGTTGCTCTGCGGCTTGCCGACCGATGTCGCGGAACGGGCATTGATCGAGAAGGATCGCGAGCCGGTGTTGATTCTGGCCAAATCCCTCGATTTCTCGTGGCCGACCACGATGGCGCTGCTGTTCCTGGGAGCGGCCAACTTCCGGATCACAGCGGGTGAACTGGAGCGGTTGAAGCTCGATTTCCACCGGTTGAATGTCAGGGCCTGCCGGGAGGTTCTCATCATCTACCGAACGCGAAAGGAAGAGGCCTTTGGCGGCTCATTTCAACGGTCGCGGCGCATGATCTAGGATTGGCTTGATCGCCGGTCCTGTTGCCAACACGGGAACGTCCAATTACGCTCCATCTCAGGTCCCGCCCAGATGGTCCATCGATTGGCCGCTCGTTCATGCCCAAATTTCTTCGCATCGGCCTGCATCAGTCGAACGTGTCCGGGTACACCTCTAAAGCGTGGTGCGTGCGGCGGGTCGGCTCGGCGGTGTTCCTGAAATGGGGCGCCGTGGAGGTGCAGGGCGCCGGCAAGGGCCGCAAGGTCTACTGGATGCATCTGCCGCAGGAGAAGACGATCCGTTGCGGCACGGTCGAGCGCGCCCAGGACTACACCAAATCGGCGATCGCGCGGCGGCGCAGCCATGACTATGAGCCGCTGCCAGGTGCTATCGCGACCCAGCCGAAATTCGCCAATGGCAGTGCCGTGCTCAAGCAGGCGCTCGCCATCATCCTGATCGTCGACATCGT
Source organism: Frankia sp. RB7 (assembly GCA_030403585.1). Lineage (GTDB taxonomy): Bacteria > Pseudomonadota > Alphaproteobacteria > Rhizobiales > Xanthobacteraceae > Bradyrhizobium. Next base: position 85,902 of record JAUEPE010000022.1, read on the forward strand.
CGGCTCCACGGCAAAAGCCGCAAAGCTCGGTGACGCCCGCTGGACCAAGGTGATGGGCCTCTATTACGCGGCGGTCCGCAAGGAGCTGAAGTCGTCACGCGGCAAGGAGGTCGTGACGACCGGCGACGGCGTGCTCGCGACCTTCAAGGTGCCTGCCGCCGGCATCAATTGCGCGACCGCGATCCGCGAGGCCGTGCGCACGCTCGGCCTCGATATCAGAGTTGGGCTGCACGCGGGCGAATACACGATGAGCGGCGGCGAGATGGTCGGTATCGCCTTCCACATCTGTACCCGCGTCGCCGCCAAGGCGCGCGCCGGCGAAGTCCTGGTCTCGCGTGCGGTGAAGGATTTGCTCGCGACGCAGTCCACCATCCGCCTCAGGGATCACGGCAGCCACCAGCTCAAGGGCGTGCCGGCGCGGTGGCGGCTGTATCGGGTGGAGGGCTGAGGCGCGCCTGTTCTCGCGGCTCGACGCGGGATTGTGCTGTCTCAAATCGTCGGGCGTGCCGGCGATTGTCCGAGCACCAGGAGAGCTGCGGCGAGTGCCGCGGCAGCCTTTTCGGGCCGCGCCCTCTCATAGATCGCGAATTCAAGGTCTGGCAGACGAGGCAGCCCTTCTTCCAATCCCAGAACGCGCAGGCCTGAGACGACGGCACTCACTGGAAGCGGTGTGATTGCAAGACCCGCAAGCGACGCCGCGCGCACGCCCGTCAGGCTGGGGCTTGTATAGACGATCTCCCAGATCAGGTCGCTTCGGTCGAGCGCGGCAAGCGCCGCCTCGCGCGAGACTGACTTCTCGCGATAAAGCGCGAGCGGCAATGTTGCGCCGGGAACGAGATCGAAACTCTCGGCCGCCACCCAGACCAGCGGCTCGCGCCACACCAGCCGTCCGCGCGAGGTACCGAGCGGGCGCTTGGCGAACACGACGTCGAGCCGGCCTGCGTCGAGCTGCGCGATCAATTCCGCGCTGACCCCGATCTGCACCTCGAGCTTCACGCCGGGATGCAGCACCGCGAAACGACCGAGTGCCGAAGGCAGCGAGCCGCCGGCAATTTCCTCGACCACGCCGAGACGCACCATGCCGGACAAGCGCGGCGTCGTCAGGCGATGGCGCGCAGCCTCCTCGAGTTGCAGCAGGCGGCGGGCATCGCCGAGCAGCATCTCGCCGTCGTCGGTCAGCGCCACGCTGCGGGTCGTGCGCCGGAACAGGGGACGCTTGGTTTCCTGCTCCAGCCGCTTGATCTGCTGACTGACGGTCGACTGGGTCAAATGCAGCTGCTCGGCAGCGCGATGGAAACCGCCGCAATCGGCGACCGCGACGAAGGCACGCAACAGTTCGAAGTCGAGCATTCGATTGATCCAATTCAGAGATCAATCATATTATAAAATATCGTTTCTATAATCAATTGGCCCGCCCTACCTTCGGTTGCGAAGACAGCATTCAGCGACGGAGGTCGAACATGTCAGTGAAGTCACAGGGAACGGATCGTGCAGCCCGGCTGGCGCGGGCCGCAAAGCTCGCAGACGGAAAGATCTGCCCGCCCGATCGGGCGACCGCATTGATCGAGGCGGTCGTGGTGCCGGGCGACCGCATCACCATCGAGGGCGACAACCAGAAGCAGGCCGATTTCCTGGCTGCAGCGCTCGCGAATGCCGACCCTGCGCGCCTGCACGATCTGCACATGGTGCAGTCTGTGCTGGCGCTGCCCGACCATCTCGCGGTGTTCGAGCGCGGCATCGCGAACCGGCTCGATTTCGCCTTCGCCGGACCGCAGAGCCGCAAGCTTGCCGAGCTGGTGACGAACGGCACCGTCAAGGTCGGTGCGATCCATACCTATCTCGAGCTTTATGCCCGGATGCTGGTCGACCTCACGCCGCGCGTGGCGCTGATCGTCGCCGACAAGGCCGATCGCGATGGCAACCTTTACACCGGTCCCAACACCGAGGACACACCGACCATTGCCGAAGCCGCGGCCTTCCGCGGCGGCATCGTCGTGGCGCAGGTCAACGAGATCGTCGATCGGTTGCCGCGGGTCGACATCCCAGGCGACTGGGTCGATTTCGTGGTGCCGACGCCAAAGCCCTACGCGATCGAGCCGCTGTTCACCCGCGATCCCGCCAAGGTGCGGGACGAGAACGTGCTGATGGCGATGATGGCGATCGCCGCGGTCTACGAGCCGTACCAGGTGCAGCGATTGAACCACGGCATCGGTTACGCCACCGCCGCGATCGAGCTGATCCTGCCGACCTACGCGGCCTCGCGCGGCCTCAAGGGCAAGATCGCCAGCCACTTCGTGCTCAACCCGCATCCGACCCTGATCCCCGCAGTGGAGGACGGATTCGTCGACAATGTCTATTGCTTCGGCTCGGAGCTCGGCATGGAACGCTATGTCGCGCAGCGCGCGCATGTGTTTCCGGTCGGTGCCGACGGCAATCTGCGATCGAACCGTGCGCTGGCGCAGGTCGCCGGGCAATATGCCTGCGACATGTTCGTCGGAGCGACGCTGCAGATCGATCCGCAGGGCAACAGCTCGACGGCCACCAAGGGGCGGATCACCGGCTTCGGCGGCGCGCCGAACATGGGGGCCGATGCGCGCGGCCGTCGCCACGCTAGCCCGACCTGGCTCCGCGCTGGCGAGGAGGCTGGCGATCCCTTACGGGGACGCAAGCTCGTCGTGCAGATGGTGCAGACGCACCAGCCGAACGGCGCGCCGAGCTTTGTCGAGCGGCTGGACGCGTTCGACCTCGCTGCCTCCGCCGGCTTCGCGCGGCCGCCGATCATGGTCTATGGCGACGACGTCACGCACGTCATCACGGAGAGAGGCGTCGCCAATTTGCTGCGCTGCCGGCTTCCCGGGGAGCGTGAGGCGGCGTTGCGTGCGGTTGCCGGCGACACCGAATTCGGCCGACGGCAGTCGCCCGAGGCGAGCGAGGATTTGCGCCGCCGCGGCATCGTGATGGTCCCGTCCGATCTCGGCATCGACGCACCGAGTGCGACGCGCGACCTGCTCGCCGCAAAGACGATCGACGATCTGGTGACGGCCTCGGGCGGGCTTTACGTACCGCCGGCCAAATTCCGCAAGCCGGCCGCGACCCATGTTTCATGAGGAGATGACCATGACCCCGACCACCGAAACCCTGAGCACCTCCCACGATACGACGTCGGTCCGGCTCGGCCTCGCCCGGCAACTCGCTGCGACGCTGTTGTCGGAGCGCGGCGAAGCTTCTGGCGCCTTTGTCGCGCGCGAACTGCATGGCGTGATGAGCGCGCTCGATGCTGGCGACCGCCACGGCTTCCAGCGCTATCTGGCAACCGGATTTCAGCCCGACGCAGCGGTGCTGCGCGCCGCCGCCGAACGCTACCTCGTGGAGGCGACGGCCGAATCCGCGGCTGCGGTGGCGCAGGCAGCCGATCCGCCGCGCCAGGAATTGCTGCGGCGGATGAACATGGCGCCCGGCGGGACCGCCGCGTTGATCGCGATGCGTAGCGAGATCGGCGCGCGCCTTCGCGACGAACCGGTCTTGAAGCTGCTCGATGCCGACCTCAAGCATCTGTTCTCGTCGTGGTTCAACCGCGGCTTCCTCGAATTGCGCCGGATCGACTGGCAGTCGCCGGCCGCCGTGCTGGAGAAGCTGATCGCCTATGAGGCGGTGCACGAGATCAAGGGCTGGGACGATCTGCGGCGCAGGCTTGCGCCGGACCGCCGCTGCTTCGCGTTTTTTCATCCGGCACTCCCCGGCGAACCCTTGATCTTCGTCGAGGTCGCGCTGGTGCAGGGGCTGGCGACGTCGATGCCGCCGCTGCTGGCGCAGAACGTGGACGAAGAGGTCGCGCGTGCGCAGGCGGCGGGCGCGGACACGGCAATCTTCTATTCGATCTCCAACTGTCAGGAAGGCCTGCGTGGCGTGTCGTTCGGCAATTTCCTGATCAAGCAGGTGGTCGAGGAACTGAGGGCCGAATTTCCGCAGCTCAAGCGCTTCTCCACGCTGTCGCCGATACCGGGCTTCCGGCGTTGGCTCACGGGCGAGCTCGCCGAAGCCGGCGCGTCCGCCGCAGCAATGGCCGCTGCGCTGGCGCAAGACGGCTGGTGGAACGATTCCCGGCAGAGCGATGCACTACGCCTGGTCCTGATGCGGTGGTGTGCGACCTATCTGACACGACCGGCTTCAAGGGGAAGCCGCATCGACCCGGTGGCACGGTTTCACCTCGGTAACGGTGCGCGGCTCGAGCGGATCAACTGGCTCGGTAACACAAACATTCGTGGGATCGGGGAATCCTTCGGCCTCATGGTCAACTATCTCTATGACCACGACAGCATCGAGGCCAACCACGAGGTCTTTGCCCGCGACGGCACCATCGTCCGTTCGCCCGAGGTGGATGTCCTGCTGGAAACCCATTGAGCCAGCACCACCGCATTCAGATCCATCACGCCCGAACCCGGAGATAACCCATGACCACGACCATGACCAGACGTACCTTTGCCGCCATCCTCGCCGCCGGTGCGACGGCTTCGCTGATGTCGACACGCGCGTCCGCGGCCGTCGCCGCTCCCCTCAAGGCGCGCAATGTCGTGCTGGTGCACGGCCTGTTTGCCGACGGCTCCTGCTGGTCGGAGGTGATCCCGCGCCTGCAGGCGGCCGGGCTCAACGTCACAGCGGTGCAGAATCCGCTGACGACGCTGCCCGAGGCCGTCGCATCCGCCGAGCGCGTGCTGGCGCGGCAGGACGGCCCGACGGTCCTGGTCGGCCATTCCTTCTCCGGCATGATCGTGAGCGAGGCCGGCGTGCATCCGAACGTGTCCGCGCTGGTTTATGTCGCGGCACGCGCGCCCGACGCGGGCGAGGATTATACGGCGCTCGCAAAGACCTTCCCGACGCCGCCGGCGAGCGCGGGCATCGTCTTCGACGGCGACGAGGGCCGCCTCTCCGAGGAAGCTTTTCTGCGCGACTTCGCCGGCGATCTGCCGGCGGCGAAAGCCAGGGTGCTCTACGCGGTGCAGGAGCCGTTCAACAAGGCGCTGCTGGCGGGCAAGACCACCAATGCGGCCTGGCGGTCGAAGCCGAGCTATTACGCCGTCTCGACCGAAGACCGCACCATCAATCCAGACCTCGAGCGCTTCATGGCCAAACGGATGGGCGCCAAGACGATCGAAGTCAGGGCGAGCCATCTGGCGCTGATCTCGCACCCCGAAGAGATCGCGGGTCTCATTCTCGAGGCGGCGGGGCAATCAGCATAACGATCACTCGGCAGGCAGAAGCGAAGACAGCTTCTGCCCCTGCCGCCTCGCGGACACGAGAGTCTCCAGCTCGCCGCGAACGTTGTCCACGACACTGGCCCAGTCGCCTCGCGTCGGCTGCCTGAATAGCTTCATCGATTGATACCACGGGCTGTCGTTGCGGTTGAGCAGCCAGCGCCAGTCCGGGCTGAACGGCAGCATAGTCCAGACCGGCGCGCCCAGCGCGCCTGTGAGGTGAACGACGCTGGTGTCGACCGAGATCACCAGATCGAGAGAGGCAACCAGCGCCGCCGTCTCGCTGAAATCGGTGAGCTGCTCCGTCAGGTCGAGGATGTCCTCGCGTTCGCGGAGGAAGGCGCGGTCCTGGTCCCTGATGCCTTTTTGCAAGGAAACGAACTGGACATTGCAATCCAGGAGCGGCGCAAGCGCGCGCAGCGATATCGACCGGTTGTGATCGTTCTGGTGACCGGGATCCCCCGACCAGACCAGGCCGACGCGCAAGCGCGTGTGGGGGCCAAGCCTGTCCTCAAGACGGTCTTGCCAGGCCGTCACGCGCTCCGCCGGAGGCGCAGGCAGAAATCCTTCCTTGAACGGGATCGTGTCGAGCCGCGTCCCGAACGCGAGCGGCAGGCTGCCAAGCGGGCAGTGCAGGTCGAACGCCAGCGACGGCGTCGATGATCGGTCGACGCAATGTGCAACGCCGGGCACGCTTGCCAAAAGCCGCTGGACCGCAGGCTTGACCTCCAGGATGACCCGGGCGCCGAGCGCGGCCACGAAGGGTACGTAGCGCGCAAACTGGATGGAGTCGCCCAGGGCTTCGTCGGCATGGAGCAGGACGGTCTTGCCGTCGAGCGGTTGGTCGCGCAGCCAAAGCGCCTGCGAAAATCCGCGATCGGCGAGGCCGAGAGACGGCGCTTTCCAGCGCGCCTCGCGTCCCGGCAGGCCGCGCTCGAAATCTCCGGTCAGCATCTGCAGCAGCGCGAGATTCCAGATCGTGTCTGCATTTCCGGGCTCGACCGCCAGTGACTGGCGAAAGGCCGCAAAGGCCTCGTCCAGCAATTGCACGCCCCACAGCGCCCGCGCCTTTTCGTTGAGCGCTGCGGAAAAATTCGGACGAAGCGCAAGCGCGCGATCGAAGCTCGCGAAGGCCTGCGCCATCCGGCCAAATCGCGAATGCAGCGTGCCGAGATTCTTGTGCGTCTCGGCCTCGCTGGGGTTCAGCGCGATCGATCGCTCGAAGTCGGCCTGCGCCTCCTCGAAGCGTCCCAGCCGTTGCAGGCAAAGTCCGCGCGTCTGAAACAGCGGCGCCACATTCGGATTGACCCTGGCGAATGCGTTGAAGCAGTCCAGGGCCTCGGCATACCGCCCGAGATTGAACAGCGCCTGACCCTGTTTCGCGGCCTCCAGACTCTTGGCGGCCGCCATATTCTGCGGTGCGGCCTTCTGCGATTGCTTGGCCGCGACCCGGCGTTCTTGACGGTTCATGAGGTGACCAGAAAGCTGTGCTCGCCGGGGCTACCGAGCGAGATCGGAGGGGCCCGTTGAGGCAGTTTCTGGCGCGAGGCTGGTGCGAGGCTGGCGCCCGCACTTGCTCTTGACGTCCTTGCCAGGGAGCGGACTTCACAGCAGTGCCCGAAGAGGGCCGCTATTGCGTGGCTCTCCACGATTCACGGCGATCATCGGGTAGGCGTCATCTGCGTAGGTTGTTTTGCAAAATGCTCAGCTGGGTACCAATCCCTCCAGTGAGCTGTTGCTGGAGCAACATATAAGCCCTCACATTCGTCGGGCGTTGCGCGGTCCTCGGTAGAATGCCTTTCTCCAGCTGGGCCAGCGTCGGCAGTACCATGGACTTGCCAACGTTGCCACCTTGGGCAAAGGAAAGCGTAATCTTGTCGGTGTTGACCTGGGAAAATCCAACGAGGCCTCCAGGACCGTTGAAGTGGACCAGCGCCCAGGTCGGGCCAACGGCACTCACACTCTTGGTCACAATAAACTGGATGGTACCGCCAAACACGTCATCGGCAGATTTTGTAAAGTCGAGCCCCTGGGACCGCGCGGCCATTGCGACAAAATCCACGATTCCCAAAGTTCCGGACAGATTGGTATCCGCCTGCGGGCAGTCGTGCGCGGTCAAGCCGAGCGAAGTCGCGTCGAGGCCGGCTTTCGTCGCGAGCTGGTACGAATACCAGTCAATGTAGATTTGCCGGGTAGAGTATTGCAGGTTCTCGGTAAAGGTGTGATCGCGCGACTCGCTCAAGGTGCCGCTGCCGCTGAAGGTGAGCGATGTCGTCGGATTCAGGTATGACAGCGTCGGCGTGAGGCCGCCGGAGTCGTTGACGTCTATCGACATGGAGATCAGCACGTCGAAATCCTGGTTCAGCAGGAAGCGCCCATAGATATTCGATGGCGCGCTGGGATCGCGGATGTCGCTGCGGACCAGATCCCTGATCTCACACTGAATGCGCTCGACGATGGTCCTCACCGTCGGATGCCCGAGCTCAGTATAGGGGACGTCGTAGTGCGGGACTCCGCAGCCGCTTACGATTGATGCGAGTGCGATGGACAGCACACTGGAAAGCACGATTGATTGACGCATGACTCATGCCTAATGAATTTTGGCGTATGCAATTAGATAATTGCGAACAGTCCCACCGTCAGGCGCAACGACCTGGATTCCATTGCCCGGTGCCGCCGCGAGCAATTCCGAGGCGAGTGCACTGCTCGTTCGTCACGCCAGGTACTTGCTCTGAATGTTCGTCAAAAATGATGGTGCAGCAACCGAGCGCTCCGGTTACGTTCGCTGCCAACCTTGCGCGTCTCAGAGCGGTGGCTGCGACCTTTGCCGTTGCTTTTTTGGCAGCGCGTTTCTTGGCTGCGGGGATTTTTTTCTTGTTTGCCTTTACCTTCGCTGTTGCCTTCTTCGCCTTGGCCGTCTTTCTTGCCTTCTTCGCCTTCGCCGCTGTCTTTGCCTTCTTTGCTTTTGCCATGTTCGCCCCGCAGTTGTTGGTATCACCACGTGCACGTCGTTAGTGAGCGGTGCCGTGCGCAAAAATGCAAGGCGACGAAGCTCGTCATCTGCAAAAAAGGATTAAATGTTGCTCAAATGCAACCTGAGGGAGAAGCCCCGCCATAGTCCCGGTGTGAGCCTTCGGACGGCACGATTTGATCTTCATGCGTGCGGGGAATCGATGAAATTCGTGCCGTGCGCCTTTAGCGCGACGGGCGCTTGCGTGGCTTATCGTGGTAAAAGTGCCGGCCTGAACCCCATAAGATAATTGACCTTTTGAAAAATATTGCTGGTCAGGACAGCCGACCGACAACGAGAGCCATCCGACGATGACGATCTACGTCGCCCTGCTTTACAGCGTGGTTCTCCCGCTCGGCCGGCGATTGGCGATGGCCGAACTGCGTGCCATGGCGCAAGGTCTCGGCCTCCATGACCCCCAAACCATCGGCGCGACGGGAAATCTGACGTTCGAGAGCGACGAAGCATCGGCTTCCGAGCTGGAGAAAAATCTCGAGGCGGCCTTCAACGCACGCTTCGGCAAGCCTGTCGCGATCATCGTTCGCAACGCCGATTCGTGGCGGCGCCTGCTGCGCGCAAACCCGTTTCGTGCTGAGGCGACCGCTGATCCCGAGAGGGTCGCCGTTCGCGTGATGCGCAGTCCAATCCCGAAGGGTGGCGAAAACGCCCTGACACGCTACATCAGCGATGAACGAATTGCCGTCGCCGGTGGTGATCTCTGGATCCATTTCAACGGCGATCCAGCGCGATCGCGTTTGCTTTCTGCGTTAGGCGCGGGGCGCCTGGAAGGCGTCGGTACGTTGCGCAACACGAATACGCTGAGGCGAATCGGTGAGGCCGTGACGTCGGCCGGGTCCAACCTCGCTGATCGAAAATAAAATCACCGCACCCCTGTGCCTTTGCACCGCTGGCACTTCACCACCTTGTCGCCCTTCTTGAGCAAACCTTTGCCCTCACAATTCTTGCACTTCTGCTTTTTCTTGATGTTCGGGCCTTTTTCACTGGTCATGAAATTCTCCTGCCGCGAGAGAGCGGGCAACTGGCGCTTGGTTGGATCGGGTTCGCCCAGCGGACCAACCCAGCGGCGTAAGGTAAGCCCTACACCTAAGCCGGCTTCGGCACCACCAGCACCGGCACGCTTCCGTTCACCAGCACCTCCGATGTCTGGCTGCCCAAAAACAGCTTCCTGAGACCGCGACGCCCATGAGTGGCCATGACAATCAAGTCGCAACCCCTGGACTTTGCTGTTTCGACAATCGCAGTCGCCGGGTGCGCATTCGGAACATGCAGGAATTCCGCAGCCGTTCCGATCTGCTCCGCCATGGCGCGCGCGTCATCGAGCACCTTGCCCGCACGGGCCTTGCAGGCCGCGTCATAGCTGTCGACCTCCTCCTGCGTCGGAATCCATCCAGAGGCATGTCCGCCGCCATAGTCGACCGGCAGCGCTTCCGTCACGGTGATGATCGTCAGCCTGGCGTTCAGGGCCTTCGCCAGGGCAAGGCCATGTTCGACGCCTTTTCTCGCGACGTCCGATCCATCCGTGCTCAAGAGAATGTTGGTGTACATTGGGCGGCTCCCTTGCTCGTCGAACAAAGTGATGCCTGGGGAGTATGGTCCGATACGCACCGTGGGTCCATGCGCTTGTGTTGGCCTCGATCGCACTGTCGCAGCCTATAAGGACCGGCCTCGTGCGAATTGGACATTTCCGGTTCTCGGCCGGCTAAACTTTTCTTCATGTGGTAACAAGCCGCGTGGCAGGCGCGTTTAATGAGATGGTGGATCGGATCTCTCGCTTTGCGGGGGGATCACCCCAATCGAAAGGAGCCGCCACGATGACCACATTCAGCAAATCTGTCGGGCCAGTCCTGTCCAAGGCCTTGTTGGCCGGACTGGTTGTCACCGCAATGTTGCCGATGCCGCTGCAGGCGCGTGAGAGCCGCGCCGGCGATCGACAAACCGGACAGAGCGTGGGGTCGACCATCCCTCGCATCGAGCGCGATCGGCCGATCGCAGCGCCAGCCCACCACGCGTTCGCGCCAGCGCCCTCGGATCAACCGGATGGCGTTTGCGACCACGGGGATGACCCGATGATATGCTGAAGCCGGGCTCGCTGATGCATTACGCCTGTGTGGCTAACCCGAGCGCGTCGCGATACGGCAGAAATCCGTCGACTTTCGATCGCAGCAGGAACACAGTGGCTTGCCATAGCTCGGATGTGTGCAGTCCGCCGCTGTGTCGAAGCGAAGGATGGACTAGTTTTGACGACACCGTGTGATCAGTAAACGCCAATCGGCGCACACGCCAAGTGCTCGGTTTCAAGCGCCCGATTTGAGGGCTCGGCTTGCATGACCGCGCTCTGGTGGCAGACATGCGTGATCTATCAGATCTACCCGCGCTCCTTTCAGGACAGCAACGGCGACGGGATCGGCGACCTCAAAGGGATCGCGCAGCGGCTCGACTATCTCGTCGGCCTTGGGGTCGACGCGATCTGGATCTCGCCGGTTTACCCGTCGCCGATGGTCGATTTCGGCTATGACGTTGCCGATTATTGCGACATCGATCCATGCTTCGGCAGTCTGGCGGATTTTGACGAGCTGCTGATGCAGGCGCATCGGCGGGGGCTGAAGGTTCTGCTCGACTTCGTGCCCAACCACACGTCCGACCAACATCCCTGGTTCGTCGAGAGCCGCGCTGCGAAGGACAATCAGAAAAGAGACTGGTACATCTGGCGCGATGCCGCAGCAGGCGGCGGACCGCCCAACAACTGGATCAGCGATTTCGGCGGCTCCGCCTGGCAATGGGACGAGATCACCGGGCAATATTACTACCACGCCTTTCTGAAGGAGCAGCCGGACCTCAACTGGCGCCATCCGGATGTGCAGGCGGCGATGTTCGATGTGATGCGGTTCTGGTTCGACCGCGGCGTCGATGGCTTCCGTATCGATGTGCTGTGGCACATGCTGAAGGCGGCGGACTTCCCGGACAATCCGCCCAACCCGGACTATCGGCCCGGAATGGGCGAGATGCACCGCTTGCTGCAACGTCACTCGACGGACCAGCCCGAGGTGCACAACGTCGCCGCCGCGATGCGCGAGATCGCCGACAGCTACGGCGCAAGAGGACTGGGCGAGCGGGTTCTGATCGGCGAGATCTATCTGCCAGTCGACCGTCTCATGCACTATTACGGAAGGAAACGCCCAGGCGTGCATCTGCCCTTCAATTTCCAGCTCATCGACATGCCGTGGGACGCGCGCACCCTGGCTGCGGCAATCACCTTCTATGAGGCCGCGCTTCCGTCCGCCGGCTGGCCAAACTGGGTGCTCGGCAACCACGATCGGCCGCGCGTCGCCACCAGGCTGGGTCAGGCTCAGGCTCGCGTCGCTTCCGTCCTGCTGCTGACGCTGCGCGGCACGCCCACGCTCTATTATGGCGACGAGCTGGGTTTGAGCGATGTCATGATCGAACCCTCGCAAGTGAGGGATCCGCGCGAGCTGCGCGAGCCCGGCCTGGCGTTGGGCCGGGATCCCGTGCGCACGCCGATGCCGTGGGATGGCAGCGAACATGCGGGTTTCAGCACGGCAAAACCGTGGTTGCCGCTCCATGCCGACTGGCGGACGCGCAACGTGGCGCGGATGACGGAAGATCCTCGATCCATCCTGACGCTTTATCGCCGCCTGCTTGCGCTCAGACGCGATTGTCCGGCTTTGTCGATCGGCGACTTCGCTGTGGTGAATGTCGAGGACGAGATCCTGGTCTACCAGCGCCGGCACGAGTCGGAGCGGCTGATGGTGGCGCTCAATTTCGGGGGACGGCCGCATCGTCTGCAATTGCCGGATTGGGCGCGCGGGAGCCGGCTGCTGCTGTCGACGCACGAGGATGCGGCGCTGGCCGAAGGCGGCGCTCTCCTGCTACGGTCGAATGAAGCCGTCGTGCTCGCGGCTGGATAGTACAGAGAAGAGAAGGATGGTCGTTTGCGCATTGCCATGCTGGCGCCGATCTCCTGGCGGACACCGCCGCGCCATTACGGACCCTGGGAGCAGGTCACGAGTCTCCTGACGGAGGCGCTGGTGGCGCGTGGCATCGACGTCACCCTGTTCGCCACGCTGGACAGCCAGACGTCAGCCCGTCTGGACGGGGTCTGCCCGGCGCCCTATTCCGAAGATCCCGCGATCGACGCCAAAGTGTGGGAGATGCTCCACGTCGCCCATGTCTTCGAGCAGGCCGCAGCGTTCGACCTGATTCACAACCAGGCCGATTTCGTCCCGCTCGCTTTCTCGCGGCTGGTCGTGACCCCGATGGTGACGACGATCCATGGCTTCTCGTCGGAACGCATTCTGCCTGCCTACAAGCGATACGAAAATCGCGTCCACTATGTCGCCATCAGCGAGGCCAATCGTCATCCGGACCTGCGCTATGCCGCAACGATTCACCACGGTATCCCGCTGGCAGACTTTCCATTCGATCCGCATGGCGGCGAAGACCTGCTTTTCTTCGGCCGCATCCATCCGGACAAGGGGGCTGCCGAGGCGATCATGGCGGCACGTCGTTCGGGACGGAGATTGATCATGGCCGGCATCGTCCAGGACCGGACTTACCACGATGAGCAGGTCGCCCCCGCGCTCGACGACCGGTCCGTGGTCTATCTTGGCCCGGTCGGTGGCGTCGCGCGCGCGAAAACGCTCGGGTCCGCGCGCGCGCTGCTCCACCTCATCAATTTCGATGAGCCGTTCGGCCTGTCGGTGGTGGAAGCGCTGGCGTGCGGAACGCCGGTCATTGCCTGTAACCGGGGATCGATGCGTGAGCTGATCGACGATGGCGTGACCGGGTTTCTGGTCGACAGTCTCGACGCGGCGGTTGATGCGATCGCGCGCATCGACCAGATCGATCGCTCAGCTTGCCGTGCCGCGGTAGCTGCGCGCTTCACGGTGGACCGTATGGCGGATCGATATCTGGGCTTGTACCGATCGATCCTGGGGTGAAAGTTAGAGGCCGCCTCCTGCGGCGGCCCTCACGCTTCAGGCGACTTCTGCCGGTTCCAAGAGATGCTCGAGCAAGTGCTTCTGGGTCCAACTGTTTTGATCCGATAAATAATCAATGAACATTCTTGCAAATCGAGGCTGGCTACGAATCGTGCAAAGCATGGCCTCTTTCGTCACTGAAGTAATTCGGCAGTCACCTATTGCTGTGGCTGTAGCCAGCCGTATTGGCACGTCATGAAGGCATGCTTCTCCGAAGAATTGCCCTTGCTGCGCTGTCGCGAGCAGATTTTCCACGCCATGCTCGAGCGTGCTTAGCTTTACGCAACCGTCCTGAACAAAAAACACGAAGGCAGCATCTTCGCCTTGGCTGAAGATTTTTTGACCGTTCTTATAGCTTTCGGTGGATCGGCCGGTGGCGACCTTTACCAGAAGGCGATGAGCGTCAATCCGATCAGGCAAAAATGCTGGTTGCATGTTGTTGCTCGCTCTCTGTCACCCGTGGATAGCCGAAAATTGTGGTGACAAAGAACCAACACTTTTGGTTGTGCTATGTTCCCGCCGCAGTAGTAGTACGGGCCAATTCAGGACCTGGTCCGGGCTTTCTCCGGAGTCATGGCTGCTTTGGCCGCTTCCGGTTCCAATGCACGGTTCATGGCGTTGGTTGAAATTGACCAGCATTGCAATCTATTTGCGAATACACTTTGCAGTCATGCTCGCAAGGTTTCACCTATTCCGTTCCTATGCCCGCCTGTGTGAGGAAAGATCGCAGGCGGCTTCTGACGTACGCTCGATGGTCGAGTGGAGCGAAGCGGCAGTGCAGTGGCAGAGGCTGGCGAACGCTGCCGCTGTGGAGGATCGGGACGAGCCTAGTCCAGCACTTTCACCGTAATCTCGCATCGCATCTTCGCAAAGACCCTACAGGTCGACCAGGCCGCCATCGACGAACAATTCGGCGCCGGTGGTGTAGGTCGCGTCGGCCGCAAGGTAGAGGGCCGCCGCGGCCACTTCCGCGACCGTGCCGGTGCGTCCAAGCGGGATGCGCGTCTTGGCACCCTCGATGAAGTTGTCTTTCTGGGCGGGGGTGAGGCCACCCTTGTCGAGGATCGGCGTAACGATCGGGCCCGGGCTGATGGTGTTGACCCGAATGCCGCGCGGCGTCAGCTCCTTGGCGATGGTGCGACCGAACGAACGCAGCGCCGCCTTGGTCGAGCCGTAGATGGTGGCGCCTCCCAGGCCGCCGTTCGCGCCCGCCACCGAAGCGGTCAGAATGATCGCGCCGCCGTCCGGAATGATCGGAATGGCATGCTTGATCAGGAAGAACGCGCCCTTCACGTTGATGTTGAACTGGCTGTCGTAAAAAGCCTCATCGACTTGCGCGATCGGCGCGAGCTTGGCGATGCCGGCGTTGACGAACAGCACGTCGATGCGGCCGTGCCTGGCCTTGACCTGGTCGACCAGCGCCTTCGTGGCTGCCACGTTGCCGGCGTCCGAGAGCAACACCTCGATCCCGGGCAGCACCGCCTTGGCGGCTTCCACCGAGCGCTCGCTGGAGCCGGTGACGACGACCGTCGCGCCCTCGGATTGAAACAGCTTGGCGGTCTCGGCGCCGATGCCGGTGGTGCCTCCGCTGATGAGAGCGATCTTGCCGTCGAGCTTGGCCATGACAGGTGTCCTGAGTTGGGTGGTTGGTCTGGCCAGAGAGATGGGGGCTGCCGGGGTACGCGCAATGGTGCCGGTGAAGAGAACGCCGTCGCCTCACTCAACCCGCTTGATTGCCTTCATGTCCACCGAAGTGCACCCGCCGGAGATCGTCGAGATCTGCGCAAACTGTTCCGCACGAAAAATCTGATTTCCTGCCACCATGTTCACGAGGCTCGCCGGATTTCGCGCGCGCGTGCACAGATCGATGACGGCTGGAGAATGACATGCGTGCGGTGCTTGCTGCAGTCTTGGTCGTGCTGGCGATGATCGCGCCGGCGCGCGCCGGCGATGATCCGCCGGCATGGGCCTATCCGGCCAATCCCGACTTCAAGCCGTCGGCCGACGACGGCCAGCCGCGGCACGTGCCCGGCAGCGAGGCCACCTATACCGTTCCGCAGACGCGCGACCGGTTTTTTGCCCCGGACTGGCATCCCGCGGATCATCCGCCGATGCCGGAGGTCGTGTCGCAGGGACGCAAGCCCGGAGTCTACGCCTGCGGCTTCTGCCACCGCGCCGACGGACCGGGAGGACCCGAGAACGCCGACCTCGCCGGGCTTCCCGAGGCTTACATCCTGGCGCAGATGGAGGATTTCAAATCCGGCCGGCGCGGCAGCTCGGTCGCGAAGCGGCCGCCCGACCTGATGATCGCGCTCGCCAGCGCCGCCTCGGATGAGGAGGTCAAGGCCGCTTCAGCCTATTTTGCGTCGTTGCGACCGCGCGCGACGATCCGCGTCGTCGCCTCCGAAACGGCTCCCAGGACCACCGTGGCCGGACCTTTCCTGGCCGACGCCGGGCGCGGCGAGCGCGAGCCGCTCGCCGGCCGCATCATCGAGGTGCCGGAAGATACCGCGCGGTTCGAGAACCGCGATGCGCATGTGGGCTTCGTCGCCTATGTGCCCGTCGGCAGCGTGGCGCGCGGCGAGCAGCTCGCCTCCGGCGCGGGCGGCGCTGACTGCGCGTCGTGCCACGGCGCGGGTCTCAAGGGGAGC
>JAUEPE010000084.1 GCA_030403585.1 Frankia sp. RB7
ACGTGATCGTCGAGGTCAGGAAGCCCGAGGGGATCCCGATCACCAGCAGCAGCGCAATCATGATGATGACGGCCACCACCGCCGCGCCGGCGAATTTAACTGCTCTCATGTCGACATCCCAACGGCGGACGAGCGGCGTCAAATCGGGCGGGTCATCCGTCCTCCGCGCCAGAGTTTATCCCCGGATGGGAAGCCGCTCCAAGCCGCTAAAAATAATCGGAAGGTACTGCAAACTTATGTGACTTATGACACACTTCCCAAACGCGGTTTTACGCGATCCTGACTTTGATGCTTTCCAAGCGATTTGCCGAAGAAATTCACAAGGATGTTGAAATGAGCAAGCAGGCCGAATTTGCGGTCATTCTGAAAATGAATGCCATGTTCGCCGATCTCGGGGGCGACGAACTCCAGCGGCTGGCCAACCTATGCCACACCCAGCATCTGTCGAACGGGGAGGTGCTGTTCCAGAAGGGTGATGCGGGCGACGCGCTGTTCGGCGTGCGCCGTGGCCAGGTCCGGATCGAGACCGGCGCCTCCGACGGTAGCCGGCTGACGTTGAACTTCATGGGTCCGGGAGACCTGTTCGGCGAGGTCGCCGTGTTGGACGGCCAGAGCCGCACTGCGGATGCGACCGCTGGCGAAGTCAGCGAATTGTTCGTGCTGCGGCGCGAAGACTTCCTTGCCTTCCTCGAGCGCGAGCCCAAGGTCGCGATCAAGATCATCGCGCTGCTGTGCCAGCGCATCCGCTGGCAGAGCGAGCGCATGGAGGAATCCATGTTGCAGCCTTTGCCGGTGCGGCTGGCGCGGCGGCTCTGCGCGCTCGCGGCCGATTTTGGTTCCGAGGTGCACATCTCGCAGGAACAGCTCGGCGTCTTCGTCGGCGCCGCCCGCGAGAGCGTCAACCGCCAGCTTCAGACCTGGCGCAAGGAGGCGATCCTGGATCTCCAGCGCGGCCGCATCCTGCTGCGGAACATGACCAAGCTGACGGCGATCGCGCGGAACGAGTAGCCGCGCCACCAAGCCGCCTCATCGTCGGAGTCGCAATTACTCCGCCGCCGGATGCACGATGCTCTTCGGCACCGGCGCCGCCTCCGCGGTCGCAGCGCCGACGGGCGGAGCCGCATGGTGGTCGCCCGTCTCCGTATCCTCGCTGTGCACGATCAGCCGCTTGCCGAAGCGCCAGATCAGGGCGCCGAGATCGTCCATCACCATGAACATCGCGGGCACGAACACCAGCGACAGGATGGTCGAGAAGATCAGGCCGCCGATCACCGCAAGCGCCATCGGCGAGCGGAACTCGCCACCCGCGCCGACCGCGAGCGCGCTGGGTATCATGCCCGCGGCCATCGCGATCGTGGTCATCACGATCGGGCGGGCGCGCTTCATGCCGGCGTCGATCATCGCCTCGTCGCGTGGCTTGCCGTCGCGGATCGCCTCGATCGCGAATTCCACCAGCATGATCGCGTTCTTGGTGACGATGCCCATCAGCATCAGGATGCCGATCCACACCGGCGTGGTGAGCTGCTTGCCGGTGATGAGCAGGGCCGCAATTGCACCGCCGATCGACAGCGGCAGCGAGAACAGGATGGTGATCGGCTGCAGGAAGGTGCCGAACAGCAGCACAAGCACGGCATAGACCATCATCAGGCCCGATGTGATCGCGGTAGCGAAGCCATCGGACAGTTCGTTCAGGCTTTCGGCGTCGCCGGAGGGGCTGACCTTAACACCCTTCGGCAGGCTCTTCATGACCGGCAGTTCGTAGATCTTCTTGGTGGCGTCGCCGAGCGCGGCGGAGCCGACGAGGTCGGCTGCGACGGTGGCCTGGCGTTCGCGGTCGTAGCGATTGATGCTGGTCGGGCCCTGGTCGAGCTTGACGTCGGCGATGACCGAGAGCGGCACGCCGCCCTTCTCGCCGTGCTCACCGAGCGGCACGCGCAACTGCTCGAGTGTCTTCAGATTGCCGCGTGCGGCGTCTTCGAGCTGCACGCGGATCGGCACCAGGCGGTCGCCGACGTCGAACTTGGCGAGCGCAGGACCGACGTCGCCAATTGTCGCGACACGGATGGTCTGAGACAGGCTTTCGGTCGAGACGCCCAACCGGGCGGCGAGATCGGCGCGCGGTTCGATACGCAGTTCGGGCCGCTCCAGTGTGGTCTCCGAAATCACGTTGGAGATGGTTGGAATTCGCTTCATCTGTGTCGCGAGTTCGCTTGCGACATTGTTGACGATGTTGGCATCGGCGCCGGTGACGACCAGTGCGATTGCGCGAAGACCGTTATCGTCGAGGAACCAGAAGCGGATGTCCGGGATATTCTCCAGCTCCTGGCTGATCGAGAATTCCAGCTCACGCTGAGTGATGTCGCGGTCGCGCTTGGGCGTGTAGTTGATGATCAGGGCGGCGCGACGGACTTCCTGGGTCCCCGGTGGAACGCGCCCGCCATCGACGAAAATGCTCTTGACCTCGGGCCGCTTACGCAGCCGTGCGACGATGTCCTCGGTGACCTTCTCGGTGTAGGCGAGCTGGGTGCCCGGCGGCAATTCGAGGGCCAGCAGTGACCGCGCGCTGTCCTGAGCGGGCAGGAAGCCCTGCGGCAGTAGCGTGATGCTCCAGATCGAGGCGGCGAAGATTCCAAAGCCGACCAGTACGGTGATGAAATAGTGCCTCACCGACCACGTTACGACCTTGTGATAGCCTCGCAGCACCCGGCCCGGCGGCGGTTCCTCGTGATTGCCATGTTTGAGAAAGTAGGCCGCCAGCATTGGCGTCACGAAGCGCGCGGCGAGCAGCGAGAAGAACACCTGCACCGAGACCGTGATGCCGAATTGCTTGAAGAATTGTCCTGCGATACCCGACATGAAGCTTGCGGGTGCGAAGATCGCGATGATCGTGAGCGAGATCGCGATCACCGCGAGGCCGATTTCGTCGGCGGCCTCCAGCGCGGCCCGATAGGGCGATTTGCCCATGTTCATGTGCCGAACGATGTTCTCGATCTCGACGATGGCGTCGTCGACGAGAATGCCCGTCGACAGCGTGATGGCGAGGAAGCTGACGAGATTGAGCGAGAAGCCGAGGATGTCCATGGCCCAGAACGCCGGGAAGATCGACAGCGGCAGCGAGATCGCGGCGATGATGGTGGCGCGCAAATCGCGCAGGAACAAAAGCACGATCACGACGGCGAGGATCGCACCTTCAAACAAGGTCGAGATCGCCGCCTCGTAATTGCCCTTGGTGTATTCGACGGACGTGTCGATCAGTTTCAGGTCGACGTCGGGATACGCGGCCTTGAGCGCGTCGATGCGCTTCGCGACGGCGGCCGCGATCACCACGTCGCTGGCTCCCTTGGAGCGTTTGATGCCGAGCGCAACCACCGGCTCGCCGTTGAAGCGTGCGAAGGTGCGGCGATCGGCGATGGTGTCGGTGACGGTGCCGAGATCGTCGAGCCTGACTTCGCCGCCGCTGAACAGCGCGATCATGGTGCCGGCGAGGTCGCTCAGCGTCTTGGCGCCGGCCAGCGTCCGGATCGCCTGGTCGTTCTTGCCGATCTCGGCGCGCCCGCCGGCGACGTCGACATTGGTGCCGCGGAGGCTCTGGCTGACGTTGACGGCGGTCAGCCCCATCGCCTGCAGGCGGTCGGGATCGAGCGAGACCAGGATCTCGCGCTCGACACCGCCGATGCGCTCGACCTGGGCGACGCCGCGGACGCCTTGAAGCGCACGCTTGACTACGTCGTCGACGAAATAAGAGAGCTGCTCCGGCGTTTTTCCGGGCGAGATCGCGGCGTAAGTGACGATCGGCAGGCCGATCACGTCGACGCGCTGGATCAGCGGCTCGTTCACGTTCTGGGGCAGATTCGAGCGCACCCGCGTCACGGCGTCCTTGACGTCGTTGAGCGCGCGGTCGGTGTTGGTTTCGAGCGCGAACTGGATCGTGGTCAGGGAAAGGCCGTCGGTGATTTGCGACCCGATGTGCCGCACGCCTTCGACACCGGAGACCGCGTCTTCGATGGTCTTGGTAACCTGGGACTCGAGCTCTGCAGGTGCTGCGCCGAACTGTGAAACGGCGACCGAGATCACGGGAATGTCGGCCGAGGGCAGCCGGGTCACCGCGAGCTTGGTGAAGGAGGTCCAGCCGAGGATCAGGAGGATGATCGAAAACACCACCGACGGCAGCGGATTACGGATCGACCATGCCGAGATATTGAGAGCCATCAGCGTACCCGCGTGCGATCGAGTTCATCGGCGAACATGGTCTTGATCTGGTCGCCGTCATGGAGCGAAGAGCCCGCGTCGGCCACGACGATTTCGCCGACGTCGACACCTTCTAGGATTTCGGTTTGGCTGTCGGATGTCAGCCCGACACGCACCCGGCGTGTCTCGACGGTGCTGCCTTTGACCACCTGCACGGTGAGATGGTCGATCGCGGTCTTGGGAACCGCGACGCCGCAGCTCCGCTTGGCGTCGATCGAGGCACGGGCAAACACGCCGACCTTCAGCGATGGATTGTTGGTGACACTGATGCGGACGCGGCCGAGCTGCGTGGCACGGTCGATCTCGGGCGCGACCAGCCGGACCCGGCCGATCAGATCGGCGGCGTCGTCCCGGCTGATCCGCACCGTCGCGCCGGGGCTGAGTTTTGGCATGTGCACGGCCGGGACCTGTGCATCCAGCTCGATCTCGTTGTTGACGGCGATGCGGAACATCGGTCCTGCCTGCGGCGAGGCCGGTGCGCCGACGATGGTGCGGACCTCCGTAATGAGGCCCGGCGCCGGCGCCTTCAGCGAGATCGGCCCCTGCGGGCCCGGCCTTTGCGGCTGGCCCGGCATTTGTGGCGGCGCCGACAGGCGCGCCAGTTCCTGGTTGTCGGTGACGAGAGCGCCCTCGGTGGCGAAGAGATCGGTGACCTTCGATCCTTCCTGGTCGGCCATGACCACGGCCTCGCGCCGCGGTACGAAGAAGCCGGTCACCCGCACCAGATCGGAGAAGCAGGCATTGGTCGACTTCGTCACGATGACGAGCGCCTCGCCCGGCGTGTCCTTTGCCTCGGGGCGATGCCGATGCTCGAACAAGTAATAGCCGACGCCGAGCGCAACGATGAACGCCACGGTTCCTGCAGGCTTGAGATATTCGGAGATGTTCATCGCCGGATCATCCTGGCCTGGCTCGGGGTTGCTGGGAGCGTTTCCCTGAAACGAAGCAGCGTCCCGCAGGGATGCGGGACGCGCGCTGGGAGCAAGACTTTACACCACATCACGACTTGTCACTTCAACGGATTACGTCGTGGTCACTTCGATGCGGTGGTCTTGTTTTCCATATTCACGACCTGCACGCGGCGGTTCACCTCCGCCATCGGCTGGCTCGGATCCTTCAGCTTGCTTTTGCCGTAGCCGACGGTGACGAGGTCGGAGGCCGCGATGCTGTACTTCTCGATGAGGTAGCGCTTGATCGAATCCGCGCGGCGTTCCGACAGCTCCTGATTGTAGCCCTCGCCGCCGGCGGCGTCGGTGTGGCCGGCGACGACGAAGGTCGAGCCCTTCAAATCGGGGCTGGTCAGTGCGCGGCCCAGTGCCTGCACCGACGGCAGCGACTTGGTGCTGATGTCGGCCGAGTTGTAGTCGAAGGTGATTTCGAGATCGATATTCGGCTTGTCCCTGGCGGCCGAGGCGAGCTCCTCACGCTCGGTCGACGACAGCGAGCGGGTAGAGCGGCCGCGGACGGACTGGATCAGCTTGGTTTCCGTCGGGTTCGGCGCCGGATCGGCCTGCGGAGCAATCGAGAGGCCGCGGGTCAGGGGTTTTTTCGGCGCCGGCGCCAGCGCGCGGACGATCTCGTCCTCGGTGACGTTCTTGCTGTTGCCGTCGTCGGCAGCGAAGGCCGGCGGAAGCGTCAGCGACAGCGCGGCGCTGATGGTGATGATGGACAGAATCGCGGTGAGTCCTTTTGCAGCCAATCTCATTGCCAGTCCCTCCTGCGCGCGTCCGCGCGGTTCCAAAATTCCTGCAATAAGCCCCCCGGCAAGGCCGCTTGCGGCATCCGTTCAATTAGTCTTCGCCGGCCGTCAAGGGTTCGAGATGCGACCGGCCTCAAATCAAAAAAATATCAACGCACTCCGTAGGTTGCGAATTCTCCAGCGATGTTCGGGTCCATCGCCTTGGCATTGGCGACGTCGAGCGCGCCCTCCTGGGCCGAGCCATTGCGCTGTTTCGCCACACCCCGTCCGTAGAGCGAGGAGGTCAGGCGCGGGTTGATCTTCAGTGCGGCGTCGAAATCGGCGATGGCGTTCTTCGCCGCTCCGGATTTAAGGTTCACCAGCCCACGGCTGTCCAAGGCATCGACGAAATTCGGCCGCAGCCGCAGCGCCTCGTTGCAATCCTTCAGCGCACCCTGGAGGTCGCCGATCACGGCACGGGTCCAGCAGCGGTTGTTCAGCGCCTCGACGTCCTTCGCATTGATCCGGAGCGTGTCGTCAAAATCCTTGATGGCGAGGGTGTAGGCCCCCTTGCTGGCATAGACCTGGCCACGCCGGTACAGCGCATTCACGTCGTCCGGATTGGCGGCGATCTTGGCCGTCAGGCCCTTGATGGTGGGATCCTCAGCCAGCGCGGACGCGCTCGGCCCGCCATCCGCGTTCGGTGCCGGGGCTGGCTCGGCCGGTTTGACCGGCGGCTGTGGCGGAGGCAGCGCGGCCTCAACCTGCGGCTTCGGTGCGGGCGGTGCCAGCGGCGGCGGTGCAGGCGGCGCCGGCGGATTGTTCGCAGCCACGGGTGGTGCTGGCGGGGCGGGCGGAACCGGAGGTGGATTGTTGGCGACCGGCGGCGGTGGCGGTGCGGGAGGAGGCGCCGGTGACGGCGGCGTCGCCGTCGGGCGCGATCCAGCTGCACCCGGAATGAACGAGAAATCTTCGGCGAGCGAGGAAGATATCCACGGCACCTGCTCGCCGCGCGAGGCGCGGGTGACGCCCATCTTGGTGCGGTTCAGCGTTTCCTCCGCCATCAGGTCGGGGACACGGATTTCCTTGAGCAGTTCCTGGACGAACAGGCTGTGGTCGCCGCCGACGTCCGATACCACCGAGGCCAGCGCCGCCGAATACATCACCAGCGTGCCGTTCGGCGCGATGACGGGGGTCAGGCCGGCCGAGAAGCTGCGGAACCGCCGTTCGAACGGATTGCGCCTGCTGGCGTCGATCAGCGCGATCTTGACGCCGGCGCCGCGGGTGTTGAGCTCACCGAGGATCGCTTCGATGCTAAAACCATCGCGGCGGACGTCGGATTCGGTCCAGATCTGCGCATCGACCGGGATCATGTAGCTCTGGCGCGCCGACTGGATGCCGAACCCGCTGTAGAAGATCAGCGCCACCGAACCCGGCTTGATCTTGCCGTAGAGCTTGTCGAAGGCGCGGCGCATGCCGTCGCCGGTCAGGTTCTCGCCGACCTCCACGGAAAAGCCGTCGCGCTTGAGCTCGTCGGCGACGTCGCGGGTGTCGTTGATCGGCTCCTTCAGCGGGCTGTCCGCGTCCGGATATTTGGCATTGCCGATGACCAGCGCGTAGCGGTCGCCGGCCGCATGCGACGGCGCGGCCGGGAAGAGCGAGACAAGCAATGGCAGAAGGAAAAGCAGGCGAATTTTCATAATCAGCGCGGTCCAGCCAAAAAGGCGCCGCTCCAGCTTGCGCCGCGGCGACCTTAACTTACGCAATGTGCATTATCAAACCGGGGAGTGGGGGCGTCAACCGCTTGGAGATTCGGCAGTATCGCGACAATTGACCGCGACGCACAGGCTGCTCGCGAGGGGAATAATTCGGCGGTCACGATTCTACTCGGCACATTCTTGTTCAGGTTCCGGCGACCCATGTTAGGCCGCCACAAGCGACCAAAATGTGATTGGTCTCACATTGCGGACCCGCTTTCGGCTCAGCCCCGGATGTTTGACCTTTGCGGCAGACGATGGCTTGGTGCGCGGCAGGCCCACTCAGAAAAAAGCAAGAAGCCGGGATCAAAGTCATGGGAAACGCCTACGAAATCTACGCCTTGCGCTATGCGACGATGTCGCCGCGCATCCCCAGCATGAATTTTTTGGCGCCCGACCCGCATGACAGCGCGGCGCAGGATCTCGACTACTTCGTTTGGCTGATCCGCGGGCAGGGCCGCGATATTCTGGTCGATACCGGCTTCAATGCGGAGGAGGCGACCTCGCGCGCGCGCAAGCTGACGCTCAATCCGGTCGATGCGCTGGAGCGCTTCGGCGTCGTCGCGTCGAGCATTCGCGACATTATCGTGACGCATCTGCATTACGATCACGCCGGCAATCTCGACCGCTTCCCGAATGCGCGCTTCCATCTCCAGGAGCGCGAGATGGCTTACGCCACGGGGCGTTGCATGTGTAACGGACTGCTGCGACATCCATTCTCGGTCGAGCACGTCACCCAGATGGTGCGCCATGTCTATGGCGAGCGCGTCAATTTCTATTCCGGCGACGGCGAGGTAGCGTCCGGCGTTACCGTGCATCGTGTCGGCGGCCATTCTGACGGCTTGCAGGTGGTCAAGGTCGAGACCACGCGCGGTCCGGTGGTGCTGGCGTCCGACGCCGCGCATTACTACGCCAATCTGCAGCGCCGCAGCCCATTCCCGATCGTCTACAATGTCGGCGACATGGCGGTGGGCTGGGAGACGATCGAACGTCTCGCCGGTCATCCCGACCGGTTCATTCCCGGCCATGATCCGATCGTGACCGAAATCTATCCGCGTGCGAGCGACAAGGTCGACGCCTGGGCGCTGCATTTGCCGCCGACGCGGTCGTTTGCGGAGTAACGCGACGCCAGACCCTCGAGACGCGCGTTCCGCGCTCCTCAGGATGAGGGGCTGCCGGCAGGACGCGAGGATCAAGAAGTCAATACGCCTGCTTGGCGTCGGCCTCTTCGCTGGTCTGGATCAGGTCGAGGCTTTCCTCGATCTTGCCGAGCAGCGTCGACAATTGCTTGCGCTCTTGCGCGGACAGGCAGGCGAGGATCTCGTCTTCCCGCCGCAGCAATTGCGGGAACAGCTCCTCGTACAGTGCGCGGCCCTTCTTCGTCAGCTGCAGGCGGAATTCGCGGCGGTCGGCTTCGTTCTCGACCCGCTCGATCAAGCCGTCCTGCAACAGCGTCGTCACCGCGCGGCTGATGGTGGATTTGTGCGTGCGGGTGCATTGCGAGATGTACTGCGCGCTGCAGGCATCGTTGCGGAAGCCGAGCGTGGCAATCACGCGCCAGGCCGGAATGTCCAGGCCGTGACGCTCCTGATATTCCACCGCGAGCGCGGAACTGACCTCCGCCGCGAGCCGGTTGAGGCGGAACGGCACGAATCTGAACAGATCGAGCCGCGATGAAGCCTCTTCGGCTTGCCGTGTCTTCAACGCGATGTCGCTGGATGTCCTCGCCAAGGAGAGCGCTCCGAATTCCAGTTGACGGCCGGCCGGCTCCGGTCCAAAATAGTTGCACGTGAG
The DNA here is from genome assembly GCA_030403585.1 of Frankia sp. RB7. Classification (GTDB taxonomy): domain Bacteria; phylum Pseudomonadota; class Alphaproteobacteria; order Rhizobiales; family Xanthobacteraceae; genus Bradyrhizobium. The sequence continues at coordinate 9,478 of JAUEPE010000084.1, forward strand.
ACTATCTAGCAGATCGGTCCTCTCCTGACCAGAGCCGAGGTTAGTGTATGGCGGGCGCCAATACGCATCAGGCCAAAACCCAGTTCGGCTATCGCCGCCACGCCGACCAGGACCGTCCCGGCCAAAGTCCGGCCGGGCATCCGGTCGTGGTCGTCGGCGCAGGGCCCGTCGGGCTGTCGCTGGCGATCGATCTCGCCCAGCGCGGCCAGCGCGTCGTCCTTCTGGATGATGCCGACCGCATCGGCGAGGGCTCGCGCGCGATCTGCTTCTCGAAGCGCTCGCTGGAATATTGGGACCGGCTCGGCGTCGCCGACCGCATGGTCGACAAAGGTGTGGTGTGGAGCGTTGGTCGCATCTTTCATGGCGAGCAGCAGCTCTATCAGTTCAATCTGCTGCCCGAGGACGGCCACAAGCGGCCGGCCTTCATCAATCTCCAGCAATATTATGCCGAGGCCTATCTGGTCGATCGCATCGGCGATCTGCCCGCGATCAACCTGCGCTGGCGCAACAAGGTGACGGCGGTCGAGCAACGCAACGATTCCGTTGTGCTGACAATCGAGACACCCGAAGGCGCCTATCGCCTGCACGCGCAATATGTCGTCGCCTGCGACGGCGCGCGATCCTCGCTGCGGCAGATGGTCGGTGCCGAGTTCGCCGGACAGGTGTTCGAGGATCAGTTCCTGATCGCCGACGTGAAGATGACGGCGGAGTTTCCGACGGAGCGCTGGTTCTGGTTCGATCCGCCGTTTCATGCCGGACGCTCGGCGCTGCTACACCGGCAGCCTGACGATGTCTGGCGCATCGATCTCCAGCTCAGTCGCGATGCCGATCCCGTCGTCGAGAAGAGGCCGGAGAACGTGCGGCCACGGCTCGCGCGCATGCTCGGTCACGACAAGTTCGAGTTCGAGTGGATCTCGCTGTACAAATTCCAGTGCCGGCGCATGGACCGCTTCATCCACGGCCGCGTGATTTTCGCTGGCGATTCCGCGCACCAGGTCTCGCCCTTCGGCGCGCGGGGCGCGAACTCGGGACTCGAGGACGCCGAGAACCTGTCCTGGAAGCTCGACCGTGTGCTGCGCGGCACCTCGCCTGCAGGTCTGCTCGAGAGCTACCATGTCGAGCGCAGTCTGGCGGCCGACGAAAATATCCGCGAATCCACCCGCTCGACCGATTTCATGGCGCCGAACTCGCATCAGGAAGCGCGGTTGCGCCAGGCGGTGCTGGCGCTCGCCAAGGAAACCGAGTTCGGCAAGCGCATGGTCAATGGCGGTCGGCTGTCGGTGCCGTGCAACTATGATTCTCCGCTGTCATCGCGCGATGCGGATGCCTGGCGCTGCGGGCCGTCGCCCGGCTGCTCGATGCTCGATGCACCGTTAGGAGAGCAGGCCTATCTGACGGACGCGTTCCGTGAGGGCGGAACGGACTTCACCCTGCTGTCGTTCAGCAATGGCGCGGCGATCGATACGCCCGATGGCGTGAAGGATATTCGCATCGGCGGCGAGGGCGGGCTTGCTGATTCCTTGGGGCTGATCGCCAAGCGTTATGACGCCGAGCCGGGCTCTGCCTATTTGCTCAGGCCCGATGGCTACGTCGCGGCGCGCTTCCGCCATCCGACGCGTGAGGCGATCGCGGCCGCGCTGTCGCGGGCTGCAGGTCTGAATTGAGGTTTTAGATGCCGCTTTCCACCAGCTCCAATTTCGCGCGGCCTGATGATGCCTTTCGCGCCATCGTCGAGGCGCATCGCGGCCTCACCGACGAGCAGAGCGCCGATTTCGATGCGGCGCTGGTGCTGATCCTCGCCAATCATATCGGCGATATCGACGTGCTGCGGGAAGCGCTCGCGTTGGCGAAACGCCGCATGATCGACGGCCAGCAGCAACAACAGCAACAACAATAACCCAAAACCTGAAGCAAAGACTTGAAGGACGAACTGATGGCGAAGAACTTCGCATCCACCGGCGATCTCTCCGAAAAGAAGATCACCTTCTCCGAGATCGGTACCGATCTCTACGCCTTCACCGCCGAAGGCGATCCGAACACGGCGATCATCGTCGGCGACGACGGTTGCCTCGTGTTCGATGCGCAATCGACGCCGGCGATGGCTAACAAGGTGATCGAGCGTGTCCGCACCGTCACCGACAAGCCGATCAAATATGTCGTGCTGTCGCACTATCACGCCGTGCGCGTGTTAGGTGCCTCCGCCTACAAGGCGCAGGGCATCGTCGCCTCGCAGGAGACCTATCGTCTGATAGAGGAGCGCGGCCAGCAGGATTGGGATTCCGAGTATGGCCGCTTTCCCCGCCTGTTCCAGGATGCCCAGAGCATTCCCGGCCTGACCTGGCCGACGCTGACCTTCGAAGGCGAGATGTCTATCTATCTCGGCAAGCGCGAGGTGCGGCTGATGCAGCTCGGCGCCGGCCACACGTCCGGCGACATCGTTGCCTGGGTGCCGGACGCCGAGGTGATGTTCTCCGGCGATCTCATCGAATATCACTCGGCCTGCTATTGCGGCGATGCGCATTTGCGGGAGTGGCCGCTGACGCTGAACGAGATCCGCAATTTCAATCCCAAGGCTATCGCGCCGGGCCGCGGCGATGCGCTCAAGGGCACAGCCACGGTGCGCGAAGCCATCGCGATGACGCGCGACTTCGTCACCTCGCTCTATGGCGCGGCTGAAGTCTCGGTCGCCAAGGGCCGCAGCTTAAAGGAATCGATGGCCGCGACGCGCGAGGTGATGGATCCGAAATTCCACAGCTTTGCCATCTACGAGCACTGCCTGCCGTTCAACGTGTCGCGCGCCTATGACGAAGCATCGGGGATCGACGATCCCGTGATCTGGACCGACAAGCGCGACCAGGAGATGTGGGCCGCTTTGCAAGGAGGAGGATAGTCATGAACATCAATACCTCGCCTGATCAGATCATCCGCAGTTCGGCGCAGGTGACGCCGGGCTACATGTCCGGCTTCGGCAACAGCTTTGAGACCGAAGCGCTGCCCGGCGCGCTGCCGATCGGCCGCAACTCGCCGCAGCGTTGCGCTTACGGCCTCTATGCCGAGCAGCTCTCGGGCTCGCCCTTCACGGCGCCGCGCGGCACCAATGAGCGCTCCTGGCTTTATCGCATCCGTCCCTCGGTGAAGCATTCCGGGCGTTTCGAGAAGGCCGACGACGGTCTGTGGCGCTCGGCGCCGTGCCACGAATACGATCTGCCGATCGCGCAGCTGCGCTGGGACCCGGCGCCGATCCCGAAGGAGGACATGACCTTCCTCCAGGGCGTGCAGACCATGACGACCGCCGGTGACGTCAATACGCAGGCCGGCATGGCCGCGCATGTCTATCTCATCACCAAGCCGATGGTGGACCAGCATTTCTACAATGCAGACGGCGAGCTGATGTTCGTGCTTCAGCAGGGCAATCTGCGCGTCGTCACCGAGTTCGGCCGTATCGATGCCGAGCCGGGCGAGATCGTGGTAATTCCGCGTGGCGTGAAATTCCGTGTCGAGATCCCGAATGGTCCGGCGCGCGGCTATCTCTGCGAAAATTATGGCGGCGCCTTCACGTTGCCGGAACGCGGGCCGATCGGCGCCAACTGTCTTGCCAATGCGCGGGATTTCCTGACGCCGGTTGCAAGTTACGAGGACAAGGACACGCCGACCGAGTTGTTCGTGAAATGGGGCGGCTCGTTATTCAAGACGCAGCTCGCCCATTCGCCGATCGACGTTGTCGCCTGGCACGGTAACTACGCGCCCTACAAATACGATCTGCGCACCTTCTCGCCGGTCGGCGCGATCGGCTTCGATCATCCCGATCCCTCGATCTTCACGGTGCTGACCTCGCCGTCGGAGACGGCGGGGACCGCGAATATCGACTTCGTCATATTCCCCGAGCGCTGGATGGTGGCCGACAATACCTTCCGTCCGCCCTGGTATCACATGAACATCATGAGCGAGTTCATGGGGCTGATCTACGGTGTCTACGACGCCAAGCCGCAAGGGTTTGTGCCGGGCGGCATCTCGCTCCACAATTGCATGCTGCCGCACGGCCCGGACCGCGATGCCTTCGAGCACGCCAGCAACGGGGAGCTGAAGCCGGTGAAGCTCACGGGCACCATGGCCTTCATGTTCGAGACCCGCTACCCGCAGCGCGTGACAGCGCATGCCGCGAACGCGTCGACGTTGCAGGACGATTACGCGGATTGCTGGAAGGGACTGGAGAAGCGGTTCGATCCGAACCGGCCGTAGTTTCTTTCTTCGTCATTCCGGGGCGCCGCGAAGCGGTGAGCCCGGAATCCATACTCATGGTCGTGGTTATGGATTCCGGGCCTGCGCCTTGCGGCGCATCCCGGAATGACGGTGGTTAGAGCGTCAAGAATCATTCGGCAGGAAACAAATGCCCCACCCCAACGATCCCAGCCTCCGCTGCTTCATCGAAATCGATCCCGGCTCCGACTTCCCGATCCAGAACCTGCCCTATGGCGTGTTCTCGACTGCGGCCAACCCGACGCCGCGGGTCGGCGTTGCGATCGGCAACTTCGTGCTCGATCTCTGGGAGCTGGAGCAGGATTCCCGGCTCGATGTCGGCCCGCTCGGCGTGTTCTCCGGCCCCTCGCTCAATCCCTTCATGGCGCTCGGGCCAAAAGTCTGGACCAGGACGCGGGCGCGGATCAGCGAGCTGCTGCGCCACGATCATCCGGAGCTGCGCGACAATGAGGAGCTGCGCAAGCAGGCGTTGGTGCCGATGCGCGAGGCAAGGCTGCATCTGCCGTTCGCAGTCTCCGGCTACACCGATTTCTATTCGTCGAAAGAGCATGCCACCAATGTCGGTGTGATGTTCCGCGGCAAGGACAATGCGCTGCAGCCGAACTGGCTGCACATGCCGATCGCCTATAACGGCCGCGCCTCCACCGTCGTGGTCTCGGGCACGAAAGTGAAGCGGCCGCGCGGGCAGCTGAAGCCGCCGAACGTCGATGTGCCGAGTTTTGGCCCGTGCAAGCGGCTCGATTTCGAGCTGGAGATGGGTGTGGTGATCGGCCAGCCCTCAGCCATGGGCGGCATGCTCACGGAGACCCAGGCCGAGGAAATGATCTTTGGCTTCGTGCTGCTCAACGACTGGAGCGCGCGCGACATCCAGCAATGGGAATATGTGCCGTTGGGTCCGTTCCTCGCGAAAGCGTTCGCGACGTCGATCAGCCCGTGGGTGGTGACGCGCGAGGCGCTGGAGCCGTTCCGCCTGAACGGGCCGGCGCAGGAGCCGGCGCCGCTGGATTATCTCAAGCAGGCCAGGCCGCAGAACTATGATCTGGAGCTTGATGTCTCCTTGCGTGCCGCCGGCGCCAACGCGCCTGCCGGCATCAGCCGCACCAATTTCAAGTACATGTACTGGTCCTCGGTGCAGCAGCTGATGCATCACGCCTCCTCTGGCTGCGCGATGAATGTCGGAGATCTCCTCGGCAGCGGCACCATCTCCGGCCCGGAGAAGAACCAGCGCGGCAGTCTGCTGGAGATCAGCTGGAACGGCACCGAGCCGGTCGAACTACCCGGCGCCAGGCGCACGTTCCTGGAAGACGGCGACAGCCTTGTGATGCGCGGCTGGTGCCAGGGCAACGGTTATCGTGTCGGGTTCGGTGAGGTCGAGGGGACGATTTTGGCGGCGGAGTGATTGCCGCGCGTAGCAACCATTAAAGCGGCGCCCGATTGCCTTGAGCATGACGCCGCGCTTGCGACCGTCAAGGCGTGGCCTGGCAGCAGCGGGTATGAGGCGAGACACGAGCGACGGCCAGCCTTGACCGCCGGC
>JAUEPE010000023.1 GCA_030403585.1 Frankia sp. RB7
TCCATCCCTGCTCTCTTCATCGACGCCGGTTTCATGGAATCGCTCGTCTAGTCAAGTCCCTCGACCGCCACCATGTGGCGTTCGGACGTGCCAATGGTGTATTTGAGCGCCTCCGAATATTCGGGCGAGTTGTAGCAGTTGACTGCGGCATCGAGGCTCGGAAAGCGCGCAACGATGCTGCGTTCGTAATTACCGCCCTCGAGGATCACCTGCTTGCCGCCGCGCGCGAGAAACACGCCGCCATGCTTCTCGATGGCGGGCCCGGCGAGAGCGGCGTATTTCCCGTAGGTCTCGGGATCGGTCACGTGAACGCGTGCGCACCAATAGGCAGACATAGCTCTTCCTTTACGATTGGTAGGACGAAAGTGTGGGTGCATCTGCGCCGCTGTGACGGTCGAAACCGTTCATGTGCTCGAGCACGGCGCAGATCGAGGCGGTATCGCGCGCCGCAAAGCCGAGCGCCTCACCCGCGTGGTAGAGCTGCTCTGCCGCGGTGTAGACCGGCAGCGCACATCCGAGCTCGGCCGCGAAGCCGGAGATGATCGAGAGATCCTTCAGATGCGTCCGGATGGTCGCGGTCGGATTGTCGTAATTCTCGTCGCGCATCAGCGGTCCGCGCATCTGGAACATGCGTGACGTCCCCGCGCTGTCCGCGAGCGTGTCGTAGACCAGGCCGGGATCGATCCCGGCCTTCATGCCGAGCAGCATCGCTTCCGCCGCTGCGGCATTGTGGATCGTCACCAGATGATTGGCGATGTATTTCATGATGCTGCCGGTGCCGAACCGGCCGAGGTAGACCTGCCGTCGCGACATCCCGGCGAATGCAGCCGCGCAACGCTTGAACGCCTGCTCGTCGCCACTTCCGAGGATCACCAGATCGCCGGTTGCGGCCTGCGCGCCGGTGCCGCTGACAGGGCAATCGAGCAATATCTTGCCGGCGCTCTCCATCACGGCGAACGCCTCACGCTTGGCGAAGAGCGGCAGCGTCGAGCACTCGATCAGAATCTGTCCGGAACCACCCGCACCGGCGACGCTAGCCGCGGCCCCCGCGAGCGCTGCGCTCCCAGGCAGCGAGGCGAAGCTGATCGGGGCGGCCTCAACCACATCCTTCGGCGACGACAGCGCCCTGCCGCCCATATCGGAAAGACGATCCCGTGCCGCCGGCACGGGATCGTAGCCAACCACGGCAAAGCCGGCCTTGATCAAATTCCCCGCCATGGCGGAGCCCATGATCCCGATGCCAAGCATGCCGATCGTTTCAGTCATGACGTCTCGTTTCTTCTTTTTGAATGGTCGGTCAGTTCTGCGCGGCCTTCTGGGCGTTGGCGAACGGATAGACCAGATCGCCGGACTTGTACTTCGGCGGGAATATGATCACCTCCTTGCCGGCCTGGGTGAACTGCTGGATGTCGTTGCCCTTGATGTTGCGGAATTGCACCGCAAACATCCGTGGCTCGACCCACTCGCCATCAGGACCGAAGGTGATGTCGCCGACCACGGTCTGGAACGTGTTGCCGTGGATGTAATTGATCAGCTTCTGCTGATCGACGCCGCCGGTCTTGGTCACGGCTTCGCCGAGAACCTGGAGCGCGGAATAGACGAACGCCGGCACATAATAGCCGAGCGCATCGACGCCGACCTCCGCCGCCTTGGCCTGGTACTTCTTCAGCATGTCCTCGATGCCGGGGAATTTCACGGTTGGCTCGGGGATGTACTGCTCGAAGGAGACGATGCCATTCAGCGCTTCGCCGAGCTGCTGCTTGATCGCGGCATATTGGGTGCCGACCATGGCGCCGCCGAACACCTTTGGCTCGAGATTGATCTCGTGCGCGGTGCGGATGATGCCGACCGTGTCGGACGGATAGGACGCGACGAACACCAGGTCCGGCGACGTCGCCTGCAGCGCCTTCAGCACCGGCGTGAAATTCACCGTCGTCGGCGGATAGACCTTGTCGTAGACGACGGTGAGGCCGAGCCGTTTGGCCTGCATGCGGGCGCCTTCCAGCGCGTTCTTGGAGAACTCCGCATCAGCGCCGACCAGCGCCACCGTGGTCGGCTTCGGATCCATCGCGATCGCATTCTCGAAGAAGCCGCGGGTCAGCGAGTCCTTGCCGTTCGGCCCATAGGGCTGGATCTGGAAATAGCCGGGATATTTGAACTGCTCGTTGATGGCGAGCGCGAACATGCCCATGATCAGCCGCTTGTGCTGGATGATCGTCGGCATCGCCGGCGCGGTCTGGTTGGTGTTGTTCGACAGCAGGAGATCGACCTTGTCGACGTCGAGCAGCTTGGAATAGATGCCGGGCACGAGACCGGGATTACTCTGGTCGTCATAGGGCACGAGCTCGACCTGCCGGCCCAGCAGGCCGCCGGCCTTGTTGACTTCGTCGGCCCAGATCTGCGCACCGAGCAGCGCCGCCTTGCCGTTGCCGGCGAGCGGACCGGTCAATTGGATGCCGAAGCCGATCTTGATCGGATCCGCCGCCCGCGCCGCGCCCGTGAATGTGCACGCCGCAATCATTGTCGAGAGCGCCATCGTAACGCCCCTCAAGCCCATCAGCCGAAACATCCTCACGTCGTCCTCCCTTGCCTTTTGTTTTGAGTTCTACATGCCTAGATAATGCTGTCGGATCAGGTCGCTTTGCCGCATCTCCTCCGGGCTTTCGCCGCGGAACGCGATCTCGCCGTGGACGATCACACAGCCCTTGTCGGCGATCCGCATCGCTTGCGTAAAATTCTGCTCCGCCATCAGCACGGTCAGATGGTAGCGCTCCTTCAGCTGCGCGATCATGTCGATCGTGCGGCTGACGAACAGCGGCGCGAGCCCGACCGACGGCTCGTCGACAATCAAAATGCTCGGCGTCGACATCAGCGCGCGCGCAAGCGCCAGCATCTGTTGCTCGCCGCCGCTCATGGTGCCGGCGAGCTGGGCGCGGCGTTCGGCAAGGCGCGGGAACGCTTCATAGCAATAGGCCATGTTGTCCTTCAGCCGCGCCCGCGCCGTCGGACGGTAGGCGCCGAGCAGCAGGTTCTCCTCGACCGTCAGGCGCGGAAACAACCGGCGGCCTTCCGGCACCAGCGCGACGCCGAGATCGACGATCTCCTCGGTCTCCTTGCCAATGAGATCATGGTCCTTGCCGTCGATGGTCGCGACGATGCGGCCCGAGCTCGGCCGCACCACGCCCATGATGGTCTTGATCAGCGTGCTCTTGCCGTTGCCGTTGGTGCCGAGCAGCGTCACCGTCTCGCGGGCGCCAACATTCAGTGATACGTTGTGGAGGACGCGAACCGCTCCATAGCCGGCATTGATGTTCTCGATGCGGATGCTACTGGCCAAGATACGCCCCTATCACCCGCTCGTCGGCGATCACGTCCTTGGGCGTACCGTCGGCAATCTTCTCGCCGGCCACGAGCACCACCAGCCGCTCCGAGAACGCCATTACCGCGCGCATGATGTGCTCGATGAAGATCACGGCGACGCCGCGCTTGTTGAGCGCGAGCAGCAGAGCCAGGATTTCGTTCACCTCTGAATGCGACAGGCCAGCGAGCGCTTCGTCCGATACCAGCAGCGTCGGGTCCGTCGCCATGGCGCGCGCCAGCTCGAGCTTGCGCATCTCGACCTGGGTCAAATCGCCGGGCAGCCGATGCAGCTTGCCGCCGAGCCCGAATTCGCCGAGCAGCTCCGTGCTGCGGGTGCGGATCTGCGGTTCGGTCAGGTGCGTTCCGCTGCGCGCGTTGACCGCATAGACCAAAGGGATACGAAGATTGTCGAGCAGCGACAGGCTATGAAACGGCCGCGGTAGCTGGAAGCTGCGGCCAAGCCCGAGCCGCGCGCGCTGATAGGACGAGAGATTGTCGATCGCCCTGCCCGCGAACGAAATCGAGCCGCCGTCCGTCTTCAACGCACCACACAGGCAGTTGGTCAGCGTGCTCTTGCCCGAGCCGTTCGGCCCGATCAGGCCGAGCCGCTCGCCAGGCCGCACCGCGAGGTCGACATTGTTCAACGCGACGAAGCCGCCAAAGCGTTTTGTGATGCCGCGAGCATCGAGGATCAGCTCGTTCGACGTGGCCGCGCTCGCTTCCATCATCATTGGCTGCTCCGCTTCTCGGTCACGAGTATCGCTGCGAGCGGGTTGGTCTCCGGATCGACTTTCTTGCCGCGTAAGGACCGGATCAGTCCCAAAATGCCGTTCGGCGCGGCGATGACGAAGATCACGAGCAGCACGCCGACCACGAGCAGATTGACGGACGACGAAATCAAGACCGTCATGGCCTGTTGCATGGTGCCGAGCAGGACCGCGCCGATCACCGGCCCAAGCCAGCTCGTGGTGCCTCCGACCAGCGGCATCGCGACGCTGTTCACAGTATAAGCAAGACTGAACGACGAGGTCGGCTCGACATAGGTCAGATAGAACGGCAGCGGCGCACCGGCCATTCCCATCAAGGCGCCGCTGATGGCCGCGGCGACCAGCTTCAGCCGCAGCACCGGAACGCCGGATGCGGCAGCCGCCGTTTCGTCGTCGCGAATGGCAGCAAGGCCAAAGCCGAAGGTCGAGCGTTCGATGACACGCGCGATCACGACGGAAGCGACCGCGAGCACCGTCATCAGGAAGAAGAGATAGGCGACATAGCTGCCAAACACCGGAACGTCGGTCGGCCGCATGATGTAGATGCCGCGCGAGCCGCCGACATAATCCCAGTTGGTGATGAAGGTCTGGACCACGACGGAGAGCGCCAGCGTCGCGATGGTGAAGTAGACGCCGCGCAGGCGGATGGTCAGGTAACCCATGGCGAGACCGACGGCGCCGCACAGCAAGCCCGCAATCGGGATCAGCACCGGAATCGGCAGATCGAGCCATTTGTTCAGGGCGGCCGCGCTGTAGAGGCCGATGGCGAGGAACGCTGTCGTGCCAAAATTGACGTAGCCGACATAACCGCCGAGGATGTTCCAGGCGGTCGCCAGCACGACGTATTGAAGGACGAAATACGCCGCGAACACATAATATTCGTTGGTCACGAAAGTGCTGGCCGCGACCAGCGCGACACCGACCAGGCAGGCAAGCAGGATGAAGCGCCCGTTCGACATCAGGCTCTCCCGAACAGGCCGGCGGGCCTGACCACCAGCGCAATCAGCAGGAAGCCGAATGCGATCGCAGGCGACCAGGACGGACCGTAGAACGTCGCAGTGATGCTCTCCGCGACACCCACGATCACGGCTGCGATGAAGGTGCCCGGCAGCGAGCCGATGCCGCCGAGGACGCAGATCGCAAATATTCTCCCGATATAGTCGCGCCCCATCGAGGGCTCGACCGGCTGCAGAATGATGAGGAAGGCGCCGGCCAGCGACGCGGTCGCAGTCGAGAGCCCGAAAGCGATACGTTTAATGCGAACAGGCGCTGCGCCCATCAGCTGAAGCGCGAACTTGTCCTGCGCCACCGCCATGATGGCGCGCCCGGTGAAGGTGCGTACGAAGAAGATTTGCAGGCCGATCAGGAGCAGGACGGAGGCGAGGAACGGGATCAGCATCCTGACCGGCAGCGACACCGGCCCGAAATTGTAGGATGGCCCGATATAGGGCGCCTCGACCAGGCGGTAGTCGACGCCGAAGATCAGCTGAAGTCCGACCTCGGTGATGAACAGCAGCCCAAAGAAGAACGCGAGGCCGCGGATCAACTGCGTGCCGCGCCGCTCGAAGGCGAATTCATAGGCGGTGTAGAGCAGCGTGCCGAGAAAGTAGAACGGAATGGTCGCGAGCACGCCGACCAGGATCGGGTCCATCCCAAACTGGGAGTTCAGCACATAGGCAATGAACGAGCCGAGCAGAATGAGCGCGGGATGGGCGATATTGCTGATGCCGAGCATGCCGAACGCGATAGAGATACCGACCGCCATCGCGGCGTAGAAGCCTCCGACGAGAATGCCCGAGACAATGGCATCGAGCAATAATCCTGCGACTTGACCCATCCGCTGCCGGCCTCCTCCTGTTCACGCACGCAACCGAGTTTCTTGTTGTCGTTTTTTCGCGGGTCGCATGGAGGCGGCTGCCCGCCTCCATCAGAAAAGTCAGGGTATCAGCAGCGACGATCCCTTGGTCGATCCGGCCTCGAGGTCGCGATGCGCGGCCGCTGCCTCCGACAGTGCATAGCGATGCCCGATCATGGGCTTGATCACGCCCTTGCCGACCAGGTCGAACACGGCGGCGGCCGATGCTACCAGATCGTCGCGCGCCGCGATGTAGGTCGCAAGCGTCGGCCGCGTATAATAGAGAGATCCGTTCTTCTGCAGCAATGCCGCCTCGAGCGGCGGCGGCGCGCCGGTGGTCGCACCGAAGGTGACGAAGAAGCCGCGCGGTGCGAGCGAGGCGAGCGTGGCCTCAAAACTGTCCTTGCCGACGGAATCATAAGCAATCGCGACGCCCTTGCCGCCGGTCAGCGCCTTGACACGCTCCGGGATGCGTTCGCTCTTGCGGTTGATCACGGCATCGTAGCCGTGCGAAAGCGCGAGCGCCGCTTTCTCCCCGCCGCTGGTGACCCCGATCATGCGGGCACCGAGATGCTTGCCCCATTGGCCGGCAATCAGGCCGACGCCGCCGGAAGCTGCGTAGAACAGCACCTGCTGCTCCGGCTTGACCGCAACACAGCGGTTCAAAAGGTACTCCGCCGTCATGCCCTTCATCAGGACGGCCGCGGCGGCTTCGTCGGTCACGGATTGCGGAATGGGAACGAGGCGTGCGGCCGGCATCAGGCGATGCGTCGCATAAGCGCCGGGCGCCGAGCCGCCATAAGCGACGCGGTCGCCCACCTTGAATTCGGTCACGCCCTCGCCGACGGCCTCGACCACACCGGCAGCTTCCGCGCCGAGCCCGGCCGGCAGGTCCAGCGCATAGGAGCCGTCGCGGAAATAGACGTCGATGAAGTTGAGGCCGATCGCGGTCTGCCGCATCAGCACCTCGCCCTTGCCGGGCGCGGCCAGCTCGACCGTCTCCAGTGTCAGGACATCGGGACCGCCCTGCGCGGCCATGCGAATTGCCTTGGCTTTCGTACCCATACCCAAATTCCCGTCTGCCGATCCTGCCCGGCTATGATGCCATCCTGATGTCAGCGCCTTGCGGAATTTTCAGCCGCACATGGTCAGGCACTGCGAGAGGCTTGTTGGCACTGTCGAGGAACTCGACGGTGGTGAACAGCAGGTCCGTGGTGCCGATATTCTCGACCGCATGCACCATGTATTCGCCGGCGCCGAAGGCGAGATGCCTGGTCTCGCCCTTGTAGTGCTCGACATCGATGATGCGGCCATCCTCGAAATAGCCGCGCGCCTTGCCCGCATTATGCGCGGTCCAGAAATAGGTCAGCACGTGGCGATGGAAGCCGCAGCGCTTGCCCGGCGCGATCGACAGGTGCCAGACGCGCACGCGATCGGTCTCCGACACCAGCACGCTGCCGACACAGCCGCTGTTGCGCCCTTCTTCGTATTCGCGCTGCACTTCGACGGGCCAGTGGGCACGGGGATTCGAGTCTGACATGAGCCGTTTCCTTCCAGATGCTATCAATCGTCGTGGGGCGGCGTCCTCACGCCACTGCCTTCTTCGTCTGGGTCACCGCACCGCGGGTCTTGATGACGACCTTGATGGCGTCGTCGACGCGATTGCGCGCGTAGTGCAGCGCCATCGGCAGGTCCGCGAGCGGGAATGTGTGGGTGTGGATCAGCGTGGCGTCGAAACGCTTCTCCGCCATCAGCGCCATGGCGCGATGCGTCGCGCTCTTGCCCTCGCCGCGGATGCCGTAGACGTAGATGTTGTTCTTCACGAGAGCACCGATGTCGGCGAGCACCGGCTCATGCGGAAACGCGGCGAGGCAGATCTTGCCGCCACGGTTGACCATCTTGGCGGCCTCGTTGATCGCCGTGTCGGTGCCAGCGCATTCCACGACATAATCGGCGCCGCGGCCCGTCATCTCCTTGACGACCGTGACGAGATCCTCGTTGCGCACGTTGACGACGCGATCGGCGCCGAGCTTGGTGCCGATGGCAAGCCGGGCGTCGCGGGTGCCCGACAGGATCACCGGGCTCGCGCCGAGCGCCTTGGCGACCGCCACCGCGAGAAGCCCGATCGGGCCGGGGCCGGTGACGACCACGCTCTCGCCGGCGACGAGGCCGCCGAGCTCGGTGAGGCCGTACATCGAGGTGCCGGCGGTGACCACCAGCGTCGCCTCCTCGTCACTCATGTCGTCGGGCACGCGCGACAGCGTGTTAATGTGGTTGACGGCGTATTCGGCGAAGCCGCCATCGGTGGTGAAGCCGTTGGCGCGATGGCCCTTGTCGACATCGCCGTAGTTCAGGCCGTAGTTGTGGCAGGAGGTGTACATGCCCTGCCGACAGCGCTTGCACTGGCCGCAGCCGGCATGGATCTCGACCGTGACGCGCTCGCCGATCCTGTATTCGTCGACACCGGGACCAAGCGCTGCGACCGTGCCCATATATTCGTGGCCGGGCGTAAAGTTCTTGTTGAAGGGCGGACCGCCTTGGATCAGCGCCGGCGTGCCGTGCTCGATGATCTCCAGATCCGTTGCGCAGATCGCAACTGCATCGATGCGCACGAGCACCTCCGCGCGCTTCGGCATCGGCACCGGCTTTTCGGCAAGACGCAGCTGGCCGGGGTCGCCCAGCACCCAGGCTTTCATCATGTCAGGAATCGGCATGTCGGTTGACGTGCGAACATTGGCAGCCTCGACCATCGCAACGATCCTCACCTATTGGTCAACCAATTTTACAATTGGCTTTTTGATTGGTTGAAGCCTCGCTTTCAAACCCGCTGCTGTCAACGTCTAACTTTCATCACCCTCGTTTTGGTCTTGCATTTGTGAACACCACGCGCGTTAAATGTGGATTGGTTGGTATTGGTTGCGAGGATTGGACCGGTGTTCGATTTGTTGGCTCGATTGACCGAAGGCGGTCCCGGCACGCGCCTTCCTCCGGAGCGACAACTCGCAGCGCAGTTCGGCGTTTCGCGCAACGAAATCCGCAAGGCGCTCGCACGTCTCGAACTCGACGGCCGCCTCTCGCGCGAGGTCGGCCGCGGCACATTCATTCGCGCGCCCGCGGAGAACGGCAGCGCCAATCTCGATGCACTTCGCGACAGCACCAGTCCGCGCAACGCGATGGAGGCAAGGCTCGTGCTGGAGCCGGAGATCGCCAGCCTCGCCGCGGTCAACGCCACCTTCAAGCAGATCGAAGGCATGCGTGTGCTGGCGCGGCAGATGCGCGAGGCCGAAACCTGGAAGGACTACGAGACGCTGGATGGGCGGCTGCACCGCCTGATCGCGGAGGCGACCGGAAATCCGCTGCTGTCGGCAATCCATCAGACGGTCGACGACGTCCGGCGCGCGGTGGTGTGGCGATGGCTCGATACCAGGCCGGAGCGACCGCCGGAGGACTACTCCTCCTTTGCCGAGCACGATGTGCTGATCGATGCGATCGAGCAGCGCGATCGCATCCGAGCGATGGAGGCGATGCGTCGGCATTTGCGAACCACCGTGGACAAGCTGATGGGAACGCAGGCCTGACGTCCCACATAAGAACAACAAGGTGCCGGCCATGAAACTGGGCTTCTTCACGATGCCGATCCATCCGCTGGAAAAGGACTGGCGACAATCCCTGCAGGAGGATCGCGAGGCGTTTCTGCTCGCCGACGAGCTGGGGTTCAGCGAGGCCTATGTCGGCGAACACGTCACCGACCAGGCCGAGAACATCACCTCATGCATCGCCTTCCTGGCGTGGATTGCGGCCGCGACGAAGCAGATCAAGCTCGGCACAGGCACCGTCAACATGCCGAACGTTCATCCGGCCACGGTTGCCGCCACCATCGCGATGCTCGACCACATGCTCGACGGCCGCCTGATCTTCGGCATCAGCCCGGGCGGCCTGCTCTCGGATGCCGAGCTGTTCGGCACGCTCGAACGCGATCGCAACGCCATGTTCCTTGAGGCGATCAACCAGGTCCTGCAAATCTGGGCGAGCGAGCCGCCCTACAATATCAAGGGCCAATTCTGGAACATCACGACGGAGAAGACGCTGATGGCCGACATCGGCCAGGGTTTTATCGCGCAGCCCTTGCAGCGGCCGTATCCGCCGATCGTCGTCACCGCCGTGGCGCCGTTCTCCAAGGGTGTCACCGAGGCCGCCGCGCGCGGCTGGGATCCGATCTCGGCCAACTTTCTGATGCCGATGTGGGTGAAGAGCCATTGGCCGAAATATGTCGAGGGCTGCGAGCGCGTCGGCAGGCCGGTCGATTCCGGCAATTGGCGGGTCGCCAAGAGTGTGTTCGTCGCCAAGGACATGGCGACCGCCAAGGCCTATGCCACCAATCCCGACAGTCCTTACGTTTATTACTACCGTTCGCTCTTCACCAAGCTGAAGCGCAACGGGCGCATCGAGCTGTTCAAGACGCGCCGCGACCAGCCGGATGACGAGGTCACGCTCGAATCCGTCTGCGACAAGCTGATCATCTACGGCACGCCCGATAGCGTCGCCGACCAGATCCTGGCGCTTCAGGAGGAGGTCGGCGAATTCGGCACGCTGCTCTATGCCGGCAAGGACTGGCGTGACCGCGAGCTCGGACGCCGCTCGATGATCCTGATGGCCGAGCAGGTGATGCCGCGCGTCACCGCCGGCAGACGATAGCCCTTATCCGGACAGGAGGCTCACGATGGCCCTCAGTGATCGCATTCCCTATCAGGCCCTGATCGACCGGCCGAAGCTGAAGCTGCCGAACGGCAAGCGGCTCGCGGTCTGGGTGATCCTCAATGTCGAGGAGTGGCGGATCGAGAACGCGATGCCGCGCGTCGTCTTGAGCCCGCCGATGGGACAGCCGCTGCTGCCCGACGTGCCGAACTGGTCGTGGCACGAATACGGCATGCGCGCCGGCTTCTGGCGGCAATTCAAGGCGCTAGCGGATCGCAACATGAAAGTGACGCTCGCCGCGAATGCCGATGTCTGCAACGCCTATCCGCGCGTTGCCTCCGCCGCGCGCGAGGCCGGATTCGAATTCATGGGCCACGGCTTCATGCAGGGCCCGATGCACCGGCTTCCCGACCAGGCCGATGCGATCAAGCGCTCGGTCGAGACCATCGCCAACTTCACCGGGCGCGCGCCGCGCTCATGGGAGTCTCCGGGCCTGACCGAAACCGATGAGACGCTCGACCTGCTGCGCCTCAACGGCATCGAATATGTCGCGGATTGGGTGATCGACGATTTGCCGCAGGACATCGCGACCCCGCACGGCACGATCACGACGATCCCCTACACGGTCGAGACCAACGACATCGTCGTCCACGCGCTCCAGCACCTGCCGTCCGACCAGTTCTTGAAGCGCGGCATCGATCAATTCGACCGGCTGTATCTCGAGGGCGCCGACAATGCGCGCATAATGGCGATCTCGATCCATCCCTACATCACCGGCGTTCCGCACCGGATCAAATACCTCGAACAGCTGCTCGACTACGTCATCGGCCACGACGGCGTCGCGCTGATGACGGCGAGCGAGATCGGCGACTGGTATCGCGCGGAGATGACGCGGATCGCGCGCGGTTAGCTACACCGGATCGAACGCCCGGATCGGCGGCAGATTGCCGGTGAACTTTTCGACCTCGACCGTCGTGAGCTGGCCGGTGCAGCCCTGCGCGAAGGACGAGGTGCCGATGTCACGGGTGAGCACGTTCGGATTGCCGTGAACGCAGAGCGGCGCCTCGTCCTCCGGGTCCATCGGGTCGTACCAGGCGCCGGTCGGCAGTCGCACGACACCGGGCGCGATGCCGTCGGTGACGTTCACCGCTGCGAGGCAAGCGCCGCGTTCGTTGAACAGGCGGATGATGTCGCCATCGACAATCCCGCGCGCGCTCGCATCACGCGGATTCATCCGTGCGACCTCGCGGCCGCGATGTTTTGCGGCGAGCGAATGCCCGCCGAAGTCGAGCTGGCTGTGCAGGCGCGTCACCGGCTGGTTGGCCACGAGGAAGCACGGCGCGCCTGGCTTGGGCATGTCGGTCTTGTCGAGCCAGACCGGATGTCCCGGACAATCCGCATCGCCATGTCCGGCGATCTTCGCGGAGTAAATCTCGATGCGTCCGCTCGGCGTCGGCAGCGCGTGCGCGACCGGATCCTCGCGAAAACTGCGCAGCCGGCCGCCATCGTCGGGCTGCTGCGGCACCACCAGGCTGCCGCGCTGCCAGAACTCCTCGAACCTTGGGGCCTCCAACCCGCGCTTGGCGAGTGAGGCGCGCGTCGGCTCGTAGAGGTGCTCCAGCCACTCTCGCGACGTGCGCCCCTCGGTAAAGGGTTCGCGGGCGCCGAGGCGATCGGCAATATCGGCGAAGATATCGTAGTCGTCGCGCGCGAGCCCAAACGGTTCGGCGATGCGGTGCATCGCGACCATCAAGGGATCATTGGTGGAATAGCCGATGTCCTCGCGCTCGAGCGTCATCGTCGAGGGCAGCACGATGTCGGCATGGCGCGCGGTCGCGGTCCAGGCGAGCTCGTGCACGACGAGCGTATCGACCTTCGCAAACGCCTTGCGCAGGCGGTTGATGTCCTGGTGATGATGGAAGGGATTGCCGCCGGCCCAATAAACCAGACGAATGTCCGGATAGGTGCGCGTCTCGCCATTGTAGCGATAGGTGCTGCCGGGATTGAGCAGCATGTCGGCGATGCGCGCCACGGGAATGAAATCCCTGACGCCGTTGCGCCCCTGCCCCAGCGTCGGCCCCGGCACGTCGTTGACGCGGCGGCCGTAATAGCCGATCGCGCCGAGCGAATAGCCGTAACCACCACCGGCAAGTCCGATCTGTCCGAGGGCTGCCGCCAGCACCATGCCCATCCACACCGGCTGCTCGCCATGTTCGGCGCGCTGTAGCGAATGCGAGACGGTGATGAGCGCGCGCTTGCCGGCAAGGCGCCGCGCGAGCGTGCGGATGGTGTCCGCATCGACGCCGCAGATCGCGGCGGCCCATGCGGCATCCTTGGCCTGCCCGTCGCTCTCACCAGTGAGATAGCGCAGGAACACCGGCCATCCCTCCGTGTAACGATCGAGAAAGGCCTGGTCGTGCAGGCCTTCGCTGACCAGTGTGTGGACGATGCCGAGCATCAGCGCGGTGTCGGTGCCGGGAATGCAATTCATCCATTCCGCGCCGGCTTCAACTGGCAGATCGTCGCGAAGCGGGCTCATCAGGATGAACTCGCAGCCGCGCTTCCGAGCCGCTTCCATCGCGCCGCGTTCGACATGCTTGCTGATCGAGCCGCCGGCCACCATCGAGTTCTTCAGCGCCATGCCGCCGAATGCGAGCACGATCTCCGTTTCGGTCGCGATCTGCTCCCAGGTGATGTTGCGCTTGGTGATATCCTCATAGCCTGCAAGAATCTGCGGCAGCAGTACCGAGGATGCCCCCGACGAATAGGAGTTCACCGAGCGGACATAGCCGCCCAGCGCGGTGTTGAGGAAGCGGTGCACCTGGCTCTGCGCGTGATGCAGCCGACCCGCGCTCGACCAGCCATAAGACCCGCCGAACACGGCGCCGGGGCCGCGCGTGTCGCGGATGCGCATAAGCTCGTCGCCGAGCAGGTCGAGCGCCTTCTCCCAGCTGACGGAGACGAATTCATCGCGCCCGCGCCGGTCATCCGGGCCGGGCCCGCGCTCGAGCCAGCCACGGCGGATCGCGGGCTGGGCAACGCGCGCCTGATGGCGCAAGGCGCCGGGGAAATTGTCGATGATGCCGTTCGGATCGGGATCGCCCGCATAGGCCCTCACCTCCAGCCCGGCTGCACTGTTGCGTGCGGAAAACACGCCCCAATGGGAGGTGTGCGGCTTGAATCCATCCGACAAATCCAGGCCGGGGTCGGGGAAGCCAATCGTATCGTCCATCGCGTGGCCCTCATCGCGGAGCGCCGTGCAGGCGGCTCCGGTCGCAATCATCGGACCAATATAATGAAGCGCGCGCGTGAAGGGCAACGGATTACCGATGCCTGGAACCGCGCGCATGGCCGCATCCCGCAGACCGCGCGGCGGCCTGCGGCGCGTTCATCCCGAACTGCGCCCTGCTCAGCCCTGGGCGTCGACCTGAATCGTACGATCGGATGACGCCGCCTGCTGCGCGGCATAGGCGGACGTGACCACCGATGTCGGCGAATCTTGCGCGAAGGATTCGGTGAACTCCTCCGCCGCGTCGGTGAACTCCTTCATCACGGCGGCGCTGTCGAATGCCTGATTGGCGGAGGAATGAATCACGTCGAACGAGAGTCCATTCGGAAGATCGACATGGATCTTGTCGATTTCGACGGTGTCAGGGTGTCGTCATTCTGCGTTTGGCCGATCGCGGAGGACGAACTTCCCGATATCGCCATATCGCCGCAGGGCTTTCCGACATTGTCGGCATTGCCGCCTCGTCCCCGATGCAACATGATGGGGCGCCGGTGACGACTGTTCTTTGACGGTTGGAGGTCATCTGATGGACGATCACGACATCCGCAGGTTCATCGCGGAGGTGAAGCAGGGCACGCTCTCGCGACGCTCGTTCATCCAGACCATGGCTGCGGTCGGGATTGCAGCGCCAGTCGCGAGCCAGATCCTGCTCTGGAACGACGTGGCGATGGCGGATGCCACGCTGGCCTACAAGCCGACCAAGGCCGGCGGCGGCGGACCGCTCAAGCTCCTGCTCTGGCAGGCTCCGACCCTGCTCAATCCGCATTTTGCGCTCGGTACCAAGGACCAGGTCGCCTCGCGCGTCTTTTTCGAGCCGCTTGCCGGTTGGGACAAGGAGGGCAACCTCATCCCATGCCTCGCCGCCGAGGTCCCGACCAAGGCGAATGGCGGTCTCTCCGCCGACGGCACCACCGTGATCTGGAAGCTGAAGCAGGGCGTGAAGTGGCATGACGGCAAGCCCTTCACCGCCGACGATGTCGTCTTCACCTGGCAATACGCCGCGGATCTCGCCACCGCTGCCTACACCACGGGGTCCTATCAGAACATCACTGTCGAGAAGATCGACGACCACACCGTCAAGGTGACCTTCAAGGCTCCGACTCCGTTCTGGGCCGACCCCTTCGTGGGCTCGGTCGGCCAGATCCTGCCGAAGCATCATTTTAGCGACTATGTCGGCGCGAAGTCGCGCGACGCGCCGGGGAATCTGAAGCCGGTCGGTACCGGTCCCTACAAGTTCGTCGAGTTCAAGCCGGGCGATCTGGTCCGGGCTGAGCGCAACCCCCATTATCACGTCAAGAACCAGCCCTATTTCGACACGTTCGAGATCAAGGGCGGCGGCGACGCAGTCTCCGCGGCGCGCGCTGTGCTGCAGACCGGCGAATACGACTATGCCTGGAATCTGCTGGTGGAGGACGAGATCCTCAAGCGCATGGAGGCCGGCGGGAAAGGCAAGGTGGAGTTCACGATCTCCGGCGGCGTCGAATTCATCATCCTCAACACGACCGATCCGTGGACCGAGGTCGACAGCGAACGCTCCAGCGCCAAGACCAAGCATCCGACACTGTCCGACCCGGCCGTGCGCCGGGCACTCAACCTGCTGGTCGACCGCGACGGGATCCAGAAATTCATCTATGGCCGCGGCGCCATCGCAACCGCAAGCTTCGTCAACCAGCCCGGCCGGTTCAAGTCCGGCAAGCTCAGCTTCGAGTTCAATATCGACAAGGCCAACAAGATCCTCGACGAGGCCGGCTGGAAGATGGGCGCGGACGGTATCCGCGAGAAGGACGGCAAGAAGCTCAAATACGTGTTCCAGACGTCGATCAACGCGCCACGCCAGAAGACGCAGGCGATCATCAAGCAGGCCTGCCAGAAGGCAGGAATCGAGATCGAACTCAAATCGGTCACCGCATCGGTGTTCTTCTCGTCGGATGTCGGCAACCCCGACACCTATTCGAAATTCTATTGCGACATGGAGATGTACAACACGACGATGCCGCAGCCAGATCCGGAGCGGTTCCTGAACCAGTGCGTCTCCTGGGAGATCGCCAACAAGGACAACAAATGGCTCGGCCGCAACGTCTCGCGCTGGTCCGATCCCGAGGCGGACAAGGCCTACAAGGCCGCGCAACAGGAGCTCGACCCGGTCAAGCGCGCCGCGCTGCTGATCAAGGTCAACGAGATCTTCTGCGAAGCCAACATCTTCCTGCCGCTGCTGTCGCGCTACATCACCGGTGGCGCCGTCAACAACCTCATGACCGACATCTCGGGATGGGACGTCACGACGTGGAATGTGGCGAGCTGGTATCGGAGCACGTAGGATGGGTAGAGCGAAGCGAAACCCATCGCGCTCTCGCGATGACGAAGATGGGTTTCGCAAGTGCTCTACCCATCCTACGAATCCGGCTCCATTCTCAACGCACCGGGCCGCATGCCGTATCTGCGCATGATCGCTTTGCTGAGGGCGCTCTCGGACGCATATCCGACCTCGCCCGCGATCTTCGCGATCGGATCGGAGGTGCCAGCCAGCCGCTTGCGCGCGATCGCCAATCTCAGATCGGACAGGAACGCCATCGGCGCGACCCCTGCACGCTTCTGAAAGGCACGCACCAGCGTCGCGCGCGAGGCGATCGCGACCGCCGCCATCTCGTCGAGCGTCCAGTCGCGGGCGAGATCGCCAAGGATCGCCAGCACGACGCGCGCCGTCGTGCGGTCCTGCAATAGCGAAAGCGTCCCATTCCCGGAAGCTTGCTCCGTCAGATGGTCGCGGAGCATCATCACGAACAGGGCTCTCGCGAGGTCGGCCGCGACCATCTCCGATCCGGCCCGCCCCGCGTCCAGCTCTTCGCGGATGTCCAGTAACAGGCGCCGAAATCTTTCCAGCAACGGCTCTCCTGCCGTGCGCAAGACGATCTCGTCGGGAAGGGCCGCAATCAGAGGATTCTCGTCCGAGGTTTCGAACAGGAAGCGGCCGCAGAGCAGCTCGGTCTCGACCGCAGCATCGAGCGTGGCGCGCTGGCGGATACCGTTTCGGATTTCGGTCGAGACCCGCCCCGCGACTCCCTTCGCCTCGCTTCGCACCAGGTGACTATCTCCGTGCGGCAGCAGAAGGATGTCGCCGGCCTCCAGCCTTTGCGAACCCAGGCCCGGCCTCTCGACCACGCAGGCGCCGCGCGTCACCATGTGGAATTGCGCCCATCCCCTGCCGTTCGGCGCGTGCGGTGACTCCCAGCTGCCGCCGAACCTGCAGGAATCGTCGATCACGGGGCGGATCCTGAACAGCGGCACCATCGCATTCAACAATTCGGCTGCTTCAGCCTCCGACATTCGCACTCCTTGATCCGCCCGGACATGTGTCCGCGCCGCCCGGCCATGTCCCGGCGCGGCAAGTGCGGCCACATTAGAAGCCGAGACACCAATGGAGGTTAACATGGCCATGCTCGACTGGAACAACTACCGCCGCCAGCTTTTCGCCGGCGTCGGCGAGATCGGAAAGCTTTCGCCGGATACGATCAAGGGCTACGCGACGCTGGGTGGCGCAGGCGCCAAGACGGCTCACCTCGATGCGAAGACACGCGAGCTAATCGCGCTTGCCGTCGCCATCAGCCTGCGCTGCGACGGCTGTATCACTGTGCATGCCGCCGAAGCGAAGAAGCACGGCGCGACCGAAGGCGAGCTTGCCGAAGCACTCGGCACTGCGATCTCGGTCAACGCCGGCGCGGCACTGGTTTACTCGACCCGTGCACACGAGGCGTTCAAGGAAGCTTGAACGACCGACGGAGTGAGCGCGTCAACACTCACGCCTTCTAACACAACTTAACGAGCAATTGTCGCGGCATGAGCTAAGTATCGCGACATCAAAGCAATCAGGTTTTTCAAAAACACGATTATCAGCGGGAGATCGTATGACGTCCAAAACGCCAATCGAATTGTTGACGGGGCCAGCGAATATGTCGCGCCGTGGCTTCGTGGGAGGCCTATCGGCGGGCATTTTAGGCGTTGCGGCGACCGAGGCGGCCAATGCGGAATCGCTGGCCGATGTTCCCGATCGAGGACCTGGCGCTGATCTCAGCGCGCACAGCGAACGATCCCGCTTCGCCAAGATCGATCGCATTCCGGAGTCCACACCCGGCAAGCGCAACATCGACCCTAGCGATGCCATCAATTCCAAGACACCGCATCAGAAGCTGGTCGGCAACATCACGCCGACCGATCTGCATTACGAGCGCAGCCATTCCGGTGTGCCCGATATCGATCCCGCACAGCACAGGCTGCTGATCCATGGCATGGTCTCGAAGCCGCTGGTCTTCAGCGTCGACGATCTCAAGAAAATGCCGTCGGTGTCGCGCGTGGTGTTCATCGAATGCACCGGCAACGGCTGGGAGAACTGGAAAAAGGCCGATCCTGATCTGACGGTGCAGAACACGCATGGCCTGGTGAGCACCAACGAATGGACCGGCGTGCCGCTCAAATTCCTGATCGACCTCGTCGCCAAGGACAAGGGCTCGACCTGGATGCTGGCCGAGGGTGGTGACGGCGCCGGCGTCGACCGTAGCATTCCCCTCACCGACGAGATCGTGAACGAGGCTTTCGTCGCCTATGGGCAGAACGGCGAGCCGCTCAGGCCTGCGCACGGCTTTCCGATGCGGCTGGTGATGCCGGGGTTCGAGGGCAATCTCAACATCAAATGGCTGCGTCGCCTCAAGTTCGGCACCGCGCCATGGATGACGCGCTGGGAGACGGCGCGCTACACGCAGCTGCTGGCCGACGGCAAGGCACGGCAATTCCAGCTGCGGATGGACACCAACTCCGTCATCACCCAGCCCTCGGGCATGATGCAGATTCAGCCGGGTTACAACCGCATCTCCGGTCTCGCCTGGAGCGGCCATGGCAAGATCGCCAAGGTCGAGATATCGACGGACAGCGCCAAGAGCTGGACACAAGCGCAATTGAGCCAGCCGGTGTTGTCCAAGGCCCAGGTCCGCTTCCAGATGGATTGGGTCTGGGACGGCAAGCCGACCAGGATCGTGAGCCGCTCGACCGACGAGCAAGGCAATGTCCAGCCGGACCGGCAGTCCTTCATCGCCGCGATGGGATCGAACGCGCTGTTTCACTACAACGCCCAGCAGACCTGGAGCATCGACGAGGCCGGGAGGGTTCGCAATGTCCTCGCATGACAAGTTGCTGCTTGCAGCTATCTTCACTGTCGGCCTACTTGCGGCACCCGCCTTTGCTTTCGATTTCGGGCGTCCGGCAACGCCTGATGAGATCAAGCTGTGGGACATCGACGTCGGGCCCGATGGTAAGGGCCTGCCTGACGGCAGCGGCACGGTGGCGCAAGGCAAGCAGGTGTTCTCGGACTATTGCTCGGCTTGTCATGGCGAGAACGGCCAGGGCGGCATCAAGGATCGTCTCGCCGGCGGACAGGGCACGCTCGCCTCCAGCATGCCGGTCAAGACCGTCGGCAGCTTCTGGCCTTATGCGACGACGCTGTTCGACTACATCCATCGCGCGATGCCGTATCCGACGCCGGGCTCGCTCAGCACCGACGAAACCTACGCCGTCACCGCCTACATCCTGAGCCTCAACGGCATCGTTGCCGCCGACGGCAAGGTCGACAAGGACAGTCTGCCGAAGATCAAAATGCCCAATCGCGACGGCTTCATTCCGGAGCCGGAATTCGACCCGGCGCGATTGTTCCACAACAAGTGAGCGCGTGATCATGAGGCTTCCGGCACTGCTCAAGATCCTCGCTGTGGTCGCAACGATATGTTCATGGGAGACGCAGGCAATGGCCGCAGACGGACTCATCACCATCAAAAGCAACTTCGGACCCGCGGACACGATGAAGCGGCTCGAGGCCGAGGTGAAGGCCAAGGGCCTCACCGTGTTTGCCCATGTCGATCACGCCGCAGGTGCGGCCGCGGTCGACCTGAAGCTACGGCCGACGGACCTTCTCATCTTCGGCAATGCCAAGGGCGGCACACCGTTGATGCAACAGGCGCAGACTGTCGGCATCGACCTGCCGCTGAAGGCGCTGGTCTGGCAGGACGAGCAAGGCGCGACCTGGCTGTCCTACAACGATCCCGCCTATCTCGCAGGCCGTCACGGCGTCGGCGAGCCGGTCAAGGCTGCCGTCACCGCGATGGCGGGAGCGCTGCATGCAATCGCGACCAAGGCCACCACGCCATAGCGCGGCAACCGCCGCAACGCTGGCGCACGAGGAGAGGTCCATGACCAGCACCGACAGTCAGTCGACCACCACCCCATCCAGCCCCGGAGGCGGCAAGCTCGCCAGATGGGCTGTCATCGCGGTACTGTCCGCCCTGCTCCTCGCCGCCTGCATTCTCGGCTATCTCGGCTGGACCAGCACGGACACCAAGGTGCCGGAAGCCGGCTATGTCGCGCTGGTGCTCGGCGTCGTGTTCTCGCTGGTCGTCGGCGCCGGCCTGATGGCGCTGGTGTTCTACAGCAGCCGCAAAGGGTACGACGAGCCGGTGGTGCTGATCCCCGAACCGGAGAGCGATCCGGACGATGGACGCGGCCCGCACTGACGGCCGGCCGCGACGCGTGACGACACATGATCGCCGCGCGGAACTGGGCTGCGCTGCCGTCTCTTGGACTTCAGCCGTTTGACAGGCTAGTTCTGGCTTGATCCGGAATGCTGAAAGGGCCTCGGTGTCGACCGAGGCCTTTTTTCATGCCCGGACGTGTCCCCGTTGCAATCGTTCGATATGAAGCCATACGACAACAGAGCCTGGTTCCTGGCGCTTCCTGCCCTGGTCATCGTGACCTTCGTCGGAATCCTCCCTCTGGTCGCCGTCACCAATTACTCCTTCCAGGACCTGTTCAGCCTGAGCAATCCCTATTGGGTCGGCGTCGACTGGTACCGGAACATCGTCATATCAGAACGCTTCTACGCGAGCCTGGGGCGCAGTTTTCTGTTCTCGGCCATTGTGCTGTCGATCCAGCTCCCACTCGGCATCTGGATTGCGCTTTTGCTGCAGCGGTCGCATCGCTTCGTCGTCAGCACCGTCCTCGTCCTGATCACCGTGCCGCTCGTGGTGCCGTGGAACATGATCCCGGTGATCTGGCTCAACTTCATCAATCCCAATATCGGTCTCGCCGGTCGGATGCTGGCTTGGCTGGGCGTCGGCTTCGACTACAAGTTCAATGCCCTGCACACTTGGATCGTGCTGGTGGTGATGGACACCTGGCACTGGCTCGGACTTGTCGTCGTGCTCGCGTATGCCGGCATCTCCAGCATTCCTCCTGCCTACTATCAGGCCGCCGCCATCGACGCCGCCTCGCCATGGCAGGTGTTTCGCTTCATTCAGCTGCCGAAAATGAAGACCGTGCTGTCCATGGCCATGCTGCTTCGTTTCATGGACAGCTTCATGATTTATATCGAGGCCTTCCGCATCAATGCCGGCGGCCCCAATAGCGCCACCGCATTCCTCAGCCTCGAGCTTGGCGAGGAGATCCAGTCTTTCAACTATGGACCATCAGCTGCCCGATCGATCGTCTACTTCCTGATCGTCCTGACGGTCGCCTGGATCTTCAAGGCGGCAACAATCACACGGGGCCCGGCCGCCATGGAGCCCGCCAAGTGAAGTCGCTGTCATTCCTGGGGCGGATCGCGTTGTTCGCAATGGTCGGCGCCTTTGTCCTGGTGCCGCTGGCGCAAACCATCATGACCAGCTTCGTCTCGACGCTGCCGAGAGCCGGAATCGCGGAAGGGCATTTCAGCCTCATCAACTACCTGAACATCCTTCATTCGCCGGTTCTGAAGGAAGCGATCCTCAACTCAATCATCTACGTCGTGCTCAACGTCGCGCTGTGCCTCGGTGTCGGATTGCCGGCCGCCTATGCGTTCGCGCGCTACAGCTTCGTCGGCGACCGGCAACTGTTCTTCCTGCTGCTGGTGTTCCGCATCACCCCGACCGTCGTGCTGTCACTGCCGATCTTCGTGCTGTTCGCGCAAATAGGCCTGGAGAACACACCGGTCGGCATCGCGCTGGTTCACTGCGTCTTCAACATACCTATCTCGATCTGGATCCTGGAGGGATTTATCGCCTCAGTGCCGCGCGAGTTCGACGAGACGGCCTTCCTCGACGGCCATTCGCTTCCCAGCTTCTTCTTTCGCCATCTCGTTCCGGCGATTGCGCCCGGCATCGGCGTCACCGCGTTCTTTTGCTTCATCTTCTCCTGGGTGGAGGTGGTGCTGGCCCGCATCCTGACGACGACCGGTGGCAAACCGATCACCATGGCCATCAACGCGCTGTTCGGCTTCAGAACCGACTTCGGCCTCGTCATGGCCATGACCGTGCTCGCGCTCGTGCCGGGGATCGCGATGATCTATTTCGTGCGGAATCACCTCGCCAAGGGCTTTGTGATCCGCACGTGAGCCGAACCGCTCAGATGCCCCAGCGTAGCGCCGCGGTATGGACCGGAGCGTCCCACAATTCCTTTGACTGGCTGTCGAGCACGGAGACGGTGATCGAGGCACCGGCCATGTCGAGGGACGTCACATAGGACCCGGTCAGGAAGCGCGTCGCCGTAATCCCGGCTCCCTCCAGGATGCGCTTGGCGCTATTGGCCATCAGATAGAGCTCGATCAGCGGCGTTGCGCCGAATCCGTTGATGAGAAGCAGGACTTCGCTGCCCCTGCCCGGCGCGAGATCGTCCAGGATCGCGTTGAGCATCTCGGAAGCAATCGCATCGGCAGATGCCAGCGGCACCCTGCGGCGACCCGGCTCGCCGTGAATGCCGACCCCCATTTCCATTTCGTTGTCAGGCAGGGTGAAATTCGGCCGGCCCGCCGCCGGAACGGTGCACGGCAGGAGCGCCACGCCCATCGAGCGGGTGCGCCGATTGACGTCATCGCCGAGCGTCTTGAGCCCGGCGAGCGGCATGCCCTTTTCGGCCGCGGCGCCGACCATCTTTTCCACGATCAGCGTGCCTGCGACGCCGCGGCGGCCAGTCGTGTAGGTCGATTTTTCGACAGCGACGTCGTCATTGGTCACTACGCTGACGATCTCGCGCCCTGCCATCTCGGCGGCCATGGTGAAATTCATTACATCGCCTTCGTAGTTCTTGACGATGAAGAGCACGCCTGCCCCGGTGTCGACGGCCTCGGCCGCCTCGATCATCTGATCCGGCGTCGGCGACGTGAAGACCTGGCCCGGACATGCGGCATCGAGCATGCCGACGCCGACAAATCCGGCATGAAGCGGCTCATGGCCGGAGCCGCCGCCCGAGATGAGCGCAACCTTGCCCGGCTTCAGGGTACGGCGGCGTACGAACTTTCGCTCGGCGCCGAGCAACAGGATATCGGCATGTGCAGCCGCCAAGCCGTCGAGACTCTCTTCGAGCACGGTGTCGGCGCTGTTGATCAGCTTTTTCATGGCGTCCTCCCGATTATCTTTTTTGCAGTCCGAATTCGTCAGCCGATGCTTTCGGCGTAGCGCGCGAGCTGAGCAGCAAAGTCGACGATGAGCTGCTCGAGCGCACGATTCTTCTTGTCGTCGCCGAGATCCGGCACCGTCACTGTAACGACACGGGTGCGCGCCTCGCGATGGGCGCCGCGCAGCCGCCCCGGATGCGCGCGGCCATAGGCTTCGAGGAAAGCCGCACGCTCGGCACCTGCGAGATGGCAGACCTCGAAGATGATCGGAACATGCTTCGCCGGGATCGGCACCAAATAGGCCGGATTGGTGATCTGGCTGACGAAGGAGCGGTTCTTGCCGAGTGCCGCCGCGAGCTTCAACCGCGTCCCGGATGGCCGGTTGTCGAGCGCCCGCCGCAGGATGAGCTTGTAATCCGCGACATTGCTGTCGCCCGGCCGGCTTGTGTCTTCGCCTGCATCGTCGGTCATGCGATCACCCCGGCGATAGCGGCCTTGAGCCGCGCCACCGCAATCGGCGAGACCGAAAGGGTCGTCAGGCCTGTCGCCAGCAGCGACTTCGTCAAACGCATATCGGCCGCGGCATCGCCACAGAGCGAGACCTCGACGCCGCGCTTGCGCCCGGCCTCGACGGTGCGCGCGATTAGCGCCAGCACCGCCGGATGACCGGCATCGTTGAGGTCGGCGACAGCACCGATATCGCGCGACGCAGCCATTGTGTATTGGGTCAGGTCGTTCGACCCGATGGAATAGAATGCCGCACCGAAATCTTCCGCGCATAGCGCTGCCGCCGGGACCTCGACCATGATCCCGAGCTGCGGCCGGGCGCAGGCGACGCCCTCTGCCCTGAGCGTCGCGAACTCCGCATCCAGCATGGCTTTGGCGCGATCGAGTTCCGCGGGGACCGCGATCATCGGCAGCATCACCTTCAGCGCCCCATGAACAGCCGCACGGCACAGCGCCCGCAACTGCACGCGAAACACCTCCGGCCGCGCAAGCGAGAGCCGGATCCCGCGCAGGCCCAGGAACGGATTGCGCTCGCCATCGACGGTCAAGCCGGCAATTGGCTTGTCACCGCCTGCGTCGAGAGTGCGGATCGTCACCGGCCGTCCCGCAGCCCATTCCAGAATGCGCCGATAGACCGCATATTGCGCATCCTCGTCGGGCAAGCCTCTCGATCCCTCGAACAGAAACTCCGTCCGCACGAGACCGATACCGTCGCAAATCGCGGGATCGAGGCCCGCAAGATCTTCGGGCGCGGCAACATTGAGCAATACGGCGA
Organism: Frankia sp. RB7; assembly: GCA_030403585.1. GTDB lineage: Bacteria > Pseudomonadota > Alphaproteobacteria > Rhizobiales > Xanthobacteraceae > Bradyrhizobium. The sequence continues at coordinate 24,652 of JAUEPE010000023.1, forward strand.
TGCGCCGGCCATCGGCCGTCAGCGCCGGCTCGAAGCGGCCGGCGTCGGCAGCAATCTGCGCGGCATTCGCGGCCGCCATGCGATGCTCGAACAGGCGGCGCGTTTCGGGCTTGGGATCAAAGATCACGATGCCGGCGTCGCCGTCGACCAGTGCCAGTGACGGCGGCTGTCCGTTCCACGGCAATGGACCTAGTCCAACCACCATCGGGGCGCCACGCGATCGCGCGAGCATCGCGACATGTGAGGACGGCGATCCGGCGGCCAGCGCGATGGCGCCGCCACGGGTCCAGTCGGCAGCCAGGAACATCGACGGCGAAATGTCATCACCCATGACGACGGAATCGCCGGAGATTTTTGCGATCGCATCCGCGCCATTCAGGCCCGCGAGCACACGGTCACGAATGTCGACCAGATCGGTGGCACGGGCCCGGAAATATTCCTCGTCCGCCGCGCGATAGCCGGCGATCTCAGCGTCGAGTGCCGCGCGCCAGGCTTCGTCGGCCGCCGTACCGGCCGCAATAGCCTCGTAAGCCCCCTCCGCAAGCGCGTCGTCGCCAAGCATCGCGACCTGGAATTCCAGGATCTCCGCGGCCTCGCCATGAACCGTCGCGATCAGCTTGGCGAGCTCCACGGCAGCCCCCTCGATCGCCGCCTTCAGCGCCACGGCCTCGTGAGCGGGATCACCCTTCGCGGCTCTGCTGGCGACTTCAGTCGTCAGCACGGCGACCGGTCCGATGGCGAGACCTGGCGAGGCGGGATGGCCGGTGAGATGGATCTCGCCCACGATCTCAGGCCTCGCCGAAACCGTCATGCACCAGCGCCAGCATGGCCGCGAGCGCCGCCTCGCTGTCGGGACCAGCGACGCGGAAATGCAACGTTGCGCCCTGCGGCGCCTTCACACGCATCACCTTCACCGGGCTCTTGGCGTCCGTCCAGGGACCGTCGGCGACGAGCGCGATTTCGATCTTCGCGGTAAAGCGCTTTGCCAATTGCGTGAGTTTCACCGATGGCCGCGCATGCAGGCCGACCGGATTGACGAGGACCGCCGAAGCAGTCAGCGGCGCAAACGTCTGAGCCGCCCGGTTGGCGTTGGCATCATGCATAGAATTCCTCCGCGCTGCGCTTGACGGCGGCGAGCGGTGAGCCGCCCGAAGACTCGGTCGCAGCGATCACGGCCCCCTCGACCACCGGGGCATTACAAACCAGGACGCGCGCGCGCCGATCCTCAGGAAGCATCTCTACCGCCATCTCCGAATTGGTCTCGGCACCACCGAGATCGACAAGGATCGCGACACCTGCCGGTGACCAGGCCGTCTCGATCGCTTCGAGGATTCCTGCAACGTTCGTACCTAGCCCGCCATCGACATCGCCACCGGTCCAGGCCAGCGGCACTGCGTCTCCGACCATCTGGCGCACCATATCGGCCGCACCTTCCGCGATCTTCGGTGAATGCGACACGATGACAATTCCGACATTGCCGGGACGTAAACTGCTCATGTATTGACCTCGAACTCCAGTGTCTCAACTGCTGCGCCGATCAGAAGGGACGCCGAGCGCGAGCCCGGGTCCATATGACCGATGGAACGTTCGCCCAGAAACGACGCGCGGCCGCGAATTGCCTGCATCGGCGTGGTGCGATCGGCCGCTTGCACAGCCTCGGCCGCGACCGCCTTGCCGTCGCCGCCGCTCGCCAGAACGGCGTGCACCGGCACCAGGACATCCAGCAGCGTCTTCTGCCCTGCCTCGGAACGGCCGCGCGCCTTGACGGCCTCGATCGCTTTCTCCGTCGCTGCGACGAGATCGGCCCGGCTCGGCTGCTCCGGAAGGGCCTTGCCCAGTTCCATGAAGAACGTCCCGACCAGCGGCCCTGAAGCGCCGCCGACCTTCATGACCAAAGTCATTCCGATCGCCTTCAGCATTTCGGGGAGCGACTTGTCGGCAAGGCCCGGCAATGTCGCGAGCACAGCCTCGAAACCGCGTTTCATATTCAGCCCGTGATCCCCATCGCCGATCGCCTGGTCGAGGCTCGTCAATTCGTCCGCGTGCTCGATCACCGACCCTGCCAGCGCTCGCACCAGTCTTTCCCTGGCTACCCGATCAAGGCTCATGCCGCTACCCTCCAGCCCCTCGCATCGAAAAACAGCGGCTTGTTCAGACGGAGCGAAACAACATCCCCCGCGCCGAAGCCCACCTCTGGGTCTGCCAGGGTCACAACCGGTCGTCCGGCGACGTCGAGATGGAGATGACTCTGATCGCCGAGATGTTCGACCCGCTTGACGGTTGCTGAGACATCGCCACCGCCGCGCGCAATCGTCAGGTGCTCCGTCCGCGCACCGATCGTCTCGGCACCGACTGGCGCGCCGCCGAACAGGGCCGCCGGCAGCAGATTGATCGTGGGTTGCCCCAGCCTTGCTGCGACATGCGCGTTGATCGGGTTCTCGTAGATCTCGCGCGGCGATCCGATCTGCATCAGCCGCCCGCCTTCGATCACGCCGATGCGCGACGCCATGGTCATCGCTTCGGTCTGGTCGTGCGTGACATAGAGGATCGTCGCGCCGAGATCGACCTGGATCCGCTTGAGCTCGAGGCGCAACTCGCCACGTAGCTTGGCATCCAGCGAGGAGAGCGGCTCGTCCATCAGATAGATCGAGGGCGAACGGACCAGGGCCCGACCGATCGCGACGCGCTGCATCTGCCCACCCGAGAGCTGCGTCGCCTTGTTGTCCAGCTTGGTTTCGATATGAAGCAGGCGCGCCACCTCCTGCACCTTCGCGCGGATATCGGCTTCGGGCACGCGGCGGGTCGGCGCGCGCAGCGCGAAGGCCATGTTCTCGAACACGGTTAGATGCGGATACAGCGAATATTGCTGGAAAACAAAGGCGACGTCGCGGTCCGCCGGTGCATCGCCGGTCACGTCGCGCCCGTCGATGCGGATCGAACCGCTGTCCGGCTGCTCCAATCCGGCGATCAAACGCAAGGCCGTGGTCTTGCCGGCGCCGGTCGGCCCGAGCAATGCGACGAACTCGCCGTCGCCGATGGTCAGCGACAGATCGTTCACGGCTTGCGTCTTGCCGAAGGCCTTGGAAACAGCGTTGATCTCGACCTCAGCCATGCGCACCTCCCTCATGCAGTGCGGTGCGAATGGCGCGGCCCGACGCCTTGTCGAAGATCGACAACGTATCGGGCCGGAAGTCGAGCCCGACAGTCTCCCCAGTCCGGAAGGATCTGCTGCTGGGTGAGCGGGCCTTCAGTGCGCCATAGTGCGTCGTCACAGTTACGATCTGCGTCGTGCCCAGATATTCCGTGCCATAGACCTCGCCGCGGACCATGCCGCGATCGGTGAACCGCACATGCTCGGGCCGCACCCCGAGCACGAGATCGCTCTCCGCCATCGCCTCGCACGCGGCCGGAATGGCAACGTCACGCTCGCCGAGCCGGATCGCCTCTGCGCCGGTCTGCAGGCCGCCACGGAACGGCAGAAAGTTCATGGGGGGCGAGCCGATGAAATCCGCAACGAACAGCGAAGCCGGCCGGTCATAGATGTCGCGCGGGCTCGCGACCTGCTCGACGACGCCATTGTTCATCACCGCGATCCGGTCGGCCATCGCCATGGCCTCGAGCTGGTCATGCGTAACATAGACGGTCGTTGCTCCCAGGCGGTCATGCAGAGCCCGCAGCTCATGAATCATGGCCTCCCGCATCTCGGTATCGAGCGCGCCGAGCGGTTCGTCCATCAGAAAACACTTCGGCTTGCGCACGATCGCCCGACCCAGCGCAACGCGCTGCCGGTCGCCGCCGGCAAGGCCCGACACCGAGCGGTCGAGGAGATGGGAGATCCGCAGGATGCGCGCGGCCTCGACGACCCGCCGGTCGCGCTCTGCCGCACTGATGCCCTCGCATTTCAGGGGAAAGCCGATGTTGCGCCGGACATTCATGTGCGGATAGAGCGCGAAGAGCTGAAACACGAAGGCGATGTCGCGCGCCGATGCGCGTTTCATCGTCACGTCTTCGCCATCGAGCCGGATGGTGCCTGATGTCGGTAGCTCAAGGCCGGCAATCATGCGGAGCGTCGTGGTCTTGCCGCAACCGGACGGTCCCAGCAGGCACAGGAACTGGCCGTCCTCGACCGTGAAGCTGGCAGACTTGACCGCATGAAACGCACCGAAGGACTTGTCGAGCGCCTCGACTTTGATCTGTGCCATCGCGCCTACTCCCGAACCTTCGACACGATGGTGAACATCACCGTGCCGAACAGGGTCGTCGCAAACGACCAGGAATACAGTGTCAGCGACAATGGCTGCATCAGCATCACCACACCGGCGGCGATGATCGTCGTCGCCGCGGCCTCCAACGGACCACGGCGCAGGACGCGATCTACAAGACCGCGACGCGCGATGGATGGGGTGGCATCGAGGCTCATTTGCGGACCGCTCCAAAGGTGATTCCGCGCAGCAGATGCTTGCGCAGAAGCACCGTGAACACCACGATCGGCACCAGGAACAGCGTGGTGCCGGCGGCCACTGCGGGCCAGTCCTGCCCGCCCTCGCCGATGATGATCGGAATGAAGGGCGGCGCCGTCTGCGCGTTGCCCGAGGTGAGAAGCACCGCGAAGGCGTATTCGTTCCAGGCGAAGATCAGGCAGAAGATCGCGGTTGCCGCGATTCCCGTGGTGGCCTGCGGCAGCACCACCTTCACGAAGGCCTGGAAGCGGGTGTACCCGTCGATCATCGCCGCCTCCTCGTATTCGCGCGGGATTTCGTCGATGAAGCCCTTGAGCAGCCAGACCGCGAGCGAGACGTTGACCGAGGTGTAGAGCAGGATCATCCCGAGCCTCGTGTCGGACAATCCGATGGTGCGGTACATCAGATAGATCGGGATCGCGACGGCGATCGGCGGCATCATCCTGGTCGACAGGATGAAGAACAACAAATCGTCCTTCAGGGGCACGCGAAACCGCGAGAAGCCGTAGGCCGACAAGGTGCCGAGCGCGACGGCCAGCACGGTCGAGCCGAACGCGATGATCAGCGAATTGATGAACCGCGGCACGTAGTTCGAGGGACCGGCGACCACCATGTTGCGGCTGCGCGCAATGCTGTCGCAAAGTCCCTGCGGCGGCCCCAACGAGCGGATGAACTCCGGCGTCTGGCGCGAGCGCGTCGTGAAGAGGTTACAGAAGCCTTCGAGCGACGGCTTGAACATCACTTTTGGCGGATAGGAAATCGCATCGTCCGGCGACTTGAACGCTGTCAGCACGATCCACACCAGCGGGATCATGGTGATGACGGCATAGAGCACGACGAGCGAACCGGCAAAGCGCCGCGTCGTGATTGACGGCTCGACGACGGAATGGGCTGTGGTGGCTGAAATCATCGGCTTTTCACCTTGTTCAGCGCCTTGACGTAGATGTTGGCGAGGCCGAACACGGTCACGAACAGGATGATCGCGAAAGCCGAGGAATAGCCGGTACGCCAGCTCTCGAACGCCGCCCGCTTCAGCGTGATCGAGGCGACTTCCGTGGTCGATCCCGGCCCGCCGCCGGTGAGCAGATTGACCATGTCGAACATCTTGAAATTTTCGATGCCGCGGAAGAGCACCGCCAGCATGATGAACGGCAGCGCCATCGGTAGCGTGATCGACCAGAATTGCCGCCATTTCGACGCACGGTCGACCTCGGCCGCCTCATAGAGGTAATCCGGGATCGAGCGCAGGCCTGCAAGACAAATCAGCATCACGTAAGGAGTCCACATCCAGGCATCGACGATGACGATGGCCCAGGGGCTCAGCGTGACGTCGCCCAGCATCTGGAACGACGAGGCCTCGCGTCCCGTGAAGAAGGCGATCACGTAATTGAACAATCCGATCTGGGGTTGATACAAGAACGTCCAGAAATTGCCGACGACGGCGGGCGACAGCATCATCGGCAGCAGGATGATTGTGGTCCACATCCCGTGGCCGCGGAACTTCTTGTCGATGAGGTAGGCAAGGCCAAATCCAAGCACGGTCTCGATCACCACCGTCCAGATCACGAAATGCGCCGTCACCTGCATCGCTGCCCAGATGTCCGGATCGGTCAGGATCGACTGATACCAGTCCGCCCCCAGCCAGATCGTCGGCACGTTGGCGCGATTTGCGCGGTAGTTCGTGAACGACAGATAGATCGTCCAGAGCAGCGGGAAGATATTGATCGCCAGCAGCAGCACGATGGTCGGCGTGATGAACAGCCAGGCGAGCGTCCTATCCGACAGGCCCCGGATACGACGCGCCGCACCTGGCCGGACCATGACGGCCCGATAGGTGATCCGCGATGAGGCACTCAATTCATTCATTGCGTCGACCGATCCTGGCACCCGGGGCGTCAACAATGCGACAATTCCGGTCATCGAAGGAAAGCCCGGAGCGCGAGCGCACGCGCTCCGGGCGGCTTAGCTTAGAACTTCTTGCCTTCTTCCTTGAAGATCGCCTTCCAGTCCTTCACCAGACCGTCGAGCGCTTCCTGCGCGGTGCCCTTGTCGGCCACCACATAATCATGCACGCGCTTCTGCTCAGCCTGCAGCAGCTGGGCGTAGGAAGGCTCAGCCCAGAAGTCGACGACCATGCCCATCGACTGCAGGAACTCCTTGGCGAAGGGCGCGCTGGTCGGGAAGCTCGGATCGTTCAGCACGGACTTGGCGCAGGAATAGCCGCCGAGCGCCCACCACTTCTTCTGGACGTCGCCGCCGGAGAACCACTTGATGTATTGCAGCGCCTCGGCCTGGTTCTTGGAGTAGGAGACCACCGAGATACCCTGGCCGCCGAGCTGCGTCGCCTGCCCGGCAGGACCGGCCGGATTGACGAAGAAGCCGATCTTGTCGCCGCCGACGTTCGGGTCTTTGTAGAGGCCCGGGAAGAAGGCGAAGAAGTTCATCTGCAGTGCGACCTGGCCTGACTTGAAGGCATCAAGCCCCTCCGACATGTAGGAATTGGAGGCGCCGGGCGGCGTGCAGCACTTGTAGAGCTCCTTGTAGGCCTCGAGCCCCTTCACCGCGCCGGCTGAATTCACGAACCCGTCCATCGCATAGGGCTTCTTCGGATCGTCGTATTTGAAGCCGTAATCGTAGAGGTAGTTCGAGACGCCCATGGTGATGCCTTCCGAGCCACGCTCGGTATAGATCGAGGCGCCATAGACCTTCTTGCCGTCGATGTCGCGGCCCTGGAAGAATTGCGCGATGTCCTTGAGCTCATCGAGCGTCTTCGGCACGCCGATATCGCGGCCGTATTTGGCCTTGAAGTCCTTCTGCACCTCCGGCCTTGCGAACCAGTCCTTGCGATAGGTCCAGCCCACCGCATCGCCCATCGCCGGCAGCGCCCAATAGTTCGGCGTGTTCTTCGGCCACTCGGAATAGCCGACCACCGTCGCCGGCATGTAGTCGTCCATGCTGATTCCTTCTTTCTTGAAGAAATCGTTGAGTTTGACGTACTGGCCGTTCTCGGCGGCGCCGCCGATCCATTGTGAATCGCCGATGATGAGATCGCACAGCGAACCGTGCGAGTTGAGTTCGTTCAGGAAGCGATCGGCGTAATTGGTCCACGGCACGAATTCGAACTTCATGCCGATGCCCGACTTGGCGGTGAAGTCCTTCGAGAGTTCGACCAGCGCGTTGGCGGGATCCCATGCGGCCCAGCACAGCGTGATGGTCTTGCCTTGCGCCTGCGCGGACGTGGTCCCCGCTCCGACGCCGAATGCGGCGGCAACAGCCCCGCATGCCACAACAAACGTCTTCATCGTCCGTTTCATGATGCGTTCCCTCCGAGTGGGCCGGCCATCGACGTGGCGCGGCTTTCCTGTCCGCTCGAATGCTTCGAGCAGAGCGACACAGTCCTTGACGAGCTGAACAACTAAACTGGCGTTTCCTCGCGCCACCCGGATTCTAGCGGCCCGGCAGGCTCGATTTGTTTAGTGAACCACTATTTACTAAACATTGCAAGCGGAGTTGGCGCGCATCGACGCGGGCGGCTGAGGCCGGCGTGCGATCGGTCTGTGGGGATGTTGTAAGGGTTAGCGCGCAACGCGCTGTTGAGCCCGGAGATGACGGCTGAGTAGTCGCGACTCTCGCTCCAGCGTCATCGCGATCTGCCAATTCGCAGCTTCAGTAGGATGGGTAGAGCACTCGCGAAACCCATCATGTTCATCGCGGAAGAAGCGTTGATGGGTTTCGCTTCGCTCTACCCATCCTACGGCCATGCAGACACGCCTTCGCGCTCTCGCGGCTCATTTCGCCCGAGCTTTGCTTCGTCTCGTCACCCTCTTGTCCGAGAGGGCGCAGGGAAGGCCGGGTGCTGACCTCGCACCCGCGGTCTGCTGCGCGAAGATGCAGCGCAAAGGAGACCGCACAGCAGCATACAGGTGGTGCCAATCACTCGGCCTTCCCTGCGCAGTGGTTTGACGGCTTATGCCGTGCTCTCCCGGGAGCCGAGTTCCTTCTGGCCTCCCTCGCTTCGCGAATTGACGATGTGGTTGACCCGGTTGGGCTCGCACACACCTCCGCGAAAGCTTGACCGTAGCAACGACGGTCAGGACCACACGGTTTTGCCGTACGCACGGCTCGCTGGTTCGCCGCAATATTCTTCGGCCTTGTCGACGTTGCCGAAAAATTGCAGGCGAGACGAACCTGGACAGCGCCGCTCGTCGGCACGCGGTTTCGGGCTCACAGGGACTACCCGCCCTGCCCGCTACCATCGCGCCCAACGCTGTCCGCGTCCACCGCAAGCCCGGCTCGCGAACAAGACGACACGAGATCGCCCCTCAAGGATGAGCCGGGATGGCAGACACATACGCCATTTCCGAATTTCGGTAAAGTGGAATGTTTTTGCGGGGAGGGGTTGACGGGGCGCGAAACAGGGGCCGGTGTTTGCCCCACGGGCGAGCAGCGGACTGCGCCTCTGGTGGCTCGGCAGTCTGGCCAAGCAAGGGACTTAAGCTACGAGGAAGACATCCTGAAAAGGAAGGCATGCCGAAGAGGAAGGCATGCTGGACCGTCGCGGCAATTCACGGCTCATTTGATGAGCCATCGCCCTTTGTGGATATCGAACTTCACCGAGCCTTCGTCCCGCATTTTCAACAGGAGGGACTGGCAAGCCTCCTCGTTCGCGACATTGGCGCGTTTCATGACCTCGTAGACTTTGAGCGGCTTCTCGCGAAGCGCCATCAGGATATTTTCTCGATCATTCAGCACAACGAAACCCCTCCTGCCAACAAGCGCGCAAAATCACTGAAAGTACGACAGCTGATCTTCCGTGACGACGCGCTCGACATTCCCCGACTTGCTCTTGATGCGGTATCGAAGACGTCCATCTGCCTCGATGGGCATGCATTGAACCACGGTGTAAACCATTGCCTGATCAACTGCTGCACGTCCTTGTGGACCCTGGGGCTGGTGGCGAACGTCTTCATTCAGCTTATAGGCATATGACATGTGTTTACCTCCAAGATCGTCTACGATTGCTCTAGCCTAGAGCATGCTGTGACGCAATGTAACCGACCGTTTGTGCGGCAGCTTCGCCGGTGCGCGGGGACCATTGGGCCCCCCCCTGCACTTTTGAGGTCGCCGGCTGCGCGACAAGCGTCTATTGTTCCAGGAATCATTTGAATAATTCCGGACAAATCGCCAGTGCAGGGATCGAACAATGGCCAAACAGAAGCGCTCCGCCGAGCAACAGCTCGCGGATCAAGCGGACCGAAAGGCGCAAAATCCACTCGGGGCACGGCAAACGATAGCGGACAGCCACGCCGATCCGGAGTTCCAGGAAAACCACAAGCGTCTCAGGGCGGAGCGCCTGGCGCGAGATGCCGGGCCGACAAGCAAGAATTGACCCGACTTTCGAGCAGCGCCTGGATCGAGCAAAGATGACAAAGACATTTGGTGAGCACCAACCGCCGAAGCCAATCAGCAAAGCGGAGCGTGAAGCACGCAAGGCCTTCCGCCAGGTCGATGCGGTGAAGGCCATGTCCGAGCACGCGCTCGCCGAGCAGGCCTTCGCCCAGAATCGAGAGCGGCTGAAGGCAGAGCGGCTGGCGCGGGAAGCGGTAGCGGGCCCGGTGCCAAAGAAGAAATCCAAGGCGAAGACCAAGTGAAAACGCACAAGCGGCTGCACGACCTGAGCCTGCACGGGCGGCACTAATGGGTCACACGGGGAATCAGCGGGATGCGGTTGGCAAGAGTTAAGGTGGCCGCCTCCGACGTCTCAAGGGCGATCTTTTGCGCAAGCATAACGTCACCGGGAACGAGCGCTCCGACGGGCGCGAAGCACCAGCCGGTCCCCTCCTTGCCGTTCCCATCTAGCTCCCGAATGTTTGCTGCCGTTCCGTAGCAGATCCGGTAGCGTTTGCCGCTGTCGGAACCGGTTACATCAAAGTATCGATCCGCGTCGAATTGATCGCGTTGTCCGGCGGAAAGCCAATCGCGCAGCAAGCGACGGCCACGCGCTTCGGGGGTATTCTCCGCACGCATGGTATGCAGAAGACTACGAACCAATTTTAGCCGCGCCTGATCGCGTCCTTTGGCAGGCCATCGCATCGCGGCATCTCAACCGCCGACCAGACGGGGAAAGAACACCGTCTCATCCGCCTGCGGATCGAAGGCGGACAACCGGCGTACATCGCCTGGACGTGTCCGCACCGCGGCCGTAAAACCGGCCGCGGTCAATGTCTCGAAGCGGCGCCGCGCCTCAGCGCTGGCACGCGCGTCGGTGGGGTCGAAATGGTGACGCATGTCACCTGAATGATCCATCACGATTTGAGTTGCCATCGCAGAGACCCTCCTTGTGTTCACGCAGCAAAATCTAGTCCGGCAACCGAGTGAGCCGCGGCCGCCACACGCCGAGAACAATGTTGGCCATCGCAATGGCCAGGAAAACCCAAAGCGTGGCGCGGCGCGTCCCCAATTCGCCGGCGAGCGTAACGGGATCGATTTCGCCGGCCAACGCTCGCGCGCTTTGCTCCGCCTCCTGCTGGAGCGGCCCAACCACGGAGACAAAACCCCATTCGAAAACGAGGACGCCCGTCGCAAGTTTTGCCCATGCCCAGCCGGCGTTGTGAAACGCCCTGTTTACGGCCATGGCCAACAGCCCGGCCACCAGAGTGAGCCCGAGAGACGGCATGAAGATCCAGGTCGCCACCGCGCCAGTCGCGATGCTGAGCGGCGCGTATTGCGCGATCGCGTCTGGCGCGGGCGCGTAGCCTGCCATGACAAGAAAGCACGCGACCGCGCCGACAAGGCCGATCGCTCCCAGCGTATGAAGAAACTTCATCAACTTCCGCATGATTGACCGGGGTTCGCAAAAACCTTGCCTATCGTGCCATCGACCAATTCCAAACGCCGGATCAGTCACCCAAGGACAGCAGATCAAGCTGCCTTGGCGAGCCCGACCTCCGCCCAGATTTCTGCCAGGGCCTGCACCAAGTGCTCGATATCAGCATCGGTGTGATGCGGCGACGGCGTGATGCGCAGCCGCTCGGTGCCGCGCGGCACGGTCGGGTAGTTGATCGGCTGCACATAGATGCCGTAACGGTCGATCAGCACGTCGCTGATCTGCTTGCAGAGGACAGGGTCGCAGACCATGACCGGCACGATGTGGCTGGGATTGTCCAGATGAGCAACCCCCGCCTCGTCGAGCCGCGTGCGCAGCCGCGCGACGCGGTCCTGATGCCGCTCGCGTTCCGCCGCGCTCGATTTCAGATGGCGGATGCTGGTGAGCGCGCCGGCGGCGACGGCCGGCGGCAGCGATGTGGTGAAGATGAAGCCGGAGGCGAAGCTGCGGATGAAATCGCAGATCGTGGCCGAGGCCGCGACATAGCCGCCAATGACGCCGAAAGCCTTGGCCAGCGTGCCTTCGATCACGGTCAGGCGATGGCTCACGCCCTCCCGGTCGGCAATGCCACCGCCCTTCGGTCCGTAAAGGCCGACGCCATGGACCTCGTCGAGATAGGTCATGGCGTTGTGGGCGTCCGCGACGTCGCAGAGCTCGGCAATCGGCGCGATATCGCCATCCATCGAGTAGACCGACTCGAAGGCCACCAGCTTCGGCGCGTGCGGATCGAGATCGCCGAGCTTGCGTTCGAGATCGCGCGGGTCATTGTGGGCAAAGATCCGCGTCTCAACGCGGCTGTGCCTGATGCCCTCGATCATCGAGGCGTGATTGAGCTCGTCCGACAGGATCGTGCAGCCGGGCATCCGCGACGCCAGTGTGCTCAGCGATGCCATGTTGGAGACATAGCCCGACGTGAACAGGAGTGCCGACTCCTTGCCGTGCAGGTCGGCCAGCTCCTTCTCAAGCAGCACATGATAGTGATTGGTCCCGGCGATGTTGCGGGTGCCGCCGGCACCGGCGCCGCAACTATCGAGCGCCTCATGCATCGCCTTCAACACGGCCGGGTGCTGGCCCATGCCGAGGTAATCGTTGGAGCACCAGACGGTGACTTCGCCGGCGCCGCTCGGTTGATGATGTTTTGCGCGGGGAAAGGCGCCTGCCTTGCGTTCGAGATCGGCAAATACGCGATAGCGGCCTTCGCGGTGAAGGCCTTCGAGTTGCCGGCGAAAATAAGCTTCATAGTTCATGACGTCCTCCCCTTGATCGTTGCCGCCGGCTCGGGACAGATCGTGTGAGCCGCCGTCAGGCCTTCTCTTGCCTGTTGCTCGCGAAAACTCTGGCGAAACTGGTCTTCGAGCCGCTGCCGCGCGCAGGCTGCCTGCGACTGCCTGGGAGGCGCCGCATCGGGGCGCACATCCGCGAGTACAACGAGATTGGGCGGTGCCGCAGTGGTGTTGACGTCTCGTTCCTGTTCCATGGTGGTGTCCTCCGGCGGGAAACCCGAGCCCATGCCCCAGCCCCACAGCGTGATCGCCGGCAGCGGAAGCAGCATGAACCAGTGCTCGACAACGCCGAGCGCAAACAGCGTCGATACCAACGTCAGGCCGACGATGTCGAAGGGCGTGGCCACGACTTCGACGATGCGCTGGATCATGATGACGAGAACCGCGGTCGCGAGCGTAACCGAGACCGGGAAGAAGGCGCTGACCGGCCTACGCGCGAAGAACGTCTTCAAGAATCGCACTGCGTCCGGCATGAGCTCGTCGTTGGTGACGGGAACGCCGAGGAAGAGGTTGATCTTGGCGCTTTGCCGCAGCACCCAGAGCGCCGCAAACGTCCAGAGACCGACCTGGTTGGAGCTACCCCAGGTCAGCGCGACGACGGCCGCACCGCACGCCAGCAGCGCGAACTCATGATAGAGGATGGCCTGCAGGGCGAGGACAAAACGCTCCGAGCCACGCATGCCGACAGGACAAGGCTCCGGCCGGGGTCCCGTCAACCAGCCTGCGAGAAAGGCGATTTCCTGCGCCCCCCATAACAGGACGGTACAAGTGAAGGCCGCATACGCGCCGCCAACACTGCTATCGTCAGCCGAGAGCACGAGGCCACCGAGCGATCCGGCGAGCAGTACGCCAGCCAGAAACGCTCGCGACACTTCAAATCGTCCCGAACGTCCCACCAGCAACAGCACGGCCCCGGTGCTGAACCACCATACAAACGCTGCGTAGATGGGGGGGACCGTGTATGCGGCTATCAACGCACTCTCCTCACCATGCCGGTTGCATGCAGATTTCACGCGGCAGCGCGTTCGGCTTCACCGGCAGCAGGAACAGCCGTGCGAATGTCAGCGCGGCCTGGGCCACAAGGCCTGCGCGCTTCACTCTTGACAGCAAGCCGCCCTTCTCGCGCGCGTCCGCCATCCCTTCAGAGATCATCCGCAAGCGCTCGAGACCGGCGAGAAAGCGCGGGTTCTCGATATCCAGCGTGACCGGAAACACCTGCCTGGAAATCTCCGAGGTGATGCGGAACACCCGCATGTCGTACTCGGTGGGATCCATGCCGAGCGCCTCGTGGAAGGCGGGGCGCATGTGATCGCGCACATACATGGTGGCGAACACGGCAAGCAGGAAAAACCGGATCCAGAGCTTGTTGAAGCCACGCAGCAACGACGGATCGGCACGCATCAGCAGCGCGAAGGCTTCGCCATGGCGGAACTCGTCGTTGCACCACAATTCGAACCAGCGGAAGATCGGATGGAATTGTCGTTCGGGATGCCGCTCCATCTGCCGGTAGATCGTGATGTAGCGGGCGTAGCCGATCTTCTCGGACAGGTAAGTCGCGTAGAAGATGAACTTGGGACGGAAATAGGTGTACTTCTTCACCTTGGTAAGGAAGCTCAGGTCTACCCCGATGCCGTGATCCTTCAGGATCTCGTTGATGAAGCCGGCGTGGCGGGCCTCGTCCCGACTCATGAAGCTGAACAGCTCCTGGATATCCCTGTTTTTGATCCGCTTTTTGATTTCCGCGTAGAGGACGCAGCCGGAAAACTCGGCGGTGAGCGAGCTGACCAGGAAATCCTTGAACTCCTTGCGCAACTCGGGGGGCAGCGATTGCAGATCGTTCTTGAATTCATCGGTCTTGACGAAGTGCGCCTTGTTGTGATCGGCGCGCAACTCCTTGATGACCGCATTCCATTCGGAACGCACCAGGCTAACATCGAGGCGATCCATCGCCTCGAAATCCGTGGTGTAGAAGCGCGGGCTGAGGATCGTGTCCTCCCGTGCCTTATCGAGGCTCTCGCTGCTGCCCTTGATGCCGGGGCGCGTTTGCAGACTGCCCTGGGTTCCGCCTTCCATGGGGATCATGTTGCCCTCCCGTCCGAGAAGCTGACTTCGTAAAGCTCGGTCAATTCCAGATATCCCTCGATCCGCGCCCGCAAGCGATCGAGCGGACCGGCGCGAACCACGGTCGCTGTTCTCCGCACGACCAGACGCTCGCCGAAGGCGACTCCGATGGGCGCATCATGAACCCTGACCTCGTCGCCGGGCTCGATCGCGATGTCGCCGTCGAGCACGACGTGGGCATGAAGCGTCTCCGAGGTCTGCTCGATTTCGATCGTGCAGGGCACGTCGAACGTCTTGCGTGACGTCGTCCAAAGCATCGTCATGATGCGGCACCTTTCAGAGTCATCAGCCGGGCAAAGGCCGCGGTATTGGCCGATCCGAAAGCGTCGAGATCGATCTGCTTGCCGGTCGATGTGTCCGTCAGCGTGATCTGGCCGTTGACGAAACGGGTGAGGCGAAATGGCGGCTGCCGGCCGATATCGCCGAGCTTGCGTTCCCGCGCGAGCCCGCGCAGCACGACGCGAATGAAACCGTTGCTGCCGGGCGCCAGCGTATCCACCAATTGGCGACTGCCGGCGTCGTACACCAGCACTGCACCGTTCTGCCCGTCCTCGAACCGGAAATCACGGCTTTCGACAGCGGCCGGCAGCGTCATGTGGACGCCGCCCGTGCCCGTCAATCGCGCCGTCGTCACCGTCGCGAGCGAGAACAGGACGAGGGCTGCGGCCGCAATGATTCCGCTTTTGGGAACGACGGGCTCCTGGATGGCATGGCTCATGACCGTTCTCCGTTCAGGCAGCCGCGGTCGACGGCGAATTGTCCGTTACGCCCGAGACCAGGTTGCGGTTGGTGGATGCCGAGAGCGCGTCCGCCTTCGGAGCGGGCTGCCCTCCCAACGCCTCCGAAAGCCGGGCCGCGACGATCTCGGCGTCCGGTAACGCACACAGCATCGGCTCCGGCGCACGCAGCCGCCACGGGCGGATGTGCGGCCACAGCAGCAGGTACGAGACGCGCTTGCCGTCGGAGACACCGAGCGGAATGTCGCCCGAGCCGTCGCGATGGATTTTCAGCGCGGCGTTGGTGATCTTGCTCAGCGGAATGTTCATGGTCATCGGCAGCGCGACGCCGAACTGGAACAGCACCCGCTTGCTGGTGAGTGTGTAGCAGGCGGCGCGGCGGAACAGCCATGCGAGGCCGGCCAGCACGGCGATGGCGCTGAGCGCCGGAGCGATCAGCCACAGCGCCGAAATGACGGCATCGCCTGCCTGCACACCGTGCGACCAGTTGGACCACAGCCGCCACGCCAGCAGGACGCCGAAATAGATCGCGACCTCGCGGATGTGGAACGACCGCAGCGCCAGTCCCTTGAAGCTGGGCTTGCCTTGCCAGATCACGCGCTCACCGACCGGCAAAGGCGCCAGGAGCTCCTTGAATTGCGCACTCTCGAACTGGTGATGATCCTGTTTCACAGCAGCGGCTCCTGACGTGCCGGCGTGGCGTAGAGCGTGCCCGCGCCGTAATATCCGACGATCTTGTCTTCCTCGAACTTGGTCACCTGATCCGGACTCTTGGTGGCTGGGACGTCTGCGAACTGGCTGCCGAGGATCGCGTTGACCCAAACCCGCTCACGGCGACCATCGATCTTGGCAAACGGCATCGGCAACAGCACGTGCTTCACGCCGCCAATGATCGTTACCTCCACTTCGAGATAGCGAATCAGCGCCTCGGCACGATCGACCCAGACGTCGGTGACGATGCCGCCGATTTCACTGTCCGCGCCGTTCACCCGCATGCCGCGTGGATCGGGGTCGCGGGACTCGAGATAGGTGCCTTCGGCCAGGCGCAGCGGAACGATGCAAGGTATATTGTCCATCGTCAGTTCGGGAACGTCCTCACGATTGGCATAAGACCCTGGTCCGACACCATCGATCATCGGGTTGCCGGTGGGCGCGACCGGGGCGCCGGGCCACACCGCGATCGGCGCCACTGCGACGTCGGGGCGATCGTTCTTGTGGTTGGGCAGCGTCGCGACGTGCCCGTCGCGCAGGAGGTAGGTCTTGGGATCGGGCATGCGGGGAAAGCCGTGCACGACCCCGCCGTTGATGCCCGTCGATTCGAGCGGATAACCCTCGCGCTTGTCTTCGCGGCGAAGATAGAAGATCAGGCAGGCGAAGAAGATCCAGAAGACGTAAAGCGTGACCTGTGCCAGGTCCATATACGCGTCGGGCTGCATGGGCGACCTCCCTCTCCTTGACTAGCCTGGGAATTCCGCCAGGCCGAACTTTGTGGACGGCTGCGAGAACCCCGTCCGTGCGGTGCGCACGAGCGGGCCGATCGCAACCAGAGTGGCGAACAACAACGCAATTTCGATGTGGTAGACGACGCTGTATCCCGTTGATGGATCGGTCAGCGCGCGGCCGAGCGCGCCGCCCGACGCCAGCGACGTCACCGCATCGCGGATGCCGCCGCCGAGCGCGATGCCACCACCGGCCGCGGTCGCCTGCACGGCGCCCCAGGTGCCCAGCGCCAATCCGCTCTCACCATCTGCTGCAATCGCCATCGCAGCCGTCAGCGTTCCCGCGGCAAACAGGCCGCCGCCGAAGCCGATCAGCGCGGTGCCGATCCGAAACAGCAGAACCGAGCCCAAGGGCGCGGCGAAGATCACCGCGGCAAACGCGAACACGCCTGCCACCGCGCCGAAGCCGGCGATGCGATAGGGATCGGCGTTACGTCCCAGCGTCCTTGCGGCCAGGCCAAATCCGGCCAGCGTTCCAAGCGCGAAGAACGCCGTAAGCGCCGTGGTCTGGCCGACGGTCAACTTGAGAATTTCGGCGCCGTACGGCTCGAGCAGAATATCCTGCATCGAGAACGCCGAGGTGCCGAGCGCCACCGCGACGAGGACGCGGACCGAGCCGCCGGCATTGCGGAACTTCGCCCACGAGTGTTGGAATTCGGGGCGATCGCGTGCAGCAGAGGTCAGCGCGGGATTGCGCGCTTCCTGCTTCCAGAGGGCCGCGATGTTGAGGAGCAGCTGCGTGACGGCAACGCCCTGGATCACCTGGATAAGGCGGATCTCGTTGAAGTTGCGCAACAGCTCGCTGAAGATCAGCGCACTGCCGGCCATCCCAAACAGGAGCATCACATAGAGAAAGGCGACCACGCGCGGCCGCGCATCGGCCGGCGCCAAATCGGTGGCGAGTGCGAGGCCGGCTGTCTGAGCCGTATGCATGCCGGCGCCGACCAGCAGGAAGGCGAGCGCCGCGCCGAATTGTCCGTAAACGGCGGGATACTCGCCGGTGCCCGACAGCACCAGCAACGCAAACGGCAGGATGGCGAAGCCACCGAACTGGATCAGTGTCCCCATCCAGATATAGGGCACCCTGCGCCAGCCCAGCACCGAGCGGTGATTGTCGGATTTAAAACCGATCAGAACGCGGAACGGCGCGAACACCAGCGGGATCGACACCATCAGCGAGACCAGCAGCGTCGAGACGCCGAGCTCGACGATCATCACGCGGTTGAGCGTGCCGTTCAGCAGAACGATCGAGATACCAGTCGATACCTGGAACAGCGACAGACGCAGCAACCGTCCGAGCGGAAGCTCCTTTGTTGCCGCGTCGGCAAAGGGGAGGAAGCGGGTCCCGAGCCGCATCCAGCCTTTCGCGAATGTCGACGAAATCCGGGTCATCGGGGAATCATCTCCAATGCCTGCGACTTATAGAATCCGCTGGCGACGCGATGACTGCGGCCGAGCTGCCAGCGCTCCAGTCCCTCGTCCGACGTCAGAAGGCGCCTCAATTTCTGCTCGCCAACGGGCTCAATTGCCGGCGCGCGATCCCCGCGCGGGAAAAGCCGCCCGACAGCATGCATCACGGCCAAGGCCGGCGTTTTCGGTGCGAACGTCACCAACACGGCCTCGGTGGTCCGCTCCGCCAGCCCTGCCATGATCCGGCACGTGTCCGCCGGGCGATAATGGATCAGGGAGTCCATCGCGACCACGAAGTCGAACTTGCCAAGCTTCGGGTCGAGCATGTCTCCGGACCGGAATTCGATAGTCGAGGGGTCGAGGTCCGACGGCAGACGCTCGCGCGCCACAGACACCAGCGTCGGTGACAGATCGATTGCGACCACGCGCGCGCCGCGGCGTGCGGCCTCGATCGATAGCGCGCCGGTGCCGCAACCGGCGTCGAGCAATCGCGCGCCGCTCATGCTCTGCGGCAGCCACGACAGCAGCGTGTTGCGCATCTCGTCGCGACCGGCGCGGACGGTTGCCCTGATGCGGCCGACCGGCGCGTCCGACGTCAGTTTGGCCCAGGCATCGACCGCGGTCCGGTCGAAATAGGTCTCAAGCTCACCACGCCGTTCGAGGTAGGTTGCGATGGACATCAGTCGAACCCCAGCAGATCGAATATCTCACGGTCCTTGAGCGACTTGGCCGGCAAGGGCTCGATCGTTCCGGCCCAGAGTTCGGCGGCAAGCCGCATATATTCGTCGGTGACAGCCTTCAGTTCGGGCGTCTCGTCCATTTCGAACAGCGTCGATTTCTTCAGGCGGCTCTTGCGGATGACGTCGAGATCGGGGAAATGAGCGACGCGCTTCAATCCTGCCTGTTCGTTGTAGCGGTCGATCTGATCGGTATCCTTGCTGCGGTTGGCGATGACGCCGCCGAGCCGGACCCCGTAGTTCTTCGACTTGGCCTCGATCGCGGCGACGATACGGTTCATCGCGAAGATCGAGTCGAAATCATTGGCCGCGACGATCAACGCGCGGTCGGAGTGCTGCAAAGGTGCTGCAAAGCCGCCGCAGACGACGTCACCGAGCACGTCGAAGATCACCACATCGGTGTCTTCGAGCAGATGGTGCTCCTTCAGGAGCTTCACGGTCTGGCCGACGACGTAGCCGCCGCAGCCGGTGCCGGCCGGCGGCCCACCCGCCTCCAGGCACATCACGCCGTTGTAGCCTTCGAACACGAAATCCTCGGGCCGGAGTTCCTCGGCATGGAAGTTAACGGATTCCAGCACGTCAATCACGGTCGGGACCAAGCGCTTCGTCAACGTGAAGGTCGAATCGTGTTTGGGATCGCAACCGATCTGGAGCACGCGCTTGCCTAGCTTCGAGAATGCGACCGACAGGTTCGACGACGTCGTGCTCTTGCCGATGCCGCCCTTGCCGTAGACGGAGAAAACTTTTGCGGTGCCGATCTTGAGCTTGGGATCGAGCTGGACCTGCACGCTGCCCTCGCCGTCGCCACAGCAGGACGGACTCTTGAGAGACGACGGCTTTGTCTGGATGTTCATGCGGCAACTCCCACGCCTTCGAGGCGGTCTTCAAGCTCTTCGCCTGCCCTGCGCAGGACATCGAGCATCTCCGGATCGGGCGACCAGTATTTGCGTTCGTGCGCTTCGATCAGCCGGTTCGCGACCTTCGCCGAAGCCACGGGATTGAGCGAGGCCAGGCGTTCGCGCATTTCGGGATCGAGCATGAAGGTCTCGGTGAGCTGCCGGTAGACCCACGGCGCCACCTCGCCGGTCGTCGCCGACCAGCCCATCGTGTTGGTGACATGCTCTTCGATCTGGCGAACGCCCTCATAGCCGTGCTTGAGCATGCCCTCGTACCATTTCGGATTGAGCATCCGGGTGCGGGTTTCCAGCGCGACCTGCTCCGACAGCATCCGAACCGTTCCCGCACCGCGGGTCTGGTCGCCGATATAGACCGGCGCGGACTGGCCGCCTTTGGCCATTCGCACCGCGCGGCTGATGCCGCCGAGCGTGTCGAAATAGTGATCGACCGTTGTGACGCCGAGCTCGACCGAGTCGAGATTCTGGTAGGCGAGATCGACGGTAGCGAGCGCGTTCTTCAACAGCGCCGTCTGCTGCACCGGCTGGCCCTTGAGGCCATAGGCAAAACTCTTGCGGCGAGTATAAGTCTCGGCGAGTTCGTCCTCGTCCTCCCAGCGGCCATTCTCGACCAGATGGTTGACGTTCGAACCATAGGCGCCGTCGGCATTGCCGAATACGCGCAAGGATGCGGTCTCCAGATCGCAATTATTGGCGGCCTGAAACGCGAGCGCGTGCTTGCGAACGAAATTCTGCTCGACCGGCTCATCGGCGGATGCGGCCAGAAAGCAGGCCTCGGCCAGCAGCCTGATCTGCAATGGCAACAGATCGCGGAAGATGCCGGACATGGTGATGATGACGTCGATTCGCGGCCGGTTGAGCTGATCCAGCGGGATCAATTCCGCGCCGGTCAGGCGGCCATAGCCGTCAAAGCGCGGCTTTGCCCCGAGCAAAGCCATGGCTTGCCCGATCGGCGCACCCTCGTTCTTGAGATTGTCGGTGCCCCACAGCACGATCGCGACGGATTCCGGGATGCCGTGTCCTTCGCCGACGTGCTTGTCGATCAGCCGCTGCGCCTGGCTCGCGCCGTCCTGCACTGCAAAGGCGCTCGGAATACGGAACGGATCGAAGCCGTGGAGATTGCGCCCCGTCGGCAGGATGGCCGGCGTGCGCAGAAGATCGCCGCCCGGCGCAGGACGAATGAACTTGCCGTCGAGCGCATGCAGGATCGCGGGCAGTTCGTGGTCCTGCTGGAGAATGCGATCGATGCCGGCCAACTTCTTGTATAGGGCCAGTGCGGTGCCATCACGCGCAGCCAATGCTTCCGGCGCCTGGCCGGTCACCAGCGCTTCGAGGATCGATTTGTCCGGACGCGCGCCGTGCGACGCATCCGCAACCGCCTGTAACATCTCGACGCGCTGTTCGACCGACGGTGTTTCACCGACGACGTGCAGGCCATGCGGGATCAGCGTGTATTCGAGCTCAAGCACGGCTTCCGACAGTTTGCCGACCGCTGCGGCCGGATCAATCCAGGCGGGGGCCGCCTCGGTCAGCTCGAGAGCACTGGCCTGGGCCTGAATCAATGTCGCGAGATCGCCGTGCTCCGTGTCGTCATCCGGAGAAAGTCCACGCCAACGCTCGATCGAAGCCTTCAACTCAACCAGACCCTTGTAGAGTCCGGCATGCGCGACCGGCGGCGTCAAATAGCTGATCAGAGTCGCGGCCGAACGGCGCTTGGCGATCGTGCCTTCGGACGGGTTGTTCGAGGCATAGAGATAGAGGTTCGGCAGGTCGCCGATCATGCGGTCCGGCCAGCATGCGCCGGAGAGACCGGCCTGCTTGCCCGGCATGAATTCGAGCGCGCCGTGGGTTCCGAAATGCAGGACGGCGCCGGTGCCGAAATCCTCGCGCAGCCAGCGATAGAAGGCCGAGAAGGCATGCGTCGGCGCAAAGCCCTTCTCGAATAACAGCCGCATCGGATCGCCTTCGTATCCGAACGCAGGCTGGATCCCGACGAAGACGTTGCCGAAGCGCTCACCGAGCACGAAGATCGAGCTGCCGTCGCTCTGCTGCTTGCCGGGCGCCGGGCCCCATTGCGCTTCGATCTGGCGTAGCCATTTTTCGTTCCGAACGTGATCGCCGGCCGGAATTCTGGCGTGGACGTTAGCATCGGCGCCGAAGCGAGCGGCGTTGCCGACCACGATGCGCTCCCGCAACGCGTCGGCACTTTCGGGCACCTCGACCTGATAGCCCTCGTGCTTCATTGCGGAGAGCGTACGGTGGAGTGATTCGAACACAGAGAGGAACGCCGCGGTACCAGTGTTGCCTGCATTCGGCGGGAAGTTGAACAGGACGATCGCGACCTTGCGATCCCGGCGCTCCGAACGGCGCGTCGCGACCAGGCGCGCCGTCCGCGCCGCCAGCATGTCGGCGCGCTCGCTGCACACGTGCATTTTACCGCCGGTCTCGGCCGATGCAAAAATACAGGCGCGCTCACAGCCGGTGCAAGAGGCGCCAGCCCCGTCGGAGCGACCGCCATAAACCATCGGCCCCGCCGCACCGTCGAGTTCGGGGATCGCCACCATGATGGTGCTCTCCACCGGCATAAGACCGCGATCCGAAGCCCCCCATTGCTCAAGCGTCTGGAATTCGACGGGATGTGCCGACAGATAAGGCACGTCTAGCTTGGCGAGAATGTCCTCGGCCGCCCGGGAGTCGTTGTAGGCGGGACCACCGACCAGCGAGAAACCGGTGAGCGAGACCACCGCATCGACGACGCTGCGGCCTTCTTTCATGAAGAAGCGCTCGATCGCCGGGCGCTGATCGAGACCGCTGGCGAAAGCGGGAATGACGCGCAGCCCCCTCGCCTCGAACGCCGCGATCACACCATCATAGTGACCGGTATTTCCGGCCAGCAGATAGGAGCGCAACAACAGAAGGCCGACGGTGCCGCGCTTGCCGGCCGGGACAGGCAGTAGATCGGCGGTGTCGGCGATGCGTCCCTTGAAGCGCGGGTGGTAGACGCCGATGTCGGCATAGTCCACCGGCGCCTCCGCCTTCACGATGCCGCGCAGGCCGCGGCGCGGTCCCTCCGCATACCGATCGACCAGCAGGCGGACCATGTTGGCGATGTTCTGCTCGGAGCCAGCAAGCCAGTATTGCAAAGTCAGGAAATAGGCACGCATGTCCTGAGCGGTGCCGGGGATAAAGCGAAGCAACTTCGGCAGTTGCCGCAGCATCTTCATCTCACCCTTGCCGCCGGGACTACCTTTACGATTTCCGCGCAGCTTCTTCAGCCAGGCGATGGCGCCGAGCGCCTCGCCGCTCATGTCGAACTTGCCGACGCGCGTGAGCTTGACGATCTCAGCCGCCGACATGCAACAGATCATCGCGTCGCAATCATTGCGCCGCGCAACGAGTGCCGGCATCACGGCGCGAACGTGATCGTCGAGAAACAGCATGGTGGCGATCACGATGTCGCCGCGGGCGATGTCGGCCTTGCAGCGATCGAGCGCTACGTCGTCGGTGCCCCATTCGTCCGCGGAATGAACCGCGAGTACCAGTCCCGGGAAGTTCCTCCTCAACAGTGCCTGCGCACGCGCAGCCGCGCCGGACAGATGGCTGTCCATGGTCACGACGACGACCCGTAGAGGCGTCGCGTCAGCGGGCGTAATGCGCTTTGGCATCGTAGAGCGTCTCAATGGTTATGGTGGCAACGCCGTTTTCATTGGCGAAACGTTCGGTGTTACGGCGCGCCTTGCCGCGAACGAAGAACGGGATTTTGTGCAGCTCTTTCTCGGCGTCCGCCGCCCAGACGGCCGCGATATTCGACGCAAGGACGGATACCTGAACCGGCCGATCAGCCACGGGCGCTGAATGGCCCGCGCCCAGATGCGACGGCACCGCTCCGTCCTTGAATTCGAAATCATCCTTGAACATCGCCAGCAGGTGCTCTTCGAGGCCCATCATCAGCGGATGCACCCAGGTATCGAAGATCACGTTGGCTCCCTCAAACCCCATCTGCGGTGCATAGCGTGCCGGAAAGTCCTGCACATGCACCGGCGCTGAGATCACGGCACAGGGAACGCCGAGGCGCTTTGCGATATGCCGCTCCATCTGCGTCCCCAGCACCAGCTCGGGCTGCAGTTCCGCAACCTTCGCCTCGACTTCGAGATAGTCGTCGGTGATCAGCGGTTCGACGTCGTAGCGCTTGGCCGCCTCGCGGATTTCGCGGCCGAACTCGCGGCTGTAGGTGCCGAGCCCAACAACCTTGAAGCCAAGCTCGTCGGATGCAATGCGTGCGGCAGCAACGGCATGGGTGGCGTCGCCAAAGATGAAGACCCGCTTGCCGGTGAGGTAGGTCGAGTCGACCGAACGCGAGTACCACGGCAGCCGGGTCGCGTCCGTGGCCAGGGTCGCCGAAGCATCGACGCCGGCGAGCTTCGCGACCTCTTCGACGAATTCACGGGTGGCCGATACACCAATTGGAACGGTTTTAGTAAAGGATTGACCAAAAGTCCGTTGCAGCCAGGAGGCGGCCTGGCCCGCGATTTCGGGATAGAGCACGACATTGAAGTCGGCTTCGCCCAATCTCGCGATATCGGTCGGTGTAGCCCCCATCGGAGCCGTGACGTTCACATCGATGCCAAGCTTTGCCAGCAACGAGGTGATCTCGACGATATCGTCGCGATGACGGAAGCCGAGTGCAGTTGGGCCAAGCAGATTGCAGCGAGCACGCACTCCGGCAGCGCGCTGCGGGCGCGGTATTCCCGGCGCCGGCGCCGACGGCCCGGCGAGCGCGCGCACCAATTGATAGAACGTTTCGGCCGCGCCCCAATTTTCCTTGCGCTGATAGGCCGGCAGATCGACGGCCACAACAGGGATCGGGAGATCGAGCGCACGCGCCAGACCACCGGGATCGTCCTGGATCAACGACCCGGTGCAGGACGCGCCGACGAGCATCGCTTGCGGTTGGAAGCGATCATAGGCTTTTTGGGCCGCGTTCTTGAACAGTTCGGCGGTGTCACCGCCGAGATCCCGCGCGGAAAACGTCGTGTAGGTCACGGGTGGGCGTCGGTCGCGGCGTTCGATCATCGTGAACAGCAGATCCGCGTAGGTATCGCCCTGCGGCGCGTGCAGGACATAGTGCAGGCCGTCCATTCCCGTGGCGACGCGCATCGCGCCGACGTGGGGAGGTCCTTCATATGTCCACACGGTAAGCTGCATGATCAGGCCACCAGTTTCGCGCGGCGCACCAGGGGGCGCGCAAACAGTTCGGCAAGATCGGCCGCCTGCTCGTAGCCCTGGATGGGCGTGAACACGAGCTCGATCGACCATTTCGTGGTGATGCCTTCGGCCTCCAGCGGATTGGCAAGTCCAAGCCCGCACACCACCAAATCCGGGCGTGCGGCGCGGCAGCGGTCGAGCTGCAAATCGACGTCCTGCCCTTCCGACAGCACGACATCATCCGGCAGCAGCCTGAGTTCTTCGGCGAGATGCTCGCGGTGGAGATAGGGCGTTCCGACCTCGACCAGTTGCATCGACAACTCGCGTGACAGGAACCGCGCCAGTGGGATTTCGAGCTGGGAGTCCGGGAACAGAAATATGCGGCGGCCGCCGAGTTGATCGCGATAACGAACCAGCGCTCGCTCCGCCCTGATACGATGGGGTCCCGTGACCGTCTCGAACGACGCGGGCGCGACACCGAACGCATCGGCCGCTGCACGCAGCCAAGCTGTTGTGCCTTCCACACCCAGCGGGAACGGCGCGGCCAACCGCACGGCGCCGCGATCTTCCAGCGCGCGCGCCGTGTCGGCGAGGAAGGGTTGAGCCAGGAGAAATTTGGTGTTCGGTCCGATCTCAGGAAGTGCCGCCGAGTTTCGCGGAGGCAGGAACTGCACGGCGCCAATGCCGAGCGCATCGAACAGGCGGATAAACTGGTCCTCGACCACATCGGCCAGCGAGCCCACGATCAGCAATTGGTCCTCGCTCGTTCCGTTCGGGGGGGCCGCGGGAACGAGCGAGGCGAGACAGGCATCCTCGCCTTGCGTGAATGTTGTCTCGATACCACTGCCCGAGTAATTGAGAATGCGGACTGCGGGCGAGAATTTCTGCGACAGCCGCAATGCGGCACGCGACAAATCGAGCTTGATGACTTCGGACGGACAGGAGCCGACCAGAAACAACAGCCGGATGTCCGGCCGCCGCGCGATCAGCTGAGCCACGATGCGATCCAATTCGTCATTGGCATCGGTGAGCCCGGCGAGGTCCTTCTCTTCCATGATCGCAGTCGCAAATCGAGGCTCGGCGAAGATCATGACGCCGGCGGCGGACTGAATCAGATGCGCGCAGGTGCGCGAGCCCACCACCAGGAAGAAGGCGTCCTGGATCTTTCGATGCAGCCAGACGATGCCGGTCAGCCCGCAGAACACCTCGCGCTGGCCGCTCTCGCGACGAATCGATTTGGGCGCGACATCTGCTGCGACCTGACATCCCTGCACATGCACATTCATGCCCGGCTCCCCGAAATCGATGGAGGTGTCGGTGATGCAATGCGTTCGTCACGCCGCGCCGCACGCAGCTTCAATACGAACTGCGCGGCATTGACGAAATAGGACGCGTACGCCGTCAGTGCGAGGAGCATCTGTTCGCGCTGGCCGCCGATCCCGGCGTACAACGCGATGAGGTAGCCGGTGTGCAGTGCCAGCACGAGGAAGCTGAATACGTCTTCCCAGAAAAAGGCGGGCGCAAACAGATAGCAGCCGAAAACTTCACGTTCCCAGATCGAACCGGTGATCATGATCGCGTAGAGCACGAGAGTCTTGACAACGATTGACGCCGTCGCGACGGCAAAGCCTTCGCCGGTGAGGAGATAGCGAAGCACCAGCGTCAGGCTGATCAGGAAAACGGCGAACTGAATTGGCGCGAGGACGCCCTGTACCAGAGTCCACCTTGTTGCATCGCGGCGAAGGCGCTGTTCGGGTGTGTACAAGGGCCTAAGTGATTGGTCTGTCGAACGGGCTCGCGATGCGACGTCTCCAATCTGCGAAATTCCATTCGCAGTCGCAGCGACATATTCACCTGGTGAACTGTAAAGATTGTTTGACAGTCCTGCATCACGGTGCTGCGATATTGGCTGGGGAAAGCGAGCAGCTGCCGGCGTAGGGTCGCCGAGGTCGGGGAAGTCGCCGCTTTTAGCTGCTCGAAGTTGCACCGCGCCACTCCCTAAGTGCGGGCTTGATGGAAGAAGGCTAAACCTCACTTCAAGAACTGTCAACTAAACCATACGTAAATTAAACTTGACGGTTTTTGGAATAAGGGACTTAATGTTGGGGGGAGTGAGATATGGCCGATGTGAACGAGCAATCCTTCTCAGCCGGTAGCGCTACCGACACTGCTCCGGCGCGTCGCCCCAATTCGCTGCGACAGAGAATTCCGGCGCCGATCTGGCGCTTTCGGCCGACGTTGCAACCGGTCGCCGTAGTCCGAGCCATCAAGACGCAGATCATTCCCAAGATCGTGCTGGCATTACTCAGCACACCGATCGCAAAGCCCGCGGAGACCGCAGAGCCGACCACGCCGACCGAGGTGGAGGTGTTTGCCGCGCTGGCGCTTGGCGCCGATGACGACGCGGCGTTCGCGTTTGTCGTGGATCTCCAGGCGAAGGGCACCTCAGTCGAATCGATTTTTCTCGACCTGCTGGCGCCCGCAGCACGTCAGCTCGGAGCGCAATGGGAATCGGACACGACCGATTTTGCCAGCGTAACGCTCGCCGTCGGGCGGCTGCAGCTCATCATGTACCGCCTCGGCGATAGTTTCGTCCAGGAAACCAACGGCGGCCACAGCGGGGAATCGGCCCTGCTGACAATCATTCCCGGGGACCAGCACAGTTTCGGATTGTCGATGGTGGCCGAGTTCTTCCGTCGCGCAGGCTGGAATCTCTGCACCGGCCCGTTTTCGTCGCATCAGGAGCTGACATCTCTGGTGCATAATCACTGGTTCGACATCGTTGGCTTCTCGGTCAGCAGCGATCGGCGGCTGGATGAGTTGAAGAAGGACATCCACGACATCAGGCGCGACTCGCGCAACAGGCAGGTCGGCATCATCCTGGGCGGCCCGCTGGTGATCGCGCAGCCCCACCTTGTGGCGTCGATGGGAGCCGATATGATGTCCGCCGATGCGACCACCGCGCCACAGCAGGCGCATGGGCTGATTGAACAGATGAAGGGCCGGACGTGACCGGCCTTGGCGCACGGGGACGGCGCGGATTGACGCGACGAAGCTTACCTTCCAACCCCATTGCGGACGCGACGGGAATGACGGCTGCGACGGCGGATGGCTCCTCCCCGCCCAGCGTCGTGACCGCGCTTTATCTCCGTACCAAGGCGCTGCATGCGGAAGCCGAACGGACCGGCATCATTCGCGATCTGCTGCGGGGTGACGCAAGCCGGGCTGGCTACATCCTGTTGTTGCGCAATCTGCTTCCTGCCTATCGAGCGATGGAGGATGGGCTCGAACGCCATCGCGGTTCACCCGGCATCGCATTGCTCTCCCGCTACCGCCTTGAACGAACGCTCGCGATCGAATCCGACCTTGCTGCGCTGTGCGGCGAGCGATGGATTGCGGATATTCCGCTGCTTGCCGCCGGCGAGATTTACGCCAAGCGGGTTTCGCATGCGGCCGATGGCGACGGCATGCGACTGATCGCACATGCCTATACCCGCTATCTCGGGGACCTCAGCGGCGGCCAGATCCTCCAGCGATTGCTGGCGCGCTCGCTGGAGCTTCGCCCTTCGGAGCTGACCTTCTACGATTTTCCGCACTTTCCAGATTTGAAAGTGCTGAAGGCCGACTACCGCAACGCGCTCGAAGAGGCCGGCGCACTTGTGCCCGATCCACAGGCTGTGGTGGAGGAAGGCGCAATCGCCTTTTCCATGAATATCGACCTGTCCTGTGCCGTCGGGGCTGCAGTACCACAAAGGTCGGCCATGGTCGCGGTCGTGCAATAGGTCGGCCTCGCGTACAGTTTCAGGCGTTCGGCTTGCCGCCGCCCGACGTCCGCGACGCATGCCAGATCAGATGCTCCAGCACTTCGGCGGTGCGCAGCGTCGAATTGCGGACGCTCTCGAGCATCTCGGCGATCCGGCCGGTTTCCACACCATAGGTGATCTCGAGCGCGGCGAGCTGGGCGTTCTCGACCACCGACGACAGCAGGTTCTGGTAGACGAGATCGGTCTTGGAATCGAGACGGACACTGCTGATCCGATTGCTCTGAACGATACCTTCCTGGAAACGGCTACGCGCGATCTCGGCGGCCTTTCGGTCCGTGATATCGGAGAAGATCAGCACGAAGCCGAGCACCCGGTCCCGCGACGGCTGCACAGGATCGGCCCTTATCATCAACGGTTTTTCCCGGTTGCTTTCGCTGCGCAACAGCAACTCGCCGCGCCACGCGCGATGGTGACGGATGAGATCCGCAACATCGCGAAGAAAACGGTCCGATTGTTGAAATGCCCCGGCCAGCTCGTCCAGTCGATCGAACGCGCTGTGATCCTTCGGCAGCAAGGTCCTGAACGCTTCGTTCATCAGCAGGATCTTTCCGTCGATGTCGGCGATGATCACCGGCTGCTCGGACACACGCACGTGGCGGCTGAACTGTTCGAGCTGGTCCTGGGCGATGAGCGTGCGCACCGCGCGGAATTGCAGCACGATATCCGCCACCGACTGGCCGATCAGGCGGGCGGCGGCAAGATCGGCCGGCGTCCACGGCTCGGACGTCCCCTCCACCTGCTGATGCCACTGTGCAAACGACCGCCGCGGCGAGAGATCCAATGGATTGTCGCCGATCACGAACGGCTTCAACGGATCGCCGCCCCAGGTCACCGTGCGGATGCGCTCCGGCCGGAACCAGATCAGGTACTCGCCGGGATTGCTGGAAATCGGCGTCACCGCGATGCCGCTCGCGACCTTCGTGATCCCCGCGAATTGAGGGAGATCCAGCCCTAACGATGCCGTCGCCACCACAGATCGATCGCGATGCGTGTCGAGCCACGCACCGATCTCCCTGATTTCCTGTGTCCCCGGAACCTCACCGGTCGAGATGATCTGGCCTTCATAGATCAGAGCGCTTCCACTCGCCCCCAGCGGCTGCAGGACCGATTGCGAGCTATCGAAGATCGCGCCGCGCCAGTCGCCTTCGCGCGACATCGCCTCGATCATTCGCTGCTCGAGCCGTTGCACGAAGATCTCGGACTGGCTCTGCGCAAAGCTCTCGAGCGCCGCGATGCGCGTCGCAATCGCCTCGGCAAGCAGTTCGCAAACCGCCCGCAATTCAAAATGGATAAAGCGCGGCTCGTAATGATGACAGGCGACGAGGCCCCACAGCTTTCCGCCGACCACCAGCGAGATCACCAGGGTCGCGCCTACGCCCATGTTCTTCAGGTACTGAAGGTGAATCGGGGACATGCTGCGCAGGAAGCAGAGCGACATATCCAGATCGCGTCCGGTGATCGGTGAGAGCCGGGGCTGCAGCGGGACGGGCTGATAGTTCACATCCACCAGCACGCGGACTCGTGTGCGCTCATAGAGTCGCCGCGCCATCTGCGGAATATCGGTCGCAGGGTAGCGATTGCCCAGATACGCTTCAAGCTCCGGCTTGCGGCGCTCCGAAAACACTTCGCCATGTCCCTCGTCATCGAAACGGTAGACCATGACCCGGTCATAGCCGGTACGATCCTGAAACAAAGTCGCGGCCTCTTCGCACAGCGCCCGAATCGAGGACGCGGTACGAATCTTCTCAAGCGCCTTGGCGATGTACCTGGTCAAATCGACCGACGGTCCGGCCCGCTCCAGCTCGATGACCAGCCCTCCTTCGGCCGGACGATGCAAAAGCCCGTCATATTCGGCGGCGGGGCTTCCGATCCTGCAGCGAACCGCGATCGGCATCCCCTGGGCGGTCGGGTCGAGGTGCGGGAGAATTCGGACCAGCAGGTCGCCGTCGAGATCGGCGAGCGCCATGCCGTCGACTTGCTTCAGATTGAGAAATGCCGCGGCATTGGCACTGGCCTGAACAACACGGTGATCTGGCTCGCTGACGACCAACAGGGCGCCGTGGGGCTGTATTGAGCCCGCGAGATGGATCTCTTCCCGTTCGCAGTTCGAAAGGTCGGCTTTTCCGAATGCTGGTGTAGCGAGCGAATGCAGCGCCAACTCAGTCCTCTGGGGTTTCCTCGGCGTCCGGCTCCTTGTCGTCCAGGCCGTAACGATTGAGCTTTGCATAAAGGCTCTGGCGGCTCAATCCCAGAAGTTCAGCCGTCGCCGTCCGGTTGCCACCAGCAAGCTCGAGCGCCTGCTTCACATAGTGCTGTTCGACGACGCCCACCGTATTCTTGACGAGCTGGCGCAGCGACGATTTCCCAATCTGCTCGCTCATCGAGCCCAGCGCGGTGCGCAGAAAATCACTCTCGCTGCCCGACGGCAGGCGACGGGCCACATTGCGAAGCAGCACGCCGATCTGACCCAACTCGCCCTCCCCGGTCCCGGCCGAGATCTCGACCTCAGTCTCGGTACCGAGCTCACCGCGAACCGACGTTGTGAACAGCCTCACGGTCTTGTGCCGCTGGATGTTCGAAAGAAGTGCATTCAGATCGGCGCCCGGCTGCCAGAGCCACCGGTCAAGCGATTCCCCGATTGCTGACGCCTTCGAGCCGAGTTGCACCAGATCGAGAAAGGCCTGATTGGCGTGGCGAATGATGCCGGCTTCATCGAGCGCCACGAACCCATCGGGCAAATGCTCGACCAACTCCTCGATGGTCGAAGGCTCGCCCTTCTCTTTCGGGGCCGACAGGTCGGTCGCTGCGGTGAATTGAAGCAGAAACACATGGCCGGGCTCCGCCGTCATCAGCGACCCGCGCAGCATCCAAGGCATCGCTTCAGGGCCAAGATGCACAAGGATGCTCAGCGCCTTGCCGCGCTCGCGGATGCGCGCAAGCACTTCGCGAACCGCGTCGCGGTCTTCAGCGGCGATGTCATGCAGCAGCTCGCGTCCTGCGATGTCCTCGTTGCGGCGACGCGGCGAATTCAGCGCCTCGATCGCAGTGCGGTTTGCCTCCAGGATCCGCAGATTGGCGGCCGACACGATCATGACGGCTTCGTTCGATGCGTCGAAGACCAGACGGTAACGGGTCTCGATTTCGCGCAGCTTCCAATAGTCGCGCTCCATCGTTTGCTGGGCCGCGATCAGGCGCGACTGAAGCTCCGCGACGGCCTGCAGGTTCTTGCCGATCGCGAGCATTCCGGCACGGCCGCCAAGCAGCACCGTGGTGTATTCCATCGGAATTTCGAGACCGCTCGGAAAGCGCTGATTGATCTGGCGGAACGCCGAAATGCCAGTGACGCGCGCGTCATCGACCATACGCTTGACCTTCTCGCCGCCCATGTCACCGGCGACTTCGACCCAAAGGCGGCCGAGCCATCCGTCGACGCTCTCGCTGCTCATGGATGGCGACAGCGTCGCCTCGCGGATCACCCCCTCCATGTCCAGCAAGAGGGTGATGTCGGGCTGTACGGTCGGTAATACGGCCATCTGCTATCTGCCGATCATCCTGTGCGGAGCGTGAAGCTGTCGAAACAACGGCAGTTGGACCGATGCACGCGACGTGCCAACATTGCCTGACACTCGGCACCCGGAAATTAGGGCCCTGCCTAGTAGGAATGCGCAGAATCCGCCGGCAAAGTCAAGAAACACCTTTGTTTAGAAGGTTTTAGTTGTCACATTTGTATGACACAGGCTGTTCTCTTGGTGGCCGATGGCTCGCTGATAGAATATTGAGCCAGCATAATCCACTTGGAACTCGTTGGACGTCCTCAAAAGAACGTCAGGGAACTGACAACACTAATTGATATTTATAACTGTCAATATATCATAACATCCAAATCGGGACCAAACAGCAGTCAGGGAGAGCAACGTGCCGGTGAAATCTGCAGTTTTTGCTTTTGTTGCAGCAGCCATTGTCTTTTCGAGCAGCGCGGCCATCGCACAAGACGCGGCCAAGGGTGAGCAGATTTTCAAGCAATGCATGACCTGCCACCGCATTGGGCCGGATGCCAAGAACCTGGTCGGGCCGGTCTTGACCGGCGTCATCGGCCGGCAATCGGGAACGGCGCCAGGCTTCGCCTATTCGACGTTGAATAAGTCCGCAGGTGAGAACGGACTGGTCTGGTCCGACGACCTGATCATGCAGTACCTGCCTGATCCGAACGCATTCCTGAAGAAATTCCTGACCGACAAGGGCAAGCCTGAACTGGCCGTCGGTTCGACCAAGATGGCGTTCAAGCTCACTGACGAGCAGCAGCGGAAGGACGTCATCGCCTACATCAACAAATTCTCCGAAAAGAAATAGTCGGTCGGCGCAGGGGCAGCGCGGTGGCTAGTTGCGCCACCGCCGGGTGACGTCCGTCAGATGCGCGAGTCCGGCCGCCGCGAGTAAGAAGCTTGCCAACATCCAGCCGCTGCCGGCCAGGGTTGCGCGCAGTGCGAGCAGAAGAAATAGGCCGGCGCACAGATTAGGTAACAGGTCGCGTGGCGAGATGCCCCGCCGGGCACGCGACCAATATGCCAACAAGGCCGCAGCCTCGAGAACGACCACGACAAGAATGAAGTCGACGAGGCGTCCACTCGCAAACACGTCAGCCATACCGGAACATCACATGGAGACCCCGATCCTGGCAACCGTTTGTCACGTAAACGGCCCGTTCAGACGAACGACCGTCAGATTGAGAAATGCGGCGAACGACACCCACAACAGATAAGGCACCAGATAAAGGCTCGCGGGCCTCGCGAAGCGCCAGAACACGATGATCGGCAACAGGATCGAAAGCCACAGGAACGCCACCTCGATTAGCGCCCAATCCGGACGTTTCAGCGCGAAGAACAACGTGCTCCACAACACATTGAGAAATCCGTTCAGGGCCAACAGCGCGATCACCCATTCCCGCTGCGCGCGGTTATCCGCGTTGCGCCAGGCATCAACCGCCGAGGCCGTCGCCAGCGTAAAGATCAAAGTCCAGGCGGGACCGAACAGCCAATCCGGCGGTTGCCAGGAGGGTTTTCGTAAGCCTTGATACCAGACCCCGGTATCGGTCAACGTGCCGCCTAGCACCGCAATGAAGATCGCAACCGAAGCCGCGATCAGGACGGGCTTCCAGAAACTGCCGCGCGTGGCCATTACGCCGATGCCAGCCCTGCCATGTGGGCAAGGTTCTTGAAGAAAATGCGGACATGGGCGACCGGCTTGGCGCGAACCAGTTCCTTGTTCATATAGGCATCCCACGTCAGCTTCTGGACGTCGCGGTCGCGGCAGATGCTGACGAAACGTTCGCGGCGACGATCGTTGGAGTACCAGTACCACTGCATCACACCGAGAATCCAGAACACGACACCGTGCAGCCGCATGAAGCGCTTCCGCGCATTGCGCAGGGCCTTGGCATCCCCAGTCTCCAGAAACTCGTCGACGGCCTCCGCCGACAACCGTCCGCCGATCATCGCGTAGTAAATGCCCTCGCCCGACGCGGGAGCAACGACACCCGCGGCATCGCCGGCGAGCAGCACGCTGTGCCCATCGTCCCACCGCGGCAGCGGGTGCAGCGGGATCGGGGCGCCTTCGCGGCGAATGGTCTCCGAGGTTCCAAGCCCCGCGGCGTTTCGTAGGCCTCCCACGGAATCTCGTAATGAAAATCCCTTGCGGGCGGACCCTGTTCCGACGCTGACGGTGTCGCCGTGCGGGAAAACCCAGCCGTAGAAGTCGGGAGACACGCTGCCGCGGTAATAGACGTCGCAACGTGTACCGTCGAAGCTGGATGCCGCCGGCGGAGCGCGAACGATTTCATGATAGGCAAACACGTAAGGCAGCCGGTCAGCACCGGGCAGACACTGTCGTGCCACGGCCGACAAGGCGCCATCGGCACCGATCAACGCGCGCACCCGAACCGTGCGTTCCGCCATGGTCCCGTCGGCGGCGCGTTCCTCATAATGGACGACGGTCACGCCGGATTCGTCACGTTCGAAACGCTTGAACAGGCCAGTCCGCCGTTGCGCACCGGCATCGGCGGCGCGTGTTCGTAACCATTCGTCGAACACATCGCGGTCGACCATGCCGACAAAGCCGCCGTCGATGGGCATGTCAACTTGCTTGTCCGATGGCGACACCATTCGGGCGGAGTTGACGTGCGCGACCAGCAGGTGATCGGGAATGTCGAAGTCGCGGATCAGCCGCGGCGGGATCGCGCCACCACAAGGCTTGATGCGCCCGGCACGATCGAGCAACAACACGCTCCGCCCGCGCTTTGCAAGATCGTGCGCGGCCGTCGCTCCGGACGGGCCTCCGCCAATCACCACGACATCGAACATCTCCGAACTGGTCATGACCGAGCTCCTTCTGCGATAGCGGCAACCGGCGAGCCGAAAACGCGCTGTTGTGTAGCGTCCTTTGCTGGAGCGCGATCAACCCAAACTGCCATGAAAGCGGCCACGACGAACAGGCCCGCCTCCGATGCGAACACCGCGGAATAAGACAACGCCGCCGACGTCAGGACATAGCGCGCGATATCGCTGGCCAGCGTTCCCAGGAATCCACCGAACCCGAACGCGAACGCCTGCGCCGCGCCCCAGAGCCCCATTCGCACGCCTTCCCGTTTCTCATCACCCGCTCCGACCAGGGCCATCATCGAGCCGATCGCCGCCACGGCGTAAGCCCCATTGGTGACACCGAGCATAAACACGGTCTCACGCAACGGCCAGGGCGGCCCGACGACCGCAGCCGTCGCCAAACACAACAGCGCGATCGCCGAAGCCAGACACCCACCAATGGTCCATATCTGAAGGTTGCCGCGAGATCGCGGATAGAAGGCGCCGATCAACGGCACCATTGTCATGCCAATCAACGTGCCCGCATGCTGGACGCCCGAAAGCCGGGTCGTTTCGCCGGGCGTGAAGCCGAACACCACTCCGGCGAACGGCTCGAGGATCAGATCCTGAGCGCTATAGGCGAGCATCGAGACAAAGACAAAGGTTGCGAACCGCCGTGATCTTGGTTCGGTCCAGACTTCCAGGAAAGCGTCGCGGAACGACGTCTGGCGCGGCGAGTTCTTCGGGGCCAATTCGGCGTTGGCAACCGACTCTCCTTCGACGCCCCACACGCCGATGAAGGTCAGAACCAATGCCGCTACGGATACTGCTCCCGACACAACGATCAATCGCACTGGCGAAAACGGATCGAGCAAATGGCCCGCTACACCGGTGGTTACGATAAAGCCTGCAATCATCATCACCCAGACGATGGTCGCCGCCGCCGCACGGCGGCTGTCATCGGTGCGCTTCGCAAGCAGCACCAGCAGCGACGTACCAGCGGCGCCGACCCCGACGCCGATCAGGCAGAAGGCGAATACCGCAACCGCGATGCCGAACAGCGGATGCGTGTTCGTCCAGGCCGTCGCCACTGCGGCCATCAGCCCGCCGGTTGCGAGCACCGCCATGCCGCCGACGATCCACGGCGTTCGGCGGGCCCCGAGATCCGAGCCATGGCCCCAGGCCGGCCGGAAGACCTGAAGGGCATAGTGAATGGCGACGAGAGCGCCCGGCAGGATCGCCGGCATCGCCAGCTCGACCACCATGACCCGGTTCAACGTCGAAGTCGTCAAGACCACGATTGCGCCGAGGCCGGTCTGAACCAGGCCAAGCCTGACAATGCCCAACCATGAAAGAACCGGGTCGTTCATGGTCAACTCGCTTTCAGCGCGGCCAGCGCAAAGGCGCTGACGAGCATGCCGACGACATAACAGCTGATCCCGGTTCCGTTATACCAAGGGGCGCGTTCGCGCGGACTCTTCAGGAAATGCACCATTAAAAAACACTGCGTTAGCAACAAGACACCGACAGCAGCCGCATAGAATGGACGATGCCATGACAGGAAGAGTGCCACGACTGCGACCTGCGGAACCGCCATAACGACACAGGCAAGCCGCGCGGCATTCCCGACGCCAAGCAGCACCGGGAGCGAATCGATTCCCATCCGCTTGTCGCCTTCGACCGACTTGAAGTCGTTGAGAGTCATGATGCCGTGGGCACCGATGCTGTAGAGCAGCGCGATCAAGACGATGCGCCAATCCGGCGCGGACGCACCCATCACCGCGGCGCCCGTAAACCAGGGCAGGCCTTCATAACAGAGCCCACACGCCGCATTGCCCCACCAGCCGTTCTGCTTGAGGCGGATCGGCGGCACGCTGTAAGCCCAGGCCAGAACGAGGCCGACGATTGCGGCGACAAAGCCCCAGGTGCCGAGCACGGTCGCCAACAGTAGCGACAACGCCGTCCACACGATCGCGATGTAAAGTCCCCAGCGGCCGGGAATGCGGCCAGACGGAATAGGACGGTTGGGTTCGTTGATGGCATCGACATGCCGGTCATACCAATCATTAACGGCCTGGCTGGTGCCGCAGACCATCGGTCCCGCCAGCAGCACGCCAGCGACAATCATCGGCCAACGCTGGCCCGGCGAAACGCCGGAGGAGACGATCCCGCATCCCAGGGCCCACATCGGCGGAAACCAGGTGATCGGCTTCAGCAGTTCGAGAACGACCGACGGCGCGGGATGACTGACAACGGCACTAGTCATTTTCGGCATCCCCTTCTCCGGCGTGATCAGCAAGGCCGAAGCGGCGGAGCTTCACATAAAGGCTCTGACGGCTGAGGCCGAGCATCTCCGCGGCCGATGCCCGGTTGTCGCCAGTCAATTCCAGCGCAGCCTCGATCGAGAGCTTCTCGATGACGTCAGTCGCCTCGCGCACGAGATCGCGCAGCGGAACCCGACCGATTTGTTCGGTGAGTTGCGCGACCGAGCGCGGGAGCTCGCGGGCCGACGACGGCGAGACCGAAAGACGCTTCTCGACATTCCGGATCGCGAAGCCGAAGCCCTGTTTGTGATCATCATCAACCAGAGAAACCGCGGATACCTCGACATCCGTCGTCGCACCATGTTCGCCACGCAGCGCGGTCGAGAACAGCTTGATCGAGCCGTTCTGACGCAGATTGGCAAATGCCACGCCGAAGTCGACCCCCGCGCGACCCAGCCAGCGGTCCAGCATCTCTCCGCGCGATTGCTCGGCGTTGCCGAGCTGCGCCATCTCCGCGAAAGCCGGGTTCGCACTGACGACGCGGCCGTCATATCCGGTAACGACCAATGCGTCCGGCGCGGCGTCGAAATACTTCAGCAAGGTCGATGTCGCCTTCAGCGCGCTGGCTTCCGGCAGCATGGGCTGAGACAAGAGGCGAACTAGAAACAAGGTCGCATTCTCCTGCCGGAACTGGGAGGCGGCGACGTAGCACTCGCGGTCTCCCTTCGCGAGCTTGGCGCGGACACTTCCATCTCGACCGCTCGCTCGAACACCGGCGAGAAGAGTCAGAATCGGTTGCGCATCAACGGTATCGAAGTGCGACGACAGATTCGACTTCAGAACCTGCGGCGCGCTCTCGTCGAGCAGCGCCAGCGCGGCCGGATTGATTTCCAGGACCGCATTGTTGGAGGCATCAACGATCATGACCGCTTCCGACGACACCTGGAACAGCAAACGATAGCGCGTTTCGGCGTGGCGCAGCCGAACGTAGTCGCGCTCCATCGATTGCTGGGCATTGACGAGCCGCTGCTGCATCGCCGCAAGCGGCCGCAGGTCGCGACCCACCACGACAAAACGATCGTCGCGTCCGATGTTGACGGCCGAATACAGGACCGGAATATCGGCGCCACTGGGCGACGGATGATTGACCTGACGCCAGATCGATAATTTCCGGCTCATCGCGTCCTGGAGCAGTTCCTTGGCCTTTGAACTGGTTTCGGAGGTGACGATTTCGGCGAGCCTCGAACCGAGCCAGCGGCCGTGGGCGTCGAGCTCGAGCGAAAGATCCTCCTTGTTGAAGGCAACATCCCGAATGACGCCCTCGCGGTCGACGATCACGGCAACGTCGCTGGCTGCCGCGACCAAGTTCGCGGCCGGCAATGCGCCGAGATTCCCCAGCGACTCCTTCGGAGATTTGAACACCTGAACCAGGGCAAATATCCTCCAACAACCCGTGATCTCTCACTTAACGTTCCTCGAACCCGTTTTTTGTTGGCGGACGCTTGTCGCGAGAAGCCCGGATTGGGCCGTACGCCGCCGCTTCGTCTCGGACAGCCGAGCCGGGAAGACAATGAACCTGACGCGCGCCGCGGCGGCATGTTGCCATCCGGCGCGCGTCCAAAACATCATATGAATTATCGTGGTAGCGCCAGACCGTGCTTGACGCCCCAGTCGAACCAATTGTCGACGACGGTACCGGAGAGAAGAATGCCGATACCGCCACAAAGCGGGCAGAGCACGGCAAACCACCAGGCCCAACGATGGATCGATTCCGCCGTCGCGTTGAAGCCCATAGTCCAGCGCCAGAACAGGGCGGCCCGCTCGAGCGCAGTGCCTCGATCGACGATCTGCTCGATCTCGCGCTCGCCGCCGTAGCGGCTGACCGCGAGGATCGTCGCACCGTGCATGGCGAACAGCAGCGCCGAGCCATACAGGAATGCGATCGAGAGCATGTGGAACGGATTATAGAAGAGATTGCCGTGCGTAATCGAGAAGTTGTTAGTCCAGTCCAGATGCGGGAATATCCCGAACGGAACGGCCTCGCTGAAATGCCCCATCAGCAACGGCCGGATGAAGCCGAGCACCAGATAGAGCCAGATCGCCGAAGCGAAAGCCCAGGCGACATGGGTGCCCATGCCGAGCGCACGCGCCCGACGGTAGGTGCGCGCCCACCACAGCAGGATCGAGGTGGTGAGGAAGAAGCCGGCCATCAGCCACCACCCTCCCTCCTGCAATGGTGGGAAACTGATGCCGTATTCGGGCTTTGGCGGCTCCAGCGACAGCCAGGGGAGTTGCCTGACGAATTCGATCGGGCTCCAGTTCACCGAAGCCAGCATGTTGAGACCGATGATCTCGATCGCGACGACGCCGCATGCGATGGACGCCAGGCCGAGAAATCCGAGATAGAACGGTCCGACCTGGGCGTCACCGATCTTTCCGAGCCAGTAATTGAACCGGCCCTCACTGGTACGAACCCATATTCCCGGCTGAATTGGAATGCCGGGGTAGATGGTGCTGCGCACCTGCACCTGCGTGAAAAAATTTTGATATTGGGCCATGGCTCAAGTCTCTCTCTCTGATGACCGAGATTAATTGGAGGACCAGATTGGAAGGTTGCGCCACCAGTTCCACCACTCGGACCAGGCATTTCCTTCCGACCACAACGGCCCGCTGATCACGATACAGACCGCGCTGAAAGATACCGCAGACAGCGCGACGAACAGACCAAGTCGGTGAATTCCAATAGTCCCGACCGAGTAGCCGATCAGGTCGCGGAACATCGTGTTTTCATGCTCGGGTGATTTAACCGGCTCGCCACGATCAGGATTGGTCGATGACAGGATGAGGCCACCGTGCAAGGCCAGCGCCAGGCACGTCGTGAAGAAAAATGAGATCGCGATCATGTGCGCTGGATTGTAGTGGAAGTTGCCATATTGGTAGCCGGTGTTCGACACCCAATCGAGATGAGAGATGATGCCGTAGGGGAAGCCGTAGCTCCACGATCCCATCAGCACAGGCCGAATCACTACCAGGGTGAAATAAGCGAAAATCGCGAAGCTGAAGGCGAACGGCACATGGTAACCGATCCCGAGCTTGCGGCAGATCTCGACCTCGCGAAGCGCCCATGACACGAACGCGCCGAGCGCGCAGATCGTGACGATCTGCCATATGCCGCCTTCCTGCAGCGGCGCGAAGGACAAGCCGTATTTGATGTCCGGCGGGTTCACGCTGATCTGCCAGAGATTCCATGTCGGACCGAGCGCGGTGTTCCAGAGGATCATCGCGATGCCGACGAGCGCGAAGAACATCGTCGTCATGCCGAAGAATCCAACGTAGAACGGGCCGACCCAGAAATCGAACAGGTCGCCGCCGATGAGCGTTCCGCCGCGAACGCGATATTTTCTTTCAAAGCTGAGCATTGCCATCGATCGTTCCTCCGCGTGCGAAATTCATCGTCTTTGTCGTTTTCGCCTGGCAGTTACCGGAAGCGGACGAGACCGGCCGCTCGATCCTGCCTCGTCCGTTCCGGTACGCAGTTCGTCATGCCATCAGGACGGCATGCTTGGTGGTGTGTACGGCAGAGTGATCTCCGACGTCTTCGCTTTGCGCGGCCCGTCCAACCAGTTGAACCGATCGGTCGAGAGCAGGATGAAGTGGATCACGATCGCCAGTCCGAACAAGAACGTGAAGAGCATGATCAACGCACGCCGCGGATCGAACAGAAGCCAAATTCGCCACATGATTGCCTCCCTCTATGTCAGGTACGAAAGGGCGACGCTGGCGACGT
This sequence comes from Frankia sp. RB7, assembly GCA_030403585.1. Lineage (GTDB taxonomy): Bacteria > Pseudomonadota > Alphaproteobacteria > Rhizobiales > Xanthobacteraceae > Bradyrhizobium. The sequence continues at coordinate 66,132 of JAUEPE010000023.1, forward strand.
GCTGGATGCTATCCAGCGCCGTTGTCTTGTAGCCGCCCGGGCCGGGCAACCAGGGACGCCACATCCAGGCGAGGATATGGGCAACCACTGCGACAGCCGTGAAGAGCAGAAAGCTCGTCATGAATATCGAATGGAATTCCTTGGCTTCAGCTTCGGATAGCCCCGATAAGGAACCGTCCTTCATTTGGTATCCTCCTAGTGATGGCCTTGCGGCCGTTCGCCGCCCGAGCGTGGGCGACAGCGATTGCCGAATCCACCGATGCGGCAGTTATCCGCCGGAAACCAGCCGGACGGAATCCCGGTTACAGCCCCATGAACGAAGACGTCACGATCGTGCCAGCGGCACTGCGGGCCTCCGCGAAAATCGACTCGCGATTCCTGGAATGGTCGAATGTCGCCCGTTTGCGCCACGGCGTCAGTCGGGCGACCACGGCCCGGAACAGAAAGGCCAGGTAGCAAGCGCCAAACATTACCCGCGTTTCAACGGGCTCGTTCTCGCCCTGCGTCTTCGATCGATCGCCATAAGCATAGTCGGACATCGACATCACCTCCCGATTGCGGCTCTGCACGTGCGGATACGGAATTACCGGAAACAAGCCGGCTTCGATTATTCTCATGCTGGCGCTCCACTCATCAGCGCCGCGCGTGCCTTGGTCACGAAGTCCGTGGTGACGCGCACCTCACCAGCTCGGCGTGCGCCGCTCTCGGCTGCATCGCGCAAGCGCTTGGCCGCGGAGATCCGCACCAAAATCGGATGGGTCTCCAACACCTCGTCGAGCAGCGCCTTGGCCTCGTCGCTCCAGAGAATTTCCTCGTGCAACCGGGCCGGCGTCGGATCAACGCGATCGAGATCGACCGCCAGCGGCAGGATATTGAACAGCGCGTCGAACAGCGCGTTGCAGACTTCCTGAACGAGATAGGTGGCGCCGGAATAGCCCATGAACGGCGTGCCGGTATGGCGACGGATCACAGCGCCCGGGAAGGACGCCGGCAGATAGATGGCCCGGCCACCGGCCTCGGCCAGGTACATGCGCTCGTTATAGCTGCCGAACAAGATCAGCGGCGGCTTCTCGCGCACCGCAGATCGTACTGCATCGTTGTCCGGCTTGACACCCGCCTTGCGCGCGAAAGAGAAGGTGCATGGCAGGCCCATCTCCTTTTCCAGGAAATTTCTGACGCCGCGCGCATAGGTCTCGTTGGCCACGATGGCAAAGCTGGCCGTGCCAAAGAAATCCTGCGTCACCGACCGCCAGAGATCCCAAAGCGGCTTGATGGTCGTGTGCTTCTCGCGCTCGATGAACGGCTCGGGGTCGAGACCCAGCAGTTCGCCGAGCTTGCGCAGGAATCTTGTGGTCGAGTGCAGCCCGATCGGCGCCTGCAGATATGGACGCTCCAACGCTTCGCATAGCATCCGGCCGAACTCGCGGTACATGCAGACGTTGACGTCGGCGTTCACCAGCTTTGGGATGTCGGCGAGGTGACTTCCGAGCGGGAACACCATATTGACGTCGGCGCCGATGCCCTCGATCAGCCGACGGATTTCGGCGAGGTCAGACGGCATATTGAAGGTGCCGTAGATCGGTCCGATGATATTGACGCGCGGTTTGACGCCCTCGGCGCGCGGCTTGCGCTCGGGGATCTTCTTGACGCCGTACTCCTTCCAGAGCCAGACGATGGCGCGGTCGGCGCTTTGCCACTGATCCTCGTCGATGGTGCGCGGCAGGAAACGCTTGATGTTGGTTCCCTCCGGCGTCACGCCGCCGCCGATCATTTCGGCGATCGAGCCGGTGACTACGACGGCCGGCAGGTATGGATCGAGCACCCGATGCGCGCGCTTCATCGCGCCTTCGGTACCGGTCTGGCCGAGTTCTTCTTCGCCGAGCCCGGTCACCACGATCGGCAGTTCGTGCGGTGGCAGCGCGTCGGTATAATGCAGCACCGATGTAACAGGCAGATTCTCGCAGCCTACAGGTCCATCGATGATGACCTGCATGCCCTTCACGGCGGTGAAGGTGTAGACAGCGCCCCAATAGCCACCCGCACGATCATGGTCGAGGACGAGCATCAGATCATCTCCTCGGCTTTGCGCTTCTTGGCCTGGGCTTCGATCTGCTTCTTGTATTTCTCCCGAAACGCGACATTGTCCTTCGGCGTATCTTCCCAGACGCCGGCGGCGTGGCCTTCGCCGACATCGCCGAAGAATTCCTTCATCTCGTCGAAGCGGCTCTGGTTGGCGAGCGCGGCGTTGACCACTTGCGCGAGAGATCCGGCACCGGCGACGCCGAACAACGGACGCGCCGAAATCAGATTGGTGAAATACAGCGCCGGGATCGCGAGCTGTTTTGCCTTCTGGACGACGGGCGTGGTGCCGATGGCCAGATCGGGCTTGAACTCACCGACAGCGGCCAGATCCATCTCCAGCGATGCGCGGTACTGAACCCGAGCACCCCTGGCTTCCAGCCATTCACGATCGGAGTCCGACCATTGCGTCCTTGGGCAGGCTGTTCCGACATAAGGCACGCGCGCGCCGCTCTCGATCAAAAGCCGCGCGACCATTAATTCGGAGCCTTCGTAGCCAGAGACCGTAATGCGCGCGTCGATCGGCTTCGCTGCGAGTGCCGCCTTGATCATCGGCAGGAAGCGGTTCTTGGCGGCGTTGATCTTTTCGCGGGCGACATTGCAGGCAGTGCCAATGGCTTCAAGCCATGCCTCGGTGCCATCGTGGCCGACCGGTGCGGAGCCAACGATCTTGCGGCCGGCAAGTTCGAACTGGCGGAAGCTCGCCGTGTAGAATGGATGGACCGCGGCAATGACGGAGCCGTCGAGCGCGGCATAGAGTTCACGCCACTCCCGTGTCGGCACCACCGGACCGGCCGCGAGACCGAGCGGCTCCAGCATCATGCCAATGCCGACGGGATCTGCCGGAAACATTTCTCCGACCAGCGTGACCGTCGGCCGTTCGCTCTTGCCGCCGCGTGGCGCCTGAACCGGCCCCTGCTCCACTTCCTTGCGGGCATATTCGAGCATCGCTGCCGCCAGGACGTCCTTGGCTTCGGCATGGGTCGGCACACCAAAGCCCGGCACGTCGATGCCGATGATGCGCACGCCGTTGATCTCATCCGGCAGCAGATCTAGCGGAACGCCGGACGCGGTCGGCACGCAGAGATTGGTGATGATGATGGTGTCGTACAGCGCGGGGTCAGCGAGCTTGAAGACGGCTTCGCGAATATCCTCGAACAGCTTTCCCGTGACCAATGTCTCCGAATTGAAGGGAACGTAGCCAACCGTGCGTCGCGCGCCGTAGAAATGTGAAGTGAAGGTCAGCCCGTAGACGCAGCAGGCCGAACCCGACAGGATCGTCGCGGTGCGCCGCATCCGCAGGCCGACCCGGAGCGAACCGAATGCGGGGCACATGCTTTGCGGCTGATCGTGCGGACCCTTGGGATAATCGGCGGCATAGCGATCGAGAATATCGCTCTTTCCCGCAACGCTGGCCGCAGCCTTGAGTTCATCTGCGCCGGCATGACAGCCCAGACCGTCGCTCTTCGTCGCCGATGCGTCGATGGCGGGCGGTGCATCGGCAGCATCCGTCGTGGCCGTGTCGGGCTCGTTCACGACGGACTCGGCTATGGCGCCGGCGTATCGTGGCAGAATGACGTTCATGTTGCGCTCCGCATCATGCTGCCGCTCACGCCGCGTCGTAGACGACTTCGAGGGAGGGCTTGTCGACGACCGACTTGCCACACATGTCTTCCATGGTCGCAGGCTCAAGCACGACGCCGCGGCCGACCATTTCGCCCTTGAAAAGGCCTAGAAGACCGTCCTGCGTCAGCGGCGCGGGACGAACCGGCGGCGCCAGGCCGACATTGGCAGCGAGTTCCTCGAACAAGGAGCTCCACTGCCCGCCCGGGAGTCCGATGATCTCGTAGTTCGCGCTCTTCTTGCGGATGTCGTCGTCGGCCGGGATCGCCGCGAGAACGGGAATGCCGACGGTCTTGGCGAACGCCGCAGCCTCGCCGGTGCCGTCGTCCTTGTTGATGACCATGCCGGCGACACCAACATTGCCGCCGAGCTTCCGGAAATATTCGACCGCAGAGCAGACGTTATTGGCGACATACAGCGACTGCAAATCGTTGGAGCCAACGACGATAACCTTCTGGCACATGTCACGCGCGATCGGCAGGCCGAAGCCGCCGCAGACCACGTCGCCGAGGAAGTCGAGCAACACATAGTCGAACCCCCACTCGTGGAAGCCGAGCTTCTCCAACAACTCGAAACCATGGATGATGCCGCGGCCGCCGCAGCCGCGGCCGACTTCGGGACCGCCGAGCTCCATCGCGAACACACCGTCGCGCTTGAAGCAGACGTCGCCAATCTTGACTTCCTCACCGGCAAGCTTCTTCTTCGACGACGTTTCGATGATGGTCGGACAAGCACGGCCGCCAAACAGTAGCGACGTGGTGTCGCTCTTCGGGTCGCAGCCGATCAGCAGCACCTTCTTGCCCTGCTGCGCCATCATGTAGGACAAATTGGCCAGCGTAAAACTCTTGCCGATGCCGCCCTTGCCGTAGATCGCGATGATCTGGGTTTCCTTGGTCGCCGGCGTCGTTACCGGCGCGTCCGGCTCGATCGACGCTTCCGCCCGCAAAGCGTCCTTCATGTTGATGGTTGGCACGACATTCATGAGAGCGAACTCCAGTTCAGGACCATTTTCAGGCACGCCGGATCTTCGAACGCGATGCGATAGGCATTCGAGGCATCCCGGGCGTCGTGGTGGTGGGTGATCAGCCCGTCGAGCGAGAGCCGTCCGGATTCGATCAGGGTCTTGATCGCGACGAGATCGGACGGCTGCCACTCCGCGGCAACACGAAGCCGCGCCTCGCGCATGAACGCGGGCGGGAACGCAAAGGACAATCGCTCGCTGTAGAAGCCGGCCAGCACAATCTCACCGCCGGGCGCGATGCGGCCAATCAGGGAATCGAGCAGACCTGCATCGCCGCTGACATCGTAGATGCTCTTGTAGTCACGCCGCGTATCATGCTCGGGATCAATCACGCCGTAATCAACGGCACCGCCGATGCGCGTAGGATTCTTCTCCCACACGGTCGGCGGCTCGTTACGGACCGCGATGGATATGCGCGCCAGCAGCCGCCCCAGCACGCCATGACCGACAATGCAGTCCGGCGCCGAGGCACCCCGCGCCGCGATGGCGTGATAGGCCGTCGCCGCCAGCGCCAGCAAAATTCCGCGCTCGCCGAGATTCTGATCGAGCGGCACCACGCGCTTCGCGGCCACCACCAGGCGCGAGGCGGAGGCGCCGAACAGGCCGCGGACCTCACCGAAACATTTCGCGCCAGGAACAAAAACGCGTTGTCCAGGATGCAGATCAGTGGCGGATCCCGCCTCGACGACATGCCCGACCGACTCGTAGCCCGGCACCAACGGATATCCCATGCCCGGAAACGGAGGCATCCGGCCCGACCAGAGCAACCGCTCCGTGCCGGTGCTGACGCCGCTCCAGTCAACATCGACGACGACGTCGTCGACGGTCGGAGGAGTCAAGGCCAGCCGATTGAGCTCGATCTGCTCCGGCTGCTTGAGAACTACCGCGATGGTCTCCATCGCCAACTCCGATCTGCGGCGGAAGCGGAGAGGATTCCGCGACTGTCATGCTAGACTTACAATTTAGACTGTCAAGTTTGATTAACGAATTATCTGCTCTTTCTCGCCGTGATCACGCTGGCGAGCATCGGCATTGCGTTCGGCCGCAGCGCAATATCCATAAAGCCCGCCTCGGTGAGCATGTCGCGCAGCCGCGCAAAGGTCCGGGGTCGGCCGCTGCCCATCGCCAGCAGATAGAAGGCGAAATAGGCATCCCCGATCGGCTCGGCGCCGCGCACGCCGGAGATAGGCTCGGCAATCAAAAGCGTGCCGTCGGATGACAGGGCCAGGTGAATCGCGCGCAGCAGGGTCATGATGTCGGCATCGTCGTGATCGTGGATCACCCGCACCAGTGAGACGATATCGGCCCCCTCGGGGAGATGGTTCGCAAGGAAGCTTCCGCCGATCGCGACCGCGCGCGATGACAGACCCTCCGTACGAAACCGTTCGCTCGCCTGGTCGGCAACCGCGGGCAAGTCGAACAGCACGCAGCGCAGTTTTGGTGCATGTGCCACGACGGCGGCGATGAAGGAGCCGTCGCCACCACCAACGTCGAGCAGGCAGCGATGTCCACGAAAGGAATAAGCCGACAACACCTGTTGCGAGATCATCGGCTGCGACGCCGCCATCAATGCGGTGTAAGGCGCGATCGCATCACGCGACAGATTGGCGGCCCGGCGATTGCCTGCATAGGGCCAGTACGCGGCGAGCTGCCCCGCCCCGACGTCACCACGCAACAGCGCGATCGGATCCCTCAAGTCAGCGTACAGCATCGCATGATGCTCGATCATGGCGACGACGCCGGGGTTGCCCCGCAGGGCTGCGCCGCGCGAACCGAGACCGTAACGACCGTCGCTGCGACGCTGCAGCAGTCGCAGTGAGACCGCCGCATCGAGCAGCATCAACGTCGCATCGGCCGGCAACGGCACAAGCGATGCCAGCTCTGCCGAACCGAGCGGCCCATCCGCCAGTTGATCGAACAGCTTCAGACGGACGCACGCGAACAGAACCTGCGAATAGACGAAGCCGGCACAGAGATCGAACAGCTCGCTCGCACGCCGCCGCGCAATCGGCCGTGTTAGCGCGAAACTGCCGGCAAATCGCTGAAAAGCCGGATTGGAGAGAATCAAATCGCGCCAGCCCAGCAGGCGATCATGCAAAGACAGCCGCGACACGCCGTGTCCCGAAGGGACGACATCCGCACCGCGCGACGCCTCGGATGTCTCGCCAACGCCATCACGATGCGCGATCGCAGCCATGGTGGCTACGCGGCGAACTGGGCAAGCTTGGCAGGCACCAGGCGCTTGGCTTCCGAGAGCATCAGCGAACGCAGCTCGGTGCCATTGGGGCATGGCGGGATCGCATCGATCGCGCCGCGCACCAGGTCATGCAGACGGTAGAGCGCACCATCGAGGCCGAGCTCGATCACCGCGCTGGGACGCCCGAGCGCGAGGTCCCGGCCGACGGGCTTGCCGATCTCATCTTCCTCGGAGGCCGCGTCACGAATGTCGTCCGCGACCTGATAGGCCTCGCCGAGCTTCTCCCCGACCATCCGCCACGGCTCGCAATCGGCGCCGGCCGACGCGGCGCCAGCCACCGTCGCCGCGGCAAACAACGCGCCGGTCTTGGCGCGGTGATAATGCGCGAGATCGATCTTGTCTTCGCATTCCCAGGCTTGCCCCGCGACGATCCCTGAGGGCACGCCGACGGATCTGGCCACCGTCAGGGTGAGCGTCGCCAGCCGCTCTGGCGTGCATTGAAGACGCGCCAGCGTCTGGAATGCGAGCACGATCAACGCATCTCCAGTGAGAACCGCGAGCGGCTCGCCGAACGCCTTGTGCACGGAGGGACGGCCGCGCCGCGTCTCAGCCGCGTCGAAACACGGCAAGTCGTCATGCACCAGCGATGCACAATGCAGGAGTTCGAGGGCGGCACCGGCAGCGTCAGTGGCGGCGGGATGATCTTCGCCGCAGGCCGCGGCCACGCTGTGGCAGAGCCTTGGCCGCACGCGCGCACCGCGGGGAAACACCGCGTAACGCATGGCCGCCGCCAACCGGGGCGGACAGCCGGGAAGCTCGGCCTGATCAATCGCGTCGTTCAGTGCCCGTTCGATCCGGCTGGTGACGTCCATGGCAGGCTCCCGCGGTTGACACAGCGAATGTCAATTTCACTTGTCGACGCGAGTGTAAATAAATATAGACACATGTCAATCGACAACCCGGAGCGGTGCGTACATGCCCAGAGATCGTGTTGTCATTGTCGGTAGCGGCGTCGCAGGGCTGGTCTCCGCCTTCGCGCTCGCAGCACGCGGGCTCGATGTGACTGTTCTCGAACGTGCCGCCTCGCCGGGCGGCAAGATGCGGCAGATCGCGATCGGCGCCTCGCTGATCGACAGCGGTCCGACCGTCTTCACGATGCGTTGGGTGTTCGACGAATTGTTCGCGGCGGCCGGCCGGAATTTCGCGGACCATGTCCGCCTGCGCCCGCTGGATATTCTGGCAAGACACGCTTGGGAGCATGCCCGGCTCGATCTGTTTGCCGATCAGGAACGCACTGTCGACGCGATCGGGGATTTTGCGGGCGCAAGTGAAGCCGTGGGATATCGCGCTTTCTGTCGGGATACCGAGCGCATCTACGAGATTCTCGAAAAGCCATTCCTACGTGCTTCACAGCCGAGCATGGGCGGACTGATCGGTGCCGACGGCCTTCGCGGGCTGATACGGTTGCCTCAGATCAAGCCGTTCTCTTCGATGTGGTCGGCGCTGGGACGATATTTCGCCGATCCAAGGCTGCGGCAATTGTTCGGACGGTACGCGACCTATTGCGGATCGTCGCCGTATCTCGCGCCTGCGACGCTGATGCTCGTCGCCCATGTCGAGCGCGAAGGCGTGTGGTCCATCGACGGCGGTATGCATGCGCTCGCCAAAACGCTGGCGGATTGCGCTACGTCCTTTGGCGCTACGATCCGCTACGGTGAGGACGTCAGCGAAGTTCTGATCTCCGGCGGCCACGCCAGCGGCGTCAGGTTGGCGAGCGGCGAATGCATTCCAGCCGACGCCGTGATCGTCAATGCAGATGTCGGCGCCGTTGCGGGCGGGGCGTTCGGCACCCCTGCCCGTCGCGCCGCAACGGCGATCCCGCTCCGCGCCCGCTCGCTGTCAGCCATGACATGGAGCGTCGTCGCAAAGCCGGATGGCTTCCCGCTACACCGGCACAACGTCTTTTTCTCGAGCGACTATGCAGCCGAGTTCGACGACATTTTCGCGCAAGACCGGCTCCCTCGCGAGCCGACCGTCTATGTCTGCGCCCAGGATCGCGACGACAACGATATCGTGCCGACCGGTCCCGAGCGATTTCTGGTCCTCGTCAACGCGCCCGCAAATGGCGACCGGCATATTTACGATGCAGCGGAGGTGGAGCAATGCGCACAGCGGACATTTGGCGTGCTGGAGCGGTGCGGCCTGCGGATCCAGCCGCAAGCGGATGCGATGCAAATAACGACGCCTGCGGATTTCAACCGGATGTTTCCGGCCACCGGCGGCGCGTTGTACGGCCGCAGCTCGCACGGATGGACGGCCTCTTTCCAGCGTCCGGGAGCACGAACGAAAATTCCGGGCCTATACCTTGCGGGAGGCAGCACGCATCCGGGTCCGGGCGTACCGATGGCGGCCTTGTCGGGTCGATCGGCGGCAGCCAGTCTGCTCGCGGACCTGACTTCTCACGGGTCGTTCCGGCGAACGGCTATGCGTGGTGGTATGTCGATGCGCTGAGCGACGACGGGCAGAACGGCATCACCATCATCGCCTTCATCGGCAGCGCGTTCTCACCCTATTACGCATTCGCACGGCGCAAGGGACGGGCCGATCCGCTTAATCATTGCGCCGTCAATGTCGCGGTCTATCGAAGCGGCGGCAATCGTTGGGCCATGACGGAGCGGCCGCGCGGGGCGGTCATCCGCACGATGGACACATTCACAGTGGGCCCAAGCCACCTGTCCTGGGACGGCAAATCGCTGACCATCAACGTCGACGAAATCTCGGTTCCGATTCCCGGACGTCTGCGCGGCACCATCCGACTGCTTCCCACGGCGATCACGCAGCAGGCTTTCTTGCTGAATGACGAAGGTGATCATCAATGGTGGCCGATAGCGCCATGCGCACGGGTCCAGGTGCGGCTCGATCATCCGCGCTTGAGCTGGCAGGGTGACGGCTATTTCGACATGAACCAGGGCGACGCACCGCTCGAACAGGGCTTTTCAGATTGGCAATGGGCGCGCGGGGCGATGCAGGACGGCACGTCGATCCTTTACGAAGCGCAGCGCCGCGACGGCAGCCGGGTCGACCTCGCGATGACGTTCGATCCTAACGGACGGATGCAGGCCTTCGAGCCGCCGCCGACAGTGGAGCTGAGGCGTACGGGCTGGCGCGTCACCCGTAACGTCCGCAGCGAGGGCGCCGCCAAAATCGTCACAACGCTGGAAGACGCACCGTTCTATGCCCGTTCGGTCGTTTCGGCCAGGCTTCTCGGCGAACCCGTGACCCTGATGCATGAGAGCCTGTCGCTCGATCGCTTCACGATGCCGATTGTGCAGGCGATGCTACCGTTCCGCATGCCGCGGACGTGGCGGTAGCACTGGTCGGATCAGGGTGACGCGGTCGGGTTCTGCTGCTTCGCGCGTTCAGCTTCCTTCTTTCTGTCGAGCCGCCGGCAAACCAGTTCGAGGATGCCCCAGGCCGCCGCGAACATGAGCACCACGAAGAACTCGATGAAACCAAGATAACTGTCCATGAATCGCCCCGTGCGTGCAACTCTCCGCAGCTACCGCTTCAGTGCAGAATTGCTTTCAGCCGAAAGCTAGGCCCAGCTCACCAGCGGCGGCATCGAGCTCAAAATGGTCTCGATGTTGCCGCCGGTCTGAAGTCCGAACATGGTGCCGCGATCATACAGCAGATTGAACTCGACATAGAGGCCCCGGCAAGCGAGCTGCTGCGCGCGCTCGGCTTCGGTCCAGGGTTCCATCATCCGCCGGCGCACGATCTGTGGATAGACATCGAGCAAAGCAAGCCCCACCTCGCGCGTGAAGGCAAAATCCTTTTCGAAATCGCCGGTGTCGAGATGATCGTAGAAGATGCCCCCGACGCCGCGCGCCTGACCGCGGTGCGGGAGGAAGAAGTAGGTGTCCGCCCACGGCTTGAACTTGCCGTAATAGGCGAGATCATGGGCGTCGCAGGCCTGTCTCAACGCGGCGTGGAACGTCACGGCGTCAGGCGCCTCCTGGTTTCTCTGCTCCGGCAGCATCGGCGTGAGATCCGCACCACCACCGAACCAGCCCTTCGCGGTCGACAGAAACCGCGTATTCATGTGCACGGTCGGCACCCGCGGGCTGCGCGGATGCATGATCAGGCTGATGCTGGCGGAGACGTAGTCGAGCTGAATGCCGTCGCCCGGCAGCGTTTTGGCCATCTCTGGGGTGAGCGTCCCGTTGGCCGATGACGTATGGATACCGATCTTCTCGAACAGTCTCCCACCGCTGAGAAAGCCGCCGGTGCCGCCGCCACTGCCGGTCGCGCGCTGCCACGGCTTGTAGGTGAAGGTGGCGGGCTCCCCCGGAAACAGTTCGGCCGGCGCCTCGCGCTCCAGCACCTCGACCTCGGCGCAGATCCTGTCGCGCAGCGATTCGAACCAGACTTTCACTTCGGCGCGCCGCCGTTCGGCGAGACCGTTGCTGCCTTCCCGGATCGGCTCGGTCCCGTGCATGGCGCTTGCTCTATCGGTAGGAAGCCGTGCGTTGCAGTTGATCGCGGCGTTCCAGCCGCTCGAACAGGTCGATCACCCAGACCACGCGATTCTCGATCGGCCGCCACTGCGGCCTGGCATTCTCGCGCAGCGGCGTTGCCGCCACGGCGTCGACCAGAAAACGAGTCTCCTCAATCTCGGTGCTCGTGACGCCGAGCCTCCTTGCGGGCGCCCATTCCGTTTGCTGTAACAGCAGCGTTCGCGCCAGAACCGCGAGCTTGCGATTGGTCGAGACGACCGCGCGCCTTGAGACCGAGTCCAGCCCCCCGCGCTCCAGTTCGCGGCCGATCTCGGCATAAAGCGCGCGGGCGGCGTAAATGCCGGGGCGGCAGCCAATCGGCAAATTTGCGATCCCGCGCGTTGCGCGGAAATAGAGAACATCGGCCGCATCCAGCAGCCGCTGTACGATGGCCGCGACCTCAGGCGTGAAGCAAGGGTCCGCCAGCCACGTATCCGGATCGATTCCCGCCTCACGCAGCCACGACAGCGGCAGATAGAGCCGGCCGGCGCGGGCGTCCTCGCCGACATCGCGAGCGATATTGGTGAACTGCATCGCGACGCCGAGATCGCAGGCCCGTGCGACGATCTCGGGAGCGCGCTGCCCCATGACCAGCGTCATCATTGCGCCGACGGCGCCCGCAACCCGTGCGGCGTAGGCAGTGAGATCCTGCAACGTCTCATAGCGACGGACCTCAGCATCCCAAGCCAGTCCCTCGAGCAGGGCTTCCGGCAGTTCGCGAGGAATGCAGAATTTCGTGACGACATCGGCGAACAGGCGATCCGCAGCAAGGTCCATCGGCTGGTGTCGATAGGCGCGATCCAACCGCTCCCGCAGCCGCGCCACTGCCGCGGCGCGGTCTTTGCCGAGATCGACGGCATCATCAGCCAAACGACAGAATGCGTAAAGCGCGATGGCGGGATCGGCGACCCGGCGCGGTAGCACCTTCGAAGCCGCATTGAAAGTCCGCGAGCCCCCCTTGAGCAGGTCACGGCAAGCAGCCATGTCGATGGGATCGAGCCGTATCGTCATGCGGTCACCAGGCTTGCAAGGTATGAGGCATCAGGCACCAGAGAATCCAGAACGCGCGCCGAGGAGAGCACGCCGGGCAGGCCCGCGCCGGGATGTGTGCCGGCACCGACCAGATACAGATTTTCGATATCTTCGCTCTTGTTGTGCGGGCGAAACCACGCGCTTTGCGTGAGGATCGGCTCCAGACCAAAGGCCGCGCCGCGAAACGAGGAGAGCCGGTCCTGAAAATCCTGCGGCGTCAGCAGGCGCGAACTAATGATCTCGTTCTCCAGACCTCGCAGCACTGTCCTCGATAGCTCGCCTGCAATCGCCTGACGATAATCTTCGGCCACCACGCTCCAGTCGGTTCCGCTTTGCAGATGCGGGACGGGTGAAAGCACGTAGAACGCGTCGCAGCCGTCGGGCGCGAGGGACGTATCCGTCGCGGTTGGACGATGCAGATACAGGCTGAAATCGTCGGCTAGCACCTTGCGCTCGAAAATGTCCGTCAGCAACCGCTTGTAGCGCGGCCCCAGCAGGATCGTGTGGTGCGGCACCCCATCGTATCTACGACGTGTGCCGAAGTACCAGACGAACAGACTCATCGAATAACGCGCGCGTTCGATGCGCCTGTCGGTCCAGCGCGATCGCGCCGACGCAGGCACGAGATGCCGATAGGTCCATGCGGAATCCGCGTTGGAGACGACGATATCAGCGCGCATAGTTTCGCCCGAAGCGAGATGAACTCCGCACGCGATGCCATTGTTCACGACGATCTCTTGGACCTCCTGGTTGCAGCGGAGACTGCCACCCAGCCCCTTGATCAGCCGGACCAGCCCATCGACCAACCGCCCGGTGCCGCCAAGCGCAAAATGCACGCCCCAGCGCCGCTCCAGAAATGCGATCAGACAATAGATCGAACTCACAGTGAGAGGGTTGCCGCCGATCAGCAGCGGATGAAAGCTGAAGACGACACGCAGTCGCGGATCGCGGAAGAATTTCGAAACCAGCGAATAGACACTGCGATAGCTCGACAGCCGCAGCATCTCAGGCGCGATCTTCGCCATATCCGACCATTTGCTGAACGGCACGTCGCCGAGCCGCTCGAAGCCGACTTTGAAGATCTCTTCGCTGGCCTTCATGTAGGCCTCGTATCCGTCGACATCTAACGGAGAAAATCGCGCGATCTCGCCGCGCATCGCGACGGGGTCGCCGGAATAGTCGAAATGCGATCCGTCCTGAAATCGGATCCGATAGAACGGCGAGACCGGCACCAGCGTCACGTCGTCGGACATCTTTCGTCCGCACAGCTTCCACAATTCCTCGAACAGAAACGGCGCGGTGACGATGGTCGGCCCCGCATCGAAGGTGAAGCCGTCCTGCCGGTAGACATAAGCTCGGCCGCCGGGGGCATCGAGCTTTTCGAGAACGGTGACGCGATAGCCTTTTGTGCCCAACCGGATCGCGGCTGCCAATCCGCCAAAACCGCTACCGATCACCACCGCGTGCGGCTGGCGATGCGATGGCGTTGATCGGACTGAGGTTGAATCCAGCATAAGGCTACTGTAATTATTTATTGACAGTTTCCTAGCCATAAAGTGTATATTCAGATTTACATTTCTTGCGCCGTTTGCTCGGCAGCTGTTGTGCGAGCGTATTTCAAGATGAGCTGCGCGATTAGTTGCGGCTGCTCTTCGTGCGCGAGATGGCCGAGACCGGGCAGTCGCTCGATCACGGCACTTGGAAGAATCTCGCGAACCTGTCGCGCGGCCTCCGGCGATATCGAGCGATCATGGGTAGCGGCGACCAAGACCAGCGCTGTCGTCAGCCGTGGCAGATCGTGCAGCAGCGGTTCGAGTTTCCAGTTCGCCATCATCCGCAGTGCGGCCGCGACATGCGCAGGATTTCGTACCAGCTTGCGATAGAGCGCAATCCCATCCTGATCGATCGTCGAACCGGTGTTGGCAATCAACCGCTCGACCGCGCCGGCATGCGATGCCTGCCAGGCGAACACGCGCGGCACCAATGGGTTCATCACCAGCAGATTCGCCAGGGGCGAGAACAGATGGTTGGCGATGCCGCCGAACGGCATGAAGGCCCCATTCAGGGCGATCAGCAGGCGCGGCGCCATGCGGCCGGCGAGACACATGCGCGCTGATATCGCCGCTCCTGCGGAATGGCCGACCGTGATCTCCGGCCGGACCTCGAGTTTGCGCAGCAGCGCGCCGAGGTCCGCCGCCATGCCTGGCAGCGACAACCGATATGATGGTGGCGATTGCGTAAATCCGTGTCCTGGCAAATCCGGCGCAACCACCGAGAAATGCTCGGCCAGCAGCGGCAATAATTCGCGCCAGGAATGCGTTGCGGCCCCCGTGCCGTGGATCAAGAGCAGTGATGGCCCCTCGCCCATTCGCTGCACATGCCAGCGGATCCCGGCCGCTTCAACGAACGCACTGGCATTCCGGTTGGGCCATCCTGCACCATCGCGGCTCCAGACGAGACCGGACACGGCAGCGCCTTATGCGGGCAATGCCGACGGCACGCCGGCAAGAAACGCATCGTAGGCCGCAACGAATTCGGCTTCGGCTTCGAAGTGCGGCATCGCACCGGTCGAGAACACGCGAATGGTCCAGTTGGCGCGACCCTCGACTTGCGTCTTGTTGGTGTAGTCGACGAAATCGCCGCGCACACCGTGGCTCATCCAGACCGGGAGTGTCAGCGAATGATAGATGCGGGTAATGTCCTCGCTGAACAAAAATCCCGACACGAAATAGTAGGGCGCATGCTGTGCGCCGGGCTGGCGCGTCGTCAGGTAGTCGTATTCCAGCAAGCCCTCGTCGATGTCGCGCGACCCCCAGGTCTTGTTCAGGAAGTAGCGGATTCCGGCGCGGCTGGTCAGCAGCCTGAAGAAGCCTTCGCTCCACAGGGGAAACTCGAGCAGCGCATGCAGCCACGGCTTGCCGCGCGTGCCGTCTCGCCATTTCGTGGTCTTGTCGCGGCTCCTGAAGCCGGTGGGGCTGACCAGGGCTGCGCTGCGAAACGCCAGCGGCGCGTCGGTTACGGCACGGGCCAGAAATTCCGACGACAGCGACACTGCCAATGCATCAATCGGGTCGCGACCGTGATCGCTCTGGATTTCTCGCACCGCGATCAGAACCGCGTCCGTCATCATGCGGACCGTGTATTCGCGCTTCCCCCGGTCCGAATGGCCGAAGCCCGGGAGCTCCAGAGCGTAAACCGTCCGGCTCCGGCGATAGTGCTCGTAAAGCGGCTTGATCTCATAAGCAGAGCCCGCGGCATTGATGCTGTGAACGAGCAAGAGCGGTGGAAACTTGCCGGGAGCTTCGGGACTGGCTGAAAAGTAGGTCAGCCTCCCAACGGGACTGCCGATCTCGTGGCGCTGGCCGGAGACCGGCGCGGGCAATTCCTCCGCGCGACGGAACGCGGCAGGGCTGATCGCCGGGGCGGCTGCGCTCATCGCAAATCTCCTTTTTCGTACCAGATCGCATCTCGCCGTGGCCAAGATCGTAACAGCAGTGTATCAGAACTGACAATCATACTTGTCGACCAGCAACGGAAATGCCGCTTGACACAAGCTCCGCCTGCCAAACCCTTCCTCGAAGTGCTTTCCGGCCGGCTGCAGCCAGTTCCACCGCTCTGGATGATGCGGCAAGCCGGCCGCTATCTACCGGAATACCGCGAGGTTCGTGCCAAGGCCGGGGGCTTTCTCGATCTCTGCTTCACGCCCGAGTTCGCCGCCGAAGTGACACTGCAGCCGATCCGCCGCTTCAACTTCGATGCGGCGATCATCTTCTCGGATATTCTCGTGATCCCTTATGCGCTCGGGCGCGATGTCAGGTTCGAAGTCGGCGAAGGACCGCGGCTTGATCCCCTGGACACGCCGGACAAGGTCGCCACACTGGCGTCGACCGGGGATTTCACCAAGCTCGAGCCGGTATTCGAAGCGCTGCGCCGCGTGCGTTTCGAGCTCGATCCGAAGATCGCGCTGATCGGATTTTGCGGCGCACCGTGGACAGTTGCGACCTACATGGTCGCGGGACACGGCACGCCGGATCAGGCGCCGGCGCGGATGATGGCCTATCGCCATCCCGAGGCGTTTGCACAGATCATCGACACCGTCGTCGAGAACTCGATTCACTACCTGCTCGGGCAACTCGCCGCCGGCGCTGACGTGCTGCAGATCTTCGACACCTGGGCCGGAGTGCTCCCGCCGCACGAATTCCAGCGCTGGTCGGTCGAACCAACAAGGCGCATCGTCGAGGGCGTCCGCAGAAAGGTACCAGGCGCAAAGATCATCGGCTTCCCGCGCGGCGCCAGCGCGTTGCTGCCTGGATATGTCGAAGCAACCGGCGTAGATGCGGTCAGCATCGACTGGACGGCCGAACCGTCGCTGATCCGTGAAAGGGTTCAGAACCGCGTTGCGGTGCAGGGCAATCTCGATCCGCTGGTTCTGATCGCGGGCGGCGACGCTCTGGACCGCGCGATCGACGACGTGCTGACGAATTTTGCAAGCGGCCGGCTGATCTTCAACCTCGGCCATGGCATCCAGCCGGAAACCCCGATCGCGCATGTCGAGCAGATGGCAAAGCGGGTTCGGGCCTACAAGGGATCGCTTTAGCGGACGCTGGCGAGCACCGCCTTTGACAAGGTCACGGCGTCGGCGTGCGGAAGCGGCAGATAGCGCGCACCCAACTCTTTGGCGATAGCCTCTCCTGAGACGCCCGGACGCGGCGACGTATCGACCAGGACAACCGCGATACCGGCGCCGCGCAACTGTCGCGCTGCGCTCATCGCGTCGTCCTCGGCACGCGGGCGCCCCTGCCCGCCATCGCGCGCGATGTTGGCACGGCCATCGGTCAGGACGATCACTGTCGGCGTCTGACCCTTGCGGCGGATCGAATCAGACAGTACGAAGGCCGCATCGAGTCCGGCCGCCAATGGCGTGCCGCCCCCACCCGGTAATCCAGCAAGGCTACGCTTGGCGCGCGCCAACGAACGGGTCGGCGGAAGCAGCAACTCCGCGGCACTGCCGCGAAACGCAATCAGCGCGACCTGGTCCCGCCGGATGTAGCAATCCGCCAGAAGCAACTCGACCGCACCCTTGGCCTCCGCCAGCCGATGCAATGCTGCGGAGCCGGACGCATCGACGACGAAAATCGTAACCGTTTCCGTGCGCTGCTTGAACCGCGAGATGCGGAAGTCATCCTTGCGGATCAAAATGCGGGGCCGCGATCCCTCGCCCGCTCCGGCCGCCTCGCGGCGCCGCAGAAGTTGCCATGGCGCCGCCGCGCGCAAGGTTTCGATCACGTTGAGCCTGGCACCGGCGCGCAATTCGCCGCGCAGCACACCGGCCGGCCGGCCACGCTTGCCGGATTTCTGCAATGCTCCGGCCTTGCCGGAGGAGCGACTGCGCGATCGTCCCGCAGATCCCGCACGAAGGGCTGCCAGCACATCCGGCGGGATTGCTGCCTGAGCTGCGGCCAAAATGACTTCGTCGAGGGCGCGATCGATGTCGGGGATTTGATCCTCGCCGCCGGACTCATCAGCTTCATCTTCGGTCGGCGAAGGTGGCTGCTCCGGTTGGGCCTCTTCATCGGCTGGCGGAAACAGCAGCGCGCGGGGCGCCAGCACCAACCGCGCAGCGAGAGCGAGATCCTCCTGTTCGACTCTGGAGTGACCTGCGAGCGCGGCACTGGCGGAGGCGATACGCAACGCCAGCAGTGGCGCACGCAACGAGGTAATCCCGAGCGCCGTCGCCGCGGTACAAATTGCCTCGATCTGGGCAGCGTCGGCCTTGAGGGATCGCAGCTTCGCCCGTGCCGCCGCTGTTTCCCCGGCATCAAGCGCGAATTCCTCGGCGTCACGGATGCCGATTGCGTTGAGATCGAGGTGGAGCGCCAGACGATCGCGCAGCGATGCAGGCGCGAATTCGTCCTCGACGCCTTCGTCGAGGGCGATCACCCCAAAACGCGCAGGCATCCGGAGCGACAGGCCGTCGCGCTCCACCATGGTCTCCCCGGCGTCCATAGCGGCCGTGACATGGACCGTCGTTGCTGCGGACAGCCGTTCCGCCATCGCCAGCATGATCACGCCGTCATCGGCTTCCGCCAGGAGTCCGCGCTCGGCAACGGGACGGCCGGTCAGCAACGTCGCGTTGAGCTCCAGCCCACCGAGCAGCCGGCCTTCGGCGATATTCAGCGGCACCTGCTTCACATTGCAGGATGGCGGCAGTGTCGCACGAAGCAAGGCGAGCCAGCGATCCCGCACTGGGCCTGCGCGTGATGTCAACACCACGCCGCCTGTCCCCGACGGGTCCACGGCGAATAATCGCGCCGCCGTCACCGCATCGGACCAGACGGCAGCGCCGGTCATCCCAGCACCTCCGCTATCGCACGATCGACCCTGACCGAGGAGCCCGCATCATCCAGCGGATTGCGCCGCAAGCGATGACGCAGGGCCGAAGGCGCGATCCGGCGCAGATGATCGTCGGTCACGGTCCTGGCGGAGTCGAGTGCCGCGAGAGCTCTGGCCGCACGCATCAGGGTCAACTCGCCGCGCAAACCGTCGGTACCGAGCGCCATGCAGAGTTTTGCGGCACGCTCGAGCGTCACATCAGGCACCGATACCGCGGCGAGCTTCTCCCGCGCCGCGATGATCTTCTTGCGAAGCTTGGCCTCGTCCTTGGCCCACTTGGTGACGAAGGCTTCGCTATCGCTTTCAAAGGCGTCACGACGCCGCACCACCTCGATCCGGTCCGCAAGATTGTCGGGGGTCTTCACCTCCACCGACATGCCGAAGCGATCCAGCAATTGCGGGCGCAACTCGCCTTCCTCGGGGTTTCCTGTCCCGACCAGCACGAACCGCGCGGGATGGCGTATGCTCAGGCCTTCGCGCTCGACGACATTTTCGCCGGACGCGGCGACATCGAGCAGGAGGTCGACGAGGTGATCCTCCAGCAGATTGGCTTCGTCGATGTACAGAAACCCGCGATGCGCCCGGGCCAGCAATCCCGGCTCGAACGCCTTCTCTCCGCGCGCCAGTGCTCGTTCCAGATCGAGTGCCCCGACAACGCGATCCTCGGTCGCTCCAAGCGGCAGATCGACCACCGGCACCGGGATCTGTGTGGACTTCAGCCCGCCCTTGGCTGCACGAACGCCGCAATCTTCGCAAAACTCCGCCGGCCGGTCCGGATCGCAATTGTAGCGGCAGCCGACAACGACCTTCATTTTCGGCAGCAACGCCGCAAGTGCACGGACCGCCGTGGACTTGCCGGAGCCGCGATCGCCAAAGGCCAGCACGCCGCCGACCTTGGGATCGACCGCGGCAATCAGCAGCGCGAGCTTCATCTCGTCCTGGCCGACAATCGCAGAGAATGGAAACGCTGTTGCCATCCTAACCTTTCATGACCCTGGCCGCGTACGCGCAATGATATCGGCCGCACCCTTGTGAAGCAGTTCCAACCCGACCGCGCGACCGAGCTCACGCGGACGGTTGGCGGGCCCGGAACGGGTCACCTCGATAAACCGCCCTTCACCCGCGTCGTCCAGTACCGAAGCAGTGAGCGTCATCTGCGAACCATCGATCTTTGAATGTCCCGCGATGGGCGAATTGCAGTGACCGTTGAGGACCCACAACACCTCCCGTTCCGCGTCGCAACTCAGATGTGCCGCGGGATCGTCGATCAGGGCGAGATACTTCCGCGTCTGCCAATCGTTGATCGCGCACTCGACCGCGACGATGCCCTGCCCGACCGCCGGCAACATTTCCAGAGGTGACAGCTCGCAAGCGATACGATGGCCGAACCCGACTCGTTCGAGCCCGGAACGGGCCATGATCAGAGCGTCCGCCGGTCCCACCTCACCGCCACCGGGCAAGCGTTGCATCTCCCGATTATCCAGCTTGCGGACTCTCGTATCGGCGGCACCGCGAAAATGGATCACCTCGATGTCCGGAAACAGCCGCCGAGCATAGGCGGCGCGCCGCACGGCGTTGGTGCCAATCCTGTAGCCCTTGCCGCGCGAACGCCTGATGTCCTCTATGGAGGCGCCAGGCCGCAACACCAGCGCATCCGTCGGCGGATCGCGCGGCAGTGTTGCACCGATCACGAGCCCGGGCGTATCCTCATTGCCGGGCATGTCCTTGAGCGAATGCATCGCGGCCTGAAGCCGGCCCGATGTGACCGCGGCGCGGATTTCAGCGACGAACGCGCCGCCTTTCCCACCATGGACCAGCAGCTTGCTGGTCTGATCGCTATCGCCGGTGGTCTCGAACCTGACGATCTCGACGCCCAATTCGGGCGCGGCCTTGGACAGGCGCTGCGCAATATCTTCGGTCTGGGCCAACGCCATGACGCTCCTGCGCGTGCCTATCCGCATCGAGACTGCCACCACCACGCTCCATTCCGCAGCCGCGCGACGCTCCGCAGCACGGCAGAGATTAGGGCCAGCCGTTGCCGGAATGCAAACCAAGGCCAGCGTGCGGTGCACACGCCGATATCGAGACACAGCACCGCGATAAATATACGAGCCAGTCATCCGGCGTTTCACCGCCCGCCAGATTTTTTTACGAAGCACACCGGACTTCTTCCGGCTTCTGCCCGGCACGACGGAGTGTTACTCGTATCGCTGCGGCCCGCGGAAGCAACGAGCCACTGGAGATCGAGATCGCGATGAGCGCAGATGTCCTGATAGGTGACGGCGAAGCGGTGCGGCTGACACCTCATCCACTGCGCGCAGCCGTGCTCGGTGAGGTTCATGCCCGTCCATTCACCCCGATTTCGGTGCCGTCGCGCGTTGTGCATTTTGCGTTCGATACGTCTGGACGACGCGCGCAGGCCGACCGCGCCAACCTGATAGCCCTCTGCACATCGCGTGGGCTGCAACCGCCTTCGCCTGCCGAAAAGCATCATCGCGCTCCGTTCGGCACCACCGTGCTGCGATGGGAACAGCACTCCGAATTCACCACCTACACCTGGGAAATGCCGGCTGATCCCGCAGCCGCACCATTCCATCCGGATGCGGCCTCGCTGGCGTTGCCGATGCGGCTGGTGCCGCAGCCGGGCCCGCTGCTGGTGGCAGTCGACCTGCATCTTCTGACGGAGGATCTGCAACGAACCGCGCCGGAACGCCTGTTCGACAACGCCAGTCTCGCCGTCGCCGAGAACTCTGACGGAGCTGCGCTCTACGCGACCGACTTCCAACCCGGCCCTTCCGGCTTTGTCCGCATCCTCGTTGCCAACCGCACGATGTCGCCGGAACGCGCCGGAGCACTGGTTCAGCGGGTGATCGAGCTCGAGACCTATCGCACGCTTGCCCTACTCGGCCTGCCGGAAACACAACGGCTGTCGCCGTCGATCGCAGCCGCAGAGCGCCGCCTCGTCGAAGTCACCGACCAGATGCGCCGCGCCGGCGACCTCGCTGCCAATCACAAGCTGCTCGACGAGCTGACAGCCCTGGCCGCCGAGGTCGAAGCCGGGGCGGCAGCCAGTGTGTTTCGGTTTGGCGCCAGCCGTGCCTATGAAGAAATCGTCGAACAACGCTTGCAGACCATCGGCGAACGTAAGGTTGGTGGCCTTCCGACATGGTCGTCGTTTCTTGCCCGCCGGATGAAGCCGGCGCTGCGCACATGCGTCACCACTGAGGCGCGCCAATCCAGCCTTTCGTTGAAGCTCGCGCGCGCTGCAAACCTGTTGCGCACCCGCGTGGATGTTGAGCTCGAGCAGCAGAATCAGGAACTTCTGAAGTCGATGAATGCGCGGACGCGGCTGCAGCTGCGGCTGCAGGCCACGGTCGAGGGCCTGTCGGTCGCTGCAATCACCTACTACGTGGTGAGCCTGTTCGGATACATCGCCAAGGCGGCGCACGACAGCGGCACCCTTCATTTCGAGCCAAACGTCGCGACAGCCGCCTTCGTTCCGATTGCCGGCTTTGCGATCTGGTGGACGGTGCGCGGCATCCGCAGGAAGCACATCGCCGTCGAGGATCGATGAGGTTCCTCGTCGGACTTCTCGCGACCGTGGCGATCCTGATCGGGCTGTTTGAATTGCATGAGGGCAGCCGGGACCTGAATGTCACGCGGACCGTCGTCGGCGAAACGCCGGTCACGGTCTTCAGACGACAATCCGCCGCGCCTGCACCAGTCGTCGTGATCGCGCATGGCTTTGCCGGTTCGCAGCAGCTGATGCAGCCGTTCGCCGAAACGCTTGCGCACAACGGCTACATCGCCGTGACCTTCGATTTTCTCGGCCATGGCCGTAACCCTGCCCCGATGCATGGCGATATCACGGAGGGCTTGACCATCACCGCCGCCCTACTGAAGGAGCTGACCGACATCGCAGCGTCGGCACGCGAGCTGTCCGGGAGTGATGGCCGGCTCGCGGTGCTCGGACATTCGATGGCGTCCGACATCGTGGTGCGATTTGCACAAGCCCACCCAGACGTCGAGGCGACCGTTGCAGTCTCAGTATTTTCGCCCGTCGTGACACCGGCCAGTCCGCGCAATCTGCTGGTCATCGTCGGCGCGCTGGAGCCTGCGATGCTCCGGAACGAAGGCCTGCGCATCGTCAATCTCACCGCCGGCGGCACAGCAATCCCCGGCGAGACTTACGGGCAATTCTCCGACGGCACCGCGCGAAGGCTGGTGCTGGCGCGCGGCGTCGAACATATCGGCGTGCTCTACAGTCATGACAGCATGGTTGAGACAGTGCGCTGGATAAATGCGGCCTTCGGCGACCGGCCACAGGGCGAGGTCGACAGCCGCGGGCTTTGGCTGGCGCTGGTGTTTTCCGGAATCGTCGCACTGGCCTGGCCGCTGACCGTAGTGTTGCCGGTCGTGAGCCCGAGTCCGGCCGGCGCAAGCCTGGGCTGGAAGGCGCTGATGACGGCAGCGCTCCTGCCGGCGATCGTGACCCCGCTGTTGCTATGGAAGATGCCGACTGACTTTCTGCCGATCCTACTCGGCGATTATCTGGCACTGCATTTTCTGCTCTATGGCGCTCTCTCGACCGCGATCCTCTTCTACTTGCGCAAGGGTCAACCGCCGGCCGTCGCGAATATCGCCTGGACACGGGTCGCGATCGCGGCAGCTGCAGTCTCTGCCTACAATATCCTGGCCTTCGGCCTTCCCATCGACGCCTATGTGTTCTCGTTCCTGCCAATCCCGGCGCGGCTGCCGCTGATCGTCACCATCGCCTGCGGGACGCTGCCTTACTTCATTGCCGACGAGTGGCTGACAAGTGGCCGCGATTCCCGGATGGGCGCTTACGCCGTCACCAAATTCTGCTTCCTGCTCTCGCTTGCGATTGCCGTGGTGCTCAATCCGATGAAGCTGTTCTTCCTCGTCATTATCGTGCCCGCGATCCTGTTGCTGTTCCTGGCCTTTGGGCTGATCAGCCGGTGGTGCTACGCGGCAACCAGCCATCCGCTGCCGGGTGCACTCGCCAACGGGGCGTTATTCGCATGGGCGATCGCCGTGACCTTTCCTATGATCGTGCGATGAGTATTTCCCTGACGATCTCCTACTGGAGTTGACAAGACATGTGGAGACCCAAGCGCATCGAACCCTTGGCCGGAGAGGAGTCGGTCTGGGATTATCCTCGTCCGCCGCGGTTGGAAAAAATCGGCGCGCGGCTGCGCGTCATTTTCAACGCACAGACGATTGCCGATACGACAGCGGGCTATCGCGTCCTCGAGACCAGTCATCCGCCGGTCTACTACATTCCGCCCGACGATATCGCGCGGCAATATCTGCTGGACGCGCCGGGCGGCTCGTGGTGCGAATTCAAGGGCCACGCAAAATACTGGTCGCTCGATGTCGCTGGACGGACGTTCGAGCGCGCGGCCTGGAGCTATCCTTCGCCATCGCGGCCATTTCTAGATATCGCGGGCCATCTCGCTTTCTATGCCTCACGCGTCGATGAATGCTGGGTGGACGACGAACGCGTGCGGCCCCAGGAAGGCGACTTCTACGGCGGCTGGATTACTTCGCGCATCGTTGGACCGTTCAAGGGCGGCACCGGGACTCGCGGATGGTAGGTGGCGGCAACTTCGGCTCCGCAACCATCGCGACCTCGCGGCCCGGAACCAGCCCACTTCTGCTCCGTTGATTTTCATCTCGCCGATCATGTGCATTCGCACTGGATTGCGGCGCTGACGAACATTACGGAGGTTGTTTTGGATTACGACATTCTGGAGCATCTGAAATCGCTTCACACCAGCGCCATCGACGCGCGCAATGGCTATCAGGAAGCGCTCGAGGACGCAGACGGCAAGGGAATGACGCCGCTGTTCCGCGACATGATCGCGGTGCACGAGAGTCATGCCGGCGAACTCGCGCGCGAGCTGAACAAGGCCAATGAGATCCCCGATGATGCGGGATCGTTCATGACGACGGTTCACAAGACCATCATGGATGTACGCTCGTTGTTCAACGGTCTGGATGAAAGCGTGTTGCCCGGCCTGATCGATGGCGAAACGCGGAACGTCTCGAAATACGACGACGCGCTCAAGGATGCGAAGGCACCGGCGAATATTTCTAATCTGCTGACCGCACAACGTGACCGGCTCTTGCAAATGATATCGGACATGAAGGCGCAGCGGGCAGCCACCGAGCGCGTATCGTAAGCCGAGCTTTGCAGAACGACGGATCGGGAGCGCAGGCTGCCGATCCGTCTTCCGATCCATGCAAGTCAGATCGTCGCCCTCACTTCGGTTGTCCGGTCGAACCGTTCGCCGGCCCAGTCCCGGTATCCGATGAGGTCGGGGCAGCACGGGTGTCGGGCGCGGGATTGATCGGCTGGTAGAGTTTCGGCTGATCGGGCGTGCCAGCCGGCTGCGCCATGCCTGTCGTTGCACCACCGACCGGCATGGGTGCTTGAGCAGTTTCAACGCGGGACTTGCCGTTGTAGCCGACCGTGAGCAGGCCCATCACGGCCAACGCGAGAACTGCGAACCCGATCAGTTCGGGCCCGGCTCCGCTCGGCGCGACGCCGCGGCTGCTCCCGTTTCCTTCAAGCGCGTTCGCCGCGATTTCGCGGTTGGTGCGGGATCGCAGGAAGTAGATGAATCCGCCGGCAATGATGAACGTCGTTGCCGCGAGGGTGAAGAACATCAGCCAGCTGATTGGATTGTCGCCTTGCACGGGAAGCCTCCATTGTACGATTGGGATGACAATGGGAGCGATTGAACTTCGTTCCTAAGGGGACGCCCGCAGGCCTTAACACAAAACAAGTCATTGAATTTACAAATATTATCTAGGCGCTTCGTGCGCTTCGGTAGCCATTGTCAGCCTCATGTGTAAACTTTAGTTGACAGTTGCGCCAGCATCGGGGAGCTTGGTCCGACGAAATTACGTGCAGTCCCAGGGGATGACATGGCGCCAATGATGAGCGGCCTCCGCACGGTCCGGTCCGGTCCGACCGAGCTCGAGCAGCTCCTGCTGCGCATGGCGGGGGGCGATGAGCCGGCCTTCGAAAAGCTGCACGCAGCCACGCGGCGCAAGCTGTTCTCCAGCGTGCTGCTGGTCGTCAGGCGCCGGCATCTCGCAGAGGAGATCGTGCAAGAGGCCTATGTTCGCATCTGGCTGAACGCAGCAGCGTACCGTCCGGCGCTGGGCTCGCCCATGATGTGGATGATCACGATCGCCAAGAATCTCGCCATCGATGCCGTGCGAAAGCCATCGCGGGAAATCTACCGCGACCAGTCGGCCCTGCTGCACTTTCCTGCCGACGCGCCCACCGCGCTGGAGAGCATGGAGAGCAGGGAGGACGAAAGCGACACCGTCAGGCTTCAGCAAAGCATGTTGTCCGCCCTGCAAACGCTCGACCCGACACGGCGTCATCTGGTGATCGCGGCCTATCTCTACGGTGAAAGCCGGCACCAGTTGGCCGAGCAATATGGCGTCCCCGTCAACACCATCAAGACCTGGCTGCGGCGCGCACTGTTGCAGGTGCGCGCGCAGATCGGGGCCATGCCGCCGGGCGATCATGATGTCGGCGCACTCGCGTCGGCCTCGGGCCACTAGCGCACGCTCGGGAAAACAGTGCGGCGGCTTTCCGAGAAGATCGTGCTCCGAACGAAACCCTAAGCGCGATGGCACGACGAGAGCAGCATGCGCCGGGAACTAAAGTTCACTTTGTAACTTGTGTCTCGGGCTGCAGCGGGGAATGACGCCGTGCCGGAAATTGAAATGCCTGTCATCCTCGTCGTCGAAGACGAGGAGTTGCTCCAGAGTTTCGTCGCAGACGCGCTGCATGACGGCGGCTTCGAAGCGGTCATCGCATCGTCCGGAGAAGAGGCGGTGACCCTGCTGAAAGCCCACAACGGCCAATATCGCGCGCTGGTGACCGACATCGACCTGAAAGGCAAGATGGACGGCTGGGAGGTAGCGCAACACGCAAGGGAGATACAGCCGGAATTCCCCATCGTCTATATGAGCGGGGCCGCCGCCGCGGACTGGACCTCCAAAGGCGTTCCCAACAGCGTCATGCTGTCCAAGCCGTTTGCACCAGCGCAGCTTCTCACCGCACTCGCCAATCTTCTCAACAGCGGAACGCCCACGGCGTAGGCCAGGCGTTTTCAACACAACAGACATGGCGACGTGTTCTCGCGACCGGTTTCGCCCGAGCTTTGCTTGATCTCGCCACCCTCTCATCCAAGAGGGCGCAGGGAAGGCCGGGTGCTGACCTCGCACCCGCGGTCTGCTGCGCGAAAGTGTAGCGCAGGAAAACCGCACAGCAGCATACAGGTGGTGCCAATCACTCGGCCTTCCCTGCGCAGTGGTTTGACGGCTTATGCCGTGCTCTCCCGGGAGCCGAGTTCCTTCTGGCCTCCCTCGCTTCGCGAATTGACGATGTGGTTGACCCGGTTGGGCTCGCACACACCTCCGCGAAAGCTTGACCGTAGCAACGACGGCCAGGACCACACGGTTTTGCCGTACGCACGGCTCGCTGGTTCGCCGCATTATCTCCCAACGCTGTCGACTTTGCCGGGAGAATGCTGGCGAGACGAACCTGGACAGCGCCGCTCGTCGGCACGCGGTTTCGGGCTCACAGGGACTACCCGCCTGCCCGCTACATCGCGCCCAACGCTGCCCGCGTCCATCGCAAGCCCGGCTCGCGAACAAGACGACACGAGATCGCCCCTCAAGGATGAGCCGGGATGGCAGACACATACGCCATTTCCGAATTTCGGTAAAGTGGAATATTTTTGCCTGGAGGGGTTGACGGGGCGGCGGAGTGTTTTGCCCGACGCGTCGCGCACGGGACCGCAACGGACGTCGCGGCTCAGAACACGGCGTGGTCGCCGCGCTCGGGCGCGGGCGTACCGCTGGCGAGCCTGGCGTAGAAGTCGGGCAGCGTCTCGGTGCCGGTCGAGGGCGTGGCGTCGGCGTCGTAACGGCCGGTCGCGGGGTCGAACACCAGCATGGATTCGGTGGCGTAATAGCGGCCGATGCGCGCGAGCTCGGCTTTTTTCGCGAGCGAGGGCACCACCCGCCCCGCGGCTGCGAGCCCGCCAATGATGGCGTCGAGCATCGCGACCGGCACCCGTTGAAATCGCGGCGCGCGGCCGAACAGGTCGAACAGGTGCTCGCCTTGCTGCCGCGGCGTCAGCGCAGGGCCAGGTCCGCCGATCGGCAGCACCCGGTTCCAGCGCCGTTCATCGTCGAGGCATCCGGCCAGATAGAAGGCGAGATCGTCGTCGCTGATGGGCTTGCAGGCCGTCAGCGTCCCGTCGCCGAAGACGAGGAACGGCTTGCCCCGCCGCACCCGCTCGACCTGTCCTGATAGCGATTTGAAAAAGGCCGTCGGCCGCACGATCGAGTAGGTCATGCCCGACTCGACGAGCACCTTCTCGAACGCCAGCTTGGCGAACTGAAACGCGAGCGCAGGCTTCTGGACGCAGATGGCCGACAGCAGCACGAAATGCGAGGCGCCACAGGCCTGCGCCGCCGCGAGCGCAGTGACGTTGGCGCGGTGATCGATCGCCCAGGCGTCGTCGGGCAGGCCCGTGCGCGAGGCCATGCACGACACGATTGCATCGAAGCGATCGCCACGACATCCATCGCGCGCCAGCGAGGCGGGATCGCCGACATCACAGAACCGCACAGTGGCGCCATCGAGCAGGCGGACGCTGTCGTCCGGTGCAAGCCCGCCGCCCACACCGGCGCGCCGACGCACGACGCAAACGACGTCATGCCCCCGCCGCACCAGCGCCCGCACGGTCGCGCGCCCGATGGTGCCGGTGGCGCCGAGCATGAGGATGCGTTTGGCGGTCAGGAGAGGCTCCGAGACGATGCAAGGTGAAAGGCGATATCAGGCCTGCTTGATGTGGACGGATCGGGGTGGAGGCGCAAGGGCTTGCGGGACTGTCGTGGCTGGGGTGAGGAAACTGAGTCAGGCGAAAAACTGGCTGGTACGAACTGGCTGGTACGGGTGAGTGTACCGTAATACCCATCCTACGTACTGTGGCTGAAACTAGGAAAGCCGCTCCGCTTGCAAGCCGGCAAGATCGAACTCCCAAACCTCCGCGCCCGGTGGGAAGAGGTGTGCATGATTTTTGATATAGTGAGCAGCCAAGCTCAGGCGTTTGCGTTCATGAAGATGCTTTAGAACGAAGAGGCTCACGCGGGCGCAGGAGCGCGGCTACGCCTACCCAGTGTGCTTGCTGCAGATGCCGACCTTTTGGATCGACTTCGTCAACCAGAACAAGGCAGCTGAAACCAGCATTGCCCGGCTTAACGTCCGCCGCTCCTACGAAGCAGGAACTGCTCCGACCGCGATATCTCACGGCGCAACGGGAAATTCGACCTTGCAGCGAAGACCTGCAGGGACTTTGTTATCCGGGTTTGGCAAAAGCAGCCGAATTCCGAAGGTGCCGCTCCGGGCATCGACGAGCGGATCGATCACTTCGACCTTCGCAACGTAGCGGCCCCCCACCGGCGCCTCGCCTGTTACCGTTGCCTCCATCCCGGCCTTGACAGTCCCGTACAACGCAATCGGCACGAAGACCTCCACGTTCAACGGATTGATCTGTGCGATCGTCATGATCGGCGCCTGGTCATAGGCATATTCCCCACCCAAAAGATTTCGTTCGGCCACGACCCCGTCGATGGGACTTTTGACCGTCCGGAGCTTCAAGACCTCTTCCGCCCGCAGCACTTCGAGCTGCGCGATGCGCAGATTGGCCTGCGCTTCGCGGAGATCCTGGCTTGCCACGCCAAAATCGGACTCGATCTCGTCCAGCGCCGCAGCCGAGGCTGCGCCCTTGGCCATGAGGCTCGTCGTTCGTTCACGCTTTTTGGTCAGGAAGACCAGGCGGGCTTCGCGCGCCTTCACGGTGGCATCGCTTTCGGCTTTCGCCTTCGCGAGTTCTAGAAGCGCCTGATCCACCGCTGATTCGAGCTGCGCAACCACCTGGTCCTTGCGAACGACATCGCCGCGATCGGCGAGAACTTCTCTCAAGACCCCGGAGATCGGCGTGGCGAGCTTGATTTTCAGGCGAGGCTCCAAAATACAATCAAAAGTTCTATTCTGAGCAGTAACACAATCTGTCATTGCAATCAGAAAAAACGCAGTGACCGGAACCATGCAACGCGACGACCAAAATGGGACAACACTGAAATTGGGCAATAGCTTCACCTTGACGTAGCCCACATAACCGCATGGGAACATTGCGTTCTAAGAGACAAAACCCGATACTGGAAACATATAGAAGCGAGCCTTTTTCGACAGCTTATTACCAGCGGGCGTGCGGTGCCAACTCCGGAACAGGTCGTCGAATTGCAAGGGGGAGCGACGCGCGATTCGAGGTCGGATCCCGGCCCGTGGACGGTCCTGTCGGCGGGCCGCGATGCTCCCGAATTCTGCCAGGCCTGGCTTCGCCTGCAGTGTGAGCAGGTCACAGGCGCCACTGCCGCACTCCTCCTGCTCGACGATGGCGACGGCCATTTCTCCAGCGTTGCGGGCTGGCCCGACACCCGGCAGGATCTGTCCTTTCTCGCCGCGACCGCGCAACAGGCGCTAAGCCGGAAGTCCAGCTTTATCAACCAGGCGGCGTCGCCAGCGCATGCGGCCCTGACACAGATCGGCCAGCCTATCGAGAGCCGGGGTCGGCTTATGGGTGTGGTCGTTGTCGAGCTGAAAAGGCCGGCGGCGGACGTTCCAGCCGTGATCCGCCAACTGCGATGGGGCATCGGCTGGCTTGAGTTGTTGTTCCTGCGGCAACAGAGCGCGCAGGATTCGACCCAGCTCGCCCGCACCGGCTTCGCGCTCGGCATCTTGTCGGAGGCACAGCAGCATCAGGCGTTTCGCGCCTCCGCATTGTCGATCGCCAACGAACTCGCGAGCCGGCTAGATTGCTCGAATGTCAGCGTCGGCTTCTCGAACGGCAAGAGCATCAGGCTCGTTGCGATGTCGCATGCCGCGGTGTTCACCGCACAGAGTCAGATCGTGTCGACAATCGAGAATGCGATGGAGGAAGCCGCGGACCAGAATGCGTCGGTGGCATTCCCTGTCACGCCGGGAACCGAGCGCCGCATTGCGCTCGCTCATGAGGACCTCGCCAAACGGCTCGGCGGCTCGGCGGTCCTATCGGTGCTGATGACGAACGGGATACGGTCAGTCGGCGTGATTCTTCTTGAACGCGATCGCAACAAGGCGTTCGACGACGCCGCAATCGAAACGCTCGAGGCCGTCGCCGCGTTGGTGGGGCCCGGCCTCGAAACAAAGTCGGAGACGAACAAGCTCATCGCCGGCCGGGCGGTGACCGCGGCCGCATCGACCACGCGGGCGCTGTTCGGGCCGGGGCGGCCAGCAATCAAGCTCGCGGCAATCGCTATAATTGCTTTGCTCGGCGCCATGGCGCTCGCGAAAGGTGAATTCCGCGTCACTGCAAAAGCTGTTGTCGAGGGCGCGATCCAGCGCTCGATCGTGTCGCCGTTCGACGGCTATATCGCAAGCGCGCCCGCGCGCGCCGGCGACATCGTCGAATCCGGACAGGCGATGGCGACACTGGACGACCGCGAGCTCAAACTCGAGGCAGCGCGCTGGAAGAGCGAACGCGAACAACAGACCCTGAAATACGCGGACGCCATGTCAAAGCACGACAGATCGGTTGCGCTCGTGGTCTCGGCGTCGCTGGAGCAGACCGCGGCGCAATTGTCGCTGGTCGAAGATAAGCTCGCCCGCGCGGCGATCTCGGCGCCGTTCCGCGGCGTCGTCGTCTCAGGCGATTTGCGCCAGTTGATCGGCTCACCGATCGAGAAAGGCAAGGTGCTGTTCGAGATCGCCCCGCTAGAATCGTTCCGGGTGATCCTGCAAGTCGACGAGCGCGACATCGCCTTTCTCGTGGAAGGCCAGCAGGGTCAACTCGTCCTAACCGGCCTCTCCAGCGACGCGATCCCGTTCAACGTCAAGGTCATCACTCCCGTCGCGACCGCATCCGAAGGCCGCAACCATTTCCGGGTGGAAGCTGCCGTGCAGGGCACAGCGCCGCTGCTGCGACCGGGCATGGAGGGTATCGGCAAGATCTCGATCGACCGCCGCTCGTGGCTCGCGATCTGGTCGCGCTCGCTGAGCGACTGGATCCACATCACGGCCTGGAAGTGGCTGCCGTAGGGCCATGAGAGAGAATTTCCTCGACGCGTCCTGGCACCGTATCGGCAGCTTGAAGCCGAAACTGCGGACCCATATCCGCGTACACCGCCATCGCTACCGCGACGCTTCGTGGTACGTGGTTCAGGACAGTACGTCCGGCCGCACCCACCGCTTCACGCCCGCGGTATATTTCTTCGTCGGCTTGATGGACGGGCAGCGCACCGTCGACGACATCTGGACTCAGGCGGTGCGGCAGTTGAAGGACGACGCGCCTACCCAGGGCGAGGTCGTGAACCTGCTGGCGCAGCTCAACGGCGCGGACCTATTGCAGACCGACATTGCGCCGAACGCCAACGAGATGATGGTGCGTTACGACCGCTACGCCAAGGCGAAGCGGCGGGGCAGCTTCGGCAATCCGCTTGCGATGCGGCTGCCCATCTGGGATCCCGACCGCTTCCTCGAGGCGACACTGCCTCTCGTCCGTTACGCCTTCACCAGGCTGGGCGCAGTGGTCTGGCTGGCGACGGTCGCCTGGGCCCTGATGCTGATCGGCATCCATTGGGACGAGCTGACCAACGGCATGTCGGATCGCATCCTCGCCAGCGAGAGCCTGCTGCTCACCGCGATGGTATTTCCGGTGCTGAAATTCTTCCACGAGATGGGCCATGCTTACGCCACCAAGATCGGCGGCGGCGAGGTTCACGAGCTCGGCCTGATGGTGCTGGTGTTCGCCCCAGTGCCCTATGTCGACGCGTCGGCCTCGATCGCGTTTCGCAGTAAATGGCGGCGCACGCTGGTCGGCGCGGCCGGAATGCTGGTCGAGATATTCATCGCAGCACTCGCGATGTTCTTGTGGACGCTCGTCGAGCCCGGCCTGGTGCGTTCGCTGCTATTCCAGACCGTGCTGATCGCCGGCGTCTCGACCGTGCTGTTCAACATCAATCCGCTGCTGCGCTTCGACGGCTATTACGTCCTGTCCGACCTGATCGAGATACCCAATCTCGGCGCACGGTCGACAAAATACTGGGCCTGGCTGGTCGACCGGTTCGCTTTCGGCCTGCGCGACGAGCCTCCGGCGGCCGTGGCGCGCGAGAAGGCCTGGTTCGTAATTTATGCGCCGCTGGCGCTGGTCTATCGCATCTTCATGCTGTTCACGATCTCGATCTTCGT
>JAUEPE010000085.1 GCA_030403585.1 Frankia sp. RB7
GCGTTTTGGCTGCCGGCGCGTGAGCCGTTTCGGAAGTATCCGATCGGCGAACGCTTTGAAGGGGAGCGGTTTCTTCTGCCGAAGACCAGTACCCGGCCCGGCAAGACCGAGACGTCATGTTCGCCAGGACCCGCGCGATGTCGCGGGCAAACTGTTGACGAGCTCGTGCAATGGATGGTGCAGGAAGCCTCACCCGGTCGTTTTTGAGATCGCTGAGGCCCCAAGCTGACCTGAAGGCGGCCGCTATCGGAGCGGTCGTGCTTCTGCGCGAGTGGGTCCAGGACAAGCGTGACGAGAAGCGCGATGCCGCCAAGATCAGGATCAAGCAGAAGATCAAGGCCAAGGCCGTCGTCGAGCGCGAGCCGCCGCCGCGCGTGATCGCGCTGGTCGAGCGCTATCTGCCGCGCCGGGTGGGGATCAGCATGACCGTGCTGCTGCTGATCGGCAGCTGCGGCTTCGGCATCGTCAAGGGCGGCCATCTCCAGGATTTCATCACCGCGGTCAGCGACGCGCGCAACGCCATGGCCAATTCGGCCGGCTTCCGCATCACCTCGGTCGTGATCAACGGCCGCAAACAACTCAGCCAGGACGAGATCCTCGCGACCGGCGGCGTCAGCGGCCGCTCCTCGTTGCTGTTCCTCGATGCCGACAACGTCCGCGACAAGCTCAAGGCCAATCCCTGGATTGCGGACGCGACCGTGCTGAAGCTCTATCCGGGCCAGCTCATGATCGAGATCACCGAGCGCAAGGCGTTCGCGCTGTGGCAGGAGGCCGGCCGGCTCTCCGTCATCGCCGACGACGGCGCGCTGCTCGAACCCTATGTCTCGCGCCGGTTCCTGTCGCTGCCGCTCGTGGTCGGCAAGGGCGCCGACACGCAGGCCCGCGACTTCCTCGCGCTGCTCGCCCGCTATCCGCAGGTGAACTCGGTGACGAAAGCCGCGATCTATGTCGGTGAGCGGCGCTGGAACCTGAGGCTGAAGGACGGCCTCGACATCCGCCTTCCGGAGCAGGATGTCGGCAACGCGCTGGCCGCGCTCTCCAGGCTCGACAAGGACGACAGGCTGTTCTCGAAGGACATCGTCGCGATCGACATGCGCCTGCCCGACCGACTGGTGGTGCAGCTGTCCGACGACGCCGCCAAGGCGCGCGAAGATTTGTTGAAGGACAAGAAGAAAAAGAAGGCCGGGGACGCCGCATGACCGGTCTTGATCGCACCCAGACGCCGAAGACGCGCCAGATGCCGCACAAGCGCGGCGGCCTCGTCGCCTGCCTCGACATCGGCACCAGCAAGATCGCCTGCATGATCGCGCGGTTGAAGCCGTCGGCGCCGAGCGAGGCCCTGCGCGACCGTACCCATGCGATCGAACTGATCGGTTACAGCCAGATCCAGTCGCGCGGCATGAAGGCCGGCGCGGTGGTCGATCTCGCCGAATGCGAGCAGGCGGTGCGCCAAGCCGTCGGGCTTGCCGAGAAAATGGCCAAGGTCCGGGTCGAATCCGTTTTGCTGTCGGTCTCCGGCGGTCGTCTCGCAGGCCAGCTGGTCGAGGCCGCAGCCGATATTCGCGGCGGCGCGGTAACGCCGGCCGATGTCAGCCGCGTCACCTCCACCGGCATGCGCCATGCCACCGGCGAGGGCCGCACCGTGCTGCATGCGCTGCCGGTCGGCTACACGCTCGATGGCGTCAAGGGCATCCGCGATCCCCGCGGCATGGTTGCGCATCAATTCGGCGTCGACATGAACGTCGTCACCTGCGACGCCACCGTGGCGCGGAACCTGATGCTGGCGGTGGAACGCTGCCATCTCAATGTCGAAGCCATGGCGGCGAGCCCCTATGTGGCCGGCCTGTCGGTGCTGACCGACGACGAGGCCGATCTCGGCGCGGCCGTGGTCGAGATGGGTGCGGGCACCACCACCATCGCGGTCTATTCCGGCGGCCGCTTCGTGCACGCGGCCGGATTTGCGGTCGGCGGGCAACACATCACGATGGATCTCGCGCGCGGACTCTCGGCGACCATTGCCGATGCCGAGCGAATCAAGACGTTATACGGCACCGTCATCACCGGCGGATCGGACTCGCGTGAGCTGATGTCTGTACCGACAGCCGGTGACGAGCAGGATCTGCCGCAGATCGTTTCGCGCGCCACCATCGCCAACATCGTCAAGCACCGTGCCGAGGAAGTCTTCGAAATGGTTCGGGACAAGCTGAAGGATTCGCCCTTCGCGGCAGAGCCCAAGGGCCGTGTCGTGCTCTCCGGCGGCGCCTCGCAGCTCACCGGCCTCGTCGAGCTCGGAACCCAGATTCTCGGCCGGCCCGTGCGGGTCGGACGTCCGCTCGGTTTTGGCCGGCTGCCCAACGAGGCGAAGAACGCCGCGTTCGCGGTGCCGGCCGGACTTCTCGTCTACCCGCAATATGTTCACCACGAACATGTCGAACCGCGGCATACGCGGCAGCAGGTCAGGACAGGAACGGGCGGTTATTTCGGAAAGGTCGGACGATGGCTACGCGAGGGCTTCTGATGACCGCATTCCGCAATTGTCGATTTTCACCAACTCCCGCGGCCGCAGGCCGGGGCGAACCCACGCGCGCGTGATCGAGAGGCAAACATGACCATCAGCATCAACGTTCCTGATATTCACGAGTTGAAGCCCCGCATCACCGTGTTCGGCGTCGGCGGCGCCGGCGGCAACGCCGTCAACAACATGATCACGGCGGGCCTCCAGGGCGTCGATTTCGTGGTCGCCAACACCGACGCGCAGGCGCTGACGATGTCGAAGGCGCAGCGCATCGTGCAGATGGGCACGGCGGCCACGCAAGGATTGGGTGCAGGCTCGCAGCCGGTCGTCGGCGCGGCCGCGGCCGAAGAAGTGATGGACGAGCTCCGCGATCATCTCTCCGGCGCCAACATGGTGTTCGTCACCGCCGGCATGGGCGGCGGCACCGGCACGGGCGCAGCTCCCGTGATCGCCAAGATCGCGCGCGAGATGGGCATCCTCACGGTCGGTGTCGTGACCAAGCCGTTCCACTTCGAGGGCGGTCGCCGCATGCGCACCGCGGAAGCCGGCATCAACGAGCTGCACAAGGTCGTCGATACGCTCCTGATCATTCCGAACCAGAACCTGTTCCGGGTCGCCAACGAGAAGACCACGTTTGCCGACGCCTTCGCGATGGCCGACCAGGTGCTCTATTCGGGCGTGGCCTGCATCACCGACCTCATGGTCAAGGAAGGCCTGATCAACCTCGACTTCGCCGACGTGAGAGCGGTGATGAAGGAAATGGGCAAGGCGATGATGGGCACGGGCGAGGCCTCCGGCGACAAGCGCGCGCTGACCGCCGCCGAAGCCGCGATCGCCAACCCGCTGATCGACGACAGTTCGATGAAGGGCGCCAAGGGCCTCCTGATCTCGATCACCGGCGGCAAGGACCTGACCCTGTTCGAGGTCGACGAAGCCGCGACCCGCATCCGTGAGGAAGTCGACCAGGATGCCAACATCATCGTCGGCGCCACCTTCGATGAAGCACTCGACGGCCTGATCCGCGTCTCGGTCGTCGCCACCGGCATCGAGCAGGCGGCGATCGCCCGCAACACCCAGGCCACCAGCGCTCCCGTTGCGAACGCTGCGCCGCAGGTGGTGCAGCAGGCTCCCGCTGCTCCGGCCGCCGCTGCCGAAAGCCGTCTCGCCGATCTGACCGCGCGGCTCCGCGCCGACAATCAGCGTCTGGCCGAGCGCGCCCAGAAGCTGGAAGCGCAGATCCCGGCCGCCGCGCCCGCGCCGGTCGCGCCGCGTGCCAATGTCGAACGTGCGGCGCTCGCAGCCATCGCGGCTGCCGTTTCCGAAGTCCCGCAAGCGCCCGCGCCGATGCAGACCTATGGCGACGTGACCGTGCGTCCGATCGCGCAGAAGCCCACGTTGTTTCCTGAGCCCGAGCAGGCGCCGATGGCCATGCACGAGCCGATGACGCCGGAAACCTTCATCCCGCCGCAGGCCGAGCGTGCCCCGGCGCGCGCACCGCGCATGCCGCGCCTCGACGAGCTGCCGATGCCGGCCCAGGCCGAGCTGCGCCAGGCCCGTGGCGAGGTTGAGGAGGAAACGCCGCAAAAGACCCGTCTGTCGCTGCTGCAGCGCCTCGCCAATGTCGGCCTCGGCCGTCGCGACGAGGAGACCGAGGCGCCGATCGCCGCCCGCACCGCCGGTCCCGCCATGCCGGCGCTGCCCGAGCGCAAGCCGCAGCGGACGGTGCAGCAGCAGATCGCCGCCACCGAACCGGTGTCGGAATATGCCCGCCGGCCCGCGCCGCAGGGTCTGGACGCCCATGGCCGCCCGGCACCTGTTGCGCCGGCGCCACAGGGAGACGACCATCTTGATATCCCGGCCTTCCTGAGGCGGCAGGCGACCTGAGGATTGTTACAATAAGGCGGACGCAGAAAGGCCCCGGCGAGAAGCTTGCCGGGGCCTTTCTTTTTGTCCCGTGCATATCCGGATTGCGCGTTCAAGCAGCTGATTTTAAATCATTAATTACCTGTTCAGTGCTTCAGTAAAGCTGCCGGTAACGGCCCCAAACCCCGGCGCAATTTGGTTAAGCCTTGGCGCGAATACGGCAGGTTTGGGGTAACAATCGGTAAAAAAGCGTGAGTTGGCGCTGTTTGAGGCAGTGACTATGGTTCGGCGTGACTTGGGGATACGGAGATTCGGATGGTCGATCTCGATCGATCAGTCGGGTTCAGTATAAGTCGCAATGGGTCGTAGTGGGGCGGGTTCCTGATGAAATTTAGCCGGCAAACAACGCTTCGTGCGCAAGCCACCGTGGCCGGCGTCGGCGTTCATTCCGGTCTTCCAGTCACCCTTACGCTTGGACCTGCACCTGTCGATGCAGGTTTTATTTTTGTCCGCACCGGACTCGAAGGACGTGACCGCGAGATTCAGGCGACCGCCGAGCAGGTGATCGCGACCGACTTCGCGACCGTCCTTGGCGATCGCAGCGGTCCGCTGGTTTCCACCGCAGAGCACGTGCTGGCTGCGCTGCGGGGCATGGGTGTCGACAACGCCACCATCGAGGTCGACGGTCCCGAAGTGCCGATCATGGACGGCAGCGCCGCTGCCTTCATCGCAGCGATCGATCAGGCCGGCATCGTCAACCAGCCTGCGCAGCGCCGCTCCATCCAGGTTTTGAAGCCGGTCTCGGTCAAGATCGGCGACTCCTTCGGCGAGATCCGGCCCTACGCCAACGGCTTTCGGGTAGAGGTCGAGATCGACTTCACCAATCCCGTCATCGGCCAGCAGAGCTGTGGCTTCGACGTGAGCCCCGAGCGCTTCCGCCGCGAAGTCGGCCGGGCCCGGACCTTCGGTCTGATGGGCGATGTTGCCCGGCTCTGGAGCGCGGGCTATGCCCTCGGCGCCTCCTTTGAAAATACCGTCGTGTTCGACGACGAGCGGCTGCTCAACACCGAGGGCCTGCGTTACGCCGACGAATGCGCTCGTCACAAGGTGCTGGACGTGATCGGCGATCTCGCGCTGGCCGGTCTGCCGCTGCTTGGCGCCTATCGCTCGGTACGTGGCGGCCACAAGCTCAACCACGCCGTCCTGACCGCGTTGCTCGCCGACCGTACCGCTTGGCGGGTGGTCGAGGGTGAGGTGGCCCGCCGCACCACGCGTGGCGTGGCCGAGGTCGGCAGCGGTATCGTTGGTGGCCGGATCGCCGCGGCCTACGGGCCGGACGTGTCCTGAAGCCTGCTACGGCTGGCGTTTTATCCGGGAAACTCCTGGTAACCATGATCGGCTAGGATTGCGGCGTTTTCGCCTTAATCCGGGCGGAATGCCTGCCTATCCGATGGGTTAACAATCGTTTTTCGGTTACACCGGCGTGGTCGCATGGCAGGCACCACGGTCACATTTCGCGCCCGTGACGGGGATCATGGGCCGGCGGGCACCGCATCACAGGGCGTCAGGTCTTAAATACATGTCGGCACAGCGTATGACGCGCGGATATCTCTTGGTCTCTCCAAAGGCTCCGATCGGGATTCGTCGGCTGCTTCAGGCCGCGACCCTCTTCGTGCTCGCGTTGCCGCTGGCCGGCTGCGGCACAGGCTCGCTCTGGGACAAGTTCACCAACAAGGACGACACCTTCGTCGATGAGCCTGCCGACAAGATCTACAATGAGGGCTTGTACCTCATGAACGAAAAGAAGGACATGAAGGCGGCGAACAAGAAGTTCGAAGAGGTCGACCGCCAGCATCCCTATTCCGACTGGGCGCGCAAATCGCTGCTGATGTCGGCCTACGCCTCCTATCAGGGTGGCGACTATGACAGCTGCATCGGCGCTGCCACCCGCT
Organism: Frankia sp. RB7; assembly: GCA_030403585.1. Lineage (GTDB taxonomy): Bacteria > Pseudomonadota > Alphaproteobacteria > Rhizobiales > Xanthobacteraceae > Bradyrhizobium. The sequence goes on from JAUEPE010000085.1 coordinate 6,331, forward strand.
ACGTCACCCTGCATCCCGGCAGCCCGGACGCCGCTTACGCGCAATATTTGATCGCTGCCTCGAATTACGATCAGATCCCGGACATCAGTCGCGACCAGGGCCGCACCGAGAAGGCGATCGCCTCGCTGGAAGAGGTGGTGCGCAAATATCCGACGTCCGAATATGCGACTTCCGCCAAGGCCAAGATCGAGGGCGCGCGCGATCAGCTCGCCGGCAAGGAAATGAATGTCGGCCGCTACTACATGCAGAAGCGCGACTACACGGCCGCGATCAACCGCTACAAGGCCGTGGTGACGCAGTACCAGACCACGCGCCACGTCGAGGAGGCGCTCTACCGCCTCACCGAGGCTTATATGTCGATCGGGATCGTCGGGGAGGCCCAGACCGCCGCCGCCGTGCTCGGGCATAATTTTCCCGATAGCCGGTGGTACAAGGACGCCTATAATCTTGTAAAATCGGGCGGTCTCGAGCCGAGCGAGAATCAGGGGTCCTGGATCAGCCGGACCTTCAAGAAGATAGGCCTCTAGGTCTCGGCTAGGAAATCTGGTTCCATGCTGGCGCGTCTGTCGATCCGTGACATCGTCCTGATCGAACGGCTCGATATCGAATTCGCCACCGGACTTGCGGTTTTGACCGGCGAGACCGGTGCGGGCAAATCCATCCTGCTCGATGCCTTTGCACTCGCGCTCGGCGGCCGCGGTGACGCCGGCCTCGTGCGTCATGGCGCGGAGCAGGGGCAGGTCACCGCCGTCTTCGATATCCCCAAAAAACACCCCGCAACGAAGATCCTCGCCGAGAATGGTCTGGATGACACCGGCGAGATGATTCTCCGCCGGGTTCAACTCGCCGATGGCCGGACCCGCGCCTTCATCAACGACCAGTCGATCAGCGTGCAGACGCTGAAGGCGGTCGGCGCCGCGCTGGTCGAAATCCACGGCCAGCATGACGAGCGCGCGCTTGTCGATGCCGCCACCCACCGTCGCCTGCTCGATGCCTTTGCCGGCCTCGAGAAGGATGTCGCAGCCGTCGAAACGCTCTGGGACGCGCGCCGCACCGCCAATACCGAGCTGGAAGAGCATCGCGCCGGCATGGAGCGCGCCGCGCGTGAGGCCGACTATCTGCGCCATGCCTCCGATGAGCTGAAGCAGCTCGCACCGAAGGGCGGCGAGGAGACCTTGCTCGCCTCGCGCCGCACCACCATGATGCAGGGCGAGAAGATCTCCTCCGATCTGCGCGAGGCGCAGGAGGTCGTCGGCGGCCATAATTCGCCGGTGGCGGCCCTTTCGGCCGCGGTGCGCCGGCTGGAGCGCCGCGGCGTCAATTCGCCGGCGCTGGTCGAGCCCGCGGTGAAGGCAATCGACGTCGCGATCAACGCGCTGGAGGATGCCGACCAGCATCTCCAGGCGGCCTTGGCTGCGACCGACTTCGACCCGGCCGAGCTCGAACGTATCGAGGAGCGGTTGTTCGCGTTGCGCGCCGCCTCGCGCAAATATTCGACGCCGGTCGATGGCCTGGCGGCGCTTGCCGCCAAATACGCCGCCGACGTCGTGCTGATCGATGCCGGCGCCTCGCGCTTGAAGAAGCTGGAGCAGGCCGCGATCGAGGCCGATGCACGCTATGCGGCCGCGGCGAAAAAGCTTTCGGTGGTGCGGCAGAAATCGGCCGAGAAGCTCAACAAGGCTGTCAATGCCGAGCTCGCCCCGCTCAAGCTTGAACGCGCCAAATTCATGACGCAGGTCACGACCGACGAGGCCGCGCCGGGCCCGCAAGGTTTTGATCGCGTCGAGTTCTGGGTGCAGACCAATCCGGGCACCAAGGCGGGGCCGATGATGAAGGTCGCTTCCGGCGGCGAACTCTCGCGCTTCCTCCTGGCGCTCAAGGTCGTACTGTCCGACCGCGGCTCCGCGCCGACGCTCGTGTTCGACGAAATCGACACCGGCGTCGGCGGCGCTGTCGCGGATGCCATCGGTGCGCGGCTGGCGCGGCTCGCCGGCAAGGTCCAGGTGATGGCCGTGACCCACGCCCCGCAGGTTGCCGCCCGCGCCGACCAGCATCTCTTGATCTCCAAGGATGCGCTGGACAAGGGCAAGCGCGTCGCCACCCGCGTCAACGCGCTCGCCGCCGACCACCGCCGCGAGGAAATCGCCCGCATGCTCGCCGGTGCCGAAATCACCGCCGAGGCGAGGGCGGCCGCGGACCGGCTGCTCAAGGCGGCGAGCTAAGTTTGTCGTTCCGGGGCGATGCGAAGCATCGAACCCGGAACCTCGAGATTCGAGTTCGGTCTTCCGGGCCGCCCCCCGGAATGATGGAGTTAATTGCAGACCGACTCGTAACGGTCATCCCATTTGGGATTGTCTTTCTCGATCAGTTGAATCTTCCATGCACGCTTCCACTTTTTCAGTTCTTTTTCGCGTGATATCGCCGAGACTGGGTCATCATAAGTCTCGAACCAAACCAGCCGCGTTATGTTGTATTTCGCCGTGAAGCCCGGAACGGCTTTGATTTGATGCTCATAGACACGACGTATGAGATCATTGGTGACGCCGACGTAGATTGCTCCGTCGCGCCGGCTTGCTAGGATATAGACGAAATACGCCATGACTCCCGAGCCTTTCCCAACTGTCATTCCGGGGTGCAAGAAGTGCGAGCCCGGAATCTCGAGGTTCCGGGTCTGGTCCTTCGGACCATCCCGGAACGACGAGACACAACCTTGAGTATAATGGCAAGATCAGCAAAATCCAAACCGCTTCGTGACGTTGCCGACCTCACCAAGGCGCAGGCCAAGGTCGAGCATATGCGGCTGTCGCTCGAGATCGAGGGACACAACGAGCGCTACTATCAGGACGATGCGCCCACCGTCACCGACGCGGAGTACGACGCGTTGCGTCAGCGCTACGATGCGATCGAAAAACGCTTTCCGGAATTCGTCAGCGGCGATTCACCCTCGCAGAAAGTCGGTGCGGCGCCGTCCGGGCGTTTCAGGAAGGTGCGGCACTCCGTTCCGATGCTGTCGCTCGACAACGCCTTTGCCGAGGAGGACGTCCGCGACTTCGTCGGCCGGATCGTGCGCTTCCTGAAGCTCGATGACGACAAGGTCAATTTCTCCGCCGAACCGAAGATCGACGGCCTGTCGATGTCGCTGCGTTACGAGGGCGGCGAGCTTGTTACCGCGGCGACGCGTGGCGACGGCGCGGAGGGCGAGGACGTCACCGCCAACATCCGCACGCTCGAAGATGTCCCGCAGAAGCTGAAGGGGCGTAACGTCCCCGATATCTGCGAGGTGCGCGGCGAGGTCTACATGACCAAGAAGGCGTTCCTCGCGCTCAACAAGAAGCAGGTCGAGGCGGGCGAGGCGCCATTTGCCAATCCGCGCAATTCGGCCGCAGGCTCGTTGCGGCAGAAGGATCCGACCATCACCGCATCGCGGCCGCTCGGCTTCTTCGCCTATGCCTGGGGCGAGATGAGCGCCATGCCTGAGGATACGCAGAGCGGCATGATCCACTGGTTCGAGCGTTGCGGCTTCAGGACCAATCCGCTGACGAAGCTCTGTCACTCCGTCGAGGAGCTGATCGCGTTCCACCAGAGCATCGAGGAAGAGCGCGCAAAACTCGACTACGACATCGACGGCGTTGTCTACAAGGTCGATCGTCTCGACTGGCAGGAGCGGCTCGGTTTCGTCTCGCGCACGCCGCGATGGGCCATCGCTCACAAATTCCCTGCCGAGCGCGCCATGACCGTCCTCCGCGGCATCGAGATCCAGGTCGGCCGCACCGGCTCGTTCACGCCGGTCGGAAAGCTCGAGCCGGTTGGCGTCGGCGGCGTGATCGTGCAGAACGTCACGCTGCATAATGAAGACTACATCAAGGGCATCGGCAACAAGGGCGAGGTGTTACGCGAGGGGCGCGATATCCGGATCGGCGACACCGTTGTGATCCAGCGGGCCGGTGACGTCATCCCGCAGGTGGTTGATGTCGTTCTCGACAAGCGTCCGAAGGGCGCGAAGGAGTTTCACCTCCCGAAGAAGTGTCCGTGCCCGCTGCACACCGACGTCGTGCGCGGAGAGACGGCGGCGGGCGAGGAGGAGTCGCGATCGCGCTGCACCGGCGAATTCGCCTGCCCCTATCAGAAGATCGAGCACCTCAAACTGTTCGTGTCGCGGCGCGCTTTCGACATCGACGGTCTCGGCGAAAAGCAGCTGCAGTATTTCTTCGACGAGGGATGGGTCAAGGAGCCCTCAGACATCTTCACGCTGGAGAAGCGCAATTCGAAGCTCAAGCTCGAGGAGATCGAGGGCTACGGCGCGACCTCGGTGCGCAATCTGTTCGCTGCCATCGAGAGCCGGCGCAAAATCGCGCTGGAGCGCTTCGTCTATGCGCTCGGCATGCGCCATGTCGGTGAGACCACGGCGCTGGCACTGGCGCGCGGCTACGGCTCCTGGAATGCCTTCCACGACGCCTGCCTCAAGGTCGTCAAGGAAGATGAGGAAGCGATCGCGGAAATGGACGCGCTGGACCAGATCGGCGACACCGTCATCAAGAGCATCGCCGATTATTTCGGCGAGAGCCACAATCGCGGCATCGTCGAGCGGCTGACCAAGGAGGTCGAGATCGTTGACGCCGAGAAGCCGAAGAGCAATTCGGCCGTCGCCGGCAAGACGGTGGTATTCACCGGCTCGCTGGAGAAGATGACGCGCGACGAGGCCAAGGCGACCGCGGAGCGATTGGGCGCGAAGGTCTCGGGCTCGGTGTCGAAGAAGACTGATCTGGTCGTCGCTGGTCCCGGTGCGGGCTCGAAGCTCGCGGAAGCCAACAAGCATGGCGTCAAGGTGCTGACCGAGGACGAGTGGCTGACGCTGATCGGGGAGTGAGGTGTTCTTTCGTCATTGCGAAACGGATGACGGGCGTGCCGTCCCTCACATCATTCCCGTCTCTTCCTCTTCCGCCTGTTCGATCAATTCCTCACTCACCACCATCTCCCGGCGGGGGACGATGAAGAGCATTGTCGAGGCGCAGAGCAGCGAGACCGCAAGCACCGCCGAGGTCAGCGGCAGCGTCGTGGCGGAGTGGCCGCCGAGATAGGCGCCGAATTGCGACATCAGCGCGCCGATGCCTTGCTGGAGGAAGCCCATCGCGCCTGACGCGGTGCCGGCGGCCTCGGGACGGATGCTGATCGCGCCAGCCGCGGAATTCGCCATCACGAAGGCATTGCCGACCATCACGATCATCTGCGTGCCGAACAGCCAGGCCGGCGCCTCGTTCCAGCCGGTAAAGCTCCAGAGCAGGTTCAGCAGGCTGCCGCAGAGTTGCAAAGCGAGTCCGAACCAGATCAGCTTTTCCAGCGAGTGCCGCGGCGCAAAGCGGACGCAAAGCAAATTGCCGACGAGATACGCAAATCCCGTCGTGGCGAACCATGCGCCGTATTCGGCGCTGGTCCGCCCCATTTGCGTCACGACGATGTAGGGGCCGCCGCCGGCGAAGGTGAAGATGATCTGGGACGCCAGCACCTGGCACATCACATAGCCGATGAAGGCGCGGCTCTTGATCAGGGTGCCGACGTCGCTGCGAAAGCCGCCGCTGCCGACCGCGCGGTCGCGGCGCGTCTCGGGCAGCGCGATCGCGATGCCGATTGCGACCGCGATCGCGGCGATGGTGACGGCATAGAAGATCGCACGCCAGCCGAACGCGGTCTCGATCAGGCCGCCGGTGAGCGGCGAGACCATCTGACCGATCATCAGGGCGGCGACCACGAGGCTGATCATGGAGGCGACGCGGTCGCGCTCGTAGATGTCGCGGATGATGGCGCGGCTCACCACCATGCCGGAAGCGCCGCCGAGCGCCTGGAAGAAGCGCGCTGCGATCAGCTGCGGCAGGGTTTCGGCGAAGATGCAGCCGACGCTCGCGACGACCATCAGCGCCAGGCCGCCAAGCAGCACCGGACGCCGGCCGAACTTGTCCGACAGCGGCCCCATGATCAGCTGCGACAGCGCGATGCCGACCATGTAGAGCGACACCGTCATCTGCGCGATCGAGATGTCGCGGCCGAAATTCGTCGCCAGCACGGGGAGCGCCGGAACCAGGATGTAGAGCGAGATCGGCGCGATCCCGGTCATGACGACCAGCAGCAGCAACACCACGCGCGAAGTCGCGATGTTCTTTGTCGCCGTCTCCGGCGGTCTGCTGATCATGCCGTGCATGCGTGTCCGTCTCTCGAAGTCGAATCGGAATGTAGCGTGCTCGCACAAGACGGATATCGGCGTTTCGGAATGCGGCCATACCGATTCCGGGACGGTTATAATTGCAGCGCAATGGCGACCGATTGGGCGCGCTGCTTCTGCCAAAAATTCAGTGTCATTCCCTGCGAAGGCGGGGAATCCAGTACGCCGCAGCGTCTCCGCGAACGACTATTGCCTCTGGAATACTGGATGCCCCTTCGGTTCACGATGCAAGTGCAACACCTGCTAAGGTGTTGTTGCGATGGGACGATGTTATGGCCAGCTCAGCCTTGAAGAGCGCGTTGAGATATACCGCCTGCATG
>JAUEPE010000086.1 GCA_030403585.1 Frankia sp. RB7
GGTGCCGATGACGGGCTGCACGCCGTTGGTCTGGCCGCCGACGACTTCCAGCACGCCCGGCGTCGACGGACCGAACGTGTCAGTCCAGTTGTTGTCGCTCATGGCGAAATGCTGGGCGTAGTTCCAAAGCGCCGTGACGGTGTTGCCGTCGAAATAGCCCATCACCTGCCCATTGGTGCCGAACGCGCCGGCGCCGCCGGCGGTGCCGCGGCCGGTGAATTTCGGGAACAGGTCTTCCTTGCCGTTGTCGACGGCCTGCTGCTCGGGCGTATAGGAGTGGTTCTGCGAGCGGGTGTTGGCCTGGGTGCGGTCAAGGCGGAACGGGTCCGTCGCGCCGGTACCGTTGGCCGCATTGCTGTTCGGGTTGTTCACCAGCAGATTGGCGTTGGCGAGGTTGTTGGCCCGGGGCGTGTGCGGCTTCGGCACGAAGGGGATCGAGCCCGAGGGATTGGCCGCGTTCGGATAGGTCGCGAAATAATGGTCGAACGAGCGGTTCTCGTTGAAGATGATCACGAGATGCTTGATCGGCGTTTCCGTATGAATCTCATGCGGATAGCGATGATGCTCGTCCCGGTTACCGCCGCGGTCGTGGTCACGACCGAAATCGTCTGCGAGCACCGGAATGCTGCACGCAAGGGTCGTCGCGGCCGCGAAAATCGCAGCCGTCGTCAAAAACCTGGATTTCATTTTTGTTTGCCCTGAAGGAATGACAGGGCAACCCTAGCGATCACATTTGACAGAGCTGTGTCAGTTTGACGCAAGAGACATCTTGCGCGATTGTTCGGACAGAAATTTTCACAAGCCGGCTTTGCCGGGGCCCGCACGCATTGATCCCACGCACCAACGCAAAAAATGATTGCCGCCAAATTGTTGCGTCATGCGCCCGGTTGCATTTGGCGGCGCCAGGCAAAAACAAGTATGGCCGAGCTAGTGCTGCCGGTCGAGCGAGGCCAGGAATTGATCGGCGATCGCCCGCCACCGGTCGGGATAGAGCCGCAGCAGATGCCCGTCACCGGGAACGCCGTGAAGAATTTCGAAGCGCGCGGTGCCGCCGGCGGCTGCAAACGCGTCATGATATTCGCGGATGAGCTCTTCCTTATAGAGGCGGTCGTTATCGGCATAGAGCCAGAGCTGCTTGACGTTGGCGCCCGCGCCGCGGCCGGCATTCGCGTAATATGGCGTGGTCACCGGTCCGTACGGATACCAGCCGCCGCAGAAATTCACCACGCCCAAGACCTCGCCGGGCTTGAGGCCCGCATAGTGCATGGCGAGGAAGCCGCCGCGCGACTGGCCGGCGAGCAGCACTTTGCCCGGCTTGACACCAGGCAGCGTGCGGCCATAGGCGATCGCCGACTCCAGATCCTCGACGGCCTCAGCGACACCGGCCGAGACATCGATCAGGCTGCCGTCATGATCGCGTCCAAAAGTTTCTTCACCGTTGATGCCCTCTGAGCTGCCGCGTCCACGACGCATCACCGCCAGCACCGCAAATCCGTTGTCGCGCAGCCAATGCGCCTCGGTCGAGAACGACCAGGACCTGAGCTGATTCCGGCCGACATCGGATCCATGAGTGAAGATCGCGAGCGGTGCCGGCCCCGGCCCCGACGGCGGATAGAACGTGCCTTCGAGCGTGATCGGCCGGGTGCCCTCAGGCGTGCGAACCGTGAGATGCGGAATCCGGACGCGCTCGCCAGGCCACGGCCAGTCGTTCGGCCTATCGCCTGCAGCAAGACGCGCCGGATCGGCGCGGACCAGCGCTCCAGAGGTAACGGCTCCGTTCTTGAGCGTGGCCGTCATGTACAACCGGTCGGGGCCATCAAAGGCATAACGGAAGATGCGAAACCCCGTCATGGTCAGCACGCCGTCCACGACCGCCGCCTGGTCCCGCCACCATTCGCGATTCATGCCGTTGAAGGCGGAGTCCGAGCGGGCGAAGACGAGGTCAGCATGCCCGTCCGTCCTGACGCGCTCGACCACGAGGATGTGCCTGTCGTCTTGCCAGGTCCCGATCCACGCGCCCTGGAAGCGGGCGATCTCGGGTGGCACATCGGACGCCGGCGCCTCCATGTAGAACCGAGGCGGCAACGGGACGATGGACTCGGGATCGACCGTCAGCGGTTCGGCCTGAGCGCTCTGCATCATCAACACCAGCAGCAATGTCGCGACTGCAACCAAACGTCCAAGCATGTGCTCTCGGCTCAAGGACTATCTACTCGGTACGGATCGGCGAGTCCTTCAGACCATTATTATCATAGGCCCTGCGCAGGGTCCCGTTCGTCACGGCCTCGTTCATGAAATTTGTGACGAACGCAAGCGACTGTTGATGGGCGAGTGGGACCGCGACGGCGGTGACGGTCTTCTTGAAAGTCTCGTCCAGCACCTTGGTCCCCGGGATCTTCTGCGCCATCTTGTTGAGCTGGTCGCGCGAGAGCGCGAAGGCATCGACCTCGCCGCTCTTCAACAAGCCAAAGATTTCATCATAGGTCTGATAGCCCGAGACCGTCGCGTTCTTCAGATGCGCGACGGCGCCGCGCATCGTGGTCGTGGCATTTACCGCCGCGACCTTGATGCCGGGCTGGTCGAGAGTGGCGAAATTGGTGACGCTCGAACCGGCCTTGACGATATAGGTGGCGTCCGCGACCTCGTAGATCGGGCCGAACATCATCTTGGTCTCGCGCTCGGGATCTTTCGGCAACCAGGTGACGTCCCAGCTGCCCTTGCCGGCCGCGTCGGTGATCTGCCCGGAATTCTGGTACACGACATATTCGACGGGGATGCCGATTTGCGCCGCCATGTCCTTGCCGAGATCGACCGGCACGCCGGCATAACCGGCTTCGGTCTTGGTCGACCAAAATGCACCGCCCGCTGGGCTGATCGCGATCGCGACCCGCAGCTTGCCGGTTGGCGCGATCTGGTCTTTCAGGCCATCGGCTAGCGCGGGCATGGCGACGACGGCGGCAAGAGCGAGGCCGGCGCAGGCCGACCAGAATGGCGTTGGCATGTCATTATCTCCTCACGTTTCTTCTTGTGTGTCCGCTTCATTGCGCCCGCGTCGCGCCCGTCGCGCGGCCTTTGACACAATTGTGGCCGATCATGCGCTCCGTGAAAAGCGGCATCTCACGATAAACTTCAAGTCCGTTTGCAGTGCAAGGCCTGTGACCACCATGGCCATGGTGGTTCCACGGCCGGACATTTGTTGATAGCCTGCGCGCCGACAGACAGCCATCGGGGACCACCGAATGACGCGCGCGACTCTCGCTTCTCCCGCACGAGCCGACGGACCATGGCGGCGTATCGGCCTTCTCCCTGCCGCAATCGCGGCCGCAGTCGCGCTCGCCGGCTGCGAGGACAAGAACACTTTCGTGGCGCCGCCGCCGCCGAAGGTGGACGTCGCCACGCCGATCCAACGCGCGGTCACGCGCTATGTCGAGGCTACCGGCAACACCGCGCCGATCAAGAGCGTCGATCTCGTGGCCCGCGTGCAAGGCTTCCTGCAATCGATCGACTACACCGACGGCACCTTCGTCAAGCAGGGCACCCAGCTGTTCACGATCGAACCGGAGACCTACAAGCTCAAGCTCGACCAGGCACAGGCGGCCGAGGCCGGCGCGCAGGCTTCGCTCAAACAGGCTGAAGCCGACTACAAGCGGCAGGTCGATCTGGTTCAGCGCCAGGCGGTCTCGCAGGCGACCCTCGACACATCGACATCGACCCGCGACAACGCCCAGGCCAACCTCCAGCAGGCGCAGGCCAACACCAGGATCGCCGAGCTCAACTACAGTTATACCAAGGTGAGCGCGCCGTTCGACGGCATCGTCAGCGCACATATGGTCTCGATCGGCGAGCTCGTCGGCGTCTCCTCGCCGACACAGCTTGCGACCATCGTCGCGATGGACCCGATCTGGGTGAACTTCACCGTCAACGAGCAGGACGTGCTGCGCATCCGCGCAGAAGCGCAACGGCGCGGGCTGACCACCGCCGACCTCAAGCAGTTTCCGATTCAAGTCGGCCTGCAGACCGAGACCGGTTATCCGCATGACGGCCACCTCGACTACGTCGCGCCGACCCTCAATTCATCGACCGGCACGCTGGCCGTGCGCGGCCTCGTGCCCAACGACAAGCGGGTGCTGCTACCCGGCTATTTCGCCCGCGTCCGCGTGCCCTTCGACCAGGACAAGAGCGCCCTGCTCGTCCCCGATACCGCGCTCGGCAGTGACCAGGGCGGCCGCTATCTGCTGGTGGTCAACAAGGACAATGTGGTCGAGCAGCGCAAGGTGCAGATCGGCGCCGTCGACAACGGCCTGCGCGTGATCGAGAGCGGCCTGAAGCCGGACGACCGCGTCGTGATCGCGGGGCTGCTGCGCGTGATCCCGGGACAGAAGATCGACCCGCAACAGACCAAGATCGAGCAGCCGCAGGCGTCTGCCAAGTAGGAGCGCCGGCCATGATCTCAAAATTCTTCATCGAGCGGCCGGTCCTCTCGAACGTCATCGCGCTGCTGATGATCCTGATCGGCGGCGTGTCGCTGTTCAATCTCGCGATCGCACAATACCCGGACGTGGTGCCGCCGACGGTGCAGGTGACCACGCGCTACCCCGGCGCCAGCGCCAAGACCGTGATCGACACGGTGGCGCTGCCGATAGAACAACAGGTCAACGGCGTCGAGGACATGCTCTACATGCAGTCCTACAGCGCCTCCGACGGCACCTACTCCCTGACCGTGACCTTCAAGATCGGCACCGACCTCAACTTCGCGCAGGTGCTGGTGCAGAACCGCGTCTCCAGCGCGCTGTCGCAACTGCCGGCCTCGGTGCAGAACCAGGGCGTCACCGTCCAGAAGAAATCGACATCGATCCTGCTGTTCGTGACCCTGACCTCGCCGGACTCCCGGTTCGACAGTCTCTATTTAAGCAATTACGCCACTATCAATCTCCGCGACGAGCTTTCACGTTTGCCCGGCGTCGGCAATGTCACAGTGTTCGGCTCCGGCCAGTATTCGATGCGGATCTGGCTCGATCCGAACAAGCTGCAGGCGCGCGGATTGGTGCCGCAGGACGTCATCCAGGCGATCCAGCAGCAGAGCCAGCAGGTCTCGGCCGGACAAATCGGAGCGCCGCCGACACCGCCGGGACAGGCGTTCCAGTACACCCTCAACGTCAACGGCCGGCTCGAAGACACCGGCCAGTTCGAGAACATCATCGTCAAGACCGGCACCAGCGGCGACGTCACCCGCGTGCGCGACGTCGGCTGGGTCGAGCTTGGTGCGCAGACCTACAGCCAGATCTTCTCGCTCAACAAGCAGCCCTCGGTGGGCATCGGCGTGTTCCAGTCGCCTGGCGCCAACGCGCTCGAGGTCGAACACGCCGTCGAGAAGAAGATGGTGGAGCTCGCCAAGCGTTTTCCGGAAGGAATCAAATACGACACGCCGTTCGATACCACCAAGTTCGTCAATGCCTCGGTGCACGAGGTCTATATGACGCTGATCGAGGCCGGCCTGCTGGTGCTGGTCGTGATCCTGGTGTTCCTGCAGGACTGGCGCGCGATGCTGGTGCCGGCGACGACCGTGCCGGTGACCATCATCGGCGCCTTCGCGGCGATGGCGGCACTCGGCTTCACTATCAACATGTCGACGCTGTTTGCGATCGTGCTGGCGATCGGCATCGTCGTCGACGACGCCATCGTCGTGGTGGAAGGCGCCGCCCACAATATCGAGAAAGGCATGAACGGCCACGACGCCGCGATCAGCGCGATGGACCAGCTGTTCGCGCCGATCGTCGGCATCACGCTGGTGCTGATCTCGGTGTTCCTGCCGGCGTCGTTCCTCGCCGGGCTCACCGGGCGCATCTACTCGCAATTCGCGTTGGTGATCGCGGCAACCGCGCTGTTGTCCGCCATCAACGCGGCGACCTTGAAGCCGACGCAGTGCGCGCTCTGGCTGCGGCCGACGGTGCCGCCGGAAAAGCGCAATTTCTTCTACCGCGGTTTCAACAACGTCTATGACCGCGTCGAGCGCGGCTACACGCGGCTGATCACCTTCCTGTGCGGGCACGCCACGGTGTCGGTCGCCTTTGCGCTGATCCTGATCGGGATCGGCGGCTACGGCCTGTCGCGGGTGCCGACCGGCTTCCTGCCGATCGAGGACCAGGGCTATCTGATCGCCGCCGTGCAGCTGCCTGATGGCGCTTCGCTAGAGCGAACCCAGAAGGTGCTCGATCGGGCCGCCGATATCATCAAGGACACACCGGGCGTCGCCCAGGTGATCACCATCGCCGGCATCTCTGCGCTCGACAGCAGTGCGAGCCTTGCCAATGCCGGCGTCGCCTACATCATCCTGAAGGATTGGGACGCGCGCAAAGGCCCCGGCGAGGATTTGCGCTCGCTGGTGTACGGGCTGAACGACAAGGTCGCGACCATCATGGAGGCGCGCACGCTGGTGCTGCCGCCGCCGCCCATTCAAGGCATCGGCAACGCCGCCGGCTTCTCGATGCAGGTCGAGCTGCGCGACGGCAACAGCGATTTCGCCAAGCTGCAGGCCATCACCGGCGCGATGGTCTCCAATGCCCAGAGCCAGAGCGCGCTGCAGCGCGTCTCGTCCTCGTTCCGCTCTTCGGTGCCGCAATTCAACGTCGAGATCGACCGCGTCAAGACGCAGACGCTGCACGTGACCACCGACGCGGTGTTCGCGGCGCTGTCGACGTATCTCGGCTCGTCCTACGTCAACCAGTTCAACAAGTTCGGCCGCGTGTTCCAGGTCTACACCCAGGCCGACCCCGCGTTCCGCGTCACCGAGCGCGACATCGCCAACATGCAGGTGCGTAACCAGAACGGCGACATGATCCCGATTGGCACCGTTGCCACGATCACGCCGGTCACCGGCCCGTCGCTGATCAGCCTCTACAATCTTTATCCGTCGTCGACCATCGTCGGCCTGCCGGCGCAGGGCTATTCGTCCGGGCAGTCACTGAAGCTGATGGAGGAGATCGGCGACAAGACGCTGCCGCCGGGCACCGGCTTCGAATGGACTGCGATGTCGTATCAGGAGAAGGCGGTCTCGAACCAGATCTACTGGGTGTTCGGGCTTGCCATGCTGCTGGTCTATCTCGTGCTCGCCGGCCAGTATGAGAGCTGGTACGCGCCGATCTCGGTGATCCTCGCCGTGCCGCTGTCGCTGATCGGGCCCATGCTGATCCTCAATGGGTTGAAGATCGACAACAACCTGTATTGCCAGATCGGCCTGATCCTGCTGATCGCGCTCTCGGCCAAGAACGCAATCCTGATCGTCGAGGTCGGGCTCGAGTTGCACGGCCGCGACGGCAAGCCCGTGCTGGAAAGTGCGATCGAGGCTGCGCGCGCCCGCTTCCGCCCGATCCTGATGACGTCGTTCGCCTTCATCCTCGGCGTGGTGCCGCTGGTGATCGCGACCGGCGCCGGCGCCAGCGCGCGCAAGTCGATCGGCATCACCGTGTTCTCGGGCATGCTGGCCTCGACCTGCCTCGCGGTGCTGTTCGTGCCCGCGTTCTTCGTAGTGGTGCAGCGCTTCGAGAACTGGCTCGGGTCGCGCAAGAGGACGGCGACGGCCGCAGAGGCGACCAAGGCCTGATCAGACGTCGACCCGGAAGCCGACCTCGATCACCGCGTCGTGCGGAATCTTGAAGAAATCCGGCGCGCGGCTGGCGATCCGGTTCAGGAACGAGAAGATGCCGAAGGAGACCGGATCGATCGCCGATCCGGTTTCGCGGCGGACGATGGTCTCGTGCGCCAGATAATAGTTCTTGTGCTCGAGATCGGCGTCGAAGCCGAGCTTGTTGCAATTGTCGAGCGTCAGCGGAATGTCCGGCGTCTGCATGAAGCCGAGCCTAACCTGGATACGATAGAAGCCGCGTCCCAAACGATGCACCGAGTGCCGCTCGCCGAACGGCACGCGCGGCCGGCGATCGGACACGTAAGTCAGCAGCACCACCGTCTCATGCAGCACGCGGTTGTGCTCGATATGACGGAGCAGCATCGGCGAGACGCCATGCTCGACCTTTGTCAGCCACACGCCCATGCCCGGCGCGCGGCCGATCACGGCCGTGTCGGCATAGCCTAAAAATTCCTTCAGCGGCATCGACATGTCGTTGAGGCGCTGCCGCACTGTCGATGAGCCTCTGCGCCAGGACAGCATCAGCGCGGCGATGACGCTGCCGACGACCAGCGGAAACCAGCCGCCCTCGACGATCTTGAGCGAGTTCGACACCAGGAACGTCGCGTCGATCGCGCCGAAGATCAGGATCACAGGCAGCGCCAGCCGGCGCGACCATTTCCAGCGCGAGCGGGCGACGTGATAGAGCAGGATGGTGGTGATCAGCATCGTGCCCGACACGGCGATGCCGTAGGCGGCAGCGAGATTCTCCGACGAGCGGAACATGATCACCGTGAGCAGCGTGCCGGTCATCAGCAGCCAGTTGGCGGCGGGCACGTAGATCTGGCCGGCCTCGTCGTAGGAGGTCGGCGTGATCCGCGCCCGCGGCGCCAGCCCCATCTGCATCGCCTGCCGCGTCAGCGAGAACACGCCGGAGACCAGCGCCTGCGAGGCGATGATGGTGGCAAAGGTCGCGAGGATCACCATCGGGATCAGCGCCCAGCCGGGGGCGAGCTTGTAGAAGGGATTGTCGGCGGCGGAGGGATCGGCGAGCACCAGCGCGCCCTGCCCGAAATAATTGAGCATCAGCGCAGGCAGCACCAGCGCGAACCAGGCGCGGCGGATCGCGGTGGCGCCGACATGGCCCATGTCGGCATAGAGCGCTTCGCCGCCGGTGAGGGCGAGAAAGACGGCACCGATCACGACGAAGGAAATCCTGGGATCGGCGAGCAGGAAGTGAACGGCTTCCAGCGGATTAATCGCCAGCAGGATCGCCGGCGCCTGCCAGACATTGATCGCACCGAGCACGGCGAGCACTGCGAACCAGACCACCATGATCGGTCCGAACAGCTTGCCGATGCTGCCGGCGCCATAGCGCTGGATCGCGAACAGGCCGATCAGCACGGCGAGTGTCGCCGGCAGGATGAAATGCTCGAAGTCGGGCGCGACCAGCTTGAGGCCCTCCATCGCCGACAGCACGGAGATTGCCGGCGTGATGACGCCGTCGCCATAGAGCAGCGATGCGCCGATGACGCCGAGCAGGACGAGGATGGGAAGCTTGGTGCCATCGGCAACCTTCTCGGCGGCGACGAGCGACAGCAGGGCCAGAATGCCGCCCTCCCCGTCATTGTCCGCCCGCAGGATGAACACGACGTATTTCAGGGCGACCATGGCGACCAGCGCCCAAAGAATGAGCGAGACGATGCCGGTCACCTCGGCCGCGAGCGGAAAGGGATGGCCGAGGCCGGAGAGCGCGACCTGAAAGGCGTAAAGGGGACTGGTGCCAATGTCGCCAAACACGACGCCCAGCGCGGTCAGCGCCAGAAACCAGGGGCTGCCGAGGTGATGGACGAACTTTGGATGCTCGGTCGCCGCTGCAAGCGGATCGTAGACCACACCGGTCGCGGCGCGATCGATCAGGCTCCGGACCGGGAGATCGGACGGCATATCCATGCGGGCCTCGTCAAGGAGGGCAGGTCTCCGCAAAGAAGAAATGCAAGCAGCGTGCCGCGCGGTTCCCGATGAGAACGGCGAAAACAACCCCATGCACAGTAGGGATGAGGTTGAAAGGGCTTTGGAAATTTCTGCCTTACCGAAATCGCTTGCTCCGTCGGGCAAAACACCGGCATGATGGCATCATGGGTGCTGTGGGCGAGGTGGTGGTGCGACGCCCGCCTCCCCGTTATTGCGAGCGCAGCGAAGCAATCCAGACTGCCTCAGCGGAAAGATTCTGGATTGCTTCGTCGCAAGAGCTCCTCGCAATGACGAGTGGAGAGAGTTGCGCGAGGCGCCGCCACACACTCCGTCATTGCGAGCGGAGAGAGTCCCGACCTCACGCCGCCGCCGGTGTCCGGATCTCGCGCGGCAGGATGATCGCGGCCGCGATCGCGAGCAGGCAGAGCGCGGCGAACGCGTGCAGCATGGTGACGAAGCCGCCCTGCTCGTAGAGCCAGGCGACCAGGCCGACGGATGCGCCGGCCGCGGTGAAGCCGATGAAATAGCGCACGGCATAGGCGCGCGAGCGCCATTCTTCGGATGTGTACTTGCCGACCATGGCGTCGTTCACCGTGACCTGCCCGAACGCGCCCATGACGATGCCGATCGACACCAGAATCAGCGGCAGGTTGGACAGGCTCGCGGCGAGATACAAGAATGGCGCCAGCATGAAGGACAGCGGCAGCGCCACCGTCTTCAGCGAATAGCGATCGAGCAGACGGCCGATCGTGTACTGCGTCATCGCGCCGAACACGTAGACGCAGGCCGCGATGACGCCGAGCAGCGCCGGGCTCTTGGTGATGTCTGCGAGACGCTCCGCGAACAGTTTCGGCAGCGCCACCGTGACGGCATTGAACGTGGTGGAGATCGCGATCACGACGATCAGCAGCGACAGCACCACGCGCCACATGTCCTGCTTGGCGACCCGCGCTTGGGCAGCCGCCTGCTTCGAGCCCTTGCGGTCCTCGTGCACGACCATCATCGCAAAGGCGACGCCGATCAGGATGGTGACGATGCCGGGGACGATGAAGGCAAAGCGCCAGCCGAAATATTGGCCGATCACCCCGGTGACCAGCGCGGACGAGGCGACGCCGAGATTACCCCAGACGCCGTTCAATCCCATCTCGCGGCCGAGCCGGTCGGCATAGGACACGATCATCGCGGTGCCGACGGGATGATAGATCGAGGCGAACACGCCGATCGCAAACAGCGCCGCGCCAAGCTGCGGCGGGGTCTGCACGAAGCCGACCGAGATCATGGCCAGCCCGATGCCGATGAAGAAGATCAGCATCATGTGGCGGCGGCTCCAGCGGTCCCCGAGCCAGCCGGTCAGCAGCGAGCCGGCGCCGAAGGCGATGAAACCGGGGGTCGCGTAGGGCAGCAGTTCCGAATAGGCCATGCCGAGCGCCGGCCCCATGATGATCACGGCGGCGGCGAAGATCAGCATCGCATAATGGTCGATGAAATGACCGGCGTTGACGAAACTGATGACCCGGCTGGGGCTGTTCATGGGAATCCTCTCGTGCTCCGAAATGAGTTATATGTCGAGCGGATTACGGGATGCTGCCAATGACTGTCGTCGAAACGCCAATCCTCCGGGAGGTCCGGGGTAACCACCGCTCCACCGCGGGCGTGCATCTGGTCGCGCGCGATTATCCCAAGGGCCTGCGGCTCGACCCGCACATGCACCGCGAGGCGCAGCTGGTCTATGCCGCGAAAGGCACGATGCAGGTGAACACGCCCGGGGGACGCTGGCTGGTGCCGCCGGATCGTGCCGTCTGGGTCCCGGCCCACCTCGAGCACGCCATCGACGTGCTCGCCGACATCGAGATGCGCACACTGTATTTCGATCTGCCCTGGCTGAAGCGCGAGAAGCGCTATGAGGGGTTAACCAGGGAATTCGTGGTGCGGGTGTCGCCGCTGCTCAATCAGGCGATCCTCGCGCTGTTCGACGTGCGCAACACCGAGGAGCGCACCGAGCTGCTGGTGCGCCTGGTGATGCTGGAATTGCACCAGGCCGAGGATTCCGCAACCTTCGTGCCGCTGCCGCACGAACCGCGCTGCCGCCGCGCCGCGATGATCGTGCTCGACGATCCGACCGGCCTGCACGACATCGACACGCTGGCGCGCGAGGTCGGAACCTCGGCGCGCACGCTGTCGCGGCTGTTCTCGGCGGAGACGCAGCTCAGCTTCAAGAGCTGGTGTCAGCGCGCGAGGATTGCCGCGGCGATCCAGCGGCTGTCGACGGATGCGAGTGTCTCGGTGAAACAGCTCGCCACCCAGCTCGGTTATGCCAGCGTGCCGGCTTTTTCGGCGGCGTTCCGCCAGGTGACGGGGCGGACGCCGACGGAGTTTGCGGGGAAGGGTTGAGGCAACGTGCCCTCCCACCCCGTCATTGCGAGGAGCCCTTGCGACGAAGATTCCATGGGGAGTGGATAGCGACCGAGTCTGGAGCCAGACTGAGGTTGCTGAAGCACTCAACCTGGAGACGACGATGTCACTCGATCATCCTTCCGACGAACCGACCGCTATCCGCACGCA
>JAUEPE010000024.1 GCA_030403585.1 Frankia sp. RB7
CTGGCGAACATGACGTCTCGGTCTTGCCGGGCCGGGTACTGGTCTTCGGCAGAAGAAACCGCTCCCCTTCAAAGCGTTCGCCGATCGGATACTTCCGAAACGGCTCACGCGCCGGCAGCCAAAACGCCATATGCGCCGCCAGCGTTAACCTTCGGACTTCCTGGTAAACAAAAGGTAAAGTTCGTTAACGAAGAATGCTTTTTGCCCAGCTCTGTGAGGCGTTTATGCCACGATGTCCGGCGTTTTACCGGTTTTGGCCACCAAACCGGGCGTTTTCGCCCTCTCAGCCGTTAACCAATCCTAACTATTTCCGCACCCGCCGCACCGCCAGCTCGATCAGGTCGCGGAGGAAGTCGGGGAACGCGATGCCCTCGGCTTTCAGCGCCTTGGGGTAGAGCGAGGACTTGGTCAGCCCGGGCAGCGTGTTGGTTTCGAGATAGACCAGCCCCTTCTCCGAGACGATGAAGTCGGAGCGGGAATAGCCGGTGCAGGACATCGCGCGGTGCGCCTGCATCGCCTGGGTCTTGAGCGCGGCGGTGACCTCGGCTGTGAAGCGGCCCGGGCAGATCTCCTGGGTCGACTTCAAAAGATATTTTGCGGCGTAGTCGAAATTGCCCTCACCGGGAATGATCTCGATCGGCGGCAGCGAGATGATCGATCCGTCGGTGCGCTCCAGCACGCCGCAGGTCGCCTCGACGCCGGCGATGTAGGGCTCGATCACATACTCTTCGTGCTTGGCCGCATTGCGGACGGCGACGAGATCCTGCCTGGCGTTGACGAAGATCAGGCCATAGCTGGAGCCGTCGCGCGCCGGCTTTGCGATCAGCCTTCCATATTCGGCAAAGGCGTCTTCGATGTTGTCGAGCGCGATGTTTGCCGGCGGCATCACACCGCCGAGCGCGGCAAAGCGCTTGGCCGCGATCTTGTCGAAGGCGAGATGCGAGGAGGCCGAGCCTGAGCCGGTGAACGGCACGCCGCGGGTCTCGCACATCACCTGCAATTCGCCGTTCTCGGCGCTGCCGCCATGCAGGCTGAGCACGAGGACGCGGTCTTCCGCCCTGGCCTGGTCGAGCGCCTGCGCCAGCGGAATGCCTGACGTGCCCGGCTTGAACTCGTCCTCGAAGGGGCGGACATGTTCGAGCAGCTGATTGGACTGCACGACGTGCACCTTGTCCTCGACGTCCCACCACCAGAGGTCTGCCTCGGGCAGCGCCTGATGCAGCGCCTGGGCTGAGGCGACGGAAACCAGACGCTCCCGATTGGAGCCGCCGAAGAGGATGGTGATGCGCATATTCTCTCGTCGCCTGTCCAATTAGCCGGGAATTCCAATCCGCTTGATTTCCCAGTGCAGCTCAATTCCAGAATTCGCCTTGACGCGTTCGCGCACGGTCTCGCCCAACGTCTCGATGTCGTGCGCGGTGGCGTCGCCCGTGTTGATCAGAAAATTGCAGTGCATCTCGGAGACCTGCGCACCGCCGACGCGCAGGCCGCGGCAGCCGGCGGCATCGACCAGCTTCCAGGCGGAATGGCCGGGCGGATTCTTGAAGGTCGACCCGCCGGTCTTTTCGCGGATCGGCTGTGCGGTCTCGCGGTGGCTCTGCACCTCCGCCATCCGCGCGCGGATCGCCTCTGCATCCCTGATCTCACCGCGAAAGCGCGCAGACGTGAAGATGATGGAGGGATCGACGCCGCTGTTGCGGTAGACGAATTTCATCTCGGCGTTGGAAAAGACGTGCTTCGTGCCGTCGCGGCCGACGCCGCGCGCCTCGATCAGCCCATCCTTGGTCTCGCCGCCATTGGCGCCCGCGTTCATGCGCAGCGCGCCGCCGATCGTGCCGGGAATGCCGAAATAGAATTCGAGCCCGCCGATATTAACGGACGCCGCGACCTCCGCGACGCGCTTGTCGAGCGCAGCCGCACCCGCGGTGACGACGTCGCCGTTCGCAGTGGCCTCGCCAAAAGCGCGCGGCGCCAGCCGAATCACCACGCCGGCAATGCCGCCATCGCGCACAATGAGGTTGGAGCCGACACCGACGACATAAACCGGGATGTCGCTGGCGAGATGCGCGAGGAAATAAGCGAGATCATCCTCGTCCGCCGGCGTGAACAGCACCTGCGCCGGCCCGCCCACGCGAAACCAGGTCAGTTCGGCCAGCGACTGGTTGGCAAGCAGCCGCCCGCGAAGATCCGGCATCGCGGCTTTGAGCTCGGGTGTGATGTCGGGGAAGCTCACCGCCCTACCCCAGCGCCTTCAATTGGTCCGGCAGCGCATACGCCCATTGCGTGATGTTGCCGGCACCCAGGCACACGACAAGATCGCCTGACTTGGCAATTCCCTTTACAATGCCCGCAAGCTCGGAGGCTGCCGGCAGCGGGATCACCTCGCGGTGGCCGTGCGCACGCAGGCCCGCGACGAAATGATCGCGGTCGATGCCGTCGATCGGGCTCTCGCCCGCGGCATAGACGTCGGCGACGACCACCGCATCGGCATCGTTGAAGCAGGTACAGAATTCTTCAAACAGCGATTGCAGGCGGGTGTAGCGATGCGGCTGCACCACGGCGATGATCTTGCCGTTGCTGGATTCCCGCGCGGCCTTGAGCACCGCTGCGATCTCGACGGGGTGATGGCCGTAATCGTCGATCACGGTGACGCCGTTCCATTCACCTGTTTTGGTGAAGCGCCGCTTGACGCCGCCGAAGCCGGCGATCGCCTTGCGGATCGCTTCGTCCGTGACCCCAAGCTCGCGCGCCACCGCGATCGCGGCCGTCGCGTTGGAGGCGTTGTGGCGTCCCGGCATCGGCAACATGAGATCGGCAATCTCGTGCACGGCGCCGGTCTTGCGATCGCGGAACGCGACCTTGAATTTCGAGCCGCCGCCCATCGGCGTCAGGTCGAGCAGCCGCACATCGGCCTGTGGGTTCTGGCCGTAAGTGATGATACGACGATCCTCGATCTTGCCGACGAGGGTCTGCACGACGGGATGATCGATGCACATCACGGCAAAACCATAGAACGGCAGGTTCTCGACGAAGCTGCGGAACGCATCCTGCACGGCCTCGAAGGTCTTGAAGTGATCGAGATGCTCAGGATCGACATTGGTGACGATCGCGACATCGGTCGGCAGCTTCAGGAACGTGCCGTCGCTCTCGTCGGCTTCCACCACCATCCAGTCGCCGGCGCCGAGCCGCGCGTTGGAACCATAAGCGTTGATGATGCCGCCGTTGATCACGGTCGGATCGAGCCCGCCGGCATCGAGCAGGGTCGCGACCATCGTGGTCGTGGTGGTCTTGCCATGCGTGCCGGCGATCGCGACGCAGCTCTTCAGCCGCATCAGTTCGGCCAGCATCTCGGCGCGACGCACCACGGGAATGCGTCGCTCGCGCGCGGCCATCAATTCCGGATTGTCGCGCTTGATCGCGGTGGAGACGACGACGACCTCGGCCCCGTCGACATTCTCGACCTTGTGGCCGACCGAGACTTTTGCGCCTGCCTTGCGCAGACGGTCGAGATTGTAATTGTCGGAGGCGTCCGAGCCCTGCACCGCATAGCCGAGATTGACCAGCACCTCGGCGATACCGCTCATGCCGATCCCGCCGATCCCGACGAAGTGGATGGGTCCGATCTCGCGCGGCAGTCTCATGCTCTGTTCCCTGACCTCGCCGCCTTGCGCAGGCGGCATCTGGCAAAGGTCACGGCCAAATCAGCCGCGCCGTTCTTACTGGATGCCCCGCTTTGGAAGACGAAGACAAGGGCTTTTTCGCGTCAGATTCCGGCGACCTTGACCACCAGATCGGCCAGCCGCTCGGCGGCATCGAGTCGGCCCGCCCCCTTCGCCGCGGCTGCCATGGCACCGAGGTGCGCCGGCTCGGCGGCAAAACCGGAGATCTCGGCGGCGAGGCGGTCGGAGGTGAACTCGGTCTGGGGGATGCGAATGGCGCCGTCGACCTTGGCCAGCACGCCGGCATTGGCGAACTGGTCCTGGTCGATCGCGCCCGGCAGCGGCACCAGGATCGACGGCCGGCCAATCGCGGCGAGCTCGGCGACCGTGCCGGCGCCGGAGCGCGACACCACCAGATGGTTGGAGGCGAGCCGGACCGGCAGATCCGTGAAGAACGGCGCGAGCTCGGCCTTGATCTCGAGCTTGTCGTAGACCGCGCGCACGCGGGTCATGTCCTCGTCGCGGACTTGCTGAGTGAGGATGAGCCGGCTCCACAACGCGGGCTCGAGCCTCTCGATGGCGCCCGGCACGATGTCGGCCATGATGCGCGCGCCCTGGCTGCCGCCGACGACGAGCAGGCGCAGCGGGCCATTCATTTCGGGTGCGACATATGGCACGGCCGCAGCGGCGAGGACCGCCGGCCGCATCGGCGTGCCGACCGTCGTGGTCTTGGCTGCCAGCGCCGGATCGCGGTCGAGCACGCCCGGCAACGACGTCGCGATGGCGCGGACACGGCTCGACAGGAAACGATTGGCGCGGCCGAGTACGGCATTGGCGTCGTGGATGATGCCGGGCACGCCGGCGAATTTCGCCGCAACCAGCGGCGGCAGTGTCGGATAACCGCCGAAGCCGATGACGGCAGCGGGCTTCAACCGCTTGATCAGGCGGTAAGCGGACAGCGTGCCGGTGGCGAGTGTGAGACCGGCATAAGCAAGCTGGATCGGATTGCGGCCGCGCGCGGTCTCGCTCGCAACGACGTCGATCATGTCCTTGGTGAACAGCCCGCTATAGCGCAGTGCGCGCTCGTCGGTGACGAGGCGCACGCGAAAGCCGCGCCGGATCAACTCGACGCCGAGCGCCTCCGCCGGAAACAGATGACCGCCGGTGCCGCCCGCGGCAAGAAGAATCAAGGGGGAATTGTCCATGGACAGGCCTTTTACAAGGTCTAACCCGTCATTGCGAGCGGAGTACACGGTGCGCGTGCCCCGGGCGCAGCGCAGCGCGCCGCCTTTCGGCGTGGTGCGCTGCTGAACCGGGGCCCATGGTCGCAGCATTCTTGGTCCCGGATCTGCGCTTCGCTTGTCCGGGACACGAGACCTGTTACGCGTAGCTGCGCATCGCCTCGGCGCGCCCGATCGACTCCACCTCGGTACGCGGGCGCAGCCGCGTCAGCGCCAGCATCATGCCGACGCCATAAGAGAGCGAGACGATCGAGGAGCCGCCATAGGAGATGAAGGGCAGCGTCATGCCTTTGGCCGGGATGAGCTGGAGGTTGACCGACATGTTGATCGCCGCCTGCACGCCGAACAGGATCGCAAGACCCGAAGCTGCAAAGCGCGAGAACATGTCTTCGTTGGCATAGGCACGCGACAGCGTGCGGATGACGACGAAGGCGAACAGCGCCAGCATCGCCAGGCAGAGGATGATGCCGAACTCTTCGGCCGCAACCGCGAACACGAAGTCGGTATGGCTGTCCGGCAGGCTGCGTTTTGCGATGCCCTCGCCCGGTCCGAGGCCAAACCAGCCACCGTTGTAGAAGGCCTCCATCGCGGTATCGACCTGAAAAGTGTCGCCGGAGGCCGGATTCATGAAGCGCTTGATGCGTCCGGCCACGTGGGGAACAAAAAGATAAGCGCTGAACAGGCCGGCCGCGCCGATGCCGGCGAGGCCGAACACCCAGATCATGCGCATGCCCGCGATGAAGAACAGCGAGCCCCACACCATCAGGATCAGCATGGTCTGGCCGAAATCCGGCTCCATCACCAGCAGGGACACCAGCATCAGCAGCAGCACCAGCGCCATCGAGGTCGCGGGCATCTCCGGCCGCTTGGTCGATTCCGCGAACAGCCAGGCCGCGATGACGACGAACGAGGGCTTTGCGATTTCGGAGGCCTGGATGTTGACGCCGAGCAGCGTGATCCAGCGCCGGGAGCCCTTGACCTCGGGGCCGATCGCGAGCGTCACCACGATCAGGATGATGCTGACGGTAAAGATGATCAGAGCCGAGCGGCGGATCGAGCGCGGCGACAGGAAGGAGACACCGAGCAGCACCATGAAGGACGGCGCCAGGAACATCACGTGGCGGCTGAAGAAATGGAAGGGATCAAGCCCGATGCGGGTCGCAACCGGCGGGCTCGCCGCCAGCGACAGGATGACGCCGGTCAGCATCAACACCAGGATCGCGCCGAACAGCGGCTTGTCGACGGTCCACCACCACTCGGTAAAGGGGGTGCGATCTTCACGGGAGAGCATGGGCGGCCGCTTTCGGACAGAGGTCGGTCCATTGGTCGCTGAGGTTGGTTACCGCAAGGTTAAGGAATCGCGGATGATTGGAGATGATCCCTGCTGCCGCCACACAATTCACTGTCATGCCGCGGCTTGACCGGGGCATCCAGTACGCCGCGACCCCTCGGCTCAAGCACGGTCTCTGGAATACTGGGTCGCCCGGTCCTGATGCGCAATTGCGCATAGGGCCGGGCGACGACAGCGGAGCAAGAGCTAGCCGACCCATCGCCCTATTCGTAGTTGATCGCGACATCCCCCGCGCGCTGGTCGCGCTTGTAGACCACGCCTGCCTCGGGAATGAAGCCGATCCTGACCGCCCGCTCGCTGCTCCAGGCGACCACGACATCAGGATGTCCGCGCACGCTGACAAAGGTCGGCGTGCTCTCGGGCGAGAACGTCCGGCCGCGCGCCACGATGCTGGCTTGCGTGCTGTCAGGCACCGTCGCTCCGCACGACTTCCAGACCACGACCACCAACTGGCTGCCGCTTGGGGAGGCAAATGCCCGCTGGCGAACGACACGACATGCGCCGAACCCGCTCATGACGTTGTCAATGAAGACAACACAGAGGAAACCGACCGGGACAGCAAGAGCGACGATAATTCCGATCCAGCGCCGCCGAGACATTCTCACACCACCGGCTTCACACCCGGCAGCGCCTGAACCAGCTCGCGGAATTTTGTGCCGCGGATTTCGAAGTTGCGATACTGGTCGAAGGAGGCGCAGGCCGGCGACAGCAGCACGACCGCGTCGGTGAGCCCTGAGGCTTCCGCATCTCGCGCGGCGTGCGCGACGGCGGCGTCGAGCGTCTGGCTGATCTCGTGCGCGACCGTGCCCAGCGTGCCGGAAAATTCCGACGCAGCTTCGCCGATCAGATAAGCCTTGCGGATGCGCGGGAAAAAGGAGGTCAAGCCAGCGATGCCGCCCGCCTTCGGCTTGCCGCCGGCGATCCAGAATATCTCCGAAAAGGACGACAGCGCATGCGCGGTGGCGTCGGCGTTGGTGCCCTTGGAGTCGTTGACGAACAGCACGTTGGCGCGGCGGCCGACCTGCTCCATGCGATGCGCCAGGCCCGGGAAGCTGCGAAGGCCGCTCTGCAGCACGTCGAGGCTGATGCCCATCGCAAGTACGGCAGCGGCCGCGCACGCCGCGTTCTGCGCATTGTGCAGGCCGCGCAGCGAACCGATGCCACCGAGCTTTGCGACCTCGCTGCGGGCGCCGCCCGAGGTACGCACGATGGTGCCGTGCTCGACATGAATCCCGCTCGCGAGCGGATTCTTGACGGAGATGCGCACCACGTTCTTGCCGGCGCGGTCGAGCCGATCGGCGACATCGCGGCAATAGCCGTCATCGACGCCGACGATCGACGTGCCGCCTGCCTGCACGCCTGCAACGAGGCGCTCCTTCACCGCAGCGTAATGTTCGATGGTGCCGTGACGGTCGATGTGATCCTCGCTGACATTGAGCAGAATGCCGACGGAGGGATCGAGCGAGGGCGTGAGGTCGATCTGGTAGGACGACATCTCGATGACGTGGACGCGGCCCGTGCCCGGCGGCTCCAGCGACAGGATCGCGGTGCCGATATTGCCGCCCATCTGGGTGTCGTAGCCGGCAACCCTCGTGAGATGCGCGATCAAAGCCGTCGTGGTCGACTTGCCGTTGGTGCCGGTGATCGCGATGAACGGCGCGTTCGGCGCGTGCCGCCGGCGCTCGCGGCAGAACAGCTCGATGTCGCCGATCACCTCGCAGCCGGCCTCGCGCGCTTTCAGCACGCTCCAGTGCGGCACCGGGTGGGTCAGCGGCACGCCCGGCGCGAGCACGAGCGCGGCGAAATTGGCCCAGGAGACGTTGCGCAAATCTGCGGTGACGAAACCGGCCTGCGCCGCCTTGGCGACGTTCTCGGCATTGTCGTCGGCGGCGATCACCTCGGCACCGCCGGCCTTCAGCGCGTGGCAGGAGGCGAGCCCCGAGCCGCCGAGGCCGAACACCGCGACCGTCTTGCCGGCGAAGGATGTGACCGGGATCATCGCGGTACCGTCAGCGCAGCTTCAGCGTGGAGAGGCCGGCAAGCGCCAGCATCACCGAGATGATCCAGAAGCGGATCACGATCTGCGGCTCGGTCCAGCCGAGCTGCTCGAAATGATGGTGGATCGGCGCCATCCGGAAGATGCGCTTCCCCGTGAGCTTGAACGACACCACCTGCACGATGACTGAGACCGCCTCCAGCACGAACAGGCCGCCGATCACCGCGAGCACGATCTCGTGCTTCACCGCGACCGCAATCGAACCCAGCATGCCGCCCAGCGCAAGCGAGCCGGTGTCGCCCATGAAGATCGAGGCCGGCGGCGCGTTGAACCAGAGGAAGCCGAGGCCGGCGCCCAATAGCGCGCCGCAGAGCACCGCAAGCTCGCCGGTGCCGGCGACGTATTTGATCTGGAGGTAGTCGGCGAACACCGCGTTGCCGGCGAGATAGGCGATCATCGCAAAACTCGCGGTCGCGATCATCACGGGCACGATGGCGAGGCCGTCGAGACCGTCGGTGAGGTTCACCGCATTGCCGGCGCCGACGATGACGAAGGCGCCGAACACGACGAAGAACCAGCCGAAATGCAGCACCGTGTCCTTCAGGAAGGGAATCGTCAGCGCGGTCGACGCGGGATCGCGGTTCAGCCGCACCAGCGCATAGCAGGCGACCAGCGCGATGAGCCCCTCGATCAGCAGGCGCAGCTTGCCGCCGAACCCGGTCGTGGTCTGCTTGGTCACCTTGAGGTAGTCGTCATAGAAGCCGACGAAGCCGAAGCCGAGCGTCACCGCCAGCACGATCCAGACATAGGGATTGAGCGGATTGCACCACAGCACCGTGCCGACCGTGAGGCCTGACAGGATCATCAGCCCGCCCATGGTGGGCGTGCCCTTCTTGGCCAGATGCGATTGCGGGCCGTCGGTGCGGATCGGCTGACCCTTGCCCTGGCGGATGCGCAGATGATCGATGATCCAGGGCCCGAACAGGAACACGAACAGCGCGCCGGTGACGACGGCGCCACCGGTGCGGAAGGTGATGTAGCGGAAGACGTTCAGAACGGTGCGCACTGCACCGTAGCCCGGAATTGTGTTGGAGAGCTCGATCAACCAGTAAAACATTCAGACGGTCCTATGGCGCCTTTCGCACGCAGGCTTTTTCAGACGCAGATTTCGCCGGGAACAGCGCTTTGCAAGCAGTTTACGCCTTTGCCTGCAAGGCGGCCACTAGGCCCGGCACAAACTTGTTGACCCAGAACATCTTCTTGCTGCCCTTGACAACCACGACATCGCCTGCCTTCAGCAGGCCCGCGACCTCGCCAGGCTTCAGCGTGGCGGGATCATCGTGCCAGCCGAGGCCTTTGCCGGCGGGAAGCGCATCGTAGAGGTGCCGCATCAGGGGCCCGACGCAATAGATGCCGTCGATGCCGTCGAGATGCGTGGTCAGCGCGGTGTGATAGCTTGGTGCGTCGTCGCCCAGTTCCAGCATGTCGCCGAGCACCGCAATGCGGCGCCCGCCGCTCATGTTGCGCGCCTGCAGGCTTTGCAGCGCAGCAGCGACGCTCGCCGGGTTGCCGTTAAAACTGTCGTCGATCACGGTGACGCCGCCGACCGCCTGCTCGACGCCGCGGCCGGTCATGATGCCGACCCGGTCGAGCTTGATCGCCAGCGTCGCAACATCGAGATGCGCGGCATGAACCGAGGCGAGCGCGGCGAGCGCATTCTGCACGCGGTGCGGCGCACCCGGCGTCAGGCTGAAGGCGATCTCCTTCTTGCCGATCGCGGCCACAACCTGCCAGCTCTCGCCATGCGGGGCGTGCGTCACCTCGTGCACCCCGGCCTTCTCACCGAAGCGCACCACCTTGCCCTTCCATTCGGATGCCTTGAGGCCTGCCGGCAGCACCAGCACACCATCCGAGGGCAGGCCGAGCGCGATCGACACCTTCTCGCGCCTGATGGCATCGAGCGAGCCGAGCTTTTCCAGATGCACCGGCTGGACATTGACGACGAGCGCGACGGTCGGCCGCGTCAATTCGCTGAGCCGCGCGATCTCACCTGTCTGATTCATGCCCATCTCGACCACCCAGAGACTGGCATCGGGCCGGGCGTTGCACAGCGTCAGCGGCACGCCCCAGAAATTATTGAAGCTCGACGGGCTCGCATAGGCATTGGGATAGGCCGCAATGAATTCCTTGGTGCTGGTCTTGCCGGCGCTGCCGGTGAGCCCAATCACCGGCCCCTTGAAACGCGCGCGTGCGGTGCGCGCCAGGCCCCAGAGGCCGTCGATCAGCGTGTCCTTCACGACGATCTGCGGAATGCCAACGCCCGCGATCTCGTGCGGCACGATCATCGCGACCGCGCCGGACGCTTCCGCCTTATCCGCAAACTCCCAGCCGTCGCGGGCGCTGGCGAAGGCCGAGATGAAGCCGCCGCTCGGCGTGCCGCTCAGCGCCACGAACAGGCTGCCTGGCTTCACCAGGCGGCTGTCCTGGGTGACGAAGTCGATGGGCGTATCCGGAAAAGCTCCTGTCGCGCCAAGCGCACGCGCCACCTCGGCAACCGTCCATATTGGCGTGCTCATGCGACCCTCGATGCTAATGCGGCGGCAACCGCTTCGTGATCGCTGAACGGCAGGACCTCGCCGCCGACGATCTGCCCGGTCTCGTGGCCTTTGCCGGCGACGAGCAGCGCATCGCCATCTTCCAGCTCTTCGATCGCAGCGCGGATCGCGGCTGCACGGTCGCCGATTTCGCGTGCGCCCTTCGCGGTGGCGAGGATCGCGGCGCGAATGGCTTCCGGCTTCTCACTGCGCGGATTGTCGTCGGTGATGATGACGTGATCGGCATTTTCGGCCGCGATCTCGCCCATGATCGGCCGCTTGCCGGCGTCGCGATCGCCGCCGGCGCCGAACACGACGACCAGTCTTCGTTTGGCGTAAGGCCGCAGCGCCTGCAACGCCTTTGCCAGCGCATCGGGCTTGTGCGCATAGTCGACGAAGATCGGCGCGCCGTTGCGCTCGCCGACGCGCTCCAGCCGGCCCTTGGCGCCTTCGAGATGTTCGAGGCTCGCAAAGACACCCGCCGCATCGCTGCCGGTGCCGATGGCGAGACCGGCCGAGACCAGCGCATTCTCGATCTGGAATTCGCCGACCAACGGCAGCCGAACCGCATGACGCTTGCCGCGATGTTCGAGCGCCAGCTTTTGCGAAAAGCCTTCGACCACTGCTTCGGTGAGGCGAATGCCCTCGCCTGCCCCATCGCCGCGACGGCCCACCGCCATCACGCGCAGACCGCGCGTCGTCGCGGCATCGATCGCTTCCGCCGAGCAATCATGATCGGCCGAGATCACCGCGGCGCCACCGGGCGGCACGAGCTCGCGAAACAGCCTGAGTTTTGCTGCGAGATAATGTGCGACTGAGGGGTGATAATCCATGTGGTCGCGCGAGAGATTGGTGAAACCGCCGGCGGAGATTCGCACGCCGTCGAGGCGATATTGATCAAGGCCATGTGATGATGCCTCGAAGGCTAGATGCGTCACGCCCTCGCGCGCGATCTCATCGAGCTGCCGATGCAATGCGATCGGATCCGGCGTCGTCAGCGAACCGTAGACCGTGCGCTTGGGCGAGACGAGGCCGATGGTGCCGATGCTGGCCGAGGCATGCCCCAGCCGCTCCCAGATCTGGCGCGTGAACGCGGCAACCGAAGTCTTGCCGCTGGTTCCGGTTACTGCGGCAATAGTCGCGGGCTGCGCCGGGAAGACTCTCGCCGCAGCCAGCGCCAGCGCGCGGCGCGGATTGGCGACAGCGACGAACGGCACCTTGCTGCCATCAGGCGCATGATCGCCGACCACGGCCACTGCGCCGGCGGCAATTGCAGCATCGATGAAGCGCGTGCCGTCGGTCTTGCTGCCAGCGAGCGCGAAGAAGAGATCGCCGGGCTTGACCACGCGGCTGTCGAGCGCAACGCCGCTCACATCGAGCGCCGCGACGGCAGGCTCGATCACGGCATCGTTGCCCAAGACATCCTGACCCAAGACATCCCGACCCAAGAGTTCACGCAGCTTCATGGTCTTCCAGTCGACATGCCGCGCCGGAAAGCCGAATCGTCAGGAAAAGCCGAATCAGCACCGGCGATGGCCACTCCAGTTGATTACTGGGTTGTCCTGGATGCTGCAAGAATAAGGCGGTCCGCAGGCGGCAGGTCGTAGCGGGGCTCGATGCCGAGCAGCGGTCCGATACGGGCGATGACGTTGCCTGCGGTGGGAACGGCGTTCCAGCCCGACGTGATGAAGCCGTAGGTTTCCTTCAGTGCCTGCGGCTCGTCGAGCATGATCAGGAGCTGATATTTCGGCTTGTCCGCCGGCAGGATCGCGGTGAACGCGGTCAGCACCCGCTTCTTGGCGTAGCGGCCGTTGACCACCTTTTCCGCGGTACCGGTCTTGCCCCCGATATAATAACCCTTCACGTCCGCCTTGCGCGCCGTGCCGATCTCGGCGTTCAGCCGCATCAGGAAGCGCATCTTGTCCGAGGTCTCGGGCTTGATCACGCGCTTGGCGATCGCCCGCGCCTCCTCTTCGGTTCGCTTGAGGAAGGTCGGAGGAATCAGCAGGCCGCCATTGGCGAGCGCGCTGACGCCCATCACGGCTTGCAACGGCGCGACCGCCATGCCGTGGCCGAACGCGATGGTGATGGTGTTCAGCTCGCTCCAGCGCCGTGGCAGGATCGGCGAGGCGCTCTCCGGCAGCTCGGTGCGCAGCCGATCGAGCTGCCCCATCTTGCGCAGGAATGCCTTGTGCGCCTCCACACCCTGCGACAACGCAATCCGCGCCGCGCCGACGTTGGAGGAGAAGGTAAACACCTCTTTCATGTTCAGGAAGCGGCCCTTCGGCTCGTCGTCGTGGATCGCAAACTTGCCGTAGTGCAGCGGCCCGCGCGCATCCCACAGCGAGTCGAGGCCGTACTTGCCGGTGTCGAGCGCCATCGCGAGGGTGAATGCCTTGAAGGTCGAGCCCATCTCGTAGACGCCGGTGGTCAGGCGGTTGATGCGGTCGGGGTCGTGCGCTTCCTTCGGATTGTTCGGATCGAAATCCGGCACCGAGACCATCGCGATGATTTCGCCGGTGTTGACGTTGGTGACAAGCCCGGAGGCCGCCTTGGTGTGGAACTTCTCCTTGGCCTTGAGCAGCTCGTCGCGCAGCGCGTGCTCGACGCGCAAATCGACCGACAGCTCGATCGGCTTTTGCAGCCGGTCGGTGGCAAAGCCCGCGCGGTGCAAATCGGCGAGCCCTTGATTGTCGAGCCACTTCTCCATGCCGGCGATGCCCTGGTTGTCGATGTTAACCAGACCGATGAGGTGGGCGACCTCGTTGCCGGTGGGATAGACGCGCTTGTTCTCGCGCAGGAAGCCGATACCGGGAATGCCGAGCTTGTGGATGTCCTGCTGCTGCTTTGCCGTGATCTCGCGCTTGAGCCAGACGAAGCCCTTTCGCGACGACAGCCTCTCGCGCACCTCGGCCTCGTCGAGATCGGGCACGGTCGCGGTCAGAAGTTCGATCGCCTCGTCCTTGTCGATGATGCGGCGCGGCTCGCCGAACAGGCTCGCGGCCTTGACGTCGGTTGCGAGGATCGCGCCGTTACGGTCGACGATGTCGGGCCGCGCGGTCGCAACCACCTCCTGCGACGCGGCGCGCCGCGCGCTGTGGGCGTCGGCGCCGATCGCGAACATCACGAGCCGGCCGCCGATCAGGGCATAGACCAGGGCAAATGCCAGCATCGCCAGGCCGACGCGCGCGCGCGCCTTCGCGGCGCGATCGACATTGCGCCCGTAGAGCAGGCTGCGGATCAGACGCTGCCGCCAAGGCTCAGCTGGCCGTTCGGTGGATTTGGCCGGAACAGCGCTCATTGCTTGTCCTCGGGCTGAGGCACGGAGCCCGTCACGCTATCCGGATCGCTCGCGGCTTCGA
The DNA here is from genome assembly GCA_030403585.1 of Frankia sp. RB7. Classification (GTDB taxonomy): domain Bacteria; phylum Pseudomonadota; class Alphaproteobacteria; order Rhizobiales; family Xanthobacteraceae; genus Bradyrhizobium. The sequence goes on from JAUEPE010000024.1 coordinate 14,204, forward strand.
TGGTGTTGATCATGGACCCGATCGGATCAGGCTCGCCCGGCCTGAACATCCGCGGCGGACGGTCCGGCAGGTTCTTCATTGAATCATATTGTGTGCCGTTGACGGGCTTGAGCGGCAAATGCCGCTCGGACAGGCCTTGCAGGCGCAAGGGCGCATCGAGCCTGGCCCATTCGGAACGCAGTTGCGCGATCGCGTCGCGCTGCTCGCGAATCTCCGCGTGCAGCCGCAGTACCTTCTCGGTGCGCGCGGTGGAGTCCATCTTGATCCGGTAGACATAGGCGGCCGCGAAAATCAGCGCGCCGATAACGAGAAGGTGGATGAAGCGCATGTGCTAGCCACCCCTCATCACGTCGGAGAGTTTTGGCCAGGACGATGGCTCGGAATCGTCATGCGCCGGCGCCGCGGTGCGCTCGGCGGCGCGCAGCTTTGCGGATCGCGCGCGGGGATTATGCGCAACCTCCGCCTCGCCGGCGATCACAGGCCGCCGCGTCAAAAGCTGGAAGGTCGGCGCGCCTTGCCCCAGTTCCGGCAGATGCCGCGAGCCGCCGCCGGTCTTCGACCGCTCGGAGAGGAAAGTCTTGACGATGCGGTCTTCCAGCGAATGGAACGAGACCACGACCAGACGCCCGCCGGGCTTGAGCACGCGCTCGGCGGCCGCGAGCGCGGTCTGGAGCTCCTCGAGCTCTTCATTGACGAAGATGCGCAGGGCCTGGAACGTCCGCGTCGCCGGATGAATATCGCCGGGCTTGGAGCGCACCACCCGGCCGACGAGATCGGCGAGCGCGCGCGTATTGGTGAACGGCGTCTCCTGCCGATCAGCCACGATGGCGCGGGCAACGCGGCGCGAATGCCGCTCTTCGCCGAAGAGATAGATGATGTCGGCGAGATCGCTTTCCGAGGCGCGCGCGACGATGTCGGCGGCGGTCGGCCCAGCCTGCCCCATCCGCATGTCGAGCGGACCGTCGAGGCGAAACGAGAAGCCGCGACCGGCCTGGTCGAGCTGCATCGAGGACACCCCGACATCCATCACGACGCCGTCGACCGCATCGATACCTTGCGCCACGCACACCTCGGCGAGATTCGAGAAGCGGTCTTCGACCAGCGCCAGCCGGCCCGCGGCGTGCGCGACTAGTTCGGAACCGCCGGCAATCGCCGTTTGGTCGCGATCGATTGCGACGACGCGAGTTCCCGCCACATCGAGGATGGCGCGGCTATAGCCGCCGGCCCCGAAGGTGGCATCGACGTAGACGCCGCCCTCGCGCGGCGCGAGATGCTCGATCGCCTCGCGGCCAAGCACGGGAATGTGCGGCGCGTCGCTCATGCGTCGCGCCCGCCAAGCAGGCAGATGAAATCGGGGGCGAAGCAGCCCATCACGCCTCGAATAATTCCGCGTCGCGGCGGTTCCACGACAAAGCCCCTCTCCAGCATACTTGCCAACAAGCGCGCCGAGCCCGGTCGTCTCAGGCGGCAGACCCGGTGTTCCCAGTGGAATATGTCGGGCAGCCATGGGATTTCGAGCCAAAAACGCTTTTGGCCGCCTCCGGACGCGGGTCGGCTCTTCACCCCTCAGTAACGGCCCTTAGCGTTAAGAAAGCGTTGATCGGCTGGTTACAAATCGAAAAGCTGGCAAGCGGTGATGCGTCATCCACACACCCGCCCAAAATGCACCCGTTAACCGTGCCGCGCGATTGCGCGAAGCGGAGGGTAAAGAAATAGTAAAGAGAAGGGCTTGCCCCATTTTCCTGTCCGACCTGAGCTGTTTATGTCGTCCGGTTCGTCCACACCGCCTGGAACTGATTCGAAGCGTCAGCGCGTTCTCCCGGTTCCCAAGGCCGCGGCGAACATGCGGACGTTCGAGCCGGATTCGTCGACAGTCTCCGACATCATCCCCTCGCCCAATCACGGCGAGCGCAACAAGGGTCGGCAGCCCGACATGATCGTGCTGCACTACACCGGCATGCCCGACGTCGAAGGCGCGCTGGCGCGGCTGTGCACGGCCGGCACCGAGGTGTCGGCTCATTATGTCGTGCTCGAAGACGGCCGCATCGTGCAATGCGTCCCCGAAGCGCGGCGCGCCTGGCACGCCGGCGTCTCCACCTGGGCGGGCGAGGACGACATCAATTCCTGTTCGATCGGGATCGAGATCATCAATCGCGGCCACGATTGGGGCTATCCGGAATATCCGCTGCGCCAGATCGCCGCCGTGATCGCGCTGTGCCGCGGCATCATGCTCCGCCGCAAGGTCGCGCCGCAACGGGTGCTCGGTCATTCAGACGTCGCGCCCGCGCGCAAGAAAGACCCCGGCGAAAAATTTCCCTGGCATTCGCTGGCCAATTCCGGCGTCGGTCACTGGGTGACGCCGGCACCGGTCGTGCGCGGCGAGAGCCTGATGCTCGGCACCATCAGCGACGAGGTGCTGAGCCTGCAGCAAGCGCTGGCGCGCTACGGCTACGGCGTGCCGCTGACCGGCAAATACGACGCATCGACGATGGAAGTCATCACGGCATTCCAGCGCCACTTCCGCCCCGCACGCCTGGACGGTGTTGCCGATCACTCGACGCTGTCGACCTTGCAGGCCCTGTTGGCGAGCCTGCCGGCGGATGGGACGGCTGTCGCGTCGAAGTGACGGCGCCCACCGTCATTGCGAGCGAAGCGAAGCAATCCAGAATCTTTCTGCGGAAACAGTCTCGATTGCTTCGTCGCTTCGCGCCTCGCAATGACGGAGTGTGTGGCCGCTACTCCATCTCCCGCACTCGCCGCGCATACAGCCGCTGCAACGGCGCGAGCTGCGTCGCCTCGGCCGCGGCGCGATACGCCTCGCGCGCTTCGTCGTTGCGGCCGAGCCGCCGCAACAGATCGGCACGCACCGCCGGCAACATCTCATAGCCGTCCAGCCCGCCGCGCGCGGTGATCGCGTCGACGAGATCGAGCGCACGCGCCGGACCGTCAACCATCGAAACCGCGGCGGCATGGTTGAGTTCGATCACCGGAGACGGGCTGATGCGCAGCAGCACTTCGTAGAGGCCGGCAATCTGCGGCCAGTCAGTTTCCTCGAAGCTCAAGGCGCGGGCATGCAGCGCGGCGATCGCGGCCTGCACCGCATAAGGCTGCGGCCGGCCCGGCACGCGCAGCGCGTCATCGACGAGACGCAAGCCGTCTTCGATCTGCGCGCGATCCCAGAGCGAGCGGTCCTGCTCTTCCAGGAGAACGATGTCGCCGGCCGCGGTCTCGCGACCGGCACGGCGCGCGTCGTGGAGCAGCATCAGCGCCAGCAGCCCCTTGATCCCCGCGCGATCGGGCATCAATCGGTCGAGCAAGCGGCCGAGCCTGATCGCCTCGACCGCAAGGTCAGGCCGCATCAAATCCGCGCCCGAGGTTGCGACATAGCCTTCGGTGAAGACGAGATAGATCACGGCGAGGACACCATCGAGCCGCTCCGCCAGCGCGTCACGCTCGGGCACTTCATAGGGAATGCCGGCAAGCCTGATCTTCTGCTTGGCGCGAACCAGGCGCTGCGCCATCGCGTCCTCACCGACGAGGAAAGCGCGCGCGACCTGCGCGGTGGAAAGGCCGCAGACCGTGCGCAGCGTCAGCGCAACCCGGACTTCGGGCGCGAACGCCGGGTGGCAGCAGGTGAAGATCAGCCGCAGCATGTCGTCGTCGAGCATCGCCGGCGGTTCGGCCGGCGTGTCCGCGTTGAGCTCGAGCTCGTGCAGAAGCGCCTGCTGCTTGCCGCGGAAAGCGGCCTGGCGACGCACACGGTCGATCGCCTTGTTGCGGCCGACATTGACCAGCCAGGCCCGGGGATTATTGGGGAGCTCGCCCGCCGCCCAGCCCTCCAGCGCAACCGCGAACGCATCCTGGAGCGCATCCTCGGCCAGATCGAAGTCACCGACGAGGCGGATCAGGGTGGCCAGAGCCCGCCCCGCCTCGTCGCGGAAGATCCTGTCGATGTCGGTGGACGAGATCACTTGTAGATCATGACCGGCCTGACCTCGATCGAGCCTTCCTTTGCCCCTGGAATCCGCGCAGCCAACGCAATGGCGGTGTCGAGACCCTTGGCCTCGACCAGATAATAGCCGCCGAGTTGCTCGCGGGTCTCCGCGAACGGACCATCGGTCGTCAGGGTCTTGCCCTCGCGCACGCGCACGGTTGTCGCCGTCGTGCTCGGCTGAAGCCCGTCACCCGCCTTGAAATGGCCGCTCTGCACGATTGACTGCGTGTAAGTGCCGTATTCCGCCGTCATCGCCTGACGGTCCGCGGGGGTCATTTTGCTCAACTCCACTTCGCTCCGGTAGATCAGCAGCAGATACTGCATGGCTCAACTCCTGTTTGTTCGGCTCAATTGCCGACATCCAGTCGAACGGGGCACATATCGAACGACATGTTCAGGATAAATTATTTACGCCGCCGCGTGCGCGACGATCTCTGCTTGACGAAACCGTCACAAATGCTCATTGCCTAAGCTGTCAGTCGGCCGGACGGCCGCTCCGGCAAGTGCCGAAAGGCCGCCGGGGAGGAAAGTCCGGGCTCCCTTGACATACGGTGCCGGATAACGTCCGGCGGGGGCGACCCCAGGGAAAGTGCCACAGAGAACGAACCGCCCCGCTTCGCCTTCGGGCTTCGCGGGGTAAGGGTGAAAAGGTGCGGTAAGAGCGCACCGCGGGTCCGGCAACGGAGCCGGCATGGTAAACCCCACCGGGAGCAAAACCGAATAGGGACGGCGTAGCGGGCTGTTCGCTTTAAGCGATAACGCCGCGGGGCGATGTCAGGCCCGCCGTCCGGGTAGGTTGCTCGAGGCCATGTGCAAACATGGTCCCAGAGGAATGGCCGTCACGTATCGTTCGCGCAAGCGGGCGGTGCCTTACAGAACCCGGCTTACAGGCCGGCTGATATTCTAAAGCGTTTTCGAGCGAAGTGGTTTTCCGGTTCGCGTGAAGAAAACGCCTCTTACTAAAGAAGTGACGAGGGGTTCGATGCTAACGCATCGGACCCCTCACCATTTTGGCCAGGCGACGATCTCGTTCAACACGCCCATCAGCGCCTCCGGCGCCGTGACATTCGGCGCATGGCTGGCGTCGAGCTCGAAATAGCCCCAGCCCTCCTCGCTCTTCGTGCGCCTGGCGAATTGCCCGAACACATCGCCCGGCGGAATGCGCATGCAATAGATGTAGCTGCGCGGCATCGCCGGTTCGCCGTGGTGAAGCTTCAGCTTCGTCTCAAAACATTTGATCGGCATGTTGATCCGGCGCGCGTTGAGCCAATCGAGGTCCGCTTGCGGCGTATCCGGCGGCGGCGGGTTCGGCGCGATGCGATAACCGTCGCCGGCGGCGGTCGCCTTGCGCATCGGTTCGCGCCCACTTTCATTCAGATCGAACAGCGACTGGCCATCGCGCGGCACGAAGGCGTCGAGATAGATCAATTGCGTCACGCGCTCACGCGCGCGGTCGGCAACGCCTGTTGCGACCATGCCGCCATAGCTGTGGCCGAGCAGCACGATGTCGCCGAGATCCTCGAATCTGATGACGTTGAGAATGTCCTGGATGTGCGTCTCGAGATCAATCCCGGGACTGGCGAGATGTGATCGCTCGCCGAGCCCGGTGTAGGTCGGCGCCACCAGGCGGTGGCCCGCCTGCGCCATCAGCGGATGCATCTTCTTCCAGGACCATCCGCCGGACCACGCGCCATGACAGAGCAGGAAGGTTTTTGCGCGTGCGGCCATCGGCGTTTCCATCGTTCTTGTTTTGATACGATGGAGTGTAGCGGGCAGAAGCGCGATGTAAACGCTGCCGGGCGTCAGGCCGCGCGCGGCGCCTTCAACAGCACGGGCGCAAACTGAGAAGCTTCGCGCCGCAGCTTGCTCGCCTCAAAACCGTGCATGCCGATCTGCCATTGCAGCCCGACGATGGCGCCCTTGGTCGGTTGCAGCAAAGCGAGCGACCCGAACAGCGTCACCGGCAGCCACACCGACAGCTGCAGCCAGACCGGCGGGGCATAAGCGGTCTCGACCGCGAGGATCGCCGGCACCACGAGATGGCCGACCAGGACCATCACCAGATAGGCCGGGAAGTCATCGGCGCGCTGGTGAAACAGCTCCTCGCCGCAATGGTCGCAGCTGTCGGCCACCTTCAGGAAGCGCCCGAACATATGGCCTTCGCCGCAGTTCGGGCACTTGGCGCGAAAACCGCGCCACATCGCCTTTGCCAGAGACACTGAACCGGTCGTCATGACGACACCTCTTCCGTTTTCCTGATCCATACAATAATATCTTGCATCCATACATTCAAAGGATATGGGGCCAAATTGCATGGATTGGACTCCTACAATCTCCGAGCTGAGCGGGCCGCGCTACCAGCGCATCGTCGAAGCCATGGAGGCCGACATCGCTGCCGGCCGACTGGTGCGGGGCCAGCAATTGCCGACGCAGCGCTCGTTGGCCAAAGCGCTCGGCATCGACCTGACCACGGTGACGCGCGCCTACACAGAGGCGCGGCGCCGCGGCATCATGGAGGCCCGCGTCGGCCAAGGATCGTTCGTGTCCGAGACCAGCGCGCGCCGCGCGGTCGACCTGCCGCATCCCGTGGCGATCGACCTCTCGATGAACGTGCCGCCGCATCCGCTCGAAGCGCAGCTCGACGAGCGCATCATCGCCGGCCTCGAAGCCATTCGCGGGCAATCGGGCCTGACCGCATTCCTGAACTACCAGCCACCCGGCGGCAGCGCGCATGAGCGCGAGGTCGCCGCGCGCTGGATGCGTACGCGCGTTCCGCATGCCCATGCCGACAAGCTCGTGATCTTTCCCGGCACGCAGACGATCCTGTTCAACCTGCTCGCCCATCTCGCGCGGCCGGGAGACATCGTGCTGACGGAAGCCATCACCTTCCCCGGCATCAAGGCCGCAGCAGCGCAGCTCGGCGTCAAGCTCGTCGGCATCGCCATGGATGACGGCGGCATCCTGCCCGATGCGCTGGCGAAAGCCTGCCGCACGCACCGGCCGAAGGCCGTCTATCTCATTCCGACGCTGCACAACCCGACCACGGCGACTCTTGCTCCCGAGCGGCGCAGCGCAATCGCAAAGATCGTCCGCGATGCCGATACGATGCTGATCGAGGACGACGCCTACGGGCTGTTCGACCGTTCGGCCTCGCCGATCGCCAACCTCATCCCGGAGCGGACATTTCTCGCGACCACACTGTCAAAATGTATCGCGCCGGCGCTGCGCGTCGCTTATCTGCTCGCGCCCGACAGCGGCGCGCAGCTTCAGATGCGCGGCCATCTCCAGGCGACCGTGCAGATGCCGGCGCCGCTGATGGTCGCGCTGGTGACTCACTGGCTCGAGACCGGCGTCGCCGACCGCATCATCACCGCGATCCGCAACGAGGCCGTCGGTCGCCAGCAATTGGCACAGCGCGCATTGAAGGGTTTTCAGTTCCGGGCCAAGCCCGCCGCACATCATTTGTGGCTACACCTGCCGGAGGGGCGACCGGACGTCGCCGCGCATCTGCTGCGCAACGGACTCGCGATCGTTGCCGGCGACGCCTTCACCGTCGACGGAACCTCGCCCCATGCGGCGCGCGTTTCGCTCGGCGCGGCGCGCAACAGATCGGAATTGACCGAGGCACTGCGCATCCTCGTCGGCGCGCTGCACAAGCCCGCCGATGTCAGGCAGATCGTCTAGCAAACGTCTCCGAAATTGACCTCCCGCGCCGCATCTGTGCTAAGCGCCATGAGGCAATCACGGCTTCGGAATCGCCGGCAACGGCAGGGATTGATTGGTGGAAACGCTCACTTACGTGCTGCTCTTGTTTGGCGCGCTGGCCGGCGGCTTCGTCTCGGGGCTGGCCGGATTCGGCACGGCACTGATGGCGCTCGGCATCTGGCTCTACGTGCTGCCGCCCTCGCTCGCGGTGCCGCTGGTGCTGATCTGTTCGGTGATCGCGCAGACCTCGACGCTGCCCTCGATGTGGAAGAGCTTTGACCTGTCGCTGGTCTGGCCGTTCCTGATCGGCGGATTGATCGGCGTGCCGCTCGGGACCATGCTGGTTGCCTCCGCCGATCCAAAAGTGTTCAAGCTCAGCGTCGGCGTGCTGCTGCTGATTTTCTCGACCGCGCTGTACCTGAACAAGAAACCGCTCGCCATCACCTTCGGCGGCCGCATCGCCGACGGTGCGATCGGATTCGCCGGCGGCATTCTGGGCGGGCTCGCCGGACTGTCGGGGCCGCTGCCGATCCTGTGGGCCAACATCCGCGGCTGGAACAAGCACGAGCGGCGCGGCATATTCCAGCTCTTCAATTTCACGGTGCTCGCCGCGGCGCTGGTGTTGCAGACGGCCTCGGGCCTGGTTGCATTCAAGGTGGTGTGGCTCGCGATGGTCGCATTCCCGGGCACGCTGATCGGCGCCTGGGCCGGCGCGCGCGTCTATCACGCGCTGAGCGACAAGCATTTCGGCGATGTCGTGCTCGGCCTGCTGTTTCTATCGGGCGCCACCCTGGTCTGGAACAGCATCAGCTCGCTCTAGCTCCCTGCAGCCCGGCAAATGGGCCGGTGCTGCAGGGTTGAAACATGCTGTCGCTACGCGGGCTCGCGTGCGAGCGGCACGACTGGCTGAGGGCTCGCCGGTTCTGCGACTTTCCCCTTCGGAGGCACCAGCCGCTTCCTGAACTCGCGGCGCAGCAACCACAGGCTCTGCACCGCCTGCAGCGTTGTCGCCGCGTTCGACAGATACCAGACGTACTCGATCCGAAAGCCCGGCCGCGTCGAGAGCCAGATCGCCGGCAGGGAATAGGTGAGGACGCGCGTCGCCGAGCTCCACAGCACCGGCTTGGTGTTGCCGAGGCCCTGGAACATGCTCGAGCAGGTGAAGATCAATCCCTGCGCCACCATATTCAGCGAGATCATCTTCAGAAACAGCAACGCGACGCTCATCGTCTCCGGATCATTCGAGAAGCCGCCGAGCAACAATCCGGGCGCGAACTGCGCGAGAATCGTCAGCGCGATCATCACGACGGTCGCGATCAGCGCCGCCCTGACGAAGGTTTCCCGCACCCGCTCATAATTGCCCGCACCGAAATTCTGGCCAACAATGGGCCCTGCCGCGAGGGAGACGGCAAGAGCCGGCATCTGAATCAAGCCCACGACGCGCGTCCCGATGCCAAAGCCCGCCTGGGCCGCCGGACCGAGATCGCGCAGCACGTAATAGATCGCCGCCATGAAGATGAAGATCATCACGAACTCACCGCCCGCGGGCAGGCCGACATTGAGGATCCTCCTCCATTGCCGCAGTTGCGGACGCCATTGCGCAGGATGGAACGCGACGTAGCGCTCCAGCCTGCGAAAATAGTAGAACAGCATCAACACGCCGATGAAAACGGCGATCGTGCTGGCCAGGCCCGCTCCGGCGACACCGAGCGCATATCCGGTGCCCCAGCCCGTGATCAGGACCGGCGCCAGCGCGATATTGATGATGACCGCAAGCACCTGCACCAGCATGCTCGGCCGCACGATGCCGGTGGCCCGCAGCGCGGCCGCCATCACTTGCGTGACGAATTGCAGCGCCAGCGCCGGCATGAACCAGAGAAAATAGGTGGTGCCGGCATTGATGGTGGCCTCATCGGCGGCAATCGCGCGCATATAAGGGCGCGCCAGCACAAAGCCGCCGAGCAGCGTCAACAGCCCGAACAGCACCGACAGCACGACCGCCTGGTTGAACACGAGATTGGCGTCGCCGCGATCCTTGCGGCCCACGGCATGCGCGACCAGCGCCACCGTGCCGACGCCGAGCATCTGCATCAGCGCGTTGACGAGGAAGCCGGCGTTGCCGGCCGCAGCGACGCCGGCCACGGCCGCATCGCCGAGCCCGGACACGAAGTACAGGTCGACCAGCTGGCAGATCATGATCGTGATCATGCCGACCACGATGGGTGGCGCCATATTCAGGATGTGGCTCACGATGGAGCCGCGCGTCAGGTCCTTCATCTGATTCCACCTTTGATGACGTGACGGCAGGACTTGCGCCTGCCGTCACGCGTCATTCCGCTGCTGCGATATGCCCGAGCTCCACCACCTGGCGCTCGAACAGGCTGCGATAGATTCCGCCAGGCTTGCCCGCGAGCGTGGCATGCGTGCCTTGCTCGGCGATCTCGCCGCGGTCGAACACCAGGATGCGATCGAGGCTGCGCACCGTCGACAGACGATGCGCGATCACGATCGAGGTGCGGCCTTTCATCAGCCGCTCCATTGCCTGCTGGATCAGCGCCTCCGACTCCGAATCGAGGCTCGATGTCGCCTCGTCCAGGATCAGCACCGGCGCATCGGCCAGGAAGGCGCGCGCCAGCGCCACGCGCTGCCGTTCGCCGCCCGACAGTTTCACCCCGCGCTCGCCGACCAGCGTGCCGTAGCCCTTCGGCAGGCGCAGGATGAAATCGTGCGCATTCGCCAGCCGCGCCGCCTGCTCGATCGCCTCGAGGCTGGCACCTGGCCGGCCATAGGCGATGTTCTCGGCGAGCGAGCGGTGAAACAGGATCGGGTCCTGCTGCACGATCGCGATCTGGCTGCGCAGCGATTGCTGCGTGGCCAGCGCGATGTCCTGCCCGTCGATCAGCACGCGACCGCCGGTGACGTCGTGGAGCCGCTGCACCAGCTTGACGAACGTCGTCTTGCCGGAGCCGGAGCGACCGACGAGGCCGACACGCTCGCCGGCGCGGATCCTGACCGACAGCCCGTCATACAGCGGCGCACGATGGCCGCCATAGTGGAACGTGACGTCGTCGAACACGATCTCGCCGCCCTCGATCGCGATCGGCCGCGCGTCGGCGGCGTCGGCGATGCCGATCGGTTCGTCATAGATCGCCACCAGTTCCTCCATGTCGTTGACCGAGCGCTGCAGGTTGTTGATGTGCATGCCGACGTCGCGCAAATAGGCGTGGATGACGTAGTAGCTCGTCAGCACATAGGTGACGTCGCCGGGCGAGGCATGCCCGTACATCCACAGCAGCACCGCGCCGCCGATCACGGACCCTCGCAGGCATAGCAGCAGCGAGAGCTGCGCCATGGCGGTGTAGTTGTAGCGGAACCAGGTCCGCCGCACCCGCACGCGCCAGCGCTTGATGACGCGCCCAAGCCGCGCATCCTCGCGCGCCTCGGCGCCGAACGACTTCACCACCGCATTGCATGTCAGCGCATCCGCCAGCGTACCGCCGACCTTGGTGTCCCAGGCGTTGGAGACACGCGCAGCCGGCGCGATGTAGCGCGTCGAGAACAGCACCGTCATCGTGACATAGGCAGCCGCGCCGAGCGCGATCACTGCGCCGAGCGAGGCCCAGTGCACGCCGAGCAGGATCATCGATCCGATCAACACGGCCAGCGACGGCAGCAGCGCCAGCAGGATGGTGTCGTTCAACAGATCGAGCGCCCACATGCCGCGCGTGATCTTGCGCACGGTCGAGCCCGCGAAGGAGTTGGCGTGCCAGTCGGTCGAGAAGCGCTGCACGCGCAGAAACGCGTCCTGTGCCACGTCCGACATGATCTTCAGCGTGAACGGCACGATCATTTGCAGGCCGGTCAGGCGCAGCACCATCGAGGCCGCGCCCAGCACCACGATGCCACCCAGCGCCACCAGCGCGGCGTGGCGCGCATCGGGATCGGACGGCCCGCGCGTCAACGCGTCGACCAGATGTCCTGAAAACACCGGCATGAACAGGTCAGCGACGGTTGCCCCTAACAGACCGACGGCAATGGCGAGCGTGCGCCCCGGCTGATTCAGCCAGTGCCGAAACACGAAGGGCAGGACCACGCGGATAGCCGCGGGCTTTTTTGACAGAGCGGTCATGGCGTCATCCGGCCGCTTTGCCGCGGGCCGGCTCCATCGATGGACGCAGGCCGGCCGCGAGGGCCGAGACGGCGTCACTTAAAACTGAATTTGACTGGGGAAGCGGAGCGATCGGGAAAAAAGCCCAATCGAAGCTGGCGGAAGCGGCCTCTAACAGGCCGAGAATGTACCGAGCCAGACCATCATCGAGCGCGGAAACGCGATCTGCGAATGCGACGAAATCATGCAAATCTCTCCCCGGTTCGATTGAATGAGGTGCGTTTTATAAATGTGTGATTCGTGATTTGCAACGGGCCCCGCGCGAGATCACGGACGAGTGTTGCATTTTGGTGTAGAGGGTCGCCCGTTTCGAGCCGGGCGACAACACCGCGTGCGTAGCGCTTAGTGCGCGTCGCCGCCGGCGCCGAACGGCGAAGCCGGCTTCTTCAACAGCATGACCAGGAGGCTGAGGCTCAGATAGAACAACGTCAGAATGAAGAACGCGTCGCCAAAGCTCATCACCACGGCCTGGCGGTGCACGATCTGGCTGAGCTGCTTCATCGCCATCAGCGTCGAGTCCCCAAGCCCCTGAAACTTCTGCTGGAGCATGGTCAGGGTTTCGGTCGCCGTAGCATTGCCCCAATGCACGCGCTCCTGAAGGCGGCTGATGTGCAGGTCGGCGCGATCGTTGAGCACGGTGTTAATGACGGCGAGCCCGACCGCACCACCGAGATTGCGCATCAGGTTGAACAGGCCGCTCGCATTCTTCACCTTGTCAGGCGGTAGCGTGCCGAGCGCGATGTTGTTGGTCGGCACCATCGCGAACATCATGCCCACGCCGCGCAGGATCTGCGGGATCAGGAGCTCGTAGAAATCGTAGTCGCGCGTGATCCAGGTCATCTGGTAGGAGCCGATCGCGAACACGATCAGGCCGAACGCGATCATGTAGCGCATGTCGAGGCTCGCCATCAGCCGGCCGACCAGCGGCGCGACCAGGAACATGGTGATGCCCGAGACGAACATGGTTTCGCCGATCATCAGCGCGCTGTAGCCGCGCACCTCGGCGAGATAGCGCGGATAGATGTAGGTCAGGCCGTAGAGGCCGATGCCGATGCAGAATTGCAGCATAGAGCCGACCGCGAAATTGCGGTTGGTGAAGGTGCGCAAATTGACGATCGGCTCGGCAGCCGTGAAGACGCGGACGAAGAAGGCAACCGCCGAGATGACGCAGATCCAGGCGCAGATCGCCACCGTGGTGTCCTGCAGCCACTCATATTGCGGACCTTCTTCCAGCACGTATTCCAGCGTGCCGAGGAAGCCTGCCATGAAGATCAGGCCCCACCAGTCGAAGCGGTCGAGCAGCTCGAAATGCGGCTCGTCGAAATCGACCAGCGCCCACACCCCGAGGGTGATGCCGATGCCGGGCACGACGTTGATGAAGAACAGCCAGTTCCACGACATCAGATCGGTGATGTAGCCGCCGACCGTCGGGCCGATCGTGGGAGCCAGGGTCGCAACAAGCCCGATGATGGGACCGACGATGTGGAATTTCGAACGCGGGAACACGGTATAGGCCGAGGCGAACACCGTCGGGATCATGCCGGCGCCGAGAAAGCCCTGGAGTGCGCGCCAGAGGATCATCTCCTCGATGGTCGTGGCGAAGCCGCAGAGCAGGCTCGAAATCGTGAAGCCGGCCGCCGAGATCGCAAAAAGCAGCCGCGTGCCGAAAGCGCGCGACAGGAATCCCGACAGCGGGATCGCGATCACTTCGGCGATCAGATAGGCGGTCTGGACCCAGGAGACTTCGCTCGAGCTCGCCGACAGGCCGGCCTGGATTTCGCTCAGGGACGCCGAGACGATCTGGATGTCCAGGATCGACATGAACATCCCGAACACCATGATGATGAAGGCGAACAGCCGCTTCGGCGCAATGCGCTCAGAATCGGCGGCCGCCATCATGGCAGGTGAAGCAGTCGTGGCGTTCGCCATGGTCTGACCTCGTAGCGCTGTTGGCGCTTACTGCGGATGGATCATGGTGGGGTCGTCGAGATCGATCTCGCTGTCGGCGTCGGCGGCACCCTTGTTGGTGTCGACCGTCGCGTAGATCGACATGCCCGCGCGGAGCATATTCTGCTTCGCAACCGCCTTCGGCACGCGAATGCGGACCGGCACGCGCTGCACGATCTTGGTGAAGTTGCCGGTGGCGTTGTCAGGCGGCAGCAACGTGAACACCGAGCCGGAGCCCGCCGCGATGCTATCGACGACGCCGGAGAATTTGCGCATGCCGTAGGCATCGACCTTGATCGTCACCGGCTGACCGGGACGAATGCGCTTGAGCTGCGTTTCCTTGAAATTGGCGTCGATATAGACGTCGTCGAGCGGCACGACATTGCCTAGGCGCTGGCCGACGGCAATGAAGTCGCCGGCGCTGACGAGGCGGTTGGAGAAGATGCCGTCGACCGGCGCGCGCACTGCCGTGAAAGAGAGGTCGCGTTCGGCCTTGGCGAGTGTGGTCTTGAGTTCGGCAAGCTGCGCCTGGGCTTCGGCCTGCTGCGCCTTGGCGACATCGACGTTGCTCACCGCAACGTCGTAGGCGGCCTGCCCGGCCTTGACCGCGGCGGCGCCCTGATCGCGACCAGCTTCCGAGGTCTCGAAAGTCGCGCGCGAGGCAAAGCCCTTGTTGCTCAGCGCCTGCTGGCGCTCATAGTCGAGATCGGCGCGCTTGAGGCCTGCCTCGGCCGAGACAAGCTGCGCCTGGGCCTGCGCGACCTGGCTGTCGAGCGCCGCGATCTGGCGGCCGATGCGGTCGATAGTGGCCTGCTGGGTCGCGATCCGGGTCGTGGCCGCGTCGACGGCGATCTTGTAGTCGCCGTCATCGATGCGCAACACGGTGTCGCCGGCATGCACCAGCGTGTTGTCACCGGCCAGGATCGAGGAGATATGGCCAGCCACGCGCGCGCCCAGCATGGTGTTGTTGGCGCGGACATAAGCGTCGTCTGTGGACACGTAGAAGCGCCCGACCAGCGTGTAGTAGCCGGTATAGCCTGCCGCCGCGAGCGCCAGCACGAGGCCGATGCCCATCATGACGAATTTCCGCTTGCCGGATTTTGGTGCGGCAGCGGCGGGGGCGGTCGGAGCCGGCTTGTCGGTCACGGGCTTCTCCGGCGCCTCGCTGGTGCGGCGCTTGGTTTCTTCGGCCACATGAGACCTTAGCTGTTCGGCGAGGACTGCGGATGTCCCGGTCGCAGCTTCACCGTCCGCCGTCGTCGTCTCCACCGCCTCCTGACGAAGGACGCGCGCAGCCTGGTCTCTCGATGTGGCCATAAAGGCCTCCCCAATAAAAATGCGACCCGGGGCAGCCGTCGTACGGCCGCTGTCCCGTTCACCCATCCCAAATACCATTGACCGAACGGTTCGGTCAATATACTTAATATTCCCGGGCCGGACCCTACTGGCTCGAATCCTTTATTTACGTTTCATAGTCCAAGCCCCGGTCCGAAACCTTCCGAGACCCTAAACCAATGGTTGCACCCAACCGCGAACAACTGCACGCCCTCCCGGACGAGGACAGCTCCAAGCGGCGCCAGATCCTGGCCGGCGCCCGTAAGGTGTTCATGGATTTGGGTTTTGACGGCGCCAGCATGGGCGAGATCGCGCGTGCCGCCGGCGTCTCCAAGGGCACGCTCTACGTTTACTTCGCCGACAAGAGCGCGCTGTTCGAAGCGATCCTCGAGGAGGAGGCGCTGTTTCACGGCCAGGTCGTGTTCAATTTCGACCCCGCGCGCGACGCCGAGACGACCTTGAAGGATTTCGGCCAGGCCTATCTGCATCTGCTCTGCCGGCCCGGCGGCGGATCGGCGATCCGCACCGTGATGGCGATTGCCGAGCGCATGCCCGACGTCGGCAAACGCTATTATTTCTGCGTGCTGGACAAGACCATCAGCCGGCTGTCCGAATATCTCACAGCCCATGTCGGCCCCGGCGATCTCGCGATCGACGATTGCGACCTGGCCGCCTCGCAGTTCATGGAACTGTGCAAGGCCTCGCTCTTCCTGCCTTTCGTCTTCCAGGCCGCACCGCCGCCGTCGGAACAGCGCATGATCGAAGTGATCGACAGCGCGACGCGGATGTTTCTGGCCGCGTACAAGGCGAAGTAGCGGCGGCAGGCCACGCGTTGCGCATGCGGTTCGCCCCGCATTATATTGGGCGCCATGTCCCGTGATCTTCGCCCGCCGGTCGATATCCTCCATTACGAGATCGTTCAGGAACAGGCCTCCGCGCTTGGGCGGATGGGCCGCACGCTCGAACAGGCGCTCGGGGAATTGCGCGCGTTCGACGCCGCGCACGCGGCGCCGGAGATACCGGCCGCGCTACAGCCGGCCAGGCGCAAGCTGGTGATGGCCGCCGGCCAGGCGCTCTGGATGTTGGTGGTGCAACGCGAGGCAACCGGTCTGCGCGACAGCCGCCACATCATGCGGACCTACAACGTCCCCGGCGAGGTGCAGCTATGCATGGGCATCGTTCCCGCACCGTCGAAGCCGGCGTTGTAAAGCAGCGCACGCTAGTCGGTCACCTGCTTTCTCAACGCCGCGAAATCGTTGACGACCATTTTGGTCGAGCCCGTCGAGATGATGCCGTCGTCCTGCAGGCGAGTGAGGATCAAGCTGATCGACTGCCGTGTCGCGCCGATCATGCGCGCGAGATTGGCCTGCGTGATGCGGCCAAGCGAAATCGGACCGCTCTCGTCCTGCGCCGCGTTCTCGCACAGCTTGACCAAAAGCAGCACCAGCCGTTCCGCCGCCTTCTGCCCGGCAAGCGTCTGCGCCAGCATCGAGTAGGTCTCGCCCTTGAAGCCGAGGCACTCGATCAATGCGACCGCGAACGACGGCGAGTGCGCAATCAGCCGCCGGATTGCATCCTGGTCGAGATGCAGTGCCTCGACCCGTCCGAGCGCACGGGCCGACCAGCTATGGCGGTGATCGCCGAGAATGTAGGGCGCGCCGACGAAGTCGCCGGCCTCCCAGGTCGCCAGCATCAGCTCGCGTCCCTGCGTGCCGGCATGGGTGCTTTCGACGATCCCGCTCAGGATGATGTGGATGCCGTTCGCCGGTGCCCCCTCTTTCAGAAGGTATTCGCGGTTCTGATAGGTGGCGAGCCTGCCGGTCCGCATCACCAGGTCCAGATCGAGCTTGTCCAACGCCTTCAACACATAGCGTCCGGTCCCGGGCCTTTGCACCTCGGCGCTCGGCTCACCTGGATCGGGCACCTCATGCGCATGACTGCGCTCCACAATCGGTCTCCCTTCGAGTGACGGCTCGAAGGCTAGGAGGTCTCCGGTCGGATTGCAACGCGCCGCAAATGCTCAAGGCTGGGCTACCGCTCCCATGAATGCGCAAGCGAGGTCGGTGAGCAGTCGCTCCCGGCCGGCCGGCGCCAGAAACGTGACGCCATAGGGCACGCCCGCCCCGGTGATCGCATTCGGGACCGCGATCGCGGCGAGCCCAAGCGGATTGGCGTAGTTGGTGTAGTAGCCGTTGTTGAAATTGGCCGTCAGCGGGTCCCGCGCGACGTCGTCGATCCTGAGCACGGTTCCGACCGTCGGCACGACCAGCGCATCATGGACTTGCCAGAAATCGCGCAGCGAGCGCTGGACCTCCTTGACCTCGTAGAGCGCGCGGTAGGCCTCTGCTGCGGTAAACTTCCGGCTGCCGATGACGAGATCGCGGACGACCTTGACGCCGGCATCTGGATTGGCGTCGAGGAACTCACCGACCGAAACATCCCGCTCGGCGAGGAACGATCCGAAGAACATCAAATCGTTGATCGATGTGAATGGTGAGAAATCGGCGGAAGCGATCGACATGTCGAGCTGTTGCAACTTGCGAAGCCCACTGGCGAACAGCCTCTCCGTCTCCTCGTTGCCGAAGAATTTGAGCTGGTCCGCACGAGGTGTTGCGATACGAAGTGGCCGTGACGGAGCAGCTTGCTCCTTCCAGCCGTCAAAATCGATCGGCGAAAAGCAGTCCTCGGGATCGCGGCGCGCCAGCACGCGATAGACGTCATAGCCGTCGCCCGGCTCCCGTGTGTAGAGCGAGATGGTGTCGAAGCTTCGGCAGGCATAGACCATGCCGCGCTGGCTGAAGGCGCCGGGCGCCGGCTTGAAGCCGGTGACGCCACAATAGGACGCCGGCACCCTGCCCGATCCGCCGGTATCGGTGCCGAAGGCAAAGGACGACGTGCCGGTTGCGACCGACACCGCCGCGCCGGAGCTGGAGCCGCCGGGAATGTAGGCCGGATTGTGCGGGTTGCGCGCGATGCCATAAGGCGACCGCACGCCGACGAGACCGGTTGCGAACTGGTCCATGTTGGTCTTGCCCACATAGATCGCGCCGGCAGCGACGGCATCGGCGACAGCCGGGCTCGTCTCCCTGGCGACATAGGCGAACTCCGGGCAGGCCGAGGTTGTCTGCTCGCCCGCGACGTCGATGCAATCCTTGACCGAGAATACGAGGCCATAGAGCGGCAGCTGGTCAATCTCACCGAGACGCGCATCGAGGCCGCGTGCGGCGGCCACGACGCTCTCCGGATTCGCAGTCGAGATCCAGACACCGCTCTGGTCGGCATCCCCCAGCCGCGACAGCACGTGAGCGACCACATCGGACGGCTTGAGCACACCGCTGCGATAGGCAGCGCGGAGGTGACGAGGCGCGAGATTCATGTCTGTGCTCACGGGGCGAGGTATGCCGGCGGATAAACCCGCCGGCATTGGGCTTCAATGGCCGACCACCTTCTCGATATACGAGGGCTGGATGAAGGCTTCGAAATCAGCACGCGGCAGCAGTTTCGGCAAACGCTCCTGTTTCACCAGGAAGTCGGCGGTAGACACCAGAGTATCGACGAACTTGCCCTTCTTCGCGGACGTGCCGAGATACTCCTCGATGAGCTGCTTGTTGCAGGGGACCATCCCGGTGCCCTTCATCATGCGCGTCGCATCTTCGAGCGGCAGCGACAGCTCCTCCGCGATGATCTCGGCCGTCTTCTCCGGATTCTTCAGCCAGAAGTCGATGCCTTCGCACTCAGCCTTGACGAACTTCTCGACATAGGAGGGATATTTATCCGCGAACGCATTCATGACGACGCCGATGTCCCAGGTCGGGTAACCGCGCTTGGCCATCTCGCCCGAGGTGATGAGTATCTTGCCGCCGTTCTTCACCGCCTTGTCGAGATTAGGTTCCCAGAACCATGCGGCATCAATGTCGCCGCGCAGCCAGGCCGCCGCGATGTCCGACGGTGCGAGGTCTAAAATCTTCATCGAGGCGGGATCGACGCCCTCGTCCTTCAGCGCCTGGAGCAGCAGGTAATGCGTGGTCGAGCCGAACGGCGCCGCCACCGTCTTGCCCTTGAGGTCCTTGAGCGAGGTGATGTTCTTGTCGGTGCGGACCACCATCGCCTCGACATAGTCGAGCATGTTGATGACCAGGATACCCTTGATCGGAAGTGCCCGCGTCGCACCAATCGCGGTCGGCGGATTGCCAAGGCCGCCGAAATCGACGTCGTTGCCGGCGATCGCGCGCAGCATGTCGCCGCCGCCGCCAACCTTGACGTATTTGATGTCGACACCCGGCATCTCCTTGGCGAGCAGCCCGAGATGCTTTGTCACGAGTTGCGCGTTCACCAGGTTCAGATAGCCAACGGTCACTTTCGCCGGCTTGTCCTCGGCGTGCGCCGTGGCCGTCAACGCCATGGTCACAACCGCGAGCATGGCAACAAGTCTCTTCATCATATCGATCTCCTCTTGATCAGGACTGGACTCAGGCCCACGGCATCAACAGTTTCGCGATGCCGCGCATAATGAGGTCGAGCAAGACGCCGGTGAGGCCGAGCACGATCAGGCCCATGATCACGACGTCAGACAGCAAAAACTTTGCGGCATCCCAGATCATCCAGCCGATGCCGGCGGAGGCCGCGACGATCTCGGCAGCAACCAGAACGGTGTAGGTGAAGCCGAGCGAGATGCGCATGCCCGCGAGGATCAACGGCCCCGCCGCCGGCAGGTAGACGTGAAACAGCAGATGACGCCGGGTTGCGCCAAGCGACTGCGCGGCGCGCACATAGACGGGATCGACGCTGGTGACGGCCTGGATCGTCGAAATGACGATGCCCGGCAGGCCGGCGAGGAACAGCAGCGACAGCTTCGAGCTCTCGCCGATGCCGAGCCACATCACCAGCAGCGTATAAAGCCCGAGCGGCGGCAGCGGCCGGTAGAATTCGATCAACGGATTGAGCAGTGCACGGGCATTGCGCGACACGCCCATGAGCACGCCAAGCGGGATGCCGACGAGGCACGCCAGCGTGAACGCCGTGAGGATGCGATAGAGGCTGGCGCCGAGATGCTGGAGTAGCGTCGCGCCTTGATAACCCCTGGTCATCGTCTTGATGAACGCGGCCCACACCGCTTGCGGCTTCGGCAGAAACAGCTCGTTGGCCCAGCCCATGTCGGTGACCAGGGTCCACGTCGCCAGGAGCAGCGCCACGGTCAGCGACGACAACAGGAAAGAGCGCGAAATCTTTGGAAGCCTCCGCCTCAGATGGCCCCGTCGCGTACGATCCGCGGAGATTGGAATAGCCATGGGGCTCGCCTCGACGCTCATGTGCGCACTCCCAGAATCTGCATGATGGTCAGCGCATAGATCCGCGTTGCCATCACCGATTTGGTGATCGAGATGTTCTCGTTGTCGACGGCCCAGCCATCCTCGCCGGGACCGAAGGTCACCGCGTTGATGCCGGCCTCACGAAAGCGGATCGTGTCGTTGAAGGCGTTCTTGCGGTTGACGCCGGGCTCGCGGCCCATCAGGCGCCGATAGACCGCGCGCAGGGAACGGCAGGGCTCTTCCTCGACCGGCACCGGCTCGGTCGCGTTGACGAACAGCGAGCCGGGCACCTGGCGCACCTCGACCTTGACGTCGTTGACGCCCGCAAACGTCTGCTGCCCGAGACACTCGATATCGGAAATCACGCTTCCAAGCGTCATGCCGGGCACGATGCCGACCACCGCGAGCGTGATGGTGCAGGCATCCGGCGAGAACTGCATCTCGCCGGGCAAGCCGCCGCGGATGCGCACGACGGAGCAGCACGGCGGCGTGTGCCCCATGAACTTGCTCGGCACATGCGTGAACGCCATCTCCTTCAGCTTCGGCAGCAGCTTTGCTGCCTCCATGATGGCATTGACGCTGATGTCCGGACGCCAGATGTGCGACTTGATGCCCTGGACCGTGACCTCGATCAGGCAATGACCGGAATTCGCCACCGAGAGGTTCATGCCCCAATCTTTGGACGCGTCACCCCACGCGGTCGGCTCTGCCGTGATCTCGTAATCGGCGGTGAGGCCGACCTTATTGAGCATGTAGATCGAGCCCTCGGTGCCGTTGCGCTCCTCGTCGACGGTATAGCAGCACATCAAGGTGCCATCGAACTTCACGCCTTCTTCGATCAGCGCCTGTACCGCCAGCAGCGACGCTGCGAGATTGCCGCGCGTATCGGAAGTGCCGCGTGCATAGAGCAGGTCACCATGACGCGTCGCCTTGAACGGATCGAAATCCGTCATGTGCCATTTCTCCGGCTCAACCGCCGGATAGGTGTCGAGATGATCGTTGAGGATCAGCGAGGGGGCTCCGTCGCGCCCCTTCAACACGCCAAGCACGTTCGGCCGGTGCGGCTGCGCGCTGTGCTTGGTGACCTCCATGCCGAGGGCTTCGAGCTTGCCCGCGACCAGCATGGAGATCGCCTCCTCCTCGGCTGGCGGCAGATCGGGATCGAGCGGATTGCCGGAGCGCGGCTGGCCAGTGCGGATCAGCTCCGATGCCAGTTCAAGCCACCGCTCCTCCGTGATGCGCGACAGCACGCGTTGCTCGAGATCGGAGTAAGGCGGGGTGACGGACATCTGCATAACGGGTTCCGTTGGCTCCCGGCGCCGGCCGCGCCGCTTCGTTGCAGCACCTCATTGCAGCGACTGTGCCAACCGCCCAAAAGGGCCGCCTGGGCGTAATTAGTGATTGCAGTTCAATGATTTGGACGACAATCTCGGCCGCGCAAATTTTTGCGCCCCAAATGCGGTTTGCCGAAGACGCAGCGCAGGCTGAGCAGACTGGCCTCAACGTTCGGACGGCTGATCGAGATCGTCCACTCGGCGCCGATCTGCACCTGCGGGTGCGTGAGATAGCGGACGATGTCGGCGGTCATTTCGGGTCGTGTCCGGCTAATCGTCCGAGAACTCGTCTTCCTCGTTGACCTTCTCGCGCTTGCTC
Source organism: Frankia sp. RB7 (assembly GCA_030403585.1). Classification (GTDB taxonomy): domain Bacteria; phylum Pseudomonadota; class Alphaproteobacteria; order Rhizobiales; family Xanthobacteraceae; genus Bradyrhizobium. The sequence goes on from JAUEPE010000024.1 coordinate 36,315, forward strand.
TTGTGCACACCGAGCGCGCCGGTCACGGACGGATCGCGCGCGTTCGCGTAAGGAGTGCGCCGCTGCACACGCGCGGCGACTTCCTCGCCGGAGACCGCGGCCGGCTGGCAGATCAGGCGGCGGCTGGCGCGGCGCATCAGATCGACGTGGATGTGATCGTAATGATAGACGTTCGAGCCCGGCGCGAGCACGGTGGTGAAATGCGCGCACGCGCCCGACTGGACGTCGCGCAGAAAACCCTGCTCTTCTGGCATCCCGTGCCAGCCATCCTTCACGGTGATGCGGCGGCCATCGGCGAGCACGAAGGCGGCAACATCGAGCGCGTTGCCGAAGGCGTGCTCGGAAATATGGGCGTGCGGATTGCCGTTCATGCCGCGGCAGGAATAGGCGGAGATCTGCTTGATCTCGACCACGCGGGCGCCGAACCAGCGCATCGCCGAAGGCTGCACGCTGTCGGCAAACCAGCGGTCGAGTTCGGAGACGATCGGACACGCCAGCGTCGCCGTCGGCTTTATCGCAACCGGACCGACGGCGGTGACGGGATTGCCCTGCGCAGGACCCAACCGCGGCGGCGGTTGTTGCGCGGGCGCTTGCGAATACGGCGCCGGACCGGGCTGACGCGCCGGATAGCTCGGCGCATTCATGTAACGCGCCGCGCCCGCGGCGTCGGTGCCCTCGGGCGGCAGGTCGATCTCGTCTTCCTGCGGCGCCACGCCGGGCGCGCTGAGCGACACCGGGCCGGACGACGCGCCATAGCCGGAGGGCTGGCGCACCGCGCTCTCGGGATAGTTCGACCGCTGCGGATAGCCTTGCTGCGGATAACTTTGCGCCGGATAATTCGATTGCGGCTGCCTCACCGGCCAGCGCGGCTGGTTGCCGATGCTGCCGGGCGGGCGTGGATCCTCGTCAGCGAAACCGTAGCTGCTTGTGCCTTCGCCGATGGCGGCGACCTTTAGCGGAAACTCGGCGCCGCACATGCCGGGGCCGGAGATCGGCTCGATCCGGACGATGTCAGGGCTCTCCTTCACGGCGCCCGATTTCAGGCACGCCGCTTCTGCCTCGGCCCGCCACGGTTCACGTTCGGCCTGGAAAAAGCCGCGTCCGCAACCCGCGAGCGAAACAAGGACGATGGAGCCGACGAGATACAAACGAACTCCGCGCGTCATGCGCGCACGTTCGGTGAATTTACTTAAAGACTCTTTAGCGCTTCGGTTTCAGCTTTGGTTAACCATGCCGGCCGCGCGAGACGCGCGCGACCGAACAAGGCGGCGCAAAAGCTAGCCTTCAGAAATTCGAGCAGTCCGATCCAGTGATGCCGCCGATCTTGAAATCGCGGCACATCAAGCCGGGGTTGTCGGGGTCGGGATAGCGGTCGTCCTTCTCGCGCACGGTGTGACTGAAGCACCAGCCGCGCCCGCGCATGCAGCGCTTGTTACAAATTGGATAGGGACAAGTCTGAACGGCGCGTGCTCTACGAGCGTGGCCCCTCCTCGACCCGTGTCCAGTCATTGCCGGAACACCAGAAGTGGCCGAATGCGCAGGTTTCGACGTAGAGCTTGCCCCAGCTTTTCAGTGTCATCGTCGCATAATAGGTCTTGCCGCTGGAGCCGCTGTAAATGCTGCCGCTCCAGGCGTCATGCGCTTTCGGCTTCATGTTGACCAGCACGCTCTCGCCGCGGGTCGAGGGCTCGGTCAGCGCAAAACCACACAGCAAGGGACCGCAGCGTTCGATGCGGACCGTGCCCTTGGCGCTGTCGTTCTCCCATTCGCCGAGCGGCAGATAGGCCGGCTCGTCGTTGCCGCGCGGCGCGATCCCTGCGGTCTGCTTGACCTCGGGCCGCGGGGCAACGACCGGCGGCTCTGTGCGCGGCGGATCTGCACGCGACAGATCAACCCGTGGCGGGTTGGGGCTCAAAGCCTCGAATTTCGGTGTCTCGGGTCTTGGCGCCGGCGGCAACGTGACGGGCCGCGAACTCGCCGCGGCAACAATGGGGGCCATCGGCGCCGGAGGCGGCGCGACCACGGTCGCTTGGGGCGGCTTGACTGGCGTTGCGGCTTGGACCGGCGGAATAACGACCGGCACCGGCGCAGGCAGCGGGGCTTGCGTCGTGGCGACATCCTCGATCGGCCGGATACTGCGACCGGTCGAGATCGAGACGCAAGACGCGGATCGACAGTTGCGCGGAGCCTCGACTTGGAACCGGTGGCCGCCAATTGTAAAGGCGTAGGTGCTGGCCTGCGCCGTGGGTGCGATCGCCGTCAATGCGATCAACGTGCCGAACAAAATCGAAAGCCGCTTCATCGACGCCTCCCTCAATGTCACGATGTTACGCAGATGAATGGGGGCTGAATGTGCGCTGGCTCACCCAGGCGGTCGCTGTGAGGTCCATCACAGAAGACTGACGGGCTCCGGCATAGGGTCGAACCACATCCGGTCCGCGACCGACTTCAGTCCATCTCGGGACCCACGCTATTTCGGAGGTTGTCATGAACAAGCTCACCATCGTCGCCACCGCACTCTTCCTCGCATCGACCGCCACAGCCCATGCCGGCAATTCGCTCTCGTTCCAGATCGATGGCCAGCACATCCGCATCGAGACGCCGCGCAATTGCGCCTCTCTCAACTGTGTGACCATCGTCGCGCCGGGCCTGTCCGACAAGCCGATCAAGCTGAGCAACATCCACCTCAACAGTAACTCCAAGGACGATGACAGCACCACGGCGAGCAAGACGACTGCGCCGCCCGCGCCGGCTCCGGTGCAACAGCAACCCGCGCAGCAGACGACGACTGTTCCGGCGGCTCCTGTCGTTGCTCCCGCCCCGGCCACAACCGTTGCCGCGGCGCCGTCTGTCGACGCGACCACTCAGCCCGCGCCTGTTGCCGCGCCGGTCGCAGCTGCGCCCGCTCCGGCCCCGGTGGCCGCCGCGCCCGTGCAGGCCGCGAACACACCAATCGGCGTGTGGGCCGTTGAGGACAACAAGGGCAATGTCCGCGTCGAGCCATGCGGCGCCAATCTCTGCGGCTATGCCGAGAAGAACAACGAGCTGATCCTGGTCAACATGAAGCCTGACGGCGCCAAGTGGAGCGGCCGCATCCACGATCCAGCATCCGGCAAGAACTACGACTCGACGATCGCCATGAAGAGTCCGAGCGCGATGCGCGTGCAGGGTTGCGCCTTCGGCGGCATGTTCTGCGGCGGCCAGACCTGGAAGCGGGTCAGCTGACGCGCGGAGCGCGTCATCCCTATTGCGCAATTGCGCAATGGGGGGCGATGCGCAGCATCGAACCCGGGATCTCGCGCGGCAAACTCACTATATCCCCTCACCCTGAGGAGCCTGCGTAGCAGGCGTCTCGAAGGGCGAGGCCCGGGTCGAGAGCCGGGCCTGCATGGTTCGAGACGCGCGCAAGAGCGCGCTCCTCACCATGAGGGGGCAGAGTCATGTTTGAACGTTCGCCCCTTCCATGCAACAGATGTTCATCCGCCGTTCAGCCGGCTCCGGCTGATATCGGTCGATCTCGCCTTGTGTTCTCACCGGGACCTCATTCGTGGCTTTGATGGTGGCTTGGCGCCGCGTCGTGTTTGCTTTGCCGTTGCTGGCGCTGCCGCTGGCTGGCGCGGACAGGGCGTGCGCGTCCGACACAATCGAGCTCACACAGGCACAGGCACAGCCGCAGGCACAAGCGACGCCGGCTCCCTCCCCCGCGGCCTCGCCTGCGCCCGCCGCCGACACACAACCCGCCATTGTGGAGCCTATCGGCAACGTCGCGACCGTGACGGGGATTGCGACCGTGATCCGCGACAAGAACTCCTATCCGCTGAAGGTGCGCGACGACATCTTTCTCAACGACGTCGTGCAGACATCCTCGAACTCGTCGCTCGGCATCACCTTCAACGACGCCACTACGTTCAACCTCTCCGCCAGCGCCAAGATCACCATCGACAATTACGTCTATGAGGACGGCGGCAAGCAGAACTCGGCGATCTTCGACATCGGCAAGGGCACGGTCGCGTTCGTCGCCGCGGCGGTGGCCAAGACCGGCGACATGAAGATCGCGACCCCGACCGCGACGCTTGGCATCCGCGGCACCACCGGCGTCGTCGACGTGCCCGAAAACGCGACCGCGAACACCACAAACAACGTCAACATCAAACTCTATCCCGACGCCGACGGCCGGGTCGGCCATATCGACGTCAACGACCGCGCCAGCGGCACGCGGCTCGGCGCGCTGACGCAGGCTTCCAGCGGCTTTGCGATCCGGCCGGGTGCGGCCGGCCCGGGCGCCATACGCTTTGCCGCGGTGCCGATCACGATTCCCCCGCAGCAGATCGCCCGCGACCGCGGCTTCGTCAGCCAGGTGCATGCGGCGCAGACCACGGGACGGCAGATCGTCACCGAGCAGCGCGACTTCCGCCGCGCCAATCCAGCAGCGATCAGCCGGATTCCGCGACCGACGCAGCCGCCGCAACAACAGCAACTGCGTCCGACCACAGCACCGAACCAGCAGCCGCAGCGGCCGAATGGCCAGCCGGGTCAGAACAACCGGCCGGGTCAGCAGACGCCGGGCACACAGACGCCGCAACGGCAAGGACAAGGCGGCGCGACACAGCCAGGCACGCCGCGCGCGGGTCAGGGTCAGCAGCCGCAGGGCACGGGTCAGCCGGCCGCGCAGCCGCGCACCGGACAAGGCACGCAGCCCAGCGGCACGCCGCAGACCCAGCCACAGCGCAGCGGACAATCTCCGCAAGCGCCCGGCGCGGTCGCGCCCCAGCCGGGCACGACACCACAACCGCAAACGCCGCGCACCGGATTGCAGCCCGGCGCACTGCCGGCCACCCAACCGCAACAAGGCGCCGCACCACGCCAGCCCGGCCTGCAGCAACGCCTGCCCGCCGCGCAACGCCCCGCCGCGCCGCGCAAGCCTGCGCCGGCTCCGAAGGAGAGGAAGAAGCGGTAGATTGGCCAGCGCGCCTCCCCGTCGTTGCGAGCGGAGCGCGCAGCGAAGCAATCCAGCGTCCCTTCGCGGAAAGATTCTGGATTGCTTCGCTGCGCTCGCAATGACGGGGAGGCGAGATCTCACGCCTCGCCGCGCAACCAGGCCCGCACCTTTTGCAGCAGGCCGTGCCGCAGTTCGTCAACGGAGGCAGCCTCAGCCGGCGTCAGCGTCTGCAGGGCCGCATCGATATCGTCGGCCGCCAGCGCCGGCGTCGGCTCCGGTGTGGGTACGGTTGTAAGCCCGGCCGCGGCGATTGCGATCGGCCCGACCTGGGTGAGGAAGGCACGCTCATATTCGCGCGACAGGCGTGCGAGCGCGTCGTCCAGCGTCAGCCAGTCGACCGCCTTGATGTCGTTCATCAGCTTGCGGACTTGGACGCCCCCGGCCTCCATCCGCCAGAAATGCACGATCTTGATGGGGCCGCTGGACTGATAGGCGATCGTGCCCAGAAATTCGTGCACGGTCACGTCGTGGCCGGTCTCCTCCAGCACCTCGCGATGCGCGGCTTCCTTCGGCGTCTCGCCGTCGTCGAGCTTGCCCTTGGGCAGGACCCATTCATTGCGCTTGCGCTGGCGCACGATGGCAATCAGCGGCGTGTCGCCACGCCGCAACACAATACCACCCGCCGCCATCACCGGCGCCCGCGCCATCGCAAAATCCGTATCGTCCAATAGTCCCCGCCGACGATATAGGCGGCCGGGACGGCGGTTTGAAGGCTACTTTTTTCTCAGCAGCGCCTGACCGGCACGGATACGCGTCCCCTCAGCGATGCCGTCGCAGAACGAAAAATCGCCGGGCGCGAGGATGATGATGGTCGAGCCGTGCTCGAACCAGCCGAGCTCCTCGCCCTTGGTCACGTTGACGTCGCAGGGAAAATTGACCGGGCCCTTGGTCTGCGCGTTCAGCACCATGTCGAGGAAGTGCAGCCGGATGCTGGCAACCAGGATCGCTGCGACCGGCACCAGCGTCACGGCCTCGCCGGTCGACAAATGCGTGCGGATCACCGCCCGCTCATTCTTGCAGAACAAGCGCTCGACCCGCTTCAGCGCGATCGGGTTGACGTTCCAGACGTCGCCATGGATCAGCGTGACGCGCTCGATATGCGCATCGAACGGCGCGTGGAAGCGATGATACATGCTCGAGGTCAGCCGCAGCGTGACGAAGCTTCCGTTGCGGTGCTGCTCGACCAGCGCGGGATCGCCGAGCAGGTCGAGCAGCGAATAGGGCGCGCCCTTGACCTGGAACAGCTCGGTGTCGGCAATCCGGCCATGGGCGCCGACGATGCCGTCCGAAGGACTGGCGACAGCGAACGGATCCGGATCAAACGGCCGCAGGCCTGGCTTGAGCTCACGGGTGAAGCAGTCGTGCAGACTCCCAAAATGGTCCTTCCTGGCTTCCGACAGATCGAGGTCGGAGAACAACTTCCACAGCGCGATGGAGCCGTCCCGCACCAGCGGATTCTCGATCTTGGAGAACCAGCCCATGAAGCGGGTCAGTGCCGCGCGGGGGATGCGGTTGGTCAACAGGAAGTTGAGGTCTTCCTGCTGGGTGAAAGAGGCGATGAGGGCTTTGACTGTCATGAATCTGTCAGCTCGCAGTATTAGCGCTTGTTGTCATGGAAACGACACTCCCGATTCTCTCATTTTCCGTGGCCGCCGCAGCGTCCGCTGCCGCCGCCTTCCCGAAGCTGAAGGCGCGGCTCGCACTGTCCCGCGCCAAGCACCGCTCGCTCGCCGGGCACTCCAAGATGTCGCGCCGGGTGGCAAAGCTGCTGCCGTTCTACGAATTCGAAGGCGACAAATATTTCGGCTGCGACGGCGCGCCGGCCAACGTGGTGACGCAGCGCAAGGAGGCCTTCTTCCGCCTCGCAGCTCTCTACGCCGATCGCTACCCCAAGGGTCGCGCGATGACGAAGGAGGCGGCGGAGACGATCTCCGACCTCAACTTCACCGAAACCTACCGCGTGCCGTTCCAGTTCTCGCGACTCGTCCGCGAGCATCTGGGCACCTCGACCTTCATGGAATCCTCGAGCGGCGTCACCGTCACCGATGTCGACGGCAACACCTCCTACGACCTCACCGGGTCCTACGGCGTCAACATCTTCGGAAACGACTTCTACAAGGAGTGCATCGAGGGCTCCGAGAAGCGCGCGCACGCGCTCGGACCGGTGCTCGGCCCCTACCATCCCGTCATCCTCGATAACGTGCAGCGGCTCTGCCAGATCTCGGGCCTCGACGAGGTCTCGTTCCACATGTCCGGCACCGAAGCCGTGATGCAGGCGGTGCGGCTCGCGCGCTACCACACCAAGCGCACGCATCTGGTTCGTTTCGCCGGCGCCTATCACGGCTGGTGGGGCGACGTGCAGCCGGGTGTCGGCAATCCGATCGCCGCGCATGAGACCTACACCCTCTCCGAGATGTCGGAGAAGACGCTGCACGTGCTGCGCACGCGCAACGACATCGCCTGCGTGCTGGTCAATCCGCTCCAGGGCCTGCATCCGAACGGCAACGCGCCCGGCGATTCCTCGCTGGTCGACAGCTCCCGCGGCGGCAATTTCGACCGCGCGGCCTACACTGAGTGGCTGAAGCAGCTGCGCGAGGTCTGCACCGGGCGCGGCATCGTGCTGATCTTCGACGAAGTCTTCGTCGGCTTCCGCCTCGCCGCCGGCGGCGCCCAGGAATATTTTGGCGTCAAGGCCGACATGGTGACTTACGGCAAGAGTCTCGCCGGTGGCCTGCCGGTCGGCGTCGTCTGCGGCAGACGCGAATTGATGCGCCGCTTCCGCGACGACCGTCCCGCGGACATCTGCTTCGCCCGCGGCACCTTCAACTCGCATCCCTACGTCATGACGGCGATGGACGAGTTCTTGAGCCGGCTCGCCAGCCCGAACTTCCGCGCCATCTATGACGGGCTGGACGCGACCTGGAACGGCCGTGCCCAAAAGCTCAACCAGATGATGACCGATGCCGACCTGCCGGTGCGGTTCGCCAACTTCTCGTCGATCTGGACGGTGAAATACACCACCCCGTCCCGCTACAACTGGATGCTGCAATATTACCTGCGCGCCGAAGGCCTGTCGCTGAGCTGGGTCGGCACCGGACGACTGATCTTCAGCCTGAACTACACCGACGCCGACTTCAGCGAAGTCGCCGACCGCTTCGTCCGCGCGGCCGAGAAGATGAAGACCGATGGCTTCTGGTGGCACGATGGCGTGCTCACCAACAAGAACATCAAGCGGCAGATTTTGAAAGAGATGCTGGCCAAGCGTCTCGGGCGTTGAGGCCACACTGCGCGGGCTTGCTCGGCCTCTCCCGCTTGCGGGAGAGCATAGGCCGCCTTTGGCGGCCGTTCTAAGAGAACGCCGAGGCGAAGCCTCGGCTATGGCGCTCGTAGAGCGCGGCGGGTGAGGGTTCTCGCCACACAGGGACATCCTCAGTAATTCTCGACAATCCCGACGCGGAGACACCCCCATCCCGGCCCTCCCCCGCAAGCGGGAGAGGGAGCCCACCGTCGATGCCGCTGCGTTGTGGGCACCATATGCGATTGCCCTACCGCGCGCGGGGAGAGGCGAAGAAGCACCCAAGACGTGGATGCCCGGGACAAGCCCGGGCATGACGTAGCCAATCGACATCGGAGTATTTTGTGAGAACGGCGTGCTCAGGCGTGCTGCTCTTCGAGCGTGGGCTCGGAGATAAGGCCCAGCGTGTGCTCGGGATTGAGGTGCAGACCGGGATCCATCAGTTCGCCGCGCATCAAAGCGAGCGGAGCGCTGCGATAGAGCATCAAATCGTGGAAGGGGTCGGTCAGGATCTTGGTCATCCAGACCAGGCCGGTCTCGACGTCGCGGATGAAGAACAGGTGCACGGTGCGGAACAGGAGACCGCCGCCGCCGATCGCGAGCCAGATCTTGGCCACCTGACGCATGAAATCGGCCGCGCTGGCCCAGGGCGTGAACAGGCCGAACAGCGTCGGATCGGCGAACAGCACCAGCGGGGACGCTGCCCAGATCGCCATCAGCACCACCTTGCGCTGAAGGTTGTAGCCGACCTTGATGTCTTCCTTGTACTCGTGCGTGGCCTGGTTGATGTGGTCGAAATCATGCGGCTCGAAGAAGAAGTGACCGGCCTGGCGCGAGGTCATCGAGACCAGCCAGCCGACCAGGGCCGAGAGCATGGGATCGACGAACAGCCAGACATAGGCGAAGAGGAAGCTCAGCGCGCTGACGAAGTGCAGGCTCTGATTGATGCGGCTGTGGTGATAGTAGCGATGGTCGTCCCAGCGCTGGATCCGCAGCTGCTCGAGATAATTCTTGATCATGCTATTCCCCAAAATGCTTTCGGGTAAGGGATTTACAGAGATTCGATGTACGCCGTGTGACATCATCATTTTGTCATGTGACGATGTGCAGCGACGCGATGACGCACGCGAACGCGTGAGCGGCGGATCGAACCGCCGCTCTCTCGCAGCCTTGCTCAGGCTGCCTTGGCGACGTCGACCTTGCGGAAGCGCACCAGCGAGAAATGACCCAGCGGCGGAATCAGGCGACGCTCGGCGAGCTCGATTCCCTTTGCGCCGGCAAGCCATTTGGCGTAGCGCGACCAAGCGAACTCGGCGGTGCGGAAGCCGAGCGGACGCACCACCGGCTGGAGCTTCTGCTCGATGAAGCGGCGCATGCCGGTGTCGGCGCTGACGCGGGTGAGGATGATCAGCTCGCCGCCCGGACGCAGCACACGGGCGAATTCGTCGAGCGCGACTTCCGGATTTGGCACCGCGGTGACGACATATTGCGCCATCACGACGTCGAAGGAATTGTCGGGGAATTCGAGCTTCTCGGCGTCCATCACCGCGAGGCCCTCGACGTTCTTCAGCTTGCCCTCGGTGACGCGCTGGCGCGCCTTGTCGAGCATCGCTTCCGAAATGTCGGTGCCGAAGATGCGCAGGTTGGGAGCATAGAGCGGCAGCGAGATGCCGGTGCCGACGCCGACCTCGAGCACACGCCCGCCGATCTTGTTGGTGGCTGCGATCGCGGCCTGACGGCCCTTGGCGAACACGCCGCCGAACACGAGATCGTAGACCGGCGCCCAGCGATCATAGGCCTGCTCGACCGTGCCACGGGTGAGGTCGAGCTGCTGGGTGCCGTCAAGGTTCATGATCTTAGCCATCGATGAGGTTCTCGCTGTGGGTCAAAGTATGATCAGCCGCGCACCGGCCGCCGCGCCATGACCGGCGAAGCGCGCAGCGAACGACTGGGCTGGAGTGAGGTGAGGTTGCCGACGAACTGGCGCGCGCTGTTCTCCCAGGAACGCTCCAGCGCGAAGTCGCGGCAGGTCTCGCGCGACATCGTGAGTGCGCGGAGACAAGCGGCACGCAGGTCGTTGTCGATCGCGCCGATCGGATGATCGGCGATGACGTCCTTCGGACCCGTCACCGGAAACGCCGCAACCGGCGTACCGCAGGCGAGCGCTTCGAGTTGCACCACGCCGAAGGTGTCGGTGAGGCTCGGGAACACGAAGACGTCGGCGGCGGCGAGATGCGCGGTGAGGTCCGCGCCTTTCTTCTCGCCGAGGAAGACGGCGTCCGGATATTTCTTCTCGAGCGCCGCTTTCTGCGGGCCGTCACCGACCACAACTTTGGTGCCGGGCAGATCGAGCGAGAGGAATGCTTCGAGATTCTTTTCCACCGCGACCCGGCCCATCGTCATGAAGATCGGGCCCGGCAAGTCGAGCTTGGCAGGAGCATCCGGATGGAACAGCTCGGTGTTGACGCCGCGCCCCCAGAAGCCGAGCCGCTTGAAGCCGCGCCCCGAAAGCTCCTGCCGCAGCGAGGGCGTCGCCACCATGGTCATGGCGGCAGCATCGTGGAAGTGGCGCAGCACGGCATAGCCGACGGCATCGGGGATGCCGGTCCGCACCGAGACGTATTCCGGAAAACGCGTCGTGTAGGAGGTGGTGAAGGCGAGCCCGTTGCGGCGGCAATAGGCGCGCGCGGCCCAGCCGATCGGGCCTTCGGTTGCGATATGCAGCGCTTCGGGCGCGGCCTTCTCGATCCGCCGTGCGATCTCCTTACCCGTAGGCAGCGCGATGCGCAGGCCCGGATAGGTCGGCAGCGGCCAGGAGCGGAAGCCGTCCGGCGTCAGGAAGTCGATCTCGACATCGAGGGCCTTGGCGGCGGCCGCCAGCGAGGTCAGCGTCCGGACCACACCGTTGACCTGCGGATGCCAGGCGTCAGTCGCGATTAATACCCGCATGGGGAAATCCCGAGAGTTTGATGATTCTCGGCTTAGGACCATCAACCACGGATATTTCAGGCGTGTGACGTCACATAAATGTCGGCGCGCTGTTTTGTTTGTTAACGGGCGCGCCCGGCCACGAAACTGTCATGAAACAATCCTTGCCGCGATGAAACCGTTTTCGGTTTTCCGCGCAAACGTCCCGAAACTTCTTTCGATTAGTGAATTAGGCAACGGAGCACCGAAACGGTGCCGGGGTGACCAAGAAACACCACGCAGACAGGGGCGACCAATGTTCAATCTGGACACGTTCAAGACGTATTCGCGCGCCGTTGCCGTCAGTGCAGTGGCCGTGACCGCAATCGCATTTGCCGGCCCGGCCAAAGCCGCGCCCGTGCAGCTGTTTCCGTTCTTCCAGCCGCTGCCGACGATCACCGCGCCGCAGCCGCTTCAGCCTTACCGGCCCTATCAGGCGCCGACCTATCAGACCGCGCCGTCCGAGGATCAGGACGCCGTCGAAACGCCGGCCCGCTTCCGCCGCCAGACCGTCAGCTACGCAACACGTGAAGCTCCGGGCACCATCATCATCGATACGCCCAACACCTATCTCTATTATGTGCTCGGTAACGGCCAGGCCGTTCGCTACGGCATCGGCGTCGGCCGCGAAGGCTTCACCTGGTCCGGCACCCAGTCGGTGACCAAGAAGGCCGAGTGGCCGGATTGGACCCCGCCGCCGGAAATGATCCAGCGCCAGCCATACCTGCCGCGCCACATGGCCGGCGGCCCCGGCAACCCGCTCGGCGCCCGCGCGATGTATCTCGGCGGCACCGTCTACCGCATCCACGGCACCAACGCCCCCGATACCATCGGCAAGCACGTCTCCTCCGGCTGCATCCGCCTGACCAATGACGACGTCTCCGACCTCTACTCCCGCGTCAACGTCGGCACCAAGGTGATCGTGTTGCCGATGACCGAGCGGAGAGCTGAGCTGCGGTAGCGCGAGGCGGTAGGCTGCGAACAGGATTGCGATGCGAACGGTCCCGGCGATGCCGGGGCTGTTTTCGTTTGGTGTCAGCCGATCGTGGCGATCCTTCGAGACGCTCGCCTTTGGCGGCTCCTCAGGATGAGGGCTGTGGGTGCAGCATCGACCCGAGTAGCCCTCGAATCTCTCTCCCCGCGATGCTTGCATCACGGCACATATGCCAGTTAGCCTCATCCTGAGGAGCGCGCCCTTGCGCGCGTCTCGAAGGACGAGGCGTTCACCCGGGCGGAGGCTCGTCACTTCCCGCCGCCCCAACGCCACCCCGAGACCAGCCGCAGCCACGCCGCCGCGTGAAACGCGCTCATCAGCAGATACATCGGCACCATCCCGCCAAGCGACAGCCCGTGTCCGGCGGAGCAGAGCATGTCCGCCGGGCCGCCGAGCACGGCCGTCACCACGGCCATGATCGCGAACGTCGGTGTGGCCGCAAGACCCAGCCATCTGGCAAGGTGGGATGCGGCCTCCTTGCCGTCAGGGCTGGCGCCGGCGGGATGGACGTCGCTCACTGCGCGCCCGGCGTGCGGAGCGCGATCTCGCCGGCGTCCGAGATCTCGACCCATTTCTTGTCGGGCGCGCCACCGTCCTCGTAGCTGTCGTTCCAGTTCCACCATTTGTAGGTCGGGCTCTGCGGGTAGCCTGCCGGCGAATCCTCCCACGGCTCCTGGCGGCCGAGCGGGGTGATGTCGAGATAGTTCCAGGTGCCGCCCATCTGCTCGTCGCCGCGGCTCTTGATCAGATAGGTGCGGAAGATGCGCGTCCCGTCGCGGTAGAACACGTTGGTGCCGTGCCACTCGCCGACGCCGAAATCGGCATCAAAGCTGTCGGTGATGGTGACCCAGGGGATGTTCCAGCCCATCCGCGCCTTCAGCCGCGCGATGTCGGCTTGCGGTGCGCGCGAGGCGAACACCAGCGTGGTGTCGCGGGCGTTCAAATGGGCAACATGGGCGACCTGGTCGGCCACCATGGAGCAGCCGCGGCAGGCATGGTCGGGCCAGCCGAATACGCCCGGCTCGAAGAAGGCCCGATAGAGAATGAGCTGCTTTCGGCCCTGGAACAGATCGAGCAGACTGGCCTTGCCCGAGGGCGCCTCGAACGCATAGGTTTTGTCGACTTCCATCCACGGCATGCGCCGGCGTTCGGCGGCGAGTGCGTCGCGGGCGCGGGTATGCGCCTTTTCCTTCACGAGCAGTTGCTGACGGGCTGCCTCCCAGTCCTGCGGCGACACCACTGGCGGTGTTTGCATGGTGGCGCTAGTTCCTGCTTTTTCTGCTGATGTCATCATGGCTCTCCAAACCTCTTGCTCACCGCACATTGTCGGCCGTCAACGATTTCTGGCACCAGACGGTTGCGCAGTGGGAGTAACAAGTGTGGCGGGATTTTCATCAGGATTTTCATGGACTCGCTGATCACGGCCGCCGCGCGCGCGTTAGAGGCCGGCGATCCGCTCGGCGCGCTGAACCGCGTCGCGCTGCGCAACGATGCACCGTCGCTGGCGCTGCGCGGCATCGCGATGGCGCAGCTCGGCGATCTCGCGAAAGCCAAGGCGCTGCTGCGCAGCGCCGCGCGCGCGTTCGGGCCAAGAGAAGCGGTCGCGCGCGCCAGGTGCGTGGTGGCCGAGGCCGAGATCGCGCTGGTCTCGCGCGACCTGAGCTGGCCGGCGCACACGCTCGCAAGCGCGCGGGTAACGCTCGCTAGCCATGGCGATCTCGCCAATGCCGCCTTTGCCGGCCATATCGAGGCCCGCCGTCTGCTCCTGCTCGGACGCATCGACGAGGCCGAGCGCACGCTGGCCGAGATCGGCGTCTCGCCCCTCCCGCCTGCATCGCTCGTCGTTCGCGAGCTGGTGGTTGCCGGCATCGCCATCAGGCGGCTGAAAACAAGAGATGCGCGCGCAGCACTCGACCGCGCCGGCAAGGCCGCACGGCTGGCAAGAATCCCGGCGCTCGTCGCCGAGGTGGACAGTGCGAGCCTGATCCTGAACACGCCGGCCGCGCGCCTGATCGCGCGCGGCAGCGAGCACCCGCTGCTGCTCGGCGAGGTCGAGCGACTGGCGACCTCGACGGCGCTCGTCGTCGACACCTTCCATCATGTCGTGCGCAGGCAAGGCACAGCCGTGTCGTTGGGAACGCGGCCCGTGCTGTTCGCGCTCGCGCGTCTGCTGGCACAGGCATGGCCCGCGGACGTCGCGCGCGAGGCGCTGATATCGGGCGCGTTCCAGGCCAGGCACGTCGACGAGTCGCACCGTGCGCGACTGCGCGTCGAGATCGGGCGGTTGCGTACCCAGCTCACACCGCTGGCCGGAATCAGCGCGACCAAGCGGGGTTTCGAGCTGGCCCCGCGGAAAACGCGCGACGTCATCGTGCTGGCGCGGCCGGTCGAGGAGAAGCACGCCGCGGTCCTCGCCATTCTTGCCGATGGCGAGCCGTGGTCGAGTTCGGCGCTCGCACTCGCGCTCGGCATGAGCGCGCGCACCGTGCAGCGGGCGCTCGAAGAGCTGGCGCGATCGAACAAGGTGCAGTCGTTCGGCCACGGCCGGGCGCGGCGCTGGATGACCCCGCCCGTCCCCGGATTCCCGACAGGCTTGTTACTCCCCGGACCGCTCCTGAAGGCGTAGGTTGGTGGCAGCACAGGGATCGAGCCAATGAAGCGTTCCGCCGCCGAGATCGTCAGGGAGTACGGGCCTTTTCCGGGCGTCGAGGCCGTGCATGGCGTCACCTATGACGGCACCCATGTCTGGTTCGCATCGGGCGACAAATTGAATGGCCTCGATCCGGCCAACGGCAAGATCGCGCGCTCGCTCGATGTCGCCGCACATGCGGGCACGGCGTTCGACGGCCGGCACCTGTTCCAGATCGCGGAGGATCGCATCCAGAAGATCGACGCTGCGACAGGCAAGGTGCTCACCACGATCCCCGCTCCCGGTGGCGGCGGCGATTCCGGATTGGCCTGGGCCGAAGGCTCGCTCTGGGTCGGCCAATACCGCGAGCGCAAGATCCATCAGATCGATCCGGATACCGGGACTATTCTCCGCACCATCGAAAGCAAGCGCTTCGTGACCGGCGTCACCTGGGTCGACGGCGAACTCTGGCATGGCACCTGGGAGGGCGAGGACAGCGACATCAGGCGGATCGATCCCGACACCGGAAAAGTGCTCGAACAGCTCGACCTGCCGGCCGGGACGATGGTGTCAGGGCTGGAATCCGACGGCGGCGATCGACTGTTCTGCGGCGGTGGTGCCGCCGGCAAGGTGCGCGCGGTCCGCCGTCCCAGGCGCGGCTAGCTGCGCACGCCGGCTTGAACAGACCGACACGGCCGTTAACCGATTTGCCGCAATTCCACCCCATCGGTGCGCTCTAGCGCCCCTCTCGCCTGCCCTATAAACTCCGGCCCGGGCGGCCTGGGGGATTGATGCGTCTGACGTTGAACTTGAAGACTGTCCTGATCGCCGTTGTGGTGCTCGCGGCGTCGTTTTTCATCAGCCTGAAGGCGATGGATTTGCTGTCGCCGCGCGCGACCAATTCGGCGCCGCCGGTCGCGCAACTGCCGCCGCTGCCGCCGGTCTCGAAAAGCTCGATCGTGGTGGCACCCGTCGCGATCGCGCTGTCGGCGATCCGGGAGCAGGCCGAGAAGGCCTCGCCGCACAATTTCGCCGGCAAGGCCGAGAACCCGATATCGCAAATCCTGCAGAACGCCGATATCGGCTGGACCGCCGTGCGCGGACCAATGGCGGCAACCGGCGACAAGGACGTGCTGACGCTGTCGACGCCGATCACCGGCAAGTTGAACGTGACGGGATCGCTCTCGGCGAAAGCCACCGGCGCTCTCGGCGATGCGCTGGGCAGCGTGCTCGGCGGCGACGCGGCGAAGCGGATCGGCGCGGTCAACATCAAGAATTTGAACGCCAGCGCCGAGATCAAGGGCAACGTCGTCGTCACCTCGCGCCCCAAGCTCGCGGCCGCCTGGCATCTCGAGCCGAATTTGGGCGCACAGGTCAATCTCGGCGATACCAACCTCAACGTCGCCGGCGCCAAGGTCAACGTGCCGGCCCAGGTGAAGCCGCTGATCGACAAGACGATCGGCGATCAGCTCAACGTCGTCTCCGAGCGCATCCGCAACGACCCCAGCCTGCGCGAGAACGCGAAGGTGCAATGGGCCAAGGCCTGCCGCTCGATCCCGCTGCAAGGCAGCGGTTCCTCGGCCGCACTGCCGCCGCTCTGGCTCGAGATGAAGCCGACCCGCGCGATCGCGGCGCAGCCGCGCGTCGACGCGCAGAACATGACGCTGCTGCTCGGCCTGGAGGCCGAGACGCGCGTGACCTCGACGCAGACCAAGCCGGACTGCCCGTTCCCCGACAAGATCTCGATCGTGCCGCCCACCGGCACCGGCGTGAACATCGGCGTTCCCATCGACGTGCCCTTCGCCGAGATCAACAAGCTGATCGCAGCGCAGATGGTCGGCCACACCTATCCCGAGGACGGCTCCGGTCCGGTCGAGGTCACGGTAAAGAGCGTCAACGTCGTCCCCTCCGGCGAGCGGCTTCTGATCTCGCTGCTGGTGCGCGCCAAGGAGAAGAAGAGCTGGCTTGGACTCGGCGCCGAGGCGACCGTGCACATCTGGGGCCGGCCGATGCTCGACCAGGCGCAGCAGACGCTGCGGCTCGCCGATATCCAGCTCGCGGTGGAGTCCGAGGCGGCCTTCGGCCTGCTCGGCGCTGCGGCCCGCGCAGTGGTGCCGCAGATGCAGCAGGCGCTGGTGCAAAAAGCGACGCTCGACCTGAAGCCGATCGCCGCCAACGCGCGCGAGAAGATCGCAGGCGTCATTGCCGACCTCCAGAAGAGCGAAGACGGCGTCAAGGTCGAGGCCAATATCAGCAGCCTGACGCTGGCCGACATCGCCTTCGATTCCAGGACGCTGCGCGTGATCGCGGAAGCCGGCGGAACGCTGAACGTGTACGTGACCAAGCTGTCCGGGATGTAACGCGCCTTCGCACCCGCCCCTGCGCGCCGCAGGGCGATCGCATACCTGAGGGCGCGCCTCGTCCTTCGAGACGACCGCTTCGCGGTCTCCTCAGGATGAGGCTAAGCGGCATCGGTGCTCGTCGAAACTACGGCTGCACACTCGGTCCTCATCCTGAGGGCCCGCCAACGGCGGGCGTCTCGAAGGATGGCCACAGGGGATTCCATAGCGACTGCCGCGCGCCGCTGGCATTCTCATCGGAGGATGCTAAGCTGTTTCTCGCAACCTCGAACGAGGCTGCCGACGGCATCGTAGGGGACACGCGAGGACAACATGGAAGCCGGCATGGTCACGCCTGCGCCGGCACTGGTGCGCTTTTCCGGCATTCAGAAGACCTATGATGGCGAGCATCTCGTGGTGAAGAACCTCGATCTCGACATCAGAAAAGGCGAGTTCATCACCCTGCTCGGTCCGTCCGGCTCGGGCAAGACGACCACGCTGATGATGCTGGCAGGCTTCGAGGTTCCGACCCAGGGCGAGATCTACCTCGCGGAACGGCCGATCAAGAACATGCCGCCGCACAAGCGCGACATCGGCATGGTGTTCCAGAACTATGCCTTGTTTCCGCACCTGACGATCGAGGAGAACGTCGCCTTTCCGCTGTCCGTACGCAAGGTCAGCAAGGCGGAGACGCAGGCGCGTGTCAAGGCGGCGCTGCGCATGATCAAGATGGAAGCCCTGGCGCAGCGGCGGCCCGGACAATTGTCCGGCGGCCAGCAGCAGCGCGTGGCGCTGGCCCGCGCGCTGGTCTTCAACCCGCAGCTCGTGCTGATGGACGAGCCGCTGGGCGCCCTGGACAAGCGCCTGCGCGAGCAGATGCAGCTGGAGATCAAGCAACTGCACGAGACCATGGGCATCACCGTCGTCTACGTCACCCACGACCAGAGCGAAGCGCTCACCATGTCGGACCGCATCGCCGTGTTCAACGACGGCATCGTGCAGCAGATCGACAGACCCGACGCACTGTACGAGCATCCGGTCAACAGCTTCGTCGCCAATTTCGTCGGCGAGAACAATGTGCTGGCCGGCACCGTGGAGACGATCGACAGGGACCTTTGCCGCGTCGCGTTGGCGGCCGGCGGCTCCGTCATGGCCCGTGCGGTCAACGTATCGGGCGCGGGCGCATCGACCTCCTTGTCGGTGCGGCCGGAGCGGATCGCGATTATCCCCGATGGCAGCTCCAGCGACGGACCAAACCGGCTGCCGGCCAAAGTGCAGAACACCATCTATCTCGGCGACCACGCGCTGGCCGTGCTCGATGTCGCCGGGAATGCCGAGTTCATGGTCAAGCTGCAGCCGGGGGCGCATGATAGCCTGAGACATGGCAGCCTAAGACCTGGCGAGAATGTCTTCATCACCTTCCGCCCCGAGGACTGCCTCGCGCTCGATCCCGTCTGATCCCGATGCTGGCGAACCTGCATCGAACAACCTCAACGCAACGCAGATAGAAGGAACAAGGACCATGCTGAAGCGCAAGATTGGCAAGATTGCTCTGGGTTTCGCCGCCGCGTTCAGCGCCAGCGCTGCGCTCGCCACCATCGCGCAGGCGCGCGACCTCACCGTCGTGTCATGGGGCGGCGCCTATCAGGATGCCCAGAAGAAGGTCTATTTCGAGCCGTTCAAGAAGGCGGCCGGTGTTGCCATGAACGACGAATCCTGGGACGGCGGCGTCGGCGTGTTGCGCGCCAAGGTGCAGGGTGGCGCCGCCACCTGGGACCTCGTCCAGGTCGAGAGCGACGAGCTCGCGGTCGGCTGCGAGGAAGGCCTGTTCGAGAAGCTCGACTATTCCAAGATCGGCGGCGAGGCCGCTTACATCCAGCCATCGGTCAATCCCTGCGGCGTCGGCGCAATCCTCTATGATTTCGTGCTCGGCTACGACAAGGACAAGCTGAAGGACGCGCCCAAGGGCTGGGCCGACTTCTTCGACACCAAGAAGATTCCAGGCAAGCGCGCCCTGCGTCAGGGCCCGAAGACCACGCTCGAGATCGCGCTGATGGCCGACGGCGTCGCGCCGAAGGACGTCTACAAGGTGCTGGCGACGGACGAAGGCGTCGATCGGGCGTTCAAGAAGCTCGACACCATCAAGGGCGACCTCGTCTGGTGGAAGGCCGGCGCCCAGCCGCCGCAATTGCTCGCCTCCGGCGAGGTGGCGATGACTTCGGTCTACAATGGCCGCATCGACACCGCGAACAAGAACGAGAAGAAGAATTTTGGCATGGTGTGGGACGGCGCGCTCTTCACACTCGACAGCTGGGTGATCCTGAAGGGCAGCCCGAACAAGGACGCGGCCTACAAGTTCCTGGACTTCGCCGGCAAGGCGGAGAACCAGTCAAAACTGTCGGAGAACATTGCGTACGGCACCTCGAACAAGGGCGCCGCCGCCCTGATCCAGCCGGCCGTCCTGAAGGACCTGCCGACCGCGCCCGACAACATCAAGAACGCGGTCGAGATCAACGTTGCCTTCTGGCTCGAGAACATCGACCGCCTGACCGAGCGCTTCAACAAATGGGCCGCGAAATAGCGCGCTCCCGAAACGGCGTGCAGCGCGCATTCAGAGCATCTTTGTTGCGGCCATCCTTCGAGACGCCCGCTTTAGGCGGGCTCCTCAGGATGAGGACGGAGTGTGCGGCGGCCATTTCGCAGGAACCGGTGTTGATGAGCCTCATCCTGAGGAGACCGCGAAGCGGTCGTCTCGAAGGACGAGGCGCGCGCTCAGACCGATCGAAGAGGCTCTCCACATGACGGCAACTTCCTTGACCGGCGCAAATGCGTCGACCGAGGTGCCGCTCAAGCGCCGATTGAGGCGTGCGGAGCGGACACGTCAGGTCAAGGCGTTGGCGCTGGTGCTGCCGCTTCTCGTCTTCCTGCTCTTCACTTTCGCTGGGCCCATCGCCGGCATGCTGTGGCGCGCGGTCGATGATCGCGAGGTGCGTCAGGCTTTGCCGCAAACCGTCATGGCTCTTGCCAACTGGGAGGGCAAGGACCTGCCGGACGAAAAGGCCTATGCGGCGGTGGCGAATGACATCCTGGCGGCGCGCGCCTCCGGCACCATCGCCATCGCGGCCAAGCGGCTCAACTACGCCCTGAACGGCTTTCGCACGATCCTCACCAGCACCGCACGCAATCTGAAGGCGGTGCCGGAGCCCGGCACGGCCAGGGAGACACTCGGCAAGATCAACCCGGCCTGGCGCGAACGCACCACCTGGACGACGATCAAGGATGCCGGTGGCCCGGTCACCGGCTTCTATCTTCTGGCGGCGCTCGACCTGACACGGAACGTGGACGGTGCGATCGTCGCGGCCTCGCCGGATCAGGCCATCTACCGCGAAATTTTCGGCCGCACCTTCCTCATCAGCCTCAGCGTCACCGTACTCTGCCTGATCCTTGGCTTCCCGGTCGCTTACCTCTTGGCGACGCTGCCGCCCGGCCGGTCGAACCTGCTGATGATCTTCGTGCTGCTGCCGTTCTGGACATCGCTTCTGGTGCGTACCTGCGCCTGGATCGTGCTGCTGCAGAGCAAGGGCGTCGTAAACGACAGCCTGCACTGGCTAGGCATCATCGACGAGCCATTGCGCCTGATCTACAACCGCTTCGGTGTCTGCGTGGCCATGACCCACGTTCTGTTGCCGTTCATGATCCTGCCGCTGTACAGCAGCATGAAGGCGATCTCGCCGGCCTACATGCGGGCCGCCGCCTCGCTCGGTGCACCACCCCTCACCGCCTTCCTGCGGATCTATTTGCCGCAAACCCTGCCCGGCATCGGCGCGGGAAGCCTGCTCGTCTTCATCCTGGCGCTCGGCTACTACATCACGCCGGCACTGGTCGGCGGCGCCGCCGATCAGATGATCAGCTACTTCATCGCGCTCTACACGACCGAGACGGCCAATTGGGGCCTTGCATCGGCGCTCGGTGCCGTGCTGTTGCTGGCGACTATTCTGCTCGCTCTCGTTTACGGCAAGCTGGTGCAGGGCCAGCAGGTCACGGGAGGGATGAAGAATTGAGCGACAATGCCTCCGTGCGCACGCCCAGCCAGCGCATCGCGTGGACCGCGACCGTCGTCATCTCGACGCTGGTGTTCATCTTCCTGATCGCGCCGATCCTGGCGATCATGCCGCTGTCGTTCAGCTCGGGCTCGTACCTCACCTATCCGCTGCCGGGCCTCTCCTTGCGCTGGTACGACGATTTCATCAATTCGCCGCGCTGGATGAATGCGCTGAAGAACAGCATGATCATCGGCGTCGCCTCGACCGTGATGTCGATGGTTTTGGGCACGCTAGCAGCGCTGGGGCTCGCGCAGTGGAAGAGCCGGCTCAAGCCGCTGGTGCTGGCTTTCGTACTGTCGCCGGTGGTCGTGCCCGGTGTCATCACCGCGGTGGGTCTCTATTTCTTCTTTGCGCCGATCGGACTGACCGGCAGCTATCTCGGTCTGATCCTGGCTCACACCGCGCTGGCGACGCCGTTTGTGGTGATCACGGTCGGCGCGACGCTGCAAAGCTTCGACACCAACCTCGCACGCGCCGCCGCCTCCCTTGGAGCCTCACCGATCGAGGCGTTCCGCCGCGTGATCCTGCCGCTGATCCTGCCGGGAGTCGCGTCGGGCGCCCTGTTCGCCTTTGCGACCAGCTTCGACGAGGTGGTGATCGTGCTGTTCATGGCAGGGCCGGAGCAACGCACACTGCCGCGCGAAATGTTCAGCGGCATCCGCGAGAACATCAGCCCGACCATCACGGCCGCCGCGGTGATCCTGACGACGGTCTCGGTCATCCTGCTCGCCACGCTGGAAGGCTTGCGCCGACGCAACGAACGGCTCAAGGGCAGCAGCGGCTGAGCGTAGGTGTGTTGCTCCTCCCTCTCCCCCTTGCGACGGGGCAATCGCATATGGCAGCGATTCCCCTGTGGCCATCCTTCGAGACGCCCGCCGTTGGCGGGCCCTCAGGATGAGGACCGAGTGTGCGGCCGTCATTTTGACGAGCATCGACGCTGCTTAGCCTCATCCTGAGGAGACCGCGGAGCGGTCGTCTCGAAGGACGAGGCGCGCGCTCAGGTCGTACAAATGCCATATGCGATCGCCCTGCCGCTTGCGGGAAAGGCGAAGGAATACCGCCTCCCCCTACTTATTCTCGAGCTTTTTCAGCCATCCCCGGCTTTGCCCCCGCGACGGTTTGTCGCTAGAACAGTCCCCGCAACAAAGCCCCAAACAACAAGGCTGAGGGAGAAAACCATATGCAGAAACTCATCGCCGCCGTCGCGACCAGCTTCGCCATCGCCGCAAGCTGCAGCACGGCGCAGGCGCAGATTTCCGACAACGTCGTCAAGCTCGGCGTGCTTACGGACATGTCGAGCCTGTATGCCGACGCGACCGGCAAGGGGTCGCTCGCCGCCGTCGAGATGGCCGTTGCCGATTACGGCGGCAAGGTCGCAGGCGTTCCGATCCAGATTGTTTCCGCCGACCACCAGAACAAGCCCGACGTCGGCGTCAATATCGCCCGCAACTGGTACGACAACGAGAAGGTGGACGCGGTCCTCGACGTGCCGACCTCTTCGGTCGCACTGCCGATCTCGGCGCTGACACGCGAGAAGAACAAGATCAACATCAATTCCGGCGGCGGCTCCTCCGACATCACCGGCGTCGCCTGCTCGCCCAACACGGTGCACTGGACCTACGACACCTACGCGCTGTCGAACGTCGCCGGCAAGGCGATGGTGAAGCGCGGCGAGGACACCTGGTTCTTCATCACCGCAGACTACGCCTTCGGCATGGCGCTGCAGCGCGACGCCGCCAACGTCGTCAAGGAGAGCGGCGGCAAGGTGCTCGGCGAGGTCCGGCATCCGCTCAACTCGTCCGACTTCTCCTCCTTCCTGCTCCAGGCCCAGGCCTCCAAGGCCAAGGTCGTTGCCCTGGCCGACGCTGGTGGCGACACCACCAACGCCCTGAAGCAGGCGGCCGAGTTCGGCCTCGTGCAGGGCGGACAGAAGATGATCGCGCTGCTCATGGAGATCACCGACGTTCATTCGCTCGGCATCAAGGCGACGCAGGGCCTGATCATCACCGACGCGTTCTACTGGGACATGAACGACGAAACGCGCGCCTTCTCGAAGCGCTTCAACGAGAAGGTCGGCCATATGCCGACCATGATCCAGGCCGGCCTCTATTCGGCCACCATGCACTATCTGAAGGCGATCGAGGCCATCAAGACCGACGAGGCGCCGAAGGTGATGGAGCAGATGCGCAACACGCCGGTCAACGACTTCTTCGCCAAGAACGGCAAGATCCGCATCGACGGCCGCATGGTCCACGACATGTATCTGTTCGAGGTGAAGAAGCCGGACGAATCCAAGGGCGAGTGGGACCTCTACAAGCTGATCGCCACCGTGCCCGGCGACGAGGCCTTCCGCCCGCTCGACAAGGGCGGCTGCCCGTTGGTGAAGTAGAACTGAGGCGAAGCCTCGACCACACTGCCAACTCCTCATCCTGAGGAGCTTGCGAAGCAAGCGTCTCGAAGGATGAAGGCCCGGCCGGTGGCCTCGCCCTTCGAGACGCGCGCAAGAGGCGCGCTCCTCAGGGTGAGGGTCAACACTCCACAATGACGGGAGTGAAGAAGAGACGACAGCGCGCCCGGTTTTCACCGGGCGCGCTTCGTTTCAGGCGATCAGAAGCCCTTTACTCCGAGTACTTGAACTCGGGCATGTTCTTCAGCTCGTCCTTGGTCGCGTTGAACACGGCGTGGTCCGGATACCACTTCGACGAGGACGACGCTGTGGTCGTGGTCGTCGTGGTCTTCTCGGTGCCGGTCGCAGCGCCCGTCGTCGTGGTCGCGGCGGGCTTGGCGTTCGGGTTCGCGCCGGTGCCGGTATAGGCCACCGCTTCGTTGACGAACTTCAGCTTGTCGTACGGCACTGCGACGAGATGCTCACCCATGCCGAGGAAGCCGCCGACGCCGATCACGGCGATCTTGACGTCGCCATTCTTGTCCATCAGCAGGTCGTTGATCGACCCGACGCTCTCGTTGGCATCGTTGTAGATCTTCAGACCAACCATTTTCGACGCGCGCCACTCGCCTGAAGCGGTCGTGGTGGTCGTCGTCGCGGCGGTGGCCGCGGTTGGCGACTTGTCGGTGGTGGCGGTCGGGTTCTGAGCAAACGCAACGGTCGCAAGCAAAGCGGTGCCGGCAAGACCGGCGGCGATCGATTTCATCAACATTGTTGTCCTCTCCTTCAGTAAACTCGCGAGGAGAGAACAGCCATCATCGCGCGCAGTTCCTAAACTGCGGCAATTTCATCGTGGAACGATAGCGTGGCGTTGTGACGAAGGTTCCTGAGTCACGCAGGAACATTCGCGTTGTGCGGTTCCCCGCCAACGATCATGCGCCCTGGGATGAAGCACGATCGCGGCGAGGAACGCGCCGACCCGCGTCGCTCAGGTCAGCTCTGGTAGTCGATCAGAAGCGCGGAGATGTCCGTGCTGCTCGATGAACTCGTCGTGCCGTTCGCGCTGTAGGACGAATTCGACGAAGACTGCGACTGCTGCAATGCCTGGAGGAATTGCTCGAGGATCTTGGCCGTACTGGAATCCGTCGAGCTGCTGCTCGTCGAATCCGTGGACGACGAATCCGAAGACGAGCTGTCGTCCGACGGCGGCGGACCGGGCGGCGGGCCGCCTGCACCATGCGCGCCGCCGGGACCACCGGGACCCTGGCTAAAGGCCGACTGAAACACGCCCTTCAGTTCGTCGGCCTGGTCCGACGTCAGCGTCCCGTTCGAGACTTCATTGGAGATGAGATCGTCGATCTTCGACTTCAGGCCGTCCTTGGACGGCTTGGTGCCGCTGGACTGATCGCTCGACTTGCTCTGCTGAAGCGCCGTATCGATGTCCTGCAGGGCGGTCGTGAGGGCGGACTGGTCCGAGGAGGAGATGGTGCCGTCGGATACTTCCGATTGCAATTCCTGCTGCAGCTTTTGCAGCGGGGACTGGTAACTACCGGCGGAGGCCGCCGAAATCGAGGTCATGATGGCTCCGTGAATTTGCGGGGTTTCGTACATTCCTGCGCCACGGTATGGTTAACGGCCTTAACGGGACCTTGCCGTATGACTACCCAGTCGTTGCGGGGCGTTGCGGAAACACATTCGGAAACAATCTGAAACAAATATCTTCGCCTTTTGGCCCGAATCTTGGACAAACAAGGCTCATGGCCAATCCTTCTCCCAACATCCTGGTCGTCGAAGACGACCGCGAAACCCGGACGTTGATTGCGAAATATCTCCGCAACAACGCCTGCAACGTTACCGCTGTGAGCGACGGCCGCGAGATGTCGCGTGCCATGGCCGACCACCGCGTTGATCTCATCATCCTCGACGTCATGCTGCCGGGCGAAGACGGCTTGAGCCTGTGCCGCAAGGTGCGCTCGGAAGCACAGACGCCGATCATCATGCTGACCGCGCGCGGCGAGGACGTCGATCGCATCGTCGGCCTCGAGATGGGCGCGGACGACTATCTGCCGAAACCGTTCAACCCGCGCGAGCTGCTCGCGCGCATCAACGCGGTGCTGCGGCGGCAGGCATCGGCACAGGCGGCGAGCTCGATCGAGGGCGCCTCGACACTTGCCTTCGAGGGCTGGCGCATCGATTTGCGGCTGCGCGAGCTGCGCAATCCCGAAGGCGCGCGCGTCGCGGTGACCAGTGCCGAGTTCGACCTGCTCCGGACGTTCTGCGAGCGTCCCGGCCGCGTGCTCTCGCGCGACAGCCTGCTCGACCTCACGCAGGGCCGCAACACCGGTTCGTTCGAACGCTCGATCGACGTGCTGGTGAGCCGCATCCGCCGCAAGATCGAGCCCAATCCGGCCGATCCCACCATCATCAAGACGGTGCGTTCCGGCGGCTATCTGTTTACGCCCAGAACGGAAGCGGTTACGACGTCCCTGAGCAACTGACGGAACGTTGAGACGATGAGGCCGTTCGGGTTCTTTCACCTCAAGGGCATCGGTGGGCAGATCGCCGCGCTGGTGCTGGCCTCGACCGTCGCGCTGCATCTCGTCGTCACCACCGCCTTCCTGATCAGCCGGCCCGACCGTCCGGACCAGCCGCCGGACGGCGCTCCGCAATTGATGGATGCAGCACTACTGCTCGGCTCGGCCAGGCCGGACGACCGGCCGCGTCTTGCCGCCGATATCGCGCGCGCCTTCCCGAAGCTCAACATCGAGATATCGGCGCCGGGCACGGCGATTGTGGTCGAGGACAGCGAAAGCCAGCACCTGCACGGGCTCCGCCGCCATCTCGGCCGCGGCTACAAGGTGGTGCAGCTCGCACCCGAGGGCGACGCCCACCGCATCGGCGTGCAATTGCCCGACGGCACCATGATCGCCGGTCATGTCGAGAACGGCCCGCGTCCGTGGTTCTGGGGCGCGCCGTGGCTGGTGACGCTGATGACCGCCTTCATCTCCATCAGCGTGCTCGGCCTGTGGGCGGCACGCGCGTTGGCGACGCCCTTGTCGTCCTTTGCCAAGGCCGCCGAGGATTTCAGCCTCGACGGCACCTCCGAACCCCTGCCCGAGCGCGGCCCGGAAGAGATCCGCCTGGTCGCGCGCGCGCTCAACCGCATGCATGAGCGCATCGGGCGGCTGATGTCGGATCGCACCCGCATGCTGGCGGCGATCAGCCACGATCTGCGCACCCCGATCACGCGGCTGCGGCTGCGCGCCGAGTTCATCGAGGACGAGGGCAACCGCAAGCGCATGCTGATCGACCTCGACCAGATGCGCTCGATGCTGGAAAGCGTGCTGTCACTCTTGCGCAACGACCGCAAGATCGAGGCGATCACACTGGTCGACATCGCCAGCACGCTGCAGCTGATCGCCGATCAGTTCGGCGACATGGGCCATGTCGTGCACTATGACGGCCCGTCATCGGCGACCGCCGCGGCGCGTCCCGACGATCTGCATCGGGGCGTCACCAACCTGGTCGAGAACGCGGTGCGCTTCGGCGCCGAGGTGACGATCCGCCTCGATGTCGACGGCACGAAACTCGTCATCGACGTCGAGGATGACGGCCCCGGCATTTCGGACGCGCGCAAGCAGGAGATGCTGGAGCCATTCGTGCGCGGCGACGACGCGCGCACCATGGACGATTCCACCGGCTTCGGCCTCGGCCTGTCGATCGCGCGCGCGATCGCAATCGCCCATGGCGGCGAGCTGTCGCTGCACGACCGCCAGCCACACGGACTGATCGTGCGGATGCAATTGCCGGTGTGGCAGCAGCCGAGGCTTTCGGCGCAAGTCGCCGCTTAAAAGTCGCCGCTTAAGCCGCGAGCGGCGGATACTTCACAGCGGGCTCGTCGAAGATCGCGATCGCCTCGAAGCGATAGTTGCAGGCGTGGCAATTCCAGAGATAGGAGACCCGCCCCTCGCCCGGCTCGATCCAGTCGGGCTGCGCGATCGGCGCGCCGCACTGGGCACATGGGTTCTGCCTTGGAATAGAGTGTCCTGGAATCTCGCCGGTGTTGACCATGGTTGTTTTTGTCATGGCACCTCTCCCGATTCGCAGGCGCTTCATACTCGCTTTCGCGGCCCAGCGCGAATAGACAGGCGTGCTGCCGCGAGTTGTCCGCCTGAGGGAACTCCTGCGCCAGCAGTGAGTCGTAACGACGGCTCTGCGCCGCCAATTCGTTAACGGCGGCGTTTGGTCACATCATCGCCGCGTTCGGGAGGCCTAACGGCAGCCGGCGCAGGCACTCAAAAATTGCCGCTCAGGACGTCCGGGATATCTGATGAAAATTTTACGCGTTGCCGCATTCGTCGCGGCCGGACTGGTGTCACCGCAGGCCGCCTTCGCTGGCCAGGCCGAATATGCCGACA
This sequence comes from Frankia sp. RB7, assembly GCA_030403585.1. Classification (GTDB taxonomy): domain Bacteria; phylum Pseudomonadota; class Alphaproteobacteria; order Rhizobiales; family Xanthobacteraceae; genus Bradyrhizobium. The sequence goes on from JAUEPE010000024.1 coordinate 64,445, forward strand.
TGGTCGCCATGCATGCGCGCGCCAACGGCGTGCCGGAGGCGCTGGTGCATCGCGTCATCATGCGCGAGAGCCGCTATCAGCCGGGTCTGGTCGGCCGTGGCGGCGCGATCGGGATGATGCAGATCAAGCTCGCGACCGCCCGCGGCCTTGGCTACACCGGCGATGCCGCCGGCCTGCGCGACCCCAACACCAACCTCACCTATGCGGTCAAATACCTCGCCGGCGCCTACCACGCCGCCAATGGCGACCACGACCGCGCCGTGCGTTATTTCGCGGGCGGCTATTACTACGTTGCAAAGCAGCAGCGCCAGCAGGCCATCCAGCAGGCGAGCTTCGAGCCTCAACTGGAGCCGAACGGCAATCCGCAGCCGATGTTCGGCGCCACGCCGCATCGCAAGCTCGCCCAGCACATCCGCAATGCGCGGGCGCAGGTTCCCGGGAACATGCGTTGACCGCCCCGCCCCACTAGCCTACATTAGGGCCGTTCCGAGGGGTGCTCCGAGGAGGAGCTGAGATACCGCTAAATGGGCAAATCTGCCCAAGACCGCGGTGACCCTTTGAACCTGATCCGGGTCATGCCGGCGAAGGGACAGGGATGTTACAGACGACCAAGCGACCGGAGTCTCCGGTATCCATCATCGGTGCAGGCATAGCCGGAGCCTGGCAGGCGCTGTTGTTCGCGCAGGCCGGCCATTCCGTGACGCTACACGAGCGCAGTGACGCAGCCATGACCGACGCCACCAGCCATTGGGCCGGCGGCATGCTCGCGCCTTATTGCGAGGCGGAGGTCGCCGAACCCATCATCAGCCGCCTCGGCCTGCGTTCGCTCGACATCTGGCGGCGCGAATTGCCTGACACCCCCTTTAACGGCTCGCTCGTGGTGGCCCATCCGCGCGAGCGCAACGACTTTGAGCGCTTTGCGCGCATGACCGAAGGCCACCGCCGGCTCGATGCCGCAAGTCTCGCCGAGCTCGAACCGTCGCTGGAAGGCCGTTTCCGCGATGCGCTGTTCTTCCCGACCGAGGGCCATGTCGAGCCGCGCCGCGTGCTGCCGAAGCTGCATGAGCGCATCGTCGCCGCTGGCGGCACCATCAAGTTCGGCAGCGATGTCACCGCCCAAGATCTGGAGGGGCTCGTCATCGACTGCCGCGGCCTGTCCGCGCGCGAGGAGCAGCCGGAGTTGCGCGGCGTCAAGGGCGAGATGATTTTGATCGAGACCAGCGAAGTTCAGCTTGCGCGCCCGGTGCGGCTGATCCATCCGCGCTGGCCGCTCTACGTGATCCCGCGCGAGGACCATCTGTTCATGCTGGGCGCGACCTCGATCGAGGCCGAGGACACCGGCGTCAGCGTCCGCTCGGCGCTGGAGCTGTTGGGCGCGGCCTATGCCGTGCATCCCGCTTTCGGTGAAGCCCGCATCGTCGAATTCGGCTCGGGCCTCCGCCCCGCTTTTCCCGACAATCTGCCCCGCATCGGCGTGCGCGGCGGCAGGATCAGCGTCAACGGGCTCTACCGCCACGGCTTCCTGCTCGCCCCGGCGCTCGCCGAGCTGACGCTCGGCTATGTCGAGCGCGGCCAGATCGACAATGAGGTGATGCAATGCGCGTGATCGTGAACGGCGAGCAGCGCGAGATCAATGCGGCCAGCGTCGATGCGCTGCTCAGCGAGCTCGACTACGAGGGCACGCATTTCGCCATCGCACTGAACTACGACGTCGTGCCGAAAAGCCGCTGGGCCGAGACCCACCTCAAGGCCGGCGACGAGATCGAGATCATCACGCCGCGGCAGGGAGGGTGAGGTGATGGCTGCCACCACGAACTTCGCCGTCATCCTGAGGTGCGAGCCGTCTTCGGCTCGCCTCGAAGGATGGCCGCAAGCGGGGCTGTCATCCTTCGAGGCGCGCAAGTGCGCGCACCTCAGGATGACGGTCTTCGTACGTTGCCTGCAGGGAAATTAACATGGTGACCTTCTACGGTAAAACCTTCGCCTCCCGCCTGTTGATCGGCAGCGCGCTCTATCCCTCGCCCGCGATCATGCAGGACGCGATCCGTAGCTCAGGCTCGAACATCGTCACCGTCTCGCTGCGGCGCGAATCCGCCGGCGGCAAGACCGGCGACGCGTTCTGGAATCTCATCCGCGAGCTCGACGTCACCGTGCTGCCGAACACCGCCGGCTGCCGCAGCGTGCGCGAAGCCGTGACCACGGCAAAGCTCGCGCGCGAATTGTTTGGCACATCCTGGATCAAGCTCGAAGTCATCGCCGACAACGACACGCTGCAGCCCGATGTCGTCGGCCTGGTCGAGGCCGCCAGCATCCTGATCAAGGACGGCTTTGAGGTGTTCCCCTATTGCACCGAGGATCTCTCGGTCGCCAATCGTCTCGTGGATGCCGGCTGCAAGGTGGTGATGCCCTGGGCAGCTCCGATCGGCAGCGCAAAAGGCATCACCAACCGCGACGCGCTGAAACTGATGCGCGAGCGGCTGCCCGATATCACGCTGGTGGTCGACGCCGGTATCGGCGCGCCCTCGCACGCGGCTGAAGCGCTCGAGCTCGGCTACGACGCCGTGCTGCTCAACACCGCGATCGCCAAGGCCGCCGATCCCGTCGCCATGGCCAAGGCCTTCCGCCTCGGCTGTGAGGCCGGCCGCACCGCATATGAGGCCGGGCTGATGAACGCCCGCGACTTCGCCTCCCCTTCAACCCCTGTCGTTGGGACCCCGTTCTGGCATGCCGTATCCTGATCGATTCTATCCCGTCGTCGACAGCCTCAAATGGGTCGAGCGCCTCACAAAACTCGGCGTCGGCACGATTCAGCTGCGCGCGAAAGACCTCGACGATTCCCGCGCCCTGCAGGTCGTCACCGATGCACTGGCGATCACAGAGGGTACGCAGGCCAGGCTGGTGGTGAACGACTATTGGCGCGCGGCGATCGTCGCCGGCGCAAAATATTTGCATCTCGGCCAGGAGGATCTGGCCGACGCCGACCTCGAAGCGATCCGCGAGGCCGGCCTGTCACTCGGCGTCTCCACGCATGATGACGCCGAGCTTGAAACCGCGCTCGCGGCCAAGCCCGATTACGTCGCGCTTGGCCCGATCTTCTTCACCACGCTCAAGTCGATGCGCTTCGCCCCGCAGGGCGTTCCCAAGATCACGGAATGGAAGAAGCGTATCGGCGACATTCCGCTGGTCGCGATCGGCGGCATCAAGTTCGAGCACGCCGCGGAGATTTTTGCGGCGGGCGCGGATTCCATTGCGGTGGTTTCCGATGTCACCCAGAACGCCGACCCGGACGCCCGCGTGCGGCAATGGCTCGGCCAAACGAAGGAGGCTGCGTGATGCGCCTCGCTCTCTTTTTAACCCGTCACCCTGAGGTGGCCGCTTCTTCAGCGGCCCTCGAAGGGCGACGGCCCGGCTCTCTCATCCTTCGAGGCTCGCCCTGCGGTGCACTTGCACCGCATGGCGCGCACCTCAGGATGACGAGATCAAACATCACACAAGAGAATTAAACCGGAGGATCCCATGAACATCCGCTCCAATCCCGACAAGACCGTCCCCGCCGTCACCACCGGCCCGCTGCCGTCGTCGCGAAAAATCTTCGCCTCGCCCGATGCCGCGCCGGACATCCGCGTGCCCCTGCGCGAGATCATCCTCTCCGAGGGCGCCGGCGAGCCGAACCTGCCGGTGTACGACACCTCGGGCCCCTACACCGATCCGTCCGTCACCATCGACGTCAACGCCGGCCTCGCCCGCGGCCGCAAAGCCTGGGTGCTGGAGCGTGGCGGCGTCGAGGAATATCAGGGCCGCCAGATCAAGCCGGAGGACAATGGCAGCGTCTCCACCGACAAGGCCGCGCGCTCTTTCGCCGCCTATCACCAGCCGCTGCGCGGTCTCGACGGCCACAAGATCACCCAGCTCGAATTCGCGCGCGCCGGCATCATCACCAAGGAGATGATCTACGTCGCCGCCCGCGAAAATCTCGGCCGCAAAGAACAACTCGACCGTGCGGAAGCAGCCCTCGCCGACGGCGAGAGCTTTGGCGCTGAAGTCCCGGCCTTCATCACCCCGGAGTTCGTCCGCAGCGAGATCGCGCGCGGCCGCGCCATCATCCCCTGCAACATCAACCACAGTGAACTCGAGCCGATGATCATCGGCCGCAACTTCCTCACCAAGATCAACGCCAATATCGGCAACTCGGCGGTGACCTCGTCGGTCGAAGAAGAGGTCGAGAAGATGGTGTGGGCGATCCGCTGGGGCGCCGACACCGTGATGGACCTCTCCACGGGCCGCAACATCCACACCACCCGCGAATGGATCTTGCGCAACGCGCCGGTGCCGATCGGCACCGTTCCGATTTATCAGGCGCTGGAGAAGTGCAACGGCGATCCCGTGCAGCTGACCTGGGAGCTCTACAAGGACACGCTGATCGAGCAGTGCGAGCAGGGCGTCGACTATTTCACCATCCACGCCGGCGTGCGCCTGCCCTACATCCACCTCACCGCCAGCCGCGTCACCGGCATTGTGTCGCGCGGCGGCTCGATCATGGCGAAGTGGTGCCTGGCGCATCACAAGGAGAGCTTCCTCTATACGCATTTCGACGAGATCTGCGATCTCATGCGCAAGTATGACGTCTCGTTCTCGCTCGGCGACGGCCTGCGCCCGGGTTCGATCGCCGACGCCAACGACCGCGCGCAGTTTGCCGAACTCGAAACGCTCGGCGAGCTGACAAAAATCGCGTGGGACAAGGGCTGCCAGGTCATGATCGAAGGCCCCGGCCACGTGCCGATGCACAAGATCAAGATCAACATGGACAAGCAGCTCAAGGAATGCGGCGAAGCGCCGTTCTACACGCTTGGACCGCTGACCACCGACATCGCGCCGGGCTATGACCACATCACCTCAGGCATCGGTGCGGCCATGATCGGCTGGTTCGGCTGCGCGATGCTCTGCTACGTCACGCCGAAGGAGCATCTTGGGCTACCCGACCGCAACGACGTCAAGGTCGGCGTCATCACCTACAAGATCGCGGCCCACGCGAGCGATCTCGCCAAGGGCCACCCGGCCGCCCAGCTCCGCGACGACGCTCTCTCCCGCGCCCGCTTCGACTTCCGCTGGACCGACCAGTTCAACCTCGGCCTCGACCCCGAGACCGCAAAAAACTTCCACGACGAGACCCTGCCGAAGGAAGCCCACAAGGTCGCCCATTTCTGCTCGATGTGCGGCCCAAAATTCTGCTCGATGAAGATCACCCAGGACGTCCGCGACTACGCGGCGACGCTGAACGACCCGAACTCGATCGGCATGTCGATCAGCGGCACCGCCGAGGACGGCATGAAGCAGATGAGCGCGAAGTTCAAGGAGATGGGCAGCAGCGTTTATCTGGATGCGGAGAAGGTGAAGGAGAGTAATCGGGTGTTGTAAGGCTCACTTCACGCTGCATCGCAAAACATCTAAGAGGCCAGCAACTTTTAGTTGCTGGCCTCTCTAATTTCGGCAAGTCTCAGGCCATTGAAGTACATAGTCAATTTGTTTGGGGGCTAGCATGAAATTCACGCCGACATCTTTGACCATAAATCAATTGTTCAATTCGGCGAATGAACAGTATTTGATCCCTACTTATCAGCGTCGCTATTCTTGGACCCAGAAGCAAATCTGGGACCTGATTGAGGACGTTGGCCAGATTGAGGCCGGCGATCAACACCTACTCGGGACGCTGGTTTGTCTCGCGGGGCACCACAAGGCTGGACTGAACCAGCTTGAAGTAGTGGATGGCCAACAAAGGCTCACGACTATCGTGATCCTATTGGAATGCATTAGGCAAAGGTTTGAGAAGGAGGGTTTAGTCGATGCGGCACGCGATATTTCGACGCTGCTCCAAGCAGTGCCTCCGAGTGGCAAGTCAGAAGAAAAGGTTTTGTTAGATTCGATCGACGCCGAGGAGTTCAAGGATCATGTCGCGGGACGAACCGACCGAACCTATATAAATGAACGATTACACGACGCATTTCGAGTAGTTCGTGAAGAAGCCATTGAAGATGCCATAAGTGAGCACACCATAAAAGGCATTCAAGAGTTTGTTTACAAGCTTCGAAACCAATCCGTCGTGGTTCGCCTAGATGTGAGCGAAGCGAGAGACGCGTTCAAATTGTTCGAAACCATCAACAATCGTGGCCTTCGTCTAAGTCCGACTGATATCGTGAAGAATTTTCTGCTGGGAAACGCAGCTCGCTTTGGCGACAAGCCGTTAAATGAAGCTCGAAAAAGCTGGGCCGAACTGCTTCAGCATCTGGATGGGATAAATACTGACGCGTTTCTCCGCTATTACCTGATGTCATTACTTCAAGTGCGCGTAAAGAAGGTAGAAGTCGTCTCACGTTTCAAGACGCTATTTATGACTCAAGTTGCTGAAGCAGCCAAACTCCCTGATCGACACAATTATCCTGACATGGACGATTCGGAGGACGATGACGAAGGCGGCAACGGCGATGAAATCTCTAATGGCGAGTCGGGCATCGTTAGAACAGAGGTAATTAGCTTCAGCGACTTCTTACAACGGCTGGTTCAATCCGCGAGATGCTACGGCGAGATAGAATTTGCGAAGACCAACGACACGCGCATAAACCGCCGCCTCCGCAATCTGCGCATGATCAAGGCCGCACAGACAAATGGGTTTCTGATGCATCTCCTCGCGGGCGGTTGCGACAATAAGCAGTTTAGGGAGGTACTAAAGCTGACCGAGAATTTTGTACTGCGTCGGCATGTATGCCGCGAAAGGTCCAATGAAACCGAATCGCTGTTCGCGCGGTTGTGCGGCGTGGACCCGCAAAACCCTCTCGAGGCAACGAAGAACGCTTATCGCGAACTTTGCCCGACCGACGACAAATTCAAGGTTGAGTTTTCCGGTGCCGCCTTTACGTCCAATCTCATTGAGCGAGCTAGATATTGTTTAGAACGCATCGAAACCTCCAAGCACGGTAAACATGACGAACTGCAAGTGCTCGGCGCCTCCGACGTACATGTCGAGCATATTATGCCACAAAAGATCAAAACGAAAAAAGTGAGAGACGAGCTTGGCGATTGGGTCACATATCTCGGCAATAGCGCGGAGAGCCAACACCCAAAATATGTTGATCGAATTGGCAATCTGACTTTGTTTGCGGGAACGCTAAATATTGGCGCGTCAAACAATCCCTTCGCCCGCAAGAAGGCCGCGTACACGGAGTCATCAATCATCCTGACAAACGAGCTGGCCAAGCGTTCGAATTTCAAGTTCAAGGATATTGAGAAGCGCTCTAGCGATCTGGCCGAACTGGCAGTTCAACTGTGGCCACGGCCGTGACTTTGACCACCGCCTGTGGGACAGCAACCGCAGTCCGGACAAGCGAAGCGACACCTTGGCGGGCAATAACTACGGACAGATGATTTGCCCTTGCCCGCACCCCACCGCCTCCCCGACCAGCTCCGCCCCAACCTCCGCCTCGTCTTCGTCGGCACCGCCGCCAGCACGCGTTCGGCCGAGCTCGGGCACTACTACGCCCATCCCGGCAACCGCTTCTGGCGCGCGATCCATGAGGCCGGGATCACGCCGCGGCGGTATCAGCCGGGCGAGTTCGCGGCACTGATCGAGCTCGGGATCGGCTTCACCGATCTCTCCAAGTCGGGCGTCGGGATGGATCACCAGATCGCGGCTGAGACGATCGACGTGCCCGGCTTCAGGGCCAAGATCGAAACATATCGGCCGAGGACGATTGCGTTCACGAGCAAGAAGGCGGCGAGCTTGTTTTATGGCAGGCCGTCGAGCGGGATTGCGCTGGGGCGGCAACCGCGCGATGCGAGCGGGCCTGTGATCTTTGTGTTGCCGTCGCCGTCCGGTGCGGCGTCGGGGCATTGGACGCTGGAGCCGTGGCGGGAACTGGCGGAGTGGATTGCTGCGGAGAATGGCTAATCGGGAGTCCGTAGGATGGGTAGAGCGTAGCGAAACCCATCAACTGGCCGAAGCAACAGGTGCTCCCGTTCGAAATCTCCATGCGCTACTCTGGTTGAACGGCAGACCGAACGATGGGTTTCGCTTCGCTCTACCCATCCTACGCACCGGAAAATAGGACAGGGTGTCGGAATTCACTGCGCTCGTTCGTCCTCAGTCCAAAGCGCCATCACGCCGGAGACCCCACATGCCCACCATCACGGCCTTCGCAAACTCGCCCGACCGCGGCCGGGGACAGGCACGCGACATGCGGGTGCGCTGGGCGCTCGAGGAGGTGGGCCAGCCCTACGACGTTCGGCTGGTGTCGTTCGAGGCCATGAAGCAGCCGGCGCATCTTGCGCTGCATCCGTTCGGGCAGATCCCGACCTTCGAGGACGGCGATCTGGTCTTGTTCGAGACCGGCGCCATCGTGCTCCATATCGCCGAGCGTCATGCCGGGCTGCTGCCGACCGAGGCGAACGCCAGGGCGCGCGCCATCGTGTGGATGTTTGCCGCGCTCAACACCGTCGAGCCGCCGATCGTCGATCTCGGAATGGCGACGCTGCTCGAACGTGACGAGAGCTGGTATGAAGAGCGCCTGCCCATTCTGCGGGATCGCGTCGGTGCCCGCCTCGACGAATTGTCGGACCATCTCCGCGGGGCCGACTGGCTCGACGGCGCATTCAGCGCCGGCGATCTCCTGATGGTGACGGTGCTGCGCAGGCTGAACGCGTCGCGCATCCTCGTCGACTATCCGAACCTCGCGTCCTATGTTGTCCGCGGCGAAGCGCGCCCGGCCTTCCGCCGCGCGTTCGATGCGCAGCTGGCGGTGTTCACGGCGGGGTCGACGAGCTGATAGTGTAGTTCGTAGGATGGGTAGAGCGCAGCGAAACCCATCACCTGGGCCGCAGCAACAGGTGCGCCCGTTCGACTGCACCACAAGCTGGCTGGACCGCAGACCGGACGATGGGTTTCGCTTCGCTCTACCCATCCTACAGACTAGAGATCGAAATTGGTCGGCAGCATCACCACGTCGCGGATGGTCATGCCGCGCGGGCGCGTCAGCATGAACATCACGACTTCGGCGACGTCGCTGGCCTCCAGCAGGCTACCGGACTCCCTCGCCTCCTGCAGCTTCTCCGCGGGCCAGTCCGCGAGCAACGCGGTGACGACAGGGCCGGGCGAGATCGCGCCGACGCGAATGCCGTGCTTGAAAACCTGGCGCCGCACCGTCTGGACAAAGCAGTTGATCGCCCATTTGGACGACGCATAGACCGGCTCCCATGGCGTCGGAAAATGCGCGGCAAGAGAACTCGTGACGATGATGTCGCCGGTCCGGCGCGCGATCATGTGCGGCAGCACGTCGTGCACGTTCTTCATCACGACGTTGACGTTCAGGTTCAGCATCCGGTCGATCGCCATATTGTCGGCATCGATGAGATCGCCACCGACATAGGTGCCCGCATTTGCATGCAGGATGTCGAGCTGCCCTGCCTGCTCCAGAACGCGCGGCAGCAGCGTTGCGCAATCCTTGGGATCCAGCAGGTCGATGACCAGCGGGATCACCGCGCCGCCATGCCTGTTGCCGAACGCTTTCAGCGCCGCCTCGTCGCGGTCGACCATCACCACGCGCGCGCCCGCGGCCAGCATTGCTTCGGTGCTCGCCAACCCGATGCCCGACGCGGCCCCGGTCACGGCGGCAATTTTGCCTGCCAATTCGTTTGCCATGAGATCACCATTCTGCTGAGGTCGGCAGTATAGCGATGCAGGGCGAATTGGCGAAGCGGAACACCGGCCTCGTAGGGTGGGTACGCTGCGCTAACCCACCCTGCGGCACCTCTGCGGCATCCTCCGATCGATCGACGTCGCGTGCGGACTATTGCAAGGGCGTGATGGCGGCGATACGACTTGGGGCTGAAGCACGTGGGACGGAACAGCCGAGCCTCAACCGGCGCAATTCATGTCGAGGAAGCCACTGCTGTGAGCGACGATCTCTCCGGTGTCTGGGACGGCACTTACATTCAACCCGGCACGGGAATGGTCACGTTCACGGCGACGCTGGTCGAGGCCGGCGGCGCACTCAGCGGCAACGTGACCGAGCCTTGCTCGAATCCGCGCTGCCCTGTGCGCACTCACAGTGCCTCGATCACGGGACATCGCGCCGGCAGCGTCGTGTCCTTTGTCAAACGCTATGAGCCGCCGGGCTACGGCTTCGACATTGTCCATTACGACGGCATCATGAACGGAGAGGCGACCGAGATCGACGGGCGCTGGCAGCTGCCGGGCACATCAGGATCGTTCCTGATGATCCGCGCCGGCAAATCCGCGCAAGCGACTACCACCAGCAAACGGGCCAGAACGCCTGTCCGCGAATAAGGGCGCCACCATGCTGACCCTCTATTCCTATCCGCAGCTGTTCGGCGTCGCCGACAACAACGGCTATGGGCTCAAGGTCTATGCCTTCCTGAAGCTCGGCGGCGTTCCGTTCGTGCACGAGCACGTGTTCGACGCCTCCACAGCGCCACGCGGGCAGCTGCCTTACGTCGTCGATGACGGCGAGACCATCGGCGACAGCGAAACGATCATCGCGCACGCGATCGCAAAGTATCACCTGACCATCGATGCCGCGCTGTCGCCTGCGCAGCGCCGCACCCATCATCTGGTCACGCGCATGCTCGACGATCTCTACTGGGTGATGTCCTATTCGCGCTGGAAGGACGAGCGCTATTATCCCGCGTTCCGCGATGGCTTCATCGCCCAGCATCCTCAGACCGACGCTGCCGGCTTCGAGAAGGCAAAGGCCTACAACGCGCAGCGCTATCACTACCAGGGCATCGGCCGCTACACGCCCGAGCAGGCCTACGCGCGGGGGTTAGCCGATCTGCAGGTGCTGGCCGAGATCGTGCCGGCGAACGGTTCTGTGGATGGCGAGCGGCCGACCAGCATTGATGCCGGCATCTACGGCTTCATCGCGAATATCTATTATTATCCGATCCCGACGCCGCTGAAGGCGTTCGTCGATGCGCACAAGAACCTCGTCGCGCATTGCGAGCGGGTTCATGCGATGGTGAATTCGTAGGGTGGGTTAGCCCTGCGGCTGCGCGAAGCGCAGTCCGCTGGCGTAACCCACCGCTTCTCCATCCGCGGAAACCAAAGCGGTGGGTTACGGCTTCGCCTAACCCACCCTACGGCACCGTCTGCTACCGCATCGTGATCGCAAGCCCGCTCAAATCGGCATTCGCCATCAACCCGACCTGGGTGCCGCTCAGCTCCAGCACCGCGCCCTTCTGGTTGCTCAGCACGATGGCGCGGGCGCCGCGGCCGATCGCGATGCCGGCACCGGCCGCACCGTAGACGCCGGCGATGTCGGACGGACGGTTGATGTTGGAGACGCGGCCGCGCAGCACGGTCTTGGAGCCGCCGAAGACGAGCCCGTAATCGAGCCCGCCGGTCGAGAGCGGATAGGAGCGGCCGCGGAAGTTCAGCACGCCGGAGCCGCCGGAACCGCCGATGATCCAGCCCGCCTTGTAGATCGTCAGCACCACGGTGCCGCCATCGGCCAGCGCCGCGGTCGAGAGGCCGGCCAACGCGGCAATGGCGACCAGCGCGGCACGCAAGGTGGAAGCAATCTTCATGGGGCGTCTCCGGGGGCTATTTTTCAAGGGGAAAGCGAATCAGATGATGCAATCTACCCGATCGATCGCGGCGGCAACATGATGGGGGTGGTTTCCCTCTCCCCGTTCCTCATGCTCCGTCATTGCGAGCGTAGCATCCTGCCAGTGTTTTGCCCGACGGGTCAACTTCTATTTCTGCCTTCCCGAAATTGAGCTTTGCCAACGATTTCTACTGTGCATGGGGTTGTTTTCGCGTTTTGTGTTGGAGCACGCCGCGCACACCGCTACGCTCGTGCCGGCTCCATCACCACCGAGGTTCCCATGCCGATCCAGCATTTCGCTGCCCCACCGCACGTCAAGGCGCCGCCGCTGTCCTTCGCGACCCGCGTCGGCGATCTGCTGTTCGTTTCCGGCATTCCCGGCTTCGATGCCGCCGGCGCGCTGCCCGACGGGTTCGACGCGCAGTTCGCCAATGTCGTCGTCAACATCAAGCGCGTGCTCGACGAGGCCGGCGCCACGATGCGCGACCTCGTCAAGGTCAACGTGCTCCTGACCCGCGCCTCGGACGTTGCCGCGATGAATGCGCTCTATGCCGGCGCGTTCGGCCCGCCGCCGTTTCCTGCACGCACCACCTGCGTGGTGCAGGCACTGCCCGATCCGAAGATGCTGATCGAGATCGAGGCGGTGGCCTCGCTGGCGAAAGGATAGTCAATCGGGAGCTGCCTGACATATCCGTGATCGGCCCCGCTGCGGCTTGCAAGCTGCGCAGTTTTGCCGCACCAGTCTCCGGTCACGTTCCCATCAGGAGATCTTTCATGCGTCGCGTTCTCGCCCTTTGTGCCGTTGCCGGCATCGCTTCTTCCATGTTCGCCGTGCCGGCCTCGGCGAAGACCGGCTATTACGTGATCCGCTGGGACAACACCGGTATCTGCCAGGTCTGGAACGAGGACCTCCGCTACAAGCCGTTCCAGTGGGGCGTGTCGACCTACAAGGTCGTCAGCAAGCCGATGCCGACTTTCACGCAGGCCTCGGAGCTCCAGATCAAGTTGCGCGGCGAGCGCCGCTGCACGCTCTGAGCCGATCGGCCAGTCCAGTTCGAGGGCGGGTTGCGCAAGCAGCCCGCCCTCTTCTTTTGGCTGGCAAATTCCGCCATCTCCCACGCGCGCGCTTTGAACCTGATCAGCACGCAAAACTACTCACATCTTGTCCGGGGCGCAGGCTGAGAAGTGCCCCGCACCCCCTCCCCGTCATTGTCGGGAGGCGCATCACATCTTTCATTTTTGAGGAGCTGATCCATGCGTCGTATGTCCATGCTGTGCGCTGCCGCCGGTCTTGCCGCTGCCGCCTTCGTCGCCGCGAGCCCGGCCGAAGCCGGCTATCATCTGGTCCGCTGGCAGGACAGCGGCGTGTGCCAGATCTGGGACGAGAGCATCCCGACCACGCCGTGGCCGGCCGGCTACCATCGCGCCAGTGCGTCCGTGCCGACCTTCCTCGACGCGCTCGCGCTGAAGGATCACGCGTTGAAGGCCGGTCACTGCAGCTGGTAAGAATTCGATCGGCGGACGATAAGGGCCGGGCAAGGATGCGGTGCTAGCATCCTTGCCCGGTCGTTTTTTTCAACCCGGATTGGAGCAGGTCGATGCGCGCACGGACCATGACGCTGGCTGCTCTCACCGCTTTGCTCCCGCTCGCCGCAGCTGCGCAGGTTCCGCAATCCTTCCGCGTGATCTCGCCGATCTTCGGCCAGCTCGTCGCCTTCGCGATGCCGTCGAATTTCGAAGCGGTGTTCGAGAACACCAAGGGCGGCCACTACATCCGCGAAGCCGTGCTCAAGGGCGAGACGCCCGAGCGCTGGACGCAGATGATCACGGTCACCGGCGAGAAGGGCATGACGTTGACGCCCGGCAGCTCGCCGCAGATATTTGCGGGCACCATCGCGGGCGGCTTCAAATCAGCCTGCCCCGACAGTTTTGCCGCGAGGCCCTTCGGTGTCCTGAAGTTCGGCCGCTTCGAAGGCTTTGGCGCCGTGATCGGTTGCGGCCGCATCGACACCGGTCCGACGCGGCACAGCGAAACCGCGCTGCTGATCACGCTCAAGGGCGCGACCGATTATTACACCATCCAATGGGCCGAGCGCGGCCCCGAAAGCGACGAGCCGCCGGTCAATGACGACCGCTGGCAGAAGCGCTTACAGGATCTCAGCCCGATCGACCTCTGCCCCATCGTGGCAGGCGAAGCCGCGCCCTATCCGAGCTGCGTGAACAAGAGCTGAGCGCCGTCAGGCGTCCTTGTACGCGCCGGGGTGAATGAGAATATCGCGCGCGGAGCTGAGGTCGATGAAGGCCTGCGCGCTGCCGCCCTGATCGGGATGCATGCCCTTGGCGGCGCGGCGATAGGCCTGGTTGATGTCGTCGCAAGTGAGCTGCACGGCGAGCGGCAGGCCCAGCATCTTGCGCGCGCGATCCTCCCTGGACAATTTCTTCGGCGCGGCGTTGCGGCGGCCGAAGCGTGGCGCGGTCAGATCATGGACGACATCGAGGATCACGCCGACGCGGCGCCGGGCCGCCAGCGTGATGCCGTGATCGTCATTGTCCGCGGCCTGGCGCAGCACGGGCAGCGCCTGCTCGGCGGCCTGCCGCAGCGTGGCATCGGTGCTCATCCGCACGATCTCGGCCACCAACCGGCCTGCCTCGGCCCAGTCGGCGAATTCCACCGACCGCAGGCGCTCGAGCGCCAGTTTCCAGGATTCAAGTCGTTCCATCATGCGCGCAACGTTTAGCAATGGAGACGAGTATGCCAAGACGGCCGTTTCCGACCCCTTAATTTCGAGTTAGCCTTTCATGAAACTTAGAAACGAAATCGGGAGGAAATTGCCATGGCATTGCTCGCAAACCACATCGCTGTCGTCACGGGCGCCGGTTCCGGCATCGGCCGGGCGATCGCCTCCGGCTACGCCCGCGAGGGCGCGCAGGTGGTGTTGCTCGACGTCAATGTCGACACCGTCGCGGAGGCCGCCGAGGGCATTCGCAAGGCCGGCGGCAAGGCCGAGAGCTTTGCGCTCGACGTGACCAGGCGCGACGATTGCTTCGCGTTGGCAAAGACCGTCGCCGACAAGGTCGGGCAGGTCTCGATTCTCGTCAACAATGCCGGCATCACCCGTCGCAATGCCTTCACCGCGGATACCGAGACGGTCGCGAAGGACTGGAACGACATCATCTCGCTCAATCTCAACGGCGTCTTCAACACGACGCAGGCGTTCCTCGCGCCATTGCGCGCGAGCAAAGGCCGCATCGTCAATATCGCCTCGATCCAGTCTTTCGTGCATCTGCGCACGCCGAGCTCGGCGGCCTACACCACGTCCAAGCACGGCGTGCTCGGCTTCACCAAGGCGCTCGCGGTCGAACTCGGCAAGGAAGGCGTGCGCGTCAACGCGATCGGACCGGGCTTCATCGAGACCAACATCAACGCCAATGTACGCGCCACCAATCCGGCGCTGGTGCAGGCCTTTGTCGACCACACCCCGCTCGCGCGCACCGGCAAGCCCGAGGACATCGTCGGCCCTGCGGTCTTCCTCGCCTCGGACCTGTCGTCCTACGTCACGGGAACGATCGTGATGGTGGACGGCGGATATCGCACGGTATGAGCGCGCGATCGGTCCGCATCGCTATGCATCTCGTGCCAATCGCGGCAGCGCGGCGGCATTCCCAAGGTCAATTCGTGCGATGGCGCGCGATTAACCTTTCATTAACCAAACCCGCCCACCGTAGATCTACGGCTTGGGGGTCGTTTGTTCTCGATCCGCTTCCAACGATGGAAGCGGGCGTTGATCGGGGAGTGTGTTGATGACCACTGTTCATGTCGCGGCGCCCGAGCAGGGCGCGCAATTCCTTGCACCCAACCAGATCGTTCCACTGTTGATCGGCGCGACCGTCGGCGAGGTCGAGCGTGAGCTCGTGCTCCAGACGCTCGCACGCTGCGACGGCAACCGCACGCGTGCCTCGCGCGTACTCGGCCTGTCGGTGCGCACGCTGCGCAACAAGATCAGGATCTATGCGGCCTCCGGCATCGAGGTGCCCGCCTATCACGATTGACGCGTGAGGCCGCGCGCTGCCGCGCCGATTGATGTTGATCAAGCCCGGCATGAGGCGCGAGCGGAATTGCTGCTGTCGTCAAACGCCGCTAAGTAGCTTGCGTGCGTAGAAGGAGCAGCGGCGTGGCAGACGATCAGGGACGGCAGGGACCTCCGGGTCCGCGCGGACGGCAGGGCGAACCGGGACGGCCGGGGCCGCAGGGTCATCCGGGCAAGCGGGGCCCCGACGGCACACGCGGCAAGCCGGGGCCGCAGGGCAAGCCGGGACCGACCGGAAAGGCCGGAGCGCAAGGCAAGGCCGGTCTGCCGGGCAAGGCGGGCGAAGCCGGCGCGCGGGGCGCAGCCGGCCCACAAGGCCCTCAAGGCCCGCGCGGCGAGGCAGGTCCGTCCGGCCAATTGCCGTCGATCGAGCAGGTACTGCCGTGGCTTGAGCAGCTGTTCGACGCCTGGGACGAGCGTCGCCGCCAGCGTGAGCAGGAGGCCGCGGAGCGCGCCGCGTTAGAGGCCGCCGTCCACGAGGATGACTCCGACGACGACGCCGAGAGCGACGATGCCGAGAGCGAGAGCGACGAGCACAAGAAAAAGAAGAGAAAGAAGAAGCACGGCCACAAGGACTAGCAGGCGCCTACTTCGCCTGATCCTCACGCCGCGGCAGCATGCCCATGCGCTCGAACTGCCAGCGCATGGCGCGGTACCAGAGATAACCGACCGCCGCGCCGCAAACGGCCAAGATTACCACGTTCGCGCTCGAGAACGAGCCGCTCCACCACATCATCCACGCAGTCCATAACAGCGTGAAAACGATGGCACCTGCTTTCAGCGGAAGAAGGGGGCGGTTCATGGTCGAGCTCCGGGTTATCAGAACCCCGGCGAACATCATCGCGCGTGGCGGTCTTTACTTCCGTGAGCCAGATCACGGTCGTGCCTGGCGGACCGCTAGCTAGCCAAAACGCAGCCGCGAACGCTCCTTCGCCTTCTCCGCCTCGACCTCGCGGTCGCGCGTCGGTGCATGGGTATGCAGCGAGGTCAGCAGTTTTCGCGCAGCCTCCGAGACCTCAACGACCGCGCGGTCGAATGCCGCCTCATTCGCCTGTGACGGCCTGCCGAAACCTGAGAGTTTTCGCACGAACTGGAGCGCGCTGGCGTGAATCTCGTCCTCCGTCGCCGGCGGCTCGAAATTGAACAGCGTCTTGATGTTGCGGCACATGCAGTCTCTCCCGATGATTTCCCCATAAGACGATCGGCGGAGCCGAAATCCTACATCCTTCCGGACACTTCTGCTAAGGTCCATCCCAACGCGGCCACGAGCCATGAGCCGCATTTGGGGAGACACAAATGAAAGCTTCTTGCATGAAAGCCTCTTGCGCGGCGCTGTCGGCCATTCTGCTGTGCATCTCGACATCGGTATTCGCCGCCGACTATCCGGCGCCGAAACAAGGCGATTGGGTCGCCAAGGATTTCAAGTTTCACACCGGCGAGGTCATGCCGGAACTGAAGCTGCATTACACCACTGTCGGCGAACCGACCGGACAACCGGTGCTGGTGCTGCACGGCACCGGCGGCTGGGGCGCGAGCATGCTGACGCCCGCCTTCGCCGGTGAGATGTTCGGTGCCGGACAGCCGCTCGACGCGTCCAAATATTACATCATCATTCCCGACGCGATCGGCCACGGCAAATCGTCAAAGCCGTCCGACGGCATGAAGACGAGCTTCCCGAAATACGATTACGACGACATGGTCGAGGCGCAGCATCGCCTCGTCACCGAAGGCCTCGGCGTCAAGCACCTGCGACTCGTGATCGGCAACTCGATGGGCGGCATGCAGACCTGGCTGTGGGGCGAGACATATCCCAAGGACATGGACGCGCTGGTGCCGATGGCCTCGCAGCCGACCGAGATGGCATCGCGGAACTGGATGATGCGGCGGATCATGCTCGACACCATCCGCAACGATCCCGATTACAATGGCGGCAATTACACCAGCCAGCCGCGCATGATGAAATACGCCATCACGGCCTACGGCATCGCCAGCATCGGCGGCACGCTCGCCTATCAGCAACAGGCACCGACCGCAGCCAAGGCCGACAAGATCGTCGACGGACGGCTGGCAA
The DNA here is from genome assembly GCA_030403585.1 of Frankia sp. RB7. GTDB lineage: Bacteria > Pseudomonadota > Alphaproteobacteria > Rhizobiales > Xanthobacteraceae > Bradyrhizobium. The sequence goes on from JAUEPE010000024.1 coordinate 82,216, forward strand.
CGCCGATCACGGCGGATGCCAACGACTACGTCTATCAGTGGGAGTCCTCGCACGATTACAACGCCGGCGACAAGCTGGAGCAGATCGAGGCCTCACTGCTGCTGATCAACTCGGCCGACGACGAGCGCAACCCGCCCGAGACCGGCGTGACGGACGCCGCGATGAAGCGGATCAAGAACGGCAAGCTGTATCTCATCCCAGCCAGCACCGAGACGCGCGGCCACGGCACCACCGGCAACGCAAAATTCTACACCGAGCAGGTTCGGCAATTGCTGCAAACCGCGCCGCAGCGCACGATGTAGGCATCGTCAGAGCTGCCCGATATCGCAACGCATCATATGCGGCGTATCAGTGCCGCATATTATTTGAGCATGCAATGAGCCGTCGGCTCGGGCTTAATCGCGTCAACGATACGAATCGACACGCGATGAGGAGGATTGCATGCACAGGCTCGCGCTGTGCGTTTGGCTCGCCGCGATGACGAGCGCCGTGTTCGCGTTCGACAACGGCCAATACGACAACGTTCCGCCCGACATCCGCGCCTGGTTCAAGAGCGTGATGGCGCCAAACGGCGTGCCTTGCTGCGACATCTCTGATGGCCACCGCACCGATTACGACGTGCGCAAAGGCACCTATTGGGTCCCGATCGAGGGACAATGGATGGAGGTGCCCGAGCGCGCCATCATCCGTGATCGCGGCAATCCGGTCGGTCATGCCGTGGTGTGGTACGTCCACCACCGCGGCGCCATCATCATCAGTTGCTTCGTGCCCGCCGACGCAGTGTAGCGTGCGCGATGGCGCCCTGGCGCCGCGCGTGCTAGCTCAGCTGATGGCTTCTGCAAACGACCTGACACGCGCCGTGATGCGCTTCGTGCTGGCGGCGTTCTACCTTGCAGCCGGCATCGCGCATCTCTGGGTTCCGGACAAGCTGCTCGCGATTACACCGTCCTGGGTTCCGTTTGCTGCGCAGCTGATCCTCATCACCGGCGTCTGCGAAATCGCGGGCGCCATCGCGTTGGTGACGCGGCCGTTGCGCCGGTGGGCGGGCATCGCACTTGCGCTCTACGCGCTCTGCGTCTGGCCGGCGAACATCAAGCACGCCATCGACGGCATCGACCTTCAGCCCATCCCCAACAGCTGGCTCTATCACGGGCCGCGGCTGGCGCTCCAGCCGGTGATCATCTGGTGGGCGCTTTACTGCGCCGGCGTGATCGACTGGCCATGGCGGCGTCACAAAGGGGATAGCGGTCAGGTCGGGGAATGATATCCTGACAGCCTCAATCAGGGAGACCGTCGTGACCGACTTCTGCGCCGAAGACCTCGCCACCATCTATGCGAAGCCGACCCCGCGCGTGATCGCAAAGGCGCGTCCCGCGATCGACGTGCATGCGAGGAAGTTCATCGAGATGTCGCCGTTCTGCGTGCTCGCGACATCCGGCATCGACGGCAGCGTCGACGCCTCGCCGCGCGGCGGCGGCATCGGTTTCGTCCATGTCGCCGGCCCCAATCAGCTGCTGATGCCCGACCGTGCCGGCAACAACCGCATCGACAGTTTCCGCAACGTCGTCGAAGGCTCGGGCTTCGTGCATCTGCTGTTCTTCGTGCCCGGCATCGACGAGACGCTGCGTGTCGGCGGGCGCGGCACGCTGTCGGCCGATCCGGATCTGCTCGCCTCGATGGTGGAGTTCGGCAAGCCGCCGCGCGCGGTGCTGAGCGTCACCGTCAACGAAGTCTATTTCCACTGCGGCAAGGCGCTGATGCGCTCAAAGCTATGGGCGCCGGAGAAGGTGCAGCGCTCGGTGATGCCGAGCATCAGCCAGGTCATCCACGACCAGACCAGCCTCGGCGAGCCGGAGAGCCAGGAGATTGTGGAAGAGCGTTACAAGACGCAGCTGTAAATTAAAGCGTCGTCGCGGCCTTCGCCGAGACGACGCTTTAATGCGTGGCGAGGCCGCGCTTAATGCCCGTCGCCCTCGAGCCCGCCGACGTGCTTCTGGGTGTAGAGTTCGAGGCCGATACGGCCGATCAGGTCGAGCTGGGTTTCGAGGAAGTCGATGTGGTGCTCCTCGTCGCTCATGAGCTTCTCGAACAGGTCACGCGTGACGTAGTCCTTGGCGCTGTTGCAATAGCCGGCCGCCTCCTGATAGAGCGCCCGCGCGCTCATCTCGGCGGCGAGATCGCACTCGATGATCTCCTTGACGTTCTGGCCGATGCGCAGGGGATCGAGCACCTGCATGTTCGGGAAGCCGTCGAAGAACAGGATCCGCTCGGTGAGCTTGTCGGCGTGCTCCATCTCCTCGATCGACTCCTTGCGCCAGACCTTGGCCATGTCGCGGAGACCCCAATTGTCGAGGAAGCGGTAGTGCAGCCAGTACTGGTTGATCGCAGTCAGCTCGTGACGCAGCGCCTTGTTGAGATAGTCGATAACTTTTGCGTCGCCCTGCATGGTTCACTCCAGCTCTTGCAGTCCAAATCGGTCCTAAACCGACTTTAGAATGCTTCTAAATGAGTTTACGAACGAGGGCAACCGGCTACGGGGACGCAGCCGGGGAAAAGCTCAGCCGAGTTTGCGGAAGTTTTAGCAGGCCGCGAGGGCGAACTGGGCGGGCTGGGCCGTCTCGTCGTTGGCGGCCACGGTGTGGCTGTGCGGGCAGCCGGAACAGCAGGACTTGGCACAGGGGCCCAGCGCTTCGTCGATGATGGTCTTGATCGTCCGGGCGCAGCGGCCGCACTCGGCGCTGCAGCCGAGGCATCCATAGATCTGCTTGGCATGACGCACGGCGTCGTCGGACTCGGCGACGGCGGCGCGGATGTCGTCATCGCTCAGCACGTTACAGGAACAAACGATCATGGAAGCGGTAGGCCCTTCGGTGATGCGTCATCATCGATATTTAAGGGGCCGTCCGGATGCAAAAGGAAAAACCGGTATTTCAAGCTATTCCAAACTGGCGCGGAAACAGACTAGAACGGCTCTAAAAATAGGGAGTTGCGCTGAATCAAGATGATGCCTGATAAGGGCCTAGTCGCTGCTCCCGCCGCCTCCACCATCGCCCCCGCCTCCGCAATCTCCACCCCCGCCGCTATCGCTCGTGGAGCAGCTGCCGCTGTCGGTCGAGCTTCCGGAACTGTCGCTGGAGAACCAGCTTCCGAGCATAGTATCCGAATAAGTGTCGCTTCCACCGTCGCCCCCGCCCGCCCTGGCGCGCGAGCGTGGGGCGCGGCTCTGTAAATGGCTCATCAGGGCATAGCCGACCACGCCGACGGCCGCGACGGCGATCAGGGCATTGGTCAGGATGTTCATCATCGCCTCCCAGGCTGGAAATCAGCCAGTTCTACCAATTGGTAGCACCCGGCCAATGTGCCGTTCATTGATCGTTCAAACGAAGTATGGAACTTTGGCCGCAAGAGTTCCGCGTTAAGAGTTCCGCGTTCGCTGTGAAAGGTCGCCCAATGAAGAAGTCGCTTATGGCGGTCGCTGCCGCCGCCACCCTGGTTTTGGCCGCGGGTACGCCGGCCCATGCACAGCGCGGTGTCGCTGCGGGCGTCGCCGCCGGGATCATCGGGGGCGCCATCGTCGGTGGCGCGCTGGCCTCCCCGTATTATTACGGACCGGGACCGGGCTACGCTTATGGCCCTGGTTACGGCCCCGGCTACTATCCGCCCCGCTACTACGCGCCGGCTCCCGGCTACGCCGCCGACGGTTATTACGGCGACGGCTGTGTCTGGCAGAAGCAGCGTTTCTGGGACGGCTACGCGTGGCGCGTGCGGCGCGTCCGAGTCTGTGGCTGAGGCGCGTTAGACCGCTCAAACCGATTCAGTTGAGCCGGTTCACTACGGATGCGCCGTTCATTTTCGGGCCTGAAAAAGACCGCTTTTTCTCGTCACAGCTTCGTGCGCGTTTACCGCGGATTGACCATTTGCGCGCTTCCTAGCTGCAAGGCCAATTCGATCAGAGTGTGCGTGAACCTTTGAAACCCGGGCGCTCCTAACGAGGAGCATCCATCTCTCAGGAGTGCCAAGAGCATGAAGAAGACTATTGTTGCCGCCCTCACGGTTGCGACGGTCGCCGGTTCGCTGGTGACTGCCACTCCGTCCGCGCAGGCCCATGACGGTGTCGGCGTCGGCATCGCCGCCGGCCTGCTCGGCGGCGCGATCATCGGCGGCGCCATCGCGTCGAGCCGTCCTGCTTACGGCGGACCGGTGTACGTGGCCGAGCCCGGCCCGCCGCCCCCGCCTTGCTACTGGCAGCGCCAGCGCTATTGGGACGGTTACGGCTGGGCCATCCGCCCGGTTCGCGTCTGCTACTGATCTGATCGCCCGGCGCTCATGAGCGCCGCGATCAAAGCCCGGCCGAGACCATCGGCCGGGCTTTTTCTTTTTTGGCGGCTTTGTCAGCGCGCCGCCTGGATCGAGCGCAGTACCTCTTCGCTCGGCCAGCAATCGACCTTGAGCCCGGTCGACTTCTGATAGGCGCCAAGTGCTGCGCGCGTCTGCATGCCGGCCTTGCCGTCGATCTTGTCCTTGTAGAGCCCGGCGTGCGTTAGCCCGCGCTGCATCGTCTCGACGTCCCTCGTGCGCAATTGCTTCGACGCGGACCACGGCGTCGCGAACGGGAGCGGGCTCGTCATGCGGTCGCTGAGATGACCGACGAACAGCACGTAGAGGTCGGAGAAATTGTATTCCTTGATGACGAAGTAGTTCTTCGTGGTCAGGAACGCCGGACCATAGATGCCCTCCGGCTGGAGCAGTGATGCCGGTTGAGCCTGCTCGGCCGCGCTGAGCTTCTCGCCACGCACCGGCACAAAGCCTTCACGCAGCCACTGGCCGATCGGCTTGGTCACCTCGGGCACGCCGGTGGTGCAGTCGACCTTTGCCGGCGCCTTCACCTCGTAGGCCCAGCGCACGCCGCTCTGCCAGCCCTTGTTGACGAGTTGCTGCGCAGCCGAGGCCAGCGCATCCGGCACCGAGTGCCAGATGTCGATGCGGCCGTCGCCGTCGAAATCGACGCCGTGCTTGTAATATTCGGACGGCAGGAACTGCGTGAGCCCGGTAGCGCCGGCCCAGGACGAGCGCATGTCCTTGCGCGTCACCACGCCCTCGCCGAGGATCTTCAGCGAGAGGATGAACTCGTTGCGATAAGTGTCCTTGCGCCGGCCGACATAGGCCTGCGTCACCAGCACGCGGACCAGATCGTAAGGCAGCGTATAGCGGCCGTAATCGGTCTCGCGTCCCCAGATCGCGAGCATCACGGTGGCAGGCACGCCGGAACTCTTCTCGATCTTCGTCAGCGCGGCGTTGTATTTCTGCAGCAGCCGCTGCCCCTCGCCCGCAAGATTCGCAATCGAGCCTTCCCTGACATAGTCCGCCGGCACCTGCACGAACTCAGCCTGCGATGGCGCGCCGGTCGCGGGCCGCCCGGGCAGGATCAGATCAGGCAGCTTGTAATCCGGCTCGAGCCCGCGCGTCTGTTGATCGAACGTCGCGCGCGAGACGCCGGCCTCCTGCGCTTCCGGCCACAGCGAAGCGATGAACTGCGTGAAGGCGGCATCAGCGGCGTGGGTGGACGACCAGCCGCAGGTGACCATGATCATTGCAGCGATGAGCGCTCGCCACATCATGCCGACATCACCGCGTCAGCTTCTTGTACTTCACACGGTGCGGAATGATGCTGTCCTGGCCGAGACGGCGCATCTTGTCTTTCTCGTAATCCTGGAAGTTACCCTCGAACCATTCGACATGACTGTCGCCTTCGAAGGCCAGGATGTGCGTCGCAATGCGGTCGAGGAACCAGCGATCATGGCTGATGATCACGGCGCAGCCGGCGAAATCCTCGAGCGCCTCTTCGAGCGCGCGCAACGTGTCGACGTCGAGGTCGTTGGTCGGTTCGTCGAGCAGCAGCACGTTGGCGCCGGACTTCAGCATCTTGGCGAGATGCACGCGGTTGCGTTCACCGCCCGAGAGCGCGCCGACCTTCTTCTGCTGATCGGCACCCTTGAAGTTGAAGGACGAGCAATAACCGCGCGAGTTCACTTCCCTCTTGCCCAGCAGGATCAGCTCGTTGCCGCCGGATATCTCTTCCCACACGTTCTTGCTGCCGTCGAGCGCGTCGCGCGACTGATCGACATAGCCGAGATGCACGGTCTCCCCGACCGTGATGGTGCCCTTGTCCGGGGTCTCCTGCTTGGTGATCATCTTGAACAGCGTGGTCTTGCCGGCGCCGTTCGCGCCGATCACGCCCACGATGCCGCCCGGCGGCAGCTTGAAGGTGAGATCGTCGATCAGGAGACGATCACCATAGCCTTTGCTGAGAGTTTCGAAGTCGACCACGTTGTCGCCAAGCCGCTCGGCGACGGGAATGACGATCTGCGCGGCCTGGGTCTGCTTATCACTCGCCTGCTTGAGCAATTCCTCGTAGCGCTGGTAGCGCGCTTTGGACTTGGCCTGGCGGGCCTTCGGCGACGAGGCCACCCACTCCTGCTCGCGTGCAATCGTCTTCTGGTGCGCGGCGTCCTCGCGGCCTTCCTGCTCCAGCCGCTTCTGCTTCTGCACCAGCCAGGACGAATAATTGCCCTCGTAGGGAATGCCTTTGCCGCGATCGAGCTCGAGGATCCAGCTCGTGACGTTGTCGAGGAAGTAGCGATCGTGGGTCACGATCAGGATCGCGCCGGGATAGTCGCGCAGATGGCCTTCGAGCCACGACACCGACTCGGCGTCGAGATGGTTGGTCGGTTCATCCAACAGCAGCAGCTCGGGCTGGTCGAGCAACAGCTTGCACAGCGCGACGCGGCGGCGCTCACCGCCCGAGAGTTTCGTCACATCGGAATCATCAGGCGGACAGCGCAGCGCGTCCATGGCCTGGTCGACCTTGCTGTCGAGATCCCAGAGGCCCTGGGCCTCGATCTCGTCCTGCAGCTTGGTCATCTCGTCGGCGGTTTCCTCGGAGTAGTTCATCGCCAACTCGTTGTAGCGATCGAGGATGGCCTTCTGCTTGGCGACACCCAGCATGACGTTCTCACGCACGGAGAGCTTGGCATCGAGCTGCGGCTCCTGCTCGAGATAGCCGACGCGCGCTCCCTGGGCGACCCAGGCCTCGCCGGTGTATTCCTTGTCGAGGCCCGCCATGATCTTGAGCAGGGTCGACTTACCGGAGCCGTTGACGCCGAGAACGCCGATCTTGGCGTCCGGGTAAAAGCTGAGGCGGATGTTGTCGAGCACCTTGCGGGTCGGGTAGCTCTTGGTCAGGCCGTCCATGAAGTAGACAAATTGGCGCGCCATCGGTCCCGTGAAACCTTCAATTTGAGGATATTTGCTTGCTGCCGATGTAGCGATCCCGCCCCCAAAGGGCAATGTTTTCCCTCCGTTCACCACGGATGAATACCGGGCGGACACCATCCGGATCCCGTTCCGGACAATTGAAACTATCTTTTAATAAATCAGGCCAAAGCTCGGTTTCGCGCGGAAACAGCGCCACCCGCTCAGAATGAACGGGGAGCACAGCGAGGCCCATCATGGCTCTGATTGAGACCCACTCCATCGCCGTTCCGGTCGAAGCCGGGAATGCGTCCGGACTCGCGTCCGAGATCAAGGGCTTCTGGAAGCGCTTCTTCGCCACGGCCTTCAACCCCTACCGGCCCGAGTTGCACTACATGCGCGGCCCCGGCCCGGCCTGGCGCGCCAAGCACGGCATGGATGCACCGATCCGGCTGAAGCCCCGCGACCTCTGAGCCGCCGTTCCCCCTCCGATTTTGCCTACGGATTTTTGAAGACCCAGACTGCTTGCGCGCAGGCTTGATTGCGCGCAACCATGGCCCGGTTCCGACGATGGCGCCCCTCCGCCTGGCGCCGCCACCTCTCGCCATGGATGAACGCTGATGACGCGGCTGCGCTGTGCAATTCTCGACGACTATTTCAACCTCGCTCTCGACGTCGCCGATTGGGCGAAACTGTCCGACCGCGTCGACACCACCGTGTTCAGCCACCCCTTCGCCTCCGAGCAGGCCGCAGCCAGCGAGCTGGCCGATTTCGACATCATCTGCGCGATGCGGGAGCGTACCGCGTTCCCCAGGAGCCTGTTCGAGAAGCTGCCCAAGCTGAAGCTGCTGCTGACGTCGGGCATGCGCAACGCCTCAATCGACATGGAGGCCGCGAAGGCGCGCAAGGTGGCCATCGGCGGCACGCAATATTCCCGCGACCCCACCGCGCCACTCACCATGGGCCTGATCCTGGAACTGACCCGCGGCATCGGCCGCGAGAATGCGCGCATGCATGCCGGTGAGCCCTGGCAGACTTTTGCCGGCGTCGAGATCGAGGGCCTCACGCTCGGCGTCGTTGGGCTTGGCAAGCTCGGTAGCAAGATGGCCGGCATCGCCAAGGCCTTCGGCATGAATGTGATCGCCTGGAGCCCGAACCTGACGCCGGAGAAGTGCGCGGCGGCCGGCGTCGGCTACGCCACCAAGGAGGAGCTGTTCGCCAAGGCCGACATCGTCACCGTCCATGTGGTGCTGAGCGATCGCTCGCGTGGGCTGGTCGGCGCTGCCGATCTCGCGCGGATGAAGCCGACGGCGTTTCTCGTCAACACCGCGCGCGGACCGATCGTGGACGAGCAGGCGCTGCTGGAAGCCTTGCAGCAGCGGAAGATTGCCGGCGCCGGCATCGACGTGTTCTCGGTCGAGCCGCTGCCGGTCGATCATCCGTTCCGCAAGCTCGACAATCTCGTGCTGACGCCGCATCTCGGCTACGCGACGGAGGATGGCCTGCGGATCCACTACGGCCAGATGGTCGAGGCGATCGACGCCTTCACCAAGGGCAGCGAGCTGCCGCGAAAGCTCGCTTGAAGCGACGCAGACCTGAATCGAAAAAGGGCGTGCCCATGGCACGCCCTTCTGCAATCTGAATTGTTGCGACGCGCTTAGCGCACGGTGACCGGCGCGGGCAGCGGCGGCACCACCGTCGGCTGCGTGCCCGGAACCGGACCAGCCGGGGCTGCGCCCGGCGCAGGTGCAGCCGATGCGGTCGCCGTTCCCGGTGGCGTACCGCCCGGCATCACTACGACGCGGGTGCCGACCTTGGCGCGATCGAACAGGTCCGAGACGTCCTCGTTCAGCATGCCGATACAGCCGGAGGAGACGAACTTGCCGATCGTCGAGGGCTGGTTGGTGCCGTGGATGCGGTAGACGGTCGAGCCGAGATACATGGCGCGGGCGCCGAGCGGATTGCCTTCTCCGCCGGCCATGAAGCGCGGCAGATAGGGCTGGCGCTCGATCATTTCCGCCGGCGGATGCCAATCCGGCCACTCGGCCTTGCGGGTGATCTTCTGCACGCCGGTCCAGGTGAAGCCGTCGCGGCCGACGCGGACGCCGTAGCGAATCGCGCGGCCATTGCCGAGGACGTAATAGAGGTAGGTGTTCGGGGTATCGACGATGATGGTCCCGGCCGGTTCCTTGGTCGCCAGCGACACTTCCTGGCGCCGCAGGTTCGGCGCCAGTTGCGCAGGAGCGGCGTCGGGTTGTTCCTCAGGCGGGAGCGAGGCGATCGCCATCGGCCGGCCATCGGCACCGACGGCGGGCTGCTGCGAGACCGCTCCGGTCGAGGCCGGGCCGCCAACAACGGCCTCCGGCGGACGCAGGCCATCACCGCCGGGCGCCTGGCCCGGACGGGCATAGATCACCGCGGGCGGACCAGCGGGGCGGCCGTAGCGCGGATCATCGGGCGACATCACCGGACCCTGCGGCGGGGCGGCGGAATAGACGGGCGGAGCGCCAGCCGGGCGGCCATAACGCGGATCATCCGGCGACATCACCGGGCCCTGTGGCGGAGCGGCCGAATAGACCGGGGGAGCGCCGGCCGGGCGGCCGTAGCGCGGATCGTCAGCCGGACCGGGCGGCGGCAGCGAGGCCTGCGGCATCGCGTCGTCGTCATCCTCCAGCGCGTCGAAATTCGGGGCGCGGTCGCCGGGGCGATATTCGGACGGCGCGCCATAGCTCGGCGCCTGCTGGACCGGATAGCTCTGGGCCTGCGCGAGCGAGGCTCCCGCCGCAGCGACTGTTGCGGCAGCGCATATCGTCAGAAAATGTTTGATCATCATCGCTCTTGTATAGTCCCTAGGCCCCGTCCGAGCCGTTAACGGCCAGATGACCGAAGATAGCGGCACATTCAAGACATGACAGGCTGATTTGTGCCTGATTTAGCGATTTGTGATGCAATCGCACACAGTTGCTCCGTTGCATCACGGGGATGGAAATCGCATCACGCCGCAGATTGCCGGAGTCATCCACCCCGATTTTTACGGAACGGCGCGGAGACGTTGCGATATGGTCGAATCAGCCTGATTCGCCACCGATTTGAGCTCGAATCCCCGCGTGGCGAAGGCGGCAATCAGTACCGTCACCGCGTTCAGATGGCTCATGGGCCCTGGCCACCACCCGCCGGGGCGGAAATTCGCAATCCGTCAATGCTTCCCGGCTTTCGCTTCCTGCTTGCCGCGATCCTGCTGTCTACCTCCATCCTGGTGTTCGGCTTGGGAGCCGCCTCGCTGCTGCGGGCGAGCCACGAGCAGTATGTCAGCAATCCCTCGTGGCGGAACGGCCCGCAGGAGCAGGTGTTCGCGCAAGCCCCCGAGCCGGCCCAGCCTGTGCTCGCGGCGCTCCGTGTGGAGCCGACCGCGCCGGTCGCCAATGAGGCGACGCCCGCGATGCAGGACCAAGCTCCGAGCAACCAGATCCCGAGCATTGGCCTGCCCGCGGTCGAAACTGGGCCCGAGCAGATGGCCGCAGTGACGCTCGAAGCCAAAGCCCAGCCTGAGCCTCAGGTCGCCGCCATCGCGCCGCCCGTAGAGACGGCTCCGCCCGCCTTCGAAGCGCCAGCGCCTGAGCCAGCCAAGATCCAGGCTGCGGCTCCCGCGCCCACCGACACACTCACTTTGGCCGACACGACGGCGTCCATCACCACTACGACGCCGGCCCCGGCGATGAGCGCCACCGACGTGCCGCGAACCGCAACACCGGCGCTAGCATCGCGCGTGAGCGACATTGCAGCGGCCAGAGTTGCCGCGCTGAACGACCTCGCGCCGATGAAAGCCAAAGCCGACAGCGCGACGCCCGACAGCAAGCCGCGCGCGCACAAGAAGAAGCGACACCGCATCGTACGGCGCCCGCCGCCTCAGCCGGTCCAGCAGGCACTTGATCCGTTCGGCCAGCCGCAACAGACGCTCGCCACGACCGCCACGCGCACGCGCCAATAAGGCTTACGCCAGACCCGTCGCGATCGGCGGACCCTTTTCCTGGCCCCATTCCGACCATGAGCCGTCATAGAGTGCGGTGTCGGTAATCCCTAAGCGATAGAGCGCGAGCGTCAGCACGCCGGCCGAGACGCCGGAGCCGCAGCTCGTGACGATCGGCGCGTCGAGCTTGACGCCGGCACCGGTGAAGGCGGCCCGGAGATCGTCGAGCGGCTTCATCGTGCCGGTCGCGGCGTCGAACAACTGACCATAGGGTACGTTGCGCGCGCCGGGAATATGGCCGGAGCGGATGCCCGCGCGCGGCTCGGGCGCGCGGCCTTCGAAGCGATCGGCGGCGCGCGCGTCGATCACCTGCTCGGCACGGCTTTCGACGTTGGCGATCAGCTGCTGCATGCTGCGCACGCGATTCGGATCGTAGCTCGCCTTGAAGCTCGCGGGCTTCGGCTGGACCTCGCCGCTCTCGACCGGGCGCCCTTCGGCGCGCCACTTCTTCAGGCCGCCATTGAGGATGCGCACGTTGCCGTGGCCGAAAGCCAGGAACATCCACCATGCGCGCGGTGCTGCGACCCAGCCGCCGGAATCGTAGAGCACGACCGTGTCGGCATTGGAGATGCCGAGATTGCCGACATCGCGGCCGAACTGCTCGACGCTCGGATACATGTGCGGCAGCGGATTGGAATGGTCCGACACCGCATCGACGTCGAAGAACGCAGCGCCCGGCAGATGCGCGGCGAGATAGTCGTCCTTCGGCAGCGGCAGCACGCCCGGCAGCTTGAAGCTGGCATCGAGCACTTTGACGTTGGCGTCGTTGATGTGGGCGGCGAGCCATTCGGTGGAGACGAGGGGATCGGCGGGGGTCATTGCATGCTCCGGCAGTTTTCTCAGTCGTCATGGCCGGGCTTGTCCCGGCCATCCACGCCTCGCCTGTTTCTCGAAAGAACGTGGCTGCCCGGGACAAGCCCGGGCATGACGTCGTGGTTGTCAGTTTGCATCCAAACTAGGTTTTCTTCTTCGGCTCCCACTGCTCCGTCGGACCGCCGGC
>JAUEPE010000087.1 GCA_030403585.1 Frankia sp. RB7
AACTGCTCTGCGCTACACTCTGTCGGCATCGGGGCATCCCATGAATCATCGCAAAGTCCTTCTCGCAAAAGAACTTTCGCTGATTCGCGCCCCGGTGCGCCTCAACTCTGTGAGAAATCCGGGCTAGGGGGAGCGCACTGAACCCAGTCTGAAGCCGGCTGCCAGCTTCCGTTCAGCTCGATGACAAGTTTGTCATCTGGGGAAAGGCGAATAGACCGGGGTGCCGGGAATGTTTTTGCGTACCGGGTGTTCCGGTATTCGGGCAATCGTGTAGGATCGCCACGTTCCATACGGGAGAACTTCAATGCGCAAACTCTCAATGCTTGTTGTGCCGGGACTCGTCGCCATGTCGCTGGCGGCCGCGCCGGTGCTGACCAGCGCCTATGCGGCGGGCAGCGATGAGCCCTCCACACCGCCGAAATCGGACAACTCGTCCAAGAAGGGCAAGAAGAAGAGCTCTTCCGTCAGCGATCCGAAGTTCCTCGCGGCCTATCGCACCGCCTACACCACGATCTACGACAATCACGACTACACGGGCGCGATCGGCCAGCTGAAGTCGCTCAAGCGCGACGACGTCGCCGACGTCGCCAACCTGATCGGCTACTCCTATCGCAAGCTCGGCGACTACCAGTCGTCGAAGGTCTATTACGAGATCGCGCTGAAGGACGATCCGAACCACGTCCGCACCTGGCAGTATTTCGGCCTTTGGCAGCTCGAGCAGGGCAACCGCGAACAGGCACAGTATCACCTGAACAAGATCGCCATGCTCGCCGGCACCGACAGCTCCGAGTATCGCTCGCTGGCTGCCGCGCTCGACAAGCCGACCGGTGCGACGCTCGTCTACTAAAGACATCGCATCTTCGCATGACACGAACGGGCACAACCTTCCGGGTTGTGCCCGTTCTGCTTTCTCGGCTAGCTTCGCGCAACCGCCCCCCTCGCAAACCGGTAGCGCAATGGACACGTGGCTGCGATCCGCGATCGACTACATCGGCTCCTGGATCGAATTCCAGCAGACGACGTTTCAACAGCCGGGCGTCATGGTCGCATTCGTCCATCGCGGCGAAGTCGTCGCCGAGCATGCGTTCGGGCTTGCCAATCTCGACACCGGCGAGAAGCTCACCCCGCGCCACCGCTTCCGCATCGCCTCGCACTCGAAGAGCTTTACATCGGCCGGCATCATGAAGCTGCGCGAGCAGCGCAAGCTCCGGCTCGACGATCCCGTCGGCCAATATGTGAGCGGCCTGCATCCGCGCGTGGCCGAGACCACGATTGCGCAGGTGCTCTCGCACAGCGCCGGGCTGACGCGCGATGGCGCCGATTCCGGTCAGTTCATCGACAGCCGTCCCTATCTCAACACCAAGGAGCTGCTCGCCGAGTTGAAGGGGCCTCCCGCGATCGAGCCCGGCACACGCTTCAAATATTCCAATCACGGCTTTGGCCTGATCGGCCTCGTCATCGAAGCCGTGACGAAGGAGCCCTACTCCGCCTGGATCAAGCGCGAGATCATCGAGCCTGCCGGCCTTCGCGAGACCGAGCCCAATGCGCCGCTTCCCAGGGGCGCGCCGTTTGCGCGCGGTTATACGCGCAAGCTGCCGCTCGGCGAGCGCTGCGTCATCCCCGGCGATAATCCCGCGCACGCGATGGCATCCGCGGCAGGCTTCGTCGCCACCGCCGCCGACACCGCGCGTTTCTTTGCCCAGCTCGCGCCCAACGCCAGGAAGAGCGTGCTGTCAGTCGCCAGCCGCCGCGAGATGACGCGCAACCATTGGCGCGTGCCGCAAGGTTTCGAGGGCTATTACGGCCTCGGTGTCAACGCCGGCAAGACCGACGGCTGGGACTGGTTCGGCCATGGCGGCGGCTTCCAGGGCTATATCTCCCGGACCTGCTCCATCCCCGGATGCGAGCTCGCGATCAGCATCCTCAGCAACTCCATCGACGGCGCGGCACCGTTCTGGATGGACGGCGCGATGCAGATCCTGCGCGTCTTCAAGACCCGCGGCGCAGCCGATCGGCGCGTGCGCGACTGGACCGGTCGCTGGTGGACGATCTGGGGCGCGAGCGACTTGGTGCCGATGGGCCACCGGGTGCTCGTCGCCAATCCGCAATTCAACAACCCGTTCATGGATGCCGCCGAGATCGAGGTCACCGGCCGCGACACCGGCAAGCTCGACTGGGCGGCCGGCTATTCCAGCCATGGGGAGCCGGTGCGCCGCATCCGTGACAAGCGCGGCAGGGTCAGCGACATCTGGATCGCTGGCGCCAACGTCAAGCCGGCGGCCGTCGTCGCGCGTGAGATCGCGCGGCGGTATAAGCCGCGAAAACGGCGACCTACTCCCTGATCAGCGCCTCTACCTCGCTCCGAAGCGCCTGTCGCGAGCCATCGCGCGAATAGAACATGTGGCCGCCGGGATAGACGGCGAACTTCACGCGCTGTGTCGCAAAGGCCGGCAGCTGGTCGAGCGCCCGCTTCGTGCCGAAATAGGGCGTGGCGAGATCGAACAGGCCATGCGCGACCAGCACGTTCAGCTTCGCATCGGTGGCGAGGATCTGGCGAAGCTCCGACAACGATTGCGGCGGGTTGATGCCGCCGCCAAAGTCCCAATTGCGCTCGACGGCACCGTTGAGGACTTCATAGGAGCCGTCTGGCCGCCAGTTGAGTTTTCGCGTGAGCACATCGACCGCGGCACTCGTCAGCGGCGCCTGAAGCGCATCGCCTGATGGGTCGCCGAACAGCGAACTGCTCGAATCCGGATATGGATCGAAGCCGCGTACGGAAGCATCGTAGCGTCCGGTCACCATGCCGTTCTTGCGGTCGAGTTCGCGGCGGAATTCGCTGACGTCGAAGCGGCCGGCGAGCCTGCGGCTCACCGCCGGGTCGAGACCGGTCAGCTCGGCGACCTTGTCGGCCAGGCGATTGGTCGCCTCCCTGTCCGCCTCACCCTTGACGAGATCGGCCAGAAATTCGCCGCGCGCATAGGCCTCCACATCGGCGAGATCGGCGCGCTTGACCGGTCCCTTGGCTTCGCGCGCCACCGCGACGAAGCTCGGTAAGGTCGCGACGTATTGCAGCAGGCTCGTACCGGTGAACTCGCGGAAATCCAGCAGCGGCGACACCAGGATCAATCCTTTGACGCCGACGCCGTGCTGAATCTCCAACTGGCGCACGACCTTCGGCCCGCGAATGCCGCCATAGCTCTCGCCCGCGATATATTTCGGCGAGGTCAAGCGGTTGTGTTTCTCGAGCCAGCGGCGGATCACGAGCGCAATCGAGTTGACGTCGCCATCGACCGAATAGAACCGTTTGCGTGCATCCTCGCCGCTCGCGATGACACGGCTGTAGCCGGTGCCGACGGGATCGATGAAGACGAGATCGGTGAAGTCGAGCCAGGTTTCCGCATTCGGCTTCACTTCGGGCGAGGCCGACGGCGACAACCCCTCGCCGTCGAGCGGCAGCCGCCACGGCCCGGCCGCGCCGAACTGGAGCCACGCCGACGAAGCGCCGGGCCCGCCGTTGAACAGGAACGTCACCGGGCGCGTGGCGCGATCGGCACCATCGAGCTCGTAAGACGTGGTGGCGATGTCGGCGAGCGGCTCCCCCTTCTCGTCGAAGACGCGGATGGAGCCGGCGGTCGCGGCAAAGTTGAGCGTCCGGCCCGGCAGATCGAGGGTCTGCTTGGTGGTCTGGTCGCCCGGCAGACCATGCTGGTCGGCGGCCGATGGCGAGGACTGCGCGGCACTGCCGCCGCGCCCGCCCTTTTGTCCCGTAGGCACCGCCGCCTCGTTGCGCGGCTGCGGCGGATCGTCCGCGCGCGCCAGATCTACGGACGCCAAGCCCGCGAGCGCGAAGGCTGACACCGCCAACACCAGCCCAGCGTGGCGCAGCATCGGCAAACCCGTCACCATGATTGCTCTCCCTGCCTGCCCACGTTCAGAAATTGCCGGGCGCGGGCCAGCGATGGCCGGAGGTATAGCCGCCAATTGCGACGGATTGGGGGATCAAAGGCTGTGGCAGCTAGAAGCCAATGCCTAACATCAACACGAATTCGCGACCGCACCATGGGCCGCCGCATGCCGCGCCCGCAGGTATCGCAGCGACATGGGTCGCGGGATAGGCGCGCATGATCGCCCTTCGAGCGGCGTAGTGTTGCGACGTGGACGTTCTGCCCATCATCCGTTCGATTCCTTGATCTGCGACGGCCGGCGCTGTTGGCAACATCATGACCGTCGCCGACACGGCCACAGCGAACGCGAGCGAATAAAACTGCTTCATGTCCTTGGCTCCTTTGATCACATCGAGATCAGCGGATAAACGCCGCCGGGGTACAAATCGTTTCAGAATCCAACGCCGATCATGGTGCTATGACCGCTGCCGCCACCGCTGACGATGCTGGGACGCGCGACAGCCTGCTGCCGGGCACGTGGTGCATCACTCTCGGGCTTGGCGCGCCGGGCCGGTTCGCGATCCGCTTCGCGGCTCGATTGCTTGCGGCGCGGTTTGTCCTCATCATCGTCGCTCTTACGCGATGCTGTCGCAGCTGGCGCCGACTTCTCGTTGGCGACACATACATCACCCTTCAGAGTTTCATCGCCGTTGCACTGGATAGGACAGACTCGCGTGCTGTGCTTAGCAAGTTCGCCGACCAGATCCTGAGTGACGCTGATCCTGTCGGCCTCGACTGGTTGGCCGCCGATCGCGAAATAACGGATGAACGCGGCTTTGGTCGGATCGCTCAGCTTGCCGTCAGGCTTACCGGTCAAGCAGCCGAGCCGGACCAGTTCGGTCTGCGCCGAGGTTATGAGCTGTTGAGAGTTGGGCTGCATCGCCGACCGCTTCGCCGCTTCGGCGTTGAAGCGGTCGATGGCGGCGACAACCACCGGCCCGATCCGGTCGCAGGTCACCATCCTGGAGAATGCTTTCAGATCGTCAACGCCTGTGCCGTCGCTGCCCTTGGTAATGATCGCATCCAGCTTGCCTTGCTGGTCCTTGCAGGCCGCCTCCTTGGCAGCGGCGAGGTCGGCGATCCTGCGCGCCTCCTCGGCCTCTCGTGCCTGCTTGTCTGCGGCTGTCTTTGCGGCGACGGCTGCAGCCGCCGCGCGATCGCGCTCGGCCTGCTCGGCTTTCTGCCTTGCATCTTGCGCCTTGCGGTCGGCGTCGGCAGCCCTGGCCAACCGCTCGGCTTCGGCCACGGCCGCACGACGCTCATCCTCGACACGCTTTTTCTCGGCGGCAATAGCGGCGGCGGCCGACCTCGCCTTCTCGGCTGCCTCAGCCTCCCGGGCGCGTCGCTCATCATCATCGCGTTTCTTCTGCGCGGCCAGCGCCGCCTGATCCGCATCCGCCTTGCGCTTCGCTTCCTCAGCAGCCTGCCGTGCCGCCTCGCGGTCGGCGCGGGCCTTATCCTCGCGCTCCTGGATCGCCTGCTTCAAAACGTCGATGCGCTGCTGCGCGGTGACCGCGAGCGGCGCATCGGGAAAGCGCTTGACGAAGCGCTGAAGTGCGGAGACGTCGACGCTGTCCTTGATCTTGTCCCACTCGATTTGTTCTTTTGTGGGCGGCGTGTCGCGGCTCAGCGGCGGTGCCTGCGGGTATGACGCGACCTGTAGATTGGCTGGTGGAGGCTGCGGCTGGCTGGCTATCGCTTCCATCTGCGCACGTGCGAGGTCGGCGTAGAATCCCGTCGGATGAGTGGCTAGAAAAACCTCCCATGCCCGCTTGGTACCGATCTTCTGCACCAGTTCGTAGTCCGCCTTGACATCGCTGACCGGAGCTTCTTGCGGCACGGCCGGCGCCGGAACCAGCGAGATCGTGCCACCGCCGAGCGCACCGTAGACATAGGGCTCCTGCCGGTTAGCCGTCGACTTCAGAACTTCATCTCTCACCCGACCGAACGCCAGGCGAACGTCGAGACCCGGGACGGGAAGATTCTTCAGAATCGACGTCGTGAACGGACTGTGCGTGCCATCACCGTCATCCGCGGTTGAACCGGCCTTCGCCGCGTATGCGATCAGCGTGTCGGTCATTGTCGGCTCGACCTTACCGAGACCGCTGCTGACCGCGCGGGTCACAATGTTCCGTCGCTCTCGTCGCATTGTGGAGACAAAGGGATTGTCGCGGCAGGCGTCGAGAATGACCAGACGCAGCCGCTTGGCGCCATCGGCCGATGAGACCAATCGCTCGAGCGGGATCGCCTCATCATCCGCGTCGCGGTCGGAAGCCAATCGTGCGTCGACCGGAATCAGGTAGTTCGTACCCCCGATTTCGAGACCATGGCCGGCATAATAGACAACAGCGATGTCAGCTTGATCGGCGGTGGCTTCGAACTTGCGGATGGCGCGCTTGAACTCGAGATTGCCAACATTGATCAGCGTCTCGACAGTGTCGAAGCCTGCGTCGCGAAACATTTTCGCGACAGAGGTCGCATCGCTCGCGGGATTGGGCAATTGTGGAACTGATTGGTAGCTCGAGTTGCCCACGACGAGCGCCACGCGACGTTCGGCAAACGCGCAATCCGGCGCCAGGACCACGGACAAAAAGGTCCCGACGATCATCGCCACCGCTGCGGTTAGCCGCCGGATCATCAAACATTCCATTGAGGCGAACCAACAACGCCAGACTGCCCGCTACGCGGGGGCCGGTGATCTCGGCTAGCCCAAAAATCTCTAAGTCTCTTTGGATTCTAACGTCGAGACCGATCGCAAGCAATGCGTCGAAACGCTCGTGCAGGAGGTATTTCGCGATGCCGATCGATTGAGTGATGCAGATCACAAAATCGCATTGAGACTGCGTCGTCCCGTCGCATGCGCCGCACGACGATCACATACGGAACAAAAACCAAGGTGATTCAAGTCACATAATTGGTACTTCGGCACCGTGGTTTTGTTCCAAAATGTTGCTGTCTAGCTACAGCGGGCGGAATTCACAGGCGCTCCAGACCAAAACCAAGCGGACGCTGTTTCGCCGATCAATCTCCTCAAATACGCTAACGCAATATTGTTCGATTCTGTTTTGGGGAACTTGCATGAGCCGTTTTACTAAGTGGGCTGGTGGCGCGGGGCTCGCAGTAGCCGCCACTATGTTCCTGGGATCATCGTCAGCTTTGGCGCAGAACTGCGGCGCAACGACCCAAACCGGTGCGACGATCAACAATATCGGCACGCTGGCGATACCGACGAGTTCCGCCAGCGCATCAATTTCCGCGGCCATTGGCAATGTCAACACCGCCTTCCTGACTCAACAGGGCAGCGCCTTCGTGTCAGCTCCGGCAAACCCGGCTCCGGATCAGCCCGGCGGCGGCGTTTGGGCCCGAGCCGTTGGCGGCCAAGTCAACATCAGTTCGAGCTCCAGCTCAGCTGGCACCTCGACGCAAGGCGGCGCCGTTTTCAATACGACGTCGACGAACTGCTCAAACAGGCAGAAAGAAGATTTTGCCGGTGTTCAGGTCGGCACCGACATTGCCCGGTTGAATTGGAGTGGCTGGAACGTGCACCTCGGCACGACGGCCGGTTATCTCGGCGCAAAGACGAACGACAACGCTGGATTCGGTAACAGCTTCGAAGTGCCGTTCTTCGGCACCTACGTGGTGGCAACCAAAGGCCGCTTCTTTGCGGACCTCATGGTCCGCCAAGAGTACTACAACATCAATCTGAACAACGCCGGTTTCGCGTTCGCCAACCAGCCGATCTCCGCCCACGGATTTTCGGTATCTGCCTCGACCGGGTATAATTTCGATGTGGGCAACGACTGGTTCATCGAGCCGTCGGCCGGTTTCATCTACTCCAGGACATCCGTCGATAGCTTCACGGCGCCCGGCGTTTCCGGTCCGAACTTCACCGGCATCACCGGTACCATCCGGACTAACGATGTTGAGAGCGAGATGGGCCGCCTCAGCTTGCGCGGCGGCAAGACGATCGTGACACCGAACGTCGTCTGGCAGCCGTTCGCATCAGCCAGCGTATTCCATGAATTCGCCGGTAACGTCACATCGAATTACACGTCGCTGAACGGCGTATTCCCCGTGGGCGGGCCTGCGTTCACCTACAACCAATCGACGAGCACATCCCGCGTCGGCACTTATGGCCAATACTCCCTGGGCATTGCCGGCCAGGTCGTCAACACGGGCTGGCTTGGCTTCGTCCGCGTCGACTATCGCAACGGATCCAATATCGACGGCTGGACCGGCAACGCCGGCATCCGCTATCAGTTCTCGCCTGAAACGATCGCCGCTGCGATCATGCCCACCAAGGCCGTTAGAATGGTCAAGGCGCGGCCTGTCGCGATCACCGCAACCAATTGGAATGGGTTCTATGTCGGCGGCTTCTTCGGCGCGTCGGCCGGCCGGACCGACGTGAGATTTGGCGATCCCGCCACGGATAGCACCCGGCCATGGGCGAGCGGCGTATTCGGCGGTGGACAGCTCGGATACAATTATCAGTTCAGCAACAGCTGGGTCTTCGGTGTCGAAGGCGACATCGGCGCCGCCAATATCCACGGCGCGCGGACCGTCGGAACCAACGTGTTCGGCGCCGGCCTGACCTCGGCTTATTTCGTCGCCGAAGACAAGACGAACTGGGTCGCCAGCGCGACGGCCCGCCTTGGCTATGCTTGGGGACGTACGCTTGTGTACGTCAAGGGCGGCGCGGCCTTCGAAGACGGTCGCGTGAGTGCGACCTGCTACAACCCGCAAGGCGCGGCGCTTGGCAACCTGTGCACCAACGCTGCAGGCACCGTCTTTGCGAGCGGCACCGGCTTCAATATCTCCAACACCCGCGTCGGCTGGACCATTGGTTACGGCACCGAATTCGATCTCGGCAAGAACTGGTCTGCGAAGGCGGAATACGATTATCTGTCGTTCGGACGTGACAGAGCGCTCGCTTCCGACGGCACGACGATCCTGTCGGCCAAATCGGACAGCATCAATCAGGTCAAGATCGGCCTCAACTATCGCTTTGCTCCCCAAGCCGTGATCGCCAAGTACTGAGCGACGATACCGAGGTCGATTGCATGCAATCGACCCGGTTTTTACCCTAATCGCGACGGGCGGCCGCCCAAACGGCCGCCCGTTTGCTTTGAGAGGCGGTCATCCTCGACAATAGTGATCCGGGTGTATAGACGACCTCGGCGGAACTTTTCCGAGCCAGCCACATCTGCCTGGAAGCCATGACAAAGCCATCGCGATACGACCGGATCGCCTTCGTCGCCAGCCCGAGCAGCGAGGCAGAGGCCGCCTTCCACCAGCTCACGACGCAATACGGCAATTGCGACCCGGGCGAGGCCGACGTCGTGGTCGCGCTCGGCGGCGACGGGCTGATGCTCCAGACGCTGCACCAGCACATGCGCTCGGGAAAGCCGATCTACGGCATGCACCGCGGCACGGTCGGCTTCCTGATGAACGAATACTCGGCGCATGATCTGCGCGCGCGACTCGAGGCGGCGCATGAATCCGAGATCAACCCGCTGCTGATGCGCGCGACCGATACCAATGACCGCGTCCACCTGCATCACGCCATCAACGAGGTCTATCTGTTCCGCCAGACCTCCCAGGCGGCGCGCCTGCGCATCCTGATCGACGAGCGCGAGCGCATGCCCGAGCTGATCGCCGACGGCATCATCGTGGCGACGCCGGCGGGCTCGACCGCCTATAATCTCTCCGCCCAGGGCCCGATCCTGCCGATCAACGCCGCGCTGCTGGCGCTGACACCGATCAGCGCCTTCCGCCCGCGGCGCTGGCGCGGGGCGCTGCTGCCTAACACGGCCTATGTCGTGATCGAGGTGCTGGAAGACGACAAGCGCCCCGTCGCGGCCGTCGCCGACCATGAGGAGGTACGCAGGGTCCGGCGCGTCGAGATCCTGTCCGACAAGACCATCTCGATGCGCATGTTGTTCGACCCCGGCCACAGCCTGGAGGAACGGATCCTGCGCGAGCAATTCGGCTACTGAGCCCTGCCCGGAGGCAGGTCGGACGCCCGCCGGCAACGCTTCGTTAACCCTTGGCGCGATATGGTTAATGAAAGTTGACCCTTTGGCCTGGGCGTCATGTTCCGCATCGATTTCAACAAACTGCGCTTCCTCATCTGCGACGACAATCCGCACATGCGCCGCATTCTGCGAACGCTATTGCATTCGTTCGGCGCGCGCGAAGTCTATGAAGCCGAGGACGGCGCCACCGCGCTGGAAATGTACAGCCACTACGTGCCCGACATCGTCATCGCCGACTGGGCGATGCCGATCTTCGACGGGCTCGAGCTAGCGCAGATGATCCGGCAGCCGGAATCCAAGGGTAACCCCTACGCGCCGATCATCATGCTGACGGGGCATTCCGAGAAGCGCCGCGTCACCGTCGCGCGCGACGCCGGCGTCACCGAATTCCTGGCCAAGCCGATCTCGGCCAAGGGCCTCTACCAGCGCATTCTCAACGTGGTCGCCAGTCCCCGGCCCTTCATCAAGACCAAAACCTATTTCGGTCCGGACCGGCGCCGCAACACCAACTCCGCCTATATGGGCCCGGAGCGCCGCGTCGGCGAAAAGCACGAGGTGCTCCAGCAGCCCTCGCTGCTCGACAAGGCCCGCTCCTCCATCTAGCGCAACGTCTCACCCGACGAGGCAGGCATCATGGCGAAGAACAGCGCACGAGACATCGAGGTCAAGGCCTTTGCCACGCATCAGGTGATCACGCAGCCCAATCCGCTGCGCAAGGTGCTGCGCCGGGTCGAGGAAAAGGACATGGACGATCCGATCGGACGCGCCGAGCAGGCGCTTGCCGGTCTGTCCGGCCAGTTCAAGAGCTGGATGACAACCGAGGTCAACCGGCTGTCGGCGGCCTACGTCGCCATCCGCAATGAGGGCTTCACCAAGGCGCGGCGCGACGAGCTGTTCCACGCCGCGCACGACATCAAGGGCGACGCCGCCACGTTCGGTTTTTCGGCCGCGGCGGGCGTTGCCGAGAGCCTGTGCCGCGTCATCGAGCACGCGCCGGATCTCGAGAAGGTGCCGGCCGAGCTGTTCACACACCACATCAACGCGATCCTGGCCATCGTGCACGAGAACACCAAGCTCGACAGCATCAGCGTCTCCGCCGAGCTCAGCCGCCGTCTGCGCAAGGTCGCCGACGACTATCTCGCCGACGTCAACCGCGACCGCCCCGAGCATCTCGAAGTGATCCTCGCGCCGAGCATCGCGCCGGCGGAATAGGCTCCGCTCTCTCCTTTCGTCATTGCGAGCACGCGCCGGATCTCGAGAAGGTGCCGGCCGAGCTGTTCACACACCACATCAACGCGATCCTGGCCATCGTGCACGAGAACACCAAGCTCGACAGCATCAGCGTCTCCGCCGAGCTCAGCCGC
>JAUEPE010000025.1 GCA_030403585.1 Frankia sp. RB7
TCTCCATCTGTCATGGCCACCTCAAGCGCTCGCCGCCATGTTCCCATGATCTCGCTCCTCGTTCAGCTCTTCTCAAACGAGGAATCCACCAACATAATTCCGGTTCCATCCCTGCTCTCTTCATCGAGGCCGGTTTCATGGAATCGCTCGTCTAGTCGTGCCATCACAGCGACCCGGTTGGGAATTCCTGTGTTGTCCTCGCGACACGCCCTTTCAAAAACGTCGCGCCAGAATACGTACTGCGGATCCTTCTTGGCGGGCAGCGCATAACCAAGACCTTGCTCGTGAATGCCGGCCAAGAGCCTCTTAGCCCGCTCGGGTTCACCGAGCCGCCCAAAACCTATCGCTTCTTCCGCTACTTCAGCGAAATATTCACCCGGTGTTCTCTGGCCACTGACGGATCCTGTCCAAGTGATCCTAGACAATGCGGCGCTGCGGTCTTTCTGAAACTTATAAGTTGCAACCGCAAAGGCGCGGCGGAATGCAGGCAAGTGCAAATTGTCTTTTTCGGAACTCAAAACCCCATCTATATAGTCAGCAACCTGAGTCAGTGTTTCGTTACCAAGATGTGCAGCTGTCTCGGCAATAGCATAGGCCGCTGCCGCCAATCCGCCATTGATACGCCATCGCGCTTGATCGTATTCACTGCCAGACGAACTCGCTTTTCCCAAAAACGTTACAAACGTCTTGATTTCCGCAACCGCGTCACCCGCCTTACTCTTATTCCGCACGTAATCTTGCCCGTTGTACCAACCGAGCCGCTCCAGCCGCGATTGGAGACTTTTGACAAGGTCCGCGTCCACCACGTCCGCGATCTTCGTTGTGATCCCGAGAGCAGAAGCCACGGCCGCATGTCGAAAAACCTCTCGGCAGTCGTGGTCAAAATTGTCTCTGCCAGAGTAATCTCTCTTGAGTTCCGGCAGCCCAGTAGAGTCAAAAAACGCCGCTGCAAGGTCGAACCATTGTCGCTTAAGACAAATCGCGGCTGCTCCGAGACGCGCGTCAGACAACAGCCGCTCTTTTTGGTCCAGCAATTCGGTGAAGCGACGTTTCGCTACATCTTCGACATCGTCCGCGTCCGCCGAGCGCGCGGCAACAAATCGCAAAAGGGCTTGGTACTCCGCTGCAACTCGGTAAAGGTTACCAATTGGCTCAGCCTCAAGGGACGAATCTCTCTCGAGAACCCAACGGGCGACTATGAACAGAAGCTTTGCTCGCAAACCTGCGATATCAAATTCATCGTGTGGGCTGTCGGGGCCCTGACGTAGCCGGTCGATGGATGTAAGAATTTCCGATGGTGATCGGAATAGCGCAACGCGTTCGGCCCATTCTGAAAGCTCGCGGTTATCGGAGAATCCATCTATCGATTCCGCGCCAAGCAGTTTGGTGAGAGGTTCATGATTCTCAAACATGCGCCGCGCATCGTCGGGACGACCTTGAGCAAGCAATGCCTCAACGACATCGTAAGCCTTGCCAATCGACAGATGAGCACCGTCCGCCTCGATAAGCCCTATTGCGCGATCGAGGCCATCAACAGCGATGTATGCGTCGATCAGTCGGTCAACGCCCAGCGCGTCAGACCGCATTTCAAGTTCATGTCGAGATAAGATTAATTCGACGAGCCGCTTTGCGGATTTCGTAAAAGCCACTGCGATGAACGCAAGCCGAATGTCGTCAGAAATCGCGCGCGGGGCACGACCTTCGATGAACTGTTGACGGAAACGAACGGGCTCGCAGAGCGCGACCACCGCCTGATGATCTTCCGCGCGCGCCGCGTAACGCAATTCCATCCAGCGCTGTTCATCGCCCGCTGTTGCTGCCCGCGCCATCGTGGCGAGCTTTTGATATCGTTCCTTTCTTAGCGTGGGAGCAGGCTTATCGTGTCGCGCCGAGGTTGCCTCGCGCAGGAATAATCGAAAGCTGTTGTGGAAGATCTTCCATTCGTCATCGGGAGTGCGGAGCAACAGGTGTTTGGCTGCATCCCACGCTTTGTCAACTGAACGAGTATCGACAAGCCCATCCAATGAGGCGACACGGATTTTGCCCTCGACAAGCGCGAGAAGCGCCAGCACCTCACGAGAAGGCTCGTTTCCTTCAAGATCGCGCCACGCCCTCCGATAAAAATTTTCGACGTCTCCACCATACTCTGGCCCGCTTTTGAGCCACTTACTGCGCTCGTCTTCCGTGAGGGCGTTTCGTGCTCCCTCGATCAAGTACCGCGCTGATAGCGGATGACCGAGTGATCGCTCAAAAATGATCTCAGCATCCGAATCCTCGCTCAGCCCGGATACTTTGACGAGGCGGAACACTGCTTCACGGCTTAGCGCTTCAACCGAGATCAACCGTTCTGGTCTAGACGCTTGGCTATTGACTTCAGGCGGCATCCCCTCAAGATCGAGCTTCTGCGTGCCGAGAACAAACAGAACGCCTGCCGGCAGACTGATGGGTAGAGGCAGCTCGTTCAACAAAGACCGTTCTGGTCGCTCTTCCCGGGGGACGTGATCGAGACCATCGACGACGATAACTGTACGCAGTCCTTCCTTCTCGAAACGAGCGTTAGCTTCCAAGAGAAGTTTGGCGAGCTGCAAGCGAAGCTCGTCGAGCGTTGTGCCGGTCACTAGAGTATGGCCAAGCCCGGTTCGCTTTAACTGAGCTACAAGGTCATGCAGAAAATCAGAGGCTTCCGCGCGGCCGAGCTGATGGCCTTCATTTGGCATGAACGCAAGGTAGCGAATGACCACGGCTTGTGGCGTCGGGAGCAGACCGGTTTGTAGCAACGTTGACTTGCCGCAACCCGGCGGTCCGACTAGGGACAAATATCCACAGTCAGTAGCTGCGAGCGCCAACTGGAGCTTGTCCTGAGTCTTGCGGTTAGCCTGCACCAAGGCGTCCGTTGGAAATGTGTGGCCATGGTGCGGACTGAAGGGGTCACTCCAATTCAGGCGACGTAACAATTCTTCAAGAGACCAACGATCCTTCTCTCCCTCTTCAGCGATCAAACGCGGAAGCAAGGCCGAAATATCTGCTATGCGCCGTCTATCTAATGGTGTCTGCCCCCACGCGTCAGTCCTGCGGCCCTGGCTGGAATCCAGAAACCGAACGCTTGACAGAAACTCAATGAATCTCGCCGGCTCTAATCCACTTGCACCTAGTAGTTCATAGATAAATTGGCCATATGCCGAAGCGAGCCACTCTTCCAGAGACCGTGAAGAACGGTTTGCCTCCAAAGTCCGCAAAAAGGCGGAAGAGGATGGTCCAGCGCTCGACTTGTCGATGCTATCGTCGTCGGCAGGAACATCATCGCAAATATATTGGACTTCAATCGACAAGTTCTCCTTGTCCTTGAGTTTCTTCCAGACGGCCACCAATGACGCCAGGAGGGCGTTGCCTCCCAGCATCAAAGTTCTCACGTTGAATTTCTTCGGCTTTGAACTCGTTTTTACCTGATGTGCAATGACGCGTTCACTGAGCCCCAGCACGAGATCGTCGAAATTCCCCGCCGACCGATCAGCCAACCCAACCCACTGCAGCGTTCCGCTTGCGATTGCTTTGTGGATTGCGTACGCCGCAAAGTCATATTGCGGTACATATCCTCGCTGCGCGCGTCGCTCGCCTTCGCCGGGGGCGACCGCAGTTCTTACCTTGCCCATAGCAATGCCCAGGAGCTCGTGATTCAAAAAGCGAATCAACTTACCATTGTGGCGCGGTCGCGCTACCGGCACGAAGGTAGTCGATTCTCGCATAATACCTCCAATATCGCCCCCTTGGTCTCTGACTGAAAATTGTTTGTTTTCCTCGGTTTAGGACGAGCTTTGCGGTGCTCTTGGCTTAGCGATGATACGAATCGCATGCATAACTTCATCTGAAGCTGCGCGCCTTATCGTCCTCGCCAGCTATCTATTTCAAAACAGGCCAAGTGAGCGCACAACTGCGCTGTGCGGCGCAGCAATCGGTATTGCAGCGCTAAACCTGCTTCCCCGCAATGATCTCCTGCAGCGTCGCCACATGCCGCGCAAACGCGCCGCGGCCCGCCGCTGTGGCGGTCACTGTGGTCTGCGGCTTCTTGCCCACAAAAGCCTTGTCGACCGAGACGTAGCCAGCCTTGGCCAGGGTCTCGATATGCGCGCCGAGATTGCCGTCGGTGGCGCCGGTGAGCTTCTTGAGCCGGGAGAATTCGAGACCCGCGGCGGTCGTCGGCAATGCATTCAGCGCGGCCATGATCTTGAGGCGCAGCGGCTGGTGGATGATGTCGTCGAGCTCGGCCATGGCGCTAGCTCCGCCGCATCCAGAGGCCGCCGACGATCAGGCCGCCGCCATTGACGACGGCCATCCACGGCAGGAAGGCGTCACCGGTGACGAAGAAATAGCCGACCAGTGTCAATGCGGTGATCGCGAGCGCGATCACGACGAAGGCAGTGCCGAACCAGAGGCCTGCCAGCGCATAGAACAGCATGAAATAAATGGTCCAGAACGCGCCTTGTTGACGCGGCGTGAAATGGCCGAGGACATGCGCGCAGAGGAAGCCGAAGGCGACGAACATCAGGAAGGCGAGCAACACCCGCATGTCGAAGCTGCGAACGCCCGTCGAGGCCTGGTTCGCCGCGCTGATCGCGAACGAGCCGGCGATGCCGAGGACATAGACCGCGAGCCAGTAGTAATAGGCTTCGCGCGGCCAGAGCCAGGTCGCGATGTTGGCGACGAACACCAGCACGCCCCACATGATCATCATCTGGCTGGCGAGATCGTAGATGCGCGACTGCCGCACGCGCTGGACGATGTCGTCGATCTCGGCCAGCGCCGAGGCGGCCTGCTTGCTGTCGATCATGTCGTCCCTTTCTTCCCAGGGGCTATCGCGTATGACGCTCGGCGACGCCTGCGCGCGCGCCTCGTCCTTCGAGACGACCGCTTCGCGGCCTCCTCAGGATGAGGCTCAGCTGCACCAGTCCCCGTTGAAGCGGCTGCCGCAAACTCCGCCCTCATCCTGAGGGCCCGCCGAAGGCGGGCGTCTCGAAGGATGGCCGCGAGCGCGTTTCCGGCCATGGTCTGCTCATGTGCGATGGCCCTGCTTCATCCCGGCATCGGCGCAGCCTCGCGCGGGCGGTCGCCGGCAAGACGTCGCTTGCGCGCAACGGCAATTGTGCGCATGGCCGTGTAACCGATCAGGAACATCAAGACCTTGCTGACGATGCCATAGACCGACATGGTCACCGACCAGGTCCCGACGTCGACATTGAGCGCCACGATCACGTTCAACGCCGCGGAGACAAACATCAGGCCCGACCAGGCGTAGCCGACGATGATTGCGATATCCGGCACCAGCTCGATCGCGATCGGCGGCAGATAGCGATTCATCCAGCCCCGCTTCAGCATCACCACGCCGACGATGACATAGATCACGCTCGGCTTGATCATCACGAAGCGCGGATCGTTGGTGAGCAGCGTGACGGTGCCGGCGCCTAGCACCAGAAACAGGCTCATCCATTGCATGGTGTCGATCGGCCTGCGGCGCGCGATTTGCCAGCCGATTTGCGCGGTGCCCAGCACCATGCCGAGCACGACCGACAGGGTCACATTGTGGGTCAGCAGATAGAGCACGAGAAAGAGCAGCGTCGCCGCCATGTCGAGCAGCAGCAATTTTCCGGCTGCGAACAGGTTTTTCATGGGGTCCTCCTCGGCTTGCCGGCAATGGAAGGGCAATCGCGTATGACGTGCACAACGCGGCGGCATCGGCACTGGGCTCCCTCTCCCGCTTGCGGGGGAGGGCTGGGGTGGGGGTGTCTCCGCGTCGGGATTGCCAGGGATTGTGGAGGACGTCCCTGCGTGGAGAGAGCCCTCACCCGCCGCGCGCGGAACGATGCTTCGCATCGCCCGGGGCGCGTCGGCCTCTCCCGCAAGCGGGAGAGGCGGGAGCAAGCCGCGCAGTCCGCCTGAAATCCATATGCGATTGCGCTGCCACCAGCGGGTCGCATCACGACTGCCCTGCCCCTCTGGTCGCCACATCCTCGGCGATCGCGTTGATCGCCTTCGGATTGGTGACCATGCCCATGTGGTTGACACCCTCGATCAGCTTGACGTCGACCGACGGCCTGATGGCCCGCACGGTCTCGGCATATTTGTCGGAGATCATCATCTCGTCCTCGGCACCGCCGAAGATCGTCATCGGATGCGTCACGGCTGGCAGATCGAGGCGATAGCCGTGGGTGGCGAAGTTGCGCATCAGGCGGTCGGAATAGGTCGGAGTCAGAATCCGCTCCGAATTCGCAGGCACGGCGAAGGCCAGCGTCGGAAGCTGCGCGCAGCAGTCGATGCCGAGCTTGCGCAAGGCGGCGAGCCCGAGGAAGCGCGGAATGTCGGCATTGGCCCAGCCGCCGGAATGCGGCTTGTTGGTCGGCGCGTCATAGCCGAGATAGGGCGCAACCAGCACGGTGCGGACGAACAGGTCCTGCACGATCGGCGTCGCCGCGACGCGCAGCGAGAAGCCGCCGCCGGCGGAATGGCCGACCAGAGTGAGCGGCAGGTCCGGCCCGCTCTTGCGGACATGGGCGACGAAATCGACGAGGTCGTCCTCGAGCTGGCCGACATAGCCGATATCGCCGCGCGTGCCGGAGGCGCCATGGCCGCGCATATCCAGTGCCCAGGTCTCGACGCCATGCGCTGATATCGCCGACGACAGAGCGTGATTGATCGTGCCGGACGAGCCGGACGAACCGTGGATGAAGATCGCACCGCGGCCGGCGTTGGTGCCGCCGGCTGCGTAATGGCGATAGCCGAGCCAGGTTCCGTCGCGGGCCTGGAAACGTTCCAGCGCCGGCAGGGTCGACATGTCGACGCCCTTGCGGGAGTCGGAGACCGAGCGCAGCTCTGGCGGCCGCTCCAGGGGTGTTGCGATCATGGCGGTGAAGACCAGCGCCACTGCGCCGACCGCGCAGAGACCCCATTTGAGCAAGCCCAGCACCCCTCGCAGCAGACGCATCGCCATGGTCCAAACTCCTGACCAGATCCATCGATAGAGAACTCTATATTACAGAGTACTCTTGCGATCAAGACCCGGATTCGCGCTTGTCCGCGAAAATCCTTAACGTCGAGACCGACCCCAAAATGCCGAATCGTTTGCCGATGCCGCCTGCGGAACCCCTGCTCAATACGCCCGAATTCACCGTTTCCGAGCTCTCGCAGTCCCTGAAACGGACGGTGGAGGACACCTATGGCCATGTCCGGGTCCGCGGCGAGATCTCCGGGTTCCGCGGCGCTCATTCCTCCGGCCATTGCTATTTCGCGCTCAAGGACGAGAGCGCCAAGATCGAGGCGGTGATCTGGAAGGGCGTGCACGGCCGCATGCGCTTCAAGCCCCAGGAGGGGCTCGAAGTCATCGCCACCGGCAAGCTCACGACCTATCCGGGCTCCTCGAAATATCAGATCGTCATCGAGGCACTGGAGCCGGCCGGCATCGGCGCGCTGATGGCGCTGATGGAGGAGCGCAAGAAGAAGCTCGCCGCCGAAGGCCTGTTCGACGAAGCGCGCAAGCAGCTGCTGCCGTGGCTGCCGGAGGTGATCGGCGTGGTGACCTCGCCGACCGGCGCCGTGATCCGCGACATCCTGCACCGGCTCGAGGACCGCTTTCCGCGCCACGTGCTGGTGTGGCCGGTGAAAGTTCAGGGCGAAGGCTCGGCCGAGCAGGTTGCAGCCGCGATCCGCGGCTTCAATGCGCTGCCGGAGGGCGGCAAGATTCCGCGGCCCGACGTTCTGATCGTCGCGCGCGGCGGCGGCTCGCTGGAGGATCTCTGGTCGTTCAACGAGGAGATCGTGGTTCGCGCCGCCGCCGAGAGCATGATCCCGCTGATTTCGGCGGTCGGCCACGAGACCGACATCACGCTGATCGATTTCGTCGCCGACAAGCGCGCGCCGACGCCGACGGCGGCGGCCGAGATGGCCGTGCCGGTGCGCAGCGATCTGTTCGTCGAGGTCGCCGATCTTGCACGGCGCAACCGCGCCTATTGGCAGCGTGCCCACGAAAACCGCCGCAACGAATTGCGCGCCGCTGCGCGCGCGCTGCCTGCGGCCGGCGATCTGCTCGCGATCCCGCGACAGCGGCTGGATTCCGCAGGCAGCGCGCTGCCCCGCGGGCTCAAGGCCAACACGCACGCGCATTTCCGCAGGTTTACGGCGGCCAGTGCAAAACTGACGCTGCGGGTGCTGCACGGGCAGATTTCGCAGGCCGATCACCGGCTCACCGTATGCGGCGAACGGCTCGGCTTGTCGGCGCGCTCGCTGCTGCACCGTCGGCGCGATCGTTTTGCCGGACTTGAGTTGCGCCTGCGCGCCTCAAAGCTCTCCAACGCGCAGGCGCAGCGCAATGCGATTGCCCGCCAGCGCGAGCGCACGCATCGCCTCACTGAGCGCGCCAACCGCGCGCTTGTCACGCTGCTGCAGCGGTTCGATGCCCGCGTCGAGAACAGCGGCAAGCTGCTCTCCGCTTTGTCGTATCGCGGCGTGCTCGCCCGCGGCTTTGCGCTGGTGCGAGATGAAGCCGGACATCCGCTGCATTCGGCAGACAGCGTTGGACCCGGCGCGCGCGTCGAGATCGAGTTCGCGGATGGACGCGTGGGCGCGACGGCGGATGCGGATCGGCCGACGGCTGTGGCCAAGCGCGCGCCGGCGCAGCCGAAGGCGGCCACGCAGGAGGCGAAGCCCGCGCCGAAGCGCGTAGGCAAGCCGGTGGATCAGGGCAGTTTGTTCTAGAGGCTCTTCTATCGCGGCATGCAGAGTGCCAGCCCCGTCATCCTGAGGTGCGAGTGGCGCGATGCCAAGCATCGCGCCGGGAGCCTCGAAGGATGAGCGGCCGCGATGCAGCCGGGCCGTCGCCCTTCGAGGCTCGCCGAAGGGGCGAGCACCTCCAGCGACAACGGCTTCGCCGTTGCGCGGGGGTGACGGGACTAGCAGCGTCCCACCTACCGGCAGGACAAGCCCGCGTCCATGGTGGTCCAGAAGCCGCAATGGTCCGGGGCGGGCTGGGTCGGGCCGGCGTGGGCTTCGAACAGGAAGATCACGACGGTGAAGATCACCAGTGCGGAGGAGAAGAGAGCGAAGCGATTGCGCATGAGAGATGCGTTTAGCCGACATCATGGTCGAACTAAGGCACCGACGTCGGCTGAAACCGGCGTGATGCGCGATCCGTAGATTCACGGTCGGCCATGATCCGTGCAGGGCGGTGGTCGATGCGGGGCTGTCCGCCTCACGCTGTTCCTCGGGCGGCCCCGCTTATCGCGCCAGCCACTCCGCGACGTCCTTCTGCGACTCCGCGCGCGCTTCGGAATCGGTGCCGAGATGGCCATGCTCGGGTGCGGCGGCATCGGTGCTGCTGGCGGCCGCATGCAGCGGCGTGTTGGCGCGGTCGAAATCGTGATAGGCGCCGGGATAGACCACGATGCGCGCGAGCGCGCTACGGCCGTGGGCGCCATCCACCATCTGGCGGCAGGCCGGCGGCGACGAGACGTCGTCATTGGCGCCGATCAGCACCAGCGTCGGCACCCGCGTGCTCCAGCCGAGACCGGCAGAGATCCGGCAATCCGGATAGAACGCGATCGCGGCGCGGAAATCCGGTCCCGCATCACGCGCGAAGCTCTGCGGACGCACTGCCCAGAGCAGCGCGCTGGCGCCGTTGGCCCAGCCCATCAGGCTGACACGGTCGCGCGACACCCAGCTCTGCTTCATCAGCCAGGCGCGCGATGCCGCGATGTCGGTGACGCGCTCGCGCCGCGCCTTGACGTGCGTCTCCTTGACGCGGCATTGCGGCCCGAGCTCGCGCGAGCCGTAGCTATCCGGCAGCAGCACCGCTTTGCCGGCCTTGAGCAGGCGCACGGCCCAGTCGCGATAGCGCGACTGGACGGAATCGGAATGGCTGCCGAGGCCGCCGCAACCGTGCAGCGCGATCACGGTCGGAAACGGCCCCTCGCCTTCGGGCTTGAACAGCTGCGCGTGCAGGACGCCGGACGACAGGGGAATCTCGACCTGCGCAGGTGCGGGCGCCGGCGCTGCATGCGCGGCCGAGATCAGAAGCATCAGGAACAGGGCGGGCAGTGGAAGGCGCATCGGACTCTGTCGCAGGAGGTGCCGTACGACCTCAAGCACTATCATGCGCAAACGGCGGCAAAACATCACAAACCGGTGGGTTTAACGGGCGGACAAGCCACCCCATCTATGCTAAATCCAGTCAACACATCGTGCCCCGCAAGGTTTTCCAAACAGGGCCCTTCCACGGAGACTTTCGACCGTGCTGAACAAGTTCGGCCCCTCGGGCCATGGCGAAGCGCAGGTGCAATATCTCGACGGCGATTTCCGCGTGATCTCGCCGGGGACTTTCGTGCGCTGCGCCATCACCGACACGCGGATCCCGCTCGACGAATTGAAATACTGGAGCGTGGATTTGCAGGAAGCCTACGCCACGCCCACCGCCGTGCTGCAGCGGCATTTCCCGAACGCGCCGAAGCCGCAGGCGTGATCATCGCGTGCTGAAGCGGCGCTCGCGGGCCTTGTAGAGATAGTCGCTGATGACGCGGCGGAGGGTGGCGAGATCGCCGAACTCGAGCTGAACCGCGAACGGCACGATGCCGGCAGGCACGTCGTCACGGCCGCGCAGGCGCGCGAGATCCTTTTCCGTCGTCACCAGGATGAGCTGCTCGCGCTGGGCGTCGGCTGCGAGCGCCAAGAGCTCGTCTCGCGAAAACATGTGGTGATCGGCGAAGGGGCGCGTGCGTGCGACCTCGATGCCGCAGGCTCCCAAGCTGCGGAAGAAGCGCTCGGGATCGCCGATGCCGGCGAAGGCGAAAACCTGCTTGCCGAACAGTTGCGCGACCGACGCCGCATCCGGTTTCAGGCGCGCGCGCAGCACCGGCTTGTCGCGTCTGGCAATCTCCGCTGCGACATCGTCCGCGGCATGACCGTCGCCGATCAGCACCAGCGCATCGGTGCGTGACAACTGCGCCTTCAACGGCGCGCGCAGCGGACCTGCCGGAAACACCTTGCCGTTGCCCAGACCGCGCTCGCTGTCGATCACGATCAGCGAGGCGTCCTTCAACAGAAGCGGGTTCTGGAAGCCGTCGTCCATCAGGATCACGGTGGCGCCTTGCGATTTGGCCAGTGCGACGCCGTCGAGGCGGTCGCGCGCGACGGCGACGGGGACGTCGCGCACCATCATCAGAGGCTCGTCGCCGATGTCAGCGGCGGTGTGACGTTCGCGATCGACCATCACCGGGCCGTGCAAGCGTCCGCCATAGCCGCGGCTGAGCACGACAGGCGTCTCGCCGAGCTCACGCAGCAGTTTCGTCAGCGCCAGCACGGTCGGGGTCTTGCCGGCGCCGCCGACATGGTAATTGCCGACGCAGAGCACGGGGATGCCGGCGTCAAAACCCTGCTGCACCATGCGGCGCGCAGTGATGGCGCCATAGAGCGCGCCCAATGGGCTGAGGAGATACGACTTCGGGGAACGCGGCCGGTACCAGAAGGCCGGCTCACGCATTGGCGGCTCCCATCTCGATCCGCAACTGCATCAGATACGGCTCGAGCGCCGTCATGGTGCGATCGAGCGCGCCGCCGAGCTCCTCGACCACGCCTGCGCCTGCGCGCTGCATCTTGTCACGCACGGTCGGCTCGGCGAGCAACAGGCCGAGCTGCTTGACCAGCGCCTCCTGCGTGTCGGCCTGGCGCGCACCGCCGCGGCCGTCGAGCGCCTCATAGACCTCGGCGAAATTGAAGACGTGCGGACCATGGACGATCGCCGCACCGAGCTTGATCGCCTCGATCGGATTCTGGCCGCCATGGCGGATCAGCGATCCACCCATGAACACGATCGGCGACAGGCGGTAGAACAGGCCGAGCTCGCCCATGGTGTCGGCGACATAGACATCGGTGGTCGCCGCCAGCGGCTCGTCGCGCGAGCGCAGTGCGGGCTTCAGGCCGGACGCCGTGATCATGCCGGAGATCGACGAGCCGCGATCGGGATGCCGCGGCACGATCACGGTCAGAAGCTGCGGGAAGAAGCCGACGAGATTGCGATGCGCGGCGACCAGCATCTCGTCCTCGCCCGGATGGGTCGAGGCCGCGACGATGATCGGACGCCCGCGCGTCATCGCCATCAGCCGTTCGAGCTTTGCGGGATCGGCCGGCGGCGCCGGCACGTCGAGCTTGAGATTGCCCGTGGTGACGACGTCGCGGCTGCCGAGCGTGGAGAAACGCTCTGCATCGGTCTTCGACTGCGCCAGGCAGATGTCGAAGCGCGACAGCAGCGCCGAGATGGTGCCGTGCATCCGGCGCCAGCGCGGGAACGAGCGCGGCGACATCCGCCCGTTGATCAGCACCATCGGCACCCGGCGCGCCGCGCCCGCCAGGATCAGGTTCGGCCAGAGGTCGGATTCGATGAACAGCGCCAGCGACGGCTTCCAATGATCGAGGAAGCGCGCGACATAGCGCGGGGAATCATACGGCACGTATTGATGGATGACGTCGGGCGGAAAACGTTTTGCCACGACGGCGGCGGAGGTGACCGTGCCCGAGGTGAGCAGGATGCGCAAATTGAGCTCGCGCAAGCGCTCGATCAGCGCGGCCGCGGCCAAGACCTCGCCGACGCTGGCGCCGTGGATCCAGACCAGCGGGCCATGCGGGCGCACGTCCTCGCTGAGCCCCCGCCGTTCGCCGACGCGCGCGGGATCTTCCTTGCCCTGCTTCAGCCGCCGCTTGATCAGCGCAGGCGCGAGCGGCAGCAGGCCGGTGGCCAGGCGCCGATACATCCGCAGCGTCATCGGCAGGGACTTGGGCAGGGACTTGGGCAGCGCATGGGGCAGCGATTTAGCCATCTGCAGGTCCCGGGCGGCCGAGCCGCGCATAGGCGCGGCGGGTCGCTTCGTTCAGCGTGTCTTCCAGCTCCTGCCGCAGCGCTTCCATGGTGGCGGCATCGGCATCCGGCGGCACGTGGATTTCCTTGATGCCGACCAGAGCGCCCCGCCCGAACGGCAGGTTGATGGTGGTGCGGTCCCAGTTCTTGAGCCGGATGAAGCGGCTGGTCGCCATTGCGAAAGGCATGATCGGCCGCCCCGATTCTCGCGCCAGCATGATGATGCCGAGGCCGGCCACGCGCGAGCGCTTGGGGACATCGGCGGTCAGCGCGACATTACAACCGTCCTGCAGGGTGTACACCATTTCCCTGAACGCGCCGACGCCGCCTTTGCGGTGGAACGCGCCGCCGTGATCCCCGGAACCACGGATCAGGCCGATGCCGAGCCGCTCGACCGCGATCGCATTGAACTCGCCGTCGCGATGCCGGGAAATCAGGACCTTGGCCCGGTAGGAGTCCTTGTTCTTGATGAACGGGGTGAGAAAATGCTGGCCGTGCCAGAACGCGAAGATTGCCGGAATCTGCGGCTCGACGATGTCATAGACATCGGGCGGATCGAACGTGAATGTGTTGGTCCGCCAGACCAGACGCAGATATTCGGCCGCCAGGACCCCGACGGCACGTTGAAACCAGCTGCTTCGCAGCGTGTTGCGAAGCAGTTTTTTCAACGCGCCTTCGTTTCTTGATTCGGGTCGAGCAGCCGGTGGAGATGGACGATGAAGTAGCGCATCTGGGCGTTGTCGACCGTGCTCTGCGCCTTGGCGCGCCAGGCGACGTGGGCGGCCGCATAGTTCGGATAGAGGCCGACGACCTCGACGTCATCCAGGTTCTTGAAGGTGTTGTGCTCGAGATCGAGCAGCTCGCCGCCGATGACCAGATGAAGCAGTTGTTGCGGGGCACTATCAGACATGGGTTCTCCTAACGGGCTGCCCGGCAAAGCAGTGTTCGAAAAGCACAACGGACGCGCTCAGGCCAGGGGACGGTTTCGAAAATGCGCGACAATGCTCGCATGACGATCGCGTCCCGCTGCCACCAGCACCCCGTGCGTCACTTCCCGACGATTGTAGAGGATGGGATCTCCGGAGAGGTCGCTCATCCTACCATCCGCTTCCTGCACGATCAAATCGGCCGCCGCAAGGTCCCAATCATGACTATTGCCGCCCGCAAAAGCCGCATCCAGCCCGCCATTGGCGACCCGGCACAGCCGGAGCGCCAGCGAACCGATTCGCGGATGCAGCTTGATGTCGGCGCCTGAGGCGTTGAGCCGCTCGACCATCGGCTTCGGGCCGGCGACCCGGGCGAAGTCGAGCGCGGTCCCGCCCGTCGCCCGGACCGGCTTGCCGTTGAGGACCGTGCCCTGGCCACGGACGGCGAAAAAGTACTCGCCACAGGTCGGCGCGAACACCGCGGCCAGCACCGGCGAGGCATCCTCGACCAGCGCGACGCTGACGCACCATTCGTCATGGCCGTTGAGATAATTGCGGGTGCCGTCGATGGGATCGACGATCCAGGTCAGCCGCCGCGACAGCCGTGTGGCATCGTCGGCGCTCTCCTCCGACAGCCAGCCATAGTCCGGCGTGGCGCCGCGCAGGCGCGCTTCCAGAAAGTCGTTGACGGCGATGTCGGCTTCGGAGACCGGCGAGGATGCGCCCTTGGTCCATTTCTTCAGCTCGGTGCGGAACATCGACTGCGCGAGCGCGCCCGCCTCCCGCACCGTGTCTTGCAGCAGCGCCGCGTCGCGCGCCAGAACGTTTGCGTCGAGACCGTCAGCGTCCGCCAAGCGTCAGTCCTTCGATGCGCACCGTGGGCGCATTGATGCCGTAGCGGAATTCGAGATTGTTGGCCGGCTGCATCGACTTGAATATCTCGAACAGATGGCCTGCGATCGTCACCTCGCTTACGGCATAGGTGAGCTCGCCATTCTCGATCCAGAAGCCGGAGGCGCCGCGGCTGTAATCGCCGGTGACGCCGTTGACGCCGGAGCCGATCAGGTCGGTGACGTAAAAGCCCTGCTTGATGTCGGCGATCAGCTCAGTGGGCGTCGGGACGCCCGGCTCGAGATGCAGATTGTACGGCCCCGGCGACGGCGAGGACGACACGCCGCGGTGGGCGTGGCCGGTGGTGGTGAGCCCGAGCTCGCGCGCGGTGGCGCAATCGAGCAGCCAGGTCGTCAGCACGCCCTCGTCGATCAGCGCGGTCTTCTTCACGGCAACGCCCTCGGCGTCGAACGTCTGCGAGCGCAGGCCGCGCTTGCGCAGGGGATCGTCGATGATGCGGATGTTCTTCGCAAACAGCTGCTGACCGAGCTTGTCCTTCAGGAAGCTGGTCTTGCGCGCGATCGAGGCGCCGTTGATGGCGCCGACGACATGGCCGACCAGCGAGCCCGCGACGCGCGGGTCGAACACCACGGGCACCTTGCAGGTCTCGACCTTGCGCGGATTGAAGCGCGCGACGGTGCGCTCGCCGGCGGAGCGGCCGACCACTTCCGGCGACAACAGATCGGCACCGTGCGGGGCCGAGGTGAAGTCGTAGTCGCGCTCCATGGAGGTCCCCTCGCCGACGATCGCGGTCGCCGAGATGCCCTGGCTGGAACGCAGGTAAGAGCCGTGAAAACCGGTCGAGGTGACGAGCACCATGCCGCCCATGCCCGCGGAGGCCGAGGCGCCGCCGGACTTGCTCACGCCCTTCACGGCGAGCGCTGCGGCCTCGGCCTCTAACGCGCGGCGCTCGAGTTCCGATGTCGCGGGCACATCGGGATCGAGCAGATCGAGATCGGGGAAGTCGCGCGCGAGCAGCGCGGGATCGGCGAGGCCGACATATTTGTCTGACGGCGCCACGCGCGCCATCGCGACCGCGCGTTCCGCAAGCTTGGTCACGGCATCGCCGCTGGCGTCATTGGTCGAGACCACGGCCTGGCGCTGGCCGACCAGAACGCGCAAGCCGACATCGTCGCCCTCGGACCGCTCGGATTCCTCGACGCGACCGTCACGCACCTCGACGCCTTGCGAGATGCCGCGCACCGCGACCGCATCGGCCGCATCCGCGCCGGCGCGCTTCGCCGCCTCGACCAGACGCTGAGCGAGATCGGACAGCGCGGACTGATCGAACAGGTCGCGATTGGCTTTTGGCGAAAGCGTCGAGCTTGGTGAAGGGTTCACAAACGAAATCCTGTTGGGGCGCGCGGGAGGTTTCGGGGCGATCAGGGGCCCTGAACACCAGATGTGCCCAAATGGTGCGGACTTCAAGCGTTATCAGCCTGCAAAAGGCTCAGATTCGCGAGGCTTACGCAACGTCTCGTCAATCATGCGTGCCAAGGTCTTGTCAATCATGGCGGGCGGTGACGCTGGATTAACCAGCCTTTTTAAGCGGTTTCGGAAAGCCCCGCGCTAAGGTCCTCGTATCGACCGGGAACATAATCCTGGCGGGGAGAACTAAAGCCGTGAGGCGTCAAACAGCAATCAGCGGGGCCGCTCCCGCAGGGTCGAGCCGTAATCTGCGGCTCGACCCTCTTTCCCTCCCGGTCCGCTTCGATGCGCATGATCCGCGCGCCGACGGCTACACCAGGCAAATCGAGCTTCATCGCGAACGTGTCGTGCTGCGCCGTGCCGTCCGCGGCATGCAGATGGCGATCAACGTGCGCGTCAGCGACTTCACCGGCGTCGCGCTGCGCGGCAATGACGAGGCACAGACCCTCGTCCTGGTGCATCGCGATCCCTCACTTTCCGTTCCGCTGCTGGTCAGTGCCGATGGCGACGATCTCGCCGAGGCCTGGGCCGTGTGGAGCGAGATCTTTGCGCTGCCGCAGCTCGACGAAGGCGCCCGCAAGCCGGCACCGCGCCGCCGTCGCCGCAACGCGATCCGCGACCGCCGCCCGAAATTTTTGATGCGCCGCCGCACCGCCATGACGCGCGAGCTGCCGGTTCATCGCGAAGAACGCGAGATCATCGCGCGGAACTAAAAATGCCGTAGGGCGGGCAAAGCGAAGCGTGCCCACGTCTTCTATCGAAATTCTGGAAAGATGGTGGGCACGGCGCAAGGGCGCCTTTGCCCACCCTATGAGACCTATGCTGCCCTGATCACCGCGTCAGTCAGCAATCCTGCAAACAGCAACAGCCCTGCATCCCTGTTCGAATAGAACAGGCGCTTGCACAATTCCGGATCCTCGATCCGGAGCCGCATGATCTGCGACGCCAGATGCGCGGCGAAGGCGGCAAGCCCGATCCAGGCCGGCCAAGTCGCATCGCCCGAGGCGAGTGCGACACCGATCAACATCACCGATAACCCGTAGAACAGGATCAGCGCCTGATGCGTATGCGCGCCGAACAGGCGCGCGGTGGACTTGATGCCGATCAGCGCGTCGTCCTCGGCATCCTGATGCGCATAGATGGTGTCATAGCCGATCACCCAGGAAATCGCGCCGGCGTAGAGCACCAGTGCCGTGGCGTCGATGCGCCCGAAGGTAACGGCGAATCCCATCAGGGCGCCCCAGGAGAACGCCAGCCCGAGCACGATCTGCGGCCACCAGGTGATGCGCTTCATGAAGGGATAGATCGCAACGATCAGGAGCGAGGCGATGCCGGTCAGAACCGCGAAGCGGTTGAACTGCAGCAGCACCACGAGCCCGATCAGGGCCTGCGCGACCATGAAGGCCAGCGCCTGTGTGGTGGTCACCTGGCCCGAGGGCAGCGGCCGCGAGCGGGTACGCTCGACCTTGTCGTCGAGGTCGCGGTCGGTGATGTCGTTCCAGGTGCAGCCGGCACCGCGCATCACGAAGGCGCCGATGAAGAACAGCACGATGACAAGCGGCAGGCGATGGACATCATGCGCCATGCCGCTCGCGAGCGCGGCCGACCACCAGCACGGCATCAGCAAAAGCCAGGAGCCGATCGGACGATCGAAGCGCGACAAGCGCAAATACGGCCGCGACCATTGCGGCGCGAGTGTATCGACCCAGTTGCCGGTGGAATCGGCAACGCGGGCGGAGGTGTCGCTCATCGGGTGAGAACGTTGCCGTTGAGCGTGTCGAAGGTGCTGCCGCCCTTCTTGCCGGCATTGGCTTCCGGCGCCGAGCCCGAACCCACCACTTCGCTCAGCGACGGACCAGCCGGGCCGCGCGGCTGGTTCTGCATCTGCTGCGCGACGTTGCAGACCTTGGTCGCCATGACCTCGGTGTTCTTGTGGCCGTCCTTCATCTGGGCGCCGACGTTTGGCGGGATTCCGCATTTGGCGGCGTGAGCCTCGATGAATTTGATCATCTTGATCTCAGCCTGGCTGAAATTGCGGATCAGCTTGCAGGCCTCGTCCGGCGGCGCGTGACGATCGCTCGCCGCCTTGATCAGCTTGCCGCGCTTCTCTGCTTCCTCGCGGAGCGGCATGAACGTCTTCATGCAGTCCTCGCCCGGACCGCCTTGCGTCGGCGGAGCCGCGCTGAAGGCGCCGGCACCACCGATGGGTGCGGCACCGTTCGTGGGAAAGGATGCTTGCGGCGCGCCGCCGACGGAGGCGACCGGCGCCGAACCATTCACGGGCGGAAACGCGG
Source organism: Frankia sp. RB7 (assembly GCA_030403585.1). Classification (GTDB taxonomy): domain Bacteria; phylum Pseudomonadota; class Alphaproteobacteria; order Rhizobiales; family Xanthobacteraceae; genus Bradyrhizobium. The sequence continues at coordinate 18,426 of JAUEPE010000025.1, forward strand.
GATCGGCTGCGGACTGGCCCGGCAGCGGAGCCGGGAACCCCTGGGCATAGGCACCAGCGGTACCCATGGTGAGCATGGCGGCAGTGATCGGAACCATCAAACGACGGATCATCAAGATAGTCTCTCCGGCAGGAGCTTACGGGGTTCGGCGTCTTCCCAATTGAAGCGCAACCAGCGCGCTCGCGATTTTACGATTCCCGCCGGCGCTTAACAACCCGTCGAATAGGGCAAGAGCGCGGCGCGCCGACGCACCAATTCGGCAATATTTACCCCCGAAACGGCTGCTTTCGGTTAAGAACGGCGGCAAATCGGACTTTTGACCAATGCCCTCCCACGATTTTCGCGCCCCCCGCCTGTTCGTCGAGTTCCCCCTGGCCCAGGACGCCAGAGTTCCGCTCGACCGTGACCAGAGCAACTATCTCGGCAATGTGCTGCGGTTGGCCGCCGGGGCCGAGGTTTTGGCCTTCAACGGCCGCGACGGCGAATGGCAGGCCGCGATCGAAGGCCGCAAGCGGCCCGACAATCTCGTCATCCTCCAGCAGGCCCGCCCCCAGGATCGGCTGCCCGACCTCGCTTACATCTTCGCCCCGCTGAAGCATGCCCGGCTCGATTACACGGTCCAGAAGGCCGTGGAGATGGGCGCCGCCATCCTGCAACCGGTCCAGACCCGGTTTACCCAGGCCTCCCGCGTCAACACAGAGCGGATGCGCGCCAATGTCGTTGAGGCGGCCGAACAATGCGGGATCCTGAGCCTCGCCACCGTGGCCGAACCCGCGCCGCTCGAGCGGTACCTCAGCCAGCGCCCCGCCGACCGCCTGCTGGTGTTCTGCGACGAGGCAGCCGAGGTCGAGAATCCCATCCAGAGCCTGCAGCAGGCGCGCGCATCCGGGCACGGTATCGACGTCCTGATCGGCCCCGAGGGCGGCTTCGCCGAAGAAGAGCGGGCCCTGCTGCTGCGCCAGCCCAAAATCCTGCGGCTGGCGCTGGGCCCGCGAATCCTGCGGGCCGACACGGCCGCGGTGGCGGCGCTGGCGCTGGTGCAGGCCGTGCTGGGCGATTGGGGCGGCGCGCGCGATTAGGTCGCGATCGCGCTTTAGCTGTGCTCCCGCACAGATCGATGCAGAGTCTCGGACGGCAACTCGTCGAACGCCGCCCTGTAACTGGCCGCGAACTCGCTCAGATGCCAGAAGCCATGGGCAATGGCGCAGGCCTTCACGCTGCGCCGTCCCGGGCCGGTGCGCAGTTGCCGGCGCACCGACCAGAGACGCAACACCCGGCTATAGCGATGCGGGCTCATGCCGCAGATGGCCTGCGTCGCACTCTGGAGGGTCCGGACCGACACGCCCACCCGCTCGGCCATTTCGGTCGTCTTGAGCCAGATCGTCAGATCGTGCCGGATCAATCTTTCCATGTCGGCGACGATCCGCAGATAGCTCTCCGTCGTGGCGTGCACGGACCTGCTGTCCACGCTGGTCCGGATGGCGCCGTCGATCGCGCCGAGCAGGGATTGTTCGACAGCCGCGCGCGACGTCGGCTCGTTCAGGAAGTCCGGATCATTGGCGGCGGTTTCAAGCGTTGCGGAGAACAGGCCCTGCAGAGAGGCGAGGACATCCGATGCCGGATTCAGCAAATGATAGCCATCCAGGCGAGACCAGGGCTCGCACGCGGGCGGCGTGAAGTAGACGACACCGATCAGACGGCCGACCGGCTCATGGACCAGGCAATCGGACGCGCCCTTCAGAATGACGATGGAGCTACCGATCGACTGCCCATTGATGCGGGTCGAGGTCACATGATCCATCGGCACCACCACGGCGGCGGCATGCGCCAGCTGATAACCGCGAATGATCCGCGGAAAGGTCCTCACCAGCGACAGGCTCAGGGTCGGCAGACTGAGTCGCGCGCGCATGATCGCAGTCGACCCGGCGGACAACGGCATGCTGGATGCACCGGCGTATCTCTCACTGTCGCCGAAATGATCGATGTCATACGACTGCAGTTCGAGCGCCGATGATGGCTTGAGACCCTGGAACGACAACAAGCACTCCGCAGAGCTTTTCTGAACTCCGTCAAGAGCAATATTGAGATGGCTTTGATCCATGTCCTGCCGCTTACTTCGCCTTCTTCGTCGCCACGGCGACCTTGGCGGCACTCAGATCATCCGGTCCGTTGATGCCGGCGCGCTTGAGATCGCGAAGCAGCTTCGTCAGCAGCAGCATGTTGGTCTTCTGTAGCTCGTGGTTATTGCCAAACTTGAATGCGTTCTGTTCGGTCACGATCAGGCCTGCCTTGGTCTCGGCGAGAATCTTCCGCCTCTTCAATCCCGCCACGCGACGGCGGACCGTCTCCAGCGGCAGGCTGAGGAAGCGAGAGAGCGCCGCGCGGGACACGCCCTGCTTGATCGTATCCGGCTCGACCGTGTGAATGCTGGAAAACTCCTCGTCCAGCGACGGATCGTTCATCACATTGATCACGTTCGCATTGAGAATCGCGTGAACGATCAGAAGGTCCATCGGATCGAATTCGTCGTAGTTCCGGAACATCTCGCTGATCGAAAACAGCATATAGGCCAGCGTGTGTCGCGAGACCGTCCGGATAATATCAGAAGCATTACGCATGAATCGGAAACCAACATTCATTGTTGTAAACGAAGGCAGCGGCGAACGTATCATCCCGCATACCCAAATTGAGTATGCGACAACTTGCCAAGTGTCCTCAATCTCTCATTGTGATGTCAGGGTGGGGTTGCAGGCGCGTCGAGTCGCAAACGCAGGACAATTCGGCGGCTGGCGATGAGGTGGACCTTCGGCATGTTTGCCGGATCGGCAGCCGCTGAAACTTCAATGCAGATCCACCGTATCTGACTATTTTGAAGATGCCTGCTCCATTCAGCCGGCGATCGCGCAGGACGACATGGCCCTAGACGACAATGTTGTATCGGACATGCTGCGACGCGAGGAATTGTGGCTGATCAAATCATTCCTCAGCATCACGGACCCAGGCAAAAGGCAGAGAGTTCTGAAACTGGCGGAGCAGCTCGCGCAAGACGCCGCATCCGATCCAGCGGGACTTGCTTTCGCCTCGGTCGAAGCATCACCAGCGGAAATGCCCAAAGACGTCCCCGCTCGAATTGAATGAGCGCGAAGCTGCTTTATCAAAGCCGGCACAGCCCAAATTTTGCTACAGGTATTATATTACCTATTTTGTGCTGCTGCCTAAGCTGACTATGCAGCCGGCGGCAGATCCAGACCGGATCGTCCGGACGTCTTCAAAGTCGTTAAGCGATTGATCCTTTGGAGGTCGAAACCGTTTTCCGGCCATGCTAAGGGCTGCGCCAATTCCTGTGCCTTCCCCTTGGCACCCCTTTGGCCTCCCCTTGCCTGCCCGGTTCCGCCGAGACGATGGACCCCGAGATGACCGCGACTGCCACCTCGAATGCTGCCGGCTCCGCCGCCTGGGCGGATACGCTGCTGTTGTCGTTTGCGCAGGCCGGCTACGTCAGGGCCGAGCCCGCCATCCTGCAACCGGCCGAGCCGTTCCTCGACCTGTCCGGCGAGGACATCCGCAAAAGCCTCTATCTGACGACGGACCTGTCCGGCGAAGAGCTCTGCCTGCGCCCGGACCTGACGATTCCCGTGGCGCGCGACTACCTCGCCTCCAGCCGCGCCGGCCAGCCGGCCGGGTTCAGCTATCTGGGTCCCGTGTTCCGCTACCGCAGCGGACAGGCCAGTGAATTCCTCCAGGCCGGGATCGAGTCGTTCGGCCGCCAGGATCGTGCTGCCGCGGATGCGGAAACGCTGGCGCTGGCGCTGGAGGCGACCGCCGCTTTCGGCGTGCGCGACGTCGAAATCCGCACCGGCGACGTGGCACTGTTCAACGCATTGCTCGACGCGCTCGACCTCTATCCGGTCTGGCGCCGCCGCCTGGTCAAGGACTTCCATCGCAAGATCAGCCTGGAGCAGGATCTGGAAGGGCTGGCCCGCACCACCGCAACCACGCGCAGCGAATATGAGGGCGTGCTGGCTGCGCTCGCGGGCTCCGATCGCAAGGCGGCGCTGGCCTTCGTCACCGACCTGATGTCGATCGCCGGCACCACCAATGTCGGTGGCCGCACCACGGCCGAGATCGCCGACCGCTTCCTCGAGCAGTCGACGCTGAAGGGCGGCGCGCTGCCGCGCGAGGCGATCACCGTTCTGAAGCGCTTCCTGTCGATCTCGGGCAATCCGGACGATGCGATTGCCGAGCTGCGCGCGCTGACCGCTGACGCAAAGCTCGACCTTGCCGGCGCAATCGACCAGTTCGAGAGCCGGATCGGCTTCATGGCGGCGCGCGGCATCGACCTGAAGACCACGCGCTTCTCGACCGCATTCGGGCGTGGCCTCGATTACTACACAGGCTTCGAATTCGAGCTGCATCACAAGGGCAACGGCGCCGAGCCGCTGGTTGCCGGTGGCCGCTATGATGGACTGATGACCCAACTCGGATCGCCGGAGCCGATCCCGGCCGTCGGCTTCTCGGTCTGGGTGGACGCGCTGACCAGGATCGGCCGCAAGGTGGGAGCTTAGGCCATGAGCGCGCCATTCGTTCTGGCCGTTCCCTCCAAGGGTCGCCTCCAGGAAAACACCGAGGCCTTCTTCGCCCGCGCCGGGCTGAAACCGTCGAAGGCCGGCGGCGCCCGCGACTACCGCGGCACGCTTGCAGGCCTCGACAATGTCGAGGTCGCCTATCTCTCGGCGAGCGAGATCGCATCGCAGCTCGCCCGCGGCCTAGCGCATCTCGGTGTCACCGGCGAAGACCTGGTGCGCGAGAATATCGCCGACGCTGACAAGCACGTGTCGCTGATCGACGGGCTCGGCTTCGGCTATGCCGACGTCGTGGTCGCCGTGCCGCAGGCTTGGATCGACGTCCGCACCATGGCGGATCTCGACGACGTCACCACCGGCTTCCGCGAGCAGCATCACATGCGGATGCGGGTCGCGACCAAGTTCGTCAACCTCACCCGCAGCTACTTCCAGAGCCACGGCATCACCGATTACCGCATCGTCGAGAGCGCAGGGGCGACCGAGGGCGCGCCGGCGGCCGGCAGCGCCGAGCTGATCGTCGACATCACCACGACAGGTGCGACACTCGCCGCCAATGGCTTGCGGGTGCTCGACGACGGCGTGATCCTGCGCAGCCAGGCCAATCTGGTCGCCTCGAAGGAGGCCGACTGGTCGCCGCAGGCCCGCGAGACCGCCCGCGTCATCCTCGACCACATCGCGGCACGGGCACGCGCCAACAAATACCGCGAGGTCCGAACCCGCTTCCGGCAATGCGACACGGCGCTCCTCACCGAGGCCCACAGCCGTTTCGGCGTCGAGGCTCCATTCGGCGGACCGACCTCGTCGGGCATGCTGACGCTGCACTGCCCGCCCGGGCAGCTTTATGCGCTCGCGAGCTTCCTGCGCGAACATGGTGCCGAGACCGTCTCGGTGGTCTCGCTCGACTACGTGTTCGACCGGGAGAACCCGCTGTTTGCCAAGCTCGAAGCGTTCCTGCGGCGGTGAGCCTCAGGTCCGTTCAGCGTAGCGACAGCAAGCAGCAGCTACCATATGCTGTTGAGATGATTTCCAAGAAGACTTGAACACCTCTCTGGAACCTTGATCGATGACGCTGGGCTCTGACGTTTCCGCCCTGACCACCACCGCCGCGAGTGCCGCCGCAAAGGGGCTGTCGATTGTCGTCCCCGTTTATAACGAGGCGGCGGGCCTCACCGTCCTCCACCAGCGCATCTGCGATATCGCCAAGACCTTGCGGCAACGCTACCGCCTTGCCTGCGAGGTCGTCTATGTCGACGACGGCAGCGCAGACACGACGCTGTCGATCGCCCGTTCGCTGCCAGCCGACGCGGTCGACGTCCAGGTGGTGTCGCTGTCGCGCAATTTCGGCAAGGAGGCGGCGTTGATGGCCGGCCTCGACCACGCGCGCCTCGGCGCGGTCATGTTCATGGACGGTGACGGCCAGCATCCACCAACGCTCGTCGAACAGCTGGTGCGGCACTGGATCGAGGACGGCTATGACGTCGTCTACACCGCCAAGGCGCATCGCGATAACGAGCCGTTCCTGCGCCGCATTGCCGGGCGCGGCTTCTACGCGCTGATCAATTGGGGCGCACGCCAGAAAATCCCGGAAGACGCTGGCGACTTCCGCCTGCTGTCGCCGCGCGCCGTCGCGGCACTCAGGCAACTGCCGGAGCGCAACCGCTTCTTCAAGGGTCTCGCAAGCTGGATCGGCTTCCGCCAGATTCGCGTCGATTACGAGCCCGCGGCGCGCATCCACGGCGTGACGACCTTCAGCGCCGCGCGCTTGCTGGGTCTGTCGATCGAAGGCGTGACCTCGTTCTCGGTCGCGCCGCTGCGCTTCGCCAGCCTGCTCGGCGTCATCCTCGCCGGCGGCGCCTTCCTGTTCGGCCTCTCGATCCTCTGGGAGGTCTGGACCACCGGCAAGCAGGTGCCCGGCTATCCCTCGCTCGTGATCGGCCTGATGACGATCGGCGGCGTGCAGCTCATCATGATCGGCATCGTCGGCGAATATATCGGCAAGATCCTCTCGGAGCTGAAGGCGCGTCCGATCTACTTCGTCGCCGAGCATAGCGAAAAGCATTTCGAGGCCGACACGGCCGGCGACGCATCCAACAGGACCGCAGCCGAATGAGCGCGGCGGCAACGACGCGGCCGATCTGGCTCTGCGCCGACGATTACGGCATCAGCCCGGGTGTCAATCGCGCCATCCGCGACCTGATCGAGCGCGGCCGCCTCAACGCCTCCTCGGTGATGATGGTGGGCCCCGCGATCGAGCGCGGCGAGGTCGATGCGCTTCAGGCGGCGGCGAAGACAAGCCCGCGCTGCGCGATCGGATTGCATGTGACGCTGTCGGCGCCGTTCCGCCCCCTCACCATGCATTTCCGGCCGCTCGACGGCGACATGTTCATGGCCTTTCCAAAACTGCTGCGTGCCGGATTTCTGCGGCGGCTCGACCGCGAATTCTTTCGCAACGAGGTGAGAGCGCAGTTGGCGGCCTTCGCGGAAGCCTTCGGCCGCGCGCCCGATTTCGTCGACGGCCACCAGCATGTGCAGCTGTTTCCGCAGGTGCGCGACGGCTTCGTCGATGCCGTCAGCGAAGCGGCGCCGAGCGCATGGGTGCGCCAGGGCGGACGCGACCTGCCGCTGGCGCAACGGCTGGCTTCACCAAAGGCAATGGTGCTCGATGTCCTCAGCGCACAATTCCGCCGCCGCGCGGTGCGCGCCGGTCTTGCGTTCAATCCCGCCTTTGCCGGCGCCTATGATTTCACCCGCGCGGCCGATTTCGGCGAGTTGATGCGGCAGTTCCTGGAAGGCCTTCCCGAGGGCGGGCTCGTGATGTGTCATCCCGGCTTCGTCGACGCGGTCCTCACCGGCCTCGACCCCATGACGGATGTCAGGGAACGCGAGCATGGCTATCTCGCGAGCGACGCCTTCGCGCAGCTTCTCGCGGCCAGCCACATGACATTGGGATGAAACCGGCGAAAGCTGGGGTCGCCGGGCAGTCTGTCGCATACCGAAATTTAATCCGGCCGCCACTGTTGGGGCCACAATGGAACCCTACATCCCGCTTGCGCTTGTTTTCGCGCGAGGGAGACAGACCATGACGCCGCAGGAACGCCAGCTCGTCGACGAGCTTTTCGACCGGCTTTCGAAACTGGAGAATGCACCGCGCGATCCCGACGCGATCGCAGCGATTTCGGACGGCTTACGCAAGGCGCCGGGCGCAGTCTATGCGCTGGTGCAGACCACGCTGTTGCAGGACGAAGCGCTCAGGCGCGCCCACGACCGCATCACGGAGCTGGAAGCGGCCCATGCGCCGGAACAGCCCCAGTCCGGCGGCTTCCTCGACACCATGCGAGACACGCTGTTCGGCGCGAGCCCGTCGCGCGGCTCGGTTCCGAACGTGCCGCCGCGTGACTCCCGGCCGGTCTGGAACACCGGCCAGGCGATGCAGCAGGCCCAGCCGGGCTACGGCCAGCCGCCTTATGGTCAGGCCTACGGACAGGGTCAGGGGTATGGTCAAGGTTACGGCGCCCCGCCGGTCGGCGGTGGCGGCGGCTCGTTCCTGGGCACGGCAGCCGCAGCCGCGGCCGGCATGGTCGGCGGCTCGCTGCTGCTCTCCAGCATCCGCGGCATGATGGGCGGCGGATCGCATCAGGCTTTTGGCGACACCAATGCCCTGGGTGGTGACCGCAGCCCGTGGGCCGGCGACCAGTCCGGCAGCTCGCTCGCCCGCGATGCCGGCCTCAACGACATCGGATCGAGCCGCAGCAGCGACTCGCGTCAGAGCTTCGCCGATCAGGCGTCGAACAATGATCAGGACCACGACGATCGGGACGACGACAGCGGCAACGTGGACATCGCCGACGACAGCGATTTCAGCGGTGGCGGCGACGACGGCGGCAGCGACTACGCGTAAGGGCTGCTCATTCAAGCAAAAACGGCCGCCCACAGGGCCGGCCGTTTTCATTTCGAAACTCGCAGCCTCACATCACCACGACCTTGGTGCCGACATTGACGCGGCCGTAGAGGTCGATGACGTCCTCGTTGCGCATGCGGATGCAGCCGGAGGAGACGTTGGTGCCGATGGTCCAGGGCTCGTTGGAGCCGTGGATGCGGTAGAGCGTGGAGCCCAGATACATCGCGCGCGCGCCGAGCGGGTTTTCCGGGCCGCCCTCCATGTGCCGCGGCAGATCGGGACGGCGGGCGATCATTTCCGCGGGCGGCGTCCAATCCGGCCATTCGCGCTTGGCCGTGATCGACTTCACGCCGCTCCAGGTGAACCCCTCGCGTCCGACACCGATGCCGTAGCGCATCGCCCGGCCGTTGCCCTCGACGAGATAGAGAAACTTGTTGTTGGAATCGACCACGATCGTGCCGGCACTTTCCTTGCCGCTATAGTCAACAGATTGTTTCTCGAATTTCGGATCGAACTGACGCTGCCGCGGATCGATCGCCTCTTGCTGATATCCACTTTGCATCTGCGGCTCGCCCATCGGCGGCAGGCGGCGTGGATCGTTGTAGCCGGGCTGCTGCTGATAGATCGACTGCTGCGGCGCATAGGCCGGGCCGCGGCCGGGCCCGTCGCCGAACAGGAACTCGATGAAGCCGCCGCCCATGTTGGCATTGGAGGCGACGCGCACCGGCGCCGGGGCGACATTCGGCTGGTAAAGCACCGCGGGCGGATCGTTCGGCACCGTATTGTCGAAGGCGCTGGCGCGATCGGCACCGGCAATGAAGGCGCAAGCGCTGCCGAGCAGCGCGACAGACATGTTCTTGAACATCGACGTACTCTGTACTGTTTCGTCTAGTTGCACTCGCCGCCGAACGCGTTGACTGATCCGCGTCCTCGACGTGGTCAATAAAGAGCAAACTCCGTTTCGTTTGGTAAACGTATCAGGCATTTCGATTCACCACGTCGCGATCGACGCGGCAATTTGGCGATCAGCGTTTATTTTCGATGAAGGGCGAAGCCTCATGGTTAATCGCCCGTTTGCACGCCGTCGCACGCGGCCGCGCAACAGTTCCTGCTGTGAACCTCGTGTTAAATTGCTTCTGCCTACAAAGACGCGTGAGTGAGGTGGGGGGAGTTCCTGATGGCTATTCACCGCAAACGTTTTCGTGTCGAGGACATCGCCGGTGGCGAGATGCCGATTCTTGACGTAACTGAAGAGGCAGGCCCGATGCATAGCGAGATCATGGCGGAGCTGCGCGCGATCCGCGCACAGATGGCAAAGAGCGCGGTGCCCTTGACTGGCAGTGCAGCCATGGCGGCGATCGACGCCTCCACGGCCCAGGAGCTTACCGACGCACGCACGATGCTCGAGACCTATCGGGCCCAAATCGAGCAGTGCGAGAAGCTGAAGGTCGAGCTCGACCTCATCCATGACGCCATCGACCGCACCAAGCGCGAGATCGCGACCCTGCACGGCAAGAGCTTCGACGGCGGCGAGATGGCCAAGGTCAATGGCGAGCTCGGCGCGGTGGTCGGCGGTACCGAACAGGCGACCCAGCAAATCCTCGAAGCCGCCGAGTCGATCGACCAGGCGGCATCCGCGCTCGGCAAGGTCGACTCGGTCGACCAGCAGAAGCGCCTCGCCGACGACATCCAGGAACGCGTCATCTCGATCTTCGAGGCCTGCAACTTCCAGGACCTGACCGGCCAGCGCATCAGCAAGGTCATGGGCACGATGAAATTCATCGAGCAGCACATCAATGCGATGATGGAAATCTGGGGTGGCGTCGACGCCATCAAGTCCCATGTCGTGCCGCCGGTCGACACCCGCAGCGAGGACGACAAGCTGCTGAACGGCCCGAAGCTCGCCGGCGACGTCGGCCACGCCTCGCAGGACGACATCGACGCGCTGTTCGACTAAGCGGACGCGACAGAGAGACAAACAAAACGCCGGCGCGAGCCGGCGTTTTTTTGTTGTCTTCGCTCCTCGCAATGACGAGCGGTCAGAGCGGGGCCCGCCTTACGCCCTTGGCGAGCAGCGGACGTAGACCATGTTGCCGTAGCGGGTGGCGGCGTCCTTGTCGACGAAGCGGGTGATCATGACGCGGCCGTCGAAGGAGACGATCTCGCGGTCCTGCTCGCCCGGCGTCGGGCCGGAGGGGCCGATATAGTTCTTGCCGCCCGGCGAGCCCTTCAACCGCAGTTCCTGCGGCGTGGCCTGGTCGGCGAGATGCATGACCACGCCGCCGGAGGTGCCGGCACCGATCACGTAGGGATTTTTGCACTGGGCCCGCGCGGCAGCCTCGGTACGGGCGCGGTCGGCCGGGTTCTGGAACGAGGCCAGGCCCCAGCGGCCGACGATCTCGTCGGCGCGGATCGAGGCCGGCATTTCCGGCGCGACGCCGGGCTCCGTCTCGGCCGCCGGCTGGGACGAAGAGAAGGACGGCAGGCTCATGCCGCCGCCGCAGGCGCCAAGCAGCAACGCCAGGCAAGAGGCGGCCGCCAGATTGGCAACCGTGCGCGCGTAAGCTGAACTGATCATGGCATTCCCCCGAACAAGACCATGGCCGCATCCCTCCCGCAGCCAAGCGCAAAACCGCAGCCGTAGCAATGACGTCCTAATATACGCCAGAGCCCCGAACGAGTTTCCTTAGACACCATCCTATATCCACCTCACCAATCGCTTAACCACCTTTGCTTGACAGGATTGCAGCCAAGCCATATTCCCACACGCACTATTAGCACTCGGAAAGACCGATTGCTAAGCGCGCCGTTCGATCCTCGCCGACGAGGGGAGCGGCAGCGCTGCCCTCACCCACTTCCGCTACTTTCGGAAAACCGAGCCTCCAAAGGGAAACGTCATGGCTAAGTCCAAATTTCGTCCGCTGCATGACCGTGTCGTGGTCAAACGTATCGATGCCGAGGCAAAGACCAAGGGCGGAATCATCATTCCGGACACCGCCAAGGAAAAGCCGTCCCAGGGCGAAATCGTCGCCGTCGGCCCCGGTGGCCGTGACGAGGCCGGCAAGCTGATCCCGATCGACCTCAAAGTCGGCGACCGCGTGCTGTTCGGCAAATGGTCGGGCACCGAGGTCAAGATCGACAACGAAGATCTCCTGATCATGAAGGAGTCGGACATCATGGGCGTGTTGGCCTAAGGCCGGACGCCTGAACGGCCGCTGAATGCCATGCCCGGATCATCAGATCCGGGCATCCCTCATTCCGCAGCACAGCATCAAACAAGACACATCACGACATACAGGGATTGCAGACCATGGCTGCCAAGGACGTCAAATTTTCCGGAGACGCGCGCGATCGCATGCTGCGCGGCGTCGACATTCTCGCCAACGCCGTCAAGGTAACGCTCGGCCCGAAGGGCCGCAACGTCCTGATCGAGAAGTCGTTCGGCGCGCCCCGCATCACCAAGGACGGCGTCACCGTCGCCAAGGAGATCGAGCTCGAGGACAAGTTCGAGAACATGGGCGCCCAGATGGTCCGTGAGGTCGCCTCCAAGACCAACGACCTTGCCGGCGACGGCACCACCACCGCGACCGTGCTGGCCCAGGCCATCGTCCGTGAAGGCGCAAAGGCGGTTGCCGCCGGCATGAACCCGATGGACCTCAAGCGCGGCATCGACACCGCGGTTGCAGCTGTCATCAAGGACATTGAAAAGCGCGCCAAGCCGGTCGCCGCCTCCTCCGAGGTCGCCCAGGTCGGCACCGTCTCGGCCAACGGCGATGCCGCGATCGGCAAGATGATTGCCCAGGCGATGCAGAAGGTCGGCAACGAGGGCGTCATCACCGTCGAGGAAAACAAGTCGCTCGACACCGAAGTGGACATCGTCGAGGGCATGAAGTTCGACCGCGGCTATCTGTCGCCCTACTTCGTCACCAACCCCGAAAAAATGACCGCCGAGCTCGAGGACGCCTACATCCTCCTGCACGAGAAGAAGCTCTCCGGTCTTCAGGCGATGCTGCCGGTGCTGGAAGCCGTGGTGCAGTCGGGCAAGCCGCTCGTCATCATCGCCGAGGACATCGAGGGCGAGGCGCTCGCCACCCTGGTCGTCAACCGTCTCCGTGGCGGCCTCAAGGTCGCCGCCGTCAAGGCGCCCGGCTTCGGTGATCGCCGCAAGGCCATGCTGGAGGACCTCGCGATCCTGACCGGCGGTCAGCTGATCTCGGAAGATCTCGGCATGAAGCTCGAGAACGTCACGGTGAAGATGCTGGGACGTGCGGGCAAGGTCGTGATCGACAAGGAGAACACCACGATCGTCAAGGGCGCCGGCAAGAAGCCGGAGATCGAGGCCCGCGTCGGCCAGATCAAGGCCCAGATCGAGGAGACCACCTCGGACTACGACCGTGAGAAGCTCCAGGAGCGCCTTGCCAAGCTCGCCGGCGGCGTCGCGGTGATCCGCGTCGGCGGCGCGACCGAGATCGAGGTCAAGGAGAAGAAGGACCGCGTCGAGGACGCGCTCAACGCCACCCGCGCCGCAGTGCAGGAAGGCATCGTCCCCGGCGGCGGCGTCGCGCTGCTCCGCGCCAAGAAGGCTGTTGGCCGTCTTACCAACGCCAATGCCGACGTGCAGGCCGGCATCAACATCGTGCTGAAGGCGCTGGAAGCTCCGATCCGCCAGATCGCGGAGAATGCCGGCGTCGAGGGCTCGATCGTGGTCGGCAAGATCCTCGAGAACAAGTCCGAGACCTTCGGCTTCGACGCCCAGAACGAGGACTATGTCGACATGGTCGAGAAGGGCATCATCGACCCCGCCAAGGTGGTGCGCACCGCGCTCCAGGACGCCGCCTCGATCGCCGGCCTGCTGGTGACCACCGAGGCGATGGTTGCCGAAGCGCCGAAGGAAACCGCGCCGGCAGCGGGCGGCGGCTTCTAAAGCCATCCTTCAACTCAGTGTTGCGAAGGCCGCCTCCGGGCGGCCTTCTTTTTTGCCGACACTGGCCTGCGCTTCAACCGGCGGCCAAAACCCACTACGGTGGCGCCCGATTCTATTCCCCTGAGGATTTCGGCGATGCGCCCGCTTCTGGTTTGTTCGACAGCCCTTTTGGCCGCCCTGCTCGCAGTATCGCCCGAGGTCGCCTCAGCCCAGATGAAGCTGTCGCCGAAGGCCACGGCGCCTGGTGGCATGGAGACGCGCTATTTCACCTCGATCGACGGCCTGATGGACGGCAATGCCGACGTGATCCTGAAGGAGACGCGGCAGGGCAAGACGGTCACCGCGGCGGTGCTCGACGTCTGCTACCCCGTCGCCAAGAACTCCGACCGCAAGGACCGCTTCGTCGTCAATCTCCAGATCGCGGGCCAGACGCTGAGCGGAACGACCTCGAGCCTCGGCGCGAAGGCGCCGGTCACCGTCAAGCTCACACGCAAGCCGACCGGCGACACCTTCGAGTTCCGGGGCCAGATCGGCATCGGCCAGACCGTGACCGAAGTGACCTCGCCCGATAATGCCGATCTCAGCGAAAAGGAATTTCTGGACAACCAGACCACCGACGACGGCATTACGCCCCAGCCGAAGGATTTTACCGAGGTCTCGCCCGAAGCGATCGCGGTCAAGGTCAAGCTCGATAACGCGACCGACTTCCTGAAGAGCCTCAAGGGCCAGGACGTCGAGGTGACGCTGGCAAGCCTGACCGTCGGCTGCGACGCGCTACGCGCCGGCGAGCAGACCATCAACATGTCGGTCGACCCGGAGCGCTCGGCCGCGCTGCTCGCGAAATTCAAGGCGATGCCGGGCGTCACGGCCGCCGGCTGGACCGCGGGGATCGCCGAGATGGACCGCACCATCCGCATTCCCGCCGCCGACTGGCGCGACGGCGACAAGATCAACCGCGACAAGCTCGCCGCCGCCATTGCCGGTGTGCTGAGCAAGACGCTCGCGGCCAAGCCGGCCTCGCAGAGCTTCAGTCCGGCCACCGGCAAGCTCAAGCTCGTCTTCAAGCGGCCGAACCAGGATTTCCCGGCGCTCGAGCTCACCGACACGATCGAGGTCTCGGGCCTGGTCTCCGCCGACAAGCCGGGGACGACCGACAGACTGATCGTCTGGATCGGTAGCCCCTCGACCACGACCGCCGACGAAAGCAGCGGGGCAAAGCTCAACGTGTCGGACGAGGCGACCGCCGACGAGGAAGGCGACCAGCCCGACGACAACGGCTCGATCGAGGCGCTTGCCAAGGAGCTGAAGGGCCAGCGCTGGGACGCCGACAAGTCGGTGTGGAAGTAGGCGCACACAACAACTCGCAGTCATCACCCGGCCTTATGCGCAATTGCGCATCAGGACCGGGCGATCCAGTACTCCGAGACGATTGTGATTGAATAGATAGGTCGCGGCGTACTGGATTCCCCGCCTTCGCGTGAAATGACGGCGAGCGAGCCTCAATTCCCGTTGGCCCGAAAGCGCAGCGGCTTCGGGCCGATCAGCGTGAGCACGTCGCCCTGACGCTTCCAGGTCTCGACAGCGGCGAGAGCGGCGACGAGATCGTCATCGGCCTGGGCCTTCGCCGGCGGACAGGAACGATCCTGAATTGCGCCGGGAACGAAAATCACGGTGTTGCCGGCCACCGAGAACTGTCCCTTGCCGCCCTTGCACCAGAGCTCGAGCACGACCTCGCCGTTGTCGCCGATCTCGATGTTCGGGATTCGTTTCGAGCCGGACTGCGGCACGGCCTCCAACGTCATCTCGGTGCCGAAGGGGAAACCTTCCTCGGCATGCGCGGCAACCGACACCAGCAGCACCGCCGCCGCCGTACATACCATCCGCTTGAACGAAACCATGAGACCTCTCGACCGACCTGATTTGCCGGTCTTCTATAAGACGGCGAAGCCTTTGAGAAGGTTCGTCGATTCAAGAGACAAAATCCCCGCGGGACGATCCCGCGGGGATTTGGATCGAAACGGACGGCGCCTGTTACTTCAGGACCATCTCCGTGAACGGATAGACATAGGCTTGCAACGTCACGAACAGACCGACGAGGCAGGCCAGCACGATCGAGTGCCAGAACACGAAGCGCAGGATCGTGCCTTCGTGGCCGTACCAATTGGTCGCGGTGGAGGCGACGACGATCGATTGCGCGTCGATCATCTTGCCCATCACGCCGCCGGACGAGTTCGCCGCCGCCATCAGGATCGGCGACAGGCCGAGCTGCTGGGAGGTGATCTTCTGGAGGTTGCCGAACAGGATGTTCGACGACGTATCCGATCCGGTCAGCGCCACGCCCAACCAGCCGAGCAGCGTGCCGAAGAAGGGATAGAGCACGCCGGTCGCGGCAAAGGCGAGACCCAGCGTCGCGTCGACGCCGGAAAGGCGCGTCAGCGTGCCGATCGCGAGCATCGCCGAGATCGTGATCAGCGAGATCGCGCAGAGCCGGATGGTGCGGCCATATTCAACCAGCAGCCTGCCGGGACCGACGCCCATCAGGAAGCCGGAGATGATCGCCGCAATCAGCATGCCGCTGCCGGTGAAGGACAGATAGGTGAAGCCGAACACCGCGCCTTCCTTGGTCGGGCCCGGCGCGACAGGCGGCATCTTGTTGATCATCTGGTGCAACTCGGGAACGGGATAGTTCCAGACGAAGATCGAGTTCGCCCAGGTCTTGAAGGCACCGTTGCCCCAGATCAGCATCACGACGCAGACGATGATCCACGGCAACAACGCGCTGAAGAGCTCGCTTTGCGTCAGCGGCGTCTTGTCGAGCGGCTTTGCGGTCGCCATCGTAGCCGCCGATTCATCACGGCCGCGCAGCGCCGGCGACAGCCACAGCTGCCGGGGTCGCCAGACCTTCAGGAACAGGATCAACGCGCCCATCGAGATCAGCGACGCGCCGATGTCGACGATCCAGGGATTGACGTAGTTCGAGATCACGAATTGCGGGACCGCGAACGAGACGCCGGTGACGAGGATCGCCGGCCAGACGTCCTTCATGCCCTTCCAGCCCGCGAACGCCCACACCACCCAGAACGGTACGATCAGCGAGAACAGCGGCAATTGCCGTCCGACCATCGCGCCGAGGATGTAGGGATCGAGCCCGGTGACGGAGGCGAGGCCCTGGATCGGCGTTCCCAGCGCGCCGAAGGCGACAGGAGCGGTGTTGGCGATCAGCGACAGGCCGCTTGCCGCAAGCGGCGAGAAGCCAAGACCAATCAGCACGGCGCCGGTGATCGCCACCGGCGTGCCGAAGCCCGAGGCGCCCTCGAAGAAGGCGCCGAACGAAAATGCGATCAGCAGCAATTGCAGCCGCCGGTCCTCGGTGACGCCGCCGACCGCACGCTTCAAGAGTTCGAACCGCCCGGTCGTCACCGTCACCTGGTAGAGGAAGATGACGTTGAGAACGATCCAGCCGATCGGGAAGAAGCCGGTCACGATGCCGAGGATCGAGGCGCGGATCGACATGTTCACCGGCATGGTGAAAACGAAAATCGTGATCAGGTTGGTCACGATCACGGCGATGATGGCTGCGATGTGAGCCTGAACGCGCCCGCTCGCGATCAGGATCAGCAGCGTGACGACGGGTATCGCCGCAGCAATGGTCGACAGCACGGGGCTGTGCAGCGGATCATATATTTGATTCCACATGGTCTTCCTCCCCCACGCATTTATGTGGCAGGCCGGCCAGCGTGGACGGCGGACCTGCTTGACGCGGTGGTGAAATGTGCCTTGAACCCCAAGCGAATGGCTTGCCAATGCGGCGGTTCCCGCCCGCTCACAAGCTCGCGAAGTCCCGGAGGCCCCCACCCCGCGCCGTTGAGGCCCATGCTAGGGTTGCAAGCCGCGACAAGCCAACGCAAATTGCGCAACTTGCGACTTTAGTCTAAGCGCATCCATTTTCTGCCATGGCCTCAGCCGCTTGGCTCCAGGGCCACTGTGAATATCCGTCAGGAGATCCCCCTCTGTGAAGAACATCAGCGCCACGCTCGCGACCGTCTGGCGAATCGCCGGCCCGTATTTCCGATCGGAGGACAAATGGGCCGGCCGCGGCCTGCTCGGCATCGTCGTCGCAATGGAGCTGGCGCTCGTCGCGATCAATGTGCTGCTCAATCAGTGGCAGAACCGGTTCTACAGCGCACTCCAGGCCTACGATCTGAATGAGTTCGTCATGCAGGTCTGGATCTTCCTCGGCCTTGCCTTCACCTACGTCGCGCTGGCCGTTTACAAGCTTTACTTGAACCAGTGGCTGCAGATCCGCTGGCGGCGATGGATGACGCAACACTATCTCGGCGAATGGCTCGACGGCGCCACGCATTACCGCATGCAGTTGAAGGGCGACGCCGCCGATAACCCGGACCAGCGTGTCACCGAGGACGTCACGAACTTCGTCGAGCAAACGCTCGTCCTCGGTCTCGGCCTGCTGTCGTCCGTCGTGACGCTGGCGTCGTTCATCGTCATCCTCTGGGGTCTGTCCAACAGGGCGCCCCTGCATATTTACGGCACCGATATCGTCGTCCCGGGTTTCCTGGTCTGGTGCGCGCTGGCCTACGCGCTGCTGGGTACGGCACTGACGCACTGGATCGGCGCGCCGCTCATCAATCTTTATTTCGAGAAGCAGCGCTACGAGGCCGACTTCCGCTTCAACCTGATCCGCGTCCGCGAAAATGCCGAGCAGATTGCACTCTTGAAAGGAGAGAGCGCGGAGCGAGGTCATCTCCTGCAGCGCTTCGGCTCCGTCATCGGCAACTGGTATGCGATCATGAGCCGGACCAAGCGCCTCACCGCGTTCACGGCGAGCTACGGTCAGGCTGCGACGATCTTTCCCTATGTGGTGGTCGCGCCTGCCTATTTCGCCAAGAGCATCCAGCTCGGCGACATGATGCAGACCGGCTCGGCCTTTGGCCAGGTGCAGGACGCGCTGTCGTTCTTCGTCACGGCCTATCGAACGATCGCGGAGTGGCGTTCGATCGTCGCGCGTCTCGACGGCTTCGAGATGTCGGTCGCCACAGCGGCAAACCTGCCGGCGCATGAGGCGACGATCGAGCTCAAGGCGGCAGGCGGCAGCCGCAATATCGGCCTGGAGAAGCTCTGCGTGTATCTCCCCAACGGCACGCCGCTGGTCGCAGCCGACGGCTTCGCCATCCAGGCGCCGGAGCGCGTGCTCGTGACCGGCCCGTCCGGCTCCGGCAAGTCGACCCTGTTTCGCGCCATCGCCGGCATCTGGCCGTTCGGCACCGGCACCATCACCATCCCCGCGCAGGCGAAACTGATGATGCTGCCGCAACGCCCATATTTCCCGGTCGGCGCGCTGGGCGACGCCGTGATCTATCCCGCAGCACCCGGCGCATTTCAGGCAACCCAGATCCATGACGCGGTGATCGCCGTCGGCCTGCCCGACCTCGCCGAACGGCTGGGCGAGGTCGGCCACTGGAACCGGATGCTGTCGCTCGGCGAGCAGCAGCGCCTGGGGCTCGCCCGCGCGCTGCTGCATAAGCCAGACTATCTCTTCCTCGACGAGGCCACCGCCTCGCTCGACGAGCCGTCCGAGGCGCGGCTGTACCGGCTGCTGGCGGAGACGCTGCCGCAGGCCACCATCGTCTCGATCGGCCATCGCTCGACGCTCGACGCCTTCCACACCCGCAAGGTGGCGATGGTGAAGGACGGCGCGATCCACGTGCTGGGCAACGGCGATGCGCCGGCCGAGCCGGAGCCGAGCGCGGCGCGCTGAGGCGCGCCATCACGATCGTATTGAAGGGCCCTTCGTCGCGGCCATCCTTCGAGATGCCCGCCGCTGGCGGGCTCCTCAGGATGAGGTCTGTCCCAGCGGCGAAAATCTGAAGACCCTCATGGTGAGGAGCGCCGCCCCGCGGCGCGTCTCGAACCATGAAGGCCGGGTGCTCGCAAAGCCTCAAAACAAAAGGGCGGCAGATTGCTCTGCCGCCCTCGTTAGTCGTCTCGGGACGAAACTTACTTCAGGTTGGTCATCGCCGTCAGGTCGAAGGACAGCTTGGCGATACCCGCCGCGCCGCACCAGTTGGAACTGTTGCCGGCCGGGTTGTTGCCGGTAATCGGGGAGGTTCCGACGGAAGCATTGTAAGCACCGGTGAAGACGCTGCAATTGCCCTTGGAGAGGTCGCTGTCGGAGTAACGCAGGTCCAGCGTGAACACCTTGTAGGTGAAGCCGACGCCGATGTTCCAGGTGTCGTAGTCGGCGTAGTGGATGCCGCCGGGGAACGTCGCGGTGCCGTAGAAGCTGTCCGTGGTGCCAAACCACTGCCGGCCGAACTCACCCGACACATACATGCCGACGCCGCTGCTGCCGAAGATGGTGGAAGGCGCCGTGTACTTGCCGGTGATCGAGGCGTAGTTGCCCCACGCGCCCGAGTTCAGGAAGTTCGGCGAGTAGTACTCGGTCGCACCGACGGTGAAGCTGTCGTTGATGGTGTAGTTCACCTTGCCGTAGACTTCGAAGAAGCTGACGTCCCTCTTCAGGGTGTTGGCGTTCGGCACCGAATTCGCCAGACACTCGGCGCTCAACGGCTTGCCGGCCGAATCCGTGGTGCCGCCGTTGAAGGCGTTGGCGGCGCCGTAGTAGCAGGTTCCGCCCGGATACAGGTAGCCCCAGACACCGATGTCGAAGGCGAAGGCACCGAAGGTCGGGCGGATACCGCCGTAGATGTCGATTTCGGCCGCGGCGCGGTTCGTGAAGGAGATGCTCTCACCGGACACGCCGACGTACAGCTGCAGGTCCTTGTTGACGTTGTAGCGCGGCTCGAAATAGGCGGCGACCGAGGGCTGGTGGTTGGACTGGGTCACGCCGCGGAAGATGTAGTCGCTCATGATCCCGCCGCCGAAGGCGATATCCCAGGGATCAAACGCGGGCGCCGGAGGAGCCTTCATCGCCTTCAAGGGCATGTCCGCCGCGAAAGCCGAACCCGTCACCATTGCCAGCGCCGTTGCCAACAAAGCCACTTTTTTCATTTCGATCCCCATCACCAGTTCTAGACCCCGATCGAGTTCCGGAAGCCCCCGGGACACCCGACCTGATTGCAAATTTCGTTACGGCCGCAATCTGGATTGAGGGATGTGAACCGTGAAGCAAAAAACACGGGCATCTGCCGACTTTTTGGGCGTTCTGACGATTCCACGAAAGGTTGTCGGCCAGTGTTGCTTCTCGATCACATTATTTTCACTCTAAAGTGCACAGAGCCGTCCGGGATACTACGTAGGCCGGCGCCACCGTGGCGTGCGCGCTACGAATCAGCTGACTCAAAAAAGGGCAGCGCCCGGTAACCGTGGCGACGGTGCAAAAAAGCCGCAGCGTCACCGCTGCGGCCTTCCTGTCATCGATCGTGGTCGGGGAGATGGAACGGGCCTTGGGCCTGAGCTTGGCTCTCGCCTTGGGCCAACTCCCTTGGGCCAACCCCCTTGGACCTAACCCTGCCCTTCGGCCGGCGTCGGTTCCGCAGAAGACGAAGGCATCGCCCAGCTCGTCTCGGCGGCAGGCTCGGGTGCCGGCGCTGCCACTGGAGCTGCGGGCTTCGGCGCGGGAGCTGCCTTCGCCTTCTTCGGTGCTGCTGTCTTGACTGCTGTCTTGACCGCTTTCTTGGCTGCTTTCTTGGCGGCCTTCTTCGGTGCGACCTTCTTCACAGCCTTCTTGGCCGCAGCCTTCTTTGCCGTCTTCTTGGCGGCCTTCTTCGGCGCAGCCTTCTTGGCCGATTTCTTCGCAGATTTCTTGGCGGACTTCTTCTTCGTCGCCTTCTTCGCCGCTACAACCTTCTTGGCCTTTTTGGCCTTCTTGCTTTTTTTCTTACTCGCTTTCGCCATCGTGGTCCTCCTGTTGCCGCCGAACAATGGTCGACCGGGCGTCTTCGGCCGTCACCCCGGGACGAAAGCTCAGCGCGACAAATTCAATGCCGGCCGCGACCCGCCCGTCGCCCAATCGAGAAGCTCAATCGTGTGTACGACCGGAACTGACGTGCCACTGGCAATCTGCACCATGCAGCCGATATTGCCCGCGGCAATCACGTCCGGCTTGACGCTCGCGATGTTGGCGACCTTTCGATCGCGCAACCGGCCCGCAAGCTCAGGCTGGAGAATGTTGTAGGTCCCCGCCGAACCGCAACACAAATGGCTCTCGGGCACATCTTTCACCACGAATCCATTCTTGGAAAGCAATTCTTTCGGAAGGCCCGTGATTTTCTGCCCGTGCTGCAACGAACACGCAGAGTGATAGGCGACGACGATGTTGTCCTGTCGCGCAGCCGTTTCCAATCCGAGACCCGCGACGTATTCGGTGATGTCCTTCGCAAGCGCGGACACCTTCGCCGCATCGGCTGCGAACGTGCCGTCCTCGCGCAGCAGGTAGCCGTAATCCTTGATCACCGTGCCGC
Source organism: Frankia sp. RB7 (assembly GCA_030403585.1). GTDB lineage: Bacteria > Pseudomonadota > Alphaproteobacteria > Rhizobiales > Xanthobacteraceae > Bradyrhizobium. Next base: position 40,272 of record JAUEPE010000025.1, read on the forward strand.
AGCCGGACGCCGTCACCAGGATGGCGTCGAGCCCCTCGCCGGCCGCTTCCCTCTGCCACGCCGTGATGTTGGCGCGGGCCCGGCCCAGCGCATCATCGTCGTGCCCGAGGTGATGGGTAAGCGCGCCGCAGCATTGCTCCTCCCTGACCAGGACGACCTCGATGCCGTGACGGGTCAGCAGGCTGATGGCGGCCTGGTTGATGCGCGGCGCCAGCACCTGCTGGGCGCAGCCCTGGAGCAGCGCGACCCGGCCGCGCTTCTTGCCAAGCGCTGCGAACACGCTGCCCGGAAGCGCGCCCGGCGCCGGCAGCCGGCCAGGTGCCAGCGCCAGCATCGCCTTGAGGCGCTGGATCAGGCCGGGCGTGGCCGAGGGCCGCGGGGTCGGCAGGAAGGCGGCGAAGGGCCGGGCCAGCTGCGCCAGCCGCATGCTGATGCGAAACCGCTGCGGGTCGGGCAGGACGAAGGCCAGCACCCGGCGCAACAGCCGCTCGGTGAGCGGCCGCTGATAACGCTGCTCGATCCTGACACGGGCCTGATCGACGAGGTGCATGTAGTTCACCCCGGAGGGGCAGGTCGTCATGCAGGACAGGCACGACAGGCAGCGGTCGACATGCTTGACCACCTCGGCCGTCGGCGCCTGGTCCTTCTCCAGCATCTCCTTGATCAGATAGATGCGGCCGCGCGGACTATCGAGCTCGTCGCCCAGCAGCACATAGGTCGGGCAGGTCGCGGTGCAGAAGCCGCAATGAACGCAGGCGCGCAGGATCTTGTCGGCTTCCGCGATGTCGGGGTCGGCGAGCTGCGCGAGTGTGAATTCGGTCTTCATTCAACAAGCGCCCCGCGTCAGCCGTCCCCGGTTCAAAATGGACTTCGGATCGAAACTGGCGCGGACCCGTTCGCTCAGGGCGGCGACACCCGGCGCTTGCGGATGGAACACGTCGACGCTGCGCCTGACGTCCTCAGCGGCCCGGATCAGCGTGGCATGCCCGCCAAACGCATTGGTCAGCTGGCGCACCGCCGGGGCATGCGCGTCGGCCTTCGGCGGCAGCGCCGCCCAGATCAGGCCGCCGCCCCAGTCGTAGATGACATCGCCCCCGGTCTCGCGCGCCAATTGCATGCCGAGCGCCGCGCCAGACGCCGGCGGACAGACGATCCGCCACACCGGCCAGGCGCCGAGCGCGCCGCTGGCCGCGAACGGCAGCACGTCGCGAATGGTCGTCCACAGCGCAGACGACGCAGCGTCCTCGATAAGGGTTGCGGTCCCGAACGGCGCCAGCAATTCGCGCAGCGAGCCGGCGCGATGGGCGGCGGAGGCCGTGATGCCTTCAAGCCGCAGCAAGGTCAGCGCCTCGCCCTGACTTGCGATGTCGCCAAGCCCGTCCGTCCTGGCCCGAAACGCCGATTTCGGCAGGTGGGCGGCGGCGGAGACGTCGAAGGGCGAGCCGAGCGCCGCGGTCATCGCCTTGTTGGCGGCGGCATCATCTAACCCGCGCAGCAGCAACGTTCGCTCGGCTTCGGGCTTCGGCATCACCTTGAGTGTGACCTCGGTCATGACAGACAGCGTACCCCAGGAGCCCGCGAGCAGCTTGCAGAGATCGTAGCCGGTGACGTTCTTCACCACCTTGCCGCCGGTCTTGAAGCTGTCGCCGAAGCCGGAGACGGCGTGTGCCCCCAGGAGATGGTCGCGCGCCCCGCCCGCCTTGATCCGGCGCGGGCCAGCCAGCCCAGCCGCGATCATGCCACCGATGGTGCCGAGCGCCGGCGTGCCCAGCAGCGGCGCGGTGTTGATCGGCTCGAAGGCGAATTGCTGGTTCTTGGCATCGATCAGCGACAGCACGTCGGCCAGCGGCGCGCCGGCCTGGAGCGTCACGATCAACTCGTTCGGCTCGTAGGAGGTGACGGCATTGAGCGCGGAGACGTCGAGCACGGCATTGGTCGCCATCGCGTGCCCGATGGCGCGCTTGCTGCCATGACCGATGATCTCGAGCGGCTGCTCGTTGGCAATCGCCGCGCGTACCACCTCTTCGACGTCTTTGGCGTCTCTGACCCTGAGCGTATCCACCCTCATAGCGGGTATCGAAATTCGCGGCCGAAATCAAATGCGGCGTGACGCCGGCGACCATTGCCCGCGCGATCGGAATCCGCCACTTGCCACAACGACGTTTCGACCACGATCGAATCGTTCACAACATCGACACTTCGATGACCGGCGAACCAAAGCCGGCACGCTGTCGCTACAAGTCTGCGCCGATCGCGATCGAGACCAACCGATGGAGACAGACATCATGAACCGCTATGCAACACAGAAATCGATCAGCGACGCCGTTGACGGCGGCGGCCTGCTCGTGGTCGCGCAATGGGAGGCCAAGCCCGGCGAGGCCGACAAGGTCGCCACGATCCTCGACCGTTTCCTGCCGGAGGCGCAGCGCGAGGACGGCGTCAAGCTGTTCCTGATCTCGCGGGCCAAGGACAATCCGGCGCAGTTCCTGTTCTACGAACTGTTCCGCGACGAGGCCGCGTTCAAGGCGCACCAGGAAAGCGCGCATTTCAAGACCTACATCGCCGGCGAAGCGCTACCGCTGCTGGCGAAGCGCGAGCGCGCGCAGCACGCGATGCTGTAGGAACGAGCCCGCACGCCGCGGTTCAGACCGGACCGCGGCGTCGCGCGACTAGATGATCGGGCGCAGCGGCGATTTGCGCAGGATCAACGCCGAAACGGCCAGGCTGCCGATCGCGGCCAGCATCGTCAGCAGCAGCGCCTTCGTGAGTGCGAACAGCGGTAGCGCGTGCAGGAGCAGGGCGAAGCCGATCAGGATCGGCGGGTGGATCAGGTAGACGCCGAAGGCGTTGTCCGAGAGCCATTTCGCGACCGACCCCTGCGCGTCGAAATGGCAGCGGTAGACGGCCAGCATCACGAGGCCCATGCCGACGCAGACCAGCGCCTCCCACAGGCACTTGCCGGCGCTGACGAGGTTGAAGCCGCCTGCATAGAGCGCCGTGTCGCCGTGCAGGCCACCCCCGAACAGCACGAGCACCGCAAACAGCGGCGCAGAGAGCGCCAGCGCGAGCAATCCCCACCGGATGCAGGAGCGTTCGGCAGCCCCAAGCATCCAATTACCGCGATAGCCGAAGCTGCCGGCTGCGAACATGAGAATGTATTGCGGGATGTCGCCGGGGTGAACGTTGAGCACGGAGGCATCGGCGTGGATCTCAATACGAACGGCGAACGTGGTCGCCGCCATAGCCGCAATGAACAGGACGATTCCCCAGCCGCGCAGCGCCAACTGCGGCTCGCGCCGTTCGGTGCGGCGGATCAGGCCATACAGCAGCGAGACCAGCAACAGCACCGCGCAGAACCACATCGGCCCCGTCTCGGAGAACCATTCGCCGTCTTTCAGATGGATCAGCCATTGATGCCCGAAGCCGCCCTTGCCCCAGGTCCAGGACAGAAAATACTGCGTCAGCGGGCCGATCACCAACATGTAGAGCAAGGTCGGCAGGCCGAGCCTGACCAACCGATCACGCGCAAATCTCGAAAATCCCTTCCGATCGAAGGCACCGGCGGCGAAATAACCGGCGATGAAAAACAGCGCCGCCATGAAGAAGGCCTGGAGGAAGCTCTGATAGATGCCGAAGAACAGAGCCGTGCCAAAGCCGGTCTCCTGCCGGTCGACATAGTACCAATTGCCGAACGGAGAGTAGGTGTCGGCCGCGTGCATGCTCAGCACGAGAATGATCATCGACCAGCGGATGTTGTCGATGAACAGCAGGCGCGAAATCGCCGCCGGCGTGGCCGACGTTTCGTTCGTGGCATTGACCGACACGTCCGCCATGCCCCAGATTTCCGGCCGTCAGAACCGCGGAATGTCCGGGAATGCCACCTTGCCCGCATGCACATGCATGCGGCCGAGCTCGGCGCAGCGATGCAGCGTCGGGAAGACTTTTCCTGGATTGAGCAGGCCCTGCGCGTCGAAGGCGCATTTCAGCCGCTGCTGCTGGTTGAGATCGATCTCGGTGAACATCTCCGGCATCAGGTCGCGCTTCTCGATACCGACGCCATGCTCGCCGGTGAGCACGCCGCCGAACTCGACGCAGGCGCGCAGGATGTCGGCACCGAAGGCTTCGGCGCGCTCGATCTCGCCGGGCTTGTTGGCGTCGTAGAGGATCAGCGGATGCAGATTGCCGTCGCCGGCGTGGAACACGTTGGCGCAGCCGAGCTGGTATTTTTCCGAGAGCTCGCGGATGCGGGCGAGCGCCTTCGGCAGCGCGCCGCGGGGAATCGTGCCGTCCATGCAGAGATAGTCGGGCGAGATGCGCCCCACCGCGGGAAACGCGGCCTTGCGCCCGGCCCAGAACAGATTGCGCTCGGCCTCCGAGGCCGAGATCTGGCAGGTGGTCGAGCCGCAAGCATTTGCAATCGTCTCGACGCGCGTGATCAGCTCGTCGACCTCGATCTTGGGACCGTCGAGTTCGATGATGAGCAGCGCCTCGACGTCGAGCGGATAGCCGGCATGGACGAAAGCTTCAGCCGCATGGATTGCGGGCTTGTCCATCATCTCCATGCCGCCGGGAATGATCCCGGCACCGATGATGCGCGCCACGCATTCGCCCGCCGCCTCGACTTGCGCAAAGCCGACCATCAGGGCACGCGCCGTCTCCGGCTTCTGCAGGATGCGCACCGTGATCTCGGTGATGACGCCGAGCAGGCCTTCCGAGCCGGTGATCACGCCCATCAGATCGTATCCCGAGTTTTCCGCCGACTTGCCGCCGATGCGCAAAATCTCGCCGCTGATCAGGACAATCTCGCAACCGAGCACGTTGTTGGTGGTCATGCCGTATTTGAGGCAATGCACGCCGCCGGAATTTTCCGCGACATTGCCGCCGATCGAGCAGGCGATCTGCGAGGACGGATCGGGCGCGTAATAGAAGCCGGCATGCGCGACCGCCTGGCTGATCGCGAGATTGGTGACTCCGGGCTCGGTGACGACGACGCGATTGTCGAAATCGATCTCGCGGATGCGCTTGAACTTGCCGAGCCCAAGCAGCACGCCATCCTCCAGCGGCAGCGCGCCACCGGACAAGGACGTGCCGGAGCCGCGCGGCACCACCTTGATGCCCTGCGCGCCACAATATTTCAGGACGAGCGAGACCTGCTCGGTGGTGTCGGGCAGCACCACGACCATCGGCGGTTGCCGATAGGCGGTCAGCCCGTCGGATTCATAGGCCCGCATCTCGGCAGGCGTATCGATCACGCCCTCGCCCGGAACGATTGCGCGCAATGCAGCAACGATCTCAGCGCGGCGCGCGAGCACCGCCTGATCGCTCGCAGGCATCATGATGGCCATGATCTATCCTTCCGGCTCACGCCGCGTGATCGATTTGTCGCGACAAATCAACCACGTCCGCGGCCGTTTGGGTAGGCCATCCCCGAGTCGGAGCAACGATCTTCCGGGGAGTTCGCTCTGGGACAAGTCGGAAATCATGAAACCTGTCATGGTTTCGTGGCTTGTCCAAGCCGAGCGGGCCGTGCCAAAACCGGCAGGGTTCGACGATCGCCGACCGAATAAGATCCCACCGGGAAAGAGACGAAGAGCACCCTATGAAAAAACTGACTTTTGGCGCGCTGATGATCCTCACCGTCACTGCCACGGCCACCAGCGCGATGGCGCAGGATGCTGCGGCCGGCAAATCGTCGTTCAACAAATGCCTGGCCTGCCACGCCATCGGCGAAGGCGCCAAGAACAAGGTCGGCCCCGAGCTCAACGGCCTCGACGGCCGTCATTCCGGCACCGCACCGGACTACAATTATTCGGACGCGAACAAGAATTCCGGCATCACCTGGAACGAGGCGCAGTTCAAGGAATACATCAAGGATCCAAAGGCCAAGATCCCCGGCACCAAGATGGCGTTCGCCGGCATCAAGAACGAGACCGAGATCAACAATCTCTGGACCTATGTGTCGCAGTTCGACAAGGACGGGAAGATCAAGCAGTAAGCGGGTGAGCGGCGGCCGCTGGAGCTCCGGTTCTGATTGAATCAGAACCGAAGCTCCAGCTTCTTGTTTTGACGCGTTTTCTTCACGCGAACCGGTACCCACTTCGCTTGAAAACGCTCTAATCCGCGGCCGCCTGCGCCGGCGCAAGTTTGCCGATCATCGTCTCGATCTCCGTCTTCACGAGATCCGGCACCGCGTTCTGCACCATGTGGCCGAGATCGGGCAGCACGATCAACTTTGCGTTCGGTACCGTCGCCGCGAACGGGCGCGCGTGGATGTCGGTTTTCACCGTCTTGTCGGGCTCGCCGGCGATGATCGTCACCGGCACTCTGATCTCGCCGTAGCGCGGAGCCTGTGCGGAGACGGCCTCCTTCAGCGTCACCAGATCATAGGCGTTGGCGATAAACTCACGCGGACGCAGCAACAGCGGCGTCGCCGACTCCTTCACAAAGCCGTCCGGCATCGTCTGCGGCAGGAAGACGTTGCGTGCGCCGGACTTGGCAACGAAATAGCCCAGCGGCAGCGTGATGGTGTAGGCGAGCAGCGGGCCGATCACCGGCGTTGCAATGATCTCGTTGTAGCGGCCGACGCCCCCGCGCCAGGGATGGGTCACCGGCGCCAGCATCACGAGGCCCGCAACGCGGCTTGCGTGATCGAGCGCCAGCCGTGCACCGAGTGCGCCACTCCAGGAATGCACGACGAAGACCGCGCGATCGACCCCGAGCTTGCCGAGCGCCGCGTCGATCATCCGCGCCTGGATGTCCGGCGTCGAATCCTGCCGTCGCGCGCGCGTGCTCCAGCCGTGGCCGGGACGATCGATCAGGATGACGCGATGCTGCTTCGCCAGGAGGTCTCCAAGCGGATGCCGCATCACTTCGAGGTTCGAGCTCGCGCCATGCAGCATCACGATCGGTAGGCCCGCATCGCGCGGGCCGATGTCGACGACGTGGAGCACAGCACCTTCGACCTCGATCATCCGGCCCTGCGGCGGAAAGGCGCGCTGCACGGCGACAATTCCGGCCTGCGTGACCAGCGCCAGCAGCACCAGCGCCGTCACGGCTGACATCACGATCATGGAAAGAGTCCGGGTAATCCAGGGCACATCGCAGCTACGGGTTGGGCAGGCGGCAGTTTCGCTCAAGGCGGCTCGGCGCTTCCACCGGAAATGCCGCCCTGTGGATATGTGCATAACTACTGAACCAAAAAGCTCAATAGAATCAATTGCTATATCCAGCGCCCCACAAGCCCCCGACCAGCTTCATGCAGTCGTCATCGCAGCTTCCTTATAATCGCCACGGTCGGTTCCGCCATTTAGACGCGGATGGGCGCCGATCCTCCTCGCAACTTCAGGCGATGCGGGAAAGACCGGCAGGAGTGTCCTGGTTTGAACCGGAGGATTTCTCGATGAGCTTGAGATCGAACGATACCGCAATCGACGAGATCGTCGCGAGCTGCAACGGCGATTTGCGCGGTGCCGTGCGGGCCCTGCTGCTGATCAACGAGCATCTCGAGACGGAACTCGCCAAGGCCTATGCCGCAGCCGCCGATCAGGGTCTTGCGGAACGCGGCGGCAGCGTCCTGCACTAGCCGAACCGGTCTCCGCTAGCCGGATGAGCGCCGTCTTGCCGTCCCGCGTAAAGTCGGTCCGCTCAGCCCGCCATCGCAGCAGGTGACAGCAGCTCCTCGCCCCGCGAGGAACGCCGTGACCTCAGTCTCGAAGGTCTTGAGCGCCGCGCCAATCGCCTGGTGCATGTCGAGATATTTGTAGGAGCCAAGCCGGCCGCCGAAGATGACGTTCGGACGCTTGTCCATCATCATGCGGTAACCGGCCAGGATGGCCCGGTCGGCGGCGGTGTTGATCGGGTAATAGGGTTCGTCGTCACGGCCGGCGAAGCGGGAATATTCGCGATAGATCGTGGTCTTCGGCTCCCGGTACTCGCGCTCGGGATGGAGATGCCTGAACTCGTGGATACGGGTGAAGGGCACGTCCGCATCGGCGTAGTTGATCACCGAAGTGCCCTGGAAGTCGGCGACGTCATGCACCTCGCGTGCGAAGTCGACGGTACGCCAGCCGAGCTCGCCACAACGATAGCGGAAGAAGCGATCGATCGGCCCGGTATAGATCACGAGCTGGTCGGGACGGATCTGCTCATCAATGTCGAAATAGTCGATGCCGAGATGAAGCTCGATATTCGGTGATTTGAGCATCCGCTGGAAGATCGCGGTGTAGCCGTCGGCCGGCATGCCTTCGTAGCGATCGGCGAAGTAGCGGTCGTCGAAGTTGAGCCGCACCGGCAGGCGGCCGATGATATCGGCCGAGAGCTCGCTCGGCTCGGTCTGCCACTGCTTCTGCGTATAGCCGCTGATGAGAAGGTCGTAGAGCGTGCGGCCGACGGAGGCGATCGCCTTGTCCTCGAGATTCTGGGCTGCGCTCACGCCATGGACTTGAGCATGGGCGTGAATATGGGCGTCGGCCTCGGCCGCAATCACGAGCTTCGCCTGTTGCGGCGTCATGGCGCGACCGAACGCCGCCGAAATGGTCGCGAGATTGATCGGCATGGAATAGAGCTGCCCCCGCGCCACCGTGAAGACGCGGTGTCGGTAGCCGGTGAATTCGGTGAAGCGCTGCAGATAGCGCCAGACCGCGTTCGAGTTGGTGTGAAAGATATGCGTGCCGTAGCGATGCACCTCGATGCCGCTGTCGGGATCAATCGCCGAATAGGCGTTGCCGCCGATATGGACGCGCCGGTCGAGCACGCAGACCTTCCGCCCAAGCTCGTTTGCCACCCGCTCGGCGATGGTCATGCCGAAGAAGCCGGCGCCCACAACCACGACGTCGAAGCCATCAAGCTGCATACGTTCCCCACCCCATCGGCGTCGCAATCGCACAAATCCGCGGCCGACGAGGCTTCAACGGCGAGGGACGCCGGCTCAGGCGGAATAATTGCACGGCGCACTAACAATTCGTGAGCCCGGTGCGGGTACCCCGGATCGTTCAACGGTCAGGGCGCGGCGGCGGTGCGATCGGCAAGCCGGGCGACGCCATTGCCCGGAGACCGTCGACCATGGCTTTGATCTGCATCCTGTCAGCGACCAACAGCGCCTATCAATCGGTTCGCGGCATCCTCCTGATGGCAGGCGCCGAGCTCGACCGGCTCGGCCATGAGGTGAAGATCCTCGATCTGGAAGCGCCCGATACGCCGGCGCGGATGGAGGCGCTGCTGCCGCGGCGCGACGAGATGATGGCGCTGGTGATGTCGGGAATCGGCCTCGAGATCTACGCCAAGGAGGGCAAGCTGCTCTGGGACGCGGCGCAGATTCCCGTGTTCAACTGGAACTGCGATCATCCCTCCTATTTCGTGCGCCGCCACCGGTTGGACAGTCCCTACGTTGTGCACGGCTACGTATTTCCGGATCATGCCGCCTTCAACCGTGACCATCTCCATGCCAATGGCGCGGCGTTCGGGGCCCATATCGGCATTCCCGATCCCGGCTTCTTCGGCGCCCAGCCGGCCGACAAGCGCAACGGCCGGATCGTCTTCGCCAAGTCCGACTGGAATCCGGCCAAGCTCGAGCGCTCCTGGCGCAAGGCGTTGCCACCAAAACTGTTCGCCATCCTGTTCGATGCGATCGCTGCTGCGCGCGGCAATAACTGCTCCGCCTTTCCCGAGATCATCTGCGACGTGGCGGCCGAGCATCTTGTCCATCTCACGCCCGGCGGTGATGTCTTCAATGCGATCCTGACCCGTCTCGACAATTACACGAGGGCGGTCAGGACCCGTGAGGTCGGTGCCGTGCTGTCCAAATACCCGGTGGATTTCATCGGCGGCGGCTGGGAGGATTTTGGCGCGGAGACGCGTCACGCTCGTTTCCTCGGCGCGATGCCGTTCGACACGCTGCGCGAAACGCTTGGAACCTATCTCGGCGCAGCCTCGCTCAATCCCAATGTCGACCTCTCGGTGCATGACCGCGTGTTCTTCGCGCTCAGTGCTTCGACCGTGCCGATCTTCGATACCAACCGCTTTTCGCAGGCCAGTTTTCCGCGCCTGTCCCGCTTCGGCTTCGGCCACGATGCCGACAGTATTGCCGCAGCCGTCGAGGCCGTGCTCGATGATCCCCAGGCAGCCCAAGTGGCGACCGCCGCGACGCTCGCCGAAACCTATCCACGCCTCTCCATGCAGCGCTCGGTGCAGGACATTTGCGAGATCACGATGCAGATGGCGGGCAAGCCCGGCGCGAGATTGAGTCCCGCGGCGCCCTCGCCGGCAAGCTATTGGACCAAGGAACGCTCGACGGTCGCAGCCTGAGTTGGCTCAGCCCGCACTGTCCTCGGCCTTTTGCTCGTCGGGCGTAGGCGCGGGACAGGCGCGAATGGTCGAGCGCGCCAGCTTGGCATCGTCCTTGGATTTGTAAGGACCGTCGCCGAACCAGATGTCGCCGTTGATGACCGGATTGCTGGTCACGATGTTGCATCTGCCGGTGGCGCGATTGCCGACCACCCAGAACAGTCCGTCGGCAAGGCTGATCGTGCCCGACGCCAACAGCAAGCTACAAGCAAAGATCAAACGCTTCATGGCTTTTGCTCCTGCCATGCAGGTAGACCTGCGGCGGCGCCGGCAATAGTGCTTGCGACATTGCGCCTCCGATCGTGGTTAATCGGCGGGCGCCACAACCGCTCAAGAATTGATCGAGTTAGAGGCTAGATGTCGCGGCCTTCGACCTTCTCGGTCAAAGCCTTCACCTGGTCGGGAATCTTCTCCAGGTGCGGATTGACGGCGAGCGCCTTGCGATAGGCATCGAGCGCCCGCTTCTCGTCGCCGACGTCCTGCATGATCATGCCGAGCCCTGCGAGCGCGCCGAAATGACGGGGCTCCCGCGTCAGCACCTCGCGAATGTCGGCGAGCGAGCGGGCATAATCGTTCTGCATGTAATAGAGCGTGGCGCGCCGGTTCCAGGCTTCGATGTAATCGGGCCTGAGCTTGATGACCGAATCCAGCAGCTTGATCGCGACGTCGATCTTCTTCGCATCGACGGCCGCCTTGGCCCGCGCCATCAACAAGGCTGCGGTGTCGCTCGGGGTCTGCAGCCAGATCGCCCAGATCCGCGCCTCGACATGCTTGGCGCTGTCTTCGTCAGGGGCGGCCTTCAGCGCGCCGAACAGGAAATCGAGATTCTTGGTGCGCTCGGCCTTGGGCAGCTTGGCCGGCGCTTCCGGCAGCTTCTTCTGCTGCTTCGCCGGCGGCGCCGGATCATCCTGCGCCAGCGCCGGCGCAAGGCCCGCCGTTCCGAGAACCATGGCCAGAGCCAGCGTACGCGCGAAAGGGAATCTCACTGCCATGGGCAAAGTCTAAACGCGTAAAGCCGCCCTTGCAAAGCAGGGCGGCGTCAAACTCGTGTGAGACCGTGGTCTTGCGGGGGCGCGCGTAAAGTCCTCGTCAGGGATCAGCCCTGGCGAGCCTTGAAGCGGCGCTGCACCTTGTTGATCACATAGACCCGGCCCTTGCGGCGGACCAGGCGGTTGGCGCGATGGCGACCGCGTAGCGACTTCAACGAGTTACGGACCTTCATGGCAGAATCCTGAACGTTCGAAAGGCCGTGTTCGGCACTACCGTTTCGGCACGCGCGAATGTGGCAAAATGAGATTTTCCCGCTGGCGGACCGACCGCCCGGGACGGGGCGGTTCTTAAGGCATGGCGGGAGGTCATGTCAATGTTAACTGCCCGGTTCCGAACCGGCAAATTCGTGAAAACAACCCCATGCACAGTAGAAACGGCCGGATCGGCCCGATCTGATCCGCCAAGGTTCGCTTGCCAAATTCGTTATATGATATAATCAATTTGGCAACCCGTCGGGAGGACACCAATGCCGAAGCTGAAGCTGCCGAACATCGACGATGTCGTCGCCATCGACATCCACACCCATGCCGAAGAACCCTGCGGCACCCATCCCGACGACGGCTATGACGATTTCCAGGCGCAGATGGCCGACTATTTCAAGTCGCCGCACAAGCATCCGCCGACCGTGCCGGAGACCGCGGCCTACTACCGCTCCAAGAACATCGCCGCGGTGATCTTCCCGGTCGATGCCGAGCGCGAGACCGGCTTCCGCCGTTACAAGAATGAAGAGATGCTGGAGATCGCCTCCGACCATCTCGACGTCCTCATCCCCTTCGTCTCGATCGACCCGCACAAGGGCAAGCTCGGCGTGCGCGAGGCACGCAAGCTGATCGAGGAATACGGCGTGCGGGGCTTCAAATTCCATCCGACCATGCAAGGCTTCTACGCCAACGACCGCATGGCCTACCCGCTCTACGAAGAGATCAACAATGGCGGCGCGATCGCGCTGTTCCACACCGGCCAGACCGGCGTCGGCTCGGGCATGCCGGGCGGCATGGGCATGCGGCTGAAATATTCCAACCCGATGTACATGGACGACGTCGCGGCCGATTTCCCCGACCTCAAAATCATCCTCGCCCATCCCTCCTTCCCCTGGCAGGAGGAGGCGCTGTCGGTGGCGACCCACAAGCCGAACGTCTACATCGACCTCTCGGGCTGGTCGCCGAAGTATTTCCCGCCGATCCTGGTGCGCTACATCAACTCGATCCTGCAGGACAAGATGCTGTTCGGCTCGGACTGGCCGGTGATCACGCCGGACCGCTGGCTGTCGGATTTTGCCAAGATCGAGATCCGCGACGAGATCCGCCCGAAGGTGCTGAAGGCCAACGCGCGCAAGATTTTGGGGATCTAATTTTTTGGGGATCTAATTTAACGGCTGGTGTGATCCGCCCCACCCACCTCCTTGATGAAGGCGAGCAGGAGCGTGCCGAGCCGAGCCGGCTGCTCTTGTTGGATCCAGTGACCGGCGCCGTCGATCAGCTCGATGCCACTCATCCTCGTCGCCGCCTTCGTCCTCATGAGATCGATCGCGCCCGGCGCCGCATAGGTGCCCCAATCGCTCTTCCCGCCGATGAAGAGCGACGGGACATCGATCGTCTTGCCCGAAAACAGGCGCAACTCAGCGTTCAGGTCAGGGTCGGAAAAGACGCGATAAGCCTGCAGGGCGCCTTGAAACCCGGTGCGGCCATACTCCTCCGTGTACACACCAAGTTCCGGCTCCGTGAGCCATTTGCAGGCCAAAACCTCGGCGGCGGAAGGCTGGAATGGAGCGACGGTCTGAGACATCGTCTTGCCGAGATCCATGATGTAGTAGGTGGGCATTTGTGCAAGTTCTAACGCGGTTGGCGCCTTCAACGGATGCGGCTTGTTTCCCGGCCAGTCAGCGCTTTTGACGTGGAAAAATGCACGAAGAAACGCGTGTAAGCCTTGAGGAGGGTGCCACAGATCATCGTTCGCCTCCCGCGTGCTCAGATATTGCTGATAATGCTTTCGCGGCGGATCGAGCGCCGCCAGCGCGGCCGCCAACTTTTGATTTCCAGTGTTCGGTTGAACCGACGATGCCTCGCTTTCCGCAATGTTGAACGGAAACGACGGCGAACCGGGGAACGGTGCGCTCATCAGCACCACCGAGGGAAAGACGTCGGGTCGGGCCAACGCACAATAGGCCGCCACGGGTGAGCCGAAATCGTGCCCGACGAGCATCGCCGTATTTCGATATCCCAATGCGGAAACCAATCCGAGGGCGTCACGCGTCATATTCAAGAGGCTGAAAGGCTCCAGCGGGGCATCATAGCCGTTTATCCAGCCGGTGGTGCGGCCAAAACCCCGTTGGTCGGGCGCCACGACATGGTACCCGACGTCCGCCAGAATTGGGATCAGGTGTCGCCAGCCGTAAGCCAAATCCGGAAAGCCGTGCAGAAGCAGCGCGAGCGGCCGGCCGGGGCTTTCGTAACCGGCTTCGAGAATATGGACATCGAGGCCGTTGACCCCATGGAGCATGCGCGAGCGCACCCCTTTGGGAAGCGTTCCCCCGCCGTATGATGATGTGGTCAAATCACTTCCTCCAATGGGGTTTGTGCGGGCCGGCCGAAGCGAAGCCGCAATCAGGCCGGCCGCGCCCATCGCCAGGACGGTTCGTCGGGACGCTGATGGCTTGAAACTAAATGGACGACTCATCGGCCGGGCTTTTTCTATGGTGATCACCATAATATGGCGATCACCATAGTCGCGTCAAGCGGATCGTGTTAGGTTCACGGCATGCCACGTAAGACTGACGCCCGCGCTCGCGCGATTGCCACGGCCGAACGACTGTTTCGCATCCAGGGCTACACTGCGACTGGATTGAGCCAGATCATTGAAGAAAGCGGTGCGCCCAAAGGATCGTTCTACTTTCACTTTCCACGCGGCAAGGCACAGCTCGCAGAGGAAGCCATCGATCATTACGTTGCGACTAGAATTGCGGTATTGCGGAATATCTCAGCGAGTACGACGGGCGATGCTCTGAGTTTTGTTCATCAGATTTTCGGCACATTCGCAGCCGAAATGGTCGCCTCTGATTTCCAGTATGGATGTCTCATGCAAAATCTGGCGAATGAGCTGCCCGCGCTCGACGCTGAGCTGACCAAACGGGTAGCGCGCGGATTTGCCGATTCGACCGAGATTGTTGCGGAGCATTTTAGGGGGTGCGGTTTCGCTCCCGCGCGCGCATCCTCTACCGCGAGCGCATTGGTAGCCGCCGTCGAAGGCGCGCGAACGATCGCCCGCCTGGAACGCACGCCGGCTATATTCGAGGCGCTGGCGGATGTTAGTGCCTTGAGGTGGGCTGCCCGCGAGGGGTGATCGGAGCCCAATGTTCTCGCTCCGGCGTGGAACGCAGCGCGTCCCATTGCCTCGAACTTCTATGAGATGCGCGATCAGTTCACGCTTGCCAGATAGCCGGCCAGAATTGTCCGGCTCTGGCTGAGCGTCTCGATGCGCTCGTCGATCAGGCCGACCTGCTGGGCCAATATTCTTCGAAGCTCGTTGCACGGCGCGGCGGCGCCAAGCATTTTGATCTGCCGCACGGTTTGCTCTTCCTCCGGGCCATAGTCGCGATAGCCCGCGTCGGTCCGCTGCGGCGCCAGCAAGCCCTCGCCTTCGTAGTAGCGCAGCATTCGGACGCTGACCACCGGCGAAATGCGCGTTTCCTGCTTGGATCGATATCACGACGCCTTATATAGTCCGTTCATGTTTAGCGATCCCGGAGGACCGGTCCATTGAGCCTGAAAGCCGTCGTGTTCGACGCCTATGGAACGCTCTACGACATCCAGTCGGTCGCAGAGATCACTGAAGATGCGTTCCCGGGCTATGGCGAGATCATCACGCAGGTCTGGCGGATCAAGCAGCTTGAATACAGCTGGTTGCGCTCGCTGATGCGGCGCTACCGGGATTTTTCCGCCGTCACGCGCGACTCACTGGCCTATACGCTGCGGGTGCTCGGGCTTGCATACGAGAACGAGGCCTTCGAGCGCGTCATCGAAAAATATCTGCATCTCGATCTCTACCCGGACGCAACGGCCGCGCTCGCGGCGCTGAAGCCGCGCAAGCTTGCCATCCTCTCCAATGGCAGCCCGGACATGCTCAACGCGCTGGTGCGCAATTCCGGTCTCGACCGCCTGCTCGACGCCACCATCAGCGTCGATGCGAAGAAGATCTTCAAGCCGAGCCCGCAGGCCTATGAGCTGATCGGCGAGGTGCTCGGCACGAAGCCGGACGAGGTTCTATTCGTCTCCTCCAACCCCTGGGATGTGGCCGGCGCGAAAGCATTCGGACTGAACGTCGCCTGGATCGAACGGGTGACGCCGGAGGCCATGGCGCTGGCTTGCGTCGAGAACGAACTCGTGGCACCGCTGACGATGTTCAAGGCGATCCGCACCCAGATGGACGAGCTCGGCTTTGCGCCGGATTATCGTGTCCGTTCGCTTTCCGAGCTGCCCGCGATTGCCGCCCGCCCGTAAGTCCTCGATGAGCTATTCGGAATGAGCCTGGAATCCGTTCGCGCCTTTTTCGCCGAGAAAGCCCCCGACATCACAGTCATGGAATCCCCGATCAGCTCGGCGACGGTGCCGCTGGCCGCCGAAGCCTATGGCGTCGAGCCCGGCATGATCGCCAAGACGCTGTCCTTGCGCGTCGGCGAGCGCGTGATCCTGATCGTCGCGGCCGGCACTTCGCGCATGGACAACAAGAAGGTCAAGGCGCAGTTCGGCGGCAAGCCGAAGATGCTGGGGCTGGAAGAGGTCGCCGAGATCACCGGCCACGAGGTCGGCGGCGTCTGCCCGTTCGGGCTGAAATCACCACTACCCGTTTATTGCGACGTATCGTTGAAAGCATTCGACGTCGTGGTGCCGGCCGCAGGCTCGACCCACAGCGCCGTGCGCATCACGCCTGACCGGATGGCCGAACTCACCGCAGCCGAATGGGTCGATGTCTGCGAGGTCAGGCCGTAAGGCAATCGCGGCATGCCTGATGCATTTGCCGGTCAGGAAGGCTACGATACGGACCATGACCGACGAAAAAGTGAAACGACGACTGACCACCGTGCTGTGCGCTGACGTGTACGGCTATTCTCGCCTGATGGAGGCAGACGAGACGAGAACGCTGGAAACGCTTCGCCGCTACCGCACTTCCATTGCGGGATTGGTCGAGCGTCATGACGGCCGCATCGTGAACACCTGGGGCGATGCCGTGATCGCCGAGTTCGCCAGCGTCGTCGAGGCCGTGCAATGCGCGGTCGAGATTCAGCAAGAGATTTCCAATCGGAATTCGGACACACCTCCTCCGATGCTTTTTCGCATCGGCGTCAATCTCGGCGATGTGATGGTGGATGGTTCCGATCTCTATGGAGACGGGGTCAATATCGCGGCGCGTCTGCAAGAACTTGCCGAACCTGGTGGCATCGTCATCTCCAGCTCCGCCTACGATCAGGTGCACAACAAATTATCTGTTGGCTTCGACTGCCTGGGACAGCGACCAATGAAAAACATTGCTCCCATGACCAGTTACCGCGTGACCATGAGCGGCCCAACCGCTCAAGCACGGAGCTTTCCGTCCGGCGAACGCCTGACGTCTCAGGGCGCAGCATCGGCACCTAACGCCGTACATCAAGACAGATACGCACCATCCACGTGGATGCGCTTCGTTTCAGACGGGTTCGCTCGCCTGCCCCGACCGGTTGCAGCGGCCCTCACAGTTTCGAGCTTTCTGATTCTGATCAACCTTTTCACTAACGCCCACAAGATCTGGTTCCATTGGCCAGTCGCAGTCATACTCTTCGGTGTCCTCATGCGGACAGCGCTCGGACGTCGACCACGATCGGACAGGAAGGAAGAGCGCTGAACGCGGCGGTACGACCGCATCTTCGCGCCCGCCGCCGCGTGCTGTTCCAGATCATATCCAGGCAGCACTAATCGTCGTCATCGTCATAAGGCCGCGGCTGCGCCTGCGGAGGTGGCGGCAGCGCATTGTCATAGCGCGGTGGCGGCACGCCCCGACCGCGCGGAACCGGCTGCTGCTGCGGCATCTGATTGTTGGACTGGAACACAGCACGACAGGCGCCTGAGAGCTGCGGCGTGTTCGCTTGCAGGCAGGCCACGATGCGGTTCTCGTCAGGAATCTGGTCACTGCAGAGGCGCCACACATCGGGCGTACAGGCCATCTGCTGTTCCAGGGTGCCGCGGTGTTCTTGCGCAAAGGCGGCGCCCTGCGTAGCCAAGCCGCCGATCGCAAGCGCCACACCCAGCGCAATTCGCTCTGTTCGCATGGTCCCAATTCCTTCTCGAGTCCCTCAATTTATGATCAATCAATGAGACGCGGTCAGGTTCTGGCCCAACAAAAAAATGTGAAAACTCCCCCGGAACCTATTCGACCCGGCCGATCTTCTTGACCGCCGCGATCAGCCGCGCGCTGTCGGTCGCCACGAAGTCGGAGAACGCCGGCGCATCCTGATAGGCAACCAGGCTGCCCGAGGCATCGAAGGTCCCAAGCACGTCCGGGCTCGTCATCACTTGCGCCATCGCCTCGCGCAAGCGGCTCGCGATCGGCGCGGGAAGAGAGCTCTGCGCAAACAGCCCGGCCCAGATGTACATCTCGACATCCTTGTAGCCGAGCTCCTGGAAGGTCGGCACGTCCGGAAAGCTCGCAACACGCTGCGCGCCGCAATTGCCGAGCACGCGCAGCTTGCCGTCATCGACCTGCGGCTTCAGCGTGCCGGGCGCGGCGGCGATGGCCTGCACGGTGCCACTGAGCAGCGCGGTCAGGGCCGGCCCTGCGCCGCGAAACGGCACGTGCAGCAATTTGATGCCGGCGCTGTTGGCAAACATCTCCATCGCCACATGCAGCGTGCCGTAAGGCCCTGACGAGCCGTACGTGATCTCGCCGGGTCGCTGCTTCGCGTCCTCGACAAAATCCTGCGCCGTCTTCCATGGCGCCGAAGTCGGCACCGCGAGCAGCGTCGGATCGGCCAGTACGCGCGCGATCGGCATGAACTGCGACACTTCATAGGCGACGGGACGGTCGAACAGCCGGTCGGCCTCGGGCAGCACCGCGAGCGAGGACAACGTCATCAGCAGCGTGTAACCGTCGGGCTCGGCACGCGCGGCCGCAGCGTTGCCGACCGATCCGCCCGCACCGCCGGCGCGGTTGTCGACGATGACGGACTTGCCGAGGATCCGCTCCAGCGCCTGCGCGACGGGACGCGCCGCCAGATCAGCCTGGCCGCCGGCCGGGAACGGCACGATCATGGTGATGTTGCGCACCGGATAGGCTTGCGCGAAGGCTTGTTCTGGTAGCGCGACCCGCAACAACGGCAATGCCGCAACGGCGCGCAAGACGTCACGTCGATCCATGGCAGCCCCCTCCCCTTATTTTCTTGTTTCAGCTCCAGCGTAGCGTGGCGATCGGCAGGAACAAGCTGTTTACGAAGTATTGACCATGTTCGGCCCGGCCCGGAACGCATCCCCCACCCCGCTGTTGCCTTCGCAGGGAGTGAGTGATGCGGAATCTTGCGGCCATCGACATTGCCCTGGACGAGATGCTGGTGAACCTCGCAGCGATCGTCCTGCGGCTTTCAAAGCCCGAAGTGACGCGGACGCCAGAAGAGCGGCGTGCCCTGGCGCAATCGGTCCATCAATACGCGGTGTGCGCCGCGCGCTCGACCGACCCGCGCGTTCATGAATTGAAGTCGCAGCTGGACGAAACACTGAAGCCGAGCTTGCGCATTGTCGCGATCGACGGCGTGAAGGTGCCGTAGTCCAACCGTCATTGCGAGTTGGGACCGGCCTTGACGGGCCGACGCGCGCTGAATGAAACGACGTTTAGCGACACAAATGGAATCAATGGGTTAGCTCGACGTTTCTTCCTAGCGCAGCGAAGCAATCCAGAGTGTCTCCGCGGAGGGATTCTGGATTGCTTCGCTAAGCTCGCAATGACGAGATTCGTTGAGTCCGCTCGCTCTACGACTCCTTTGCCTTCTTGCCCTTCTTCGGCTGCCGCTTGCATGTGCCCGGCAGCTTGGCTGCGAGGAAATCGCCGAGCGCTTCGACGCGTGCGGGGCGCGGGCCGCCGGGCGGAGTGACCAGGTGCACTGCGCCTTCGGCCTGTTTCCAGTCCTTCAGAATCACTTCGACCTCACCGGACGAAATCGCCTCGCCGACGATGAATTCAGGCAGTTCGGCGATGCCGAGGCCGGCGATCAGCGACGGCATCACGGCTTCGCCGTTGTTGACGCGAAGCAGGCCGCCGGGGCGGACGCTCGCCTGCTCGCCGGCGGAATTGGTGTAATGCCAGACATTGGGCGTCGAGAGGTATGCGTAGCTGAAGCATTTGTGCTCGGCGAGATGCATCGGATGCGTTGGCCGGCCGTTTTTCTTGAGATAGGACGGCGCCGCCACGGTGAAACGCGGCATGGTGAAGAGCCGCCGCGCGATCAGCGAAGAGTCCGGCAGCCGCGCGATCCGCACCGCCATGTCAAAACCTTCGCCGATGAGATCGACGGTCGCATCGCTCAGATGCAGATCGACCGACACTTCCGGATAGGTTTCGAAAAACTCCGGCAGCAGCGGCGCCACCGCCTTGATGCCGAACGTCATGGGCACCGCAAGCCGGACCAGGCCGCGCGGCGCCACCGATTGCGCCAGCGCCTCGTTCTCGGCCGCCTCGCCGTCGGCGAGCAGGCGCGTCGCACGATCGGCAAGCTTGTGGCCGGCATCGGTCAGCGCCAGCCGGCGCGAAGTGCGGTTGAACAGGCGGGCGCCGAGCCGCTCCTCCAGGCGGGTCACGGCCTTGGACACCGTGGCCTTGGACATCGCGAGTTCGCCTGCTGCCCCCGCAAACGACCGTAATTCCACGACTTTTGCGAAAATCGCGAGGGCCTCGAAATCGGGGAGTTTGGCCACGGCAACCGGTCCAATCAGGATGCTTATGGAAACAATGTGTTTCGACAGTTTCTATTTCTATACCACAGGTGGAGGCTTATCCAAGGGTCATCAGAAATTCAGACCGGAGAAATCCAATGACCAAGAAGCTCTCAGGCAAGGTTGCCCTCGTCACCGGCGGCTCGCGCGGCATCGGCGCAGCCTCGGCCCGCGCTCTCGCCGACGAAGGCGCGGACGTCGCCATCAGCTACGTCGCTTCGCCCGAAAAGGCCGAAGCCGTCGTCGGCGAGCTGAAGGCTCGCGGCGTAAAGGCCCGCGCCTTCAGGGCGGACCAGGCTTCCGCCAAGGACGTGACGAAGCTCGTCAACGACGTCGCCAGGGAATTCGGCCATCTCGATATCCTCGTCAACAACGCCGGTGTCGCCAATGGCGGTGCGATCGACGACGCCAATGCCGACACGGCCGCGCTGGAGCGGCAGGACCAGGTCAACGTGCATGGCGTGATCGCGGCGATCCGCGCCGCCTCGCAATTGATGGGTGAGGGTGGCCGCATCGTCACCGTCGGCTCGATGCTCGCCGACCGCGCCTCGTTCCCCGGCCTTGCCGACTACGTCGCCACCAAGTCGGCGGTGGTCGGTTACACCAAGGGCGCGGCGCGCGACCTCGGCCCGCGTGGCATCACGGTGAACGTGGTGCAGCCCGGCTCGATCGACACCGACATGAATCCGAAGGACGGCGGCGAGTTCGCCGAGACCCAGCGCAAGCAGCACGCGCTGCAGCGCTTCGGACGGCCCGAGGAAGTTGCCGCCGGCGTGGTCTTTCTCGCAAGCCCCGAAGCCTCCTTCGTCACCGGCACCGTGCTTAATGTCGACGGCGGGTTTGGCGCCTAACGCCAAACGCCCTCCAATCAAGGAAAAACTTCCATGATCGAACTCAGACCTTTTGCAAAACTCGGCGGCGCCGATCACGGCTGGCTCAAGGCCAAGCATCATTTCTCGTTTGCAAGCCACTACGACCCGAGCAACATGGGCCACGGCGCCTTGCGGGTGTGGAACGACGACGAGATCGCACCGAACACCGGCTTTCCCGCCCATCCCCACGCCAACATGGAAATCATCACCTACGTACGCGAAGGCGCGATCACCCATCAGGACAGCCTCGGCAACGAGGGCCGCACCGAGGCGGGCGACGTGCAGGTGATGAGCGCCGGCAGCGGCATCCGCCACTCCGAGTACAATCTGGAGCCGACCAAGACGCGAATCTTCCAGATCTGGATCGAGCCGACCGCGCGCGGCGGTCAGCCGACCTGGGGTTCAAAACCGTTTCCGAAGGCCGATCGCTCCGGCAAGCTCGTCACCATCGCGAGCGGCATCGAAGGCGACGCCGACGCGCTGCCGATCCGCGCCGATGCGCGGGTGCTCGCCACCACGCTGAAGGCCGGCGAGAGCGCCGAGTACGAGCCCGAGAAGTCGCGGAACCTCTATCTCGTGCCGGCGGCAGGCGCGGTCGAGATCAACGGCGTGCGCGTCAACGCCCGCGACGGCGCCGCGATCCGCGACGAGGCCAGGCTGAAGATCACGGCGCTGGAAGACTCCGAACTCGTGCTCGTCGACGCCGCGTAACAATCCCAGCAACCCATCATCTCACTCAATCCCCACGGAGACCACCATGACCAAAGTTCTCGTCCTCTATTATTCCGCCTATGGCCATATCGAAGCGATGGCGAATGCCGTTGCGGAAGGTGCACGCGAAGCCGGCGCCACCGTCGACATCAAGCGCGTGCCCGAGCTGGTGCCCGCCGAGGTCGCGAAAGCCTCGTACTACAAGGTCGATCAGGCAGCACCGATCGCTGAGATCGCGGACCTCGCCAATTACGACGCGATCATCGTCGGCACCGGCACCCGCTTCGGCCGGATGGCCTCGCAGATGGCGAACTTCCTGGACCAGGCCGGCGGGCTCTGGGCCAAGGGCGCGCTGCACGGCAAGGTCGGCGGCGCCTTCACCGCGACCGCGACCCAGCATGGCGGCCAGGAGACGACGCTGTTCTCGATCATCACCAACCTCCTGCATTTCGGCATGACGGTGGTCGGCCTGAACTACGGCTTCGCCGGCCAGATGAAGCTCGATGAAGTGACGGGCGGCTCGCCCTATGGCGCCACCACGATCACCGGTGGCGACGGCAGCCGCCAGCCCAGCGCCAACGAGCTGGCCGGCGCGCGCTATCAGGGCCGCCAGATCGCGGAGACCGCCAAAAAACTGCACGGTTAAGCTTAAGCTTCACAACAGCCGCATGGCTGATGCGACGCGGGCGGCATTCTCTCAAGAGAATGCCGCCCCATTTATGTCTGCAGGAACGACAGAACTTACGACACGCAGGGCTTACGACACGAATGGCTTTCGAACTTCTCTTGATCGCGCAGATGATCCGCAGGCCGGCCCAGGCGCTTGCGCGCCGATGGTATTGCCGCAGCCTGTTCCGCGCCTCGCGCGGCCGGTTTCATTGCGCTGAGTGCTCGGGATCCTGACCGTCAGGCTTGCGTTCTAGCGAGCGGCCTTGCCCATCGCCCGCGCGGCAATGGCCGCAAGTTTCGGATGGCGGCGCAGACCCTGCGCGGCGTGATCGCGCAACACGTAGGGCAGCCCACGCCAGGACAGCGCGACGCTGACATCGGTCAGAGCGACCGGCTCGGCACCGAGGCGGCGCTTGTAATCCTGATTGCCGATGCTGAGATCGAAGCGGCGCACGCCCTGCGCGTGCAGCGCCGCCATGGTGTGTTCGGTGACGAGCAGTCCGGGAGAGAAGTTCGCCCAAGTGTTGCCGGTGTGACTGATGCGCAGCAGGAAATAAGTCGCGCCGTATCTGACGCCGAGCGTGGTGGCAACGATACCCTTGTCGCAGACCAGCGCCGAGATGACGGCATAGCCTTCGGCAACACCCTGGCGCGCCACCTCGCGATAAAATCCGGCGTGAACATCGTCGTTCAGAACGAACGGCGAGCCGAGCTGTCTCATGCGCTCTTCCTGCTGGACGTCCATCACGTCGAGGAGCTCGCGCGCGCGCTCGACATCCGTGGCGATCTCGAAGCGCGCGCTGCCAAGACGGCTGAACACGCGCCAGCAACGCGGCAGCTGCAGGCGTCTGATCGACGCCCGATAGTCCGCATAGTCGTCGCCGGTCAGCACGAGATTGCCGTTGAGCGAGCAGGAGCCGAGACGGCCGAGCGACACCAGCGGGTTCTGCTTCGCCCCGACATAGGCCGGCATCTTCTTCAGCCGCAGCAGGTCGAAGCCGTCAGGCAAGGCGCGCAAAGCATCCACCAGCGCCGCGCCGATCGCCTGCGCGCCGGCCGCATCGAAGGTCGCGTCGCAAGCCAGGATCGGGGCGTTGTTGTCGGAGACGCCGAGATCGGCGAACTCGATGACGCGGATGCCGCGCCTGACATGGCTGAACATCGGCACAATCGCGATGTCCTTGCCGGTCGCGGCATCGGTGATCACGGCGATCAGTGGTGCTACGCCATGAAAGGCCTCGTACCAGGCACCTAACCAGTAACCATGCTGGAATGCGGTGCGATGGCCCGCATTCAGGCGCAATGCGGCCTGTCGCCAGTCACGCAAGAAATCGACTGAGATTCCCGACGTGCTGGACACCCGACTATCTAGTTGCTCGAGGCTGAGAAACGCCATTTACGGGGCATACAGTTACAATACGTGTCCAGATAGATTATGTTTTGTCGCAGACCACAAGTTACGTCGATGCTTATCGTTAAGCCGATACCGTCGCAGCGCGCACAATGTCCCGATATGAAACGCGCGGCTGCGACAAGCTGTCAGTGGTCCGGTTCCATTTGCGGGACGCATTGGAACCTGGCCAGGAAATGCAGTCCGGCCACCGCCAACGCGAACATGAACCAGACCGGATTTTGCCGCTCGATCAGGAAGGTCTCGGTCGTCCCGAAATACAAGCCGAACAGCCAGATGGTCAGGAACAGCTTGCCCAGCGCGTTGCTGCGGTTGTGAGCCTGGGTCTGCTGGAAATTGCGAAGCGGCGCGAGGACGAAGATGAGGACGACCAGCAGCAGGCCCGGCAGGCCGATGGTGACGGCGAGGTCGAGATAGGCGTTGTGGCTATGTGCCGCAGTCACCGCCCATTCGGAGCCTTTTGCGGTCTGCCGCGCAGTCACGTCGTCCCAGAACGCCGCATAGCCATGACCGGTGATCGGCTTCTCCGCCACCGCTGCAAGCGCGAATTCCCAGATGTCGGAGCGGCCGGTGAAGGTGGGATCGACCGGAAGCGCTCGCGTGATGCTGCCAAGCGCCGGGCTCAGGACGCTGCCGACCGTCAGCAAATTCATCACGATCAGCGGCGCGAAGCAGATGACCCGCTTCAGCCACAGGCTGCGCGTGACGTAGACCAGCGACGCCAGCGCATAAATGGAGAGGCACAGCACCGACGACGTCTTGCCGCCGGTGAAGATCAGGAAGATGCCGGCGAGCAGCGCGATCACCGGCCCCATCACGAAGGAGCCGACGGCAGACAGGTAAATGCCGACATAGACCAGGATGGACATCACCGGCGAGGCCACGTTCTTGTGGCCAAAGCTGCCGCGCCAGTCGCCGGCGAGCTGCGGCTCGGTGATGTCGAGCGCGCTGTGGATCGAATATTGCGGGGCGAGAAAGACACCGAGAAAGCACAGCGCCAGCAGCACCAGCGCGCCGCCGCCGAGGCAGAGGTTGAAGCTCCGCTGCGTCGGCGGCAGCAGCGGCAGGATCACCGCGAGCGCGGTGACGCTGGCGGCGAGCACGAAGCGCTGGATCGAGACCTCGCGGCTCTCCGACAGAACGACGTTGATCAGCATCCAGCCGACCAGGCAGAGATGCAGCGGCGTCACCAGGGTCCTCAGCGAGGGCGCATCGGTGATGAGAACGAACATCATGCCGATCGCGGCGAGCAGGCCGAAGGTGACGTAGGTCATCGCCATGCGTCCACCGACCACGGTGGCGACGTCCTCGCTGCGCAGGTCCGGAAACGGATCGAGCGTGATCATGACGAGCAGCAGGGCCACCACCACAATGAGGCAGCGCGCCATCTGGACGACATTCAGCTTCGCGAACTCGTCGCGGAGCGCGTGGCCGAGCGAGCGGGCCTCGACGTCAGTCATGTCTGCGGCGCTGCGATCCATGCCTAGATCCATGCCTCAAGGCCGGGTGGCACGATGGGGACCTCGGAGGTCTAGCCCATCCCCGTTAACCATCCGTCAACCAGCATGCCGGAGGCAGCAGGCACCTGCTGCCGTGCGACGCTGCGCGCGATCTCGTAGTATTGCAGCGCGCGCTGCTCCAGTGTGAGGTTGTCCATGATGTAGCCGCGCGGATCGAATGTCCCCGCGGTGCAGCCGGCCCAGAAATCAGTCCAGCGGTCCTCGAAGCCGGCGTGGTCGACGAATTTGAGACCGCAGCGATCGTCCCAATAGGGCACCGACGACACCGGCTCGAACTGGACGCGGTGCGGATAATAGGCGGGATCCGGCCACGGGCCGCCGGGATCCCAGGCGAACACCGGCACGCCGCTGGACAACGCCTGCTGATAGGCGATGCCCTGGCTCTCGTTCTGGCACAGGAAGATCATCGCACGCGAACGCACCAGCGCCGCCTGATAGTCTTCCTCCTTGTAGCTGCCGTAACGCAACTCGATGAACGAGCGGCCTTCCCTGATCAGCCGTGCGCGGACCGGCTCGACCAGCTCCGGCACGTAGCGGTCGCGATCCCAGCTGACCTTGTCGTAGAGCAGAACGTCGACGGTCTTGTCGCGCGGGCGCGACGGCGCCCACAGATCGGTGTCGATGCCGACGGGCCAGGCTTCCGTCTCCGGCCAATGCGGCCGGTACATGTCGGCATACCATGGGCCGGGCACCACGACCTTCTTGACGGGAAGGCGCTTGAACAGGTCGGGATCGTCGAACGGATGGTTGTGCGCGGCGACGCCGAGCAGGATCGGGTTCTTCCACGCGAACTTGTCGAGCAGGAAGGTGCGGCCAATGATGCAGGCGACTTCCTCGGGATGCTGGGCGATGTAGCCGTAGTCGTTGACGCGATAACGGATCCCGAGCCGGTCGAGCCCGGCACAGAGATTGAGGAACACGCGCAACTGTCCGCTCATGCGCGGCTCGCCGAACAACATCTTGCGCGCCATGCGCCGCAGATGCCGGTCGCCGGGAAACCAGCGATCGTCCTTGTCCTCGTAGAACAGGTTGAGGATCATGTCGTCGGGATCGTAGTCGAATGTCTTTGCGGGCACTGGATCCATCCGCGGCAGTCAGGCCTGCATTCTCGCATGAGACCGGCTGTCGCACCTCTCGAAAGCAGTGACAGACTTAACGCCACAGGTTTAACGCTAATCTACGAAACCGCCGACACGACGGCCTTCGCAACAACGATTTGATCGTTATGTGAGTATCATCCGCGCCAGCCCAGACTGCGATTGCCGACAGCCTGGTTAACAGATCTTTAAACACGACGAGCCATCGCTTGACCCTCGCCGACGCCACGCTCGATGTACCGACCGCCGCGCCCGCGGCGGCGGATACACGTACGATGTCGCCCATGGTTTCCGTGATCATCCCTGCGAAGAATGCCGCGGCCTATATCGGCGAAACCATCGCAAGCGCGCTCGCGCAAGCCGATGTCTCCGAGATGATCGTCGTCGACGACGGCTCGACCGATGATACCGTGGCGATCGTCCAGGCCATCCGCGATCCGCGGCTGCGCCTGATGACGAACGACACCAGCGGCGTGTCGGCTGCGCGAAATCTCGGCGCACGAAGCGCGCGCGGGGATTGGTTGATGTTCCTCGATGCCGACGATCGCCTGCGGCCCGATGCCGTGACGACGCTGCTGACGGCGGCGAAGATCGCGCCGCGCGCGGTGCTGGTCTATGGCGACTACAACACGATCGACAGCGCGGGACAGACGATCGGCCGCCGCGGCCTCCTGAAGGGACGTCTCAAGCCGTCCGGCAACGTGCTGGAGCGGCTCGCAAACGGCAATTTCATCGTCAACGGCGGCATCATGCTGGTTCGCACCGAGGCCTTCCGCGCCACCGGCGGCTTCGATGTCTCGCTCCGCTATTGCGAGGACTGGCATTGCTGGTGCCGTCTCGCCGCGCTCGGCGACTTCGCCTACGTGCCGAAACTTCTGCTCGACTACCGCCTGCACACGGCCAACACGATGAACGCGGCGGTGCGGACGCCGCAGGATTTCTTCCCGGCGGTCGCGCGTGTATTCGACGATGAATTGATTCTCGGCAAGCTGCCAGCCGGCGCGGCGCCTCGCTTGCGGCAGGCCGCCGAAATCCATCTCATGACCTATGCGGCGACCCAAGCCGTCCGCTTCGGCCGGTATCGCGAAGCGCTTGGCTATCTCGGCATGGTCGGCCGCCGCTCGCTCAAGGCGATGCCGCGATCCTCGGTCAAGATCGCCCTGTCTTATTTTGGAATCTAACGACCCGGAGGCGAACGCGTCAGGAGACGATCTTCGACGCCTTGTAGGGCTTCGGATCGAAGCCCAAAGCCGCGAGCGCAGAACCGACGGCCACCAATACGGGGTGCATCGCCACGACGGCTTTCGACGACGTCAACAGGCGGGCCGAGCGAACCAGCGACAGCGGCAACCGCGCTAGCGTCTGTGCGAACACCCGCGCCCGTGCCGCCGCGCCCGGCGCAGCCTTGATCTGCACGCGATAGTTGATCGCGCCGATGCGCAAGCCGCGCTTGGCGATCCAAGCGATGCTGGTGCGGTTTTGCGGCACGGTCTCGGTGATGACGGCCTCCGCAGTCCAGTGGAAAGTCATGCCGGCATTGCGGCCGCGATAGAAGAAGTCGCAGTCTCCGCCGCCAAGGAAATTGAATTGCAGATCGAAGGCAGGGTTGTCGAGCCGCTCGAACGCTGCGCGCGTGATCAGGCAATTGCCGCAGCCATAGATCAGCGGCACCGCGCCGGTGTAGTCGTAAGCGGGACAGAACGCGGGATGGCGCGCGAGCCAGGGCTGGCTGCCGTCGTCGAACACCGGAAGCACCGGCCCACCGACCACGTCGGCGCCGGTCGCCTCCGCGGTGCGAACCATCAGCTCGAGCCAGTCTGGCGAAGCGATCTCGTCGTCGTCGATCATCAAGAAGCGGGTCGCGGCGGGAAACAGCGCCTGCGCCGTCTCGAACGCGGCGTTGATTGCCTGGCAGTTGCCCTGCCGCTTCTCGACCAGGCAGATGCCCTGGAGCTTACCGGAAACGAGATACTCCGCGGCCACCGGCGCGCTCGCGCGCCCGGCCGCGTCGTTCTCGACCATGACCACCGCAAAGGAGCGCGGGGTGCGCTGGTTGACGAGCGAGTCCAGCGTCAGCCGCAGATGCTGCGGGCGGCGGAAGCAGGGAATGCAGACGACGATGCCGACCGAGATATCGATGACGCGCGAACTCGCGGCGATCTCCCGGTTGGGATCGCGCACGGCATCCGAGATCCGGCTGGCGGACAAATCGGTCGGGATCAGCGTCATGGCGTTCTAGATGACTGAGATATGTTGAAAAAGCCCTGCGTCCATTGTCTCAAGGCGACACGGCCGCGCGAGACAGATACGTCCCAAAATGAACGGCCTGTTCCAGCGCTCGAACTGCACCGCAACGACAATGTTCCGACCATGACGCGTCCTATCATGCGCTTAACCGCTTTCGCGTGTTTTCCCTGCGAATTCCTGCGCGCGTGATACTGCAATTTGCAGTCCATCGCCCGCCAACACCGCAACATGAACAATGCCGTAGTTAACGCGTGGTCGGATTAACCCGGCCGTAAGCACCGTGATCGGTGATGGGCCGCGGCACCGGATTTGCTCTTCGAGAACGAGAGATTTTTCCTGTAAATTTGAGTCGAACAAGCGCGGTCAGAGAACATGAACAAATCAGCCACGATCGATTTTGCGACGGCTACCGGTGCCCAGGACCTCACAAGTCCGGCGCACACCCAGGCACTGCTCGACCTCGTCGCGGGCGAGGCCCGCGACAGCCTGCTCGGCGTTCACGAAGTGCTGCGCCGCGAACTGCCGCAAGGCCGGCTTGCGATCTACGAGGCCGGTGGCGGCTCATCGAGCTTCCTGCCCATGGACGTGCTCGGCCGCAGCCATGTCACCGTCGTCGACATCGACGAAGACCAGGTCCGCAACAACACCTACGCCGACGAGGCGATCCTCGGCGACGTGCAAACCTATCGCTTTGCCCCAGAAACCTTCGACGTCGTGATCTGCTACAACGTGATCGAGCATCTGCCGGACGTCGAGGCGGCGCTCCTGAACTTCCGCGATGCGCTCAAGCGCGGCGGCATGATCCTGATCGGCGCGCCCAATCCGCGCTCGCTGTCCGGCGTCGTCACCAAATATTCGCCGCACTGGTTTCATGTCTGGTTCTACCGGAATATCCGCGGCATCAAGACCGCCGGCCTGCCCGGCGAGGCGCCGTTCCCGACCTTCTTCCATCCGCTGGTGACGCTGTCGAAGTTGGAGGCGTTCGCCGCCGCCCATGGCATGGAGACGATCTACCGCCGCGAGGTCGAGAGCCCGCGCTATCCCGAGATGCGCCAGCGCAAGCCGCTGTTCGCCGCCCTCGTCGACGCCGGCGCCGCTGTGATGAACGCCGTGCTTCCGCGCGGCACCGACGTCCGACGGGGCGACTATCACGTCATCCTGCGAAAGCGCTGACGGCCATGCGCGCGCAGGCCGGCCAAGACGCCGCAAAGCCGCACGCGCGCGCGCCGCTGGGCATGCTCGGTAACGAACCGTTAATCACCGAGGGACTGCTGCCGGGGCGTCACAACGACGCGGCAAATGGCGACCTGCGCTTAAACGCTTTGTTTGCCATTTCGGTGAATAGTCCCTCAATGAGTATGGTTAATTTTCCCTGTTGCGTTGATTGCGCACCTATATCCCCGGTGCGAGGCGTAGAGCGAAGAGTAACCCCTCAGCCTGCGGCCGTTGGAATGAAAGCTGGGGACTATGCTTGACTATAACCAGCCGATCGACCGGGCCAGAGATCCGACTGTGTCGGAGGCCCCGCAGCGGACATCCGAGGCCAGCTTCAACATGCTGGAGCTCGTCAGCCTGCTATGGCGGCGCAAGATTGCGATTGCTTCTGCCGCGCTGATCGGTGCATGTCTTGCCGTCACCGTCGGCAAGAGCCTGACGCCCCGCTACACCGCGACCGCCCAGCTTTACGTCGACCCGCGCGAGCTTCAGCTCGTCGATCGCGAGCTCACGCCGCGCGCGCAAGATCTTTCCGGCATGTCGATGGTGATCGAAAGCCAGGCCCGCCTGATCACGTCCAACAGCGTGCTGCTGCGGGTGGTCGAGCAGGCCAATCTCGACAAGGATCCGGAATTCGGTGGCGGTGGGGACGGCAAGACGCTGGCCTCGTCCCTGCTCGGCCTGATCGGCCTACAGCCCCGCGCGCCCTCTGCTGCTGATATCAAGGACGTGCAGCTCGCGGCGCTCGACGCGCTGAACAGGCACATCACGATCCGCAAAACCGAGAAGAGCTTCATCGTCGATATCGAGGTCTGGTCGACCGATCCGGCGAAGGCAGCGATGCTCGCCAATACCCTGACCAACGTCTATCTGACGGAGTCCCGCAATTCGCAGGCCTTGGCGGCGCGACGCGCGACCAGCGAACTGTCCGGCCGGCTGAAGGAGCTGCGCGAACGGCTGCGCAACGCCGAAACAGCGCTTGCTACTTACAAGGCGCAGAACAATTTTGTCGGAACCCAGGACGCGCTGATCTCCGATCAGCAGCTCTCCTCGAGCAACCAGCGGCTGTCCGCAGCCCGCGCGGCGACGATGGACGCGCAGGCGCGGCTGGACCAGATCGAGGCAAGCCGGCGCACGGCGGCGGATGCCGGTGCGAATGCCGAGGTTCTGCAATCACCGACAATTGCGAACCTGCGCGCGCAATATGCCGATGCCCGCAAGAAATATGCAGAGCAGACCGCCGAGCTTGGGCCGCGGCACCCGGCACTGCGCCAGACCGAGAAGCAGGTCGAGGATATCAAGCGCGTCATCAGCGAGGAGGTCGACCGCTTCGCCCAGTCGGCCAAGAACGATTTGACGCGCGCCCGCGACTTTGAAGCCTCGCTCAACCGGGCGCTGGAGGCGCAGAAGCGGCAGAGCGTGCAGCTCAGCCAGGCCGCCGTGCGCCTGCGCGAACTCGAGCGCGAGGTCGATGCCAGCCGCGACGTCTACCAGTCCTTCTTCAAGCGTTCGCGCGAGACCGAGGAGCAGGAGGCGCTCAACACCTCGGCGGCCCGCGTGATCGGCGAGGCAACCGTGCCGCAGCGGCGCTCGTTCCCGCCTGCGATGAGCCTGTTCGCGATGATCGGCTTCATTTTCGGCGCACTTGCCGCCGCCTCGTGGTTCGTCGCGGCCGAGCATCTGTTCAGCGGCGCGACCGCCCCCGAACCGCGCCGCCGCGAGCGCACGCCTGCGTCGGATCTTGCGAAACCTCAGCCCGAAGCCGCCGCGCCTCCGCCTGCGCTTGCGCTGGTCGAGAAGCCGCTGATCGCCCGCCTTCAGGAAGCCGACGTGATCCGCACGCTCGGCGCCATTCTCGCCACCGGCAGCGGCGTCGATCTGACCCGCGTCGGCTGGCCGACGCTGCGCCCCGGATTTCCACTGACGACGCTGCTCAACACCTTGCGCGACATGCGGGCGGCGATGGCTCGTCGTGCCGGCAGCAAGACCATGCCGGTGATGGCGCTGGTCGGCGCCGGCGACACCACCGGGCGCAGCGTGACTGCGCTGAATTTCGCGCTCGCAGCCGCGCGCGACGGCAGCCGCGTGCTGATGATCGACGCCGGCCATCAGGCACATACGCTCTCGAACAGGATCAATCGTCCCGGCAAGAGCGAGCCGGGCAAGCTTGGTTGGCTCTCGATCGGCAGCAAGGCTGCGCGCGAGATCAAGACCGTCAACGGCATCTCGGTGCTGCCGGCGACCGAGAGCGATGCCGGCAAGGCTGCCGACGCGATCCGCAAGGCGATCGCGCAGGCGCGCGCGGCGGGCGGCTATGACCTCGTCATTCTCGATGGCCCCGCGATGCCGCTCTCGGCCGCAGGCCGCAAGCTGCTCGACAGCGCCGACGCGCTGGTGGCGGTGCTGCCGACCAGCCTCGACATCAATGACGGCATGGAAGAGATTCTGGCCGCACTCGGCGGCGCCCAGCGCAAGCTCGTCGGCGTGGTGCTCGACGAGCTCGCGCCCGCAACCCAAACGCGCCAGCGAGGCAAACAATATGCTTGAGCGCCGCGTCAATCTGGATGGTCGGGCCGCGACCGCCGAGGTGCCACGGATCACCGTCGGCGGCCTTCGCATGGCCGCGCTCGACCTGGAAGCCACCGCAGATTTCATGATCGAGGCGACCGATCCGCGTCATCGCATCGGCCGCCCGCTATATCTGACCTCGGCCAATGGCGAGGTGCTGGCGCGCTGCTCGACCGAGCCGCAGACCGAGCGCCTGTTCCGCGCTGCCGATCTGATCAATGCCGACGGTCAGCCGCTGGTGGCGGCGTCAAGACTGCAATCCTGGTTTCCTCTGCCGGAGCGCGTTGCCACCACGGACCTGTTCCATATCGTCGCGCGCAAGGCGGAAATTGCGGGCCGCAGCTTCTACATGCTCGGCGCGAGCGAGGAGGAGAACGCCACGGCGGTCAGGAAAGTGCAGAACTTGTATCCGAAACTCAGGATCGTCGGATACAGCCATGGCTACCTCCGTGGCGACGCGATGCGGGCCAAGGTTGAGGAGATCAACGCCCTCGCGCCGGATTGCCTGTGGGTCGCGCTCGGCGTGCCGTCCGAACAGGCCTTCGTCGAGGAATACACGCCGCTGCTGACCAATGTCGGCGTCATCAAGACATCTGGCGGGCTATTCAATTTCCTGTCAGGCAGCCGGTCGCGCGCACCGCAATGGATGCAGCGGATCGGACTCGAATGGGCCTGGCGCACCTGGCTCGAGCCCCGCCGCCTGTTCTGGCGCTATTTGACCACAAACCCCCGCGCGATCTATCTTCTCTTCAGCCGCAACCGGCCCTTCAATCGCTGAGAAGAGTAGAATGACAACATGACCGATCGACCGACTGTCCTCGTCACAGGAGGCGCGGGCTATATTGGCTCGCATGCCTGCCGCGCCTTGGCGGCTGCGGGTTATCGACCCGTCGTTTATGACAATCTCTCGACAGGCCATCGCAATTTCGTGTCCGGGGACTTGGTCACGGGCGATCTGCTCGACGGCGCAACGCTGGCCCGCGCCTTTGCCGACCACAAGGTAACGGCGGTGATGCATTTCGCGGCGGCAAGCCTTGTCGGCGAGTCCATGACCGACCCGCAGAAATATTACATCAACAACGTCCAGGGTACATTGTCGCTGCTCCAGGCGATGCGCAACGCCGGCTGCCACCGCATTGTGTTCTCCTCGACCGGCGCGGTCTATGGCAATGCCGATTCCAAGGAACTGCCGGAGGACTTTCCCTGCGCGCCGATCAATCCCTACGGTGCGTCGAAGTGGATGATCGAACGCATGCTCGCCGACTACCGCGCGGCCTACGGCTTCGGCGCGTTCTGCCTGCGCTATTTCAACGCCAGCGGCGCCGATCCGGCCGGCGGCATCGGTGAATTGCGTGACAACGAAACGCATCTCATCCCACGCGCCATGATGGCGCTGCAGGGGCATGTCGAGTTCGCCGTGTTCGGTGACGATTACGACACGCCCGACGGCACCGCCATCCGCGACTACATCCACGTCACCGACCTCGCCGCAGCGCATGTCGCGGCGTTAAAGCTGCTGGAAAGTGGACATGCCGGTGGCAGCTTCAATCTCGGCACCGGCTCGGGCTTCTCGGTGCGCGAGATCCTCACCGCCATCAAGCAGGAGACCGGGCGCGAGGTGCCGCATGCCGTCAAGCCGCGGCGCGCCGGTGATCCTACCTATCTCGTCGCGGACCCCTCCGCTGCGCGAAATGTGCTGGACTTCGTGCCGCGCCATTCCGACCTGTCGACCGTGATCCGCACCGCCTGGGCATGGCACCAGAAGGCGCATCCGCTCAAGGCCCGTTAAGCGCCCATATTGCGCCTTGCCGACCGCGGCCCCGAGCGGCTAGAGTGTCGATCACAGACGGTGTCGGCAACTTTTTCGGCCGCCGTATGTTCTTATGTAGCCGCCGACGGAGCGGCACGCGAGGCTCGGCCAATAGCGCGAGCCGTTCTTTATCACAGCGAAGCAAGCTCAAGTCGGCGCATCGCCTGTTTTCAGGCGCGGCCCCAGAAAGCCCCGGAACGTATGCATCAGGCCGCAAGCCTGCAATTCGACCGCGTGATGGACGAGCTCGTCCTCTGGCACGCGGTGCCCGAGGACGAACGCTCTCCAGCGCCAGCATGGTGGTGGGGGCCGGCGATGGCGGTGTCCGAAGGACACGAGCTGATGCCACACGCATGGTGTTGTGAACTCGGCCTGGACGACGACTCGAGCTTTGCCGAAGGTGCGCAGGCCCTTTTCACGCTGTTCGCCGAGCAAACCTCGTTGGCTTGGCCGGATTCCTTTCCTCGCAAAGCGGAGATCAAGGAAGACGACATCCGCGAATTGCAGCCACTGCCGTCAGACGACAGCGCGTTTCAGCCCTAGCGCCGCGATCTCGTCCGCGGCCGGGTCCGTCTCCGGCTGGAGCGGCGGCGCGACGGACAGCTCCATCGGCCGCAGCAATTCCGCCATCTGCTTCGCGGGCAGCGGCTTCGCGATCAGGAAGCCCTGCATCTCGTCACAGCCATGGGTGCGCAGGAAGGCCTCCTGCTCGGCGTTCTCGACGCCTTCAGCGACCACGGTCATGCCGAGCGCCTTGCCCATGCTGATGATCGCCTGCGCGATCGCCTGGTCCTCCGAATCCTGCGGCAGGTCGCGCACGAAGGAACGATCGATCTTGATGGTGTCGATCGGGAAGTGCTTCATCAGCGACATCGACGAATAGCCGGTGCCGAAATCGTCGATGGCAAGCCGGATGCCGCGGCTCTGAATGGCGTCGAGCACCTTCAGCGCACGTCCGACATTGCGCATCATCATGCTCTCGGTGACCTCGAGCTGGAGCAGCACCGGCGACATGCCGGATGCCGCCAGGGCCTCGTCGACGTCCTGCAACAGATGCTCGTCGGCAAATTGCCGCGGCGACAGGTTGACCGCCATCGACACCGGCAAAAGGCCGCGGCGCTGCCAGGCCATCGCCTGCGCGCAGGCCTCCCTCACCACCCAGCGTCCGATCGGTACGATCAGACCGGTCTCTTCGGCAAGCGGAATGAACTGCGCCGGCGAGATATTGCCGAGATCGGGATGGCTCCAGCGCAACAGCGCTTCCACGCCGGTGATCTGGCCGGTCTCCATGTCAACCTTGGGCTGGTAGTTCAGCGAGAACTGCTCGCGCTCCAGCGCACGGCGCAGCGCGCTTTCGAGCGACAGCCGCTCGATCGACTGCGTCTTCACTTCCTTGGAAAAGAAGCGATAGCCGTTCTTGCCGTCTTCCTTGGCGAGATACATCGCCATGTCGGCGTTCTTGGTCAGTGTCTGCGCGTCGGCGCCGTTGGCCGGATACATCGCGATGCCGATCGAGGCCGTGGTGTGGCACTCGTGACCGGCGAGTTCCATGGGCTCGGCAAGCGCCGTCAACAGCCCGGTGGCGATGTGCTGGACGTGGTCGATCTCCCCACACTGGTCGAGAATCACCACGAACTCGTCACCGCCGAGGCGCGCCACGACGTCGCTTGCCCGCAGCGCGCCACGCAGACGGGTCGCCACCTCGAGCAGGAGCAAATCGCCGGCCTCATGGCCCAGCGAATCGTTGATGACCTTGAAACGGTCGAGATCGATGAACAGCACGGCGAAACGGTGATCATGCCGCTGCGCCGCGTCGATCGCCTCGCGCAGCAGCCCGTTGAAGGTCTCGCGGTTCGGCAGGTCGGTCAGGCTGTCATGCGACGCGAGATATTCGATGCGCTCGTCCGCTTCGTTCTTCTCGTCGGCACGATCGAAATTCTCCATCGCAAAGGAGACGTTGCCGGCGAGACGCTGCAACAGCTCGACAAATTCGGTGGTGAAGGTCTCCTGCTCGGTCGACATGTAGATCATGACGCCGACCGGCTTGTCGTGCGTGATCAGCGGGAACGCCGCGCCGGAGCGCGCGCCGTCGCCCTGCAGCACGGCATGGAAGGCGCTGACACGGTTGTCGTTGACGTAATCGTTGCTGACACAGGCCTGCCGGGTACGGAACGCCGTGCCGCTCATGCCGCGGCCTTCGGGCCGGTCGGCATCGATGGAGAGACGAACGTTCCGCGTGGTCTCGGCCGACGGTCCCGCGGCCGCGACGATCTCGAGCCGGTCGCTGTCGGCCCTGGCAAGCGCAATGGTCGTCGAGGTGAATTTGCCGCCGGTGGAAGCGGCCTGACACACCAGCTCGAACAGCTCGGTTCGCGACTTGGCGCGCACGATCGCTTCGTTGGTGGCGCTCAGCGCCGCGAACATCCGCGTCAGGCGCTCCTTCTGCGCCTCGGTACGGGCCTTCTCTTCGGCGCGATCGAAATTATCGAGGGCAAACGAAACGTTTTCCGCCAAGCGGCCGAGCAGCTCGACCAGATCCGGCGTGAACGTATGCTCTTCGGGCGCGAGGAACAGCAGAATGCCGATTGGTTGAACGCCCGCCCGCAGCAGCGGAAAGCTGGCAGCCGCGCGCGTCCCATCCTCGGTCGCCTTGGAATGCCAGTGCGCCGATCTCGCGTCGTTCAGATAGTCGTTGATGACGGCGGGCCGGCGGGTTCGCAGCGAAATTCCGATGATCCCCTGCCCCTCGGCATGCCCCGGGGACACGCAACATGTGCGCCCAGCCATTCGTTCCTGAAGGCGCCCTTTTACCGCGACGACGCGAACAAGTTCGCGCGTCTCGTCGACGATGCCGATCGTCGTCGAGGCGAACACATCGCCCAGCACGGCCGCCTGGCACACGACCTCGAACAGCTCTTCGCGTGTCTTGGCACGCATGATAGCTTCGTTGGTGGCGCTCAACGCCTCGAACATGCCGCTGAGACGATTGCGCTGCTTGTCGGCCCGCGCCTTCTCGTCCGCACGATCGAAATTCTCGAGTGCGAAGGCGACGTTGGCCTGGAGCCGTTGCAGCAGTTCGACGAATTCCGGCGTGAACGTGCCGCGTTCCGGCGAGTTGAAGAGAAATACGCCTTCGACGCGCTCGCCGTTGAACAGCGGCAGCGCCGCTGAGGATCCGATACCGTTGCGGCGGGCGTTGGCTGCCCAAGGCGCGATCCGGTCGTCGGACAGCACGTCGTTGCTGATGCAGGGCTGGCGCGTCCGGAACGCGGTGCCTGTCAGCCCCCGTCCTTCAGGCACCCGTTCGGAGGTGGAGAATTTGAAGTTGCGGACCGTATCCGCGTTCGGCCCGTAGCAGGCGGCGACGCGGAGCAGCTCGGCATGATGATCGACCAGCGCAATGGCGGCCGAGGTGAACTTGGCGCCCCTTGCGGTCGCTTCGCAGACGAGGTCGAACAGCTCGGCCCGCGAGTGTGCGCGCAGGATCGCCTCGTTGGTCGCACTCAGCGCCGCGTACATGCGCGCCAGGCGCTCCTCTTCCTCGGCGATCCGCGCCTTTTCGGCTTCACGGTCGAAATTATCGATGGCGAAGCAAACGTTCTCGGCGATGCGCAGCATCAGCGCGACGACTTCCTCGTCCTTGGCCCAGGACTGGCTGAGGAAGGACAGGATCACGCCCATGCTTCGGCCATGCTTGATCAAGGGCGCCGCGACAAGTGCGGCGACGCCGGTGTTGACGTTGGCCTGCTCCCACGGAGTTCCCCTGGTGCGGCGCGCGAGATCGCGCTCGACGATGGGCTTCTGCGAGCGAAACACCTCGCCGGAAATCCCGCGTCCGTAGGGATTTTCTGGATCGACCGAATAGCTCGTCTGGGCGACGATCTCCACGTTCTCGCCGGTACCGGCAACAGGCTTGAGCCAATGCGAATCCTGCTCCTTGAGCAGGACAAAGGTTGCCAGCGACTTGCCGCCGTGCACGGAGGCATCGCACACGAGCTGGTACAGCTCCTGCTCGTTTTTGGCACGCAGGATGGCTTCGTTGGTCGCGCTGAGCGCGCCGAACATGCGGTTGAGCCGTCGCGTCGCCCGCTCGCTGGTTTGCCGCGCGGTCTCGCGCGAAAAATTCTCCAGAGCATAGGAAATGTTGGCCGACATGCGCTCGAACAGCGACACCATCTGCTCGCTCAGCGAGCCGGCCTCACTGCGGGTCACGAACAGCACACCGACGCTCCTGCCGTTGCACAGAAGCGGCACTCCCGCCGCCGCGCCGATATGCGCCTTGGCCGCGCCCTCGCGCCACGCCGTCGAGCGCGAGTCGTTCAGATAATCATTGCTGATGCAGAGCTTCTGGCTGCGAAACGCCTCGCCGCCGACGCCCGTGCCCTCGGGCGTGCCGGCTTCGGTGGTGATCTTGATCGCGCGCAGACGCGCCACGTCGTCACCGCGACCTGCGGCAAAGCGCAAATGCTGGCCATCCGGCTCCACCAGGAACACGGCGACAGCCATGAAGTCCCCACTCGAAAACCCGGCGTCGCAGACCATCTGGTACAGCTCGTCCGGCGATTTCGCATAGAGGATCGCTTCATTGATGGCGCTCAACGCCGCAAAGGTGCGCGCGAGTGTCGTCGGCACGATTTCAACTCCCGGGCATTTCTGCCGATTTATCCCGGATGCTTTATGAACGGGATCGCCTAAGTGGTCGTTATTGCGCGCTGGAAACCACCGATCAAAGTGAACGAGCTACGAATGACCGGCGTGAATCGACCGGGAATACCGCCGCGCGGGAGGAATTGACGGCCAAGGGCGCACTCTCTCTACGAATTTGCAGCCCTGTATTGGTTTACGGGAGATTGATATCGCAGCCCCGCTTTGAGACGATGGCTCCCAACAAGCAGCCCGTTAAGGGCACAAAGCCGAGGGAACGCCATGCCCATCGTCAAGGCCGACCGCCTCACGCGCGTCAGCGCTGCGCTGCTCCGTGCCGCCGGCGCCTCCGAGGAAGAAGCCGACGCTGTTGCCGTCGGCTGCGTCAACGCCAATCTCGCCGGCCATGACTCCCACGGCGTGATCGCGGTTCCGACCTATATCGACCGTATCAAGGCCGGACACATCGTCCCCGGTGCCAAATGGACCATCGTCCAGGAATCGCCGACCACGACCGTGATCGACGGCCATTGGGGCTTTGGTTTCCACGTCAATGCCAAGGCGATGGCGCTGACCATCGAGAAGGCGAAAACGGCGAACGTCGCCGCCTGTACCGTATTCCGGCAGAGCCATGTCGGCCGCCTCGCCACCTATCCGCTGATGGCGATGCGCGAAGGCATGATCGGGATTGCCACCGCCGATTCCGGTCGCTCGCCAAAACACGTCGCACCGTTCGGCGGCAAGGAGGCGCGGCTCGGCACCAACCCGATCTCGATCGCGGTGCCGTCCGATCTCGAGGCGCCGTTCTATCTGGATATGGCGACGTCCGCAGTGGCCGCCGGCAAGATCCAGCTCGCGGTCGCGCGCGGCGAGGAGATTCCGACAGGATGGATCATCGATGCCGAGGGCCGGCACACCACCGATCCCACGCAATACCGCAAGGGCGGCGCCCTGCTGCCGCTCGGCGGCACCGAAGGTTACAAAGGTAGCGGTCTCGCTGCCATGGTCGAAGTGTTGTGCGGCCTGCTCACCGGATTGGGATTCGGCATCGAACCGACCGGGCGGCATAATGACGGATGCTTCATGGCGGTGTTCAACGTCGCCGCATTCCGCCCGCTGAAGGAGTTCAAGCGCGAGGTTGCGGAGTTCGCGCAGTACCTGAAATCGACGCCGCCGTCCGAAGGTAGCCGAGGCGTCTACTATCCCGGCGAGATCGAGGGCATGCGCGAGCAGCAGCGCCTGCGCGACGGCATCGAGGTCGAGGATGCGACCTGGGAGAAACTGCGCGCGCTGGCGCGCGACTACCGGCTCGACACCGTCCTCGATCTGTCCTGACCCAATCCGGAGAACAGCAGCATGAATCGGCAGATGGTCATGGTCGGCTTCCTTCAGGCGCAGAACTGCACCAACTTGCCGAGCTCGTGGCGGCATCCGGACTCCCGCGCCGATTCGATGTCGGCGGATTATTACCAGGAGATCGCGAAGATTCTCGAGGCCGGCAAGTTCCACATGGCGTTCTTCGACGATCGCCTTGCCATGCCGGACCGCTATGGCAACGACCACGCCCACACCGTCGAATACGGCATCCGCTGCGTGAAGATGGATCCGCTGATCGTGCTGACCACGATGGGCCTGGTCACCGACAAGCTCGGGCTGGGCGCGACCTGCTCGACCACCTATTACGAACCCTTCGACGTCGCGCGCCGCTTCGCGACGCTCGACCTGATGTCGGGCGGCCGCGCGGGCTGGAACGTCGTGACCTCGCTCAACGACGGTGAAGCGCTCAACATGGGGCGCGACTCCCATCCCGAACATGATTCCCGCTACGACAAGGCCGACGAGTTCATGGAGGTCGTGCTTGGCCATTGGGATACGTGGGAAGACGGCGCGCTCATCATGGACAAGACGAGCGGCCGCTTCGCCGATCCTACCAAGGTGAAGCGGCTCGACCACAAGGGAGCAGCCTTCAAGTCGCGCGGGCCGTTCACCGTGCCACGCTCTGACCAGGGCCATCCCCTCATCATCCAGGCCGGCGCATCGGGCCGCGGCCAGCGCTTTGCCGGCCGTTGGGGCGAGGTCATTTTCACCGCCGCGCGCAATCTCGCCGGCGCCAAGGAAGGCTATGCCGCCGTGCGCAACGAGGCCGCAAAAGCCGGCCGCGATCCCGACCAGATGCGTCTTTGCAATCTGACGACACCGGTCTGCGCCGCGACCAAGGCGGAAGCGGAAGACAAGATGACGCTGATCAACAAGCTGCCACTCGAGATCGACGCGCTGTCATTGCTCGCCGAGGCGCTCAATTACGATTTTGCCTCCAAGGATCTCGACGAACCATTGACGACGGACGAGCTGAAGAGCATGCAGGGAATTCTGGGCATCCGCGATGGCGTCCTGAAAAACTCGGGCAAGAGCAATCCGAGCGCGCGCGACTTCGTCACCTTCTCCGGCCGCGGCCAGGTGCATGACGCGATGGTCGGCGGGCCCAAGGAGATCGCGGACAAGCTAGAGGAAATGTTCGTCGAGCGCGGCTGCGACGGCTTTGTCATCGCTGCGACCTACGTGCCCGGTTCCTACGCGGACTTCGTGCAACATATCGTGCCGGAGTTGCAGCGGCGCGGGCTGTTCCAGAAGGAGTATCGCGGCAAGACGCTGCGGGACAATCTCGGCCTGAAGCGACCGGCCGCCGGCGCCTGGAAAGTACAGCCGCGCGATGCTGCGGAATAACAACGAGGACAAGATATGCGCTGGCTGAAATTCACCGCCTCCGGCAAAACCTCCTGGGGCCTCGTCGAGGGCGATCAGGTGATCGCGGTCGACGGCGATCCCTTCAGCGAATGGCAGCGGACCTCGCGCACGCATCCGCTCACCGACGTGAAGATCGAGCTGCCGCTGATCCCGCGCACCTTCTATTGCGTCGGCCTGAACTACCTAAAACATCTGAAGGAAGCTGCCGACAAGCGCGGCGAGGTGCCGGCCGTCCCTGAAAGACCGGAGATCGGCTACCGCGCGCAGAATGCGCTGATCGCGCATAACGAGGATGTCGTGATCCCGTCTTTCGCGACGGAAAAGATCCACTACGAGGGCGAGCTCGCCGTCGTCATCGGCAAGAAGGTGAAGCACCTCACCGCAGAGACCGCGATGGATTGCGTGTTCGGCTACACCATCGGCAACGACGTCAGCGAACGCTCCTGGCAGAAGGCCGATCGCAGCCTGTGGCGCTCGAAGAACGCCGACACGTTCAAGCCGATGGGGCCGTGGATCGAGACCGAGGCCGATCTTGCGACGATGGAAACCATCGTCCGCGTCAACGGCAAGGAGACCAACCGCTTCCACACCAACGACATGATCTTCGGCGTGGTACCGTTCCTGGTCGAGCTGACGAAATACTTTACGCTGTGGCCGGGCGACGTGATCTGGATGGGCACCGACGGCGCTTCGCCTGACATCAAGCATGGCGACGTCGTGGAGATCGACATCACCGGTGTCGGGACATTGCGGAACAGGTTTGTGCGGGAAGGGCAGTGATCCTGTCGTAGGATGGGTAGAGCGGAGCGAAACCCATCGCCTGTATTCGTCTCGGAAAGAGCTTGATGGGTTTCGCTATTGCTCTACCCATCCTACGAAGCGCACTCAAAACGGCAGCGCCACGCTGGTCTTGATCTCCTTCAGCACCACATTGCTGCGGACGTAGCGGATGCCGGGGATGCGGAACATGAACTCGTCGAGGAATCGGTTGTAGGCCGCCATGTCCGGCACGACGACGCGAAGGTGATAATCGGCATCGCCGGTGGTCGCAAAACACTCCAGCACCTCGC
Organism: Frankia sp. RB7; assembly: GCA_030403585.1. Lineage (GTDB taxonomy): Bacteria > Pseudomonadota > Alphaproteobacteria > Rhizobiales > Xanthobacteraceae > Bradyrhizobium. Next base: position 83,190 of record JAUEPE010000025.1, read on the forward strand.
GGCGCGTGGTGACGCGCGAGACGAACTCGTCGACGAATTTCGCATCGTGCCGCTCCAGCGAGACATGGAGGATCGCGGACATCGCGAAGCCCGCCTGCTCGCGCGCAATCAGCGCCGCGTTGCCGCGGATGACGCCGGTCTCCTCGAGCGCGCGTACCCGGCGCCAGCAGGCCGAGGTCGACATGCCGACCTCGTCAGCGAGCTGCTGGTTGGTGGCGCGGCCGTCCCTCTGGAGGTGGGCGAGAATCCGCGCGTCCTGGTCTTCGATCATCGAAAGCCCTCAAATCGATAGATTTTACAAAAATACACAAGCCATCGCAAAATCTTGCCGCATTTGGCTTAACAGCGGGATAAATAGGTAAGACCTACCAGCGCCCCAAGCCTAACCTTCTCCTATTCGGCAGGATGCCGCGCGAGGTCCGCCATGGACGCCATTCCGTCACTCGACGCCTACGAACTCTCCGACCGTTACGAGCGCGAGGACGGCCGCGTCTTCCTCAGCGGCACGCAAGCCATCGTCCGCATCGCGCTCGATCAGGTGCGGCGCGACCGCGCCGCGGGGCTCAATACCGCCGGCTTCATCTCCGGCTATCGCGGCTCACCGCTCGGCGGCGTCGATCTCGAACTGTGGCGCATCCAGCAGCGATTGAAGCAGGACCGCATCGAATTCCTCCCCGCCGTGAACGAGGACCTCGCGGCAACCGCCGTGCTCGGCTCGCAGCAGGTCGAAACCCAATCCGACCGCGAGGTCGATGGCGTGTTCGGGCTCTGGTACGGCAAGGGCCCTGGCGTCGACCGCTCCGGCGATGCGCTCAAGCATGGCAACGCCTACGGCTCCTCGCCGCATGGCGGCGTGCTGGTGGTCGCCGGCGACGACCATGGCTGCGTGTCGTCCTCGATGCCGCACCAATCCGACGTCGCATTCATGAGCTGGTTCATGCCGACGCTGCATCCCGCAAGCGTCAGCGAGTATCTAGAGTTCGGCGAATATGGCTACGCGCTGAGCCGCTTCTCCGGCATGTGGGTCGGCTTCAAGGCGATCTCGGAGATCGTCGAGTCAGGCGCGTCCATCGCGCTGCGCCCGCCGCGCCTGTTCCGCACGCCCGACTTCACCCCGCCGCCAGACGGACTGCACTACCGCTGGCCCGACCTGCCGGGCCCGCAGATCGAGGAGCGGCTGGAAGCGAAAAAGCACGCGGTCTACGCCTTTGCAAAAGCCAATCCAATCGATCGCCATATCTACGACATTCCAAACGCCACCTACGGCATCGTCACCACAGGCAAGGCGCATCTCGATCTGATGGAAGCGCTGCGGCTGATGGGCCTCGATGAAGCCGCCTGCCGCAGCATCGGCATCGATATCTACAAGGTCGGCATGGTCTGGCCACTGGCGCTGCATGACGCCATGGATTTCGTGAAGGGCAAGCGCGAAATCCTCGTGGTCGAGGAGAAGCGCGGCATCATCGAGAGCCAGTTCAAGGAATATTTCTACGACTATCCCGGCGCAAAACCCGAGCGGATGGTCGGCAAGCACGACGAAACCGGCGCGCGGCTGATCTCCTGGATCGGCGAATTGTCACCGCGCGCGCTGGCTGGTGTGCTCGCCCGCCGGCTCGATCCGATGTTTCCGGGCCTCAATCTCGCAGCGCGTGCCGCCGCGCTGTTGCCGGAAGCCGAGCGTACGATCAACGTCGCAGGCGCGACGCGCACGCCTTATTTCTGCTCCGGCTGCCCGCACAACACTTCGACAAAAGTGCCGGAGGGATCGAAGGCGCTGGCCGGCATCGGCTGCCATTTCATGGCAAGCTGGATGGACCGCGAGACCTCGTCGCTGATCCAGATGGGCGGCGAAGGCGTGAACTGGGCCGCGTCGTCGCGGTTCACCGGTCACAAGCACGTCTTCCAGAATCTCGGCGAAGGCACCTACTACCATTCCGGCTCGATGGCGATCCGACAGGCGATCGCTGCCAAGGCCAACATCACCTACAAGATCCTGTTCAATGACGCCGTCGCCATGACCGGAGGCCAGCCGGTCGACGGCCCCATCAGCGTGCATGCCATCGCGCACAGTGTCCGCGCAGAGGGTGTAGCTCGCATCGCGCTAGTGTCGGACGATCCCGCGCAGTTCTCGCCCGCGGATCTGCCTGGCGGCGTCACCATTCATCCGCGCGAGGCGATGGACGCCGTGCAGCGCGAGCTGCGCGACGTCAGCGGCGTCTCCCTACTGATCTACCAGCAAACCTGCGCCACCGAGAAGCGGCGCCGGCGCAAGCGCGGACAGATGGCCGATCCCAAGCGCTTTGCTTACATCAACGACCTCGTCTGCGAGGGCTGCGGCGACTGCTCGGTCGAATCCAATTGCCTCAGCGTCGAACCGAAGGAGACGCCGTTCGGCCGCAAGCGGCAGATCAATCAGTCCGCGTGTAACAAGGATTTCTCCTGCCTCAACGGCTTTTGCCCGAGCTTTGTCACCGTCGAAGGCGCGACGCGCCGGAAGAAGAGCGCGAGTGAGATCGATGCAATCGGTCGCGCGGCGACGCTCCCCCTCCCCGCCCCCGCCACGCTCGATCGTCCCTACGATCTGCTCGTGGCCGGCGTCGGCGGCACCGGCGTGATCACGGTCGGCGCGCTGATCGGGATGGCCGCGCACCTGGAGCGCCGCGGCGTCTCGGTGCTGGATTTTACCGGCTTTGCGCAGAAATTTGGCCCGGTGCTGAGCTACATCCGCCTCGCTTCAAGTCCCGAGGCCCTGCATCAGGTCCGCATCGACCAGGGTGCGGCCGATGCGCTGATCGGCTGCGACCTCGTCGTCAGCTCCTCGCTGAAGGCGTCCGGCACCTATCGCCGCAGCACACGCGCTGCAATCAACACCGCCGAGATGCCGACCGGCGACGTCGTCCGCTTCCGCGACGCCGATCTCGCCTCCCCCGCCCGCCTGCGCGCGATCCGGCAGGTCATCGGCAGCGACAATCTCGACAGCATCAACGCCAATGCACTGGCTGAACGGCTGCTCGGCGACGCCGTCTATGCCAATATCATCATGCTGGGCTTTGCCTGGCAGCGCGGACTGGTGCCGGTTTCGCTATCGGCGCTGCTGCGCGCGATCGAACTTAATGGCGTCGCGGTCGAACGCAACAAACAGGCTTTTGCCTGGGGCCGGATCGCCGCCGCCGATCCGGAGTTTTTGCCGAAGACGAACGAGACTCCCAAGGCCGAGACGCTCGACCAGCTCATCGCCCGGCGCGTCGATTTCCTCACCGCCTATCAGGATAAGGCTTATGCGGCGCGCTATCGCGCACTCGTCGCCAAAGTTCGTAGCGCCGAAGCCGCCCTCAACAGCGAGGCCCTAACCGAGGCCGTCGCCCGCGCTCTCTTCAAGCTGATGGCCTACAAGGACGAATACGAGGTGGCGCGCCTGCACATGCAGACCGACTTTCTCGACGAGTTGAAGCGCGAGTTCGAGGACGGTTTTCGCGTGCAGTACCATCTCGCACCGCCCTTCCTGCCGTCCGACCACGACGCCCGCGGCCGCACACGCAAGCGCGCGTTCGGCCAGTGGATCCAGATGCCGCTCGCAGTGCTGTCGCGGCTCAAGGTGCTGCGCGGAACGCGGTTCGATCCGTTCGGCTACACAGCCGAGCGGCGCACTGAGCGAAAGCTGATCGGCTGGTATGAAGGCGTCATCGCGCAAATTCTGAACCGGCTCGAGACGGCGGATCTGCCCGACCTCGTCGCCATCGCCAAAGCCCCGATGGACATCCGCGGCTACGGCCTGGTGAAGGACATCGCGATCGCCAAGGTGAAGCCCGAGGTCGAGCGGCTGCTCGCCGCTCTGGCCAAATCTTCATCGACAAAGATGCGCGCTTACGGTTGACGCGACGCCACTGAGGCTTCAGCCTCTTGGATTGACGAGGCTCCGTCATGGAACCCCGCAATCGGGTGGCGCATCATGAATTTCGACGAGTTGACTCTGACCCTTGCCGCGGCCGAGCTCGCCGCCGGGAAAATCACGAGCCATGCGCTCACCTCCGAGGCGCTTGCCCGTGCCAAGGCCAACGCCGATTTGAACGCCTTCGTCACCCTGGATGAGGAAGGTGCCCTCAAGGCCGCCGTCGCGTTCGATGCGCAGGGCGCGGGTGCCGGGAGCAGGCCGCTCGGCGGCGTTCCCATCGTGATCAAGGACAACATCGAGGTGGCCGGACTGCCCTGCACCGCCGGAACTCCGGGGCTGAAGACCTTCATTCCAGGCGCTGACGCGCCGGTCGTGGCGAAGCTGCGCGCCGCGGGCGCCGTCATCATCGGCAAGACCAACATGCACGAGTTGGCTTTCGGCATCTCCGGCTACAACACCGCGTTCAAAACCGGCGCCGAATACGGCGTCCGCAACGCCTATGACCGCGCGCTGATCGCTGGTGGCTCCTCTTCCGGAACCGGCGCCGCAATCGGCGCCCGGATCGTGGCGGGCGGGCTCGGCACCGATACCGGCGGATCGGTGCGCGTGCCCGGCGCGCTGAACGGTTGTGCCTCGCTGCGGCCGACCGTCGGCCGCTATCCGCAGGCCGGCATCGCGCCGATCTCGCATACCCGCGATACCGCAGGACCGATGGCGGCCACCATGGCGGATGTCGCGCTGCTCGATCGTGTCATTGCCGGCGGCGATGCGGTCGCATCGGCCGATCTCGGACAGGTCCGTCTCGGCCTCGTGAAGAGCATGCTGACGAATCTCGACGGAGACACGGAAGCCGCGTTCCAAACCGCACTGGCCCGATTAAAGGCGCAAGGCGTGACGGTGATCGATATCGAGATGCCAGAGCTGGCCCAGCTTAACGGCCAAGCCGGATTTCCAGTCGCTCTCTACGAAGCCTATGACGACATGGTCGCCTATCTCAAGCGCACCGGCACAGGCGTAACGATCGAGGCGATGGTCGCGCAAATCGCGAGCGCCGACGTCAAGGGCACCTATGAAGGGCTAGTGCTGCCGCGCAAATTGCCCGCGCCCGACGGCAGCGTCGTCGATGCAAAGCCGCTTTACGACGAAGCCATCAATGTCGCGAGGCCGGCGCTTCAGGCGCTTTATCAGCAAACTTTTGCGAACAACAAGCTCGACGCCATCGTTTTCCCGACCACGCCGCGGGTTGCGATCGCCTCCAATCCGGACTCCAGCAGTCTCGAGAATTTTGGCCTGTTCATCCAGAACACCGATCCCGGCAGCAATGCCGGCATTCCGGGCATCCAGATTCCGATCGCGCTTGGTGAGACCAGCAAATTGCCGATCGGACTGGAGCTCGACGGCCCCGCGGGCAGCGACGAACGGCTGCTTGCGATCGGTATGGCGCTCGATGCTGTGTTTGGTCGGCTGCCTCCTCCGCGCTGATGCATCGTAATCGTTTGCCCAGACCATGCCTCCTCGTCATTGCGAGGAGCGCTTGCGACGAAGCAATCCAGAGTCTTCATGCGGAGGGATTCTGGATTGCTTCGCTGCGCTCGCAATGACGGATGGATGGTGGGCACGGCGCTTTGCGCCTTTGTCCACCCTACTGCACTACGGCACCCGTGCCAGCTAAGAATACGGATTGATCAGTTTCTGCTGCTCGGCGCTGTGATGCACGAGCATGTCGATGAAGGTGCGCACCTTCGCCGACAGATGATGGCGATGCGGATAGACCGCGTTCATCGACATCTCGACCGGCCGGTATTCCGGCAGCAGGCGCACCAGGCGGCCGGCGTCGAGATCGTCCTGGACCAGAAATCCCGCCATGAGGCAAATCCCGGCGCCGTCCAACACCATGCTCCGCAAAGCCTCTCCGCTGTTGGTAACGAGCCTGCCGGAAATGCGCGCCGATGCCGGCTTGCCTTTGCGATCGACGAAGCGCCACTCGTCGCCAAAGGGGTAGTTCAAATGGCGGCCGCAATTATGCCCGGCAAGTTCATCGAGCTGCTGCACACGCCCGTGTTTTTCGAGATAGTCGTGAGAACAGCACAGCACATGCCGCCACGTGGCGAGTTTGCGGACGATCAGGCTCGAATCCGGCGGCGCGATCATCCGCAATGCAATGTCGTATCCCTCCTCGATCAGATCGACCTCGGCTTCACCCATGCGCAGGTCGACCTTGATCTCGGGATAAGTGGAGAGAAGCTTGGCCACGACCGACGCCACCATCGGCACCATGTGGGTGGCGGCGTGGATCCGAAGTGTGCCGCGCGGCGCCGACTGCAACTCACCCGCAATGTCGTCGGCCTGTTCGAGGTCGGCGAGGATCTGGACGCAGCGGTCGTAATAGGCCTTGCCGATCTCGGTGACGCTGACCTTTCGGGTGGTGCGGTTGAGCAGCCGCGCGCCGAGCCGCTCCTCCAGCGCCTGGATGTGGTTGCTCACCATGGTCGTGGACATATTGAGCTTGCGGGCGGCGGCGGAGAAGCCGCCGGAGTCAACGACCCGGACGAATGCGGTCAAACTGGTCAGCCGGTCCATGGGCGCCTCGGATTATGCAGTCTTGGTGGACAATCATTTTGCTTTTTGGCGGATTATCACAAGCGCCGGGACAGCGCATCTTGCCGACATCAACAGCGCGCCCCTTCGGACCGGGACGTCTGGGAATCCGGAGGATGCCATGGCGAACGCCACTTATGCCACTGAAACGACTGACAAAATCAACCTGAAGCCATCCCGGCAGGCGATCAAGCGAGCAACTCTCGCGCTGGGGCTGGCCCTCGGGGTCGCTGCGGCCGGCGATTTTGGCTACAATTACCTGACGACCGGCCGCTATTTGGAATCGACCGATGACGCCTATGTGAAGGCCGATTCCACCATCGTTGCCCCGAAGGTGTCGGGCTACATCGCCCAGGTGCTGGTCGGTGACAACGAGAAGGTCAAAGCCGGCCAGATCCTGGCGAAGATCGACGACCGCGACTTCAAGGCGGCACTCGGCCAAGCCCGCGCCGACGTCGCGGCGGCCGAAGCTTCGGTCAGCAACCTCGATGCCCAGCTCGAACTGCAACAGCCGATCATCGAGCAGAGCACCGCTGATGTCACGGCTGCCGACGCCAATCTGAAATTCGCGCAGGAAGAGCGCGCACGCTACGACGACCTCATGAAGTCGGGCTCAGGCACGATCCAGCGCGCACAGCAGACCGATGCGGCGCTCCGCGCCAGCAACGCGCAATTGCAGCACGCCAAGTCGGGCTTGGTGGCCGCGCAGCGCAAGGTCGACGTGCTGACCACCCAGCGCGCCCAGGCCACCGCGCAGCTCGATCACGCTCGCGCGGTCGCGGATCAGGCTGAGCTGAACCTGTCCTACACCGAGATCACCGCGCCAGTTGACGGCACGGTCGGCGCCCGCAGCTTGCGCGTCGGCCAATACGTGCAGGCCGGCACGCAATTGATGGCAGTGGTGCCGCTCGATGCGGTCTATGTGGTCGCGAATTTCAAGGAGACCCAGCTCACGCATGTGCGCGCCGGCCAGCCGGTCGAGCTGATCGTCGACAGTTTTCGCAACCGCACGCTGCACGGTCATGTCGATAGCCTTTCGCCAGCGAGCGGACTTGAATTCGCGCTGCTGCCTCCCGATAATGCGACGGGTAACTTCACCAAGATAGTACAGCGCGTGCCGGTGAAGATCGTGCTCGACGATCACAGCCTCACGGGCCTGCTGCGGCCCGGCATGTCGGCGGTACCGACCGTCGACACCAAGGCGACCGTGGTCGCCGAGCGTGAGACGGCGAAGCGCGTTGCCTATAACGCGCCGCGTCCGGACGGCGGCTGACGCCAAGGAGGATGCCGGCAGGATTATCAAGTCCTGCCGGATGATCCTTCCCGGACTTACCTGATTATCGAAATCATCCGTCTAACGCATCCTGTCTCCGCAACCGAGACGAGGCTTCCATGAGCACGCTTCAACCGACCCTCGACGCCGCTTCCGCCGCCAATTTCCCCGCCCGGCAAGCTGCTCCCGCCACACCCGCCGTCTCCGCCAAAACCTGGATCGCGGTGATCGGCGCCACGCTCGGCGCCTTCATGGCGGTGCTGAACATCCAGATCGTCAACGCCTCGCTCGCCGACATCCAGGGCGCGATCGGCGCCGGCATCGACGACGGCGGCTGGATCTCGACCTCCTACCTGATCGCCGAGATCGTGGTGATCCCGCTGTCCGGCTGGCTCGCGCAGGTGTTCTCGATCCGGATCTATCTGCTTACCAACGCGGTTCTGTTCCTGCTGCTCTCCGCCGCCTGCGCGCTGGCACAGGACCTGCCGCAGATGATCGTGCTGCGCGCCGTGCAAGGCTTTACCGGCGGCGTGCTGATCCCGATGGCGTTCACGCTCATCATCACGCTGCTGCCGCGTGCCAAGCAGCCGGTGGGTCTTGCACTGTTCGCGCTGTCGGCGACGTTTGCGCCGGCGATCGGCCCTACCATCGGCGGCTATCTCACCGAGAATTTCGGCTGGCAATACATCTTCTACGTCAACGTCATCCCCGGCGCGATCATGGTCGGCATGCTCTGGTATGCGCTCGACGCAAAACCCATGAAGCTGTCGCTGCTGCGCGAAGGCGACTGGGCCGGCATCATCACCATGGCGATCGGACTGTCCGCGCTTCAGACTGTGCTCGAGGAGGGCAACAAGGACGACTGGTTCGGTTCGCCCTTCATCGTGAAGCTGTCCGTCATCGCCGCCGTCGCGCTGGCCGCCTTCCTGATCATCGAGCTGACGGTGAAGAAGCCGCTGCTGAACCTGCGCCTGCTGGTCCGCCGCAATTTCGGCTTCGGCATGCTCGCGAACTTCCTGCTCGGCGTCGCGCTCTACGGTTCGGTGTTCATCCTGCCGCAATACCTGTCGCGCATCCAGGGCTACAATTCCGAGCAGATCGGCATGGTGCTGGCATGGACCGGATTGCCGCAACTGCTGCTGATCCCGCTGGTGCCGCGCCTGATGCAGAAGTTCGACGCACGGATCATCATCGGCATCGGCTTCGTGCTGTTCGCAGGCTCGAACTTCATGAACATCTACATGACCAACGACTATGGCTCGGACCAGTTGCTGTGGCCCAACATCGTCCGCGCGATCGGCCAGGCGCTGGTGCTGGCGCCGCTGTCGGCGGTGGCAACCGCCGGCATCGAGCCGGAGAATGCGGGCTCGGCGTCCGGCCTGTTCAACATGATGCGCAATCTCGGCGGCGCCGTCGGCATCGCGCTGCTGCAGACCGTGCTGACCAAGCGCGAGCAGTATCACTCCAACGTGCTGACGCAGTCGGTCTCGGTGTTCGAGCAGGCCACCCGCACCCGGCTGGAGCAGCTCACCCAGTATTTCATCAATCACGGCGTGCTCGACCGGGCCGATGCGGCGCATCGCGCCTATGTCGCGATCGGCCACGTCGTGCAGAAGCAAGCCTACATCCTCGCGTTCAGCGACACCTTCTATCTGCTCGGCATGGCGCTGATCGTGGCCCTGATCGCCGTCTTGTTCCTGAAGAAAGCCGGCCAGACTTCGGCCGGTGGTGCCCACTGACCTCTAACCCCATAAAGGGAGAACGACCATGAAACCCCGCATGAATTTCTACCAGGCCGCCCCCGATACGATGAAGGCGCTGATGGCGCTGGAAGAACAGATCCAGTCGACGGGATTGGAGAAATCGTTGATCGAGCTCGTCAAGATCCGTGCCTCAGAGATCAACGGCTGCGCCTTCTGCATCAACATGCACACCGAGGATGCCCGCAAGCGCGGCGAGACCGAGCAGCGCATCTATCTGCTCAACGCCTGGCGTGAATCCCCCCTCTACACCGATCGCGAGCGCGCCGCGCTGGCCTGGACCGAGGCGGTGACGCTGATCGCGGAAACGCGCGCGCCCGATGACGTCTACGCCGAGGTCCGCGCGCACTTCTCCGACGCGGAGACTGTGAACCTGACCATGCTGATCGGCGCCATCAATGCCTGGAACAGGCTCGCGATCGCGTTCCGCGCGGTTCATCCGGTGAAGGTGAAGGCGTCGGTGGCGTGAAAGGTGGTGTTTCCCCGCACAAAACTGTCATGCCCCGCGGAGGCGGGGGATGGATTCACGTTTGAAGTGCAACGATTGATCTAAGTTCGGAGAATGCCTCGGCGGGCGTCTTGAAGTCCAGGCATTTGCGTGGAGTATCATTGAGACGCTGAACGTGCTGTCTAAGATCTGCCGCCGTCATGAGGTCGAGGTCCGTTTTGCGCGGCAGCGAGCGTCGCAAGCGGCCGATTGAGTTTTCCACGCCGCCTTTCTGCCAAGGACTGTGAG
>JAUEPE010000002.1 GCA_030403585.1 Frankia sp. RB7
GCCAGGGCAGGCACCATCCAGCGTGGCATTTCTCGGCTCCGAATCAAAAGGGCGATCCAAAGACGATGTATGCGGCAGATATGGTTAATGACTGTTAACCGCGACCCGTTCCGGGCGCTCTTTCACGCGCTTCGTTGATCAGGCAGGGAACGTCCTGACGGGGGTGACGACCGCATCGAATTGAATGCTCACCCTGTTCTTCAGAACGTGCTGGATGACTTCAGTTTCCGACTTATCGAAAAACTCATCCCAGTTCGCGGCTTGACCAAACTCTCTCGCGAAATCGATCTCGGCGAATTTTCCGAGGAAGAGGGCCGTGACGTCGGAATCATTGTTCTTCGCGAACAAATGCCTTTGTCCCGACTTCTTCATGTACAGGCCGATCATGCGGAGAGCCTTGTAGACCAGCGTGCTGTCGTGAAAGAGAACGATCGCGTCGCTCTTCATCAGCGGAAGCGTCCACAGGAAGTCCCTGAAGCAGGCGATATCGGTGTGCTCGCCATCGATGAAGGCGATATCGAAGCTGTTTTCCACCCCCTGGACCGCATCGACCGAGCCGTCGAACGTTGTCAGCTTGAACGTCGGAACGCCACGAGACACCAGATTGTCGATCATGGTCTGGTGCGTAATTCCGGAATAGTCGTACTTGGCGCCCCTCTCGTCCGGCTGTTGTCGGCCCCTTTCATCGATTGAAAGCACCATTTTGCATGCGGGATCCAGCAGGAATGGGGTCAGGCTGCCGCCGAGATAGGAGCCGATCTCGACGTAAGAAAACGATCCCAGGACTCTCTTGGTGAGAGCAATGGTCTGCAACAAGAACCTTTTATCGTGAGCGCTGGTTTGCGAGGGAATTGGGAAAAGCGTTCCGATATCCGGCACGGCGATATTCATGGCCATCCTTGTGCAGTCGCGATCATGACGCTCGGTTGAGTCGTGGGAGCGTTGAGCGACCGTAGCGACGGAAGCTGGCGCGGAGCCTTCGGCAGGCACAGCGCCAGATCCCGGTGCGGATGGACGGCGTTGAAGCTCTACGTGCTCAGCGCCTGCTCCAGGTCTGCGATCAAATCTTCCTTGTCCTCGATGCCGACCGAGAGCCGGACCACGTCTGGGCCGGCGCCGGACTTGATCTTGGCGGCGTCGTCGAGCTGGCTGTGCGTGGTCGAGGCCGGGTGGATGACCAGTGAGCGGGTGTCGCCGACATTGGCCAGATGCGAGAACAGCTGCAATTTCGAGACGAGGTTGACGCCGGCGTCGTAGCCGCCCTTCAGGCTGAAGGTGAACACGGCGCCCGCGCCCTTCGGCGCGTATTTGCGCGCGAGCTGGTTGTACTTGTCGCTAGCGAGGCCAGCATAGTTCACCGCGGACACTGCGGAGTGGCCCGCGAGGAATTCGGCGACCGCCTTGGCGTTGTCGCAGTGCTTCTGCATGCGCAGCGGCAGCGTCTCGATGCCGGTGAGGATCATGAAGGCATTGAACGGCGACAGGGCAGGACCGAGGTCGCGCAAGCCGAGCACGCGGCAGGCGATGGCGAAGGCGAAATTGCCAAAGGTCTCCTGGAGACGGATGCCGTGATATTCGGGTCGCGGCTCCGAGAGCATCGGATATTTTCCGCCAGTCGACCAGTCGAAGGTGCCGGCATCGACGATGATGCCGCCGAGCGAATTGCCGTGGCCGCCGAGAAACTTCGTCAGCGAGTGCACGACGATGTCGGCGCCGTGGTCGATCGGGCGGATCAGATAGGGCGAGGCCAGCGTGTTGTCGACGATCAAGGGCATGCCTGCCTTGCGCGCCACTGTCGAAATCGCCTCGATGTCGGTGATGCTGCCGGCGGGATTGGCTATGGACTCGATGAAGATTGCCTTCGTGCGCGGCGTCACCGCACGCTCGAAGCTCGCGACGTCGTCGGGATCGGCCCATACCACGTTCCAGCCAAAACTCTTGAACGCATGTGCGAACTGGTTGATCGAGCCGCCGTAGAGCTTTCGCGCGGCGATGAACTCGTCGCCGGGCTGGAGCAATTGCTGCAGCACCACGACCTGCGCGGCATGGCCCGAGGCCACCGCAAGCGCGGCGGTGCCGCCCTCGAGCGCAGCGACGCGCTCTTCCAGCACTGCGTTGGTCGGGTTGCCGATGCGGGTATAGATGTTGCCGAACGCCTGCAGGCCGAACAGCGAAGCGGCGTGGTCGGCATCGTTGAAGACGAACGAGGTCGTCTGATAAATCGGAGTCGCGCGCGCACCGGTGGTGGGATCGGGCTGTGCACCGGCATGCACGGCGAGGGTCGAAAATCCCGGAAGGCGATCGCTCATTGGGGGGCGTCCTGTTCTTGTGATCTGAAATCGCGCGGCATGCTGATCGGCGTCGTGCCCGGCGTCAAGCCGCGGCTTCACATCGCAACGATCGTGCTACGCAATGTCGCGTTCGCGAAATGAATCCTTCGCAATTGCGTCAGCTTTGCTCGCTCTTGTTCTTGGCCGCACGATCGGAGGCCGCGGTCTCGCCGCCGCCGACACTCATCCGATTGAGGGATAGCCGCATGCCCTGCGTCGGCGCCGGCGGGCGCTTGGAACTGAGCGTGCGCGAATTGACGCCCATCCAGGAGATCTCGGACGACAGCCGGCCATATTCGATCTTTGGGCAACGGTTCATCACGACCTTTATGCCTGCGGCCTCGGCTTTTTCCGCCGCCGCATCGTCACGCGCGCCAAGCTGCATCCAGATCACTTTCGGCAGCGGATCGAGTGCGAGGGCTTCGTCGACGATGGGCATGATGTGGCTGGAGTTGCGAAAGATGTCGATCATGTCGACGGGACGCCCGATATCGCGGAGCGAGGCGACGAAGGGCTTTCCGAGCAGGTCCTTACCGACATGACCGGGATTGACCGGGATCATGTCGTAGCCGCGCTGCGCCAGATATTTGAACGCGAAATAGCTCGGCCGCACATTGACCGGTGAGGCGCCGACCATCGCGATCGACTTCACGCTGTTGAGGATGCTGCGGATATAATTGTCGGGATAGGCGTCGTGGTTCATCTGGCGTCTTTTCTTGTTGTCACTCGTCCCGCCATGTCGGCGTGCGCTTCTCGATGAAGGCGCCGATGCCTTCCTCGGCGTCGCGGGCCATCATGTTTTCGGTCATCACCTCTGCCGCATAGCGATAGGCATCCGCAAGGCTCATCTCGGCCTGCCGGTAGAACGCCTCCTTGCCGAGCTTGACGGTGTAGGCGGATTTCAGCGCGACCTGTCGTGCTAGCTCAATCGCGGCGTCGCGCTCGGTGCCGGCGGCGACCACGCGATTGACGAGGCCGATCTCGCGGGCGCGCGCAGCCGGGACCGGCTCGCCGGTCAGCAGCATCTCCATTGCCTGCTTGCGCGGCACGTTGCGCGACAGCGCGACCATCGGCGTCGAGCAGAACAGGCCGATGTCGACGCCGGGCGTGGCGAAGCTCGCTGCTTCCGACGCGATTGCAAGGTCGCAGCTCGCCACGAGCTGGCAGCCTGCCGCGGTCGCGATGCCCTGGACGGAAGCGACCACGGGCTTCGGCAGGCGCACGATCGCCTGCATCATCGCGCTGCAGGCATTCATGAGTTCAGCGAAATAGGCGCGGCCGCGATCCGGATCGCTACGGCGCGCGGTCAGCTCCTTCATGTCGTGGCCGGCCGAGAAGGCGGGACCGTTGGCGGCGATCACGACGCCGCGGATGGACTTGTTGTCGCGGATTTCGTCGAGTTCGGCATGCAGGCCGGCGATCATCGCTTCGGAAAGGCTGTTGCGTGCGGCAGGGCGATTCAGCGTCAGCACTGCGATGGGGCCGACCATTTCGCGCAGCAGAATTTGCGGTTGCGGGGAGGAGGCGCGGGCGGCCTGGGTGGACATCGAGGCGTTTCCGGTTGGATTATTGCAATTGGATGATGCAGATAACCTAATGTAACAGGTCACGTGAAGCGAGTGTGGGGAACAGCATGGCGGCAGCGAAAATGAGCGTGGCGGAGGTCGAGCAGTTTCTCCGTGACGAGTTTCCCCAGGCGTTCGGCGGCGACGACATCACGATCGAGAGCGCGGACGGCCAGACCTGCCTTTTGCGACAGCGTTACAGCGAACGGATGCTGCGGCCGGGCGGAACCGTGTCCGGCCCCACGCTGATGGCACTAGCCGATTTCGCCATGTACGTGGTGCTGCTGTCGGCGATCGGACCGATCGGGCTCGCGGTGACCACCAATCTCAACATCAATTTCCTGCGCAAGGGCCAGCCTGGGCAGGACGTGCTGGCGGAGGCCCGGCTGCTCAAGCTCGGCAAGCGCCTCGCGGTTGGGGAGGTGAAGCTGCTGTCGGGGACGTCGCCCGATCCGATCGCCCATGTCACCTCGACCTATTCCATTCCAAATGTTTGACCTTTTCGCAGGTAATATCACACCTTATTTTTAAGGTACTGATTTTGTTGATATAATTTAGATCGTCGGGCATTGACCGTTGCGCGTCTCTTCTCTAGAAACCGCGCAGTCCGGTGCGGTGTTCGCGCCGCTATTCCCCGTCCACGGAAACTCTGACATGAAAACCTTTTCGGCAAAGCCGGCTGAGGTGACGAAGAAGTGGGTACTGATCGACGCCAAGGGTCTGGTCGTCGGCCGCCTCGCCACCATCGTCGCCATGCGCCTGCGCGGCAAGCACCTCCCGACCTACACCCCGCACGTTGATTGCGGCGACAACATCATCATTATCAACGCGCAGCATGCAGTCCTCACCGGCCGCAAGCGTGAGCAGAAGACCTACTACAAGCACACCGGCTATGTCGGCCACGTCAAGGAGCGCACCGCGCGCCAGATCCTTGAAGGCAAGCATCCCGAGCGCGTGCTCGAGAAGGCCGTCGAGCGCATGATCCCGCGTGGTCCGCTCGGTCGCGTCCAGATGGGCAACCTCCGTGTTTACGGCGGCGCCGATCATCCGCACGAGGCCCAGACGCCCGAGAAGATCGACATCGCCAAGTTGAACCGCAAGAACACGAGGGCCGCATAATCATGGCCGAATCCATTCAGTCGCTCGACCAGCTCTCGCAGCTCAAGACCGCGGCGCCCGACGCGCCGAAGCACGAGAAGAAGGTCGACAAGTTCAATCGCGCCTACGCCACCGGCAAGCGCAAGGACGCGGTTGCCCGCGTCTGGATCAAGCCGGGTGCCGGCAAGGTCACGGTCAACGCGCGCGAGGTCGAGGTCTATTTCGCCCGTCCCGTGCTGCGCATGATGATCGAGCAGCCGTTCTCCGTGGCCGCGCGTTCCGGCCAGTACGACGTGATCTGCACGGTCGCCGGTGGCGGTCTGTCCGGTCAGGCCGGTGCTGTCCGTCACGGCATCTCTAAGGCGCTCACCTATTTCGAGCCCGAGCTGCGCGGCGTGCTCAAGAAGGGTGGCTTCCTCACCCGCGACTCGCGCGTGGTCGAGCGTAAGAAGTACGGCAAGGCCAAGGCCCGCCGGTCCTTCCAGTTCTCGAAGCGTTAATCGCTTCGGTCACATTCGCCGCGAAAGCGGCTTCAATGAAATGCAAAAGGGCGCTGATTTCAGCGCCCTTTTTGTTGTTCGTTTGTACGCAAATTGAAGGCGAGTTTCCCGAAAACTTGGCCTCGCGTGAAAACCTGAATGGAAGGCGCGAGACATAGCGTCGCATCTGGAAGGGCGCGCAAGTCGGCTGGGCCGATCGCGTAACTGCTATGTTCAAGAGGGGGCCGACATGACGTCGCTCGATAGCATCACGCTCTATTTGGTCGCCACGATGGTCGCCGCATTGCTCGGCGCCATGATGGTGTTTTTCGGCAGACAGGAGAACAGCCCCGCGCTGAAATGGTGGGGCACGGCCTATCTACTCGGCGCAGCTTCCGTCGCGCTGTGGACCGCGACCGGCGACAAGCTCGGCCCGCACCTCTATCTCGCATTGAATGCGGTCGGCTTCGTCGCCTGCGGCATGGTGTGGAATGCGGCGCGCGTCTTCCACGGCCGCAAGCCGAACTGGCCCGGTCTCGTGCTCGGCGCGCTCGCCTGGGTCGCGACGGTGACGCTGCTCGATCCCACAGCGTCGATGCTGCGCATGATCATCGGCGCCGGCATCGTCTCGGTCTATGCGGCGCTGACTGCGAGCGAGCTCTGGGTCGAGCGGCGCAAGAGCCTGCAGCGTCGCTGGCCCGCCTTCGTGGTGCCGGTGATGCACGGCTGCGTGCTGATGCTGCCGATCCTGCTCGGCAGCTTCCTGCGCCCGTATGATGCGGGCTTCTCCCACAGCGTTTGGGTCACCGTGTTCGCGGTCGAGCTCGTGCTCTATGCCGTTGGTACCGTGTTCGTGATCTTCATGCTGGTGTCCGAGCGCACCGTCACCGCGCACCGTACCGCGGCGTCGACCGATCCGCTGACCGGCATGCTCAACCGCCGTGGCTTCTCGGAAGCCTGTGCGCGGATGATCGAGCGCGAGGCCAAGGGCGGCCGCCCCGTCACCGTGATGATCTTCGACATCGACCATTTCAAGTCGATCAACGACCGCTTCGGTCATCCCGCCGGCGACGAGATGCTGAAGCTGTTCTCGACTGTGGTCGTCAACAATCTGCGCATCTCGGACCTGTCGGGCCGCATCGGCGGCGAGGAGTTCGCCGCACTGCTGCCCTGCGCGCTGGAGGAGGGTGTGCTGGTCGCCGAGCGCGTGCGCGAGGCGTTCGAGACCTCCGGTGTCGTGGTCGATGAAGGCCCGGTCGACACCACCGTCAGCATCGGTGTGGCCGGTGGGCCCGCCGGCACCGAGCTCGAGGTGCTGCTGGCCTCGGCCGACACCGCGCTCTACCAGGCCAAGCGCGGCGGCCGTAACCGCGTCGAGGCCGCGGAGGAGTTGCCGTTGTCGCTGGAGAACTGGCGCCGCCAGAGCGCTGCGCGGATTGGTGTGCCCAAGGCCGCGTCCAAGACACAGCCGGCAACGGCTTGAGACGAGAAGGGCTCGCGGTAACCCCCTGTTTACCATTCGGTTCCTACCATGGCGGTCATGGAATCGATCCGTCGACAGAATCCGCAAGCTGCCCTGATGTCGCTTGAAGCCGCTGCGGCCTCGGCACGCGGCGGCTTCGCCTGTCTGTTCTCGACCGCGGACGAATACGAGACCGCGCTAATTGCCGAGCGCCGCGCCCAGGGGCGCTACACGCAGAGCCGCAGCCATTGGCCGATCGCGCTGTTTCTCGGTTGCGCGCTCGTCGTTGCAGGCACCGTGCTGCTGTTCGCCTGAGAGCGCCGCATTTTCGGCCGGGCAGGGCGCCGTTTCGGCGCCTTTTTCTTTACTCCCGACTGCGGTAGATACGGCCACCAAACAAAGGGGTGGAAACCGATGATCACCGAGATCGCGCAGATCGACGTCAAGCCGGGCAGCGAGAAGGATTTCGAGGCCGCCGTCGCCAAGGCCAAGGCCGCCTTTGGCCGCGCCAAGGGTTTTCACGGGTTTGAGCTGCACAAATCGATCGAGAAGCCGCAGCGCTATCGGCTGATGGTAAAATGGGCGACGCTGGAGAACCACACCGTGGATTTCCGCGGCTCCGAGAATTTCACGGAATGGCGCGGCCTCGTCGGCCAGTATTTTGCCTCGTCTCCGGAGGTCGAGCACACCGAGACCGTGCTGACGACCTGAGGCGTCTCGCGCCGCCCTTGGTCGTTTGAGCATGATCTTTTCGGAATACCGCTGCGCACTTTTCCGGATCATGCTGCCAGAGGCGGCGCCTCATATGTCTTGAAATGATCAATCATGACCTTGGCGATGGCGACGAGTGGCAGCGCCAGCGCCAGGCCCCAGATTCCGAACACGACGCCGAGCAGGATCTGAAACGCGAACAGCGTGGCCGGTGGGATGTCCAGCGCCTGGCGCTGGAGCAGCGGCGTCAGCACGTAGCTCTCCATCGCGTGCACGCCGAGGAACAGGATGAAAGCGGACAGCGCCGGAATCCAACCCGAGGCGAGGCTCGCCAGCACCACGATGACGCCGGCGATGATGGCACCGACGGTCGGGATGAAGGCAAGCAGGCCGGCCTGGATTCCCAGGATGAACGAGCTGGGGATGCCGATGACGGCAAGTCCGATCCAGGTCACTGCGCCGACCGCCAGCATGACGATCATCTGCGCGATCAACCAGCGCTCCAGCGTCTCGCTGATACGGTCGATGATGAGGGTGGCACGGTTGCGATGTCTCGCCGGGGTGAGAAACAACAGCCCCTCGCGGTAGACGCTCGGCTGGGCGGCAAAGGCCATCCCCAGGAACAGCACGATGAAGACGTTGCCGACAGCGCCGATCGTGCCGAGCAGCAGCTTGAAGGTCTGGCTCACGATAGCACCACCGCTCGAGGCGAGCGCGCCGGCGCCAGATAGCCCGTTTTTTGGCGCGGTCCCGGGCGAGGGGCTGGAGTCGGCCGGCGTTGCGTCCGGGGAGGCGACCGCCGCGCTACCGAAGTCGAAGAAGCTGGTGTCGACACCGTGGCTGTCGAGGAAGGATTTGACGTTGGCAAGCTGCGACTTGATGGTTTTGCTGAGCAGGGACGCCTGATCAGCAATGGTCGCGCCGCCCAGATAGGCCACGCCCGCGAGCATCAGGGCGAGTGCCACGCAGACGATCGCAAGCCGCGCAGCATGAGGAAGGGGAACGCGGCGACCGAGCGCGTTGGCCAGCGCGTTGAGGCCGAGGCCGAGCAGCATACCGGCGAAAATCAGGAGCACGGTGGCGGCAAAATACCAGGTGAAGACGATCAGCACGGTGAACAGCACGACGCCGATGCCTCCAACCGAAATCGCCCAAGCTAGATCGGCGCGGGTCTGGAGCCGTTCGTTTTCGGGAATTGTCACATCATGTCCTTTTCGACGGCTTCGGCGGGTAGTCTTTCGCGAAATGTCCCCACGGATCAAGCCGCGCCCAAGCGCCGATTTGACGCGTCCAAGGGCTCAAGGCCAACGCCGCCCCGGGCGAAAGGGTGCCAGACTGGCGTCCGGCCGGCTATTCGCGCGAAATAGCATTGCCGTCCCGCTATCCCTTCTGTTGAATTTGTTCCCTCCGAGGGGCATCTTCAGAGAATCTTCTTCGGCGGGGAGGTCGGAACGGGAAATGAGAAAGCCGGTCGTCGGCGTGATCGGGAACGCCCATCGCGTCGAAAATCGATTTCAGGTCCAGATGGTCGGCGAGCGCAATTTGCGCGCCGTGGCCGAGGTCTCCGGCGGCTTGCCGGTGATGTTCGCGGGCTCGCCCGACATCACCGATATCGCCGCACTGCTCGATGCCGTCGATGGCATCGTGCTCACCGGTGCTCGCGCCAACGTGCATCCGACCCGCTTCAACGTCGACCCCTGCGAGAAGCACGAGCCCTACGACATCCACCGCGACGAGGTCGCGCTGGCGCTCTCGGTCGCCTGCGTCGCGCGCGGCATCCCGCTGTTCGGCATCTGCCGGGGCTTACAGGAGATGAACGTCGCCTTCGGCGGCTCGCTGCACCCGGAGATCCGCGAAATTCCGGGCCGCATGAACCACCGCATGCCCCGGCTCGAGAATGGCGAAATCCATCCCGATCCGACCGTCGTGTTCGCCGACCGTCATGACGTCGACCTGACGCCGGGCGGTGCCTTCGCACGGCTGCTCGGCTGCGAGAAGATCCGGGTCAATTCGCTGCACGGCCAGGGTATCCTCGAGCCCGGCAAGCGCGTGCTTGTCGAGGGCATCGCCGAGGACGGCACCATCGAGGCGATCCAGATCGCGGAAGCCTCGACCTTCGCACTCGGTGTGCAATGGCATGCCGAATACGACCCGCAGCGCAATCCGATCAATCGCAAGCTGTTCGAGGCTTTTGGCGAGGCGATGGTGGCGAAGCAGAGGGCGGCGGCGTAGCCGCGGGTCTTTTCTCGCATCGACATTGCGCGCGCAGTGGAGCCGGACGTGCGGCCCCGTGCTATTTCGCCTTCAAATTTTCAAGCTGGAATTGCATCCCGATGATTTGCAGATTGACCGTTGCTGTCTCCGTCCTGTTCGCATCCCCCGCGGTTGCTCAAGCCGCTGCGCCGACCGAGGGCCCGATCACCTGCGCTTCGCCCGCGGCGCCGAGCGACACCGCCAAGAGCCTGATGCAGCGTTATGGCAAGGAGGCCGTGATGCAGGAGCTGCCCGGCGCGGAAGGCGAAACCTACAAGGGGCTCGTGTTGTTTCCGAAGGCGAACGACCAGCGCCTCGAAATCGCCTTCACGGAAGGCAAATCGAAGCGCGTCGCCGGCCTGACGTTGCGCGACAGCGCCAAGACGAGCAAATGGAACGTCAACGGCATCACGATCGGATCAAGCCTTGCCGACGTGCAGAAGGCGAACGGCAAGGCGTTCCTGGTCGCCGGTTTTGAATGGGACTACGGCGGCTTCGTCACCGACTGGAAGGGCGGCGCGCTCGGTCGTCCGATGCAGGGCGGATGCACCGTGACGATCCGCTTCGACCGGAAGTCCGCCGCGCCGAAGTCGCTGCTGGGCGACGGCGTGAAGGCCGCCTCCGACAACGCGACACTGGTGAAGTGGGCGCCGGTGGTGACGGAAATCGGGGTGAATTTTCCGGACAAGTGAGTTGGACGATGGATCGGGTCCTGCGGCCTTTCATGTTATTGACAAAACGTTCCCAATTTGGGAATATTTGCCGTGAGGATCATCAAGCAATCGACCTTGGCCAAATTCGCCGCGGCAAATCCCAAGGCGAAGCCAGCGATCGTTCGATGGGTCAAGCTCGTCAGAGCCGCCAAATGGGCTTCGATGAATGAGATACAGACGACCGTGCCCCGAGTGGTCGTTCTGAACGGAGAGCGGGCGCGTTTTGAAATCGCGGGCGGCAATTTTCGTCTGATCGTCGCGTTCGCGTTCAAGCACCAAATTGCCTTTATCAAATTCATCGGCACGCATGCGGAATACGACAAGATCGACGCGTTGACGGTCGCGATGTACTGAGGAGAGAGTCATGGAGATCCATCCCATTCGGACGGAGTCAGACTATGATGCTGCCGTCGCTGAGATCGAACGGCTCTGGGACGCAGAACCCGGGACTGATGAGGGCGACAAGCTCGATATTCTCGCAACGCTTGTCGAGAAGTATGAGACGGCACATTGGCCGATCGATCTGTCGCGTCTCGATCCGATCGATATGCTGAACTACCTGATCGATGAAGGCGGGCACACTCAAGCAGAGCTCGCGGAGCTATTGGGCTCGCGCTCGCGCGCGTCAGAGATATTGAACAGAAGGCGTGTGCTGACGGTCGAGATGATCTTTCGGATCAGCGAGGCCTGGAAAGTGCCTGCCGAGCTGCTGGTCAAGCCATACCGACTGAAAGTTGCTTAGTTTCGCAGGGCTCTACTCATCTTACGAACTGCGCTCGCACCATCTCAGGCCGAATAAACCAATCAGCAAGAATTGGTGCGCGTCGATTTTCGCGATTCCGATTCGTTCTTTGAGAACGAAGTGGAGTCAGATGCAGAACGAAAGTTGATGGCCTCAAAGCAAAAAGGCGCCCCGAGGGGCGCCTTTCGCATCGTAAGGCTCTCGAGCCGATCAGCCCGAATAGTACATGTCGAACTCGACCGGATGCGGGGTCATTTCGAAGCGGGCGACTTCGGTCATCTTCAGCTCGATGTAAGCGTCGATGAAGTCGTCGTCGAACACGCCGCCGGCCTTGAGGAAGCCGCGGTCCTTGTCGAGGTTTTCGAGGGCTTCGCGGAGCGAACCGCACACCGTCGGGATCTGCTTCAGCTCTTCCTTCGGCAAATCGTAGAGGTCCTTGTCCATCGCCGGACCCGGATCGATCTTGTTCTTGATGCCGTCGAGGCCGGCCATCAGCATCGCGGCGAAGCCGAGATAGGGATTGGCGAGCGGATCGGGGAAGCGCACCTCGACACGCTTGGCCTTCGGCGAAGACGTGTAGGGGATGCGGCAGGAGGCCGAGCGGTTGCGTGCGGAGTAGGCGAGCAGCACCGGCGCTTCATAGCCCGGGACCAGGCGCTTGTAGGAGTTGGTCGACGGGTTGGTGAAGGCGTTGATGGCCTTGGCGTGCTTGATGATGCCGCCGATGTAGTGGAGGCAGGTCTCCGACAGGTCGGCGTATTTGTTGCCGGCGAATACCGGCTTGCCGTCCTTCCAGATCGACTGGTGCACGTGCATGCCCGAGCCGTTGTCGCCGTAGATCGGCTTCGGCATGAAGGTGGCGGTCTTGCCGTAGATGTGCGCGACCTGATGGATGCAGTATTTGTAGATCTGCATGTGGTCGGCCATCAACGTCAGCGTGTCGAACTTCATGCCGAGCTCGTGCTGGGCGGACGCCACTTCGTGATGGTGCTTCTCGACCTTGACGCCCATCTTGGCCATGGCGCCGAGCATCTCGGAGCGCATGTCCTGCACCGAGTCCTGCGGGGGAACGGGGAAGTAGCCGCCCTTGGTGCGGATGCGGTGGCCGAGATTGCCGCCTTCATATTCGGTGTCGGAGTTGGTCGGCAGCTCCGAGGAGTCGAGGCGGAAGCCGGTGTTGTAGGGGCCCGACGAGAAACGCACGTCGTCGAACACGAAGAACTCGGCTTCGGGGCCGACGAACACGCTGTCGCCCACTCCCATCGACTTCACCATGGCTTCCGCCTTCTTGGCGATGCCGCGGGGATCGCGGTTGTAGGGCTCGCCGGTGGTCGGCTCGAGCACGTCGCAGGTGATGACCATGGTGGTCTCGGCGAAGAACGGATCGATCGTCGCGGTCACCGGATCAGGCATCAGGCACATGTCGGACTCGTTGATCGCTTTCCAGCCGGCGATCGAGGAGCCGTCGAACATCGTCCCTTCGGCGAAGATATCGTCGTCGATCATGCTGACGTCGAACGTCACATGCTGCCACTTGCCGCGCGGATCGGTGAAGCGCAGGTCGACGTACTTAACGTCGTTGTCCTTGATCGATTTCAGGACGTCTTTGGCGGTCTTCATGCATACCCCTTTTGGCTCTGCGGGACGGTTTCCAGATGAGCAGATTCGTTCTCGCTTTCGGCGAGTTCGCGCAACCGCACAAACGAAATCAGGCCGCCGAAGCAGCCTTTTTTCTTTCAGAGTGTCGCAGGATTCGGGATAGCACCCGGCTCAGATAGCGTCCAGCCCGGATTCGCCGGTTCGGATGCGGATCGCCTCTTCGATGTTGGAGACGAAAATCTTGCCGTCGCCGATGCGCCCGGTTTGCGCAGCGCGGCGGATCGCGTCGATCGCGCGCTCGACCAGGTCGTCACCGATCACGATCTCGATCTTCACCTTGGGCAGGAAGTCAACGATGTATTCCGCGCCGCGGTAGAGTTCGGCGTGACCCTTCTGGCGGCCAAAACCCTTGGCCTCGGTCACGGTGATGCCCTGAAGGCCGACCTCCTGAAGCGCTTCCTTCACCTCGTCGAGCTTGAACGGCTTGATGATGGCTTCGATTTTCTTCACTGCGCGCCTCCCGGCCTTATCGAACAAATAGCAACGTCTTCGTCAGGATGCGCTTTTCTTAACGCACGATCTTGTCTTCGCTATGCCGGGACCTGACCAGCCCGCCAACAACGGCCGGCCACACCCAGATAATGCCAGTGAGCACGACGAACCGAAGCGGCTTCCTCGAAAGCAGGGTCTATGCCAAGTTGCAAATGCCCTGATTATTGGAGCGTTATCAGCCTTTTAACGAGCATCTCTGATAGGTGGAGCCGACCGGCCCAAAATAGCGAAGACTACGAAATAGGCAAACGGTCAATGCGTGTGCAGATCGCCGTTCGCTGTATGGGAGCGGCACAGGAAATGCCTGTTGAAAAGGCGTTTGTACCAGGGAAGTGGCATGGAAGTTCTCACCAACGCCGAAATGCAGCGGGCCGACCAGCTATCGATCGCGGCCGGTACGCCAGGCTTCAAGCTGATGCTGAGCGCGGGCCAGGCGGTCGGGGATGCCGCCAACGCGCTGGTGGAGGAGGGGCCGATCCTGATCGTGGCCGGCCCCGGCAACAATGGCGGTGACGGTTTTGTCGCAGCCGCCGAACTCGCCGCGCAAGGGCGCGAGGTCTCCATCATCCTGATGTGCGAGCGCGACCAGCTTCAGGGCGATGCGGCCTCCGCCGCGCGCGGCTGGAAGCAGCCCGTGCTGCCGTTCAATCCACAGGCGATCGGAAAGCCGGCGCTGATCATCGATGCGCTGTTCGGCGCGGGCTTGAGCCGACCCGTCGATGGCGAGGCGCGGGCGATGATCGAGGCGATCAACGCCAATGGCGCGCCGGTGCTGGCGGTCGATCTGCCGAGCGGTATCAACGGCACCAGCGCGTCGGTGCTGGGCGTCGCGGTGAATGCCACCGAAACCGTCACCTTCTTCCGCAAGAAGCCCGCACATCTCCTGCTGCCGGGGCGCATGCATTGCGGCCACGTGCGCGTCGCCGATATCGGCATCGACGCCCAGGTGCTGGACGAGATCGCGCCGCGGATCTTTGAGAACGACCCGGATTTCTGGGGCGCGGCCTTTCCGGTGCCGCGCATCGACGGCCATAAATATGCGCGCGGCCACGTGCTGGCGGTGTCCGGCGATGCGGCCGCGACCGGTGCTGCGCGGCTCGCCGCCCGCGGTGCCTTACGCGCCGGCGCGGGCCTCGTGACGCTCGCGACCCCGCGCAATGCGCTCGCGATCAATGCAAGCGCGCTGACGGCCGTGATGGTTCGCGCCGTCGATACCGTGGTCGAGTTCGGCGAGCTGCTCGGCGACAGGCGCTACAACACTTGCATGATCGGTCCCGGCGCCGGCGTCGGTGAACGCACCTGCGATATCGTTCACACCGCAATCTCGGCACGGCGCCATGTCGTGCTCGATGCGGATGCGCTGACGAGCTTTGCCGCCAATCCCGAGCGGCTGTTTGAATCGATCAAGTCCTCGCCGGATGTGCGGGTGGTGCTGACGCCGCATGAGGGCGAGTTTCCGCGGCTGTTCTCCGACCTCAGCAACAAGACTCCGGGCCGCTCGAAGCTCGAGCGCGTGCGCGCCGCCGCCGAGCGCTCCGGCGCCGTCGTGCTCTTGAAGGGCCCCGACACCACGATCGCCGCGCCTGACGGCCGCGCCACCATCGCCGCCAACGCTCCGCCATGGCTCGCCACCGCGGGCGCCGGCGACGTGCTCGCCGGCATCATCGCTGGTCTCTTGGCGCAGGGCGTGCCGGCGTTCGAGGCCGCCAGCATCGGCGTCTGGATGCACGGCGAGGCGGCAAGCGAAGCGGGGCCCGGGCTGATCGCCGAAGATCTCACCGAGACGCTGCCGGCCGTGCACCGGCGGATCTACAGCGCGCTTGGAGTGGACTATTGAGCTGTAGGTAGGATGGGTAGAGCGAAGCGAAACCCATCATCTCAAACCTCGGCGCAATAGGATGGGTTTCGCTTCGCTCTACCCATCCTACGATAACTCACTCCACCCCATACCATCGCACCAGCCGCGGCGCGGCCCAATCGGTCACGACGGATTCGATCAGCCATCGTCCCGGTGAAGTCGCGGCGAAGGCGATACGCTCGGTCTTGCCGGGCTCGAGGGCGAGGGTGTCGAGCCAATAGGGCTTCCAGCCGTCGTCGAGCCGGTCGAGCAGGCGGAAATGGTGGCCGTGCAGGTGGAACACGGTGGTCGCAGGGGCGGGGTTTCTGACGGCCAGCACGACGGTCCGGCCGGCCTTGGCGCGGAAGGCGGGCGCCGAGGCGGTGGAGAAATTGGCCGTCCGGGTCCAGCCGGTGTCGGGGGCGCCGAGCGCGACATCGAACCGCAGGGCGCCTTTCAGATCGAGCTTCTCGGGAAGGTCGTTCGAGGGCAGCGGCTGTGGCGGGGGCAGGGCCGCGCGCCGGTCCAGTTTGCCGGAGACGGCGAGGCGCCCGATCGGGCTCGCCTCCTTGCCATCATGGAGCACAAATGCGGCCGACATGGCCGCGTCGACAAAGGCGTCGGCGCGGGCGCCGGGGGCCAGCACCAAGGCGCCGTTGCGGGCCGGGAACGGCTCGGCCGGCTGCCCGTCCAGCGCCAGCACCTGGACCTCGTGGCCTTCCAATTTGATCGCCAGAACAGAGCGTTGCGAGCCGTTGATGAAGCGCAGCCGCAGCCGCTCGCCGGCGGAAGCTGAGAGTCCGAACGAAGTCCGGCCGTTCAGCGTGTAGAGCGGGGTCGTGTCCTTGGGGTCGCGGCCCGGCGGAAGCGCGGTGCCGTCCGGCCGCACGCGCCATTCCTCGATCAGTAGAACCTCGTCGCGGTCGTTGCTGACCGGGCTCGTCTCCGCGGCGATGATCGGGAGCGGGCGGGCCGGCTGGTTCAGGCGGTCCTCAAAGAGACGGAAGTCGGCAAGCAAGGTTCCCGCGTTTGGTATTGAAATAATTGATGTTTCGGTCGACCCCGGTGCGGTGGGCGCTCGTCCAGCCAGCGGGTCCGGCAAGGCTGTGCCATCGAGGCCGTACCAGGTTGGCGCAACCGGCACAGGCAGGTCGTTTCGAAAGACCACTTCGCAGCGGTCCCCGCGCTTGAAACGCACATTCCCGATATGGCTTGCGGCGGCCAGCTCCCAGATCGGCGTAGCCGGCTGACCCGGCCTCAGAGCCAGCGTGGCCGGTCTTGCCTGAAGGAGGACCTGTGCAGTTGGAAGCGGGCCCGCGCCGCCGGCGATCAGCCCGGCGGCCGAGGCTCCCAGGGAGGCTCCAACTCCGGCCAAAACCTCGCGCCGGTCCAGGTCAAAAATCCGCGGTTTCATGGGCGCGATCCGGACCACGCCGCGCTGGATAAGTCCAGCCATCGTGCCTACTTGGACGGTGCCTCCATCAGGCCATTTTTTTGCTGCGAACAGGCGGGCACATGCTATAAGCCCGCCGCCCGCGGCATCGCGGCCGGTCTTGATGCAAATTCACGCGGGCGTGGCGGAACTGGTAGACGCGCTGGATTTAGGTTCCAGTGACGAAAGTTGTGGGGGTTCGAGTCCCTCCGCCCGCACCAAGCGCTTTCAGCGTTTGCATGGATTACTGAGGGGCCTTGCTCCGCGCGGATGTTTTTCCGCCTGGAGCCGGGCTCGATGAACCACCGGCGTTGAGGCGTTTGCCTCGCGCCGGATCGATTAATGACAGCGTCCCGACGCGCGAGCGTGCCGGGACCGAACGAGAAGAAGATTGGACGCCATGCAGGTCACAGAAACCCTCTCGGAAGGCTTGAAGCACGAGTTCAAGATCAGCGTTCCCGCGTCTGATCTCGACGCCAAGGCTGGCGCCAAGCTCGTCGACCTCAAGGACAAGGTCCGTCTCAACGGCTTTCGTCCCGGCAAGGTGCCGGTCGGCCACCTCAAGAAGGTCTATGGCCGTTCGGTGATGGCCGAGACCATCGACCAGACCATTCGCGACACCAACACCCAGCTGTTCTCCGAGCGCGGCTTCAAGCTCGCGACCGAGCCGAAGATCACAATGCCGACCGAGCAGGCCGAGGTCGAGGAGCTGCTCTCGGGCAAGTCCGACCTGACCTATACGGTCGCGATCGAAGTGGTGCCGTCCATCGCGCTCGCCGACTTCAAGACCTTCCAGGTCGAGAAGCCCGTCGCCGACGTGTCCGATTCGGACGTCGATGAAGCGATCAAGCGCATCGCCGACACCAACCGCGGCTATGCCGCCAAGGCCGAGGGCGCGAAGGCTGAATCCGGCGACCGCGTCACCATCAGCTTCAAGGGCACCATCAACGGCGAAGCCTTCGAGGGCGGCACGGGCGAGGGCATCCAGGTTGCGATCGGCTCCAACACCTTCATCCCGGGCTTCGAGGAGCAGCTCATCGGCATCGGCGCGAACGAGACGCGCACGCTGAAGGTGGCGTTCCCCAAGAACTACATGAGCGAGAAGCTCGCCGGTCAGCCGGCCGAGTTCGAGACCACGGCGACGCTGATCGAGGCGCCGCAGGATCTCGTGATCGACGACGAGTTCGCCAAGACGCTTGGCCTCGAATCGCTGGACAAGCTGAAGGAAGCCGCGCGCGAGCGTCTGGTTGTCGAATACGCCGGTGCGACGCGTCAGCGCGTCAAGCGCGCGCTGCTCGATCGTCTCGACGAGGCGCATCGCTTCGAGGCGCCGCCCTCGCTGGTCGACGAAGAGTTCAATCTGATGTGGAACTCGGTCAAGGCCGAGATGGATTCGGCCGGCAAGACCTTTGCCGACGAGGACACCACTGAGGACAAGGCGAAGGAAGAGTACCGCAAGATCGCCGACCGCCGCGTGCGTCTCGGTCTCGTGCTCTCCGAGATCGGCGAGAAGAACAAGATCACGGTGACTGACGACGAGGTCGGCCGCGCCGTGATCGAGCGAGCCCGCTCGATGCCGGGTCGCGAGAAGGAAGTCTGGGACTATTACCGCAGCAACGCGCAGGCGCTGGCCCAGCTTCGTGCGCCGATCTACGAGGACAAGGTCGTCGACTTCATCCTCGAGCTCGCCAACGTGACCGAGAAGAAGGTCTCGCGCGAGGATCTGTACAAGGACGACGAGGAAAAGACTGCAGCCTGAAGGCTTTGAGACAGTCTTCTATTAAGGATGATCAGCGGATGGGCCCAGCTAGCCAGATGGCCGGCTGGGCCTTTTTGCGAGAATCAGCTTCAAGTGCCCAGTGGATTAAGCCTTAATTCGTTCCGCACTTGTCTGGCGTGAATTGGGCTATATCTGTCGGTGCATCCTGTACCCCGGCGTTCTACTTGCAAGCGTTCTTCTTCTTCCAACTTCCTGCATCACGGGACGTCCATCGCCCTTCCGGCAAAGTGGCGACGTCCTCCGAAAACCTAGGTGACTCATGCGCGATCCGGTTGAAACCTACATGAACCTCGTGCCCATGGTGGTCGAGCAGACCAACCGTGGCGAGCGCGCCTACGACATTTTCTCGCGCCTCTTGAAGGAGCGCATCATCTTCCTGACCGGACCGGTCGAGGACGGCATGTCGACGCTGATCGTCGCGCAGTTGTTGTTCCTTGAGGCGGAAAATCCGAAGAAGGAAATCTCGATGTACATCAACTCGCCGGGCGGCGTGGTGACGTCGGGCCTCGCGATCTACGACACCATGCAGTTCATCCGCCCGCCGGTCTCGACGCTGTGCACGGGGCAGGCGGCCTCGATGGGCTCGCTGCTGCTTGCCGCTGGCGAGAAGGACATGCGCTTCTCGCTGCCGAACGCGCGCATCATGGTGCATCAACCCTCCGGCGGCTTCCAGGGCCAGGCCACCGACATCATGCTGCACGCACAGGAAATCCTGAACCTGAAGAAGCGGCTCAACGAGATCTACGTGAAGCACACCGGCCAGACTTACAAGACCATCGAGGACGCGCTGGAGCGCGACAAGTTCCTGACGGCGAACGACGCCAAGGAATTTGGCCTCGTCGACAGGGTCATCGACAAGCGCGCCGAGGAACCGGCGGCGAAGCCCCAGTAGCGCGACAGGGCGGCAACATCGATCCCTGGAATCCCTCTTGGGCTTCTCTGGGGATCTTGAAGGCGGCGTTTCACGTTAACGGCGCACTTCGCGAGGGTGGAAAAAACGCAATTTTGCGCCCTGCGACAGGCAGAAAGTTCCGCTTTCGTGCTTGTTTTTCGTGGTAATCCAGCAACGCCGGGGTGATTTCGGTCACTTCGCCCGTGCCAAGACGTGAAATCACGGTATTGTCACGGGTTGCCGGCGACCCCCCGATTAGCGAATTCTTGATAGTCGGGTGACAGCATGGTTGGCTACGAATGATCGGCTATGATCGCGAGGAATCGAGTGACCGTGATTCGCACGGTGTGTAACGCGTAGGGTCTTTTTTGGTACGGAATTTGCTCTATTTGAGTCCCTTACCCGCGAACGTTTCGGGATGGGACGATCGAGCGGACGGGATCGAACCGCGGACGGAGACATGAATGAGTAAGGTCGGCACGAGCGACTCCAAGAACACGCTATATTGCTCGTTCTGCGGCAAGAGCCAGCACGAAGTCCGCAAACTGATCGCGGGTCCCACGGTCTTCATTTGCGACGAGTGCGTCGAGCTCTGCATGGACATCATCCGCGAGGAGAACAAATCCTCGCTGGTCAAGTCGCGCGACGGGATTCCGACGCCGAAGGAAATCTGCAAGGTTCTCGACGACTACGTCATCGGCCAGAGCCATGCGAAGAAGGTCCTGTCGGTCGCGGTGCACAACCACTACAAGCGCCTGAACCACCAGACCAAGCACAACGACGTCGAGCTCGCGAAGTCGAACATCCTGCTGATCGGTCCGACCGGTTCGGGCAAGACGCTGCTCGCGCAGACGCTCGCCCGCATCCTGGACGTTCCGTTCACGATGGCGGATGCGACCACGCTGACCGAAGCCGGCTATGTCGGTGAGGACGTCGAGAACATCATCCTGAAGCTGCTCCAGGCCGCCGACTACAATGTCGAGCGCGCCCAGCGCGGCATCGTGTACATCGACGAAATCGACAAGATCAGCCGCAAGTCCGACAATCCCTCGATCACGCGCGACGTGTCGGGTGAGGGCGTGCAGCAGGCGCTATTGAAGATCATGGAAGGCACCGTGGCTTCGGTCCCGCCGCAAGGCGGTCGCAAGCATCCGCAGCAGGAATTCCTGCAGGTGGATACCACCAACATCCTGTTCATCTGCGGTGGTGCGTTCTCTGGCCTGGAGAAGATCATCTCGGCGCGCGGCCGTTCGACCTCGATCGGTTTTGCCGCCCAGGTGCTGGCGCCGGAAGACCGCCGTACCGGTGAAATCTTCCGTCACGTCGAGCCCGAGGATCTCCTGAAGTACGGCCTGATCCCCGAGTTCGTCGGCCGTCTGCCCGTCGTGGCGACGCTGGAGGATCTCGACGAGGCTTCGCTCAAGAAGATCCTGGTCGAGCCGAAGAACGCGCTGGTGAAACAGTACCAGCGCCTGTTCGAGATGGAGAACATCGAGCTGACCTTCGCCGACGAGGCGCTTGGCGCGGTCGCCCGCAGGGCGATCGAGCGCAAGACCGGCGCGCGTGGTCTGCGTTCGATCCTCGAAGCGATCCTGCTCGAGACGATGTTCGACCTGCCGGGTCTCGAAGGTGTGGAAGAAGTCGTGATTTCCCGCGAAGTCGTGGAAGGAACGGCGCGTCCGCTCTACATCTACGCCGATCGGTCCGATCGCGCCGTCGAGAACGCCAGCGCCTGATTTTGCGGCGCTGGAACGCCCCAAACGTCATTCATAGTAGCGGCTGCGGACATCTACTCCGCAGCCGGAATTGCGTCGCTTACCCCCGTGCGTAAGCGCCTGATGGCGCGCGTGTTTCAATGACTTGACACCCCCCCAGTCGATAGCCACCTAATGTCGGCGGCGAGCGAGAATTCTGTTCAAGATTCGCCTCAGTTCCGATCCGGCAAGCCCGGTCCAACCTTCAAATGGTAGGCCGGTTTTGTGGATCACCTCGGCACCTTGTGGCGGTTGCGCATGAGAGCGGGCTGCGTGCGAGGGGGCAAAGCAAAAGGAAAAGGCCATGACTAATCCAAAACCCCGGCCAACCATCGTCCATGGCGAGACGCACGCTTATCCCGTGTTGCCGCTGCGCGATATCGTCGTCTTCCCGCACATGATCGTTCCGCTCTTCGTCGGTCGCGAGAAGTCGATCCGCGCGCTCGAAGAGGTGATGAAGAACGACGCGCTGATCATGCTCGCGACGCAGAAGAACGCGTCCGACGATGATCCGGCCCCCGATTCCATTTACGAGACCGGTACGCTTGCAAGCGTGCTGCAGCTCTTGAAGCTTCCCGACGGCACCGTGAAGGTGCTGGTCGAAGGGCTCGAGCGTGCGCGCGTGCAGAAGTACACCGATCGCGCCGACTACTACGAGGCCACCGCAACTGCGCTCGCCGACACCGATGCGAAGTCGGTCGAGGCCGAAGCTCTCTCGCGCTCGGTCGTGTCCGATTTCGAGAGCTATGTGAAGCTCAACAAGAAGATCTCGGCCGAGGTCGTTGGCGTCGTGCAGGCGATCACCGATTTCGCCAAGCTCGCCGACACCGTTGCCTCGCATCTCGCCGTCAAGATCGCGGATCGCCAGGGCATCCTGGAGACGCTGTCCGTCACCACGCGCCTGGAGAAGGTGCTGGGCCTGATGGAGAGCGAGATCTCGGTGCTGCAGGTCGAGAAGCGCATCCGTTCGCGCGTCAAGCGCCAGATGGAGAAGACCCAGCGCGAGTATTATCTCAACGAGCAGATGAAGGCGATCCAGAAGGAACTCGGCGACGACGACGGTCGCGACGAACTCGCCGATCTCGAAGAGAAGATCTCCAAGACCAAGCTCTCCAAGGAAGCGCGCGAGAAGGCGCAACATGAATTGAAGAAGCTGCGCCAGATGTCGCCGATGTCCGCGGAAGCGACCGTCGTGCGCAATTATCTGGATTGGCTGCTGTCGATCCCGTGGAACAAGAAGTCCAAGGTGAAGAAGGATCTGGAAGCCGCGCAGGCGGTTCTGGATGCGGATCACTACGGGCTCGAGAAGGTCAAGGACCGCATCGTCGAGTATCTTGCGGTGCAGTCGCGCGCCAACAAGCTGACGGGCCCGATCCTGTGCCTCGTCGGGCCTCCCGGCGTCGGCAAGACCTCGCTCGGCAAGTCGATCGCGAAGGCGACCGGCCGCGAGTTCGTGCGTGTGTCGCTAGGCGGCGTGCGCGACGAGGCCGAGATCCGTGGTCACCGCCGCACCTATATCGGCTCGATGCCCGGCAAGATCATCCAGTCGATGCGGAAGGCGAAGTCGTCCAATCCGCTGTTCCTGCTGGACGAGATCGACAAGATGGGCGCCGATTTCCGCGGCGATCCGTCCTCGGCCTTGCTCGAGGTGCTCGACCCCGAGCAGAACGGGACGTTTGCCGACCACTATCTGGAGGTCGATTACGATCTGTCGAACGTCATGTTTATCACGACCGCGAATACGCTCAATATTCCCGGCCCGCTGATGGATCGCATGGAAATCATCCGGATCGCCGGCTACACCGAGAACGAAAAGGTCGAGATCGCGCGCAAGCACCTGATCCCGACCGCGGTGTCCAAGCACGGCCTGGACTCCAAGGAGTTCTCGATCGACGACGACGCGTTGCTGCTTCTGATCCGCCGCTACACCCGCGAAGCGGGCGTGCGTAATCTGGAGCGTGAGCTCTCCACACTCGCCCGCAAGGCGGTGAAGGAGCTGATGATCTCCAAGAAGAAGTCGGTCAAGGTCACCGAGAAGACTCTGGAAGAGCTGCTCGGCGTGCCGAAGTACCGCTACGGCGAGATCGAGAGCGAGCCGCAGGTCGGTATCGTCACCGGCCTTGCCTGGACTGATGTCGGCGGCGAGCTGCTGACCATCGAGGGCGTCATGATGCCCGGCAAGGGCAAGATGACGGTCACGGGCAATCTGCGCGACGTGATGAAGGAGTCGATCTCGGCTGCGGCGTCCTACGTCCGCTCCCGTGCGATCGTCTACGGCATCGAGCCGCCGCTGTTCGACCGGCGCGACATCCACGTGCACGTGCCGGAAGGCGCGACGCCGAAGGACGGTCCGTCGGCGGGCGTGGCCATGGCCACCGCGATCATCTCGGTCATGACCGGCATCCCGGTTCGCCATGATGTCGCGATGACCGGAGAGATCACGCTGCGCGGCCGCGTGCTGCCGATTGGCGGTCTGAAGGAGAAGCTGCTGGCCGCTGCTCGCGGTGGCATCAAGACGGTGCTGATCCCCGAGGACAACGCCAAGGATCTCACGGAGATTTCCGATGCGATCAAGGGCGGCATGGAGATCATCCCGGTCTCCCGTCTCGACGACGTCGTTGCCAAGGCGCTGGTGAAGAAGCCCGTGCCGATTGTCTGGGAAGAGGACACCAAGGTGACGGTGAAGCCCGACGGCGACGAAGCCGCCGGCGGCCTGACCGCTCACTGAGATCGCAATTCGAAAAGATGATAAAACGGCGCCTTCGGGCGCCGTTTTTGTTTTGGGGAAGGGAATGCGATGCAGGTTGACGGTCAATGTCATTGCGGGCAAATCACCTTCGAGGCCGAGGTCGATCCCGAGACGGTCTCGGTCTGCCACTGCCGCGACTGCCAGACCCTGACGGGCTCGCCGTTCCGGGTGACCGCGATCTGCACCGCAGCCGACGTCAAGCTCACCGGCGGCACGCCAAAAGTCTACGGCAAGCGCGGCGACAACGGCCGGATGCGCTTCCAGCACTTCTGCGCCGATTGCGGTTCCCCGCTGTTCACCAGCGGCGAGGGCGACCAGGCCGACGATTGGGGCATCCGCTGGGGCTCGATCCGCCAGCGCGACACATTGCGGCCCGTCAGGCAGATCTGGTGCCAATCGGCCGCGGTGTGGATCGATGCGGTGCCGCTGCTGCCGGGAAGGCCGGGGGATTGAGGCCCCGAAGATTGACGTTCCGTACTTGCCCGTACGGGGCGGGTAGGGATAAAGAAGCGCCGTGGGGCGGTTAGCTCAGCTGGTTAGAGCATCTCGTTTACACCGAGAGGGTCCGCGGTTCGAATCCGTGACCGCCCACCACAGCCCTTGTTCGCGTCGCGGGCGATGGCTTCGCAGGCCAGCCCAGGCGGGCCGCCGAACGGGAGGCCCCAATGCAACACGAGCAAAACGCCGACCAGATCGCCTATTGGAACGGTCCCAGTGGACAGCGCTGGGCCGATCGCCACAGCGCGCAGGAGAGTCTGCTTGGACCGATCGCCAACGTGCTGATCGACCGCGCCAAGCCCCGGCCAAGCGAGCGCATTCTCGATGTCGGCTGCGGCTCGGGTGCGACGACCTTTGCATTCGCGAAGGCTGTGGCGCCAGGCGGTTTTGCGCTCGGGCTCGATGTCTCCGATCCGATGCTGTCGCAGGCACGCGCGTTTGCGCCAAAGGGACTGGCGCTCGATTTCGTGCTGGCGGATGCGACGGTGCATCCGTTCGAGCCGGCGAGCTTTGATCTGCTCGCCTCGCGCTTCGGCGTGATGTTCTTCGCCGATCCGGTTGCGTCCTTCACCAACCTGCGCCGCGCGCTGAAGCCGTCCGGGCGGCTCGCCTTCGCCTGCTGGCGCGAGCCGAAGGAAAATCCGTGGATGATGGCGCCGTTGATGGCGGTCTACAAACACGTTCCAAAAATGCCGCCGGTCGGGCCGGAAGAGCCGGGGCCGTTCGCCTTCTCCTCGGAGGAGCGCGTGACGCGCATCCTGAAAGGTGCCGGCTTCGTCGATGTGGCGATGGAGCCGCATAATCTTCCCATGGACATCGCCATCGGCGGCGGGCTCGACGCGGCCGTCGACGGCTCGCTCCAGATCGGCCCCGCCAGCCGCGCGCTGCAGGGCCATCCGCCGGAGACCTACGCTGCGGCCAAGGCATCGATCCGCGAGGCGCTTGCGCCGTTCCTGAAGGGACAGAGCGTGGCGCTGCAGGGCGCGATCTGGATCGTGACGGCGAAGGCGGCGTAGGCGCCGCTCTATCCACCGTCATTGCGAGGAGCGAAGCGACGAAGCAATCCAGAATGTTTGCGCGGAGGCAGTCTGGATTGCTTCGCTTCGCTCGCAATGACGATCACACCACATCATCCGGCGCCAGCGCGCAGCCGTTGTTGGGATGCGTCTCGACCTGAAGCGTGGTGTGGCCGATGCGGTAGGTCGTCTTCAGCAACTGCGCGGTCTCCATCAGGAACGCGTCGGCGGTGCCGGCGGGCATCACGAGATGGCAAGTGAGCGCAGTCTCGGTGGTCGAAATCGGCCAGACGTGGAGATCATGGATCGCTGACACGCCCGGGCGCGCTAGCAGAAACACCTTGATCGCGGCGATGTCGGTGCCCTTCGGCGCTGCCGCCATCGACATGTCGATGGAGCCGCGCAGCAGGCTGGTCGTGCCCCAGAGGATGCTGCCGCAGATGACGAGGCTGGTGAGGGGATCGAGCCAGAGCCAGCCGGTCCAGATGATCAGCGCAGCCGAGACCACGACGCCGAGCGAGACCGCGGCGTCGGCCGCCATGTGCAGATACGCACCTTCGATGTTGATGTCGTCCTTGCGGCCGCTTGCGAACAGCATGGCGGTAAAGCCGTTGATGAGAATGCCGATGCCGGCGACTACCATCACGGTGACGCCAGCGACAGGCTCCGGCTCGCGCAGCCGCAGGATCGCCTCCCAGCCGATGGCGCCGGTCGCGACCAGCAGGAACACGGCGTTCGCGAGCGCCGCGAGAATCGTGGAGGCGCGAAAGCCATAGGTGAAGCGGCCGCTCGGCGCGCGCCGCGCCGCGATCGAGGCGCCCCACGCCACCACCAGGCCGAGCACGTCGGACAGATTATGGCCGGCATCGGCGAGCAGCGCGGTGGAGTTGCCGAGATAGCCGTAAACTGCCTCGGCCACCACCAGCGCGCTGTTGAGCGTGATGCCGATCGCGAACGCCTTGCCGAAATTGGCGGGCGCATGGACGTGCGAATGGCCATGGCTGTGGTCGTGACCATGATCATGCGCGTGGCCGTGGTCATGGTGGTGATGACCGTGATGGTCGTGACTGCCCAAACCTAGTGCTCCCCGGAAACCAACAAATCAGGCGTCATTGTAGGCGTTTCGCCCGCGCCGTCACGCCGGAACAGCAAATAGAGCGCTGGCAGCACCAGCAATGTCAGGACGCTCGAGGAGATGATGCCGCCGATCACGACGGTCGCGAGCGGCCGCTGCACCTCCGCACCGGCACCGGTCGCGAGAGCCATCGGCACGAAGCCGAGGGAGGCGACCAGCGCCGTCATCAGCACCGGGCGCAGTCGCGTCAGCGCGCCCTCGCGCACGGCCTCCGCAATGGGGCGCCCCTCGCTGCGCAGACGCTCGATGAAGGCGATGATGACGAGGCCGTTGAGCACGGCCACGCCCGACAGCGCGATGAAGCCGACCCCGGCGCTGATCGACAGTGGAATGCCGCGCAACAAGAGCGCCGCGACACCGCCGGTCAGCGCCAGCGGCACGCCGGAGAATACCAGGGCCGCATCCGCCGCCGATCCCATGCTCATGAACAGCAGCAGGAACACCAGTGCGAGCGCCACCGGCACGACGATCGTCAGCCGCTTGCTGGCGGAGACCAGCTGCTCGAACTGGCCGCCCCAGCCGATCCAGTAGCCCGGCGGCAGTTTGACTTTCTCGGCGACGGCGGCTTCGGCCTCAACGACGAAGGAGCCGAGGTCGCGGGCGCGGACATTGGCGGTGACGACGATGCGCCGCTTGCCGTTCTCGCGGCTGATCTGGTTGGGGCCCGGCGTCGCATCGACGGTGGCGACCGACGACAGCGGCACATAGCGCATCTGGGCGAGGGGAGTGGCCGGCAAAGCCGTCCGGATCGGCGCGCTCGTTTCCTCACTCGGTGGCAGCGGAATCGGAATCGCCCTGATCGCATCGAGATTGCCGCGAAGGTGTTCCGGCAGGCGCACGACGATCTCGAAACGCCGATCGCCCTCGAACAGTTTTCCGGCTGACTTGCCGCCCACCGCAATCTCGACGATGCCTTGCACCTCGCCGATGCTGAGCCCGTAGCGGGCCAGCGCCTGCCGGTCGAGCCGGACGGTGAGGATCGGCAGGCCCGAGACCTGTTCGATCTTGACGTCGCTTGCGCCGCGGATGCCGCGGATCGCGGCCTCGACCCGTTTTGCTGCGCCCTGCAGGATGTCGAGGTCGTCGCCAAAGACCTTGATGCCGACGTCACTGCGCACGCCCGAGATCAGCTCGTTGACGCGGAGCTGGACCGGCTGGGAGATTTCATAGGCGCTGCCGGGAATGTCGTCGGCAGCCTTGTCGATGGCCTCGATCACCTCCGACTTCGGCTTGGCAGGATCGGGCCATTCGGCGCGCGGCTTGAGCATGATATAGCCGTCGGCCTGCGCCGGCGACATCGGATCGGTCGCGACCTCCGCGGTGCCGATGCGGGTGAAGAACTCCTTCACCTCCGGGATCTCTGTGATGCGCTTTTCCAGCGCCTTCTGCAGGTCCAGTGATTGCGTGAGGCTGGTGCCGGGAATCCGGATCGAGGCCAGCGCGACATCGCCTTCGTCCAGGCTCGGGATGAACTCGCCACCCATGCGTGAGGCGGCGACGCCACTGGCGACGACGATGATCGCGGCCATGACCGCAACCGCGACGCGATTGTCGATGGCGAGGCGGAGAAGGGGGAGATAGGCGCGCTTCGCCATCCGCATGAACAGGTTCTCGTGCTCGGACACTTTTCCGGTGACGAAGAGGGCTACGGCCGCCGGCACGAAGGTGATGGAGAACAGCGCGGCGGCGCCGAGCGCCATCAGCACGGTCAGCGCCATCGGCGTGAACATCTTGCCCTCGACGCCCGTCAGCGTCAGCACGGGCAAATAGACCACGGCGATGATCAACGTTCCGAACAGGCTCGGCTTGATGACCTCGCTCGACCCGCGCAGGATCGTGCGCAACCGTTCGGATGTGGAAAGCAGCCTGCCTTTTTCGCGCTGAGCTTCCGCGAGCATGCGCAGGCAGTTCTCGACGATGATCACTGCGCCGTCGACGATGATGCCGAAGTCGATCGCGCCCAGGCTCATCAAATTGGCACTGACTTTTGTCTCGACCATGCCGGTGACCGTCATCGCCATGGACAGCGGAATGACGCAGGCCACCACGAGCGCGGCGCGGATGTTGCCGAGGATCAGGAACAGCACGGCCACCACCAGCGCCGCGCCTTCGAGAAGGTTGTTCTCGACGGTGCGAATGGTGGCCTCGACCAGATGGGTGCGGTCGTAGACGGTCCGGGTGACGACGCCCTCGGGCAGAGATTTGGCGATGTCCGCGAGACGAGCCGCGACGCCGGTCGCGACTGCGCGGCTGTTCTCGCCGATCAGCAGCATGGCGGTGCCGAGCACGGTTTCCTCACCATTCCGTGTCGCTGCGCCGGTGCGCAGGTCGCGTCCCTCCGTCACAGTCGCGACATCCCTGATCCTGACCGGATTGCCGCCGCGCGAGCCGATGACGATGTCCCGGATTTCGCTGATATTGCCGACCTGGCCCGGTGAGCGCACCAGATATTGCTCGCCGTTGCGCTCGATATAGCCGGCGCCGACATTGGCGTTGTTGGCCGCGAGCGCCGTCATGACATCGCGAAAGCCGAGCCGGTAGGCCATCAGCTTGCCGGGGTCCGGCAGCACGTGGAATTGCCGCTCGAAGCCGCCGATGGTGTTGACTTCGATCACCCCCGGCACATTGCGAAGCTGCGGCCGGATGATCCAGTCCTGTACGGTGCGCAAGTCAGTCAGCGAATAGTCGTGGCCGCCTTGCGTCTTCGCGCCCGCCTTGGCCTCGACGGTGTACATGAAGATTTCGCCGAGCCCGGTCGAGACCGGCCCCATCGCAACCTCGACGCCGGCCGGAAGCTGGTCCTTCACCTGCTGGATGCGTTCGCCCGCGAGCTGGCGGGCAAAATAGATGTCGGTGCCGTCCTTGAAGACGACCGTCACCTGGCTCAGGCCGTAGCGCGACAGCGAGCGCGTATAGTCGAGCTTCGGCAGGCCGCCCATTGCGGTCTCGACCGGGAAGGTGATGCGCTGCTCGGTCTCCAGCGGCGAATAGCCGGGCGCGCGGGTGTTGATCTGGACCTGGACGTTGGTGATATCAGGCACGGCGTCGATCGGAAGCCGCTGGAAATTCCAGGCTCCGAAGGCGGTGGCGCCGAGCGCAAGCAGCAGAACCAGCCAGCGCTGTTGCAGCGAGACGGCGATGAGGCGCTCAATCATGTTCTGCTTCGCCCTTGCCCATCTCGGCCTTCACGACAAAACTGTTTTCGGCGACGTAATGTTCGCCGGCTGTGAGGCCTGCCTTGATCTCGATGAATTGCGGATCGGAATCCCCAAGCTCCACCGGCCGGGCCTCGATCTTGTCGCTGTCCTCGCGGACGAACACGATGGTCCTGTTTTCCAATGTCTGGATCGCGCTGCGGCGCACGGCGACCGCGACGTTGCGGGCGGCGAGGATCAGCCGCGCGGTGACGAACAGGCCAGGCCGCAAGCGCCCGTCGGGATTGGGCAGCACGACGCGGGCGAGCGCGGTCTGGGTCTCGCTCGAGCCCACGGGTGCGATGTAGGAGATCGTGCCCTTGATCTCGCCGCGGCCGTCGTCGGGGTCGATCAGCACTTCGTCGTTGAGCCGGACGCGCTTGAGGTCCTGCCGGTAGATCGACAGATTGACCCAGATGCTGGAGAGGTCGGCGACGACGAAGGCCGGCTTCTGCTCGGAGGCGTATTCGCCAAGCGAGATCTGG
The DNA here is from genome assembly GCA_030403585.1 of Frankia sp. RB7. GTDB lineage: Bacteria > Pseudomonadota > Alphaproteobacteria > Rhizobiales > Xanthobacteraceae > Bradyrhizobium. The sequence goes on from JAUEPE010000002.1 coordinate 30,277, forward strand.
CGCTCGATGATGGTGCCGGCGAGCGGCGCTTTCAGCTCGTAGACGGTGAGGCTCTGGTTGCTCTCGATGCTGGCGAGCAGATCGTCCTTGCCGACCTTGTCGCCGATGCGCTTCTGGATCGATTTGACCACACCCGGAAAGCGTGGCGTCACTTGCACGACAGCCTCCTGATTGGCGCGCAAAATGCCGTTGAAGGACAGCGTATCGGTCAGCGTGGCGCTTGCGGCTTCCGCGAGCGTGACGCCGGCAGCGGCGAGCTTGACGTCGGAGATGCGGATGCGGTCGGCGCCGTGCTCATCCTGCTCGACATGGTCGTTCGGCTTCTCCGGCTTCTTCTCTTCGGTATGCGCGGCGGGCGCAACCCTGGCCGGGGCGAGCAGGGAATAGAAGTAGGCGCCGAGCGCGGCGGCAAGGACGGCAACGAGGATGGTTGAGGATGTCTTCATTGCGCGCTCTCCCGGGCCAGCGCGAACGGATTGCCGACGAGGCCTTCGATGGTGGCGACGCCGGCATGGAAGTTCGAGAGCGCCTCCTGCTCGCGCAGGCGCGCCTGGGCGACGCTGGCCTGGGCATCGAGCACTTCGAGCAGGGTGAAGCGTCCCTGGCCGTAGCCCTGCGAGATCGCGTCTGCCGCTTCCGTAGCCTTGGGGATCGCGGTCTCGCGCAGCAGCGCGAGTTCGCGCAGCGAGCCCTGCAGCGAGTCGTAAGCGCGGCCGGCGACCACGATCAGCGTGTTGCGGTTGGCCTCGCGCTCGGCCTTGGTCTTGGCGAGGCTCTCCTGCGCCGAGAGGATGTTGCCCTGGTTCTGGTCTAACACGGGGATCGGCACCGAGACGGTGAGGCGCACCGCGTCGTCATTGGTCTCGTTGAAATGGCGCCAGCCTGCGGCGATCCGCACATCTGGATAAGGCCGGAGCCGCGCCATCAACAGCTCGGCGTTTCGCTGCGAATATACTGCGGTCCAGCGGACCAGCTGCGGATTGGCATCGATGGCGGCGACGACGGACTGGAAGGTCGGCGGTTTGCCCATGATGTCGAGCCGGCCGGAGACCTCGCCGAATTTCGCAGCACGATCGCCCATCAGCACCGCAAGCTCGCGCCGGGCGCTTGCCAGCGTCGCCTTGAAGCGCTCGCGGTCGGCCTTCACCAGGGCGGAGGCCACTTCGGCGCGACCGGTCTCGGCCGGCGATGAGGCGCCGGCCTCGACGCGGCGGCGCAACAGCGGCGTCAGTCTGTCGATCGCCGTAATCTGCTCGTCCAGGATCTGGATGCGCCGCTGCGCGCCGAGCACGCTGAGGAAGGCGATCGCCGTCTCCGACAGCACCTCCAGCCTGATCGCCTTGCGCTGGATCGCGGCGACCTCGATGCCGGCTGCGCCCGCGGCAATCCGGGCATCGCGCTTTCCGAACAGCTCGAAGGCCTGGCTGATCTGCAGCGTGGTCTCGGCCGATTTGGTGCCGCGATAGATGCCGGAGCCGAGCGAATTGTCCTGCTCATAGGACAGTTCCGGATTGAGCAGGGCGCCGGCCTGGATGCGCTGGCCGGTGGCGATGCCGACATCGCGCTCCGCCGCCGTCAGGCGCGGGCTCGCGGCCAGCGCACGCGTGAGCGCGGCGCGCATCGTCAGCGTTTGGGCGTGAGCGTGTTGCGTCAGCCAGGGGCTGACGAAAATCGCCATCGCGCACGAAAGGCGCACGGCAGTCCGTCTGCAAGACATGAGGGTGACCTGTGAACAATGGCAACGTGGGCGCACACGGCGCCCGGCTGATCAGTTCAGGTCAGATGTTTGGGGGGCGGCGAGTCGGTATCGGGTGCGATACCCGCGAGCGCATGCGCGCGCTGCGTGACCGGGGCGGCAACGATGTCGGCCGCGGTTTCGGACTGCGCAGGCTGCATGACGGCGACGGAGAAGCAGCCGTGGCAGTGATGGCCGGCGAGGGCCTTGTGGTCACCATGGCCGGCAGCGCCGTCGTCGAGCATCGACGCAATCTCTGGGCCGCCGGCCGGGCTGGTCACATCGATATCGTGCGCGCTATGCAGCGCGCCCGATAGTAGGTACATCACCGCAACGAGCACAGCCACGAGCCCGCGCCAGTTGCGCGGGTGGCTTGATCGATTGGCTCTGCATGTCGCGATCACGAGATGACTCTGGTCCCCGGTCCGGCTGCGGTACCATGGCAGCTGCAACGATGTCGACCCGCAACATTGTTACGTGTGAGGAACTCGATGTCGCAGCTTAAGCCTTCTCCTCCCAGATCATGGCGAGGTGCACAATCGTTTGCACAGCCTTCTCCATGTCCTGCCGGCTCACCCATTCCAGCCGCGAATGAAAGGCGTGCTCGCCCGCAAAGATGTTGGGGCAGGGCAGGCCCATGAAAGAGAGGCGTGAGCCGTCGGTGCCGCCGCGGATCGCGGTGCGCATCGGACGCAGGCCGGCGCGGCGGATCGCCTCGATGGCGTATTCGAGGATGTGCGGGTGACGGTCGATCACCTGCTTCATGTTGCGGTACTGCTCGCGGACCTCGAACTTGTAGGTCGAGCGCGGAAAATCCTTCATCACGTCCTTGACGATGCCCTCGAGCAGGACCTCTTTCTCCTTCAGCCCTTCCTCGGTGAAGTCGCGGACGATGAAGGAGAGGGTCGCCTGTTCCAGCGCGCCTTCGATGCCGACCGGATGCAGAAAGCCCTGCTTGCCCGACGTCGTCTCGGGCGAGCAGCCCTCCTTGGGCAGCCGCTCGACGATGGCGGCTGCGATCTTGATGGCATGCTCCATCTTGCCCTTGGCATAGCCGGGATGGGCACTGACGCCGGTGATGGTGATGGTGGCGCCGTCGGCGGAAAACGTCTCGTCCTCGACAGAGCCCGCGCTTTCGCCGTCCATGGTGTAGCCGAACTCGGCGCCCAGCTTCTTGATGTCGACATTGTCGACGCCGCGGCCGATCTCTTCATCCGGCGTGAACAGGATCTTGATGGTGCCGTGCTTCACATCGGGATTGTTGATGAAGAAATGCGCGGCATCCATGATCTCGGCGACGCCGGCCTTGTTGTCGGCCCCGAGCAGCGTGGTGCCGTCGGTGGTGATGATGTCGTTGCCGATCTGGTTCTTCAGCGCGGGATGCTCGGCGAAGTGGATCACCTGGGTCGTATCGCCCGGCAGCGTGATGTCGCCGCCGCGATAGTTTGTCACCACTTGCGGCTTGACGTCCTTGCCGGTGACGTCGGGCGAGGTGTCCATGTGCGAGCAGAAGCAGATCACCGGCACCTTCTTGTCGGTGTTGGCCGGGATCGTTCCGTAGACATAGCCGTAATCGTCGAGATGGGCATCGGTGATACCGATGGCCTTCAGCTCGGTGACGAGGACGCGGCCGAGATCCTTCTGCTTCTCGGTCGATGGCGAGGCCGGGGAATTCGGATCGGACTGGGTGTCGATGGTGACATAGCGCAGGAAGCGTTCGGTCACGGTATGGGCGAAGGTCAGGGGCATGTCTGGTCAAACCGCCGGGTCTTTGGGGGAAGCAGGCAGTATATCAGAAAAGCGGGCCAGGTCGCGGCCGGAACGCGCGCGGATCAGGCTTAACGAAACGTGACCGGCTAAATTGCCTCTTTCAGTTCCTTCACCGGCCGGAACGCGACCTTCTTGCTGGCCTTGATGTGGATCGCCTCGCCGGTAGCGGGATTGCGGCCGGTGCGGGCGGCGCGCTTGCGGACCTGGAGGATGCCGAGCCCGACGATGCGGACGCGGTCGCCCTTCTTCAGGTGCTTGGTGATCAGCTCGACCATGTCGGTGAGGACGGCCTCGGCGCGCTTCTTCGAGAGGTCCTGGCTGTCCGCGATATCGGCCGCGAGGTGCTTGAGCGTGATCGTGGCTGGAGCAGCTGCCTTCTTCGCCGAATCTTTCTTCGCCATGTCTTGCCTCCTCGGGTGTCGAGCGGAAGCTTGCCGGGCTCCCAAACTGCCAAGTTCCGGAAGGCCTAGCTAGACGATTCGAGATGGGACTGACTATGCCGGCCATCACGGAAGCGGGATTCTCGGAGATTTGTCAGGCAAATCCGCGCGTTCTCGCCGATCCCGGCGGAGGGCACAGAGCCAACTGCGGCCCGATACAATCAATCGAGCTGAGGATATCTTGCTAAGCTTTTGAAGATATTGCCAAAAATGGCGCGAGAGACGGGGCTCGAACCCGCGACCTCCGGCGTGACAGGCCGGCGCTCTAACCAACTGAGCTACTCCCGCGTGACGCGTATGTGTCCGCGCGGAACGAGGGGGGACTTAAAGGGGGGACATGGTGAAGTCAAGGACGTTGCGTTCACGGGGAGCAAACGCCTGTTGGCGCGGGGCGGGACCGTATCGCTCCGGCCCGGACGGCTGCCTCCGCGAGCCGAATCAATCATTAATGTTACAAGCGCCACAGGCAATTTCCGGGGACAATTGGCTTGACCGTCGGCTCGCGCGCCTTCCAGAACGCAAGGCTCCAGAAGAAGTTCAAGAAAGAGGCGGATGCCGTGCTGGCGGCGGCCCACCAGGCCTATGGCAACGGGCGGCTCGCCGACGTCGAGACGCTGTGCCGGCGGATCCTGGAGGTGCTGCCCGATCATTTCGACACGCTGCATCTTCTCGGGGTCAGTCTCAGCAGCGATCCGAAGCGGCTCAAGGAGGCCGAGCAGGTCCTGCGTGCCGCGATCGCGGTCAGCCCGCGCGCGGCCAACGTCTATTGCGACCTCGGCACGGTGCTGTTCGACCTCAAGCGCTTTGAGGACGCGCGGGCCTGTCAGGAGAAGGGCATTGCGCTCAATCCGAACTTCCCGATGGCGCTGACCAATCTCGGCAATACGTTGATGCATCTGGGGCTGCCGCTGGAGGCGCTCGAACTGCACGAGCGCGCCATCCGGTTGAAGCCCGACTATGCCGACGCCTATTGCAACCGCGGCATGGTCGAGCTGCGGATCTGGCACTCCGAGCAGGGCTTGCAAAGCTTCGAGCGGGCGCTGGCGTTTCAGCCGAAGCATCAGGAGGCGTTGGCCGGCCGAGGCATGGCCCTGCTGGAGTTGCGCGACTACGCCGCCGCGGAAACCGCCCTGAACACGGCGCTGGCGATGAAGCCGGGCAATGCCAAGGTCCTGGCCCATCGGGCGCGGCTCCATCTCCGGCTGCTGCGGCTCGAACAGGCCGAGCGCGACGTCGAGGCGGCGCTCGCGATCGCGCCGACGCTCGAACTGGCGCTACGCGAAAAGGCGCTCGTCAGTCTCCTCCTGCACAAGCCGACGCAGGCGATGGCCGCCTGCAAGACGCTGCTCGAGCAGAATCCCAAGTCGGAGATCGCGATCAGCCTGATGGGATCGTGCTTTGCCAGCCACGGCGAGATCGCGACCGCGATCGAACATTTCGATCGGGCGCTTGAGCTCAAGCCCGACTTCGAGGATGCGATCAACAGGAAGATTTTTGCGCTCGACTTCCTGCCCGGCGCCGATTTCGCGATGTTGCAGGGCGCGCGCAAATATTGGTGGGACAACATCGGCGCCAGGATTCCGCAACGGCCGCTTCGGCCGCGCGAGCTCGATCCCGAGAGGCGCCTGGTGGTGGGGTACGTGTCTGCCGATTTCAGGCGACACTCGGCCGGCTTCATCTTCATGCCGGTACTGCGCCATGGCGATCACGCCAATTTCGAGATCGTCTGCTATTCGTCGTCGCCGCTCCAGGACGAGATGACCGACGAGTTCCGCTCGTTCGCGGATCGCTGGGTCGATGCGGTGCTGCTGTCCGACGAGCAATTGACGGACCGCATCGAGGAAGACGGGATCGACATCCTGGTCGATCTCTCCGGTCACTCCGGCGGCACCCGCCTTGGAATGTTCTCGCGCAAGCCCGCGCCGATCCAGGTCTCGGCCTGGGGCGCGCCGACCGGCACGGGTCTGAAGACCATCGACTATATCTTCGCTGACCCCGTCACGATTCCTGAAGGAGCGCGGTCCGAGTTCGCCGAAAAGATCCACGACCTGCCGTGCATGCTGACGATATCAGAGCCTGCGCCGGGTCTGTACCGGCCGGACTTGCCAATGCTGCGCAACGGCTACGTCACCTTCGGCACCTTCAACCGGATCGACAAGATCTCCAACGAGGTGCTACCGGTTTGGTCGAGGCTGCTGCGCGAGCTGCCGGGATCGAAGCTCGTCGTCAAGCACGCTGCGCTCGACGATGTGGGCCTTCGCGACGGCCTGGTCGCCCGTTTCGCCGAACATGGCGTCAACCCGGACAGCGTGACCTGCCTGGGGGGAAGTCCGCGCGACGAGCACCTTGGCGAGTATGCCCAGATCGACATCTCGCTCGATCCGTTCCCACAGAACGGCGGCGCCGGCACCTGGGAATCCCTGCACATGGGCGTGCCCGTCATCGCCAAGCTCGGCCAGACGACCTCGGGCCGGGCGGCGGGCGGCATCCTCAAGGCGATTGGCCTCGACGACTGGGTCGCGGAGGATGACGAAACCTACCTCGCGATTGCAAGGCGGTTCGCGGCGGACCCGGCTGCGCTGGCCGCTTTGCGGCAGGAGCTGCCGGCCCGGATCGCGGCCTCGGCGGCGGGCAATGGCGCGACCTACACGCGCCACGTCGAAGCGGCCTACCGCCAGTTCTGGCGGGAGTATTGCGCGGCACAGGCCCACTGATTCAAGGGCTTGGCCTGAACCCTTCAGAGATTGGCCAAAAGCAAAAGGCCGCCCCAGGGCGGCCACTTCGTCTCAAACCGGACCTTTTTCCGCAATCAGCGGATCTCAGAGGTGCCCGAGCTCGTGATCACCACCGGCTTGCCGGCCTTGATCACGTGCGTGGACTGAGCGGTCTGGCTGTAATCGGCGTTGGTACGGGCTGCGATCCCGAAGGCGGCCACTGCGATACCGGCCACCAGCGCCACCACCACGATCTTCAGGTGGGTACCCCGATCTGCTGAGTGAATTGAGTGGTTCATCGAAGCCTCCCGACGGGCTTTGGCGCCGTCTGTAGGCTGATGTCTTAAGGAGCATCTGTTTCCGGATCGTTTCGCGGGTTCCGCAAAATGGTTTCATCCGGCCATTTGGCTGGTTTCGCCGTGGAGCCTTCGGTGGGCGCCAGACCGGCCCTTACCTGCCGCGTAATCGCGGGGGCCCATTCCCTTCGCCATGATCGTTTCCATCGTCGGCGACCGATAGGCCGAGCGATCCGGCAAGGGAGAAGTGCCATGAACCGTCGAACAATCCTCGAAGCCACGTTGCTTGGAACCGCCTTTGCGGCGTCGGGCGCTACCGCGCCAGTGGCCGCAGCCCAGCAGGCGCGACCGCCCTTTGTGACGGCCAAGGACGGCACAAAACTGTTCGTGCAGGATTGGGGCAACGGAAAGCCGGTGCTGCTGCTGTCGGCCTGGACCTTCGACGCCAGCAGCTGGGGCAGCCAGATTGCGGCCCTCGACGCGAAGGGCTTCCGCTGTGTTGCGCCTGACAGGCGCGGGCATGGCCGGTCTGAAATGCCGTCGTCGGGCTATGATCTGGAGACGCTGACCGACGACGTCGCCGCTGTCATCGAGGCGCGCGACCTCCGTGACGTCACGCTGGTGGGCTTCTCGATGGGGACGGCTGAGGCGGTGAATTATCTCGGCCGATATGGATCGGACCGGATCGCAAGGCTGGTGCTGGTTGCGCCGACGACGCCGTTCCTGGTCAAGACCGAGGACAATCCGGATGCGGTTCCGAAGGCGATGATCGAGGCCGACAACGCGGCCGTCGCGCGCGACTTCGCAAAATGGATCGCGGCGAACGAAGCGCCGTTCTTCACGCCAGACACGCCGGAGATCACGCGGACCTGGATTCGCGAGATGATGCTGAGTGTGCCGCTGCCGGTGGCGCTGGCGTGCCGCAAGACCACCGCGTTCGCCGATCTACGTGCGGCTGCCGCGAAGATCGATCGCCCGACGCTGATTCTCCATGGCGACAAGGATGCCAGCGCGCCGCTGCCATTGACGGGCGCCAAGACCGCAAAGCTGATCAAGGGCAGCAAGCTGATTATCTACGAAGGCGCGCCGCATCCGCTGCCGCTGACGCACAGCGAGCGGCTGATGGCGGACATGCTCGCCTTCATGGGCGCGTGAGTTATTTTTCGAGCATGATCTTTTCGGAAAACCGCTGCACACTTTTCCGGATCATGCTCAGTTTGCCCGCGCGATGTCGGTGCGGATGGTGCGCGCCGCCCAGACGAACAGCAGGGCGCCGAGCGTGGTCGTGACCGCTGCCGAGAGCAGGGAGTAGCGCACGGCGTCGGCGCCGTAGCTGCCCTTCAGCGCATCGTTGACCACGCCGACCGCGAGCGGGCCGACACCCTGGCCGAAGCAGGTTGCGGTGAGCGCGATCAGCGCGGAGGCGAGCGCGCGCATGCTGGGTTTCGCCACCGTCTGCGCGATCGCAAAGATCGGCCCGAGATGAAAGCCGACCAGGAACGAGGTCAGAGCCAGCATCGCGACCATCATCGCAAAGTCCTGCGTCAGCATGCACAGCGCAAACACCGGTCCGGCGAGGCCTGAGGTGATCGCCGGCGCCCATAGCTTCCAGCGGTCGTCGCGGCGGCTGATATTGGCCACCACGAAGCCGCCGAGCAGGGTGCCGGCCATGCCGGCGAGCCCCTTGAAGGTGCCGGCATAGGTGCCGATCTCGGCGCTCGACAGATGATGCACGCGCGCCAGGAATGGCGGGATCCAGGCCGCCGTCGCGTAATTGGTGTAGGTGGTGAGGCAGAAGCCGATCAGCACGATGACGAAGCTTTGCTGCGAGGCGAGAAAGCGCAGCGTCGGGCCGAGCGGCTCGGGCACGAAACTCTCCTGCATCGCGCCGCGTTTCGGCTCCGAGATCGTCAGCCACAGGATCAGCGCCAGCAGGATGCCTGGCACGCCCGCGACATAGAAGGCCATCCGCCAGCCGTAGTGCTGGTTGACGTAGCCGCCGATGAAATAGCCGAGGAAGACGCCGAGATAGGTACCGATGGCGTAGATGCCGAGCGCGCGCGGGCGCTCGTTCTTGGCAAAGAGATCGGCGACGATCGACTGCGAGGCCGGGGAGCCGGCGGATTCGCCGATGCCGACGCCGATCCTGGCAAAGGCCAGCGCGGTGACGTTGGACGCCATGCCGCACAGCGCCGTCATCGCGCTCCAGAACGCGAAGGCAAGCGCCACGATGTTGCGGCGGTTGAGCCGGTCGGCGACGCGTGCGATGGGAATGCCGAGCAGGGAGTAGCACAGCGCGAAGCCAAAGCCCGCGAGCAGGCCCATCATGGTGTCGCTGAGGTGAAATTCCTTCTTGATCGGCTCGATCAGGACGTTGAAGATCGTGCGGTCGAGGAAGTTCAGCGCGTAGATGATGGTAAGCAGGCCCAGCACGTAATAGCGCCGCGGCGACGGCGCGGCCGCTGCGGGCGTTTGCACCGACATCTGTGACGTCACATCGACCATCGCTTCCCCCAATTTGACTTTGTTATCTTTATGGGTCCAGCCTTTATTGGAGCTGGTTGCTCAACCTTCGCGGATGTAATTCCCCGCTTCGAACTCGACCAGCGGCGCACTCTTATCGAACGAAACGCCGACGGGGTCGCGGCCCGCTTCCATCGCTTCGAGCTGGTCGCTGAGCATACGCCGGATCAGCAGGATGCCGCGGTCGCTCTGGCCGAAATGCTCCTCGGAATGCACCGTCGTCGGGCCCTGGCCGACCTGGGCCTCGTAGTCGCCGGGGAATTGCTGGTGCTCCTGCTCGGTCATGTCCCACCAGAATTTTCCGTTGAACTTCGAGCGCATCCGGCCGATATCGCCGGAAGTTTTCACGCGGCCGGCGACGTAGATGCGGAACGAGGCGTCGTCGATCGGCAGCGTCCAGCCGATCGATTCAACGCGGGCGAACTGCGCCACGCGCGGGTTCGGCACCACGCGCAGAGTAGGGAGGGCGGCTTCGGTGACGCGGTAAAACACACGGCCGTCGTCCTGCTTGCGGATCGAGCGCACGGCGATGCCGCGCGGCGTCTTGTCGAACTTCACCTCCGGCATCGAGGCCATCATGTTGGTGAATTGCGGCCCTGAGAACGAGCCGTGCAGCACCGGCACGTGGTAGGGATCGACCACGTTCTCGAAATGCTGCAGCCAGTTGCAGGGGATCACCGCAGGACCGCCGCCGCCGATCGAGGAATCGTCGGCCTCGACGAACTCTCCGTCGTCCATGTTTTCGAGGCACTCGTAGCGCGGCAGCACCGGACGTTTCTCGGCGGGGCCCATATAGGCAAAGATCAGCCCGTAGCGCTCCTCGACCGGGTACCAGGGCTGGCGCACCTTGTCCTTGAACTGGCCGCCGTCGGGCTCGCAGGGCTGCTCCAGGCAATGGCCCTCGGTGTCGAACTTCCAGCCGTGATAGCAGCAGCGGATGCCGTCCTCTTCGACCTTGCCGTAATAGAGCGTGGTGCCGCGGTGGCAGCAGCGGGCATGCAGCAGGCCGACGCGACCGTGCTTGTCGCGGAACAGGATGAGGTCTTCGCCGAGCGCGCGCACCTTCTTTGGCGTGTCGGTGGCGTCGCTGGTGAGCCCGACCGGATGCCAGTAGCGGCGAAGCAATTCGCCCATCGGCGTGCCGCGCACGACCGAGGTGAGCTCGGTGCGCGTATGCGCCGGCTTCATTGCATAGGCTGTACCGAGATCGAGATCCCGCTGGGTCACCGTCATGCTTGTTCCTCCCGCCGCAGGCCTTGGTGGCCGGGTCGCTTTGCGTTGACCCAGTGAAAAATATTTCGATGACAATGTCAACGATATCCTGAATGCCTCTTAATGGCATTCGGAACAGGTTGGGGAGGTTGCGCTACCAAGGCTTGGCACGTCCTGGCTTTCTTGGCAGAGGTGGACCATGAGCCAGACATCGAGCACGGACGGGCGTGAATCGTCCGAAACGGACGACAATCACTCGCCGGCGCCGATCACCGTGATGCTGTCATCACGGCTGATGGTGTTGGCCAATTTGCTCAAGCGCGGTGCGATCCTGCGCTACAAACGTCTCGCCGGATTGTCCTCGGTCGAGTTCGGTTTGGTCGCCTCGCTCGGCCGGCGGCCGCCGATGAGCGTGGCCCGGCTCGCCGAGGCCGTCGGTCAGGACAAGGGCCAGATCAGCCGCGCACTGGCCGAGCTGGTCTCGCGCAAGCTGATCGCGAAGTCCGCGAACCCCAAGGACAGCCGCGAGGTGCTGGTGTCGCTGACGCCTGCCGGGCTCGCCGCGCATGACGCGATCGTCGAAGGCGCGCAAGACCGCAACCGGATGCTGCTCGAGCAATTGAGCGATGACGAGCTCGAAGCGTTGCTTGTGCAGATCGATCGTCTCACCGCGACGGCGGAAGCGATGCTCGAAGCCGAGAAAACTTCGCGCTGATCGCGCAGCAATCTCTGGAAATATTCGATTGCTTCTAAGAGCCCCTCTAAGAGTTGTTCTAAGAGGTTTTCAATTAGGGGAACCGCGCTCTCTCACATAAGCGTCGCCTGAAACGCATGCCGTTGGGGGAACAACGGCATGACGCATCAGACAGACATTTTGGGGTGGCGCGTTGAACAGTCTTCGTATGTTGCGGTCGGCCGTGTTGGCGACTGCGTCGGCTTGGGTTTTGTTACCGCAGACATCGCTCGCTCAATCGTCGGCACAAAATGGCGCGCAGAGCCTGCCGCCGGTGAACGTGGCTGCACCGGAGCAGCGCCGCCGCGCCGCCGTTCGCGCACCGCGCCGGACGCAGGGCCCGGTGCAGACGGCCAACAACCGGAATCCTCAGCCGCAGCGTAACGTCGCAATTGTCGAGACGCCGCGCGGACCGGTGCAGGGCTACGTCGCTCATCGCAGCTCGTCCGCGACCAAGACCAACACGCCGATCATGGAGACGCCGCAGTCGGTATCGGTTGTCGGCGCCGAGCAGATCCGCGACCAGAAGCCGAACAAGCTCGACGAAGTCCTGCGCTACACCGCCGGCGTGCGTGCTGGAACGTTTGGCGCAGACACGCGCAACGACTGGTTTCTGATCCGCGGCTTCAAGTCCGATGACGTCGGGCTGTTCCTCGACGGCATGCAGCTGTTCTACACGTCCTATGCGAGCTGGAAGCTGCAGCCCTTCAACCTGGAGCGCGTGGACATCCTGCGCGGCCCGTCGGCGGTGTTGTACGGTGGATCGAGCCAGGGCGGCATCGTCAATGCAATTTCAAAGATGCCGCCGTCCGAGCCGATCCGCTACGTCGAGACCGGCGTCAACAATTTCGGCAACGCCTACGTAGCGTTCGATTTCGGTGGGCCGGTGGCGACCGCAACCGAGCAGGGCAAGTTGCTCTACCGCATCGTCGGCCAGGTCCAGAACGGCGGCACCCAGGTCGACTTCACGCCTGACAACAACTACTTCATTGCACCGTCCGTGACCTGGAAACCCGACGCAGACACCTCGTTCACGGTTTTGGCGTCGGCCTCCAAGCAGGATACGCGTGGCATTGGCTTCTTGCCGTATGTCGGCACGGTCGTTGACGCGCCCTGGGGGAAGATTCCGACCAGCCGTTTTGTCGGTGACCCCAGCGTTGACAGGTTCACGCGAGAGCAGGAGATGGTCGGCTATCAGTTCGAACGCAACCTGTCCGATAGCGTCACGTTCCGCCAGAACGCACGCTTTGCCCATGTCGATGTGACCTATTCGACGCTCTATGGCCTTGGCTACGCGACGACGGCGGCCGCCGCCAATCTCGCACGCGGCAACTTCTTCACCAATGGCGTCGCCAATCAGGCCAATCTCGATAACCAGCTCGAATATCGCTTTGCGACGGGACCGCTCCAGCACACCTCGTTGTTCGGCGTTGACCTGAAGCACTACACGATCGACGATTATCAGGGGTTTGGCGCGGCGACGTCACTCAATCTGCTCAACCCAGTGTATACGCCGACGGCGACGTTCAGCGGTGCGCCGTACCAGAACGCCACGCTGACGCAGAAGCAGGTCGGCGTCTATGCGCAGGACCAGATCAAGCTCGATCGCTTCACACTTGTGTTGTCCGGTCGCAACGACTGGGTGGATACCTACAACGATAGCCACATCGGCACGAGCATGGGCCGCGCCGACAGCGCATTCTCCGGCCGCGCCGGCTTGATCTATAATTTCGATTTCGGATTGGCGCCCTACGTCTCCTACGCAACGAGCTTCAACCCGATCATCGGAACCAATTTCACGCTGACCCCGCCCCAGCTCTATTTGCCGGAAACCGCCAAGCAGACGGAAGTGGGCGTGAAGTATCAGCCGCTGGGCTTCGACGGTCATTTCGGCATCGCCTTCTTCGACCTGAAGCGGACGAACGTGCTCACGACCGATCCCAACAATTCGCTGCGTTCTGTGCAGACTGGAGAGGTGACCTCACGAGGCATCGAGCTCGAGGCGGTGGCGAACGTGATGCCGGGCCTGAAGGTGACGGCTTCTCATACGGTCTATGACATCTTCGTCAGTCGCGATCTCGACGCCAGCTTGATCGGCAAGGTGCCGACCAACACGCCGAGCCAGCTCACGTCAGGCTGGGCCGATTACACCATCCAGTCCGGGCTGTTCACCGGGCTCGGCTTTGGCGGTGGCGTCCGCTATGTCGGAAAATCCTACGCCGACAACGTAAACACGTTGGTTGTGCCGTCTTATGTGTTGGGCGACGCTGCCATTCACTACGAGTGGCAGGGATGGCGATACGCGCTCAACGTTGCCAACATTACGGACAAGATCTACGTCGGAAGCTGTTCGTCTTCATCCGCCTGCTTCTACGGCGACCGCCGCCGCGTCACCGCCAGCGCGTCCTACAAGTGGTGAGGCAAATTGTACGGCTCGGCGAGGGGAGGGTTTCGTGAAGGCGCGCACGGTCAGACTCTGGTCCGTGGTCCACACCTGGACCAGCCTGATCTCGACCCTGTTCCTGCTTTTGCTCTGCCTGACCGGACTGCCCCTGATCTTCCATCACGAGATCGATGAACTCCTGGGCTACGCCCCCCAGCCCAAAGCTCATGCGAGCGCGGCGCGCGCGACGCCCCAAGTCGTCGCCGACGCTGCGCTCGCCGCCGATCCCGGCCGGGTCCTGCAATATGTTTCCTGGGACAAGGACGAGCCCGGGCTGGTGATGGCGTTCACCAACAGCGCCCCCGACGGGCCGCCCGACAACGCGACCCTGCGCGCGTTCGATGCGGTCTCGGCCAAGATGCTCGGGCCGGTCGGCGTCGGGCCGATGCTGATCGTGCTCAAGCTGCACACCGACATGTTCGCAGGACAAGCCGGAAAGCTGTTCCTCGGCGCGATGGGGTTGCTGTTCGCGGTCGCCATCGTCTCCGGCGTGGTGCTCTACTGGCCGTTTACCCGCCGCCAGCGCTTTGCCACCATCCGTGACAGTGCCGCGCGCCGCGTCCGCTGGCTCGACTGGCACAATCTGATCGGCGTGGTGACGGTGGCCTGGGCGCTGGTGGTGGGCTTGACCGGTGTCGTCAACACCTGGGCCGAGCTGATGCTCAACCAATGGAAGGCGACCGAGCTCGCCAGCATGGTCGCGCCCTATGCCGGCAAGCCGCCGCCCGTGCATCTCGCCTCGCTCGACGATGTCGTCGCGCGCGCCAGGCAGGCGGCGCCCGGCATGGAGGTCGCCTTCATCGCCTTCCCGGGCACGCCGTTCACGTCCTCACACCATTTCGCCGCCTTTATGCGCGGCGACACGGTGCTGACGGCGCGGCTGCTGAAGCCGGTGCTGCTTGACGGCGAAACCGGGGAGGTGGCCGATACCCGCGCGCTGCCGCTCTATCTCCAGGTGCTGCTGATCTCGCAGCCGCTGCATTTCGGCGATTATGGGGGGATGCCGCTGAAAGTGATCTGGGCAGCGCTCGACGGGCTCACCATCGTTGTGATCGGCAGCGGCCTCTATCTCTGGGTGGCGCGGCGGCGCAAGCGCGCCCCCGCCAAGGCCGACGCATTCGCCAGACGAGCCCCGGTCCCGTTGTGATGCATGGCTCCTCTGACCCCGCGCGCCTGTGGATACGTGTCTTTGCTGCACCTATACTGCTCGCGGCCGCGACCATCACGGGTCTTCTGGCAGCGTTGCTGTGGGGAACGGTTGGCCAGTATGTCGCCTGGGTGACAGTCGGGGCCCCCGTGCTGGTCGTCAGCTGGGTTTGGGTGCGCCGCCGCACCAAGAAAAACGTGCGATTTTCGCGGGCGACGCGCGGCAACTAGCAGTCTTGGCCTGTGCGCGGCAATCCCAGAACTGCTACCCTGCAAAATTGTGGCCGGCCTTGCTGGGTCCTGCGATCTGCTCCATACCAGCCGCGGGGTGATTCCGGGATTTCGACCGATCTGGGAGCGGCAAAGGGCCTGAAAAGAGCGTGTCTTGCGCCCATTGGTGCACTGCGCTAAGGCTCAGAACAATTCCAAACTGGACGAATCCGTGGCTGTCCCGAGGCTGCGGGAAAAGAGGCTCGTCAATGAGCGGCATTCTACAGAACTATCTTCCACTCGTCGTCTTCATAGGGGTCGCTGCCCTCATCGGCCTGGTGCTGCTGATCGCCCCCTTCATCGTTGCGTTCCAGCAGCCGGACCCGGAAAAGCTCTCGGCGTATGAGTGCGGCTTCAACGCCTTCGACGACGCCCGCATGAAGTTCGACGTCCGCTTCTATCTGGTCGCCATCCTCTTCATCATCTTCGACCTCGAAGTGGCGTTCCTGTTTCCGTGGGCAGTGGCGTTCGGCAAGCTTGGCGCGACCGGCTTCTGGTCCATGCTGGTGTTCCTCGCCGTGCTGACGGTGGGCTTCGCCTATGAATGGAAGAAAGGCGCACTCGAATGGGATTGAACCCTGTGCCGTCCGCTGGCCCGGTGATCGCGCCGGCCCCCAAGGGCATTCTGGATCCGTCGACCGGAAGGCCGATCGGGGCCAATGATCCGTACTTCCTCGAGGTCAATCACGAGCTGTCCGACAAGGGCTTCTTCGTGGCTGCGACCGACGATCTCATCACCTGGGCCCGCACCGGCTCGCTGATGTGGATGACCTTCGGTCTTGCCTGCTGCGCGGTCGAGATGATGCAGGTGTCGATGCCGCGCTACGACGTCGAGCGCTTCGGCTTCGCGCCGCGTGCCTCGCCGCGCCAGTCCGACGTGATGATCGTCGCGGGCACCCTGACCAACAAGATGGCGCCGGCTTTGCGCAAGGTCTACGACCAGATGCCCGAGCCGCGCTACGTCATCTCGATGGGCTCCTGCGCCAATGGCGGCGGCTATTATCACTATTCCTATTCGGTCGTGCGCGGCTGCGACCGCATCGTGCCGATTGACATCTACGTGCCGGGCTGCCCGCCCACGGCGGAAGCGCTGCTCTACGGCGTGCTGCTGCTGCAGAAGAAGATCCGCCGCACCGGCACCATCGAACGCTAAGGTTTTACGTCATGGACGACGCCAAGCTCGACGCCCTGGGGCAGACGATCGTGAGCGCGCTTCCGGGCGCCGCCATCGGTCATTCGGTGGCCTTCAACCAGCTCACGGTTGATGTCGAGGCGAGCAAGATCGTCGAGGTGGTCAAGTACCTCCGCGACGATCCGAACTGCCGTTTCATCAACTTCACCGACATTACGGCGGCCGACTATCCCGCGCGCGAAAAGCGTTTCGACGTCATCTATCACTTCCTGTCACCGGCCCTGAACACCCGCATCCGCCTCAAGGCCCAAGCCGACGAGACCACGCAGGTTCCGTCGCTGATCGAGGTGTTCCCCGGCGCCGACTGGTTCGAGCGCGAGGCCTACGACCTCTACGGCGTGTTCTTCGTCGGCCATCCCGACATGCGCCGGCTGCTCACCGATTACGGTTTCGAGGGCCATCCGCTGCGCAAGGATTTCCCGACCACCGGCTTCCTCGAAGTCCGCTACGACGACCAGGAAAAGCGCGTGGTGTACGAGCCGGTCCGGCTCAACCAGGAATTCCGCAAGTTCGACTTTTTGTCTCCGTGGGAAGGCGCCGATTATCCGGTCCTTCCTGGCGATGAAAAAGCGGGACCGAAGGCCTGATCATGAACGAGCAACCCGAACAGCTTCGCAATTTCACCATCAACTTCGGGCCGCAGCATCCGGCCGCGCACGGCGTGCTGCGTCTGGTGCTGGAGCTCGACGGCGAAGTCGTCGCCCGCGTCGACCCGCATATCGGCCTGCTTCACCGCGGCACCGAGAAGCTGATCGAGCAGAAGACCTATCTGCAGGCGATCCCTTATTTCGACCGGCTCGACTACGTCGCGCCGATGAACCAGGAGCACGCCTTTTGCCTCGCGGCCGAAAAGCTGCTCGGCATCGAGGTGCCCCGCCGCGGCCAGCTGATCCGCGTGCTCTATTGCGAGATCGGCCGCATCCTGTCGCATCTTCTCAACGTCACCACGCAGGCGATGGACGTCGGCGCGCTGACCCCGCCGCTGTGGGGTTTCGAAGAGCGCGAGAAGCTGATGGTGTTCTACGAGCGCGCCTCGGGCAGCCGTATGCACGCAGCCTTCTTCCGCGTCGGCGGCGTGCATCAGGATCTGCCGCAGAAGCTGGTCGACGACATCGAGGCCTGGTGCGATCCGTTCCTGAAAGTGGTCGAGGATCTCGATCGCCTGCTCACCGCCAATCGCATTTTCAAGCAGCGCAACGTCGACATCGGCGTGGTGTCGCTGAAGGAAGCCTGGGAGTGGGGCTTTTCGGGCGTGATGGTGCGCGGCTCGGGCGCAGCCTGGGATCTGCGCAAGTCGCAGCCCTATGAGTGCTATGCCGAGATGGATTTCGACATTCCGATCGGCAAGAACGGCGACTGCTACGACCGCTATCTGATCCGCATGGAAGAGATGCGCCAGTCCGTACGCATCATGAGGCAGTGCATCCAGAAGCTGAATGCGCCGGAGGGGAAGGGCCCCGTCGTCGTCGAAGACAACAAGGTCGCGCCGCCGCGCCGTGGCGAGATGAAGCGCTCGATGGAAGCGCTGATCCACCATTTCAAGCTCTATACTGAAGGCGTTCATGTGCCGGCCGGCGAAGTCTACACCGCGGTCGAGGCGCCAAAGGGCGAGTTCGGCGTCTTTCTGATCTCCGACGGCACCAACAAGCCCTACAAGTGCAAGATCCGCGCGCCGGGCTTTGCCCATCTGCAGGCGATGGACCACATCTGCCGCGGCCATCTGCTCGCCGACGTCTCGGCCATTCTCGGTTCGCTCGACATCGTGTTCGGAGAGGTCGATCGGTGATGGCGCAGCCGCCAATCCAGTTTGACCGTGCCTCGGGGGCCCTTGAAGGAGCCAACCTGTGGGAGCGGACGGCTGCCTTGGCGCTGGTGACGGGAGCGAAGATCTCGTCGCACTTCTCGCATATGGGTTACATCGCCTGCGCCAATTTGCTGGCGAAGACGCTGCCCGAGCGCGACATCGCGATCCGGCTCAATCCCGATGCGGTGTTCGAATTCCCTTATGGCGACGGGTATTGGAGCAAGCTGCTCGACCGCGCCTACAATTACGAGGACGAGCTGGAGCTGTTGTTCTCGGACTCCATCGACGTCGATTACACGCTGCTCGATTGCGGCGCCAATTACGGCTATTGGTCGGTGCTGGTGTCGAGCAAGCCGTTCGGCGTCCACAAGTCGATCGCGATCGAGCCGTCGGGCCAGAACTATCCGAAGCTTGCCAACAACGCCCGCGTCAATGGCAACCGCTTCGAGACCATAAAATGCGCGATCGGCGCGGCACGCGGCACCGCGCGGCTGTCAGGCACCAAGCACGAGGCCTTCAGCATCGCCGGCGTTCCGTCGGACGGCGGCGAGGACGTGCCCGTTCTGGCGCTGGACAACCTCATCGACGACGGCAAGGTCGCGGCCAACGGCAAATATCTGATCAAGCTCGACGTCGAGGGCGTCGAGATCGAGGCGATCAAGGGCGGCGCCCGGCTGCTTCAGACCGACAGCGTCATCATGTGCGAGGAGCACGGCAGCGATCGCACCCACGCGGTGTCGCGCTACATCCTCGAACAGACCCCGATGAAGCTGATCGTGCTCGATCCGCGCACCAACCGGCTGGAGACCGTGACCGAGCTGTCGATCCTCGATCGCATCAAGGTCTCGACCCACGTCGGCTACAATGTTTTCGGCACCGCAAGCGCATTCTGGCAGGACAGGATCAATGCCCTGAATGCGAAAACCGCGCGCCGCGTGCAGTGAGAGAATAAGAGATGTCCGTTCGCCGATTAGCACCGAAGGAAGTCCAGCCCGCGAGCTTCGCGTTCACGGACGAGAACCTTGCGTTCGCCAAGCAGCAGATCGCGAAATATCCGGCCGGCCGGCAAGCGTCTGCCGTCATCGCCATCCTCTGGCGCGTCCAGGAGCAGCACGACGGCTGGGTCTCGGAGGCCGCGATCCGCGCCGTCGCCGACCTGCTCGACATGCCCTATATCCGCGTGCTCGAAGTCGCGACCTTCTACACGATGTTTCAGCTCGCTCCCGTCGGCAAGAAGGCCCACGTCCAGGTCTGCGGCACTACGCCGTGCCGCCTGCGTGGCGCCGAAGATCTCATCCACGTCTGCGAGAGCCGGATCCATCACGATCCCTTCCATCTCTCCAAGGACGGCAATTTCAGCTGGGAAGAGGTGGAGTGCCTCGGCGCCTGCGTGAACGCGCCAATGGTGCTGATCGGCAAGGACACCTATGAAGACCTGACCAAGGAAACGTTCGGCAAGGTGCTCGACGGCTTTGCTTCCGGCAATCCGCCGAAGCCCGGTCCGCAGAACGGCCGCCAGTTCTCGGCGCCGGCGGGCGGGCCGACCACGCTGAAGGAGACCTCCTGATGGGTCTTCCGTATCGAGCAATCGAAGGGAGCGAAGCCGTGAACAAATGGGGCTTCGTCGCCATGCATGCCGCAGGCGCGGCCGTCTTCATGTTCCTGCTGCAGCGCTTCGTGATGAACGCGACGCAGGAAACCAGTCTGCTCTGGGCGCTGACCTTCGCCGTCTGCGCCGCCGGGCTTGCCTACAAGCAAGCCAATCGCTGATCGGAAAGCACTGACATGCTCGAGGACAAGGACCGCATCTTCAAGAACCTCTACGGCCTCCACGATTGGGGGCTCGAGGGCGCGCGGCGCCGTGGCGCCTGGGATGGTACCAAGAACATCATCGACAAGGGCCGCGACTGGATCATCAACGAGATGAAGGCGTCGGGCCTGCGCGGCCGCGGCGGCGCCGGCTTCCCGACCGGTTTGAAGTGGTCCTTCATGCCGAAGGAGTCCACCGACGGTCGTCCCAGCTATCTCGTCGTCAACGCCGACGAATCCGAGCCCGGCACCTGCAAGGATCGCGAGATCATGCGGCACGATCCGCATCTCCTGGTCGAGGGCTGCCTGATCGCGAGCTGCGCGATGAACGCGCATGCCTGCTACATCTACGTCCGCGGCGAGTTCATTCGCGAGCGCGAGCATCTCCAGGCCGCGATCGACCAGGCCTATGAGGCCAAGCTGGTCGGCAAGGACAATATCAACGGCTGGCCGTTCGACATCTACGTCGCGCACGGCGCCGGCGCCTATATCTGCGGTGAAGAGACCGCGCTGCTCGAAAGCCTCGAAGGCAAGAAGGGCCAGCCGCGCCTGAAGCCGCCGTTCCCGGCGAATGTCGGCCTGTTCGGCTGCCCGACCACCGTCAACAACGTCGAGTCGATCGCGGTTGCGCCGGACATCCTGCGCCGTGGCGCCGCCTGGTTCGCCGGCATCGGCCGTCCGAACAATGTCGGCACCAAACTGTTCTGCATCTCCGGCCATGTCGAGCGGCCCTGCAACGTCGAAGAAGCCATGGGCATTCCGTTCCGTGAGCTGATCGAGAAGCATTGCGGCGGCATTCGCGGCGGCTGGGACAACCTCAAGGCCGTGATCCCCGGCGGCTCCTCGGTGCGCATGGTGCCGGCCGAGCAGATCATCGACACGCCGATGGATTTCGACAGTCTGAGCAAGCTGCGCTCGGGCCTCGGCACTGCGGCCGTGATCGTGATGGACAAATCGACCGATTTGATCCGCTCCATCGCCCGCATCTCCTATTTCTACAAGCATGAGAGCTGCGGCCAGTGCACGCCGTGCCGCGAGGGCACCGGCTGGATGTGGCGCGTGCTCACCCGCATGGCCGACGGCCGCGCCCACAAGCGCGAAATCGACATGCTGTTAGAGGTGACAAAACAGGTCGAAGGCCACACCATCTGCGCGCTCGGCGACGCAGCCGCCTGGCCGATCCAGGGCCTGATCGCGCATTTCCGTCATGAGATCGAAGCGCGCATCGATGAGTATTCGCACAAGGCCGACATCGACGATGCCGGTGTCCGCGATCCCGTGAACATGGTCGCGGCGGAGTAGGAAGCATGACCAAGCTCATCATCGACGGCAAAGAGATCGATGTCCCCGCCGAGTACACGCTGCTCCAGGCGTGCGAAGCGGCCGGCGCCGAGATTCCGCGCTTCTGCTATCACGAGCGCCTGTCGATCGCCGGCAATTGCCGGATGTGCCTCGTCGAGGTGAAGGGTGGCCCGAAGCCGGTCGCAAGCTGCGCCTGGGGCGTGCGCGATTGCCGTCCGGGTCCCAAGGGCGAGCCGCCGGAAATCTCCACCCGTTCGCCGATGGTGAAGAAGGCACGCGAAGGCGTGATGGAATTCCTTCTGATCAACCATCCGCTGGACTGCCCGATCTGCGACCAGGGCGGCGAGTGCGACCTGCAAGACCAGGCGATGGGCTATGGTGTCGACACCAGCCGCTTCGCCGAGAACAAGCGCGCGGTCGAGGACAAGTACCTCGGCGCGCTGGTCAAGACCTCGATGAACCGCTGCATCCAGTGCACGCGCTGCGTCCGCTTCTCGGCGGAAGTCGCCGGCGCCCCCGAGATGGGCGCCACCGGGCGCGGCGAGGACATGGAGATCACGACCTATCTTGAGCACGCGCTGACGTCGGAATTGCAGGGCAACCTCGTCGACATCTGCCCGGTCGGCGCGCTGACCTCGAAGCCTTATGCCTTCGCGGCGCGCCCGTGGGAGCTCGGCAAGACCCAGTCGATCGACGTCATGGACGGCGTCGGTTCTGCGATCCGCGTCGACACCCGCGGCCGTGAGGTGATGCGCGTGCTGCCGCGCATCAACGAGGCCGTGAACGAGGAGTGGATCTCCGACAAGACCCGCCATGTCGTCGACGGCCTGCGCACCCAGCGCCTCGACCGGCCCTATATCCGCGAAGCCGGCAAGCTGCGCGCGGCGAGCTGGCCCGAGGCCTTTGCCGCGATCGCTGCCAAGGCGGCGCGCACCGACGGCAAGCGCATCGGCGCGATCGCGGGCGACCTCTCCGGCGTCGAAGAGATGTTCGCGGTGAAGGATCTGCTGGCAAAATTCGGCTCGGCCAATCTGGCGGTGCAGGGCGGCGACGCCTTCGATCCCGCACTCGGCCGCGGCTCCTACATCTTCAACCCGACGCTCGCAGGCGTCGAGCAGGCCGATGCGCTGCTCATCGTCGGCGCCAATCCGCGTAAGGAAGCGGCCGTGTTCAACGCCCGCATCCGCAAGCGCTGGCGCGCCGGCGGCCTGAAGGTCGGCGTGATCGGCGCCAAGGCCGATCTCACCTACGACTATGACCATCTCGGCGCGGGCACCGAGACGCTCGGCGAGCTCGCGGCCGGCAAGCTCTCCTTCATGGACGCGCTGAAGAACGCTAAAAACCCGATCATCCTGGTTGGCGCGGGCGCTGCCTCGCGTCACGACGGCGCCGCCATTCTGGCCGCTAGCGCCAAGCTCGCGCTCGACGTCGGCGCGGTCAAGGACGGCTGGAGCGGCTTCGGCGTGCTGCACGAGACCGCCTCGCGCGTCGGTGCGCTCGATATCGGCTTTGTCGCCGGCCAGGGCGGGCTGAACGCCGCGCAGATGACGACGTTCGGCACGCTCGACCTGCTGTTCCTGCTCGGCGCCGACGAGATCAAGGCGCCGGACGGCACCTTCGTGGTCTACATCGGCACCCACGGCGACCGCGGCGCGCATCGGGCCGACGTGATCCTGCCGGCGGCCGCCTACACCGAGAAGTCCGCGATCTACGTCAACACCGAAGGCCGCGTGCAGATGACCGGCCGCGCCGCGTTCCCGCCGGGCGAAGCCCGCGAGGACTGGGCGATCGTCCGCGCGCTCTCGGAAGCGCTCGGCAAGAAGCTCGGCTATGACTCCTTATCGGCGCTGCGCCAGACGATCTTCAAGGCCGTGCCGCATCTGATCCGTCTCGACCAGATCGAAGCGGGCGCAGCCGATCAGATCAAGAAGCTGGCGGGGAAGGGCGGCTCGCCCGAGAAGGCGCCGTTCAAGGCTCTCGTCGAGGACTTCTATCTGACCAACCCAATCGCGCGTGCGTCCGCCGTGATGGCGGAATGCTCGCGGCTTGCCTCCGGGCAGATGCTGACCGCAGCGGAGTGAGCCGATGGAATTTTTCGCAAGCGCATTCTGGACGGGCTTCCTCTGGCCGCTGATCGTCATGATCGCGGAGAGCGTGCTGGTGCTCGTCGTCCTGCTGGTCGCGATCGCCTATATCCTGCTCGCCGACCGCAAGATCTGGGCGGCGGTGCAGATCCGGCGCGGTCCGAACGTGGTCGGTCCCTGGGGCCTGTTCCAGTCCTTCGCCGACCTGCTGAAGTTCGTGCTGAAGGAGCCGATCATTCCGGCCGGCGCCAACAAGGGCGTCTTCCTCCTTGCTCCCCTGGTCTCGTGCGTGCTCGCGCTCGCGGCCTGGGCGGTGATCCCGACCAATCTCGGCTGGGTGATCTCCGACATCAATGTCGGCGTTCTCTTCATCTTCGCGATCTCGTCGCTGTCGATCTACGGCATCATCATGGCCGGCTGGTCGTCGAACTCGAAATACCCGTTCCTGGCGGCGCTGCGCTCGGCGGCGCAGATGGTGTCCTACGAGGTCTCGATCGGCTTCGTCATCATCACGGTGCTGCTCTGCGCCGGCACGCTGAACCTCTCGGCGGTGGTCGAAGCCCAGCATGTCCGCGGTCTCGCCAGCCTGATCGGGCTGCCGCAGCTCACCATCCTGAACTGGTATGTATGGCCGCTGTTCCCGATGTTCGTGATCTTCTACGTCTCGGCGCTGGCGGAAACCAACCGTCCGCCCTTCGACCTCGTCGAAGCTGAATCCGAGCTCGTCGCCGGCTTCATGGTCGAATACGGCTCGACGCCGTATCTGCTGTTCATGCTCGGCGAGTATGTCGCGATCGTCACGATGTGCGCGATGGCGACCATCCTGTTCCTCGGAGGCTGGCTGCCGCCGGTGGATCTGCCGCCCTTCAACTGGGTGCCGGGGATCATCTGGTTCTCGCTCAAAGTGTTCTTCATGTTCTTCCTGTTCGCGATGGCAAAGGCGATCGTGCCACGCTACCGCTACGACCAACTGATGCGCCTCGGCTGGAAGGTGTTCCTGCCGCTGTCGCTGGCGATGGTGGTCGTGGTGGCCGGTGTGCTGCAGTTCGCCGGCATCGCGCCGAAGTGAGGGCCGTCATGGGTATCAACATCAACGCCACTGCACGCTCGCTCCTGCTGTCGGAATTCGTCTCGGCGTTCTTCCTCGCCATGCGCTATTTCTTCCAGCCGAAGCCGACGCTGAACTATCCCTTCGAGAAGGGCCCGATCTCACCGCGCTTCCGCGGCGAGCATGCACTGCGCCGCTACCCGAACGGTGAAGAGCGCTGCATCGCCTGCAAGCTGTGCGAAGCGATCTGCCCGGCGCAGGCCATCACCATCGAAGCCGGCCCGCGCCGCAATGACGGCACCCGCCGCACGGTGCGCTACGACATCGACATGGTGAAGTGCATCTATTGCGGCCTCTGCCAGGAGGCCTGTCCGGTCGATGCCATCGTCGAAGGTCCGAACTTCGAGTTCGCGACCGAGACCCGCGAGGAACTGTTCTATGACAAGGCCAAGCTGCTCGCCAATGGCGACCGCTGGGAACGCGAGATCGCGAAGGCGATCGAGCTCGACGCGCCTTACCGGTGAGATGAGAGCATGATCCTTCCCGCGCTGTTCTTCTATCTCTTCGCCGGCGTCTGCGTCGCCTCGGCGGTGATGGTGATTGTCTCGCGCAATCCCGTCCACTCCGTCCTGTACCTGATCCTGGCCTTCGTCAACGCCTCCGGCCTGTTCGTGCTGCTGGGCGCCGAATTCCTCGCGATGATCCTGATCGTCGTCTATGTCGGCGCGGTCGCAGTGCTGTTCCTGTTCGTCATCATGATGCTCGATGTCGACTTCCTCGAGCTGCGCGAAGGCTTCATCCAGTACCTGCCGGTGGGCGTCGTGATCGGCGGCATCTTCCTGTTCGAGTTGCTGCTGACCGTCGGTGCCTGGGTCATCAACCCGACCGTGAGCAAGACCATCACGGCGCCGATCCCGACCAACGTGTCGAACACCGAGGCGCTCGGCCTCGTGCTCTATACGAAGTATGTCCACTACTTCCAGCTCTCGGGCATGGTGCTGCTGGTCGCCATGATCGGCGCCATCGTGCTGACGCTGCGTCACAAGGCGAGCGTGAAGCGGCAGGACATCAACGTTCAGAACGCCCGCACGCCCGAGATGGCGATGGCGATGCGCAAGGTGGCGTCGGGGCAGGGCCTCCAGGACAGCGACGCGGCGGAGTGGGTGAAATGACGATCGGGCTCGGACATTACCTGGCAGTCGGCGCGATCCTGTTCACGCTCGGGATCCTCGGCATCTTCCTGAACCGCAAGAACATCATCGTCATCCTGATGTCGATCGAGCTGATCCTGCTCTCGGTCAACATCAATTTGGTGGCATTCTCGACCTTCCTCGGCGACATCGTCGGCCAGGTCTTCGCGCTGCTGGTCTTGACCGTTGCGGCCGCCGAAGCCGCGATCGGTCTTGCCATCCTGGTGGTCTATTTCCGCAACCGCGGCTCGATCGCGGTTGAGGACGTCAATCTGATGAAGGGCTGAGCGCAGTCATGGTTCAGGCGATTGTTTTCCTGCCTCTGCTGGGCGCCATTCTGGCCGGGCTCATCGCCCTGGCCGGCGCACATGCCCGCAACCCCTCAGGTGACGAGGTCGAGCATCACGATGATCACGGTCACGGCGACGCCCATGCGGCGGCCGCCTATGACTCTCATGGACATGACGATCATGCCCACGACGACCACGGCCACGGTCCGGTCGAGCCGGCGGCCGCCGGCTCGCGCGGCGCCGAGCTGATCACCACGGCGTTCCTGTTCGTCTCGGCGGCGCTGTCCTGGATGACGCTGGTCGATGTCGGCTTCAATGGCCACGATGCCCGGATCCAGCTCCTGCCCTGGATCTTCTCCGGCGAGCTCGAAGTCTGGTGGACGCTGCGCGTCGACACGCTCACCGCCGTGATGCTGGTGGTGGTGACGACCGTGTCCTCGCTCGTGCACCTCTATTCCATCGGCTACATGGACGAGGACCCGAACCGGCCGCGCTTCTTCGGCTATCTCTCGCTGTTCACCTTCGCCATGCTGATGCTGGTGACGGCTGACAATCTCGTGCAGATGTTCTTCGGCTGGGAAGGCGTGGGTCTGGCGAGCTACCTGCTGATCGGCTTCTGGTACCAGAAGCCGTCGGCGAACGCCGCCGCCATCAAGGCCTTCGTGGTCAACCGCGTTGGCGATTTCGGCTTCGCGCTCGGCATTTTCTCGATCTTCTACCTGACCAGCTCGACCGATTTCGAGACCATCTTCCATGCGGCGCCCGGCCTGACCGGCAAGACCATCGACTTCCTCGGCTGGCATGCCGATGCGCTGACCCTGACCTGCCTGCTGCTGTTCATGGGCGCGATGGGCAAATCGGCGCAGTTCCTGCTGCACACCTGGTTGCCGGACGCGATGGAAGGCCCGACGCCGGTGTCGGCGCTGATCCATGCCGCGACCATGGTGACCGCCGGCGTGTTCATGGTGGCGCGGCTGTCGCCGCTGTTCGAGCTCGCCCCGAATGCCCAGGCCGTCGTGATGTTCTTCGGTGCGACCACGGCGTTCTTCGCGGCGACCATCGGTCTCGTCCAGAACGACATCAAGCGCATCGTCGCCTATTCGACCTGTTCGCAGCTCGGCTACATGTTCGTGGCGATGGGAGCAGGGGCCTATTCGGTCGGCATGTTCCATCTGTTCACGCACGCCTTCTTCAAGGCGCTGCTGTTCCTGGGTTCCGGCTCGGTGATCTACGCGATGCACCACGAGCAGGACATCCGCAACATGGGTGGCCTCTGGAAGAAGATTCCTTACACGTTCGCGGTGATGACCGTCGGCACGCTGGCGCTGACCGGCTTCCCGCTGTTCGCCGGCTACTTCTCCAAGGACGCGATCATCGAGGCGGCCTATGCCTCGCACAATCCGTTCTCGACCTACGCCTATCTGATGACGATCGTGGCCGCCGGCCTGACCTCGTTCTATTCCTGGCGTCTGGTGTTCAAGACCTTCTTCGGCGAGCCGCACGATCAGGAGCACTACGAGGCCGCGCATGAGAGCCCGATCTGGATGCTGATCCCGATCGGCGTGCTGGCGGTTGGCTCGGTCCTTGCCGGCTTCCCGTTCAAGGAGCTGTTCACCGGTCCTCACGGTGTGGAAGAGTTCTTCCGCGAGTCCGTGAAGATGAACCCGCATATTCTCGAGGATATGGAGCACATGCCGCATCTGTTGGGCTGGCTGCCCTTCGTGATGATGGTCGGTGGCTTCCTGGTGTCCTACACCTTCTACATCCGCAAGCCGTACCTGCCCGTTGAGCTCGCGAACACGCAGCCGATGCTGTACAAGTTCCTGCTCAACAAATGGTACTTCGACGAGCTCTACGACCTCATCTTCGTCCGTCCGGCGAAGTGGATCGGTTACCAGCTCTGGAAGAAGGGCGACGGCTTCATCATCGACGGCCTCGGTCCCGACGGTATCTCTGCCCGTGTGCTGGACATCACCCGCAACGTCGTGAAGATCCAGACCGGCTATCTCTATCACTACGCATTCGCCATGCTGATCGGCGCCGCCGGCCTGATCACCTGGTTCATGTTCGGCTTTGGAGGCCAGTAAATGACTACCTGGCCCATCCTATCGGTCACGACGTTCCTGCCGCTGGTCGGCGCGCTGATCGTCTATCTCAGTCGCGGCGATGACGAGGCGGCCAAGAGCAACTCGCGCTGGATCGCACTCTGGACCACGCTGATCACCTTCGCGGTGTCGGTGCTCCTGGTCATGCGCTTCGATCCGTCGAATCCCGACTTCCAGTTCGTCGAGAAGGCGAACTGGCTTGCGACCGGCATCACCTACCACATGGGCGTCGACGGCATTTCGCTGCCGCTGGTGATCCTCACCACCGCGATCATGCCGTTCTGCATCATCGCCAGTTGGAAGGCGATCACCAACCGCGTCCGCGAATACATGATGGCGTTCCTGATCCTGGAAACGCTGATGATCGGCACCTTCTCGGCGCTCGATCTCGTGCTGTTCTATCTGTTCTTCGAGGGCGGCCTGATCCCGATGTTCCTGATCATCGGCGTCTGGGGTGGTCCGCGCCGGGTCTACGCGTCGTTCAAGTTCTTCCTCTACACGCTGCTCGGCTCGGTGCTGATGCTGCTCGCCATCATGGCGCTGTACTGGAACGGCGGCACCACCGACATCCCGACCCTGATGCACACCGCCGTGCCGCGGTCGTTGCAGACCTGGGCGTGGCTCGCCTTCTTCGCCTCGTTTGCGGTGAAGATGCCGATGTGGCCGGTGCACACCTGGCTTCCCGACGCGCACGTCGAGGCGCCGACCGCCGGCTCCGTGGTGCTCGCCGCGATCCTCCTGAAGATGGGCGGCTACGGCTTCCTGCGCTTCTCGCTGCCGATGTTCCCGCTGGCCTCGCATGACTTCGCGCCGCTGGTCTTCACCATGTCCGCGATCGCCATCATCTACACCTCGCTGGTGGCCTTGATGCAGGAGGACATGAAGAAGCTGATCGCGTACTCCTCGGTGGCGCATATGGGCTTCGTCACCATGGGCATCTTCGCCGGCACCATGCAGGGTGTCGCCGGCGGCGTGTTCCAGATGATCTCGCACGGCATCGTCTCCGGCGCGCTGTTCCTCTGTGTCGGCGTCGTCTACGACCGCATGCACACCCGCGAGATCGCGGCCTATGGCGGCCTCGTCAACCGGATGCCGCTCTACGCGCTGACCTTCATGGTCTTCACCATGGCCAATGTCGGTCTGCCGGGCACGAGTGGCTTCGTCGGCGAGTTCATGACGCTGCTCGGCACCTTCAAGGTCTCGGTCCCGACCGCGTTCTTCGCCACCTTCGGCGTGATTTTGTCGGCATGCTATGCGCTGTGGCTCTACCGCAAGGTCGTGTTCGGGGCGCTGGTCAAGCCGTCGTTGGCGAGCATGAAGGATCTCACGCTGCGTGAGTGCGTGACGCTGTTTCCGCTGATCGCGCTGACGATCCTGTTCGGCGTCTATCCGAAGCCGGTGCTCGACATGTCGGCCGCCTCGGTCCAGCAACTCGTCAACAATTACAACACCGCTGTGACGGCCGTGAAGGCCGCCGCACTGCTCCAGTGACCGGGCAGGTCAGGATATCGCCATGAGCTTTACGACTGCAGGATATCAACTGGCGCCGGTGCTGCCCGAGCTCGTGCTCGCGCTCGGCGCCATGGCGCTTCTGATGCTCGGCGCCTATCGCGGGCAGGGGACGACTAGCACGGTCACCACGCTCGCGGTGCTGCTGCTGATCGTGGTCGGCGTGCTCGAATACATGCTGCCGGCAGGCAAGCAGGTGACCTTCGGCGGCAGCTTCATCGTCGACGACTTCGCCCGCTTCATGAAGATCCTGGCCCTGATCGGCTCGGCGGTGACGCTGGTCCTGTCGACCGAGTTCCTGTCGGATCCGTCGCGCCGCATCTTCGAATACGCGATCCTGGTGCTGCTCTCGACGCTCGGCATGATGGTGCTGATCTCGGCCGGCGATTTGATCACGCTCTATCTCGGCCTCGAATTGATGTCGCTCGCGCTCTATGTCGTGGCGGCCTCGAACCGCGACAACGCCAAGTCGACCGAAGCCGGCCTGAAGTACTTTGTGCTCGGCGCACTGTCCTCGGGCATGCTGCTTTATGGCTCCTCGCTGGTCTACGGCTTCACCGGCACCGTCAACTTCAGCGGCATCGCCTCGGCTGCGACCGCCGCCAATGTCGGCCTCGTGTTCGGCCTGGTGTTCCTGCTCGCCGGCCTCTGCTTCAAGGTCTCGGCCGTGCCGTTCCACATGTGGACGCCGGACGTGTACGAAGGTGCGCCGACCCCGGTCACCGCTTTCTTCGCCTCCGCGCCCAAGGTCGCAGCACTTGCGGTGTTCACCCGCGTCACGCTGACCGCATTCCCCGGCATCGTCTCGCAGTGGCAGCAGATCCTGGTGTTCGTCGCGATCGCCTCGATGGTGCTGGGTTCGTTCGCCGCGATCGGCCAGAGTAACATCAAGCGCCTGATGGCCTATTCCTCGATCGGCCATATGGGCTTCGCGCTGGTCGGTCTCGCGTCCGGCACGGTCGAAGGCGCGCAGGGCGTGCTGATGTATATCGTGATCTATGTCGCGATGACGCTCGGCTCGTTCTCGATCATCCTCTCGATGAGGCGCAACGGCCAGGCTGTCGAGCAGATCAGGGATTTCGCCGGTCTGTCGCGCACCAATCCGCTGCTGGCTTTCATGTTCGCGATGCTGCTGTTCTCGCTCGCCGGCATTCCGCCGCTCGCCGGCTTCTTCGCCAAATGGTACGTCTTCGTCGCCGCCATCAAGGCGAATTTGTTCACGCTCGCCGTGATCGGCGTGCTCTCCAGCGTTGTGGGCGCCTATTATTACCTCACCATCGTCAAGACGATGTATTTCGACGAGCCGGCCGGCCAGGTCGATCCGTTGCGCGTCGAGGTCAAAACGGTGATGGCCGTCTTCGGCCTGTTCAACATCCTGTTTGCGCTGTTCGCGGGTCCGGTGGTGAGTGTCGCCTCCGTCGCCGCCAAGTCGCTGTTCTAGGATGGGGTTCGCGCTCGGTCCTCGTGCATTGTCGGCGGGCTACAAGCTCGCAGCTTCTGAGCGGACCGGCTCGACCAATACGGATGCGATCGAAAGTGCGCGCTCCGGCGAGCGCGGCCCGATCTGGTTCGTGACGGCGGAGCAGACCGCCGGCCGAGGCCGCCGCCAGCGGCCCTGGATCGCGCCGAAAGGCAATCTCGCCGCCAGTGTCCTCGAAGTCCTGGACATCCCACCCGCGTTGGCCGCCACGATCGGGTTTGCCGCGGGGCTGGCGGAAGAAGCCGCCCTTGAGAAGGTCAGCATTGAGGCCGCGCTGCGGCTCGGGCCCGACAGGCCGCGATACACCCTGAAATGGCCGAACGACGTCCTTGCCAACGGCAAGAAGCTGGTCGGCATTGGCCTGGAGGCCGAGGCCGTCGGCGATCGCCTTGCCATCGTCGTCGGCATCGGCACCAACATCGTGGCCGCGCCCGAGGGCACGCCGACACCGGCGGTGTCGCTGGCAGCGCTCGGCGTCCAGATCAGTGCGGAAGAACTGTTCTCCGTCCTGACGGACACCTGGGCCGAGTTTCGCGGCATCTGGGACAATGGCCGCGGCTTTGCCGAGATCCGAAAACTCTGGCTGAAGCGCGCCGCCCGGCTTGGCGAGCCGATCGCGATCCACACGGGAACGACGACGCTGGAAGGCATTTTTGACACGATCGACGACACCGGCTGCCTGATCGTCCGCACCGCGGAGGGACGGCGCGTGCCAGTCGCCGCGGGCGAGGTGTTCTTCGGCCCGGTCCGTTCGGTGGGAGCTGCATGATGGCGAAACCCGACGAACTGGTATTTGCGCCGCTCGGCGGTGTCGGCGAGATCGGCATGAATTTGTCGATTTACGGCCTTGGCAACCGCCAGCAGCGCGCCTGGCTGGCGGTCGATCTCGGCGTCTCCTTCGGCGACGAGGAGCACCTGCCCGGCATCGATCTGATCATGCCCGACATCAGCTTCCTGGAGAAGGAGCGCAAGAACTTGATGGGCCTGGTGCTGACCCACGCCCATGAGGACCATTTTGGCGCCATCATCGATCTCTGGCCCCGGCTGAAATGCCCGATCTACGCCACGCAATTCAGCGCGGCGCTGTTCGAGGCCAAATGCGCCGCCGAGCGCAACGCGCCGAAGATCCCGGTCACAGTCGTCCCGTCCGGCGGACGTATCGATGTCGGCCCGTTCAACGTCGAGTTCATTCCGGTCGCGCATTCGATTCCGGAATCCCATGCGCTCGCGATTCACACCGAGGTCGGCACGGTGCTGCACACCGGCGACTGGAAGATTGACCCGACCCCCAATATCGGCCGCCCCACCGACGAGAAGCGGTTGCGCGAATTGGGCGAGGAGGGCGTGATCGCCCTGATCGGCGATTCCACCAACGCGGTGCGCGAAGGCCGCTCGCCCTCGGAAGCCGAGGTCGCCAAGACCATCATTGAGTTGGTCAAGGCCGCCAAGGGCCGCGTCGCGGTCACGACCTTTGCTTCCAACGTCGCCCGCATCAAGGCTGTCGCTGACGCGGCGAAAGCCGCCGACCGCGAGGTCGTCGTGGTCGGCCGCGCCATGGAGCGCGTGTCACAGGTGGCGCGCGAGACCGGCTATCTCGACGGCGTGCAAAGCTTCCGCTCGCCGGAGGTCTACGGCCATCTGCCGCAGGACAAGGTGCTCGCGCTTTGCACCGGCAGCCAGGGCGAGGCCCGCGCCGCGCTGGCACGCATCGCCAATGACGACCATCCCGAGATCACGCTGAACCGCGGCGACAGCGTGATCTTCTCCTCGCGTACCATCCCGGGCAACGAGAAGGCGGTCGGCGCGATCATCAACAATCTGATCCTCCAGGGCGTCGAGGTCATCACCGACCGCACCCATCTGGTCCACGTCTCCGGCCATCCGCGCCGCGACGAGCTGCGCGACATGATCTCCTGGGTGAAGCCGCAGCTCCTGATCCCAGTCCATGGCGAAGCCCTGCACTTGAATGAGCACGCCAAACTCGCGCGCGCTGCCGGCGTGCCGCGCGTGCTGGTCATTCGCAACGGCGACCTCGTCAAGCTCGGTCCCGGCGATCCCGGCATCATCGGCGAGATACCGTCGGGCCGGCTCTACAAGGACGGCACCATTCTCGAGGATTCGAAGTCCCGTGCGGTAGTCGAGCGCCGCCGCATGGCGTTCTCCGGCTGCGCCTTCGTCGCCATCGCCATGACCGCGCAGGGCGAGCTTGTCGACGAGCCCGAGGTCGATCTGGTCGGCATCCCCGAGAAGAACCGGGCGGGTGAACCCCTCGACGACATCGTTTTCGATGCCGTGATGTCCACGATCGAGGGCCTGCCGAAGGCGCGGCGCCGGGATCCGGATGCGCTGGCGGAATCGGTGCGACGCGCCGTCCGATCCGTGATCAACGAACATTGGGGCAAAAAGCCCCCCTGTCTGGTACACGTCCTGACGGTGTAAGGGAGAGAAACATGCTGGGCCGGCTCAACCATGTCGCGATCGCGACCAAGGACGCCGTCAAGGCTGCCAAGATTTACGGCGCGGCGTTCGGGGCGGAGATTTCTGACGCTGTGCCGCTGCCCGAGCATGGCGTCACTACTGTGTTCGCGACGCTCCCCAACACCAAGATCGAGTTCATCGAGCCGCTCGGCGAGACCTCGCCGATCGCAAAGTTTCTCGACCGCAATGCCGACGGCGGCATCCACCATATCTGCTACGAGGTCGTCGACATCATCACCTCGCGCGACACGCTGGTGAAGGAGGGCGCGCGGGTGCTTGGCGACGGCGTGCCGAAAATCGGCGCCCACGGCAAGCCGGTGCTGTTCCTGCACCCGAAGGACTTTTCCGGCGCGCTGGTCGAAATCGAGCAGGCGTAGGGCCGCACCCATGGCCGCTCAGATATCAACCGCGCTCGCGATCTACTTCGTCATCTGGTGGATCGCATTGTTTCTGACACTGCCGTTCGGCGTGCGCAGCCAGCACGAAGACGGCGTCGGCGCGCCCGGCACCGACCCCGGCGCACCGGTCCTGACCGGCATGAAGCGCAAGCTGATCTGGACCACGATCATCTCGGCGATCATCTATGGCCTCGGGATGGCCGCCTATGAGGCCGGCTATCTCTCGATCGAGCGGCTGTCGAAGTTGATGGGAATGCCGTTTTAGCGATTTTGCAGTTGCGTCTGGTTGGGAGAGCAAATGACTTTTCAGAGGATCGTCGTCGCGCTTCTGGTGCTGATCGTCGCCGGTCTTGGCGCCATGGGCTATTTCGAGTGGCGGATGGCCGTGCAGGCGCGAACGCTGAAGGCGTTCATCGAGGGCTATGTCTTCAATGAGGCCGTGATGGCCTGCGAGCAGACCAAGAGCTCGACGCCGTTCAAATGGAACGGCGGAAAAAGCACCTCGGTCATCGGCCTGAACTCGGTCAAGCCTGACAAATACACCGTCAGCGCCAGCTACACGCTGGTGGCGGACAACGTCTATTGCGATTACGATCCGATCAAAAGAAAGGCCGAGATCGGCTCGAGCTTCCTGGAGCGGGAGTAACGATCCGGCCACCAAGCATGGGATGGCATCGTCATGACCGGGAGCCGGACGGGGGACTATCGGATTTTGCAGGAAGCAGCCTTGCGGGACTATCTCGCGAGCCTGCCTGACATCGCGGCACTGCTCGGCGGCGCGCCGGCCGCCTGGGCGATCACCGAGGTCGGCGACGGCAATCTCAACCTCGTCTTCATCGTCAAGGGCGACCGCGGCGGCATCGCCGTGAAGCAGGCGCTGCCTTACGTCCGCCTCGTCGGCGAGAGCTGGCCGCTGCCGTTGTCGCGGGCCCATTACGAATATCTCGCGCTGACCCGGCAAGCCCAGCTCGCGCCTGGCCTCGTGCCGGCGCTGCTGCACCACAACGAGACGCTGGCGCTCACAGTGATGGAGCTGCTCGAGCCCCATATCATCATGCGCAAGGGGCTGGTCGCGGGCACGCGCTATCCGCGCTTCGTCGACGAGATCACGACGTTCATGGCGCGGACGCTGTTCTTCACCTCCGACATCGCGCGCACAGCCGCGGAGAAGAAGGAGGCCATCGCGGCGTTCGCCGGCAACCATGCGCTGTGCAAGATCACCGAGGATCTGATCTTCACCGATCCCTATCGCATCGCCGGGCAGAACCGCTGGACCGCGCCGTATCTCGACGGCCTGGCCGCGTCCTTGCGCGATGACATGGAGCTGCATGTCGCGATCTCCCGGCTGAAGCTGAAATTCATGGCAAGCCCGGAAGCACTGCTGCATGGCGATCTCCACACCGGTTCGATCATGGTGACGGAGAGCGAGACTCGCGTGATCGACCCCGAATTCGCCTTCTATGGCCCGATGGGTTTTGACGTCGGCGCGGTGCTGGCCAATCTCCTGATGGCCTTTTTTGCCTCTGCCGGTCACGAGCGCGCGCCGGGCGAACGGCAGGCATTTGAGAGCTGGGTGCTGGAGACAGTCGAGAAAGTCTGGAACGAGTTCGCGCGAAAATTCGTCGAGCTCTGGCGGTCGGACGCCGGCGGCGACGCCTATCCAGTCTCGCTGTTCGCGGGCGAGAAGGGCGCCGCGCGGCTGGAGCTCGAGCGGCAGGCCTATATGCAGCGTCTCTTCACCGACACCGTCGGCTTCGCCGCCGCCAAGACCATTCGCCGCATCTTCGGCCTCGCGCACAACATCGATTTCGAGCTGATCGAGGATCCCAGGAAGCGCGCCGTCAGCGAAGCCCGCGCCGTGCGGCTGGCGCGCGGGATGATGGTGGAGGCGGTGGCGTTTCGGACGATCGCCGACGTCACCGGGGCTGCAAGGAAACTGCGGGACTGGCAGCCGGAGCTAGTCGGCTGACGGAGCCTCAGAGCGAGGAGCGCACCTTCACGCTCACAATGACAAACCGGGCAACCGGCGCAACTGTTTCACCGTCACCCCCGCGCAACGGCGAAGCCGTTGTCGCTGGAGGTGCCGGAGCGAAGCGGAGGCCTCGAAGGGCGACAGCCCGGCCGCATCGCGGCCGTTCATCCTTCGAGGCTCTCCATGGGACGCGTTGCGCCCCATGGAGAGCCTCAGGATGACGGTCACACTTCTACGAAAGCCCAAGGGGCCAGACGCACATCAATACAGCCGCATCGGAAGCGGACCGCCGTCCGGGCCAACCAGCAGCCCCCAAGTCTCGTTGGCCGCGACCTCGAGCTCGCGGTTTTGCGTCGCGCCGAGGCCCGGAACCGGCTGATCGCCATCAAAACGAAGCTTGCGTTCGACGGGCTCCGAATGATCAAATCTGTGATCGGAATACCTGCGTTGTTGGGGGACACATGATGTTCAGGATGTTGGCGATCGTCGCGGGCCTGGGACTGGCGCTCGCCGCCCCAGCGGAGGCACAGACACCGCGCAAGGGCGGAACCATCCGCATGACCGCGCCTTACGGCTCGAGCTTCACCAGCATGGACATTCACACCACCCAGCGCGCCCAGGACGAGATCTACGCCAAGGCCCTGCATCGCTCGCTCTACATCTGGGATTCCGCGGAAGGCAAGCCGATCCCGGAGCTTGCCAAGGAAGCCGTCGTCTCCGGCGGAGGTCTCGTTTACACCTTCAAGCTCCGCGACGACGCCTATTTCCACAACGGCCGCAAGATGACGGCCGACGACCTCATCTGGTCCTACAACCGCATCATGGACGGCACCAAGGCCTATCCCGGCGCGCGCTATGTCCGCATCATCGAGGGCGCAGCCGCGGTGGAGAAGGGCCAGGCCAAGGAAATCTCCGGCCTGAAGAAGATCGACGACTTCACCGTCGAGATGAAGCTGACCGAGAAGGTCGATCCAGCCTTCTACTTGTTCACCGCGCTGACCTCGATCTATCCCGCCGACGAGGCGGTCAAGGACAGCTTCATCCAGCATCCGATCGGTCTTGGACCGTTCAAATTCGTCGAGCACGTGCCGGGGTCGCGCATCGTCCTGGAGCGGTGGGACCGGTTCTACAAGCCCGGCAAGCCCTATGCCGACAAGGTCATCGTGTCGATCATGGGCGAAGCGGCTGCGCGTGATGTCGCCTTCCGCAACAAGGAGATCGACACCTCCGTGCTCGGGCCGGCGCAATATGTCGCCTATCAGGCCGACCCCAACCTCAAGGGCACCATTGCCGAGGTCGCCGAGGTTTTTACGCGCTACATGGGCATGAATCCTGCGTTCAAGCCGTTCGCCGACAAGCGCGTCCGGCAGGCGATGAACTATGCAATCGACACCGATTTGATCATCAACAAGCTGGTCAAGGGCAAGGCCTATCGTGCCACCAGCTGGCTGCCGCTGACTTCGCCGGCCTACGACAAGGCGATGAAGCCTTATGCCTTCGATCCCGCCAAGGCCAAGCAACTGCTCGCTGACGCCGGCTATCCTTCCGGCTTCGAGTTCGAATGGACCACCAGCCAGAATGAAAGCTGGGGCCTGCCGATCGTCTCGGCCGTGATCCCGATGCTGGACAAGGTCGGCATCAAGGTGAAGGTCAAGCAGGTCGAGGCCGCCGTGCTGTCCGAGGTGGTTCGCAGCGGCGACTACCAGGCCTTCATCTATTCCCAGCAGACCGGCCCGGATCCCCAGGCGGCGTTGAAATGCTTCCACTCGTCGACGCCGCAATCGGCCTGCAACTACATGAATTTCAAGAATGCCGAGTTCGACAAGATTCTCGACGAGGCGGGTCAGTCCGACGACGCTGCCAAGCGGACCCAGCTGCTGCAGAAGGCCAATGCGCTGCTCTACGAGGAGGCGCCAGTCTGGTTCTTCAATTACAACAAGGCGGTCATGGCTGTGCAGCCGTGGCTTCACGGAATTCAGCTCAACGCGACGGAGCTGACCCATCAGAACGTCGAGGACGTCTGGGTCGACGAGACTTCGCCTGCGAAGTGATACGCGTTCTCGTGCTCCCCCCGTCACGATGAGCGATGGGGGGAGGGAAGAAAGTGCCGATGCTCTCCTTCCTGATCCGCCGCCTCCTGCAGACCATTCCGACCGTGCTCGCTGTCGTGGCTCTGGTGTTCGTGCTGTTCAGCGTCGTTCCCGGCAGCATCGTCTCGTCCATGAGCGACGACGCCGATCCCCAGGTCGAGCTGCGGCTGAAGAAGCAGCTTGGCCTCGACGATCCCGTCTATGTGCGTTTCGGCGCCTATATCGCCAAGCTCGCCACCGGTGATTTCGGCACGTCGTTCCGGACCCGCGAGCCTGTCACGACCATGATCGCCAAGCGGGCCTGGCCGACGCTGCAGTTGGTCTTCACCGCCATGGCGTTTGCGGTTCTGCTCGGCGTGCCGCTCGGCTTCATCGCAGCATTGCAGCCCGGCGGTCTCGTCGACACGCTCGCGATGGTCTTGGCGGTGTCGGGCCTGTCCATTGCAAAGTTCTGGCTCGGGTTGGTGCTGATGTATCTGTTTGCGCTGAAGCTCGGCTGGCTGCCGAGTTTCGGCTATGGCGATGGCGGCCTGAAATATCTGATCCTCCCGGCCGTGACGCTCGGCGTCTCGCCGATGGCGCTGTTTGCCCGGACGACGCGCGCAGCAGTCCTCGAGATCATGACGGCCGATTTCGTCCGCACCGCGCGCTCCAAGGGCATGAGCGAGACCCGGGTGGTGAAGTGGCATGTGATGCGCAACGCGCTCGTCATCATTCTCACCACCGTCGGCCTGCAGTTCGGCGGGCTGATGGGGCAGGCGGTCGTCGTCGAGAAACTGTTCTCATGGCCGGGCATCGGCTCGCTGCTGGTCGACAGCGTCCTGCAGCGCGACATTCCGGCCGTTCAGGGCTCCATTCTCGTGGTGGTGCTGGCCTTTCTCGCGATCAATTTGCTGATCGACCTGCTCTACGGCGTGATCGATCCCAGGATCAGATACGCATGAAGCTCCGCGCCAATCTCATCATCGGTGGCGCCTTGTTCGCGCTCGCGATCCTGGTCGGTGTGCTCGCGCCGTGGCTGGCGCACACCGATCCCGTCATGGACGCCAATCTGCTGAACGCGGAGGAGCCTCCGAGCTGGACCTGGTGGTTCGGCACCGACGACCAGGGCCGCGACATCTATTCCCGGGTCGTCTACGGCGCGCGCATCTCACTGACGGTCGGCATCGTCTCGCAGCTCATCAACAGCGTCATCGGCGTGGCGCTGGGCCTGAGCGCCGGCTATTGGGGCGGCTGGTGGGACGACGTCGTCAACGCCCTGACCAATGTCATGCTCGCGATCCCCTCGCTGATCTTTGCGCTCGCCATCATGGCGGTGCTTGGACCCGGCCTGACCAGCCTGCTGATCGCGCTGGGGCTCACGAACTGGTCCTTCACCTGCCGGATCGCGCGCGCCTCGGCGCTGTCGCTGCGAAGCCAGGGCTATGTGCAGGCCGCGACCGTGCTCGGCTATGGCGATCTGCGCATCATGATCACGCAGCTCTTGCCGAACATGCTGGGGCCGATCGTCGTCATCGGCACGCTCGGTATGGGCAGCGCGGTCCTGTCCGAGGCCGCGTTGTCTTTCCTCGGCCTCGGCGTCCGCCCGCCGTTTCCGAGCTGGGGCAGCATGCTGTCGGACGCCCGCGACCAGATCACGACGGCGCCGTGGCTCTCGGTGTTTCCGGGCCTCGCGATCTTCCTGACGGTGCTCGGCCTCAACCTGCTCGGCGACGGCCTGCGCGACATTCTTGATCCGCAATCGCGGAGCCGGCGGACATGACCGGCGCGCCGCTGATCGAGGTCGAGGATTTGCGCATCGATCTCGACGATGGATCGCGGCGCGTTGCGGCAGCCGAGGGCATCTCATTCCGCATCGATCGCGGCGAGACGTTTGGTCTTGTCGGCGAATCCGGCTGTGGCAAGAGCATCACGGCGCTGGCCCTGATCGGCCTGCTGCGGCAGCCTTTGTCGATCGGCAGCGGCGTCATCCGGTTTGACGGGCGGGAGATCCAGCACCTTTCGGCGACCGCGCAGCGGAACTTGCGCGGCAATCGCATCGCCATGATCTTTCAGGAGCCGATGACGGCGCTCAATCCGGTCTCGCCTGTCGGACGGCAGATCGCCGAGATGTTCGTGCTGCACAAGGGCAAGAGCTGGCGGGAGGCCAACCAGCTGGCGGTCGAGGCGCTGGCGAGTGTCCGCGTCCCCGCGCCGGAGCGGCGCGTGAAGGACTATCCGCACCAGCTCTCCGGAGGCATGCGCCAGCGCGTCATGATCGCCATTGCGCTCGCTTGCGGTCCGGATCTCCTGATCGCCGACGAGCCGACCACTGCGCTCGACGTCACCGTGCAGGCCGAAATCATCGAGCTGATGCGCAATCTCTGCGCGGAACGCGGCACGGCGATCCTGATGATCAGCCACGATCTTGGCCTGGTCGCCAATGTCTGCCGCCGCGTAGCGGTGATGTATGCCGGCCGTATCGTCGAGGAGCGCGGCTCGGCCGATATCTTTCGCGCTCCCTCGCATCCCTATACCCAGGGCCTGGTCGACTCGCTGCCGCGGCTGGGCAGCCGTGCTGCGTTGGGCCGCAACAGGCTGAAAGAGATCGCGGGCGTCGTCCCGGCGATCACCAATTTTCCGGACGGCTGCCGGTTCAATCCGCGCTGCGCGAATGCGACCGACATATGCAGGAGCGTCGTGCCGACGGCGGATTTTCTGGAGGCGGGCGGTTTGGTGAGGTGTCATCACCATGCATGAGCCTCAAGGAGGGCCCGACGACGATCTCATTCTCAGCGTCGAGGATCTCGCGGTTCATTTTCCGCTCGGTGGCGGCTTGTTCGGCCGAGGCCAGCGGCTGCTCCGCGCCGTGGACGGCGTCGATCTCAAGCTGAAGCGCGGCGAATGCCTCGGCCTCGTCGGCGAGTCCGGTTCGGGCAAGTCGACGGTGGCCTTATCGATCCTCGGTCTGCAGACGCCGACGCGCGGCCGCATCGTGCTGGATGGGCAGGTCGTAACGAACAGGCCATCCGCCGATCGCAAGGCACTGGCCCGCATTGTCCAGATCGTCTTTCAGGATCCCTACGCCTCGCTCAACCCGCGCCAGACCGTTCGCCGCACGCTGGAAGATCCCCTGCGCGTGCATGGCGTGACCACGAAAAGCGAGATCGAGGACCGCGTCGCGACGATGCTGCGCCACGTGGGCCTGCGGCCCGAACAGGCCGACCGCTACCCGCATGAATTCTCCGGCGGCCAGCGCCAGCGCATCGGCATTGCCCGTGCGCTGATCCTCAACCCCAAGATCGTCATCTGCGACGAGCCCGTCTCGGCGCTCGACGTCTCGATCCGCGCCCAGATCATCAATCTGCTGCTGGAATTGAAGGACACGCTCGGTCTCTCCTACATCATGATCAGCCACGACCTCGGCGTCGTCGAACACATGAGCGACCGCGTCGCCGTGATGTATCTCGGCCGCATCGCCGAGAACGGCGACTGGCGCGAGATTTTCGAGCGCCCGGCGCACCCGTACACGCAGGCCCTGATCGCGGCGATCCCCGATCCCTTGCACCATGCGCCATTGGCGACGACAGGTGGCGATCTTCCCAATCCGCTCAATCCGCCGAATGGGTGCGCGTTCAGTCCAAGATGCCCGTATGTGGAAGACGTGTGCCGGAGAGAGCCGGGGCCGGTACTGGAGACGCGGCCCGATGGGCATGCGGTGAGGTGCTGGCGGAGCGAGGAGATTGCGGGGCGGATGACTCTGACCCCGGCCGAAGGCGCTCCTCTCTAGAATTGAAGGTGGAGGTCCTGCTGGACACGCTAGCGGCGGCGACCAAAGACGGAAGCCAGCTCCGCGGGCATTCCTCCGATCCGACCTTCGCGAACCGCAACGATGATCACGCAACCCAAGCACACAAGGTAAGGCAGGCAGGAAATTAGGTATGGCGACAAAGTCAGCCCGGTTGCCTGGAGGCGGAGCGTAGCGGCCTCGCTCAGGCCAA
The DNA here is from genome assembly GCA_030403585.1 of Frankia sp. RB7. Taxonomy (GTDB): domain Bacteria; phylum Pseudomonadota; class Alphaproteobacteria; order Rhizobiales; family Xanthobacteraceae; genus Bradyrhizobium. The sequence continues at coordinate 72,290 of JAUEPE010000002.1, forward strand.
ACAGCAGGACTACAGGCAGCACAAGGAAAGGATTCCAGCGCGCCACGATCACCAGCCCGACCGCGACGAAGCCGCGCCCCTTGGTCATCTCATTGGCCCAGGTCTGGGTGTAGTCGACTGAGAGAATAGCGCCGGCAAAGCCGGATAACAAACCGCCGACCAGGATGCCCTGAGCCTGGACCAGCAACGGTCGTATCCCGAGCGCGCGCGCAGTCTGGAATGACTCGCCCGTTATGCGCCAATTGAGGCCCGTCCGTGTGCGGTAGAGCCACAGGCCCGCGATCAGTACGACCAGGATCGCAAAGGGCGCGATCGCCGTGAGCTGTGTCAGGATCGGACCTACGAAGAGAGCGTCGGCGAAACTGTTGTCTGCGAGCGGGGCGAGGCCAGCCACCTTGCCGCCGATCGCAGAGCGTCCGAAGTAAGAGCTGAGTCCGAGCCCAAGTGTGAATACCGCGATGCCGCTGCCGATCTGGTTGGCGTCACAGCCGAGGCACAAAGTTGCATGCACGAACGATAGGAGAAGGCCCGCTGTCGCGCCCGCGGCAAATCCCAGCACCGGGCTGCCGGTCGCGGCCGCGACCGCGAAACCGACACAGGCGCCGCAAAGCATCTGGCCCTCGACGCCGAGATTGACGATGCCGACCCTCTGGGTAAGGGTCTCGCCGAGCGTCACCATCATCAGCGGTGTCGAGGAGCGCAGCATCGCCGCGACCCAGGAGCCCGCGATAGCAAGGGCTTCGGTCTCAGCCATGACGCGCGGTCCCGCGTCCGGCAAGGCCGCTCGCGCCGAGGGCGGCGACAAACAGCAGGCCCTGCATGATGGTGGCGCTCGCGCTCGGAATTTTTGAATAAAGCTGCAAGGCATCGCCTGCCGCAATCAGTCCGCCGATCAGAATTGCGATCGGGATGGCGCGCAAGAAATTCTGGCCCGAGAGCCACGCAACGAGAAACCCGGTCAGGCCATAGCCAACGGAGATGCCGGCCTGCAAGCGGCCCTGGATCGCCGATGTTTCGCAGATGCCGGCAAAGCCCGCGAGCGCGCCTCCGAGCGCCATCACCAGCAGCGTCTGCTTGACGAAGCTGAAGCCGGCCATGGCCGCGACTTTGCGGTTGCCGGCGAGCACGCGGAGCGCGATGCCCCAGCGCGTATGGGTAACCGAGATGTGCAGTACAACGGCCGCCGCAATGCCAACGATCAGCCCGACATGGGCGCGGGTTCCAAACACACTCGGGACGATCGCGGCCGGCGGAAACATCATCGTCGCGGGCCAGCCAAGGCTCGCCGGATCCTTCCAGGCGCCGTAGATGACATAATTCACGAGCAACACCGCGACATAGTTCATCAACAGTGTCGAGATGGTTTCGTTGACGTTGCAGCGTGCGCGAAGCAATCCGGCAATTCCGCTCCACGCGCCGCCGCCGATGGCGCCGGCAAGCAGCATAGCGGGCAGTAAAACAACCATCGGCGCCGCCGGCAGCGCGATCACGACGGCAGTACCAGTGAGTGCGCCGAAATAGAGCTGTCCTTCGCCGCCGACGGTGATCAGGCCGAGCCGGGCTGGCAGGATGACGGCGAGGGCGCAAAGCAGGATCGGCGTTGCCTTGACCAGGCTTTCGGATAGCGAATAGCTGTCACCGAAAGCATACAGGACCATTTGCGACAAAGTCGCGAGCGGAGGCCGGCCGATCGCGGCGAGGAAGATCGAAGCTCCAATCAGAAATGCCGCGCTGCCGCCAACGATTGCAATGATCCGGATGCTGCCTGCTGCGCTCATGCTGCCTCGATCATGGCGTGGCCTGCCATCCAGCGGCCGAGCGTCCGGCGATCGGCGGCCTCGCGCCTGGTGATACCCATGATCTCGCCAGCATGGATCACTGCAATACGGTGAGCGTAGCTGAGGAGATCGTCGAGTTCCTCGGAGATCCAGACGACGCAGGCGTCCTCAGTTGCCTGGCGAAACATTTCGCGATAGACCGCCTGGGTCGCCAGCACGTCTAGTCCCATCGTCGGATAGCAGGCGATCACAAGGCGAACCCTGCCGGAGAGCTCGCGCGCGATGACGAGTTTTTGCAGATTGCCACCGGACAGCGCCGAAGCTGCGAGCGTTGGTTGCGGCGGCCGTATGTCGTAGCGCGAGATGAGCTCGTGTGCGCGTCGGAAGGCTGCCTTGCGATCTGGAAAGAAATCGAGCTGCCGAACGTCTCGTAAAGCGAGATTGAGAGCTAGATCGAGGTCGGCGACCACGGCGTTGTCGAGCGGACGTTCTGGAACGTAGGCGACGTCACCGGATATCGCGCCGTCCTCCACGCGGCTCGCGATGCTGACGCCGTCGAGAACGACGTCGCCCGCAAGCGCTGGCACAAGACCAGCCAGGCTTTCGGCCAGAGTGAATTGGCCATTGCCGGAGACACCGGCAATGCCCAGGATTTCGCCTGGGGCGAGCTCGAAAGAGACGTCACGGATCTTCCTGCCTTGAATGTCTGCGGAGAGTCCGCGCACTTGCAGCAACGGGACATCGGTCGGGGGTGATGACGGCGGCGGCAGCGAACCTGCGACGCCGCGCCCGACCATCGCCTCGACCAGCGAACCGGGCGTGCGGTCGCGAGCGGGCGCCTCGTCGACGATTTTACCTCCGCGCATCACCACGATGTGGTCGGCGCAAGCTGCGATGTCGGCGAGCTTGTGCGTGATCAGCACGACGGCCTTGCCTTCGGAGGTCAGCGTCTTGATGAAGCCGTAGAGCCGCTCGGTCTCCGCGGGCGTCAACACTGAGGTCGGCTCGTCCAGGATCACAACACGAGCGTCGAGATTGAGCACCTTCGCCAGTTCCACGAGCTGCCGTTCGCCCACGCTCAGCGTGCGCACGGCACGGTTCGGGTCGATCTCCGGTGCGAGCCGGGTGAGCCAGCGAAGTGCGGCCCGCACCTTTGTGCTGCCGCGCGGCTGCAGCCAAGGTGCGTCCGGCAGGGCTGCCAGCAAATTCTCGAGGACGGACAGCGCGGGAATCAGCGAGAATTGCTGAAACACCATGCCGATGCCCGCAGCCATTGCTTCGCGCGGCGAGGAGAAGCTAACGGGTTGGCCCGAGATGCGGATCGTTCCGGCATCGGCCGCATAGAAGCCGTACAGGATTTTCATCAACGTACTTTTGCCTGCCCCGTTCTCGCCGAGCAGGGCCAACACCTCCCCGGCATTGACGGTGACGCTGACGTCGTCGTTGGCGAGCACTGGGCCGAACTGCTTTCGGATCGAAGACATCATGACCAGCGGCTGGGCCATGTCTCACCCGATAGCAAAGATGGCATCAACCTCGACCGCGGCTCCGCGGGGGAGGTTAGCGACGCCGACGGCCGTGCGTGCATGATGGCCGCGCGCCCCGAAAAGTTCATGCATCAGATCGGATGCTCCGTTGATCACCTGGGGAATGTTGGGATAGCTCGGCGTGCAATTGACGAAGCCACCGAGCCGCAGGCAGCAAGATACGCGGTCAAGTGAGCCGCCGCAGGCGAGTTTCAGCGCGGCAATCAAGTTGAGGCCGCAGACACGTGCCGCGGCCTGGGCCTGGGGAAGGTCATAGACCTCGCCAACTTTGCCAACAAAGCGCACATCGCCATTCCATTCGCAGACTTGGCCCGCGAGATAGACAAGGTCGCCGTGCCGGCGGAACGGAATGAAGTTGGCGATCGGCTGCGGCACTTGCGGCAGTTCGATGCCAAGCGAGGCGAGGCGCTGGTCGGCGGACTCGACGGCAAGACCGGTCATCGCGCCGCCAGCGCCTTGAGGATCGCGGCAGATTGCGTCACGAAGCCGAATAGCAGCTTGACATTATAGAGCACGGCCTGGACACAATAGTCCGGCGAGGTCGTCGCCGTGCCATCCTCGATCAAGATGGTATCGTATCCGAGGAAGCTCGCATCCTCGAGCGTTGTCATCACGCACTGGTCCATGTTGACCCCACCGATGAACAACGTTTTGATGCCCATGTTGCGGAGTATCGCGTCTGTCTCGGTGTCCCAGAACGCACTGAAGCGGTGCTTGATGATCTGCACGTCCCGGGTGCCGGGATTGATCTCGTCGACCACCTCGGCACCCCAGCTTCCTGCGGCGATCACCTCGGAGCGGGTGCCCGGGACAGGTTGCGCAATGCCGGGTTCGTCACCGCGCGGATTGTGGGCGTGTCGCAGCGACGGTGAGATATTGAGCAGATCCTTCCGCACGCCCCAGTTCACCCAGACCACCGGGATGTCCTGCTTGCGAAAGGCCTCGATCAGTGCCGCCAGCGGCTTGATCGGCATGCGGTTCGGTGAGACGTCGATGCCGCGAGAGTCCAGCCAGCCGCCCTTGGTGCAGAAGTCATTCTGCATGTCCACGATCAGCAACGCGGATTTTGCGGCATCGACAGTGATGTTTTGCGGCTCGGCCGCGATCGCAAGCGGCCGGACCTGCGGGGCAGGGCGCGTCATGTCGACGGCATCAGGCGTGACCGTCCAGCCCTGGCTGGCGTTGGTCCCCATGATCACGGGTACCGTAGGTTTGGCGGTGACGTTCATGAGGTGCCTCCTGACGCTTGACAGGCGTTACTTCGTGGTGCCGGTGATGCCCTTGACCAGATAGTCCATGGTCTCGATCTGCTCCATCGAGAGCTTTTGGCCAGAAGCTACAACAACCGTGCCATCTTGCTTGGCGATCGGGCCTTCCCAGATCGATTTCTTGCCCGAGTTGATATCGTCCTTGAGCTTCAGGATGCCTTCCTGAACCGTTGCGGGTACCATCGGACCGAACGGATCGAGCACGACGTTGCCGCTGGCAAGATCGCCGCGCACATGGCCGGCTTTCCAGGTGCCGGCCTTGATCTGCTTGATCAGCTCGACCATCATTGGTCCCCAGTTCCAGGATACGCCGGTGAGCCACGCCTTCGGAGCGCGGTTGTGAATGTCGACGTCCTTGCCAATCATCAGGATGCCGCGCTTCTCGGCGGCCTGCGCGATGGTGATGGGGCTGTCGACCTGCTCTGCGATCACGTCGATGCCGGCGTCGGCAAAAGCGTTGGTTGCCTCGGTTTCCTTCTGGGGCTCCCACCAGCCGCCGTTCCAGACCACCGTCGTGGTCGCGCTAGGATTGACTGATTGCGCGCCGAGAGTGAAGGCGTTCACCGAGCGCATCAGTTGCGGGATTTGGAAGCCACCCTGGAAGCCAAGCTTTCCGGACTTGCTGAGATGGCCGGCGGCGACGCCCGCCAGATACATGCCAGCATCGCTGTCGGCCCAATAGGTGCCGACGTTCTTGGAGGTTTTCAATCCGCCCGCATGCAGGATGGTCACGTCAGGGTGCTTTTCGCCGACCTTGAGGGCGTAGTCGAGATAACCATAGGAAGTGGCGAAGATGATCTTGTGACCGCTTGCAATAAGCCTCTCCATCACCCGCTCGACCTCGGCGGTTTCCGGGACCAGTTCGAAAGAGGTGGTGGTGACGCCGGGCAGGGTCTTCTCGACGAACTTGCGTCCGTCATCCATCGATGTGTTGTAGCCAGCGTCCGCAGCCGGGCCGACATAAATGAAGCCGATCTTGTCCTCAGCCAGTGCCGGCGATGCGAGCGCGCCGGCGAACGCGAGGGCGGTAAGCAGGGTAGCCTTTCTCATGATATGCTCCTTCGTTGATGTCATGCGTGTAAGTAAACGTTTATTTACCTCAAGCAATCTGCATGCCAGCAGCGCTCGGCATTGTCGCGTGCCGGCTAAAAATGCGCTAAGTGGTTCACAAGCTATCGAGAATTGAGAAATGCGTCGGGATGCAAAGCCGCACCCGCGTTAGTCGGCCGTGACGGCACTTGCCGAAGAGTTGTGCACCTATGACTAAGATTTATCAGGTGCCGTTCTTCAGGAAGCCAAGCATCATCTCTGTCGCGTAGCGCTTGTGCTCGGCCTGCCAGTCATCGTGGAGGATGTCCGACTTGAAAATCACCGAGAGAGTGTGCGCGTTGGAGCGATGAAAATACGCGAAGCCCACCATGGCGACATAGAGTTGCAGCGGGTCGATGCCGCGACGAAAAATCTTTGCTTTCTCGCCCTGTTTCAAAATTTCACTGATCATCGCAATCAGCGGCGAGGCGACGACCGGTGTTCGGGAGCTCTTCTTCAGAAATCGGGCTCGCAGCAGGTTTTCCCCGCTGAGGATGTGGATCAACTCGGGGTGTTGGCCAAAATGGTCGTAAGTAAAGTCGAAGAGCTTCATCATCCCCTCGACCGGGCCGACATGCTTGAACTCCAACTTGAGCTCCTCAGCACGCAACTCACCCAGAACGTGTTCCAGGACGGCGACGTAGAGCTGATCTTTTCCACCGAAATAGTGGTAGATCATCCGCGGATTAGCTCGCGATTTCCGGCATATAGCCTGGATTCTTGCCCCGCTATATCCTCGTTGCGAGAATTCGGCGATGGCGGCACGCAGGATACGTTCTCGCGTGCCTTCCGAAGGGGAAATCTTATTGAGCATGTTCTCGTGAGCCGCGCCTCTTGTCGATGCCAAGCTAGTCTCACTGGCTGGCTAGGCACAAGACGACACCGAGCTGAAATCGTGGATCAGGCAGACTGACGTGGCCGCTTCCTTAAGCGTCCCTCGAAGGGCGACCGCCCGGTTGGAGCGATCCCGAGGCGACGGTTGCCATGATGCCACCGTGCTCCTGTTTTGCCCGACGTGTCAAACGCCGCTGAGCCGGAGGCTCAAACCGCTCCGCGCGAAATTCCCCAACGATTTGTACTGTGCATGGGGTTGTTTTCGCGGTTTTGTTTTGAGGCTGATCAGTCCGCCGCTTTTTCTCGCAAGCGCTGCGCATAGACGTTGATGATCAGCGCCATCAGCAGGATCACGCCGCGGATCAGGATCTTCAGGAAGCTGTCGATGTTGACGTGGTCGAGGCCGTTATTGAGAACACCGAGAACGAAAAGCCCGACGATGGTGTTGCCGATGCCGCCGCGGCCGCCGAACAGGCTGGTGCCGCCGACGACGACGGCGGCGATGGAGTCGAGCAGATAGGTGTCGAACTCGTTCTGCTGCGCGCTGCCGAAATGGGCGACGCCGAGCATGCCGCCGATGCCGGAGCACACCGCCGAGATCACCATGACGCTGCCTAAGATGAGCTTGACGTTGAGGCCGGAATATTCCGCCGCCTCGCGGTTGCCCCCGACCATGTAGACGTAGCGGCCGAAGCGCGTGTAGGTCAGCACCAGATGGCCGCCGAGCAGCATGATGGCCGCGACGATCACGATCCAGGGGATGCCGCCGATCGAGCCGGAGCCGAGCGTCGTGATCAGGCTCGGGACCTTGTAGGCGATCTGGCCGCGCACCAGCAGCGCGGAGATGCCGGCTGCGATCTGCATCATCGCCAGGGTCATGATGAAGGAGGGGATGCCGATCACCGTCAGCCCCAGCGCGTTGACGAGGCCGAGCGCCGCGCAGAGCAGGATCGCGAGCAGGATCGCGGCGGCGCCGGCGAGGGGGATGTTGGGAATGTTGACGTAGGATTCCTGCAGCGTGAAGTAGGCGACTGCAATGCCGGTGACGTTGGCGATGCCGGCGATCGACAGATCGATCTCCGCGCACAGGATCACGAAGGTTAGGCCGACGGCGATGATGCCGGTCACTGACACCTGCGTCAGGATGTTGCCGAGATTGTCGATCGTCGCGAAGGAGGGGCTCGCAAGAGCGAAAAAACCGGACAGGAAGATCAGCGTCAGGAACGGCGCGATGTTGCGCATCTGCGAGCGCAAGAAGGGCGCAAGGCCCTTTGCGCGCTGGCCCGCCGCTGGTGCCGTCTCACTGCTCGCCATGGTGCTTCTCCGTCACGCCGCTTCCAGCAGGCGGTCCTTGCTGACCGGCTCGTTCTTGAATTCCCGCACCACCGCGCCGCGCTTGAGCACGAGGATGCGGTCGGCCAGCGACAGCACCGTTTCCGGTTCGGTCGACAGCACGATGATCGCGAGCCCCTTGGCGCGGAGGTCGCGGACGATGTTGATGACGTCGTTCTTGGCGCCGACATCCATGCCGCGGGTCGGCTCGCACAGCACCAGCAGTTTTGGCGGATAGGTCAGCCATTTTGCCAGCGCGACCTTCTGCTGGTTGCCGCCGGAGAGCATGCCGAGGTCGAGGCCGACCACCGGCGGCCTGATCTGCAACTGCTCGACCTGGCGCTGCGCGATCTCGCGTTCCTGCGCCGGCTTGAGCAGCAGCGACGAGATGCGGTCCAGAATGCTGATCGAAATGTTCTTGTAGACCGGCTCCTGGTGAAACAGCATGGCGCGCCGGCTTTCCGGCACCAGCGCCACGCCCGCGCGCCGCGCCGCCGCCGTGCTCGCAAATGTCTTTGGCTTGCCGTCGACGGCGAGCGTGCCGGCGTCCGGCTTCAGCTTGCCGAACAGGATGCGCGAGAGCTCCTGCTGGCCGCAGCCCATGAAGCCGTAGATGCCGAGCACCTCGCCGGCGCGGGCCTCGAAGGAGACGTCCTGGAGGCTGCGGGCCAGAGACAACTGATCGACCTTCAGCACGACCGAACTGTCGCTCGGCCGCGGCAGCATCAAATCGTCGCTATAACTGTGCTCGAGCGCTTCGCCGCCGCGACCGATCATGGCCTCGATCAGCGCGCCCTTGGTGGTCGCAGCACTCGCGGTCTCGGCGACCTTTCGCCCGTTGCGGAACACGGTGACCGTATCGGACACGCGAAGAATGTCCTCGATGAAATGCGAGATGAAGACGATGGCCGTGCCTTGCTCGCGTAGCCGCTTGAGCGTTGCGAACAGCCGCTCGACCTCGGGCGGGGAGAGGGCGGAGGTCGGCTCGTCCAAGATGACGATGCGGGCGCCCGAGAACAGCACGCGGGCGATCTCGATCAGCTGCTGCAGCCCGATCGGCAAGTCGCCAAGCCTGCTCATCGGATCGACGTCGATGCCGAATCGGGACAGCTGCTCGCCGGCCTCGCGCGCCATGCGCCGCCATTGGACGAGACCGAGCCGGTTGGTGGGCTGGTTGCCCAGAAAGACGTTCTCGGCGACCGTAAGATCGGGCGCGACGGAGAGCTCCTGATGCACCATGGCGATGCCGGCCGCGTGCGCGTCGCGCGCCGAGCGGAAATGCGTCTCCTGGCCCCCGATCAGGAAGCGGCCGGAGAACTCGGTGTGCACGCCGGCGATGATCTTCATCAGCGTGCTTTTTCCAGCGCCGTTCTCGCCGACGAGACCATGGATCTCGCCGGGGAGAAGCGCGAAGTCGACACCACGAAGCGCTTCGACGCCGCCGAAGCTCTTCGTGATGCCCTGGAGTTCCAGGATGGGCTGTTGACCCTCAGGCATGCAAGATCGGATCTTGGAGGATTTCAGATCAGGAAGTGATCCTGCATCCACTGCATGCCGGCGGCATTGGCCTTGGTCACGACCGGACCGTCGGTGACGACGCTCTTGGGGATGCCCTGGCCGCTCTTCTCGCCACCGGCGACGGCCGCAACGCCCGCGACGATCGCGCCGCCATGGATGCGGCAGGACGGATTGCGGACGGTCGCGAACATGCGGCCCTCGCTCACTGCCTGGATCGCCGGCGGCATCGCGTCCACACCGCCGATCAGGATGTTGGTGCGGTTGTGCGCCTTCATGATGTTGGCAGCCGCAAGCGCCATGTCGTCATTGTGGAAGAACGCCGCGTCGATCTGCGGGTACTTGGTCAGGTAGGTTTCCCAGAGCCGGGCGGTCTTGGAGACGTCCCAATCGGCCGGCTGGGTGTCGAGCACCTCGATGCCGGGGAATTGCTTGACGACGTCGTTGAAGCCCTTGGCGCGGCCTTGCGCGCCGGTGTGGCCGAGCGCGCCTTGCGTCATGATGATCTTGCCCTTGCCGCCCATGGCATTGCACAGCGCCTGCGTCACCGAGGCGCCCATGAACGCGTTGTCCGGGGCGAGGAAGGAATGGACGTTGATCTGGTCGAGCGGCGCAATCAGCGTGTCCATGTCGATGACAGGCGTGCCGGCGTCGATCATCTTCTGCACGGGCTGGGTGAGGGTGCCGATGCCGAAGGCCTGGATCGCAACGAAGTCCCATTTCTGCGAGGCCATGTTGTCGATCGCCGCGCGCTGCTTCACGGCGTCGAGCTGGCCGTCGAACCAGGTGACCTCGACGTTGAACAGCTTGCCCCAGAATTCCGCGGCCTGCTTGCCCTGTGCGCACCAGGTCGCCTGAAGGCCGGCATTGGAGAACGCCGCCTTCAGCGGCTTCTCGGATCGTCCGACTTCGGCTGCAAGTGCTAGATTTATGCCCATGCTGCCGAGAATGGCAGTCGCGGCGCCGGCGGTTGCTGCCGCCTGAAGAAGATCGCGCCTCGTCGTCGAGAAATCTTTCGTCCCGGACATCGCTCGCTCCCATATATTTTGTCGTCGGCGCGTCATTGGTTGCGCTACCGATCTCGGAAAGTGTCTCACAAGAGTTGATGCCACTCAATGTGCAATCAGCGCTGGGGTCGTCGCAGCCGCGTTGGTGCAGCGCAAAGCGCGCTACGCTGCGATGCCGCCGATCTCGACGAGCAACCGGTCCCACGCCTGGGCCATCTCGGCTGACCATTCATCGCCGAGCAGATCGCGCAGCGTATCCCTGATGACCGCGAAGAAGGCGATGAACAGCTCGCGCGGCGTGCCATAGGCGTCGTGCGAGACGACTTCGCAGGCAATCATCCGGAAATGGCCGTTGCGCGGGCCCGCGAAGTCGAGGATCGCCTCGATCGTCAGCGCAAGCATCGATCCCATCACGAGCTCGCTGCCTTGCGAGCGGAACATCGCCCGCGTTTCGGGATGTTGGTCGAACAGCCGTTGATAGACTAGGGGCGTGATATCCGCGCTCAGCGAGGCTGCAAGCTCAAAACTTTGCTCGATCGGATTGGGAGAAGCACTCATCGGCGCATCAGCCGCTCAAGACAAAAAAAGAGCGGGGCCCTAGCCCCGCTCAAAAATTGTGTCGACCCTATTATCCCCGATTCTAAGATTTGATCTTGATTGGCGGGGCGACGCTGCGTTTTGCGCGCCAGGGGCTCCTCCCGAGACTTGGACCACCAGACTTTGACCTCGCGGCTAGCCTGAGCAAGAGCGATGCTAGATCAACTTTTCTCACTTGTCATCATTTTCAGCAACGATTGTTCAAAATTCGAGCAGTTAGCGAAATGATCGCGCTTCCAACCCCATAAGCATATGACAAATATAAGAAATCTGTGGATGCCTTGGGACCGTGGGCTGCCTCAAATGCCGGATGTGGTCCCCGGGTGGGTCTCTCCCGACACAGTTTTCGAGAAATTTGCGCCGTCCCAACGAGGGAGCCGAAGCGACCTCGACTCGGGGCGGGGGTGGTGTTTAGTTAGCAGGCGAACGAATGGTTCGGCGGATGCGCGCTCGGCTGCAGAAATTCTTACCGGTTGTCCTGCTCGCTTTGGTGATGCAGGTGCTGGCGCCGATTGCCGCCTGCTGGGCGACCGGCCAGGCCGTGGCCGATCCGCTTGGCGCCGGTGTCATCTGCCACAGCGTCAGCGAGCAGGGTACTCCGAACGACCAGAACGGTGCGCCGACCGCACATGCCGGTGCTTGCGCGCTGTGTTGCCTGGCGCAGGCCAACGCATCGTTTGATTCGCCGTCGCACGCGACATTCTCCGTTCCCTTCCGCCACGCCGAACGCGTGGTTTGGCACGAAGCGGAAGCGTCCGCTGTCGCTGCCCATAAGGGCTCAAACGCCCAGGCGCGGGGACCTCCCCACTTTTCCTGACGACCCCTCGTGATCGCCTCGGGTCATCCGTTGGCAATCGATGCTGTCGAGTGGCCGGAGAAAGAGCCGGCGTCAGGAATGCCCAAATGTTATCTCTTCATGCCCGCTGCGGTGTGAGCGTCGTTGCCGTTCAGGCCGCGCTGCTTGCCTCGTCGAGCGGTGTTTTCGCCCAGAGCAGCCCAAGGGAGCTGCCGAAAGAGCTGCCCGCGGTGACCGTCGATGCACCCGCGGCAGTGAAACCCAAGCCGCGTAAGCCCGCGGTGCAAACCGCTGGCGCCAGGAGGAATTCGGCAAAGCCGGTGGCGGAACGGCCGGCCTCGGTTGCCGCAACAAACGAGCAGGGCGCGGGCAGCGCCCGGGCGTCGCTTGATCAGCCGGCGGCGGTAGCGCGCTATCAACTGCCGCAGCGGTCCTTCAGCATCACGGCAAGGCAGGTCGACGAGACCATCAACCTCAAGGATCCCGAAGACGCCGTCAAATACATGCCGAGCCTGTTCGTGCGGAAGCGCAATGACGGCGACAATCAGGCCGTGCTCGCGACGCGAAGCTGGGGCCTGAACTCCAGCGCGCGAACGCTGATCTATTACGACGACCTCCTGATCTCGGCGCTGATCGGCAACAACAACACCAGCGCCTCGCCGAAATGGAACCTGATCTCGCCCGAGGCGATCGGGCGGGTCGATTTCCTCAACGGTCCGTTCGCCGCCGCCTATCCCGGCAATTCTATCGGCGGCGTTCTGCTGATCACGTCCAAGATGCCGGACAAGCCGTTTGCGGTGGCCAAGGAAACCGTCTCGGTGATGCCGTGGAATCAATACGGCACCAAGGACAACTACGTGACCAGCCAGACCAGCGCCGCCGCGGGCAATCGCGACGGCAAGCTGTCTTGGCTCGTCAGCGCCAACTATCTCGACAGCTACCAGCAGCCGCTGACGTACACGACGAACAGCAGCATTCCTGCGGGTACCACCGGTGCCTTTGCGGCAAAGAACAAAGTCGGGCAAGAGGCCGACGTCGTCGGCACGGGTATTCTCGCACATTCGCAGCAGACATCGGCCAATCTCCGGCTCGCCTACGATCTGTCGCCGTTGGTGCAGGCAACCTATTCGTTGGGGATCTGGAACAATCATCAGGTTTCCGATCCCCAGACCTACCTGCGTTCCACGGCCACCGGCCTACCAACTTTCGCCGGGATCAGCACCTTTGCCAGCAGCAAGTACATTTGGGACCAGACGCACTTGAGCAATGCGGTCGCTGTGAAGAGCGACAGCAAGGGCGTGTTTGACTTTGACCTGTCTGCCTCCAGCTATAATTATCTTGAGGATACTCAGCTCAATCCGTTCACGGTGGGTAGCGGTGTTAGCTTCTCGCAGAACGGCAAGATCACGCGCATGGACGGGACTAATTGGCAGAATGCTGATGCGAAGGGTATCTGGCGTCCTTTCGGCTACGATGGTCCTCACGAGATCAGCTTTGGCGTGCATGGCGATCGCTACCGCCTGGAAAATCCGACTTATGCATCGACGATCTGGTATCAGACCTCTTCGACCGGTGCGGGACAGCTTTACGCGAATGGTGAGGGCGAAACCCGAACCGGCGCGTTGTGGCTGCAGGACGCCTGGAAGATTCAACCGAATTTGAAGCTGACATTGGGTGGCCGGCTGGATAGCTGGCAGGCGCTTGACGGCTTTAACGTCGTCACCGCGAGCACGGCCGCGGGTGCTATCACGTCCACGTTCGCCACGAACCAGCCAGGCCTTGCATCGACGAACTTCTCACCCAAGGCGTCGCTATCCTACGATCCAAACAAGGACTGGAACATCACGGCCAATTTCGGCGAGGCGTACCGCTATCCGACCGTGCTTGAGCTTTACCAGAATGTGACGGTCGGCAGCACAATCACGGTTGCCAATCCCTTCCTGAAACCGGAGCAAGACTTCACAGGCGAGCTCAACGTCGAACGCCACTGGAACGACGGCCGGGTACGTTTGACGCTATTCAGGGAGCGGACCAACAATGCGATCATATCGCAAACCAACGCGATCAACGCTACTCAGACGGCAACGACATTCAGCAATGTTGATGCCATCAGGTTACAGGGTGTGGAATTGTCTGCCGACAAGGACAATGTCATCGTCCAAGGCCTGCAGCTCTTTGGCAGCGTGACTTATGTCGATTCCCGCATTCTCGCCGACGCTAACTGGGCAGGCAAGGATCCCCTGACGGGCGTTCCGACGACGGCGGCGGGCAAGCGTGTGCCCAATGTGCCCGACTGGCGCGCCAAGTTCGGTGTCACCTACCGTCCGAACGACAGCTGGGCCTATACGGTTGCGGCGCGCTACAGCGGCAAGCAGTATTCGACGCTGGACAACACCGACAGCGTTTCCCACGTTTATGGCGCCTTCGATAACTTTTTCGTTGTGGACTTGAAGATCCATTACAACGCGACGAAGAATTTCGCGTTCGACTTCGGCATCGATAATCTCTTCAACGAGCAATACTTCCTGTTCCATCCGTTCCCGGGACGAACTTTCGTTCTCGCCGGCAAGTACACGTTCTGACGGGTGGTACACTCTCAATGGCGACAAGAAAGGCAATCGACATGAACAAACTCTCACGCATCCTCGCGCTCGCGGCGTTGTCGGCCGTTGTCATCGCGGCTCCCGTCCGCGCTGACGACGTCAAGGCGGGCGATCTCGTCATCTCGCAGGCCTGGAGCCGGGCGACGCCTGGTGGCGCAAAGGTCGCCGGCGGTTTCCTGACCATCGAGAACAAGGGCTCGGCGCCCGACAAGCTCGTCAAAGTGACCGCCGAGATCGCCGGGAAAGCCGAGGTCCACGAGATGGCGATGGACAACGGCGTGATGAAGATGCGCCCGCTGGACAAGGGTCTCGTCATCGAGCCGGGCAAGACCGTGAAGCTCGCTCCCGGCGGCTATCATCTGATGCTCCAGGATCTGAAGGGCCCGTTCAAGGAGGGCGAGAAGGTGTCGGTCACGCTCGAGTTCGAGAAGGCCGGCAAGGTCGCCGTGTCGCTCGACGTCCAGGGCGTCGGCGCGCAGGCGCCCGGCGGCGGTGGAAGCATGATGATGAAGAAAATGCCCGATCATTCGGGAATGAAGATGTGACGGATGTGATCTAATTTCCGGGAGATCGAGCATGTCGAAGACAACCTGGCTGATCCTGATGGCTGCGCTCGCCGCATCGCCTGCGGCGGCGCACGTCTATCTGGAAGGCAAGCAGGCCACGGTCGGCGCGTCCTACAAGGCCGTCTTCGCCGTGCCACACGGCTGCTCCGGCTCGCCGACGGTGAAGATCCGCGTGCAGATCCCCGAAGGCGTCATCGCGGTGAAACCGATGCCGAAGGCCGGCTGGAACGTCGATGTCGTCGAGGGGCAATATGCCGGCGCGTACGACTATCACGGCAACAAGCTGGCTTCGGGCGTCAAGGAAGTGGTCTGGTCCGGCGGCAAGCTGCCGGACCAGAATTACGACGAGTTCGTCGTCAGCAGCTTCCTCGCCGACAGCCTGAAGCCCAACACCATGCTGTATTTCCCGGTGGTGCAGGAATGCGAGAAGGGTGTCAGCCGCTGGATCGAAATTCCGGCGGAGGGGGCAGCGCATTCGCATGAGGACAAGTCGCCGGCGCCCGGCGTGAAGCTGATGCCCAAGCCGTAATGCGTCTTCTCGCTGCGTTCGCGATGCTGCTCGTCGTCGCCGGTACTTCGACCGGCGCGTCGGCGCATGCGGCGCTGATCTCGGTCGAGCCGGCGAACGGCAGCATCCTGGCGAGCGCGCCGAAGGCGGTGGAACTGCGCTTCAACGAGGCGGTGACCCCGGGCGCGATCCAGTTGATCGACGGCGCAGGCAGGGCGCGCGGCGATGCGCGCGTCACGACATCCGGCGAGAGCATCTCGGTTGCGATGCCGCCGGACATGACGCAGGGCACCGCGATCGTGAGCTACCGGGTGATCTCGCAGGACGGCCATCCCGTCGCAGGATCGGTGATCTTTTCGGTCGGCGCGCCGACGGCCACGCAACCTCCGGCCAATGCGGACAGCCGGTTGAACGCGCTGATCTGGCTTTCGCGGATCGGTCTTTATCTCGGGCTGTTTGTCGGTGTCGGCGGTGTGTTCTTTGCCCGCTGGATTGCGTGGTCGATGACGGGCATGGCTGTGCCGCGCGCGGCGCTGCTTGTGGGTCTCCCGAGTGCCGTTGTGTCGCTGGGTGTGTTGGGTCTCGATCTCCTCGGCTTGCCTCCGGCAGCGCTTCTGACTGTGGCTCCCTGGACCATCGCATTCGCGACCAGCGCCGGCCCTGCGTTGCTTGTCGCCATCATGGCGATGCTATTTGCGCTGATGGCGCTGGGCCGGGCATGGTACGCGCGCGCTCTTGCGGTCATCGCATTCGCCGGCGTCGGCCTGTCGCTCGCCATGACCGGGCACGCCGCAACGGCGTCGCCCGAGATGCTGACGCGGCCGGCGATCTTCCTCCATGGCCTCGCGGTTGCCTTCTGGATCGGAGCGCTGGCGCCGCTGGCAGCGCTGGTGTCGAAGCCGACGGCAGGAATGCTGCCGCTCCTGAACCGCTTCTCGCGCATCGCCATGCCGGTGGTCGCGGCGCTGGCGCTGACTGGATTGACGCTTGCGATCATCCAGCTCGAAAAGCCGTCGGCGCTGGTCGAGACCAGCTACGGTCTCATTCTCTCGGTCAAGCTGGCGCTGGTCTTGTCCCTGCTGGCGCTGGCCGGGCTCAATCGCTACCGGCTGATGCCGGCGCTTGCGAAGGATCAGAGGAACGCGCCCGCGCTCAAGCGTTCGATCCTGCTCGAGTGTGGGGCCGCGCTCGGCATCTTCGCCGTCGTTGCCGGCTGGCGCTTCACGCCGCCGCCGCGGACCATCGTCCCGGAGACGCCGCTGGCAATCCACATCCACACTGACAAGGCGATGTTCCAGGTGCTGGTGTCGCCCGGCAAGGCGGGGGTGGACGATTTCGTGCTCCAGCTCATGACCGGCGAGGCGACGCCGCTGAAGGCCAAGGAGGCGACGCTGACGCTCAGCCTGCCCGAGCGCGGCATCGAACCGATGGAGCGCGACGCCGAGTTGGGTGCAGACGGCTATTGGCGCGTACGCAAGGTCGAGTTGCCCTTCGCCGGCCGCTGGCATGTGCGGATCGATGCGCTGGTGACCGATTTCGAGAAGATCACGCTCGAAGACGATCTTGAGGTGGCGCCGCCTTAAGGCGAAAACGGTTCAAGTCGAACCTGAAGGCAACGGAAAAATGACAGGAATTCCGCCGCGTTAGCGGCTTTTCCTCATTCCCGGTCTTGTGTTTTCGCTCCCAATCCGGTTTCACTGCGGGCCATCACTGATTCCCAGAGTATTGCCATGCGGTTGTCGCGGTTCTTTCTGCCCATTCTGAAGGAAAATCCGAAAGAGGCGGAGATCGTCTCGCACCGGCTGATGCTGCGCGCCGGCATGATCCGGCAGGAGGCGGCCGGCATCTATGCCTGGCTGCCGCTGGGCTTCCGGGTGCTGAAGAAGATCGAGCAGATCGTGCGCGAGGAGCAGGACCGTTCCGGCGCGCTGGAACTGTTGATGCCGACGCTTCAGCTCGCCGACCTCTGGCGCGAGAGCGGCCGCTACGACGCCTACGGCCCGGAGATGCTGCGCATCGCCGACCGCCACAAGCGCGAGTTGCTGTACGGGCCGACCAATGAGGAAATGATCACCGAGATCTTTCGCGCTTACGTGAAGTCCTACAAGAACCTGCCGCTGAATCTCTATCATATCCAATGGAAATTCCGCGACGAGCAGCGTCCGCGCTTCGGCGTGATGCGCGGCCGCGAGTTTTTGATGAAGGACGCTTACTCCTTCGACCTGAACGAGGCGGCGGCGCGTATCTCCTATAACAAGATGTTCGTCGCCTATTTGCGCACCTTCGCGCGGATGGGGCTGAAGGCGATCCCGATGCGCGCCGAGACCGGCCCGATCGGCGGCGATCTCAGCCACGAGTTCATCGTGCTCGCCGAAACAGGCGAATCCGGTGTTTTCATCAATCGCGACGTGCTGGACCTGCCGGTGCCGGGCGAGGACGTCGATTACAACGGCGACCTGACCCCGATCATCAAGCAGTGGACCTCGGTCTATGCCGCGACGGAGGACGTTCATGATCCCGCGCGGTTCGAGCAGGAAGTGCCGGAAGCCAAGCGTTTGAACACCCGCGGCATCGAGGTCGGCCAGATATTCTATTTCGGCACGAAATACTCCGAGCCGATGAAGGCGATGGTGGCGGGCCCGGACGGCGTGGACGTGCCGATCCACGGTGGCTCCTACGGCGTCGGCGTCTCGCGCCTGCTCGGTGCCATCATCGAGGCCTGCCACGACGATGCCGGCATCAAATGGCCGGAGGCGGTGGCGCCGTTCCGCGTCTCGATTCTCAATCTGAAGCAGGGCGATGCGGCGGTCGATGCGGCCTGCGAAAAGCTCTATGCCGAGCTCCAGGCCAAGGGCGTCGATGTGCTCTATGACGACACCGACCAGCGCGCCGGCGCCAAATTCGCCGCCGCCGACCTGATCGGCATCCCCTGGCAGATCATGATCGGGCCGAAGGGGCTGGCCGACGGCAAGGTCGAGATCAAAAAGCGCAGCGACGGCTCCCGCGAGACCATGTCGCCAGCGGACGCGGTCGCCCGCCTCGTCGGCTGAATAGTGTTCATCGCGCGATGATGGGCCGGCAATCCGGCCACAATTGACCCCGAATCATGGGATTATCAAGCGATGGATGAAACCATGACCGAAACCGTACAGACCGCGCCTTTTGCGCCCTTCGAGTGGATGCTGTCGGCGCGCTATTTGCGGGCGCGGCGCAAGGAGGGATTCATCTCGGTCATCGCCGGGTTCTCCTTCCTCGGCATCATGCTCGGCGTGGCCACGCTAATCATCGTGATGGCCGTGATGAACGGCTTCCGGAAAGAGCTGCTCGACAAGATCCTGGGGCTGAACGGCCATATCCTGGTCCAGCCGCTGGAATCGCCGCTGACCGACTGGAAGGACGTCGCCGAGCGCATCAGCCAGGTCCAGGGCATCCGGCTCGCTGCCCCCGTCGTCGACGGCCAGGCGCTGGCGTCCTCGCCCTGGAACGCCTCGGGCGTGCTGGTGCGTGGCATCCGCTCCGACGACCTCAACAATCTCACTTCGATTGCCAAGAACATCAAGCAGGGCTCGCTCGAAGGCTTTGACGACGGGCAGGGCGTCGCGATCGGCCGGCGGCTCGCCGACCAGCTGTCGCTGCATGCCGGCGACAGCGTGACCTTGGTGGCGCCGAAGGGCGCGGTGACGCCGATGGGCACGACGCCGCGGATCAAGCCGTACAAGATCGTCGCCGTGTTCGAGATCGGCATGTCCGAATACGATCTCGGCTTCGTCTTCATGCCGCTCGCCGAAGCGCAGGCCTATTTCAACCGCAGCAGCGACGTCACCTCGATCGAGGTGTTCACCACCAATCCCGACAAGATCGACGCCTTCCGCAAATCGGTGACGGAGGCCGCGGGCCGGCCGGTGTTCCTGGTCGACTGGCGGCAGCGCAACTCGACCTTCTTCAACGCGCTCCAGGTCGAGCGCAACGTGATGTTCCTGATCCTGACCATGATCGTGCTGGTCGCGGCGCTGAACATCGTCTCCGGCCTGATCATGCTGGTGAAGGACAAGGGCAGCGACATTGCGATCCTGCGCACGATGGGCGCCTCGCAGGGCTCGATCATGCGGATATTCCTGATCACGGGCGCATCGATCGGCGTGGTCGGCACGCTGGTCGGGTTCTTCGTCGGGCTCGTGATCTGCCTCAACATCGAATCGATCCGGCAATTCCTGTCCTGGCTGACCAGCACCGAATTGTTCTCGCCGGAGCTATATTTTCTGTCGAAACTGCCCGCCGAGATCGACGTCGGCGAGACCACGGCCGTCGTCGTCATGGCGCTGACACTGTCGTTCCTGGCGACGCTCTACCCATCGTGGCGCGCCGCGCGCCTCGATCCGGTCGAAGCGCTGCGGTACGAGTGAGGGGTTGATGGAGCAGCAGCATGGGGCGGAAGATGTACCGGTCATCTATCTCCACGAGATAAAACGGCAGTACCTTCAGGGCGAGGCGGCGCTGACGATTCTGGACAACGCCAAGCTCGCGCTGTGGGCGGGACAATCCGTGGCGCTGGTCGCGCCGTCGGGCTCGGGCAAGTCGACGCTGCTGCACATCGCGGGCCTGCTCGAAGCGCCCGATTCCGGCGAGGTCTACGTCAATGGCGCGCCGACCTCGCAACTGCCCGACATCGAGCGCACCCAGCTGCGCCGCACCGATATCGGCTTCGTCTACCAGTCGCACCGGCTGCTGCCGGAATTCTCGGCGCTGGAGAACGTAATGATGCCACAGATGATCCGCGGCCTGAAGAAGTCCGAGAGCGTCAAGCGCGCCAAGGAGATACTCGGCTATCTCGGCCTCGGCGACCGCATCACGCATCGCCCCGCGGAACTGTCGGGCGGCGAGCAGCAGCGTGTCGCGATCGCGCGGGCGGTCGCCAACGCGCCCCGTGTGCTGTTCGCGGACGAGCCGACCGGCAATCTCGATCCGAACACGGCCGACCACGTGTTCCAGGCCCTGATGCAACTGGTCAAGGCGACCAAGGTCTCGATGCTGATCGCGACCCACAACATGGAGCTCGCCGGCCGGATGGACCGGCGCGTGTCGCTGGCCAACGGCCAGGTCATCGAGCTCGAATAAAAACGCGAAAACAACCCCATGCACAGTAGACGGCCGCGGCCGTCCACGATCGGGGTGACGTCTTCCAGCACTTTGACACTGCAGGCCAATCCGCTGCGGCGGCGCATCGCCGCAGCGGGCAGGCCGATTACGGCCGGATCACCGTCAATTTGAACGGTCCGCCATTGGCGGCGGCGTGGGTGACGGCCTCATTGACGTGGTCGAGGTCGAAATCCGTCGTCACATATTCGTCGAGCCGCAGCAGCCCTGCGCGCACCAACCCGATCAGACGCGTTGCCGCATCCGGCGGATACATCCAGACGCCGTGGATGGAGATGCAGTTGCGCATGAGCCAGGGGTAGGGCAGTTCGAGGCCCGGACCGCCGGCCATGCCGACGCCGCCCATCAGCACGACGCGGCCGTAAGCGCGCACCGTCATGATTGCGGCACGCACCACGTTCGTGCTGACCGAGGGCGGCATGATGTCGAACACGCAGTCGATCGGGCCACCTGCGGCGCGCTTCATCGCCTCGCGGTCGTCGTCCTCGTTGCCGGTGAGCCTGACCGGCTTCACCCGCGCGCCGAAGCGGCGCACGAGATCGGCCAGGATATTTTCGTTGCGGCCGGGCGTCACCACGCAGGCCGCGCCCATCGCCAGCGCGACGGACACGGCGGCGCTGCCGAAATTGCCGGTGGCTCCGCTCACCAGCACGGTCTCGCCCGGCTGAAGATTGGCGGCGAGAAAGCCGCCATAGGGCACCAGCGCCGTTCCCAGCGCGCACCATTGCGAGGCTTCTTCCGAATTGATCGCGCCAAGGCGCTTCACGTTCTCGGTCGGCACGCGCATCTGCTCGGCATACGAGCCGTGGCGAAAGTGCTGCTGCAGGCGCATGCCGCCGGGGCCGGCCGCGGTGAGCCCCTGCAGGGCGATATCGGGCGCCACGACGTCGTCGCGCGACCGCACCGTCGGGTCGCAGAACACCCAGTCGCCAACATTGAGCCTGGTCGCGTCCGGACCGATCGCGCGCACCCGGCCGATGCCCCCGGGGCCGGGGATGATCGGCAGGTCGAGCGCGTAGTTGCGCTCGCCGCTGAAAACCTCGTTCATGTAGGACAGGACGCGCGTGGCGACGACGTCGACGATGACCTCGCCGGTGCCGAGCACCGGATCCGGAGCATTCTCGATCACCAGCGGCGATCCGAAGGATTTGAGTACGGCAGCTTTCATGATGTTCACCTCAAAGACGGGTGACACCCATATGCGGCGCCCTTGAAGGGACAAGAAGGCCTGGTATTATCCTAGTATCGAACAGGCCCTGCATCAACGGGAACACGCCATGGCCGATCCACGCCGCGTCGAATTCGGTGATTTCCTCCGCTCCCGCCGTGAAAAGCTGTCGCCGAAGACGGTCGGTCTCCCCGCAGGGCAAAGGCGGCGCACCGCGGGGCTCCGCCGCGAGGAGGTCGCCCAGCTCGCCGGCATCGGCGTCGACTGGTACATCCGCCTCGAGCAGGGCCGCACCGTCAGCCCGTCGGTCACCACCGTCGATGCGCTGGCGCGTGCGCTGCGCCTCAGCAAGACCGAGCATGCCCACCTCAAGGATCTCGCGCGCGACGGCGCGAGGGGCGCGTTCACCCGCGAAATGGTGCCGCCGCCCATTCTGCGGCTGGTCGAGAGCCTGCAGCATCCGGCCTACATCACCGGGCGGCGCTGGGACGTGCTGGCCTGGAACGAAGCGGCCGAGGAGATCTTTGCGTTCGGCCGGCTGCCGGAGGAGGATCGCAACACGCTGTTGCTGATGATGACCAACAAGCGCACGCGAAAATCCTACGGCGCGGGCTGGGCTGACGTGGCCAAGCGCATGGTCGCGATGTTTCGTGCCACCCACGACGTATGGGCCGGCGATCCCGCCTTTGCGGAATTGCTGACGCGGCTGCGCCAAGGCAGTCCCGAATTCGTCAAATGGTGGGGCGCGCACGAGGTGCACGGCACCTTGTCCGGCCGCAAGACCATGACCCATCCCACCAAGGGCGTGCTGCATTTCGAGCACACGAGCTTTCAGGCCAATGACGATCCCGCGCTGAAGCTCGTGATCTACACGCCGGTGTGAGGGCGTAGAAGCGTGCTGTTCTGCTTTCACTGCCGGGGTGGCCTCGACTGGCACTATCGAGACCACCCGAGTAAATTGATCAGGCGTTAGTGCCGCCGTCCACTGTGAGATTCGCACCCGTGATGTAGGACGCCTCGGGGCTTGCGACGAAGGCAACCAGCGCCGCCACTTCCTCCACCTTGCCGTAACGGTTGAGCGCTGTGGCCGCTTTCTGCGGGGTCGCCCAGTCACCGGCGGCCGGATTGAGATCGGTGTCGATCGGTCCAGGCTGGATGTTGTTGACGGTGATGCCGCGATCGCCGACCTCGCGCGAAAGCCCTTGCGTGAACATCCGGATCGCGGCCTTCGTTGCCGAGTACGGTACCAGTCCCGGCGTCATCATGCGCTCGCCGACGCATGAGCCGATCGAGATGATGCGGCCGCCATTGTTCATCTGCCTGAGTGCGGCCTGCGTGGCGACGAAGACACCGCGGACGTTGAGGTTGATCACCTGGTCCAGTTCCTCCAGCGTGGTCTCCTCGAACTTCTTCGGGATCGCGGTGCCCGCATTGTTCACGAGCACGTCGAGCTTGCCGAGTGCGCTGACGGCCTTGTCGACCGCCGCCTGAACGGCCTTGGGGTCGGTGGCGTCCGCCTGGATCGCGATGGCCCTGCCGCCCGCGCCCTCGATCGCTTTGACGACAGAAGCCGCGGCGTCCGTGCCCCTGGCGTAAGTGATGGCGACCTTGGCGCCGTCAGCGGCAAGCCGCTTGGCGATCGCAGCGCCGATGCCGCGGGAGCCGCCGGTGACGAGCGCGGTCTTGCCTTCGAGTTTCTTCGACATGTCGTTTTTTCCTTCGTGGGGTTGAGAAAAAGATGGCGGTCGCGCCGATCAACTGGCAGTTCGTCCGCCGTTGACGCTGATGATCTGGCCCGTGATGAACGAGGCTTTGTCGGACGCGAGGAAGACAATCGAGTCCGCCAGCTCCTCGGGCTTACCTGCTCGCCGAAGCGGGACACTAGCGAGCAATCCTGCCTTGCGGTCAGGGGAGCCGGTGAAGCGATCGAGCATGGCGGTTTCGACCGGGCCGGGGGCTACGGCGTTGACGCGCACGCCGAACGCGGCAGCCTCCAGCGCACCGGATTTGGTCAGCCCTTCGACCGCATGTTTGCTGGCCACATAAAGCGACGCGTTCGGTGCGCCACGGCTGCCCATGGTCGACGAGATGTTGACGATGTTGCCGAAGCCCTGCGATCGCATCACGCGCAATTCGTGCTTCATGCAGAGCAACGCGCCGAGCACGTTGGTATCGAAGGTCGCCGCGTAGGTCTCCGGGGTTTGCTCGGTGAGGGGACCAGGAGTGCCCTCGGTGCCAGCATTGTTGACGGCGATGTCGAGGCGGCCGAACCGTGCGACGGTCTTCTCGATCATCGACTGAACGTCATCCTCCTTGCGGACGTCCGCGTTGATGAACTCGGCTTCCGGACCGAACGCGCGGAGCTGCTTGACGAGTTCTGCGCCGGCTTCTTCGCGCCGTCCCGCGACGACGACGATCGCACCTTCCTTCGCGAAAGCGATGGCAGCGGCACGTCCAATGCCGGTCAGTCCGCCGGTGATCAACACAACCCATCCGACCATCATGAACTCCTCGCTCCATCCGCTGTCCGCGCTGCCCTGCTTCGAGGTTTTTCGGGCGTTTCCGCAATCAGTGAGGATGAATTCATAGGGCGCCGGCAGCTCCTCGTCCTGAAATCACGACGAATTACTCCGAAACTGTTCTGAAATCGGAGCTGAGCCCGCGGAGGGCTGTGCGCTTGCAAGCGCATTCGGCCGGGTGCAGTGTCGCGGAAGAGGCAGACAATTCGTTCGTTACCGGAGCAGGAAGTGAATATTCGTTCTCAAGACGTCAAATCAGGCGGCCTGAGCGCTCCGGATCTGGTGCAGATTGCCGATTTGACTCTCGATCTTCGGCAGGAGGAGTTGCGCGACGGGACCGGCTCGCGGGTCGATTTGCGGCATCGATCGTTCGACGTGCTCCGGCATCTGGTGAAGAGCGCAGGAAGGGTCGTTTCCAAGGACGAATTGCTGGCCACCAATTGGCCGGGCCTGACAGTAACTGATGATTCTCTCACACAGTGCATCTCCGACATCCGTAAGCTGCTCGGCGAGTCCGGCCGCGATCTTGTTCGTACCGTCGCCCGCCGCGGCTACATGATCGTGTTGCCGGAACCGGCCTCCCAGGTCGCGGGGAATTCTTCGGCAGGGCCGACTGTTGCCGTCTGGCCTTTTGAGACAGACGCCAGTGTTGGCAGCCATACACTTGCCGATGGCCTGACGCAGCAGATCGTCTCCGCGCTTGGCCGCTTCGGCGAGTTGCGGGTTCTCACCCGAAACGTAACCAGATCCTACAAGGACCGCTTTCGAGGTACAGCCGACATTGGCCGCGCACTCGGCGTGGACTACCTTGTCGAGGGCCATCTGCGGCAAGACGGCGAGTTAACGCGCATCGACATTCATCTGTCCGACGCGCGGACCGGCGCGCAGGTTTGGAGCAAGACTTTCAAGGTCAAAGCGACCGCTTCCAACCTGCTTGCCGTTCAGGATGAGCTGTCCGGGCAGGCAAGCGCCATGATCGGCAGCTATTGGGGGGCCATCGGTGCCGCCAAGTACAGGCGCATCCAGAACAAGCCGAGCGCGGAGCTGACGCCTTACGAGTGCATCGTCCAAGGCGTGCTCGGAATTCCGACCGACGCAACCATTCTGGAGCCTGTCGCGAAAGCGCGCGAATGCCTGGAACGGCTCACGCGCGATGAGCCGCGAAACGCGGCTGCCTGGGCCGCTCTCGTTCTCGTCTTCAACAGCCAGAGGACTTGGGGCTTGCCCTCGCGGAACGGAGAGAATGGCAGCGTCGAGCAGCGCCTCTATCTCGCCGACCTCGCGGTTGAGGCAGCAAACCGCGCGGTCGAGATCGCGCCGAATGATGCATTCGTGCGCGGACTCGTTGCCCGCGCGGCCTGGATGGCTGGCCAACCCGATCTGCTTCGCATCGAGACGAAGCGCGCGATCGAACTCAACCCCAATGATCCGCAGAATCTCGGGCCGCTCGGCAACCTCTTGGCTTATGCGGGTTTCTGGGACGAGGGGGTGGCGCTCGCTGAAAAGGGCATCGCGTTGACGAGCCCCAGCACGCCCCGCTGGTGGTGGTGGGCGCTCGGAAAACGGGCCTTTGCGCATGGGGACTATGCGAAGGCATTCGACGCATTCCGCCAATCCTATGTCGAGCAGTTATGGATCAGCCGTCTGCACATGGCCTATACGTTGCCGTTTCTTGACCGGACCGACGAAGCCGCGGGGCATGTGGCGGCATTGCTGAGATTGAAGCCTGGCTTCACGGTGCGCGAGGCCGACGCTTATTACAAAATGTGGTGCTTCGCGCCGTCGTATCGCGAGAAGATGTGCAACGCGTTGCGGATCGCCGGGCTTCCGAGCGGGGTGCTTGATCTATAGAATCAACCGCTGCTGCTGCTGGCTCAACGGGCAACACTCGGCCGCCCGCGGCCCTAGGTGCCGCGACCTGGCAGAGGAACCGATAGCCAGGGGTTCTTCGGGGCGGCCGTCGCCGGTGGGCAATTTGCCTCGAGCTGCCTCCACGCCGACGGCAGGCCCGTGGCGTCGATGTCGAACTTTGTCGTGTCTGACGTTTCGTCCGGCTTCCGCGTGATCTCCCGGACATGCAGGGAGCGGGACGCCATGATCGCCCTGAATGTGCCGAAATCGAGCGAGCTGCTCCACATTTCGTATTTGCCGGCCCGCACCGAAGATCCTCCGGCTTCCTCGTTGGGCGCGGCATCCGCCGACATCATGATGGTGCGTTGGCCGACGGCGGCCTCGTCGATCTCGGCTGCGAACATCAGCGGCACGCGATTTTTGTTGTCGCAGTACAGGCGCCATTCCATCGTTCGGAACGACGGCCCGTTTTCGTTCTTCAGCGTTGCGAACTTGCTGATGTATGGCCGGGCGGCTTTCTCCAGCCGCCACATCGTCTCGGCAAGCGGTCTCGTATCGATCCTGAACCTGTCGAGCTCAGTGCGCGTCAGCATGTGCAGGTTTTCGAACTTCACGGTGTGGATCAGATCGTCAAGCTCGCGGCTGATCCCCATCGCCGCGATATAAGCGGTACGGTCGCGGTCGGCGGCGGCCGTGCGACGCTGCCTGAATTCTGCGAGTAACGCTGCCGGCGGATGGCCGTGAATGGCGAAGACGAGCCTGGAGTTATGGACCGCAAGTGCCGCGTCGGGGGCCACCTCGCGCGAGGTCGCGCCGAGAAACAGGTAGCCGCAGGCCGAGTTGCACATCGCGTGGTATGTCGTGAGTTCGGCCTCGACCTCGCCGCCTGCGTTCTTCGCCTTCAGGCATGCCGCGTCCACCTGTGTGCCCGCGGCACACGCGGTTACAATCGTCTGGCCGACCCGTGCGACCGCCTTGCGGCTGCGCAACAGCCGCCCGATGACATAGGACTGCTCCACATTGCCGCCGGGCGAATGAAGATAGATCGGCCGCTGCGTGTCCTTGACGCCGGCGAGGAAGCGGCGGACGCGCGACGCTGCGTCGCTATCGACCTGGCCCTCGATCGCGATCCAGCGATCGCAGCCCGGCCCGCAGGCGTCAGGGGTCCCCTTGGCAAGATAGATCGTCAGCCTGGGGGCAAACCCAGCTATTTCGGCCGGCGTCTGTTCTGCTCGCAATGCACCGGGGATCGAGAGCGCAGCCAGGAGAAGCAGGATACGGGCAAGCATAGAATGAACAGGCCTGGCAGG
The DNA here is from genome assembly GCA_030403585.1 of Frankia sp. RB7. Classification (GTDB taxonomy): domain Bacteria; phylum Pseudomonadota; class Alphaproteobacteria; order Rhizobiales; family Xanthobacteraceae; genus Bradyrhizobium. The sequence continues at coordinate 99,732 of JAUEPE010000002.1, forward strand.
GATAAGGACACGCGCCGACGTTACAGGATGATGGAACCAGCTACAACTTTCAGTGGCATTCCCGCGTGCCAGGGGCTGGGTCCGGCGCAAGTGGCATTGATCCCTCAATCGACGTGCCACGACCGGCGAGGCGCCGCCGGTTTCTTCGGCGCGAAGTACGGATTTTCAACGCAACTTGTAGGGCGGCCGACGGCGAGATATCTGCACTGCTCCAGCGAGGCGCAGCGGCAATCGAAATAGCTGATGCGGCCATAGATGTGCGCGCAGACCGGATAGTCGGGATCATAGGTTTGCGCGCGCACAGGAGCGCTCGCGCCCGTGATGAATGCAATTGTGGCGATCGCACGAGAGAATGTGGCGGCAATGCGGAGATGGAACAATGCGCGCATTTCTTCGCTTCCCTAATCACATGATCGTGCGCGCGACGTCGTTACGCGCGTTCGCAAATGCATGTCGTCGATGACGTTGGAACTGCTGAAGACTCTTGTTTCAAAGGGTTTCCGCGTGCGCGTCGCTAAACTTTTATTAATGAAGCGTGACCCTTTGGTGTGCACTGTTGCGTCGAGGTTACAGCAATTCCGTCGATGGCTGATATGACGTCGCCATGGCCCGGGGGCCTAACGACGAAACTGGAACGGGATTCATTCAAATGAACAAGAACATGTTGCTTGCTGCTGTGAGCCTCGTCGCGATCAGCGCGACCGCACCGGCGCTGGCTGCTGACCTCGCGGCGCGGCCTTACACCAAGGCGCCCGCGATGATCGCGACCGTCTACGACTGGAGCGGCTTCTACATCGGTATCAACGGCGGCGGCGCTTCCGCTCACACGACCTGGGATCAGACCGCTCCGCTGGTTGGCGGCGAGGGTTCCCACAACGCCACGGGCGGCACGGTCGGTGGCCAGGTCGGCTATCGCGTGCAGTCGGCGCAGTGGGTGTTCGGCGTGGAAGGCCAGGGCAACTGGGCTGACTTCTCCGGCGACAATCTCAGCGGGCTCACCGGCTTCACCGATCGTTCCAAGATCGATTCGTTCGGCCTGATCACCGGTCAGATCGGTTACGCCTGGAACAACGTCCTGCTCTACGCGAAGGGCGGTGCGGCTGTGGTTGGCACCAAGAACGAGCTGCGTGCCGCCGGCGCGACGTTTGCTTCGGTCAACGACACCCGTTGGGGCGGTACTGTCGGTGCGGGCCTCGAGTTCGGCTTCGCTCCGAACTGGTCGGTTGGCGTCGAGTACAACCACATCTTCCTGTCGGGCAAGGATGTCACCTTCACCGGCTTCCAGACCGACCACATCAAGCAGGACGTCGACATGGGTCTCGTCCGCCTGAACTACAAGTTCGGCGGCCCGATCATCGCGAAGTACTGAGCAGAGTACTGAGACTAGTCGCTCCTTTGGAGCGATTGTCGAAAGCCCCGGCCTTGCGCCGGGGCTTTTTTATTGCGTGAATTCAGCGAGTTAACCATTTCATTTTGAAGCGGTTGAGTTTGCTTGACTCCTGAGAACGAAATGAGAACAATGTTCTTCATACGTTCTAGTGATGGAGCAAGCCATGTTCAGGATTTTCGTGGAAGAAGCCGCTGCACTGACGTCGATCGCGCTGTTCGTCGGGATGATCGCGATCTGGGCCCAGGTCATCCCGCAGCTCTAGCCGGCCAGGACCTTGTCGGGCTCCTTGGGGAAAAGCGGGATGAGGCGGCCGATCGGCCGCTCCAGCGTGGACTCTGGCGCGGCGACACTCCACCATCGTGAGGCGAGTCGGCCGGGGTGATGCAGGGGATGCCTCCACTGTCGGCGACCGCTCCAACGCATCTCACAAGAGGCCGTCACGCGACCATGCCGAGCGCCGGATTTGTTCACCTTCACGTTCACTCGGCCTATTCGCTGCTCAAGGGCTCGATCAAGATCGCCAAGCTCGCTGAGCTTGCGAAGAAGGACCACCAGCCGGCCCTGGCGCTGACCGACACCGATAATCTGTTCGGTGCGCTGGAATTCTCCGACAAGATGGCAGGTTCCGGCATCCAGCCGATCGTTGGCTGCGAACTCGCGATCGATTTCGGCGACCAGGATCCCAGCGCGCGCAACGCGCTGCCGCCGTCGCGCGTGGTGCTGCTGGCCGCCCAGGAGCGCGGCTATCGGAGCCTGATGCGGCTGAATTCGCGCGCGTTCATGGAATCGCCCGACAGCCACGCGCCGTTCATCAAATTCGATTGGTTCGACGGCGAGACCGAAGGCCTGATCGCACTGACCGGCGGCCCGGACGGGCCGATCTCGCTCGCGCTTGCGAGCGGCCAGGCTGAAATTGCGGCCGCGCGCTGCGAACGACTTGCGGGCCTGTTCGGCGACCGCCTCTATGTCGAATTGCAGCGCCACAACATCGACAAGGAACGGCGGGTCGAGAGCGCACTGATCGACATCGCCTATGCCAAAGGCCTGCCGCTGGTCGCGACCAACGAGCCGTATTTCGCGTCGACCGACGATTACGAGGCGCATGACGCGCTGCTCTGTATCGCCGGCGGCCGGCTGATCGCGGAGACCGAGCGTGAGCAGCTCACGCCCGATCACCGCTTCAAGACCCGCGCCGAGATGGCGGTGCTGTTTGCCGACATTCCGGAAGCGCTGGCGTCCACCGTGGAGATCGCCGAGCGCTGCTCGTTCCGCCCGATGACGCGCAAGCCGATTCTGCCGTTCTTCACCGTCGGTGCCGCCGGCAGCTCCGATGCGGCTGCGGTCGAGGCGGCTGAGCTGAAGCGGCAGGCGGAGGAGGGGCTCGCCAATCGCCTGCGCGTACACGGCCTGTCGCAGGGCACGACGGACGAGGATTACAGCAAGCGGCTGGCGTTCGAGCTCGACGTCATCATGCGCATGAAATACGCGGGCTACTTCCTGATCGTGTCCGACTTCATCAAATGGGCGAAGGGCCAGGGCATTCCGGTCGGACCGGGCCGCGGCTCCGGCGCAGGCTCGCTGGTGGCGTGGGCGCTGACCATCACCGATCTCGACCCGATCAAGTTCGGCCTGCTGTTCGAGCGCTTCCTCAATCCCGAGCGCGTCTCGATGCCGGACTTCGACATCGATTTCTGCCAGGACCGCCGCGGCGAGGTGATCAGGTACGTCCAGGAGCGCTACGGTCGCGACCAGGTCGCGCAGATCATCACCTTCGGCACGCTACAGGCGCGCGGCGTGCTGCGCGACGTCGGCCGCGTGCTGCAGATGCCCTATGGCCAGGTCGACAAGCTGACGAAACTGGTGCCGCAGAATCCGGCCGCGCCGGTGACGCTGGCGGCTGCGATCGAGAGCGAGCCAAAACTCCAGGCGTTCCGCGACGAAGACCCGGTGGTAGCGCGCGCCTTCGACATCGCCCAGCGCCTCGAAGGCCTGACGCGGCACGCTTCGACCCACGCCGCCGGCATCGTGATCGGCGATCGCCCCTTGAGCGAACTCGTGCCGATGTACCGCGATCCGAAGTCGGACATGCCGGTGACCCAGTTCAACATGAAATGGGTCGAGCCGGCCGGCCTCGTCAAATTCGACTTCCTCGGCCTGAAGACGCTGACCGTGCTCGACGTCGCATGCAAGCTGCTCAAGCCGCGCGACATCCATGTCGATCTCGCGACGCTGCCGATCGACGATGCCGAGAGCTATCAGATGCTGGCGCGCGGCGAGGTGGTCGGCGTGTTCCAGGTTGAAAGCCAGGGCATGCGGCGCGCGCTGGTCGACATGCGTCCCGATCGTTTCGAGGACATCATCGCGCTGGTCGCGCTGTATCGCCCGGGCCCGATGGCGAACATCCCGACCTATTGCTTGCGCAAGCACGGCGACGAGGAGCCGGAATATCTCCATCCCGTGCTGGAGCCGATCCTGAAAGAGACCTTCGGCGTCATCATCTACCAGGAACAGGTGATGCAGATCGCACAGGTGATGTCGGGCTATTCGCTCGGCGACGCCGACCTGTTGCGCCGCGCCATGGGCAAGAAGATCCGCGCCGAGATGGAGAAGCAGCGCGAGATCTTCGTCGCAGGCGCGGTTAAGAACGGCGTGCCGAAGGGCCAGGCCGACACCATCTTCGAGCTGCTGGCGAAATTCGCCGACTACGGCTTCAACAAGAGCCACGCGGCGGCCTATGCGCTGGTGTCCTACCACACCGCCTACATGAAGGCGCATTATCCGGTGGAGTTCATCGCAGCGTCGATGACGCTCGATCTCAACAACACCGACAAGCTGTCCGAATTCCGCTCCGAGGCGCAGCGCCTCGGCATCAAGGTCGAGCCGCCGAACATCAACCGCTCCGGCGCAACCTTCGAGGTCGGTGACAAGACGATCTACTACGCGCTCGCAGCGCTCAAGGGCGTCGGGATCCAGGCCGTCGAGCAGATCATCGAGGAGCGGACCAAGCGGGGCCTGTTCACCTCGCTCGCCGACTTCGCCGCGCGCGTCAATCCGCGCGCGATCAACAAGCGCATCATCGAAAGTCTCGCCGCCGCCGGCGCGTTCGACACTCTGGAGCCGAACAGGGCGCGGGTCTTTGCCGGCGCGGACTCGATTCTGGCCGCCTGCCAGCGCGCGCATCAGGCCGAGACCGTCGGACAGAACGACATGTTCGGCATGTCGGCGGACGCGCCGACCATCATGCTGCCGCAGATCGAGCCGTGGCTGCCGGCCGAACGGCTGCGCCGCGAATACGACGCCATCGGCTTCTTCCTGTCGGGCCATCCGCTCGACGATTACGCCACCGTGCTGAAGCGGCTGCGGGTGCAGAGCTGGGCGGAATTTTCGCGCGCGGTGAAGACCGGCGCCACCGCCGGCAAGGTCGCGGCCACCGTGGTGTCGCGCATGGAGCGGCGCACCAAGACCGGCAACAAGATGGGCATCATGGGACTTTCCGATCCCACGGGCCATTTCGAGGCGGTGCTGTTCTCCGAAGGCCTTGCGCAATATCGCGACGTGCTGGAACCGGGCGCCGCGGTACTGCTCCAGCTCGGTGCCGAATTGCAGGGCGAGGACGTCCGCGCCCGCGTGCTGCATGCCGAGCCGCTCGATGATGCCGCTGCCAAAACGCAGAAGGGCCTGCGCATCTTCGTGCGCGATACCAAGTCGCTGGACTCGATCGCCAAGCGCCTGGCCGGACCGGAGGCCGCAGGCGGCAACGGCGCCGCGCCAAAGATCGGCAGCCCCGGTATCGCACCGCGCTCCAACGGCGACGGTGAAGTCTCGCTGGTCATGATGCTCGACCTCGAGACAGAGGTCGAGATGAAGCTGCCCGGCCGCTTCAAAGTCTCGCCGCAGATCGCCGGCGCCATCAAGGCGGTGGCCGGCGTGGTGGACGTGCAGCAGATCTAGCTAGCCTGCTGCCGGGACCGGCCCCGCGTGCGACGTAGCGGATGTAGTGGTCTCGTCCTGCAATCACGGTTATGATCGGCCGCGACGGTGCTCGTTGATGAGGGCGCGTCCGTCGCGCCGGGAGGGAGCGGGACATGTGCGATCAGTGCTCTGAAGCCATGTGGGATAAATTCGTGCCGTCGCGGCGGTCCGCGATGCTGCTGACTGTTGCCGCACTTGGCACCGCCTTCAGCGGCCGAGCCTTCGCCAAGGACAACAAGCCGCCGCCCAAACCGCAGAACGTGCTGTCGCCGGATGCTGCGCTGAAACGGCTGATGGAGGGCAATGCGCGCTATGTCGATGGCGTGTCACGGCGCCACGACTTCAAGCATGAGCGCGAGGCGCTGGCCGGCGGGCAGAATCCGTTCGCGGCGGTGCTCAGCTGCGCCGACTCACGCATCGCGCCGGAATACGCCTTCGACACCGGCCGCGGCGATCTCTTCGTCTGCCGCGTTGCCGGCAATTTCGCCGGCACTGAAACCATTGCCAGCCTGGAATACGCGGTCGCCGTGCTCAACACCCCGATGATCCTCGTGCTCGGCCATGATGCCTGCGGCGCGGTCGATGCGACGTTGAAGGCACTCAAGGACAACACGTCGCCGCCGGGACACATTCCCTCGCTGGTCGATGCGATCGCGCCCGCCGCGAAAGCTGCGATGCAGCAGGGCGGGGACGTGCTCAACAAGGCGATCCGGCAGAATGTGGTCGACAATGTCGGCAAGCTGAAGTCGGCCGCGCCGATCCTCAGTGCAGCGGTGGAACAGGGCAAGCTGAAGATCGCCGGCGGCATCTACCGGCTCACCACGGGAACGGTGGATCTGATCGCGCAAGGTTGAGACTCAGGGCTGAGACTCAAGGCTCGGGCTTGCGCGAAAGGCTGAGCCTTACGCGGAGCTTACGCAAGACATCGAGCTCGGCTGGCGCCATGGCGCCGCCTCAATCCGAGCCTTTCGTTCAACTGCCGTTCAGCCGGCCGCGCGTCTCCTGCGTGCTGGCATTTCAACAACAATAACGAGCAAGCAAGCCATGCGCGGGACACACCAGGTCGTCATCTGCCTCCTCCTGCCGATCCTTTTCGTTGCGGGCGCGCTCGCACCGGTGCGCGCCCAGCAGCAGGAAAAGCGCATCGCACTCGTGGTCGGCAACGGCGCCTATTCGAGGTCGCCGCTGGCAACCACCGCGAACGACGCCGGCCTGATCGCCCAGACGCTGCAGGCGGCGGGCTTCGACGTGGTCGGCGCGCGCGATCTCGACGGCGACACGCTGCGCAAGAGCTTGCGCGATTTCATCCAGAAGGCGCAGGCCTCAGGCCCCGGCACCGTCGCGATGATCTATCTGGCCGGCTATGGCGTGCAGGTGGCCGGCGAGAACTATTTCATCCCGGTCGATTCCAACATCAGCCGTGATACCGACATTCCGACCGAGGCACTGCGCATCAGCGACTATGCCCGCCAGCTCGCCGCGATCCCGCTCAAGGCCAACATCGTCGTGCTCGACGCGGCGCGCGCGCAGCCCTTCATCGAGGGCGGCCAGCAGCCGATCGCGAGCGGCCTGGCGCTGGTCGAGCCCGATCCGAACATGCTGATCGCCTTCAACGCGGCGCCCGGCACGGTGGCGCCGGAAGAGCCGGGGCCGTACGGCATCTATGCGCAATCGCTCGCCGAGATGATCCGCACCGGCGGCCTGACGCTGCCGGAGGTGTTCGACCGCGTTCGCCTGCGCGTCAACGAGGCCTCCAAGGGCGCGCAAGTGCCGTGGGACGACCAGAAGGTCACCGCGCCATTCGCCTTCTTCGAGCGCGCCCCCGACGCGCCGCCGCCGCAGACCGCACCCGACCAGGTCGCGGCGATCCGCAACAAGCCGATCCGCGATCTCGGTGTGCAGGACGCCTATGTGGCCGCACTCGAGCGCGACACGTTGCCGGCCTATGAGGAATTTCTCGCCGCCTATCCCGGTGATCCCATGGCCAAGCGCGTGATGGCGATCGCGGCGGCGCGCCGCGAGGCGATCACCTGGCGGCGGTCCTATCGCGCCGACACGCCGGACGCCTATTGGTCGTATCTGCGCCGCTATCCGCGCGGGCCGCATGCGGGCGACGCGCGACGCAGGCTCGCGATCCTGACCGCGCCGCTGGAGCCGCCGCCGAGCTTCGCGATGATGGACTATGACGTGCCGCCACCGCCGCCGGCGGAGGTGGTCTATGTCGACCGTCCCGTGCTTTATTTCAGCGACCCGGATTTCGGCTTCGCGCCGCCACCGCCGCCGTCGGTCTATTATCTGCCGCCGCCACCGCCGGATTTCGTGGTGCTGGCGCCGCCGCTCGCCGTCGTCGGCCTGTTCGTGCTGCCGCAGCCGATGTTCGTGCCGATTCCGGTGTTCGTCCGGCCGCCGATCTATGTCGCGCCGCCGCCGAACAACATCATCTACCAGAACATCCACAACACCACGGTCATCAACACCGTGATCAACCACGCGCCGGCTCCGCCGCCGGCCGGGAATGTCGCAGCCGCGGCAATCGTCGCCGCGAATGGAGCCGGCCGAGCGGGCGGGCTGACACCGGTGCCCGGCGCCGTCAGGCAGCAGGCGATGGCAATTCAGACCAACCCGGGTCAGCAGCTCAAGCCCAGCCAGGCTGCCTTTGTCAGCAATCCCACGGCAAAACCGGCGGCGATGATGGTGAAGCCGGTCAACGCCACGCCGACTGCGGTTGCGCCGCAGATCGCGCCGCCAGTGGCCGGCCACGCGCTTCCGGTTCCGGGCAGCCAGAACACGCCGGCCGCACCAGGCGGTGCAGCCGGACCGTTGCCGAACCGGCTGGCGCCGACGGCAGCGGCGCCTGCGAACGGCCTGCCGCAGGCGCATCCCAATGCAGCAACGGCGCCGGGCAATACGACCGCTCCCGCCAACGCTGTGATCGCACCGACCTCCAAGCCGCCCGGTGCGCCAACGCCGGGTGTCCGTGGGCCGGAGTCGCGCGCGAAATCACTGGCACATGAGCCGGCGGTGACCCCGCCGACCACGAGACCGGCGGGCAAGCCGGCCGTGACCAATGCCAAGCCGGCGCCGCCTTCGCCGCCGGTCGCGGCGCGGGAGCCGGTCCGGCCGCAGAATCTGCGGGCTACGCCACCACCCGCGCAGGCTGCAAGGCCGGCGCCGGCAGCGCCGCGTCCGCAGGCGGTTGCGAGACCGACGCCTCCGCCGCCGCCGCGGGTAGCCGCGCCGCCGCCGCGTCCGCCAGTCGCTGCTGCACGGCCCCCGCCGCCGCCGGTGGCCCGTCCGGCGCCGCCACCGCCGCCCCGGGTGGCTGCAGCCCCACCGCGACCAGCCGCGCCGCCGCCGCGCCCTGCTGCTCCGGCCCCGAAAAGATGCCTGCCCAACCAGCCAAAGTGCTAGAGCGAGCCCCGTTCCGACAGGGTCGGAACGGGGCTCTACCTTCTTGTTTTGACGCGTTTTCTTGACGCGAACCGATATCCACTTCGCTTGAAAACGCTCTGGAGGGCAGGGCGGAATGCCGGAATGGGCCTTTCGCAGGCGGTAACAGCCCAGAAAGGCCCTTATTTCCTTGCTTCTGGCCGAAATGGCGCTATACAGCGCCGCATCTCACACGGAAGCATGGCTCACAAGGCCGTCCGGTGGCAGCCGGGGCGACAACGCTCCGTCTTGCTCACACGCTTCCGGAGGAACCAACCGGAGAATTATAACGATGGCACTACCCGATTTCACTATGCGTCAGCTCCTCGAAGCCGGCGTGCACTTTGGTCACCAGTCTCACCGCTGGAATCCGAAAATGGCGCCGTTCATTTTCGGCGCTCGCAACAACATTCACATCGTCGACCTCGCCCAGACCGTGCCGTTGCTGCACAACGCCTTGCAGGCGGTGAGCGACACCGTCGCCAAGGGCGGCCGCATCCTGTTCGTGGGCACCAAGCGCCAGGCCCAGGATGGCGTTGCGGACGCGGCCAAGCGCTGCGCTCAGTATTTCGTCAATTCGCGCTGGCTCGGCGGTACGCTGACCAACTGGAAGACGATCTCCGGCTCGATCAAGCGCCTGCGTCATCTCGACGACGTGCTGGCCGGCGGCGATGCCAGCTCCTACACCAAGAAGGAGCGCCTGACGCTTCAGCGCGAGCGCGACAAGCTCGATCGCTCGCTCGGTGGCATCAAGGACATGGGCGGTCTGCCCGACCTGATCTTCGTGATCGACACCAACAAGGAAGACATCGCGATCCAGGAAGCCCAGCGGCTCAATATCCCGGTGGCTGCGATCGTCGACACCAATTCCGACCCGAAGGGCATCACTTACGTGGTGCCGGGCAATGACGACGCGGGCCGTGCCATCGCGCTCTATTGCGATCTGATCGCACGTGCGGCGATCGACGGCATCTCGCGGGCCCAGGGTGATTCGGGCATCGATATCGGTGCCTCGACCCGGCCGGTTGCTGAAGAGATTCCGGCGGCGACGAGCGGGTTCCAGGGCCTTGCCGGTCCGCGCGGTACGGCCGACGATCTCAAGAAGCTCCCGGGCGTGTCGGGCGCGATCGAGAAGAAGTTCAACGATCTCGGCATCTTCCACTTCTGGCAGCTCGCCGAGCTCGACCACGACACCGCGCACAAGATCGGCGAAGAAGTCGGTCTGCCGAGCCGCGCGGATGCCTGGGTGGCCAAGGCCAAGGCGCTGACCGCGGAAGCGGAATAGTCAAGAAGAGCGATCGGTTGGCCGGATCGTTTCCGGCCACCATTTCATTCAGTTGACGCGAATTCCTGAGATGGACCGCGGCGGGGCAATTGGAGCCGCGCCGCGGCGAACCAGCAGGCAAGAAGGATTTTCGACGATGGCAACGATCACTGCTGCGATGGTCAAGGAACTGCGCGAGTCCACCGGCGCAGGCATGATGGACTGCAAGGCCGCGCTGACCGAGAACGATGGCAACATGGAAGCGGCACAGGACTGGCTGCGAAAGAAGGGCCTGTCCAAGGCCGCCAAGAAGTCGGGCCGCGTCGCGGCCGAAGGCCTCATCGGCGCGCTCACCAAGGGCACCAAGGGCGTCGTGGTCGAGGTCAATTCCGAGACCGATTTCGTCGCGCGCAACGGCCAGTTCCAGGGCCTGGTCAAGATGGTCGCCCAGGTCGCTTTCGACGCCGGCGCCGACGTCGAGAAGATCAAGGCCGTCAAGGTCGGTGACGTCACGGTGGAAGCCGCGATCAACGACGCGATCGCCACCATCGGCGAGAACATGACGCTGCGCCGTGCCGCTTCGCTCGAAGTGAGCCAGGGCGTGGTGTCGAGCTATGTCCACGGTGCGGTCATCGACGGCGCCGGCAAGATGGGCGTGATCGTGGCGCTGGAATCGCCCGGCAAGGCCGACGAGCTCGCAACGCTCGGCCGCCAGATCGCGATGCATGTCGCCGCCGCCAACCCGCTCGCGCTGGAGCCGTCCGGACTCGATCCGGCCGTCGTCAAGCGCGAGAAGGACGTGCTCGCCGACAAATATCGCCAGCAGGGCAAGCCGGAGAACGTGATCGAGAAGATCGTCGAGTCCGGTCTGAAGACCTACTACAAGGAAGTCTGCCTGCTCGAGCAGGCCTTCATCCACGACACCGGCAAGTCGGTGGCGCAGGCGGTGAAGGAAGCCGAAGGGAGGGTCGGCGGCGCCGTGAAGATCGCGGGCTTCGTGCGCTATGCTCTCGGCGAGGGAATCGAGAAGCAGGAATCGGACTTCGCAGCTGAGGTCGCGGCGGCCAGCGGCAAGAAGTAAGCGCCGGAACGTTCCTTCCGGCGTGCCGCCGGAAGCGGCGCCCGGACGAGGAAAGTGCTCATGACTGATCCGGTCTATCGTCGCGTCGTGATCAAGCTGTCCGGCGAATACCTCGCGGGACAGCAAGGCTTTGGCATCGATCAAGCGACAATGGATCGGGTGGCGGACGATCTGATCGCCGCCCGTCAGCTTGGCACCGAGGTTGCGGTCGTGATCGGCGGCGGCAATATCTTTCGCGGCGTCGAGGTGTCCTCCCGCGGCGTGTCGCGCCCGACCGGCGACACCATGGGCATGCTTGCCACCATGATGAATTGCCTCGCGCTCGAAGCGACGATCGAGCGCAAGGGCACGCCGGCGAGGGCTCTCTCGGCGTTCGTCATGCCCGAGGTCTCCGAGCTGTTCACCCGCGCCGCGGCGCACAAATACCTCGCCGAGGGCCGGATCCTGTTGCTTGGCGGCGGAACCGGCAATCCGTTCTTCACCACGGACACGACGGCGGTGCTGCGCGCCGCCGAGATCGGCGCCCAGGCGGTGCTGAAGGCGACCAATGTCGACGGCGTCTACTCGGCCGATCCGAAGAAGGACCCGTCCGCCACGCGATTCGACCGGCTGACGCATTCGCAGGCCATCGAGGGCGGCTACAAGGTGATGGATGCGACCGCCTTCGCACTTGCCCGCGAGACGTCGCTGCCTATCATCGTATTTTCGATCGCGGAGCCCGGTTCGATCGGCGCGATTCTACGCGGCGCCGGCCACGGGACGATCGTCGCCGGCTGACGGCTCATTTGGCGCCCCCGAGGGAAGGGTGCGGTGAGGTCGCCGGAATATTGAAGGAGAAACGTGATGGCCACGGGTAATTTCGACCTCAACGAAGTGAAGCGCCGCATGCAGGGTGCGGTGGCGTCGCTCAAGCACGAGCTTGGCGGCCTGCGTACCGGCCGCGCGTCGGCCTCGATGCTCGATCCGGTGCAGGTCGAGGCTTATGGCAGTCACATGCCACTCAATCAGCTCGCCACCGTCAGCGTGCCTGAGCCGCGCATGATCTCGGTGCAGGTCTGGGACAAGACGATGGTGAAGCCGGTCGAGAAGGCGATCGTCGATTCCAATCTCGGCCTGTCGCCTGCGACCGAAGGCCAGGTGCTGCGCCTGCGCATTCCCGAACTGAACGAGGAGCGCCGCAAGGAGCTGGTCAAGGTCGCGCACAAATACGCCGAAGCCGCCAAGGTGGCCGTGCGTCACGTCCGGCGCGACGGTCTCGATGTTCTGAAGAAGCTCGAGAAGAATCACGAGATGTCGGAGGACGATCAGAAGCGTCACGCCGACGAGGTGCAGAAGGCGACCGACGGCACCATCACCGAGATCGACCAGCTGCTGGCCGCCAAGGAAAAAGAGATCCTCACCGTCTAAGGCGCGATGAGCGATCATCATCGCGCTTTGGAGTATTGTTCGCGCATGATTTCCGCGCAAACGCGTTCCGCGTTTGTCGCGAGGGAACACCGCTTCGCATTCTTCCGGATCATGTTTTAAGGCCGCCTCCATGTCCAACGCCGCCGCGCCCGCAACGGAAGGACCAGACCGGTCCGACGCGCCTGCGCATGTCGCCATCATCATGGATGGCAACGGGCGTTGGGCGGCTGCGCGTGGTCTGCCGCGGGCGGAGGGGCATCGCCGCGGCGTCGAGGCGCTGCGCCGCGTGGTGCGTGCCTCGCACGAGCTCGGCATCCGCTATCTCACCATCTTCTCGTTCTCTTCGGAGAACTGGTCGCGCCCGGCGAGCGAGATCGGCGATCTCTTCGGTCTGCTCAGGCGCTTCATCCGCAACGATCTCGCGAGCCTGCATCGCGACGGCGTCAAGGTTCGGATCATCGGCGAGCGCGACGGGCTCGAGGGCGACATCTGCGCGCTGCTGAACGAGGCCGAGGAACTGACGCGCGACAACACGCGCCTCACGCTCGTCGTCGCCTTCAACTACGGCTCGCGGCAAGAGATCGCGAAAGCGGCGCGAAAGCTCGCGCGCGAAGTCGCAGACGGCCGGCGCGATCCTGCCTCGATCGACGCCGATGCCCTCGGCGCCCATCTCGACGCGCCCGACATTCCCGATCCCGATCTCATCATCCGCACCAGCGGCGAGCAGCGTCTGTCCAATTTCCTGATGTGGCAGGCCGCCTATAGCGAGCTCGTGTTCGTGCCGGTCCACTGGCCCGATTTCGACAAGGCGGCGCTCGAAAGCGCGATCGCCGAATTCGCCAGGCGCGAGCGTCGTTTCGGCGGCCTGGTCGCGAAAACCGCCTCGTGAGCGAACCCGACGCCGACGCAGCGGGCGCGAAGCCTGCCCCGAGCAATTTCCTGATGCGAGTCCTCGCAGCGCTGGTGCTGGCGCCGCTTACCATTGCGGTCGCTTACGCCGGCGGCTGGCTGTGGGCGCTGCTCGTCACCCTGGTGTCGATCGGACTGTTCGCGGAATGGCTGATGGTGGTGGGTGCCGGATCCGCTGCGCTGACCGGGGCAGGGACGATCGTCATCGCCATGATGGGCGCTTGCGTCGCCTTCGGCGCACTGAAGACCGCCGTCATCACCGGCTGCGTCGGCGGTGCGATCGTGACGCTGATCGCGCGGGGCAAGTTCGTCTGGGCCGCGACCGGCTTCGCCTATGCAGCGGCGGCGCTGCTCGCCTCGATCCTGGTGCGGAAGGATATCGCCCACGGCTTCGCCGCGCTGATGTTCGTGCTGCTCGTGGTGTGGGCGACCGATATCGGCGGTTATTTCGCCGGCCGCGCCATCGGTGGGCCGAAGCTGTGGCCGCGCGTCAGCCCGAAGAAGACCTGGGCCGGCGCGTTCGGCAGCTTTACGGCGAGCCTTGCGGTTGCGGCCGGCTTTGCCGCCTGCGGGATCGGAAAGGCGGTTCCGCTGCTGCTCGTGAGTGCCGTCCTGACCGTGGTGTCGCAGCTTGGAGATCTCTTCGAATCCGCGGTGAAAAGACGCTTCGGCGTCAAGGATTCCAGTCACTTAATTCCCGGCCATGGCGGACTTCTCGATCGCCTGGACGGCTTTGTCGCCGCCATTCTGGTGGCATGGATTATCGGCTTCCTCCGCCATGGTGTGCATAGCGCCGGAAGCGGTCTTATGGTTTGGTGAGAATATGAGCGCAGTCCCTTTGCGTAACAACAAGCCTGTCGCGGCCGACATCCGCAGCGTCACGGTGCTCGGTGCCACCGGCTCGATCGGCGACAGCACGATGGATTTGCTGCGCGCCTCGCCCGGGCGCTATCGCGTCGAGGCCCTGACCGCGAACAGCAATGTCGCAGCGCTGGCGAAGCTTGCGAAGGAATTCTCCGCGCGCTTCGTCGCGATCGCAGACGCCTCCAAGTTCGCCGAGCTCAAGTCTGCACTTGCGGGCACGAGCACCGAATGCGGCGCCGGCGAAAGCGCGGTGATCGAGGCGGGCGCACGTCCGGCCGATTGGGTGATGGCGGCGGTGAGCGGCGCGGCCGGACTGAAGCCGGCACTGGCTGCGGTCGATCGCGGCGCGCATGTCGCGCTCGCCAACAAGGAATGCCTGGTTTGCGCCGGTGATTTCTTCATGCAGCGCGCGGCGAAAGCGGGCGCTTGTATCTTGCCGGCCGATTCCGAGCACAACGCGCTGTTCCAGGCGCTGGCATCGGGCAATCGCGACGAGCTGGTGCGCGTCATCATCACCGCCTCGGGCGGCCCGTTCCGCACCTGGAAGCCGGCAGACATCGAAAACGCGACCCTCGAGCAGGCGCTGAAGCATCCGAACTGGAGCATGGGCCAGAAGATCACGATCGATTCCGCCTCGATGATGAACAAGGGGCTCGAGGTGATCGAGGCGTCATATCTGTTCGCGCTGAAGCCGGACGAGATCGACGTCCTGGTGCATCCGCAGTCGATCATTCACGGCATGGTCGAGTTCTCCGACCGCTCGGTGATGGCCCAGCTCGGCTCGCCGGACATGCGCACGCCGATCGCCCATTGCCTCGGCTGGCCCGACCGCATCAAGGGACCGGCGGCCAGGCTCGATCTGGCCAAGATCGGCCAGCTGACCTTCGAGGCGCCGGATTTCGAGCGCTTCCCCGGGCTTCGCCTGGCCTTCGATTCGCTCCGGCACGGCAAGGGCGCAACCACCGTCTACAACGCCGCCAACGAGGTTGCGGTCGCAGCCTTCATCGCCGGCAAGATCCGGTTCGGTGCCATTGCCAGGCTGGTCGAGGCGACGCTGGAGGACTGGATCCGGAGCGGGAACCAGGGCCCCATGACCTCGGCGGATGATGCAATATCCGTTGACCATGTTTCGCGAAATAAAGCTGCCGCCCTATTGCCTCAAATTGCCTTAAAGGCATCCTAGGTAGTTCGGGGCCAGGGCCTAGCGGCGCTGGGTGAGGGAATTCGATGATCGACTTTTTCGTCCATAGTTTCAATGCGTTGAGCCATGGGCTCCTCGGTTACGCAGTTCCCTTCCTGTTCGTCCTGACCATCGTCGTGTTCTTCCATGAGCTCGGCCATTTCCTAGTCGCGCGCTGGGCTGGCGTTCGTGTCCTGACCTTTTCGCTCGGTTTCGGACCTGAGCTGGTTGGTTTCAACGACCGCCACGGCACTCGCTGGAAGATCTCGGCGATCCCGCTCGGCGGCTACGTCAAGTTCTTCGGCGACGAGAGCGAGGCTTCGACCCCGTCGCCTGAAACGCTCGCGGCCATGACGGCCGAGGAGCGCGCCGGCAGCTTCCACCACAAGAAGGTCGGGCCGCGCGCAGCCATCGTCGCGGCCGGTCCGATTGCCAATTTCATCCTCGGCGCCCTGATTTTCGCAGGCATGGCCCTGTATTACGGCAAGCCGAGCACGATCGCGCGCGTGGACGGCGTCGTCGCCGACGGTGCTGCGGCCGCCGCCGGCTTCAAGATCGGCGACGTCGTCGTGCAGATCGACGGCAAGCCGATCGAGAGCTTTGCCGACATGCAGCGGATCGTCGCGACGAGCGCCGGTTCGGCGCTGGCTTTCCAGGTGAAGCGGGACGGCGCCATCGTGTCGCTGAACGCGACGCCGGCGCTGCTCGAGCGCAAGGATCCGTTCGGCAACAAGCACCAGGTCGGCGTGCTCGGCGTCGAGCACAAGTCGCAAGCCGGTGAGGCCTCGACCGCTCCGGTCGGTGTCGGCGAGGCGCTCAAGATCGGGGTCGAGCAGGTCTGGTTCATCATCACCAGCACCTTCAAGTTCCTGGGCTCGTTGTTCATCGGCCAGGGCAATCCGAACGAGGTCAGCGGCGTCCTCGGCATTGCCAAGATGTCGGGGCAGGCGGCCAGCGCCGGGTTCCAGTTCGTGATCAATCTGTGCGCCGTGCTGTCGGTCTCGATCGGGCTCCTGAACCTGTTCCCGATCCCGCTGCTCGATGGCGGCCACCTCATGTTCTACGCGGCCGAACTCGTCCGTGGCCGCCCGTTGTCCGAGCGGACTCAGGAGATGGGCTTCCGAATCGGGCTCGGTCTGGTGCTGATGCTGATGGTGTTCGCGACCTACAACGATATCCTGCGGATGGCAGCTTCCTGATAGGGGCTTTTTTGTGGCGTTGCTATTGGGCAACGTCTTGGAATGAAATTGAAATTACGGCGCGCTCGGCCGTTTGCGGCGTCGGTGAAATTGGCTACAAGCGGCTTGAACTTGGGGAATCTCCCAGACCGGCTTTGGGGTTGGGTCTGGTAAGTTGATAAGGGCGCGTTGCGCATGAAGTTTGGACTGCGACTCCGGGGCGGTTTGCTTGCCACCCTGATCATGTTCGGCGCGCCGGTGTTTGCCCCGGTTGGGGCTGTTTTTGTGTCTTCGTCCGCGCTCGCTCAGACCGTGCAGTCGATTTCCGTCGAAGGGAATCGCCGCGTCGAGGTGGAGACGATCCGCTCCTATTTCAAGGCCGGCCCCGGTGGCCGCCTGGATCAGGGCGCGATCGATGACGGCCTCAAGGCGCTGATCGAAACCGGCCTGTTCCAGGACGTGAAGATCAACCGCGGCGCCGGCGGCCAGATCGTCGTCTCCGTGGTGGAAAACGCGGTGATCGGCCGTATCGCGTTCGAGGGCAACAAGAAGATCAAGGACGAACAGCTCACGGCCGAAGTGCAGTCCAAGGCCCGCGGCACGTTCTCCCGCGCCATGGTGCAGTCGGACACGCTGCGAATCGCCGAAATCTATCGCCGCTCCGGCCGCTATGACGTGACCGTCACGCCGGAGATCATCGAGCAGCCGAACAACCGCGTCGACCTCATCTTCACGGTGAACGAAGGCGCCAAGACCTCGGTCAAGTCGATCGAGTTCATCGGCAACAACTCGTACTCGTCCTACCGGCTCAGGGACGTCATCAAGACGCACGAATCGAATCTGCTGAGTTTCCTCGGCAGCGGTGACGTCTACGATCCGGACCGCGTCGAGGCCGACCGGGACCTGATTCGCCGCTTCTATCTGAAGAACGGCTTCGCCGACGTTCAGGTCGTGGCCGCGCTCACCGAATACGATCCGGAGAAGAAGGGCTTCAACGTCACCTTCAAGATCGAGGAAGGCCAGCAGTACCGCGTCGGGACCCTCGATTTCCGCACCAGCATCCCGAACTTCGACGCGAGCTCGCTGCGCAGCTTCTCGCGCGTCAACGTCGGCTCGCTCTACAACGTCGAATCGGTCGAGAAGTCAGTCGAGGACATGCAGATCGAGGCCTCGCGCCGCGGCTATGCCTTCGCGGTGGTGCGTCCGGGCGGCGATCGCAATTTCGATGCGCACACCGTCTCCGTCGTGTTCAACATCGACGAAGGTCCGCGCACTTATATCGAGCGCATCAATATCCGCGGAAACACCCGTACCCGCGACTACGTGATCCGTCGCGAGTTCGACCTGTCCGAGGGCGATGCCTACAACCGTGCGCTGGTCGATCGCGCCGAGCGCCGCCTGAAGAACCTCGACTACTTCAAGACCGTGAAGATCACGACGGAGCCGGGCTCTTCCAGCGATCGCGTGGTCCTGATCGTCGATCTCGAAGAAAAGTCGACCGGCGACTTCTCGATCTCGGGTGGTTACTCCACGACCGACGGCGCGCTGGCCGAAGTCTCGGTGTCCGAGCGTAACCTGCTCGGCCGCGGCCTGTTCGCCAAAGCGTCGGTCACCTACGGCCAGTACGCCCGCGGCTATTCGCTGTCGTTCGTCGAGCCGTACCTGCTCGACTACCGCGTCGCGCTGGGCCTCGACTTCTATCAGCGTACCCAGCTGTCCAACAACTACATCTCCTACGGGACCAAGACACTGGGCTTTAGCCCGCGCCTCGGCTTCTCCCTGCGTGAGGATCTGTCGCTCCAGCTGCGCTACTCGGTCTACCAGCAGGAAATCCAGCTGCCATCCTACTTGGCGAACTGTAATAACGTCCTCGGTTCGTCGTCGTTCAACCCGAGCCCGGCTTTTGCCGCCCTCAACGGCATCGACCTGACCTCGACCAACGGCCTCGGCTGCTACAGCGACGGTGAAGCATCGCTCCCGGTGCGCAAGGAACTTGCGAGCGGCAAGACGCTGACCTCGGCGCTTGGCTACACGCTGACCTACAACACGCTGGACAACAACAAGAACCCGACCGATGGTCTGCTCGTCGACTTCAGGCAGGATTTCGCCGGCGTCGGCGGCGACGTCTCCTACCTGAAGACTGTGGCCGATGCGAAGTACTACCAGTCGCTGGTGTCGGACCTCGTGGGCCTCGTTCATCTCCAGGGCGGCATTCTGACCAAGGTCAACAGCAACGACCTGCGCATGCTGGATCATTTCCAGATGGGCCCGAACCTCGTCCGCGGCTTTGCACCGAACGGCATCGGGCCGCGCGATCTGAATCCCTTTGGTACACAGGACGCGCTTGGCGGCACCAAATATTGGGGCGCTTCGCTGGAATTGCAGATGCCGTTCTGGTTCCTGCCCAAGGAAGTGGGTCTGAAGGGCGCGGTCTACGCCGACGCTGGCGGTCTCTATGACTATCAGGGTCCGACGACGTGGTCTTTGACCAACGAAATGACCACGACCAAGAACTCGAACTGCACGGCATCGACCGTCAACCCGGCCACCGCTGGAACTTGTACCGGCCTGGTGTATGACAATGGCAATGTGGTCCGCTCGTCGGTCGGTGTTGGTCTGATCTGGGCCTCGCCGTTCGGTCCGCTGCGCTTCGACTACGCAGTGCCGCTCACCAAGGGCAAGAACGACCGCGTGCAGGAATTCCGGTTCGGCGGCGGCACCTCGTTCTAGTTCGATTTGCAGGGCATGATCCGGCCGCTTGGGAATTCCCTTCGGGAGTTCCCCGGGGCCGGTCTCCAAAAAGATCGTGCTCAATCCATGAGATAAGGCATGATGCGGCCTGATCGCTTCATGCCGAAGCCGGACCGCGACGGGGTGGAATGGCGCAGCCGACCTTCTTCAAGAAACCGCCGGCCTCAACGCTGGCCGACATCGCCACGCTGACCAAGGCGCAACTGGTCGACCCTGTCAGGGGCGGTCATGTCATCACGGGTCTTGCTTCGCTGGCCGAAGCCGGCCCGATGCATCTGGCGTTCTTCGACAACATCAAATACGCCGATGAGCTCAAGGCGACCAAGGCTGGCGCCTGTCTGGTGAGCCCGCGTTTCGAGGCCCAGGTGCCCGCGCATGTGGCCGTGCTGCGCGTCGCGCAGCCGTTCCGGGCCTTTGTCGGGATCGCCCGGGAATGGCATGGCGATGCGCTCCGCCCACAGTCCTGGTTCGGCAATGACGGCATTGGGCCATCGGCCATCATCGACCCGTCGGCGCGGCTGGAGGACGACGTCATCGTGGAGCCGCTGACCGTGATCGGTCCGGATGTCGAGATCGGCAGCGGCAGCGTGATCGGTGCCGGTGTGGTCCTTGGTCCGGGCGTCAAGATCGGGCGGGACTGCAATGTCGGCGCCCGCACGGCCATCCAGTGCGCGCTGATCGGCAACAACGTGCTGATCCACCCAGGCTGCTCGATCGGCCAGGACGGCTACGGCTTCATCTTCTTCGGCCCCGAGGGCCATCTGAAGGTACCCCAGACCGGCCGCGTGCTGATCCAGAACAATGTGGAAGTCGGCGCCGGCACCACCATCGATCGCGGCTCCTTGCGGGACACCGTGATCGGGGAGGGTACCAAAATCGACAATCAGGTCCAGATCGGCCACAATGTGACGATCGGCCGGAACTGCCTGCTGGCGGCCCAGATCGGGCTCGCGGGCAGCCTGACGATCGGCGACAACGTCGCGCTGGGAGCAAAGGTCGGCATCAACAATCACCTCAAGATCGGTGACGGGGCCCAGGTCACCGCGATGAGCGGGGTCAAGGACGACATCCCGCCCAATGGACGTTGGGGCGGTTTCTTTGCCAAGCCGACCAAACAATGGTTCAAGGAAATTATCGCGGTCGAGCGCCTGGTACGCGACAGCAAGGCCGATCCGAAGGGCGAGGGACGGGAATGACGGCGGAATCACCTGTGAAATTCGAGCTGGTGGACATCAATGCGATCCTCCAGACGCTGCCGCACCGTTTTCCGATGCTCCTGATCGACCGGGTGATCAACATCCGGGCCGATTACAGCGGCATCGGCATCAAGAACGTCACCTTCAACGAGCCGGCGTTCCAGGGCCATTTCCCCGAACGTCCGGTCTATCCGGGTGTGATGATGATCGAGGCGATGGCGCAGACCGCCGGCGTGATCGGCATCAAGTCGGTCGAGGGCACCGAGAAGCCGCGGGCGGTCTATTTCCTCACCATCGACAAGTGCAAGTTCCGCAAGCCCGTGCTGCCCGGCGATACCATCGAGTATCACATGCGCTCGGTCGGCCGCCGCAAGACCATGTGGTGGTTTCACGGCGACGCCAAGGTCAACGGCACGGTCGTCGCCGAAGCCGATGTCGGGGCCATGCTGACGGACTGAGCGAGCCGGCGAATGGCGAGTAGCGAACGAGCTGCGCTGTTTCCTTCCGTTCGCCACTCTCCATTCGCCATTCGCTTTGAAACACGCCGAGATCATACGTCACTGGACAGATCGGGCGCAGTCGCGCTAACCACCGGAAAGCCGAGCAAGTTCAACACATAGTCAGACCTTCTTGATAAGTAAGATCGCTTGATGAGTAAGATCGACCCCGCCGCACGGGTGGAAGACGGCGCCGTGATCGGCGAGGGCACCGAGATCGGGCCCTTTTGCATCATCGGTCGCAACGCCCGGATCGGCGCCAATTGCAAGCTGATCGGACAGGTCACCGTCATCGGCCATACCTCGGTCGGGGACAATTGCGTGATCTCGCCATTCGCGGTGCTCGGCGGCGCGCCGCAGGACCTCAGCTACAAGGGCGAGCCGACCACGCTCGACATCGGTTCCGGCAACACCATCCGCGAAGGCGCGACGATGAACATCGGCACCGTCAAGGGCGGTGGGCACACGCGCGTCGGCAACGACGGCTATTTCATGAACAACAGCCATGTCGGCCATGACTGCATGGTCGGCAACAACGCGATCTTCGCGACCTCGGCGACGCTCGGCGGCCATTGCGAGATCGGCGATGCCGTCTATATCGGCGGGCTGTCCGCGGTGCACCAGTTCACGCGCATCGGCTCCTATGTGATGGTCGGCGGCCTCTCGGGCGTGCGCGACGACATCATCCCGTACGGGCTCGCCAACGGCCAATATGCGGTGCTGGAGAGCCTCAATCTCATCGGCATGAAGCGGCGCAAGTTCACCAGGCAGCGCCTCGCAACCGTGCGTGCGTTCTACCAGAAACTGTTCCATGGCCCCGGCACCTTCGCCGAGCGGCTGGAGGCGGTGCGGTCCCTCGAGAGCGAAGATCCTGCGATCGCCGAAATCCTCGGCTTCATCGGCAAGGGCAAGCGTCCGCTCTGTCTTCCCGCCATCGAGAAGTAATGCTGGGATGGCCGCGGACATGACATCGGCGGCTCCAGCGATTTCATCACCGGTCGGCGTGGTCGCGGGCGGCGGCGCCATGCCGTTCGCGGTTGCCGAGTCGCTCGCCGCGCGCGGCATCACGCCGGTGTTGTTTCCGTTGCGAGGCGCCTGCGATCCGGTGCAAGTGGAGAAATTCCGCCACCGCTGGATCTCGGTCGGACAGCTCGGCCGCGCCATGCGGCTGTTCCGCGAGGAAGGCTGCCGAGACGTGATCTTCATCGGCACGCTGGTGCGGCCTTCGCTGACGGAGATCCGGTTCGACTTCACGACGTTGCGGCTGCTCGGTAACGTCATCCGCGCTTTTCGTGGTGGCGACGATCACCTGTTGTCGGGTGTCGGGCGCATTCTCGAGGAAGGCGGCTTTCGCATGGTCGGCATCAAGGATGTCGCGCCCGACCTGCTGATGCCAGAGGGCTGCATCACCCGCGCCTGGCCGGCCGACAATGCCAAAGGCGACATCGAACGCGGGCGCGCGGTGCTCACCGCGCTTGGGCCGTTCGACATCGGTCAGGCCGCAGTGGTGATCGACGGCCATGTGGTGGCGGTCGAGGACATCGAGGGCACTGATGCGCTGCTGGCGCGGGTGGCGCGGCTGCGCGAGGAAGGCCGTATCCGTGCCGCGACGGGGCGAGGCGTGCTGGTGAAGGCGCCGAAGAGCGGCCAGGATTTGCGCTTCGACCTGCCGACGATCGGCGCGCGCACGATCGAGGGCGTCGCCAAGGCCGGCCTTGCCGGTGTCGCCGTCATCGCCGGCAACACCATCGCCGCCGAGCCGCAGGCGATGATCGGGCTCGCCGACGCCAAATATCTCTTCGTCGTCGGTCTGCCGGCCTGATGCAGACCCGCGATTCCAAACGGAAGATCTTCCTGATCGCGACCGAGGAATCCGGCGACCGGCTCGGTTCGGCGCTGATGAAGGTGCTGCGCCAACGCCTCGGCGACGGCGTGCAGTTCGAGGGTGTCGGCGGCACCACCATGGCGCGTGAGGGACTGAACTCACTGTTCCCGATCGAGGAGCTCTCGATCGTCGGCTTCGCCGCGGTGGTGCAGCAATTGCCAAAAATCCTGCGGCTGATCCGCGAGACCTCGGATGCGGTGATCGAGGCGGTGCCCGATGCGCTGGTCATCATCGACAGCCCCGATTTCACCCATCGCGTTGCGCGCCGCGTGCGCGCGAAGAATCCGGCGATCCCCGTCATCGACTACGTCTCGCCCTCGGTCTGGGCCTGGCGGCCGGGCCGGGCGCGCGCGATGCTCGGTTATGTCGATCACGTGCTGGGTCTGCTGCCGTTCGAGCCGGAGGAGTATCGCAAGCTGAAAGGGCCGCCATGCAGCTATGTCGGCCATCCCCTGATCGAGCAATTGCCGTCGTTGCGCCCGAACCCTGACGAGCAAAAGCGCCGCGACAGCGAGCCGCCGGTGCTGCTGGTGCTGCCGGGCAGCCGCCGCAGCGAGATCCGGCATCATCTCGGTCTGTTCGGTGCCGCGCTCGGGCGCTTGCAGGCCGAGGGCCGCGCGTTCGAATTGATGCTGCCGACGATGCCGCATCTCGAAGCCACGGTGTGCGCGGGCGTGGCAGCCTGGCCGGTCAAGCCGCAGATCGTGGTCGGCGAAACCGAGAGACGCGCCGCATTCCGGATCGCGCGCGCAGCGCTGGCGAAATCCGGCACGGTGACGCTGGAACTCGCGCTCTCGGGCATTCCGATGGTGACCGCCTATCGCGTTGGCGCGATGGAGGCCTTCATCCTGCGCCGCGCAATCCAGGTCTCTTCGGTGATCCTCGCCAATCTCGTGATCGGCAAGGACGTGATTCCCGAGTTTTTGCAGGAAGACTGCACGCCGCAGAAGCTCGCCGCCGCACTGTCCGAGGTGCTGACCGAGACGCCGATGCGCAAGCAACAGGTTGAAGCCTTCGCGCAGCTCGACACCATCATGTCCACCGGCAACAAATCACCGAGTGTGCTCGCCGCCGACATCGTGCTCGCGACGATGCGGAATAGCCGACGAAGCTAAGCCAGGCCGCCGTCGACCCGGAAACACTGGCAGGTGATGCGCTGGCTCGCGTCGGAGGCGAGGTAGAGCGCCATGTCAGCGATATCGTCGGGCGTCACCGCATCGGGAATGGCCTGGCGCGTGCGCAGTTCAGCGATGGCCTGCTCGTTTGGAAACCACAGCCGACGCTGCCGCTCGGTGATCACCATCCCCGGCGCGATGGCGTTGACGCGGATGCGGTCGGCGCCGAACCGGCGGCCTAGGGAATTGGTGAAGCCGACGATCGCAGCCTTCGCCGCGGCGTAGACCGGCAGTGCCGGTGCGCCGCGCATCCAGGCCACCGACGACATGTTGATGATCGAGCCGCCGCCGCGCGCCTGCATCTGCGGCACCACGGCCTGCGCGGCAAAGAAGACGTGCTTGAGATTGACGCCGATCATCCAGTCGAATTCGGCCGGCGTCACGTCGGCCAGCACCTGGCGCTGGTCATTGGCTGCGTTGTTGACGAGGACCGCGGCATCGCCCAGCGATCCCTGCACCTTCGCCAGCGCCGCGCGCAGGGCATCGATGTCGAGGAGGTCGCAGGGCACGAATAACGGCGCGTTGCTGGACGTTTTCGCCACCTCGTGAGCCAGCGCTTCGCCCGCCTGCGCATCGATGTCGAGGAAGGCGACACGGGAACCCTGGCCAGTGAAAGCGCGCACGAAGGCTGCGCCGATGCCGCTGGCGCCCCCGGTGATCAGCACCACGCGGTCCGCGAGGTCGGCGTAGCTCGTCTTGGTCATGCGATCAGTCGCTCCGTCTCGGGGTCGAACAGGCAAATGCGGCGGGTATCGAGGGCGAAGGAGGCGGTCCCGCCCGGCGTCGGGCGGATCTCCGGCGAGACGCGCGCCTGCGCGGGCTCGCCGCCAAGCCGCAGCAGGACAATGGTCTCCGCTCCGGTGGGCTCGACCAGTTCGACAGGCGCGGTGATGATGACCGGCGCGCCCGTGGCCCCAGAGAACACGCGATCCCCCTCGGCGATGCATTCCGGCCGGATTCCAAGCACCACCTCGCGGCCGACATAGGAGGCAGCTGCGTCGTAGTCCTGGAGGCGGAGACGAACCTCGTCCGGCCGGCCTGCGCCGATCACCGCCACAGGCCCGCCGGCATCGGCCTCGAGCCGCGCCGCCATCGTGTTCATCGGCGGTGAGCCCATGAAGCGGGCGACGAACAGATTGGCCGGATAACGGTACACCGTGTCGGGGTCGGCGAATTGCTGCACCACGCCCCGATGCATCACGGCGATGCGGGTCGCCATCGTCATCGCCTCGATCTGGTCGTGGGTGACGTAGATGATGGTGGCGCCGATGCGCTGGTGCAGCCGCTTGATCTCTATCCGCATCTCGACCCGCAGCTTGGCATCGAGATTGGAGAGCGGCTCGTCGAACAGGAAGAGCAGGGGATCGCGCACCAGCGCGCGCCCCATCGCCACGCGCTGGCGCTGGCCGCCGGACAGTTGCGACGGCTTGCGGCCGAGCAGGGGTTCGATCTGCAGCAGCTTGGCCACGTTCGCCAGTGCCTTCTCCTGTTCCGCCTTGGCGACGTGTCGGCATTCCATGCCGAACGTGATGTTCTGGCGCACCGTCATCGACGGATAGAGCGCGTAGGACTGGAATACCATGGCGATGTCGCGGTCCTTGGGCGGGACGTCGTTGACGACGCGTCCGCCGATCTCGATCGTGCCGTCGCTTGCCCGATCGAGCCCTGCCACGATATTGAGCAGCGTGGACTTGCCGCAGCCGGACGGCCCGACCAGAACGGTGAATTCGCCGCTCTCGATGTCGAGGTCGATGCCCTTCAGCACCTCCAGATTGGCGTAGCGCTTCGACAGGGCGCGAATGCTCAGAGCTGCCATGACACATCCATCATTTTACGGCCCCGGCAGTGAGGCCGCGTACGAAATACCTGCCGCCGAAAAGATAGATCAGCAAAGTGGGTAGCGCTGCGATGATCACCGCGGCGCTCTGCACGCCATGCTGCGGGATATCTGCGACCGCGGCAGACAGCGCGATCAGCGCGGCCGTCACGGGTTGCTGCTGGCCGGTCGTGAATGTCACGCCATAGAGGAATTCGTTCCAGATATGGGTGAACTGCCAGATCACGGTGACGATCAGGATGGGGGCCGAGAGCGGCAGAATGATGCGCCAGAAGATGCGAAAGAACCCGGCGCCATCGATGCGCGCGGCCCTGATCAGTTCATGCGGAATGGCGATATAGTAGTTTCGGCAGAACAGCACGGTGAAGGAGAGCCCCTGAATCGTGTGAATCAGCACGAGGCCCGACAGCGTGTTGATGAGGCCGATGTCCCGCAGCACGATGGTCCAGGGCAGCAGGCGCATCTGCTGGGGCAGGAAGAGGCCGAGGGTGACGATGCCGTAGATCCAGTTGTCGCCGCGAAAACGCCAGAGCGACACGGCGTAACCGGCGACGGCACCGAGCAGGGTCGAGAAAATCGTCGCGGGGATCGTGACGAGCGCGGAGTTCAGCATGTACGGCCGGATGCCGGCGCAGGTCTCGGCGATGCAAAAGCCGCTCCAGGCCGTGAGGTAGTTGCTCCAGGCCATATGTTGCGGCCAGCCGATCATCGAACCCTGCGCGATCTCCTCATTGGTCCGGAGCGAGTTCAGCACGACGACAACCAGCGGCGCGAGATAAGCGGCCGCGAACAATGTCACGACGAGATAGATCAGAATCCGGCTCGGGGCGAAGCTGCGGTCACGCATGGGTGGCCTGTCGTCGCTGGACATAACGCCACGCTGCATAGGGCAGCAGCACGGCGAGAAGGATGAGCAACATCAGCACTGCCGCCGCCGCTCCGCGGCCGAGCTGGCTGCGCTGGAACATCAAATCGTAGACGACAAGGGCCGGTAGCTGGGTCGCGATGCCGGGGCCGCCATTGGTGAGCGCGCGGACGAGGTCGAAGGCCGAAATCGCAAATTGCAGCTGGACGACGACAACGGTGATGGTGATCGGCCAAAGCGTCGGCAGAATGACGCGCAAATAGGTTCGGATCGGTCCAGCGCCGTCGATCTGCGCGGCCCTGATGATGTCGGCGTCGACGGAGCGAAGGCCGGCCAGGAACAGCGCCATGGCGAAGCCCGAGGATTGCCAGATCGCAGCGATGACGATGGTCCAGATCGCCATGTCGCGGTTGACCAGCCAGTCGAAATGGAAGGTGCTCCAGCCGAGGTCATGGGCGAGCTTCTCGATCCCGATGCCGGGATTGAGTAGCCAGCTCCAGACCGTTCCGGTGACGACGAACGACACCGCCAGGGGGTACAGGAAGATGGTCCGCAGCACGTTCTCGCCGCGAATGCGTTGATCGAGCAGGATCGCGAGCAAGAGGCCGGTGATCAAACTCAGCAGCACGAAAGCGATGCCGAACAGCAGCAGATTGTCGAAGGCGATCTGCCAGTTCCGCGACGCCAGGACCGAATTGTAGTTGCGCAGACCCACCCAGCCCGAGACCGGCACAAGGGTGGACGGCGTGAACGAAATCCAGATTGTCCAGATCGAAAACGAAATGAGGTGCGCTGCGGACAACAGCAGCGGCACCCAGATCATCAGATATTCGGGCAGCCGGCGCATCATCTCGGATGTCGCCGGCCGCGTTGCTGTCGAGACGACGTTGCTCAACGTGATCCCTCGACGGCCTCGGCGAGGCGGGTAACGGCCTCCTCCGGCTTGATCGTCTTGTTCTTCGCATACTCCGTGAACACGTCGATCATCGCGGCGGTCAGGCCGTTTTCCTGCGCCATGTTGTGCGCGAGGCTCAGGACGGCCTGATTGTTGGCGACAGCGTTCTTGAGTGCGGCTGCGGTGAGCCGTTGACCATCCGACCAGCCTTCACCGGACAGATCGACATCGGTGCGCACGGGGATCGATCCCGTGATTTGCGAATACATGGTCTGGATCGCCGGATCCATGACGAGCTGGGCCATCAGCGCCTGACCGGCCTGCAGATCGGGCTCCTTGCGCTGCCAGAAGATGAAGGCATCGGCATTCAGCAGGAACACCGGCTTGCCATTGTCGCTGGGGCCCGGCGCGACGACGAAGTCGTCGAGCTTGAAACCGGCGTTCTTCAACACTCCCTGCGCCCAGCCGCCCATGATCAACATGCCCATGTCGCCATCGACGAAGCGCTTCAAATTGATGGCATAGGGTTGGGCGCCGACATTGGGATCCATCCAGTTGGTGATCTTGCGCATCTGTACGAAGGCAGCCTTCATCTCGGGACCCTCCAGGGCCTTCTTGTCGAGATTCATGGCGGCCGCGCGATACGCGGTGGGACTGATGCCGGCGAGCGAGGCCTCGAATTTTTGCCCATCGTCGGCGCGGGTGCCACCGTTGGCGACGGGAAAGGTGACCCCGGCGGCCTTCATCTTCTCGGCAAGGTCGTTGAAGTCAGCCCAGGTCACGGGCGGCTTGTCGGCCTTGGCCTTGTCCATCGCGCGTTTGGAGAGAAACAGCATGTTGGTGCTGTAGATCTGCAACGGCAGGGCAATCCACTTGCCTCCCGGCTTGTGCAGTTTTGCAAGGTCCGGCGCGACGACCTTTTCGTAGCCGGCGGCAGCGACAACGGCGTCAAGATCGACGGTCGGCGCAATCTTCGACCATGCGGCGATCTCGGGGCCCTTGAGCTGGGAGCAGGCCGGCGGATCACCGGCGATGATCTGGGCGCGCAGCTTGTTCATCATCTCGGTGGTGAAGCCGGGGACCGGCGAGTGCTGCCAAACGCCGCCCTTCTCCTCGAATTTCTTGCCGAGCGCTGTGATTGCAGCTCCATCGCTGCCTGCGGACCATTGCGAGATTGCGGTGAGGCGCGGCTTGACTGCGCCTTGCGCGCGGGCAAAGGCCGGCAGCGCGAGCGCGGCGGCAGATCCAGCGAGCAGACGGCGCCTTGTTGTCGTGATCGGCATGGCAAGTTCCTCCCGGGTTGAAGTTCTTTGCGCTGTTTTTGCGCTGTTCTTGGCGTGCGCGAGCCGCACGCGGCTTAAGTTGTGTCAGGCGGCCTCCGTCGATGCGGCCGGCATGCCGCCGCCTCTCGCCAGGCAGAGTGCTGCGAAGGCAAGTGCGGCCTGCGGATCGTTACCCACTGAGGGCGGCACGAAGGCGAGCGACACCTGTGCCAGTTTCCGGCCGCCCAGCAGGCAGGAGTCGATCCCGTCGATGACGGCCTTGCGATCGTCTTCAGCCAGCAGCGATGGCCAACCGCTGACGACAACGCCGCGGCATGGCTTGACGTTCAACGTGTTGCCGATGGCGAGGCCAAGCCTGAACAGGCGCTGGCGCAGTTCCTGGCGCACGCGCGATGTGAGAGGGATCGTGGTCACCCATTCACTGCCGAGCTGGACCAATTCTGCTTCAGTAACGCGCAGAAGCTCGGCCAGCGCCGGCAGCGACGTGTAGGCTTCGACGCAGCCGTGGTGTCCGCAGCGGCAACGCGGGCCGTCGGCGCCGAACACCATGTGGCCGAGCTCGACCGGGTCGAGCGCGTCGTCCTCGATCGGATCATCCATCCAGGCGCCCGCGACGCCCTGGCCGACGAAGACGAATAGATGCGCATCGCTGAACGGATAGTTCTCGGTGCGGCAACGGTGAAAGGTGGCGTGCGCCACCACCGAATTGGTGAAAGTGACCGGCATGCCCGCGAACAATTCGCCGAACATGTCGCCGATACGTCCGATGTCGCAGGGAATGATCGGGTTA
Organism: Frankia sp. RB7; assembly: GCA_030403585.1. Classification (GTDB taxonomy): domain Bacteria; phylum Pseudomonadota; class Alphaproteobacteria; order Rhizobiales; family Xanthobacteraceae; genus Bradyrhizobium. Next base: position 129,580 of record JAUEPE010000002.1, read on the forward strand.
CCGAACTCGCTCAGCCGCCCGAGGCCCGGAACGGTCACGCCGACCTGTGCAAGCCTGATGCGGCGCCGCCGCGTCCAGTCGCACAGCAAGGCTAGCGCTTCGCGAAACACCCGGCCGACGGTCTCGATGGTCGGCTTCTTCGGCAGCGGCACACGCTCGGTGTAATGCAGTTCCCCGGACAGGCCACCTACGCCGACGCTGAGCCATTGACCGGTCAGCTCGAGGCCCGCAAGCGCGACCGTGCGGTCGAGCGACACCAGGCCCGTCGGACCACCGACATAAGGGGCAGGGCGCCGCACTTCCTCGATCAGGCCTTCGGCCTTCAGGTCGAACAGGATGCGCGACAGGCTCGCTTCGGACAGGCGCACGGCGCGCGCCAGCGGCGGCCGGAACGAGCCGCCGGACTGGAGCAGATGGGTCAAAATGGCAGCGCGCGTCTGCCGCCGACTTCTCGGCTGCTCCGGCATTTCCATCCCTGTCGTCATTCTTACTTAGTGTAAGAATGCGCGCGGAGCATTTCGACTGTCAAGCGTTCGCCGGCGCGATGCGTCGACTTGTTGTTGTGCGCGGCAGCAAGATTAGGGGCGGCTCATGAGTTCGTAAGTGACCGCAAAAACAAAAACGGCGCCATCCGAAGATGGCGCCGTTTCGAAAGCCGTAATGGCCAGGACTTACTTGCGATCCTTGATCGCGACGTAGTCGCGCTTGGTGACGCCGGTGTAGAGCTGGCGCGGACGGCCGATCTTCTGCTGCGGATCCTCGATCATCTCGCTCCACTGGCTGATCCAGCCGACGGTGCGGGCGACCGCGAACAGCACGGTGAACATCGAGACCGGGAAGCCCATCGCCTTCAGCGTGATGCCCGAATAGAAGTCGACGTTCGGGTACAGCTTGCGGTCGATGAAGTACTGGTCGCTGAGCGCAATCTTCTCGAGCTCGAGCGCCACCTTCAGCATCGGATCGTCGCCATGGCCGGTCTCCTTGAGAACGGCATGACACATCTTCTGCATGATCTTGGCGCGCGGATCGTAGTTCTTGTAAACGCGGTGGCCGAAGCCCATCAGGCGGACTTCGGAGTTCTTGTCCTTCACCTTGGCGATGAACTCGGGGATCTTGTCCACGGAGCCGATCTCGGCAAGCATCGCAAGCGCCGCTTCGTTGGCGCCGCCATGCGCCGGGCCCCAGAGGCAGGCGATGCCGGCGGCGATGCAGGCGAACGGGTTGGCGCCGGAAGAGCCGGCGATACGCACCGTCGAGGTCGAGGCGTTCTGCTCGTGGTCGGCGTGCAGGATGAAGATCTTGTCCAGCGCGTCAGCGAGCACCGGGTTGATCTTGTAGTCCTCGCACGGCACGGCGAAGCACATGTTGAGGAAGTTCTCGGCGAAAGAGAGCGAGTTCTTCGGATACACGAAGGGCTGGCCGACCGTGTACTTGTAGGCCATCGCCGCCAGCGTCGGGATCTTCGCGATCATGCGCATGGAAGCGATCATGCGCTGCTTCGGATCGTTGATGTCGGTGCTATCGTGATAGAACGCTGCGAGCGCGCCGACGGAGGCAACCATCACGGCCATCGGATGGGCGTCGCGGCGGAAGCCCTGGAAGAAGCGGGCCATCTGCTCGTGAACCATCGTGTGATGGATCACGCGGTCGTCGAAATCCTTCTTCTGCGCGGCGGTCGGCAGTTCCCCGTAGAGCAGCAAATAGCAGGTCTCGAGGAAGTCGCCGTTCTCGGCGAGCTGCTCGATCGGGTAGCCGCGGTATTCCAGCACGCCCGCGTCACCGTCGATATAGGTGATCTTGGACTGGCAGCTCGCGGTCGAGGTGAAGCCCGGATCGTAGGTGAACAGGCCGGACTGGCCGTAGAGCTTGCCGATATCGACGACATCAGGCCCGACGCTGCCGCTGTGGATCGGGAGATCGTAGTTCTTGTTTCCGACCGTCAGCGTGGCGGTCTTATTGCTTGCTTTTGCGTCCATCAGAGGTCCCCGATGTATGGTGAAACGGGCCGGACCCGGAAGGCCCCGATGACATGGTGGGGCAAGCCGGATATTCCAGAAGGTACGGTCCAGATGGGTATATTATTGCTGTGTGCGCTGCAAGATGGCGCCGCGCATGCTCGACTTACGTCGTAGCTAGTCCTTGGACTGATCCTTGAGCCGGGCCAGGCTTTCCTGGCGTCCAAGCACGTCCAAAACCTCAAATATCCCAGGCGAGGTGGTGCGCCCGGTCAGCGCGACCCGCAACGGTTGGGCGACCGCGCCGAGCTTGAGACTATTTTCCTCGGCAAAAGCGCGCAGCGCGGCTTCGGTGCTGGCGCCGCTCCAGCTCTCGACATTCTCCAGCGCGGAATGCAGCTGCCCGATCAGCGTGCGGGTCTCGGGCGTCAGCAGGGCCGCAGCCTTGGGATCGAGCTGCAGCGGGCGGTCGGCGAAGATGAAATAGGCGCTGTCGATCAGCTCGATCAGCGTCTTGGCGCGCTCCTTCAGGGCCGGCATGGCCTTGAACAGCTGGGCGCGTGTGGTGTCGTTTAACTTGGCCTTGATCTCGTCGCAGGCGGGCACGACGTGGTCGAGCACGTCCTCGAACATCTTCACGAGTGATTGATCGTCGGCGTGGCGGATGTAATGGCCGTTGAGGTTCTCCAGCTTGGCGAAGTCGAAGCGGGCGGCGGCGCGGCCGACATTGGCCAGATCGAACGCGTCGATCATCTCCTCGGTCGAGAAGATCTCCTGGTCGCCGTGGCTCCAGCCGAGCCGGACGAGGTAGTTGCGGAGCGCGGCCGGGAGGTACCCCATGGCGCGGTAGGCGTCGACGCCGAGCGCGCCGTGCCGCTTGGACAGTTTTGAGCCGTCCGGACCATGGATCAGGGGGATGTGGGACATGCTCGGCAGCGCCCAGCCCATCGCATCGTAAATCTGCTTCTGGCGGGCGGCGTTGATCAGATGGTCATCGCCGCGGATGACGTGGGTGACGCCCATGTCGTGGTCGTCCACGACCACCGCGAGCATGTAGGTCGGGTTGCCATCGCCGCGCAGCAGGACGAGGTCGTCGAGGTTCTCGTTCTGCCAGACCACGCGGCCCTGGACCTGGTCCTCGATCACAGTCTCGCCGGTCTGCGGCGCGCGCAGGCGGATGGTCGGTTTGACGCCGGACGGCGCCGTGGTGGGATCACGGTCGCGCCACAGGCCGTCATAGAGGCGGGTACGGCCCTCTGCGCGCGCCTTCTCGCGCATGGCGGTGAGCTCCTCGGCGGTGGCGTAGCAGCGGTAGGCCTTGCCGTCGGCGAGCAGCTGCTCGGCGACCTCGCGGTGACGGGCGGCGCGGCTGAACTGATAGATGACGTCGCCATCCCAGCCGAGCTCGAGCCACTTCAACCCGTCCAGAATCGCGCCGATCGCGGCCTCGGTCGAGCGCTCCCGGTCGGTGTCCTCGATCCGGAGCAGCATCTTGCCGCCGTGCTTCTTCGCATAGAGCCAGTTGAACAGCGCCGTGCGGGCGCCCCCGATATGGAGGAAGCCGGTCGGGGAGGGAGCGAAGCGTGTAACGACGGAATCGGTCATTCTTGGCAGGGCCTATGCATTGGAGGCGGTGGTATATAACAGGACCGGAGCATAACTAAAGCCCGGCAGCAGACCGCCAAGCCCTTGGCTCAGCCACGCGAATTTGGCAGAAGGGCCGCTGATTTCCCTACAGGATTTTCGTAATGACAGAACCGGTGGCGACTGAGGTTGGGCGCGATTTCATTCGTGACATCATCCAGGCCGACCTCGATCAGGCCAAGTACAAGGAGATCGTGACCCGGTTCCCGCCGGAGCCGAACGGCTACCTGCACATCGGCCACGCCAAGTCGATCGCGCTCAATTTCGGCATCGCCCAGGAGTTTCCGGGCCGCTGCCATTTGCGCTTCGACGACACCAATCCGGTCAAGGAAGAGCAGGAATATATCGATTCCATCCAGGCAGACGTGCATTGGCTCGGGTACGACTGGGGCAAGAACCTGTTTTTCGCCTCGGACTATTTCGACCGCCTGTATGAATGGGCGGAGAAGCTGATCCGCGACGGGCTCGCCTATGTCGACGACCAATCCCAGGAAGAGATCCGCCTCTCCCGCGGCACGCTGACCGAACCGGGCAAGAACTCGCCGTTCCGCGACCGTAGCGTGGACGAAAATCTCGACCTGTTCCGCCGCATGAAGGCCGGCGAATTCCCGAACGGCGCGCGCGTGCTGCGGGCCAGGATCGACATGTCCTCGGGCAACATCAACCTGCGCGATCCCGTGCTGTACCGCATCCTGCACGCGCACCATCCGCGCACCGGGACCAAGTGGAGTATCTATCCGAGCTACGATTATGCCCATGGCCAGTCGGACGCCATCGAAGGCATCACGCACTCGATCTGCACGCTGGAGTTCGAGGACCATCGGCCGCTCTACAATTGGTTCATCGAAAAACTGCCGGTGCCGTCGAAGCCGCATCAGTACGAAATGGCGCGGCTCAATTTGACCTACACGCTACTGTCCAAGCGTGTGCTGACCCAACTCGTCCGCGACGGCCATGTCGCCGGCTGGGACGATCCGCGCATGCCGACCATGGCGGGGATGCGCCGCCGCGGCGTGCCGCCGGCGGCCTTGCGCGAATTCGTCAAGCGCATCGGCGTCGCCAAGGCCAACAGCGTGGTCGATGTCGGCATGCTGGAGTTCTGTATTCGCGAGGAGCTGAACCGCACGTCGCAGCGTCGCATGGGCGTGCTGCGGCCGCTCAAGGTCGTGATCGAGAACTATCCGGAAGGGCAGACCGAGGAGCTCGAGGCGATCAACCATCCCGACGATCCCTCTGCCGGCACGCGGAAGATCACGTTCGGCCGCGAGCTCTATATCGAGCAGGACGATTTCATGGAGAACCCGCCGAAGAAGTTCTTCCGCCTGTCGCCCGGCAACGAGGTGCGGCTGCGCTACGCCTATTTCGTCAAATGCACCGGCGTGATCAAGAATGACGCCGGCGAGGTGGTGGAGCTGCGCTGTACCTACGATCCCGCGACCAGGGGCGGCAACGCGCCCGATGGCCGCAAGGTCAAGGCGACCATGCACTGGCTGCCGGCGGCAACGTCGGTGCCGGCGGAGATCCGCATCTACAACCAGCTGTTCGCCAATCCGAGCCCGGACGCCTCGAATTTTGCGGCCGATCTCAATCCGCAGTCGCTGGAGATTTTGGCCGACGCGCGGATCGAGGCATCGGTTGCCGCGAGCAATTCGACCGAGCCGATGCAGTTCGAACGCCAGGGCTATTTCGTGCGCGACAAGGATTCGACGCCGGGCAAGCCGGTGTTTGCACGGACCATCGGCTTGCGCGATACGTTTGCGAAGGAAGTGGCGAAGGGCTGAGGGACGACAATGAGCAACGAAGCCGACGCCATCGTTTCCGCCATCATCGCGAAATGGTGCGCCGGCTTCGCGACGCTCGATGCCGCCGTACTGTCATCGCTCTATTCCAAGAACGCGTTCTTCTTCGGCTCCAACCCAAGACTCTATCGGGGCAGGGACGGCGTTGCCGATTATTTCAACGGCCTGCCGCGCTGGCGCAAGCCGAACGCGGCGTTTTCCGAGGTCCAGGCGGCGCATTCGGGTCCGGACCTGATCAACATGGGCGCGACCATCACGTTCGATCTCGTCGGCGAGCGGCCAGATCTCGTCGTCAAGATGAGCTGGGTCATCATCCGCGAAGATGGCGACTGGAAGATCGTCAATCACCACGCTTCGGCGAAGGCGGCGTTGATTTAGCAGCACCGTATTCCACTGGCTTCGTCATTCCGGGATGGCCCGAAGGGCCAGGCCCGGAATCCATAACCCCGGCTCGTGGCTATGGATTCCGGGCTCGGGCCAAGTTGCGCGCCCCGGAACGACTGAAGAATACGAACCGAAGCTCTTCCCGCGCGTTGTGTGGGTCCCCAACTGAGGATCCCACCATGCAGAATATCGCAGAGCATATGGAAGTCATCGGCGCCGATGGCGTCCACATCGGTACGGTCGACAAGGTCGAGGGCCATCGCATCAAGCTGACCAAGAAGGACAGCGGTGAGGGCAGCCACAAGGGCCACCACCATTTCATCGACAAGGGTCTCGTCGCCGGAGTCGAGGGCAACAAGGTCCGGCTGTCGGCCAAGGCCGATGTCGCCGTGACCATGGAAGAGGAAAAGTAGGGCTGCAGCCCTTCGTTCCTGATCCGTACCGCTTTTCTGCGGCCTGCACGTTCCGGTAGCCTCTGCACCTGTCGCGTATCGCAGAGTGCAGAGAATGGCGGAGTCGGGCCGGCCGCAGCGTGTCTCGCAGGGGATTGCCGGGACTTGGCCCACAGGCCGGACCGCGTCGGCCGGCGGCTTTGTCCCTGCAGGCTTTGGCGTTTGGCCTGCAATCGTCGGGCGGCTGCGCGAATGGGCCAAGGCCGAAGCCGGCGCCGGGCGACTGTTTCCCTGGGTGCCCATCGCCTTCAGCTGCGGCATTGCGCTCTACTTCGCTGCCGATCACGAGCCGGTGCTGTGGGTTGCTGCCACGACGGCGGTGGCACTGGCGCTCGGGGCAGTGTTGTTGCGGCGCAGCCGGTGGTTTGCGCCCGCGATCATGATCGCAGCGGTCGCGGCCGGCTTTGCCATGGCAACCTGGAAGACGGCGCGCATCTCGCACACGGTACTCGCCAAGCCGCTTTATTCGGTGTCGCTGTCGGGCTTCGTCGAGACCCGCGACATCCGCGAACGCACCGATCGTTTCGTGCTGCGCGTCACCGCGATGGACGCCCAGCGCAGCGACGTGAAGCTCGAGCGTGTCCGCCTTTCCGTGCGCAAGGGGACGGCGCCCGACGTCGGCAGCTTCGTGCAGCTGAAGGCGCGGCTGATGCCGCCGCTCGCACCATTGCGGCCGGGCAGCTACGATTTCTCGCGCGACATGTTTTTTCAGGGCATCGGCGCCTCCGGTTTCGTGATGGGAGCGATCGCCGCGTCCGCGCCGCCCGATGCCGGCGGCCTGCGGCTGTGCTATGCGGCGGTCATGCAGGGGCTGCGCGATGCGATCGACGCGCGCATCCGCGCCACGCTCGACGGCGACAACCGCGCGATCGCGACTGCGCTTTTGACCGGCCGTCGCGATGCGATCACGACGCCCGTCAACGATGCGATGTTCATCTCCGGCCTCGGCCATGTGCTGTCGATCTCGGGCTACCATATGGCCGTCGTCGCCGGTGTCGTCTTCTTCGCGGTGCGCGCGCTGCTGGCGCTGATCCCCGGGCTGGCGGCCGGCTTCGCCATCAAGAAATGGTCGGCCGCCGCGGCGCTAGTCGCCTCCGCGTTCTATCTGCTGCTGTCGGGCGCGGAGGTTGCGACCCAACGGTCGTTCTTCATGACCGCCGTGGTGCTGATCGCTGTCATGGTCGATCGCCGCGCTATCACGTTCCGCACGCTGGCGGTGGCCGCGCTGATCGTGCTCGCGGTCGCGCCTGAGGCGCTGGTGCATCCGAGCTTCCAGATGTCCTTCGCGGCAACGCTTGGGCTCGTCGCGCTGGTGCAGGTCGGCATGCCGAACCTGTTTGCCTCGCCCGATCATTCGACCACCGCGCGCATCGCGCTGTGGGGCGGCCGCGAGATCGCGATGCTGTTCATGGCCTCGATGATTGCGGGATTTGCGACCACTCCCTACGCCGCCTTCCATTTCCACCGCGTGACGCCCTACGGCGTGCTCGCCAATCTCGGCGCGATGCCGGTGGTCTCGGCGCTGGTGATGCCGGCCGGGCTGCTGGGATTGCTCGCGGCGCCCTTCGGGCTCGACGGTGTGTTCTGGTGGCTGATGGGGATCGGTATCGATTGGATGATCGCGGTCACGCGATGGGTAGCGGCATTACCCGGCGCGGTCGGTCACATCAGTGCCTTTGGCATCGCGCCGCTGATCGCGGCGAGCCTCGGGCTCGTCCTGATGGGGTTGTTGCGCACGCCCTTGCGCTGGTCGGGCGCGGTCGTGCTCGTGGCGGCAATCGTCTGGGGTCTGTCGGTCCGGCAACCCGACATCCTCATCGCCGGTGACGGCCAGAACGTCGCGGTGCGGGGCAGGGACGGGCAGTTGCACCTGATGAGGACCAACAAGGACAATTTCCTGCTCAAGGAGTGGTTGGCTGCGGACGCCGACCCGCGCGATGCCGCCAGCGCCTCGCTCAGTGACGGCGTGTCGTGCGACGAGTTTGGCTGCGTGACGTCACTCGCCGACGGCCGGATGATTGCGCAGGCGCTGCGCATCGATGCGCTGAGCGACGATTGCAGCCGCGCAGCACTGGTGGTGACGGCAAGGCCCGCGCCGCCGGATTGTGGTGCGATGGTGGTCGATCGGCCGCGTCTCGCGCGCCAGGGCGCGCTGGCGCTGACGCAGCGTGGCGACGGTTTTGCGATTCAGGCCGTGAAAGCGAGGGGCGCAAACCGCCCCTGGTCGCCGGCGGCGGCCGGCGATGGAGATTTCGAACAGACCCTCATGCCGCGGTCGGCAGCTCCGCGCGTCCGGGACGCAACACCGTCGGAGGCCGATCTTCAGGCCGAAGATTAAGATCGCCAGCTTAACCGATCGGCAGACGCGGGGGCGTCGAGCGGCTGTCGGCGACGATCTGCGGCTTGCGCTCGCGCTCGCCGACCGGCTGGGTCACCGGCAGTTGCAGCACGGTTGCGCGCTGGCCTTCGACGAGCTGCGTCACCAGCACGTATTTGCCGTCGGGGAATTCGATCGCGTCGTGATGGCGATCGGGAATATGCGGATCGACCTTGCCGAACTTGCCGACGCGCGAGTTGACGGTGCGCGTCCAGATCCAGCGATTATCGTAGCGGACATTGTCGGCGAAGGCGAGCTCCGTTCCCGGCAGCAGGCAGACCGCGACCGACATGTCGGCTTCGGAGGCGAAGCCGCGCGTCGAGGTGCCGCGGAACGTGGTCGTGACGATCGTCTCGCCAACCTCTGCGGGACGCGTCGCGACGGCATGCAGGCTGTAGTCACACATCGGGTGCTCCTCAATCGGGATAGAGCACCCGCGCCTCTTCTGAGGCGCAGGCCTCTATCAGAGTGGAAGCCGCCAAGCGTCTGCTTGGTTGTGGGCAAATCTGCGGCTTGGATTCGCGGACCACCATCACAATATCTTTTTCAAATGTGTGAGGAACAAAGCCTGCTCCTGTGCATCCAGCGAGCTTCTTCCGTCAGTGGCCTGCGGGTGCCGACCAGCCAGAATATGGCCAGGCCGGTTGTGATGGCTGCGTGACGGCGTTGTGGGCATTGCGGAATTGCTCGCTCGTTGCCTGCGGTGCCTTGCGGGCGTGGCGCTGCGGCTGTGCGGCGAAGGCCTGCGACGCTGATGCTGCGATCAGCGCTATCGTCACGGTGCTCAAAACGATCTTGCGCATGGTTGTCTCCTCGGTGTCTCAAAAGCCTGCGAAGCGTTGCGTGCTTCGTTGCGGCATGCCGAGGATGTAGCGCTGGAGAGGGGGCCGGATAATCTGTGCAAAACCAGAAAGACTATCCAGCCGGAGCGGACAATCGTCCGCTCCAATCGTTGATCGCGCGCGAGCGCTCAGTACTTGCGGTAGAGCCCGATCAGCTTGCCCTGGATCTTGACCCGGTTGGGCGGCAGGATGCGGACCTCATAAGCCGAGTTGGCCGGCTCGAGTGCAATCGAAGCGCCACGGCGGCGGAAACGCTTCAACGTCGCTTCCTCGTCGTCGATCAGGGCGACCACGATGTCGCCGGTGTCGGCGCTCTCGTTGCGCTGGATCAGCGCCATGTCGCCGTCGAGAATGCCGGCTTCCACCATGGAATCGCCGCGCACTTCGAGCGCGTAATGCTCGCCCGAGCCGAGCATGTCGGGAGGGACGCTGATGGTGTGGCTGCGGGTTTGCAAAGCCTCGATCGGTGTACCAGCCGCGATCCGGCCCATCACGGGCACCGCGACGGGGCGCTCGCCATCGTCCGCGGACGCGCTGGAGCTCGTGCGCACCTTGCCGAGATTGCCCTCGATGACGCTCGGCGTGAAGCCGCGGCGGCTGCCGGCTGCGGCCTGGAGCTCAGGCAGCTTGATCACCTCGATGGCTCGGGCGCGGTTGGGCAGGCGGCGGATGAAGCCGCGCTCCTCGAGCGCAGTGATCAGGCGATGGATGCCCGACTTCGAGCGCAGATCGAGCGCGTCCTTCATCTCGTCGAAGGAGGGCGGCACGCCGCTTTCCTTCAGCCGCTCGCTGATGAACCGCAGGAGCTCGTATTGTTTGCGCGTTAACATCTCGACCAAAATCCCCCGGTTGATGTCGTTCGATTCCGAGACGCTGAATTCAGCAATAAGCCGCTACAAGCTCGAAACAAATCATGAACGGACACTATATGTTCGATACATGTTCCGCAACTGCTTAATTTACCGTGAACGCGACAAAGTTCGCGGAACGGTTGCGAACGCTGCGCTCAAACGGGCAGTCGCAGCACCTCGCAGGGAGCACCCGCTTCGGCCTTCGGTGCGAACGGTGCCCGCACGAGAAGTGCCTGTGCCGCAGCGAGATTCGCAAGCAGCGAGGAATCCTGGTGATTGACCGGAAGGGCGATCAGCGTACCGTCGTCACGCATATCGAGGCGGGTGCGCAGATAATCCTCGCGCTGGTCATTGGCGCCGACGTCGCGGCCGAGCACGGCGCGCTCGCGGCGATGATGAACCACCGAACGGCCCGACAACGCGCGAATCAGCGGCACCATGAACAGGAAGCCGCAAACGTAAGATGACACGGGATTGCCGGGCAGGCCGATCACACGCATTGCCCCGAGTTGCCCGTTCATCATCGGCTTGCCTGGCCGCATCGCGATCTTCCAGAACGCCATCGAGGTGCCTTCATCCCGGAGCGCCTGCTGCACAAGATCATGGTCGCCGACCGAGGCACCGCCGGTCGTGATCAGGATGTCGGCGCCGGATTCGAGCGCGCGGCGGATGCCGGCGGTGGTGGCGGCAAGCGTGTCGGCGGCAATCCCGAGGTCGATGGTGTCGGCACCCTCGCTGCGGGCGAGCGCATGCAGGGCGTAGCCGTTGGAATAGACGATCTGGCCGTGGCCGGGCGTCGTGCCCGGCATCACCAGCTCGTCGCCGGTAGCGAGAATCGCGACCTTAGGACGGCGGCGGACCTCAAGCTGCGGGTGGTTCATGCCGGCGGCGAGCGCGAGGTCGCGCTCGGTCAGCCGGGCGCCCTTGCGCAGCAGCACGTCACCCTCGGAGAAGTCGATGCCGGCCGGGCGGATGTGCCGCCCGGTGACGGCGGCCTCCTTGATCACGATGCGCTTGCCGTCGGCGACGGTGTCCTCCTGGATCACGACCGCATCGGCGCCGTCGGGAACGACGCCACCGGTGAATATCCGCACGGATTCGCCGACGCCAACGGTTCCTGCAAACGGCCGGCCGGCAGCGACCTCGCCAATGACGGCGAGCTGCGCGTCAATCCTGGCCGCATCGGCCGCGCGGACGGCGTAGCCGTCCATCGCCGACATTGCTTCCGGCGGCTGCGTGCGCCGCGAAGCGACGTCGCGCGCGAGCACGCGATGGAAGGCGTCGTCGAGCGCGACCGATTCCTCGGGCAGCGGCTCTGCGCCGGCAAGCACCGCGGCGAGCGCGTCAGAAACCGGCATCAAGGCCACGGTGAACTCCCGCAACAAAATCGAAGGACTCGGTCGGCAAGCTTCTAGCCGAGCGGAGAGGCCGACGCAAAAGGGCTCGTCAATCGAGCAGCAAGCCACACTTCCTTTCGGCGCTGGCTCGGCTTATTTTTTCTCCCCATGACAAAATTGCTCGAAAAGGCCCTCCGGGCTGTGCGGCAGCTTCCTGCGGATAGCCAGGATCAGATCGCGCGCGCGATGCTGGCTTTGACCGGCAACACTGGAGAGCCCAAGGAGATCGATCCCGGGCATCTTCCGGCGGTGCTTGAGGGGCTCGCACAAGCCAACCTGCGCCAGTTTGGGTCTGACGCGAGGTCGCTGCCGCGTTCCGTCGCTTTGAGCGATAAAGTTCCGGTTCACCGGGCGAAGAGGTCGGCGAAATCGTCATTATTCTCACGATCCAGCGTCCCGCGCGGGAGCGCGAGCATCCGGGCGCCTAACAAAACTCAAGTCCGCCGGGGCATGATCCGGAAGGCGAGATGGACCGGCACGAACATGGCCTTGGCAAGCACGGGGATGACGAAAGCCATGGCCAGTATCGGTCAGGTCCCTGACTGCTTGGCCGGTCTGACGTCGGGCGCTTGGGGGCCCTGGTCCCTGTCGGGCATCGGATCGGCCTGGGCCTTCAGATCAGCCGCCTTGCTCATCAGCTTGGCTGAAAGCTCGGAGTCCGAGGTGGTCCTGGCGAATTTGACCAGCAGGGAGGCCTGCTTGGTGAGGTAGGTTTTGCCCAACACGATTGTACTTCCGTTCGTAGACTTCCCAACGGACTCTAGAGTCCGGAAGCGGGCATTCCGTTCCCGGAACTCCGTACAAAAATGCACAAAGTGTTTTGGTTCCTCGTTTCCGGGTGAAATTGTTCCGGAATCGGCGGTCAGACCCCCAGCGCCTTCAGTGCGATGCCGACGTCGCGGGGCGAGGTGACGTGCACCGTTGTCAGGCCCCGCGCCCGCGCTCCCTCGATATTCTCGGCGAGGTCATCGAAGAACACGATCCGGTTCGCGGGCACGCCCATCGCGGCGACGACATGGTCGAACGCTTCCGCGTCCGGTTTGCGCAGCCCGATGCTGGACGACAGATAGAGCTCGCGGAAATGGCCGAGCAGTTCGGCATATTCCTTAGAGAAATGGTCGACATGCGGGCGGTTGGTGTTGGAGAAGGCATAGAGCGGCATCTGCTTCGCGGCACGCGGCAGCAATTCCGCGATGTCAGGCATCTCGCCGGCGAAGATCGCGTTCCATCCCTCCAGGAACTGCGCATCCGAAATGGCAATTCCAAGCGATGAGCGCAGGGACTGGAAATAGTCCTCGTCGCTGATCTTGCCGACCTCGTGCAGCCGGTAAGCCTCGCTGTTACGTTGATAGCGCGTGACGATGGCTTCGGGCTTGAGGCCTGCATGTCCCGCCCAGCAGGCGATCGCCTTGGAGAAATCGATGTCGAGCACGACGCGCCCGAGATCGAACAGAAGCGCATCCGCGCTGCCGGGAGAGAGCGGTGTCATTGCGTCCTTGTCTCGTCAGTACCGGTAGGGCTCGTGGTCGAACAGCGGGAATGCGCTGAACACGCTCGGCGCATTGGTTGCGGTGGCCTGGTGCAGGCAGGATTTGTTGACCTCGGCAAACGAGGTGGCCCCGAGGAGACCGAGGCAGCGCAGCACCTCGTCCTCGAGCAGCTCGAGCATTCGCGTCACGCCGCTCTCGCCGGCCGCCGCCAGGGCCCAGCATTGCAGCCGGCCAATGCCGACGAGGTCGGCGCCCGCCGCGATCGCCTTGACGATGTCGGTGCCGCGGCAGATCCCGCCATCCACCATGATCTTGGAGCGGCCCTTCACGGCGTCGACGATCTCGGGCAGCACATGCATGGCGCCGCGGCCGTGATCGAGCTGGCGGCCGCCATGGTTGGAGACGTAGATCCACTCGACGCCGTGATCGACCGCGATCTGCGCGTCCTCGGCGGTGGCGATGCCCTTGAGGATCAGCGGTATCCTGAACTTGTCCTTGACCATCTTCACGGTCCGCCACTCCAGCCCCTTCTGGTAGTCGCCGCCGGTGGCGCGCAGGCGGCTTTCGCGAACGTAGCGCTTGGCGATGTCACGCTCACGACGGCTGTAATGGGCGGTGTCGACGGTCAGGCAGAAGGCGGCATAATTGGCCTTCTCGGCGCGGCTGACAACGTCGGCGACGAATGCGTCATCGCCGCGGACATAGAGCTGGTACATGCGCAGCGCATCGGGGGCGGCTTCGGCGGTCTTCTCGAGGCCGGGCTCGGAGACCGAGCTCAGCATATGCGACGCCCCGAAGGTGCCGGCCGCGCGCGCAACGCTGGCGGCTCCATGCGGGTCGAAGATTTCCAGCGCACCGACGGGGGCGAGCACCACGGGCAGGCGCATCTTGCGGCCAAACTGTTCGACCGAGCCGGAGACCTTGCGCACGTCACGCAGCACACGCGGGCGGAAAGCGATCTCGTCCAGCGCCATGCGGTTGCGGCGCATCGTGGTCTCAGTCTCGGCGGCGCCGATGATGTAGTCCCAGGCGTTCTGGTTGAGGTTGGAACGCGCCTTCCGGATAAATTCGTGCAGGTTCTGGAACGGCTCGCTGCTGGCGCCGAGTTCGGCGTTCCGTTCCGGCCGGAGTGCTTCGTTCATTGTTATCCTCCCGAGAATTTGAAGCCTTATGTCATCGGGTATCTCGTCCGGCCCTCCAAAACCATCCTAAAATCGCATAGCTGTGAAGCGTGGCTCGGCCGATCGATTCCCGAGTGGCGGGCAATGGTTTCGGAACGTTGCCAAAAGTTTAGGCCAGGGCGAAGGGATTTTTGCGGTATACCCGCGGGCGTGGCAGCCCGGCCTTGAAGAAACCCGAATGGTATTGTGAGAACCGGACCGGATCGCCATTTGCGTGGTGTCCCGTCCCAAGCGAAAAGGCCAACCATTCCATGCGGAAAACCCTGCTGTTCCCCCTCGGCGCGCTCACCGGAGTGTGCCTGACCCTCCTCGTATCCGGTCCGCAGGGCGGACTATGGGCGGCACGGGCTGCAGCGGGCGCGGATGATGCCTATTCCCAGCTCAATCTGTTCGGGGAAGTCTTCGAGCGGGTGAAGGCGAGCTATGTCGAGAAGCCCGACAATTCCAAGCTGATCGAAGGCGCGATCACGGGCATGGTGACCTCGCTCGATCCGCATTCCCGCTACATGAACGAAAAGGCCTGGACCGAGATGCAGGAGACTACGTCCGGCGAATTCGGTGGGCTCGGGATCGAGGTCACGATGGAGGAGGGCCTGGTCAAGGTCGTCTCGCCGATCGACGACACGCCGGCCTCCAAGGCTGGCCTAATGTCCGGCGACC
This sequence comes from Frankia sp. RB7, assembly GCA_030403585.1. Lineage (GTDB taxonomy): Bacteria > Pseudomonadota > Alphaproteobacteria > Rhizobiales > Xanthobacteraceae > Bradyrhizobium. Next base: position 144,612 of record JAUEPE010000002.1, read on the forward strand.
TCATCAGCAAGATCGACGGCGATAACGTGCAGGGCATGACGCTCGAGCAGGCCGTCAACAAGATGAAGGGGCCGGTCGACACCAAGACCAAGCTCACCATCATGCGCAAAGGCGCCGATGCGCCGATGGATGTCGCGATCACGCGTGAGATCATCCATGTCCGTCCGGTCCGCTTCCACGTCGAGAACGGCGACATCGGCTATATCCGCGTCACCTCCTTCAACGAGCAGACCACCGACGGCCTGAAGAAGGCGATTGCCTCGATCTCCAAGGACGTCCCGCAGGAGAAGCTGGTCGGCTACGTGATGGACCTGCGTAACAATCCAGGCGGCCTGCTCGACCAGGCCGTGTCGGTGTCAAGCGCGTTCCTGCAGCGTGGCGAGGTCGTTTCGACCCGCGGCCGCAATCCGGAAGAGACCCAGCGCTTCACGGCGCATGGCGGCGACCTCACCAAGGGCAAGCCGCTTGTGGTGCTGATCAACGGCGGCTCGGCCTCGGCGTCCGAAATCGTCGGCGGTGCGCTGCACGATCACAAGCGTGCGACGATCATCGGCACCCGCTCGTTCGGCAAGGGCTCGGTGCAGACCATCATTCCGCTCGGCGCTGGCAACGGCGCGCTGGCGCTGACCACCGCGCGCTACTACACGCCGTCGGGCCGTTCGATCCAGGCTCAGGGCATCGCGCCTGATATCGAAATCCTCCAGGACGTGCCGGCCGAACTGAAGGGCCGGGTCGACACCATGGCGGAGTCGCAGATGCGCGGCCATCTGCAGGCCGCCGACGGCACCGAGCAGACCGGCTCGCAGTCCTATGTCCCGCCGGAAGAGAAGGACGACAAGGCGCTGCACGCGGCCTACGACTTCCTGCACGGCGTCACCGTGAACGCGGCAGCCGCGAAGCCCGCGCCGAAGACGACGGTGCCGAACTAATCTCTCAACGGTCCTTGCGACTTTCAGAGATCGCCCGGGAGTGGATGGCCACACCCGGGCGATTTCGTGAGGTAGCGCTTCTTGTTGGCGCGCGGATGGTGTTTTGCGCTTCAGGTCAAAGCCGTCAATGATGGCCGAGCGATTCCGGTTGGCCGTCAAAAGTGGCCAGACCTAGCTTGCCTCGCGGCGGCGAGCTTCGTTGCCGCCGCGCTGGGCGAGGCGGCTGCGATGGAGCGCGAACAGCTCCATGACCTTGTCCGCCGGCTTCGCGGCGCTGAACAAATAGCCCTGCATCTCGGAGCAGCCGAGCGCGCGCAGCAGCCGCTGCTGTTCCTCGGTCTCGACGCCTTCGGCCGTAGTCGCCATGCGGCGGGCGCTGGCGAGATTGACGACGGCCTGCACGATGCTGGCAGAGCCGTCGGGGCCCGCGATGTCGCTGACGAAGCAGCGGTCGATCTTGATCTTGTCGAACGGGAAGCGGTGCAGATAGCTCAGAGAGGAGTAGCCGGTGCCGAAATCGTCGAGCGCGATGCGGACGCCGATGGCGCGGAGCTGGTGCAGGATCGCAAGCGCGGTCTCGTCGTCGCGGATCAGCACGGCCTCGGTGATCTCGAGCTCGAGCCGACTCGCCGGCAGATTGGAGGTGGCCAGCGCCGCCATGATCTTCAGCGCCAGCGTGCCGCTCTTGAACTGCACCGGCGAGACGTTGACGGCGAGGCGGATGTCGTCGGGCCAGGTAGCGGCGTCACGGCAGGCCGTCGCCAGCACCCATTCGCCGATCTCGTTGATCAGCCCGGTATCCTCGGCGATCGGAATGAACTCGGCCGGCGAGACCATGCCGCGTTCGGGATGGCGCCAGCGCACCAGCGCCTCGCAGCCGGTGATGCGATCGTCCTTGAGGCTGAGGCAGGGCTGGTAATAGACCTCGAGGTCGCCATGGGCGATGGCGTGGCGCAGGTCGGTCTCCAGCTGGCGCCGCTCGCGCACCTTGGCGTCCATTTCCGGCTCGAAGAAGCGGTAGGTGCGGCGCCCGGCGGCTTTGGCGGCGTACATCGCCATGTCCGCGTTCTTCAGGATCTGGTCCAGCGCGGTGCCGTGTCCCGGTGCCAGCGCAATGCCGATGCTGGCGTCGGTGGTGAGATGATGGCCCATGCAATCGAACGGTGTACGGATCGCCGCGAAGACCCGCGCAACGAGCTCGTTGACCTGGTCTTGCGAGGTCACCGCGCTCTGCACGATCGCGAACTCGTCGCCGCCGAGCCGCGCCACGAAGTCGGTAGGACCGGTGCAGCCGCGGAGGCTCTCCGCCACCAACTTCAACAACTCGTCGCCGACGAGATGGCCGAGCGCGTCGTTGACGCCCTTGAACTCGTCGATATCGATGTAGTGCACCGCCAGCTCTTCGCCGTCGGCGTTGGCGAGAAGCTCTCCGCGCAGATGTTCGTGGAACATGGCGCGGTTCGGCAGGTCGGTCAGCGCGTCAAAATGCGCGAGATGGGTGATACGCTCTTCGATGCGGCGGCGTTCGGTGATGTCCTCGTGCGTCGCGACCCAGCCGCCGTCGCCGAGCGGCTCGTTGACGATCTGGATCGAGCGGCCGTCGCCGGTCTCGACGACCATGGAGTTGCGCACGTGGATGTCGCGCAGCACGCGTGCGACATACTGGTCCACGTCGCCCGGGAATGAACCCGTGGCCTTGCGGTGCAGGATGATGTCTCGGAAACTGCAGCCGGGCTTCACGATCTCGGCCGACAAGCCGTACATCTCGATGTAGCGCTGGTTGCAGACCACGAGCTTTTGCGAGGCGTCGAACAGCAGTAGGCCCTGCGTCATGTTGTTGACGGCGCGATCGAGGCGCTGCTTCTCCAGCGTCAGCCGCTCCCGGGACATGCGGTGCTGCTCCAGCAGCTTGCGCACGATTGCGATCAGCACGCCGGCGATCGCGAGCGCAGAGGCGCCGGCGACCGAGATCAGGATGCCAATCTGCTCGCGCCAGTCGGCAAGCGCCGCCGCGCGCGTGGTCGTCGCCATCATCAGGATCGGGAAGTGGGGCAGGGCCCGTGCCGAGACCAGCCGGTCCTCTCCGTCCACCGGGCTCACGAAACGTCCGGCGAAATGATCGAGCGCGAAGATCTTTTGCTGCTCGAACGAGCCGTTCCTGAAATTGTGTCCCATCATCTCGCTGGATTGCGGGAAGCGAGCAAGCAGAGTGCCGTCCCGGTGCAGCATCGAGATCGTCGCGCTTTCGCCGAGCATGACGGTCTCGAAGAATTTCTCGAAATTGGCCGGCTCGATGCCACGTCCGACGATGCCCATGAACTCGCCGTGCGGTCCCATGATCTTGCGCACGATCAGGATGGTCCAGGCACCGGAGATGCGGCTGTGCACCGGTTCGATCAGCACGTCCGGCGCCTGCGGATCGTATCGGAAGGTGCGATAATAGGCGCGATCGGCAACGTTGACCTTCGGGGCCGGCCATGCCGTCGAGGAATTGATCACATTGCCGTCGGCGTCGATGATGTTGACGCCGCCCATGTAAGGCAGCGCCTCGATCTTCGAACGCAGCATCTGGTGCACGTCCTGGCCGGCGAGGCGCCTGCGATAGTCCTCCGCGGTCGTGATTCCGGTCGCGCGCACATGGCCGACGAAATCCTTCTGGATGACCGCGAAATCCTGCAATTGCTGATCGAAATGATGGGCGAGCAGCAGCACGGTGTTTTCCAGCTCACGGCCGGAGTTGCGCAACGCGCGTTCGCGGAAATTCTGCGCCATCAGCACCGCGCCGACGGCGATCGCAGCGATCAGGAGTGTGCCGCCCACCACCAGCCAGCGGATCGGTCCGCTGCGGACGAAGGCCTGGTCAAACAGGCGCGTGCCGTATCTCGTCATCATGTCTTCATTGCCGTACACACGTCAGGGTCAATTCACGACCCCCGTAACATCCGTCGGTTTACGGGATCGATGTGGAGGTGGCGTTAGGAAGCGCGGTTAACGCGACATAAACCGCAACACACAAATGCAATCGATGCGTACGACGAGAGGCGTGCAGGATTTGCCGGCCATGATCGCGATGCCGGTCAGTTCTTGCCGGTCGCAGTGATATCAACCAGCGCTTAACCATCTAAGGTGTTGACGGTCCTCAGTGCCGCACTGGCGCGCGATTTGCAAACTGGACTGGCGAACCGCGCGCGCAATGACGCAGAGAGGATACGATTATGAAAAAGACTTTGCAGGAGTTTTGGGCCGACGAGTCCGGTGCGACCGCGATCGAATACGGCCTGATCGCCGCGGGCATCGCGCTCGCCATCATCACCGTCGTCAACGGCCTGGGCAGCAAGCTCAACGCAAAATTTGGCTCGATCAGCTCGTCGCTGAAGTAGGAGCTGTGGTCAGGCGCGGTAGTGGCCCGATTTGCCGCCGAGCTTCTCGATGAGCTGGATGCCCTCGATGCGGACGCCACGTTCCACCGCCTTGATCATGTCGTAGATGGTGAGGCAGGCGACTGTAACAGCCGTCAGCGCTTCCATCTCGACGCCGGTGGGGCCGGTCACCTTGACGCTGGCACGCACCACACAGCCCGGCAACTTCGCGTCGGGCTCGATGTCGACCGTGACTTTCGACAGCGCGAGCGGATGACAGAGCGGGATCAGCTCCGAGGTGCGTTTCGCCGCCATGATTCCGGCGATGCGCGCGGTGCCGAGCACGTCGCCCTTCTTGGCATTGCCGGAGACGATCAGGTCGAGCGTCGCTTTTTCCATGACGACGCGCCCTTCGGCGACGGCCAGCCGCTCGGTTGGGGCCTTGTCCGAGACGTCGACCATGCGCGCCTCGCCGGAGGCGCTGACGTGAGTGAGGGCAGGGCTCGCCTTGTTCGACGGCTTGGTCTTCGGTCTGGTCTTGGACGGCTTGCGCGCCATATCAGCGCGTGCCCGTGGCGCGGGCCTTGGTGTCGCGCGCGAGCAGCGTGCGGGTCGCCGCGGTGACGTCGGCCTGCCGCATCAGGCTCTCGCCGACCAGGAAGGTCGACATGCCCACGCGCTCGAGCCTTGCGAGATCGGCAGGCGTGAAGATGCCGCTCTCGCCGACCATCAGCCGCTCGGCGGGAATCAGCGGCGCCAGCGTCTCGCTCGTCGCAAGCGTGGTCTCGAAGGAGCGCAGATTGCGGTTGTTGACGCCGATCATCGGCGAGCGCAGCTTCAGCGCACGGTCGAGCTCAGTGCGATCGTGGATCTCGATCAGCACGTCCATGCCATGGGCAATTGCCGCGTCTTCGAGGTCCTTGGCCGTGGCGTCATCGAGTGCGGCCATGATGATGAGGATGCAATCGGCGCCGTGGGCACGCGCCTCGACGACCTGATAGGTGTCGAACAGAAAATCCTTGCGCAGCACCGGCAGCGAAGTCGCCGCACGCGCCGCCACCATGAAGTCGAGATGGCCCTGGAACGAGGGCGTGTCGGTCAGCACCGACAAGCACGCCGCGCCGCCCGCCTCGTAGGCCTTAGCAAGCACGGGCGGATCGAAATCCGCGCGGATCAGCCCCTTGGACGGCGAGGCCTTCTTCACCTCGGCGATCAGCGCATAGTCGCCACTGGCGTGCTTGGCCCTGATCGCGTGCACGAAGCCGCGGGGTGCGCCCTGCGCCTTGGCCTTTGCCTCCACCGCCGAGAGCGGCTGCGCGCGCTTGGCTTGCGCGATCTCTTCGCGCTTGTAGGCTTCGATCTTGGTCAGGATATCAGACATAAGAGGCTCAGCCGTTCGAGACCGCGATCAGATGCTTCAGCCGTGCGCTCGCCGCGCCGCTGTCGAGCGATTTCGCGCCGATCGCGACGCCCTCCTTAAGGTCCTTGGCACGGCCGGCGACGATGAGCGCAGCAGCGGCGTTCATCAGCGCGACGTCGCGATAGGGGCTCGGCTTGCCGTCGAGCACGCTTTGCAGCGCGATCGCATTGGCGTCGGCGTCGCCGCCCTTGAGTGCACCGGGTTCGCAGCGCGGCAGGCCGGCTTCCTCGGGCGTCACCTCGAAATTCCGGATCTCGCCATTGTGGAGCGCGGAGACGAAGGTCGGGCCGGTGAGGGTGATTTCGTCCAGCCCATCGGAGCCGTGCACCACCCAGGCGGATTCGGAGCCGAGATTCTTCAGCACCTGCGCCAGCGGCTGCACCCATTGCCGCGAGAACACGCCAACCATCTGCCGCTTCACGCCGGCCGGGTTGGACAGCGGTCCGAGCAGATTGAAGATCGTGCGGGTCGCGAGCTCGACGCGGGTCGGGCCAACGTTCTTCATCGCAGGATGATGAGCCGGCGCGAACATGAAGCCGATGCCGCATTCGCGCACGCAGCGCCCGACCTGCTCGGGCTTGAGGTCGATCTTCACGCCGAGCGAGGCCAGCACGTCGGCGGCGCCCGAGCGGGAGGACAGCGCACGGTTGCCGTGCTTGGCGACTGGAAGGCCTGTGCCCGAGACGATGAACGACGCGCAGGTCGAGACGTTGACCGAGCCGGAGCCGTCGCCGCCGGTGCCGACGATGTCGACGGCGTCCGCGGGCGCATCGACCGTAAGCATCTTCGAGCGCATCGCCGTGACCGCGCCGGTGATCTCCTCCACGGTCTCGCCGCGCACCCGCAACGCCATCAACAGGCCGCCCATCTGCGAGGGCGTGGCCTCGCCGGACATCACGGCGTCGAAGGCGGAAGCGGCCTCGTCACGCGACAGGCTGGCCCCGGTCGCCACTTTTCCAATGATCGATTTCAGGTCGTCCATCGCGTGCTTTCAACTCACTGGTTCGCGCCGGTCACCTGCGCGAAGGCGGCCTGATTAATGGTGGTCCCGATGTCGGCTTGAAGCTTGTTGACGTAGGAGGCAACCTGCTCGTCGGTCAGCGACCGGTCGAGGCTGTCCTTCAGCTTCTTGACGGCCTCGGAGGCGGTATCGGCCGCGGGATCGACGATATCGGTGACGCGATAGACGATGACTTCGCTGCCGCCGGTCACGGGCGCCTGTCCGACGCCGTCCTTGGCGGTGCGGAAAGCGGCCGCGACGATGTTTGCGGGCACGCCGGCCGGAGAGTCATCGCGCTTGAAGCCGCTGGCGGTTTCGACCTTGGCGTTGATCGCAGCCGCCTCATCAGCGAGCTTGCCGCCCTGTTCGAGCTTCTGCACCATCTCGGTCGCTTTCGCCTTCAGCTTGGTTGCGATCTGGTCCTGGCGCCAGCGGGCCTCGACCTGGTCGTGAACCTCATCGAGGTTGCGGTCGCGCGACGGCGTGATGGCGAGCACGTCGTACCAGACATAGCCGCCCTTGAACGAAATCGGGTCGTTGTCGACGCCGACGTCGCTGTTGAAGGCCTGCGACACCACGTCGAGGCCCTGCGGAATGTTGGCGACGGTCTGCCCGTTCGGCGCGCGACCCGAGCGGTCGACGGCATCGATGGTCACGGCGGTGAGCCCGAGCTTCTGCGCGGCATCGGCGACGCTGGTGCCGGCGCCCCGCTCGTCTTCCATCTTGTCGCGGAGCTCGCCGACCTTGACGCGCGCACGCTCGGTCGCGATCTGGCGCTTCACGTCGCCGGCAAACTTGGCGTAGTCGGCCTCGACACCCGGCTCGATCTTGTCGACCTTGACGATCGAGACGCCGAGACGGCCCTGGATCGGCTGGCTGATCTCGCCTGCGGGAAGCGCGAAGGCGGCATCGCCGACGGCGGGTTCGAGTGCGGATTTGGTCACGAGCCCCAGATCGACGTCGGTGGCGCTCAGTCCGCGCTCCTTGCCGAGGTCCTCGAAGGAGAGCCCGCCGGCAAGGCGCTCGCGCGCGGCCTGCGCATCGGCGACGTTCGGGAACACGATCTGGTGGATCTGGCGCTTCTCCGGTGTGGAGAGCTGGTCCTTGCGCTGATCGAACAGCTTCTTCGCATCGTCATCGGAGACGTCGCTCCACTTGGCGATCTCCTCCGGGGAGATCACGGCGAAGACGATCTTGCGAAATTCGGGCGCGCGGAACTGGACCTTGTGATCCTCGAAATAGGCGGCGAGCGCCTCGGGCGAGGGCGCATCAATGGTGCCGGCCTGCGCGGTGTCGAGCCTGACGAACTCGATGGTGCGCTGTTCATTCTGGAAGCGCGTCGCCACATCGATCATGGCTTTCGGCGGCTCGAGGCCGGCGCCGATCGTGCCGGTGATCTGCCTACGAAGCGCCACCTTGCGCTGCTCGGCGACGTAGCGCTGCTCGGTGTAGCCGAAATTACGGATCAGGCTCTGGAAGCGGTTCGCGTCGAATTTGCCGTCGACGCCCTTGAAGTTCGGATCGTTCATGATGAGCTCGCGGATCTGGTCGTCGGACTGACCGAGCCCGAGCCGGCGCGCGTTTTCATCGAGGGCGGCTTCCGCAATCGTCTGCTGCAGCACCTGGCGATCAAGGCCGAACGCGCGCGCCTGTTCCGGCGTCAGCGGGCGGCCGAACTGGCGGCCGATCTGCTGGAGGCGGTCGGTGTAGATCTGGCGGAACTCGTTCAGCGAAATCTCGGTGTGGCCGACCTTGGCCACCGTGGACTGCCCGAAGCCGCGGAAGATGTCGGCAATACCCCAAACGCCGAAGCTGATGATCAACACGCCCATCACGACGGCCATAATGGTCTTGCCGACCCAGTTTGATGAGGCCTTGCGCATTCCTCGAAGCATTTGGTCCAACTTGTCTGAAAGGAGGGGAACGGGAGCGCGTCTTAATGCAGATTCCGCAGAAGCGCGTCACCAAATTGATATGCCATCATAAAGTGGCGGCTTTCCCCCCGCAACCTCAGGTCAGGCCGCCCTTCGAAGCTGCGGTTAAAGGCCCCTGGTCTCTGGAACTGCAGCAGTACCTCTGCTAGCGCATGCACAAACCTCATATTGCTGGATAAAATGACATGACCGATGCCATCCGACCGCTGATCGCCGGCAACTGGAAAATGAACGGCCTGAAGGGCGCGGCTGCCGAATTCGACGCCATGCTCAATGGCGCGGCAGAGGTGGCCGGCAAGGCCGATCTGCTGGTCTGCCCGCCGGCGACCCTGATTGCGGCTTTTGCCGACAAGGCGCGCGGCAAGAAGGTCGGAGTGGGCGCGCAGGATTGCCATCCCAAGGCTTCAGGGGCCCATACCGGCGATATCTCGGCCGAAATGCTGGTGGACGGGGGTGCGAGCGCCATCATCGTCGGCCATTCCGAGCGCCGCGCCGACCACGGCGAGGGCGATGCACTGATCCGGCAGAAGGCGGAGGCTGCCTGGCGGGCCGGGGTGGTCGCGATCGTCTGCATCGGTGAGACGCAGGCCCAGCGCGATGCCGGCCAGACCCTGGACATCCTCCGCGGTCAGCTCGGCGGCTCGCTCCCGGACGGCTCCACGGTCGCCAATCTGGTCGTCGCTTACGAGCCGGTCTGGGCGATCGGCACGGGCCTGACTCCCACGGCCCGGGATGTCGAGCAGATTCATGGCTTTATCCGGGAACTTCTGACCTCCCGGTTCAAGGCGGATGGGGCGGCGATGCGGATCCTGTATGGCGGCTCGGTCAAGCCGTCGAACGCGGCCGAGCTGATGGCGGTGAAGAATGTCAACGGCGCGCTGGTCGGCGGTGCCAGCCTGAAAGCGGCCGATTTCCTTGCGATCGCCAAGGGCTGCCCCTAGCTAACCCCAAAGCGCTGGTTGGGACCACGATCGGGGGTGGCAATGCCGTTTCCGATCGTGTAACACCGCGCAACTTCAGGAAAACCCGCGAAGCGCGATCGGCCGCCGGAACCGGCGCTGTCGGCTTGTGACGGAAGGATACTATGCAGACTGTTGTCATCGTCATCCACCTCATGATCGTTGCCGTCATGATCGGTGCCGTGCTGCTCCAGAAGTCGGAAGGCGGCGGCCTCGGCATGGGCGGCGGTGCGGGCTTCATGTCGAGCCGTGGCACCGCGAATCTGTTGTCGCGCACCACCGCGATCCTGGCCGCCGGCTTCTTCCTGACCAGCCTGTTCCTGTCATGGTACGCCGGTTACAACCGCGCGCCATCCTCGATCATCGGCCAGCCTGCGTCGCAGACCCAGCCGGCCGGCGGTGGGCCGATCACCCCGCCGACCTCGGGCGGCATTCTGGATACGCTGAAGAAGGCGGACGAGCAGCAGCAGGCCCCGGCAGCGCCGAGCGGCCCGCAGGTGCCTCGCTCGCAATAAAGCAGGGGGGCCATGCAGGGCGGTGGCTACCTTCCTGCATCAACAATCCCCATCAAGGCTCTGTCACCACTCTTAGTTTTGGCTCACCCACAGGCCCGCAGATTCTTTGGGGCGGAATACGAATCGCTTTGGCGAATCGAATTCGAGGGATTAGAGGTTAAGCCCCATGGCGCGGTACATATTCATCACCGGCGGCGTGGTTTCTTCGCTCGGCAAGGGTTTGGCTTCAGCGGCACTCGGTGCCCTGCTGCAGGCCCGGGGCTACAAGGTCCGCCTCCGCAAGCTCGATCCCTATCTCAACCTCGATCCCGGAACGATGTCGCCGTATCAGCACGGCGAAGTGTTCGTGACCGATGACGGCGCGGAGACCGATCTCGATCTCGGTCACTACGAGCGCTTCACGGGACGGCCTGCGACGAAGCAGGACAACATCACGACAGGGCGCATCTACCAGGACATCATCTCGAAGGAACGCCGCGGCGATTATCTCGGCGCGACCATCCAGGTGGTGCCGCACGTCACCAACGCGATCAAGGAATTCGTCCTCTCCGGCAATGACGATTACGACTTCGTGCTGGTCGAGATTGGCGGCACCGTCGGCGACATCGAGGGCCTGCCGTTCTTCGAGGCGATCCGCCAGCTCAAGAACGAGCTGCCGCGCGATCACGCCATCTATATTCACCTCACGCTGCTGCCGTACATCCCGAGCGCAGGCGAACTGAAGACGAAGCCGACGCAGCACTCGGTGAAGGAGCTGCGTTCGATCGGCATCCAACCTGATATCCTGCTCTGCCGTACCGATCGCGAGATCCCGAAGGAAGAGCGGCGCAAGCTCGGCCTGTTCTGTAACGTGCGCGAGAGCGCCGTGATCGAGGCGCGCGACGCCGACAGCATCTATGCGGTGCCTGAAGCCTATCACGCAGCGGGGCTCGACGACGAAGTGCTCGCCGCCTTCGGCATTGAAGCGCGCATCCCGCCAGTGCTCAAGAGCTGGCACCAGATCAACGAGCGCATCCGTAATCCCGAGGGCGATGTCACCATCGCCATCGTCGGCAAATATACCGGCATGAAGGATGCTTATAAGTCGCTGATCGAGGCGCTCTCGCACGGCGGCATCGCCAACAAGGTGAAGGTCAATCTCGACTGGATCGAGAGCGAGATCTTCGAGAAGGAAGATCCGGCGCCGTTCCTCGAGCACGTCAACGGCATCCTGGTGCCGGGCGGCTTCGGCCAGCGCGGCGCGGAAGGCAAGATCCGCGCGGCGCAGTTCGCGCGCGAGCGCGACGTGCCGTATTTCGGAATCTGCTTCGGCATGCAAATGGCTGTCATCGAGGCGGCGCGAAACCTCGTCGGCATCGAGGGAGCCAACTCCACCGAGTTCGGTCCGACCAAAGAGCCCTTGGTCGGCCTGATGACGGAATGGCTGCGCGGCAACGAGCTCGAGAAGCGCTCGAATGCCGGCGATCTCGGCGGCACGATGCGCTTGGGCGCCTATCCCGCCGCGCTCAATCGCGGCAGCCGCGTCTCACAAGTCTATGGCGGCGCGACCGAGATTTCGGAACGCCACCGCCATCGCTACGAGGTCAACACCGCCTACAAGGACCGCCTCGAGCAGCACGGTCTGAAATTCTCCGGCCTCTCGCCCGACGGCGTGCTGCCGGAAATCGTCGAGTACGAGGATCACCCCTGGTTCATCGGCGTCCAGTTCCACCCCGAGCTGAAGTCGCGGCCGTTCGAGCCGCATCCGCTGTTTGCCTCGTTCATCCAGGCGGCGATGGTGCAGAGCCGGTTGGTGTAGCTCTTTCTCGGCCTTTGACGATCGCCCAATTTGTTGCGACAACTCCCTGCCGCAAGAACAATGATGCAGGGAGTTGAGTCCGATGATCTACGAAATGCGCGTCTATCACTGCGTGCCCGGCCGTTTGCCCGCGCTGCTGAAGCGGTTCGAGACCGTCACGCTGAAGCTCTGGGAAAAACACGGTATCCGGCAGGCCGGCTTTTTCACGACCATGATTGGCCTCTCGAACCAGGAGCTGACCTACTTCCTGGCCTGGGAATCGCTTGCCGAGCGCGAGAAGAAGTGGGCAGGCTTCATGACCGATCCGGACTGGATGAAAGCACGCGCCGAGAGCGAAGCGGACGGCCAGATCGTGGGCAACATCGTCAGCCAGCTGCTGACGCCGACCGCCTTCTCGTCGGTGAAGTAACGCTTCCAGGCACCTTGCGAGGGCCCCGGCGCAACCCTGATATTCGAACGGCTCCAGCCGAATGGGGTTGATCAGCCCCTCATCACCGCTATGGTCGCGGCGAAACGAGGGAATTGGCCTTGAGCTCTTCACCATCCGCGGCCCCTGTCGTTAGTGTCGGCACGGTCAAGTTCGGCAATGATCTGCCGATCTCGATCATTGCCGGGCCGTGCCAGCTCGAAAGCCGTCAGCATGCGCTGGAGGTCGCCTCCGCGCTGAAGGAGATCGCCGCGCGGCTGAAGATCGGCCTCGTCTACAAGACCTCCTTCGACAAGGCCAACCGCACCAGCGCCTCGGCGCAGCGCGGCCTCGGCTTAGCGCAGTCGCTGCCGATCTTCGCCGAGATCCGGTCCTCGCTTGGACTTCCCGTGCTGACCGACGTGCACGATGCCGCGCAATGCGCCGACGTCGCGCAGGCCGTCGATGTCCTGCAGATCCCGGCCTTCCTGTGCCGGCAAACCGATCTGCTGCTGGCTGCGGCCGCAACCGGCAAGGTCGTCAACGTCAAGAAGGGGCAATTCCTCGCGCCCTGGGACATGACGAATGTCGTCGCCAAGATCACCAGCGCGAACAATCCCAACGTGCTCGTCACCGAGCGCGGCGTCTCCTTCGGCTACAACACGCTGGTGTCGGACATGCGCGCGCTGCCGATCATGGCGCGCACGACCGGTGCGCCCGTGATTTTCGACGCGACCCATTCGGTGCAGCAACCGGGCGGGAAGGGTGGATCCTCCGGCGGCGAGCGCGAATTCGTGCCGGTGCTGGCGCGCGCGGCCGTGGCCGTCGGCGTCGCCGGTGTCTTCATCGAGACTCACCCCGATCCGGATCGCGCGCCTTCCGACGGCCCGAACATGGTGCCGCTGCGCGAGTTCGAAGGGCTCATTCGTACGCTGATGGCGTTTGACGCGGTGGCCAAGGGCCAAGCGCGCTGATGCACGAGCCCGTGGCCAGGCCGTCGTCCGATCAGAAGTTTCCGCCTGCGATCAACATCATCGCGCTCGCTGGATTCTCGGCCGCGTTGTCGACGCGCGCGCTCGATCCGGTGCTGCCGCATGTGGCGGAGGATTTTTCGATCAGCATCACCACGGCTGCGAGCATCGCCGCCGGCTTTGCCCTGATCTATGCGCTGGTGCAGCCGGCGGTCGGCGCGGCCGCCGATCTGTTCGGAAAGGCGCGGTTGATGACGCTGTGCCTGGCGCTGCTCGGCGTTGCCTGCATTCTCGGCGCGCTCACGACCAGTTTCTCTGCCCTTTTCGCGACCCGCATCCTGGCTGGTATCGCCTCCGGCGGTGTGTTTCCGGTGGCGCTCGGTTTGACTGCAGATCTCGTTGCGCCCGCCAAGCGGCAGGTCGCGATCGGGCGGACCATGGCGGGGTCGATGACCGGCAATCTGCTCGGCGCCTCGGCCTCCGGCATCATCGGCGATTTCATCGGCTGGCGCGGCGTGCTCGTGATCCTTGGCGCGCTCGGCCTGATTGCAGCCGTCGCGGTCGCGGCAGGTTTCCGTGGCGCCGCGCTGACGCCGCCGCCGAAGACCGACCTGAAAACCCTGAGGCAGGGCTACCGCACCATTTTCGCCAATCCCAACACGCGCTACTGCTACTCGGCCGTGTTTGTCGAGGGCTGCTGCGTGTTTGGCCTGTTTCCCTTCATCGCCGCGTTCCTGTTCGATCTCGGCGAAAAATCATTGTCGATCGCGGGCATCGTGATCGCGGGGTTTGCAGTCGGCGGGTTGCTCTACACCTTCACGGTATCGCGCATGCTGCCGCGGCTCGGCGTCAAGGGCATGATGATCGCCGGCGGCTGCCTGGTGGCATTGCAGTTCGGCGCGCTCGCTTTCGGTCCGGGCTGGAAGCTGCAATTTGCCAGCATGCTGGCGATGGGCTGGGGCTTTTACATGATCCACGGCTGCCTGCAGGTGTTCGCCAGCGAGCTGTCGGTCGAGGCGCGTGCGACGGCGATGTCGCTGCACTCGTTCTTTTTCTTCATGGGCCAGACGGTCGGTCCGCTCGCCTACGGGTTCGGGCTTGCCCATACCGGCAAGGCGCCGACGCTGGTCGCGAGTGCCGTGCTGATGGTGCTGCTGGGCCTTGCCTGCGCCGCGCTGCTCAAGCCGCGGGCACCGTCGGACGCGCGGGCCTGAGGTCAGTATTTCGCTACCGATCCCCGTATTTTCCCGTGGGACGGCGGCAGCCAAATCCCTTCAATCTTAAATCAAATCTCACGCTTCGCCCCGTAGAGTGCCGCCCAAACCGCTAGCCGGCGGCAACATCTATGGATCAGTCGATGCAAAAGCAGCGTTCGGTCGCCCGCATTCTCGGGGCGGTGGTTGGGTCTCTCGGTCTCATCCTCGTCGTCATCTGCGCCTACGCCCTGAAGCTGGCGGTGACGCGCTATTCGGACAGCAACCGCATCGTCTCGCTCACAATTGCGAGCCGCGACCTGACCAACACGCTGGTAATCTTTCGCCTGGAGCGCGGCGACACGCTGAGCTATCTGGCCTCCGCCGCGCCGGCGCCCGACAGCGTCATGAGCAGCCTCGCCGAACAGCGGGCAACAGTGCAGAAGAATTACGCGCAGGCCTTGCAGAGCCTCGCCTCGGTCGATGCGCCCGGTCTCACCGAGAAGCTCGACAAGCTCCGCGGTATCTGGGGGCAGCTCGAGGAACTGCGTCCGCGCGCGATCACCGCGCTGAAGCAGGAGAAGGGCGCGCGTGACGCGAACCTGCAGCCGGGCTGGGCCAAGATCAGCGACGGCTTCATGGATGCGATTGGCGACGTCACCGCCCATGTCGACAACGCGATGGCGCTGATCGATCCCGTGGTCGATCGCCTTCTGGTCGCCAAGCAGGCCTCCTGGCAGGCCCGCGCCAATGCCGGCCAGACCATTCTCGTCCAGTTCTCCTCGATCCTGGCCAACAAGACCTGGACCGCGGCCGACGGCGTCACCTTCGCCGATCTGCGCGGCCGCATCCAGCAGTCATGGCTGGTGGTGCGCGACCTCAGCCCCAACGTCGCCTCGCCCGAGCTGTTGCAGGCGATCCGGAACGCCGAGCCGGAAATCTCCGGCGCGCTCAGCGACGAACGCAATGCGATTGCGACCAAGCTGCTCGCCGGTGAGCCCGCCGGCGTCGCCGGCCTCGACTACCGCGATCGTCAGCTTGTCGGCGCCAATAACGTTGTCATCGTCACCCAGACCGCGCTTGCCAATATGATCTCACGGGCCGAGGAGGGCGCCTCGCGCGCCCGTTTCAGCCTGATCCTGTTTGGCCTGTTGGTGCCGGCCTCGCTGGCGCTGATGATCGGTGGCCTGATGCTGATGCGCAACCGCGTGATCCGTCCGCTGACCGCGATCACCGGCGTGATGACGCGCTTTGCCGATCATGATTTCGCCAGCGAGGTGCCGGGCCTCGACCGCAACGACGAGATCGGCCGCATGGCGTCGGCCTTGCAGGTGTTCAAGGAGGCCATGATCAACGCCGAGCGCCTCGCGGGCGATCAGGCGGCCGAGCGCGCCGACAAGGAGAAGCGCGCGTCCGAACTCTCGGGGCTCGTGCGGCAGTTCGAAAGCCGGATCGGTCAGATGGTGCAGACATTGTCGAGCGCCTCAGGAGAGCTGGAGACGACGGCCCGCTCGATGTCGGGTACGGCGGCGGAAGCGCAGGCTCAGGCCGGTTCGGCCTCGACGCTCGCCGACCAGGTCGGCGGCGGCGTGCAGACGGTTGCGGCCGCTGCCGAGGAACTCAACGCCTCGATCCGCGAGATCAACCGCCAGGTCGAGCAGGCGAGCCGCGCCACCGAGCATGCAGTCGTCACCGTCAGGGAGACCGACAGCACCATGCGCGCGCTCGCCGACGGCGCCGACCGCATCGGCGAGGTCATTGGCCTCATCTCCTCGATCGCGGGCCAGACCAATCTGCTGGCCTTGAACGCTACGATCGAGGCCGCACGCGCCGGCGAATCCGGGCGCGGCTTTGCGGTCGTGGCCAGCGAGGTGAAGAACCTTGCCTCGCAGACCGCGAAGGCCACCGAGGAGATCAGCACCCAGATCACGGAGATCCAGGGCGCAACGCAGAAGGCGGTCTCTGCCATCGACGGCATCGTCAAGACCATCGAGGAAGTCTCGAGCATCAACCGCGTCATCGCCGCCGCGATCGAAGAGCAGAACAAGGCGACCGCCGAGATCGCCAACACCGTGCAGCACACGGCGGAAGCCACCTCGACCGTGACGCGCAACATCGCAACCGTCTCGTCGGCCGCGAACGAGACCGGCCGCGCGGCCTCCGGCGTGCTGAAGGCGGCTGCCGATCTGTCGAGCCAGTCGTCATCGCTGACGGGCGAGGTGGACAGCTTCATCACCAGGGTGCGTGAGGTGGCTTAACGCGCCTGAGAAACCGGCAAAATGACAAAGGTCCGTCCCAGCGTCAGGCCGTGGCGGGCCCTTTTTGTTGATCAACGCTAATTCGCGATCGGCTCCATGCCACTCGCGATCATCGCGTCGCGGGCTGCGTGAGAGGCGAGGAATTTAATCAGGGCGCGCCCAGCCTCTTGTTCCTTCGAGACGGTTGCGATCCCGGCCGAGAAGATCGTGATCTGCTGAATTTCCTTCGGCAACGGACCCACGATGTCGATGCCTTTCACGGGCTTCAGTTCGCTGATCTGCTGGAAGCCGAGTTCGGCCTCGCCGTGCGCGACGATCTCGCCGACGGGAGTAGCCGGAATCTTTCGTGCCTTGTCCCTCATGGCCTCAGTGATTCCGAGCTTGTCGAACATCTCGGTCGAGACGTAGACGCCGCTGGCGCTGTCGGAATAGGCGATCGTCTTCGCAGCCAGGAGCGCGCGCTTGACCGTGTCCACCGTGCTGATGTCCGGCTTCGGCGCGCCCGACTTCACGGCAACTCCGATCGGCGACCGCGTCAGGTCGACCTGGCTGCCGGCCACGACCTTGCCCTTGTTGACGAGGTCGGTGAGCGCGTAGCCCACCATGATCAGCACGTCCGCCGGTTCGCCGCGCTCGAGCCGGACCGGAATCGCATTGGTGGTGGTGCCCATCGACGGCCCGTAGGCGGTCAGCACCTTGTTGCCGGTGGCTTTCTCGAATTCCGGCACGAGCGCCTGATAGGCCGCCGTCAATCCGCCCGAGATCATCACATGGACTTCCGCAGCGTGAGACGCGCCGGTGAACCACAGGACGCCGAGAAGGCCCAAGGCAAACTTCAAGGCAACGCCGCGGAATTTCGAAGGTATCGATGTCATCGTCATTGGTCTCCAGCTAACCCCGGCCGCGATACGGCGCGACGCCCTGCTCGGGCACCCACAGGCCCTTCGGCACGCGGCCGGTCTGCCAGAACACGTCGATCGGGATGCCGCCGCGCGGGTACCAATAGCCTCCGATGCGCAAGAATTTCGGCTTGATCTCTGAGGCGATGCGCTTGCCGATCATCACGGTGCAGTCCTCGTGGAAGGCGCCGTGGTTGCGGAAGCTCGCGATGTAGAGTTTGAGCGATTTCGACTCCAGCAGCCACTGACCGGGCGCGTAGTCGATCATCAGATGGGCGAAATCGGGCTGGCCGGTCACCGGGCACAACGACGTGAATTCCGGCACGGTGAAACGGACCAGATAGTCGGTCCCTGCTTGCGGATTCGGAACCCGGTCGAGCTTCGCCTTCTCGGGCGCATCCGGCCATTCCACGGCACGGCCGAGCTGCAGAGAAGGTGAGTTGTTCGATTTGCTGGGTTTTTTCGACATGAGGCCGCCTCCGAGCGGCCCTCTTAGCCAATCGTGACGCAGCCGTCACCCGGCCTTTTCCGCTTCGATGCATTGCGGTAGAAGCACCGCCAACTGCCCCCTTTGTTCCCCGAAAAGAGGCCCCCATGACCGCCATCATCGACATCATCGGACGCGAAATCCTCGATAGCCGCGGCAATCCCACTGTCGAGGTCGACGTCGTGCTGGAAGATGGCGCGCTTGGCCGTGCCGCCGTGCCGTCCGGCGCCTCCACCGGCGCCCATGAAGCGGTCGAACTGCGCGACGGCGACAAAGCCCGCTATCTTGGCAAGGGCGTCACCAAGGCAGTCGGCGCCGTCAATGGCGAGATCTTCGAGGCCCTGAGCGGCCTAGATGCCGAGCAGCAGGTCCAGATCGACCAGATCATGATCGACCTCGACGGCACCGCGAACAAGAGCCGGTTAGGGGCCAACGCCATCCTCGGCGTCTCGCTCGCCGTCGCCAAGGCCGCCGCGAACTCGCTCGACATGCCGCTCTATCGTTACGTCGGCGGTACCTCGGCGCGACTCTTGCCGGTGCCGATGATGAACATCATCAATGGCGGCGTGCATGCCGACAATCCGATCGACTTCCAGGAGTTCATGATCCTCCCCGTCGGCGCGTCCTCCTTCGCCGAGGGCCTGCGCTATGGTGCGGAAGTGTTCCACACACTGAAGTCGGAGCTGAAGAAGGCCGGCCACAACACCAATGTCGGTGACGAGGGCGGCTTTGCCCCGAACCTGCCGTCGGCAGATGCCGCGCTGGAGTTCGTCATGAACGCGATCGGCAAGGCCGGCTACAAGGCGGGCACCGACATCGTGATCGGCCTCGACTGCGCCTCGACCGAGTTCTTCAAGGACGGCAAATACGTCTATGAGGGTGAGGGCAAGACCCGCTCGATCTCCGAGCAGGCGAAGTACCTTGCCGACCTCGTCGGCCGCTATCCGATCGTCACCATCGAGGACGGCATGTCGGAAGACGACATGGACGGCTGGAAGGAGATCACCGACCTCATCGGCAACAAGTGCCAGCTGGTCGGCGACGACCTCTTCGTCACCAACGTCAAGCGCCTCGCCGAAGGCATCAAGGCCGGCCGCGCCAACTCGATCCTGATCAAGGTCAACCAGATCGGCACGCTGACCGAGACGCTCGCCGCCGTCGAGATGGCGCACAAGGCCGGCTACACCTCGGTGATGTCGCACCGTTCGGGCGAGACCGAGGATTCCACCATCGCCGACCTCGCGGTCGCCACCAATTGCGGTCAGATCAAGACGGGCTCCCTTGCGCGTTCCGATCGCACCGCCAAATACAACCAGCTCCTCCGCATCGAGCAGCAGCTCGGCAAGCAGGCGCTCTACGGCGGCAAGGCGGCAATCAAGGCGCTGGCATAAGCCAGGCTAACGCGGGCAGGTAACGACGGCCGGCGGTGCTTCACAGCGTCGTCGCCAGGGTCATTCTTCCTTGCCCGTGGCGATCGGAGTGTCGAATGCATTGAGCAGGCGCCACGCCAAAATCACGGAATGGTCGTCGAGGACATCAATGACCTGGAGGGCGACAAGGATGTCGCTATCTCGCACATTAATTGATCGGAGCAGATAGAGATTGCCCTTTGCTGCAACGAGCTTTTCAGAAAGTGATGCGCTCCCAATCCTGAATCCGCGCGATCGATTCTGATCCTTCCTGATATCTTTGATGTCTTGGGGTGGGCGATAGCTCCACATGTAGTTCCAGGCTTCAGTTCGAGATGAATCGACCTGTCTCGGCACGGTATTCGCTGCGATTATTGCGAGCTCTTTGGTTTCTTGAGGCCCACAATCAAGAAAGAAGCCATAATTCGCGCCGGCAAAGCCGACCCGCAGCGTGCCGCCTTCGAGCCCAATGTCTGAGCCCGCCCCATATTCATGTGTGCCGCGGGCAAAAGAGTAATACGCGCCTCCACCACGCAGGACTGCTTCACGCTCCGATGCATTTCCGGCGCCCATCGGCTGGAGCCGGAGCAACTTGACCGTTCCATCTGGCACGCCCTTTAGCGCCTGCGCATACGTGGCTGGAGGTACCTCCAGAAGTCGATCCATCGCCTTCCTGTCAAACTTAGGCTCTTCGATACCAAGGAATTGCACCCACGCGATCGGTACCCGAGCCGCGAATGCGGTGATCGTAAAGGCGAGGAATGTTCCAAAGAAGACTATGACCATCCACATCAAGACCTGCGCGGCCAGTATGGTGGCGTGGTTCTTGGTTGCGAGAAGTCGAACAAATACCAAGAACAGAACCATCGCCACGAACATCCCGCCCAGGACGATCGCTGCGCTCCTTGGGGTTCCCAAGAATGACAGGACGATTGATCCGGCGGCCGCAACACCTGCTACTGCGAGGGCGTAGTCTACGGCAGGCACCGCCTTTCGAGCAGCATTGAGAACACCCATGGGAGTTAGCGGCGTCTCCGGCTCTGGTGATTTCTTGGATTTGTCGTCGCCTGCCATTGGCCCCACCTCAAAATCGAACATCATTGAAAGAGGCCACTGTAGTGCAACGTTTGCGTGTGACGCAAATGTTTGCAAAGGCTGGTCAATGTGGGTCAATATGGCCGCAGACAGGTGGCGCGTTTGGTCGCGATCAACACGAGGGAGGAATCAATATGTCAGCCGACGGCAAGTCCGGACTGCAACTGCGTTCGCTGATCAAGACGAGCGGTGAGCTCGAGATCCTGCTTCTGGACGTGCCGACCCCCGCGCCCGCGGACGACGAGGTCGTCGTCCGCATCGAGGCGGCACCGATCAACCCGTCCGACCTCGGCCTGCTCGCCGGCGCTGCCGACATGAGCACGGCCAAGGCGTCCGGTACGAAAGAGGCGCCAATCATCACCGCGAAGGTGCCTGATGGCGCGATGCGCGCGATGGGCGCGCGGCTCGACCAGTCTCTGCCGGTCGGCAATGAGGGCGCGGGCGTCGTCATCAAGACCGGCTCGTCCGATGCTGCAAAGGCGTTGATGGGCAAGACGGTCGCGATGATCGGTGGCGCCATGTACGCGCAGTACCGGACCCTGAAGGCGCGAGACTGCCAGCCGCTGCCCGAAGGCACGACGGCCGCGGAGGGCGCGTCCTGGTTCGTCAATCCGCTCACGGCGCTCGGCATGACCGAGACGATGCGGCGCGAAGGCCACAAGGCCCTGGTGCACACGGCTGCCGCTTCCAATCTCGGCCAGATGCTGAACAAGATCTGCATCAAGGACGGCATCGGGCTCGTCAACATCGTGCGCAGCAAGGAGCAGGCCGAGATCCTGAAGAAGATCGGCGCCAAGCACGTTGTCGATTCCAGCGCGCCGAGTTTCCTCGACGATCTCACCAATGCGCTGGTCGAGACCGGCGCCACCATCGCCTTCGATGCCATCGGTGGCGGCAAGCTCGCCGGCGACATCCTCAACTGCATGGAAATCGCGATCAACAAGACCGCGAAGGAATACAGCCGTTACGGCTCCAGCGTGCACAAGCAGGTCTACGTCTACGGCGCGCTCGATATCCGTCCGATCGAACTGCCGCGTGGCTTCGGCATGGCCTGGGGCGTCGGCGGCTGGCTCTTGACCCCGTTCCTGCAGAAGATCGGACCTGCCGACATCGGACGACTGCGTCAGCGCGTCGTGAGTGAATTGAAGACCACCTTTGCCAGCCACTACACCAAGGTGGTGTCGCTGCAGGAGGCGCTCGATCCCGCCAACATCGCGGTGTACGCCAAACGGGCCACCGGCGAAAAATTCCTCATCGATCCAAATAAATCTTCGTGATCTGCGACCGCGGGTCACCCAAAAGGGGTCTTGCCTTCTGAGCGAAGCGGGAGATTATTCCGCCGCGTTGAAAGCGGAAAAACCGCAACGCGCTCAGAAGGGGACATCTCCATGACCGATCTCAATCGCCGTCGCCTGTTTGCAGGCGCCGCTGCAGTCGGCGCGGCCGCCGTCGCCGGATTGCGACCAATCGCAACCAATGCCGCGGTGCCGCAAGCCGGCGCGCAGGCGCCAGGCTTCTATCGCTACAAGGTCGGCAGCTACGAGTGCACCTCGATCAATGACGGTGCGCGCAGTTTTCCGATGCCGGACAAGTTCGTCGTCAACATTCCGAAGGAGGAGGCGCTCGCCGCTGCCGACGCTGCCTATATGCCGAAGGGCATGGTCACGGTGCCGTTCAATCCGCAACTGATCAACACCGGCTCCAAGCTCGTGCTGATCGACACCGGCAACGGCGTCGCCAATCTGGAGCCCAGCAAGGGCGCGGTCGGCCGCACCCTGCAAAACCTGCAAGCTGCCGGCGTCGATCCGAAGACCATCGACATCGTGCTGCTGTCGCATCTGCATCCGGACCACACCAACGGCATCCGTCTGGCCGACGGCTCGCTCGCCTTCCCGAATGCCGAGATCATGGTGCCGGTGAAGGATTGGGAGTTTTGGACGAGCGAGGACAACGCCGCCAAGGCGCAGTCCAGCGAGATGATGAAGGGCTACTTCGCCAACGTGAAGAAGACCTTTGCCGGCCTCGAATCCAAGGTGACGAAGTACGAATGGGGCAAGGAGGTCGCGCCCGGCATCACCTCGATCGCGACGCCCGGCCACACGCCCGGTCACACCTCGTTCGGGGTCGCCTCGGGCGACAAGAAGGTGCTGATCCAGTCCGACGTCACCAACATTCCCGAGCTGTTCCTGCGCAATCCGGACTGGCACGTCGCCTTCGATACCGACGGCGCGCTGGCGCAGGAGACGCGCCACAAATTCTACGACATGGCGGCAGCCGAGAAGGCGACCGTGGTCGGCTTCCACTTCACCTTCCCCTCGGTCGGCCATGTCGAAAAGGACGGCGCCAAATACCGCCTGATCCCGTCGGCGTGGAATCCGACGATCTGATCTGATTTCCTGAGTTGCACAAAAGATCGGGCCGCCGCTTGGCGGCCTGATTGTTTTGGGCGACCATCTGCTTTCGAGAAACTCAGGGTTTCCAAATCGGACCGGTTCATGCACTTGCATCCATCGGTCTGGATCGCTTAAGTGCCGCGCGGCACTTCCCTCTCAAGGTTTCAAGGACAATCCATGGCCCACAACATCGTCGTGATCGCCGGCAGCCTGCGCAAAGACAGCTTCTCGCTGAAGATCGCCAACGCGCTCGCAAAACTCGCGCCGGCGTCTCTCAAGCTCGAGGTCATTACTCCGGCGGGCATTTCGTTCTTCAACCAGGATCTCGAAGGCGCGCCGCCGGCCGACTGGGTCGCCTTCCGCGAGAAGCTGCAGAAGTCCGACGGTGTCATCTTCGTCACGCCGGAATACAATCGCGCCATCCCAGGCGTGCTGAAGAACGCCATCGACGTCGGCTCGCGGCCTTATGGCAAGAGCTCGTTCAACGGCAAGCCGGTCGGCATCATCTCCAATTCACCGGGCCCGCTCGGTGGCGTCAGCGCCGCCAAGACGCTGCAGAACATCCTGCCGGGCATTGCCGGCCCGATCCTGCAGCAGCCCGAGATCTACCTGAACGCCGTCGGCGACGCTTTTGATGCTGAGGGCAACCTGGCCAAGGAGTCGCTCAAGCCTGTGCTCCAGGCCTATATCGACGCCTACGCAGCGCACGTTGCAAAGCATCACGGCTGATACGTTTCGAACCTTCGTCATGCCCGGGATAGGCCGGGCATGACGATCCCCGGTGCGGGCAGGGGCGGTTAGCACTCCCTTAACCAAGCTGGCCCATCTTGCCAAAATGGTTTCCCGCGCGCGCCTCAAATCAGTCCTGACCGGTCTTGCCCTCTATGCGATGGCGGCCGCCATCGTCGGCTATTTCGGCGTCAACGCCTATACTGGCAAATACGGCCTCAATGCCCGCCAGGAACTCGACCAGGAGATCATCGCGCTGACCAGCGAGCTCGCCCAGCTCAAGCGCGAGCGTGCCCGGAGCGAGCAGCGCGTCTCGCTGCTGCGCACCGAGAAGATCGACCCTGACATGCTGGATGAGCGGGCCCGGTTCCAGCTCGACTATGTCAATCCGCACGATCTGGTTCGGATGATCCCGCAGAACTGAGACGTCCGTCATCCGCCTGTCAGAGTTTTGAGACAAGACGGCAAGCCCGGCATCGATGCGATGCCGCGAAGATGGAGGCTTGCCATGACGAACAATCGTTCCCGACGAACCATGCGTGTTGGAGCGATGCTGTTCGGCGCGGCATTCCTGCCGCTGTCGATGGCGTATGCACAGACGGCCGCGCCGGCCGGTGCCAAGACCTTCCTGACCGTCGACGGCAAGGCGCCGCTGATCCTCGGACATCGCGGCGTGCCCGGCCTCGTCCCCGAAGAGACCGAGGCCTCGTACGATCTCGCCGCGGCGCTTGGAACCGACGCGCTCGAAGAGGACCTGCACCTCACCATGGATTGCGTGCTGGTCGCGCGTCACAACCCCTGGCTCGCCGACAACACCAATGTGGCCGAGGTGGCGAAGACCAATGCTGCCGTCGCGGCGCGTAAGCGCACCGTGCCCGGTGTGCGCGTCAAGGCGCCGGCTGCCACCGGCGTGCCGGCAGACTACCTCACAGATCTCACCGATCCGGCCGATCCCAAATCGGTGCTGAAGTCATTGATCGTCGACGGTGAAGATCACACCAACGACTGGTCGATCACCGATTTCACCATGGCCGAGCTGAGGGAGTGGATCGGCGGCACCACCTACGATGCAGCCAACGAGCGGCCGAAAGTCTTCAACGGCAAATTTCCGGTCATCAGCTTCCAGGACGTCCTCGACATCGCCAAGGCCAAGAGCAAGGAGACCGGGCGGTCGATCCTGGTCTATCCGGAAACCAAGAACCCGACCTGGAACAACGCCCAGGCCATCGCCAACGGCTGCGGCGCGCCCGGCAGCCATCCGCTCGAGGATGCCCTGATCAAGATCATCAAGGACAACGGCCTCAACACCAAGGACGCGCCGATCCTGGTCCAGAGCTTCGAGCCCGGCAGTCTGAAATATATGCGCGGCCATGGCCTGGAGACGCGGCAGGTCCAGCTCGTCGACGGCAACGGCATCGACTTCAAAACCGGCAAGGTCCTGCTCAACAACATCACCAATTCCCGTCCGTTCGACTGGACGGCGGCCGGTGATGCGCGCCTGTACGATGCGATGCTGACGCCCGTGGGCCTTGCCGAGATCAAGACCTATGCCGACGGCATCGGCCCGTGGAAGGCCTATATCGTTCCGCTCAAGATCGCGCCGTGGAAGGATACCAATGCCGACGGCACGCCCTATAAGGGCTCGACGCCGGAGGCATCGACGCAGGAGGCAACCAGCCTGATCGCCGACGCGCACAAGCTCGGCCTGTTTGTCCACGTCTTCACGTTCCGGAACGAAAAGAAATATCTCGCGGCCGACTATCACGCCGATCCGGCCCAGGAATATCTCAAATTCTTCCGTCTCGGCGTGGATGGGGTCTTCACCGACTTCACGCACACCGGCGTTGCCGCCCGCGCAACGTATTTGCGAGAGCTCGGCTGGTGAGCCGAGCATCGCGAAAGACGAATGTTGCCTGATCCAGCCCAAAGGTTTTGCAAAATTTCGGCCACGTTGCAGTGCGGCATAATGAAAGTCGTGCCATGTCGCTGCGGTGCTTTCACACGCGATTGAGTTGGGTTAGAGAGGACTTAGTTTTCTCTGACCCGGAATTCCCATGGCCGCCCCCAAGAAAGCCGCCGCAAGCAGCCCGCAAGACAAGACCGACGGCGGTTCGCCCCCGGCTTTCACCAGGGAGCAGGAGCTGAAGGCGCTCCGCGACATGTTGCTGATCCGGCGATTCGAGGAAAAGGCCGGTCAGCTCTACGGCATGGGCGCGATCGGCGGCTTCTGCCACCTCTATATCGGCCAGGAGGCCGTGGTGGTCGGCATGCAGATGGCCCTGAAAGAGGGCGATCAGGTCATCACCGGCTATCGCGATCACGGACACATGCTTGCGACCGGAATGGAAGCCAACGGCGTGATGGCCGAGCTCACGGGACGTCGCGGCGGCTATTCCAAGGGCAAGGGCGGCTCCATGCACATGTTCAGCAAGGAGAAGCACTTCTACGGCGGCCACGGCATCGTCGGCGCGCAGGTCTCGCTCGGCACCGGTCTCTCTTTCGCCAACAATTATCGCGGCAACGGCAATGTCAGCGTCACCTATTTCGGCGACGGCGCGGCCAATCAGGGCCAGGTCTATGAGAGCTTCAACATGGCGGAGCTCTGGAAGCTGCCGGTGATCTACGTGATCGAGAACAACCGCTACGCCATGGGCACCGCGGTCTCGCGCGCCTCGGCGCAGCAGGATTTCTCCAAGCGCGGTGCTTCTTTCAACATTCCCGGCCTGCAGGTTGACGGTATGGATGTCCGTGCCGTGAAGGCCGCCGGTGATGAAGCCGCCGCCTGGTGCCGCGCCGGCAAGGGGCCGATGATCCTGGAGATGCAGACCTACCGCTACCGCGGCCACTCGATGTCCGACCCTGCCAAATATCGTACGCGCGAGGAGGTCGAGAAGGTCCGTCACGACCAGGATCCGATCGAACAGGTGCGCAACCGCCTGCTCGCGGCCAAGGTCAGCGAGGCCGATCTCAAGGCGATCGACGCCGAAGTGCGCGACATCGTCAATGCCTCCGCCGACTTTGCCCAGCATGATCCCGAGCCGGATGCCGCCGAGCTCTGGACCGACGTTTACCGCTAAGCGCGCGCAAGCTTTCTTTTGGAGTCGATATGCCAATTCAAGTGCTGATGCCCGCGTTGTCGCCCACGATGGAGAAGGGCAACCTCTCCAAATGGCTGAAAAAAGAGGGTGAGACGATCAAGTCCGGCGACGTGATCGCCGAGATCGAGACCGACAAGGCCACCATGGAGGTCGAGGCGACCGATGAGGGCACACTCGGCAAGATCCTGATCCCCGAAGGCACCGCCGACGTTGCCGTGAACACGCCGATCGCGACCATCCTCGCCGATGGCGAGAGTGCAGCCGATCTCGCGAAAGCGCCTGCGCCGGCAAAGCCGGCCGCGGAGGCTGCTCCGCCTGTCGCCGCGAAGGCCGAAGCGCCCGCGCCGAAGGCTGCGCCTGCGCCGCAGGCCGTCGCCGAGCCCGATCCCGAAGTGCCCGCCGGCACCGAAATGATCACCCAGACCATCCGCGAAGCGCTGCGCGACGCGATGGCCGAAGAGATGCGCCGCGACGCCGACGTCTTCGTGATGGGCGAAGAGGTCGCCGAATATCAGGGCGCCTACAAGGTGACCCAGGGCCTGCTCCAGGAATTTGGCGCCAGACGCGTCATCGACACGCCGATCACCGAGCACGGCTTTGCCGGCATCGGCGTCGGCGCCGCGATGACTGGATTGAAGCCGATCGTCGAGTTCATGACCTTCAACTTCGCCATGCAGGCGATCGACCAGATCATCAACTCCGCGGCCAAGACGCTCTACATGTCCGGCGGCCAGATGGGTTGCTCGATCGTGTTCCGCGGGCCGAATGGCGCCGCCGCGCGCGTCGCCGCCCAGCACAGCCAGGATTACGCGTCCTGGTACTCCAACATTCCGGGTCTCAAGGTCGTCGCACCGTTCTCGGCCGCGGACTACAAGGGCCTGCTCAAGGCCGCGATCCGCGATCCCAATCCGGTGATCTTCCTCGAGAACGAGATGCTCTACGGCCACACCGGCGAAGTGCCGAAGCTCGACGACTTCGTGATCCCGATCGGCAAGGCGCGCATCGTGCGTTCCGGCAGCCATGTCACGATCATCTCCTGGTCAAACGGCATGAGCTATGCGCTGAAGGCCGCCGACGAGCTCGCCAAGGACGGCATCGAGGCCGAGGTGATCGACCTGCGCACGTTGCGGCCGATGGACACCGAGACCATCATCAACTCGGTCAAGAAGACCGGTCGCGCCGTCACGGTGGAAGAGGGCTGGGCGCAGAGCGGCGTCGGCGCCGAGATCGCCACGCGCATCATGGAAAACGCGTTCGACTATCTGGATGCGCCGGTCGCGCGTGTCACCGGCAAGGACGTGCCGATGCCCTATGCCGCGAATCTGGAGAAGCTCGCGCTGCCCTCGGCGGCCGAAGTGGTCGAGGCTGCCAAAGCCGTCTGCTACAGGTAGACCATGGGAGGCCCGAAGGAGCAGCCATTGCCACCCGACGTCCTCGCCCGCGATGATGCGGTCGAGATCCTGCGCGTGTTCGTGCTGGATGGCGGGCTGTCGATGGCGTTCCAGCGTGCCTTCGAGGAGCCCGACATGTGGGGCCTGCTGCTGGTCGATCTCGCTCGCCATGCCGCGCGCGCCTATGCGCGTGAGAGCGAATATAGCGAGGAGGACGCCATGAACCGGATCCTCGAGATGTTCCAGGCCGAGATCGAGCGGCCGACGGATACCGGCACGACGACAGCACGCGGAAAGGGACACTGACCGTGGCGATTGAATCCTATCATTTCGATTTCATGCTGGAGGCGATCCGCGAAGCGGAGGCCTCGATCGCACAAGGCGGCCTGCCGATCGGCGCCGTGCTGACGCGCGACAACAAGATCATCGCCCGCGGCCATAACAACCGCGTGCAGGAGAACAATCCGATTCTTCATGGCGAGACGAGCTGCCTGCGCGCAGCCGGTGCGATCTCTTTCCATGACACCGTCATGTACACCACGCTGTCGCCATGCTCGATGTGTGCCGGCGCGCTCGCTTTGTTCAAGGTTCAGCTGGTGGTGATCGGGGAATCCGTCACCTTTCCGGGCTCCAAGGATATTCTCGACAAGTTCGGAATTCCCTGGCTCGACCTTGCCGACGACCGCTCCATCACCATGATGAAGAATTGGCGTTCCATCCCCGCCAATGAACGCCTGTGGCAGGGCGACATCGGCAACTAAACCTGGTCTGCTCGTCTTCGCTTCTGGAGGCGGCATTTTGCAAAGTTCTTCTTGAGGTCAGCATGCCCATCAACATCCTGATGCCCGCTCTCTCGCCGACGATGGAGAAGGGCAACCTCGCCAAGTGGCTGAAGAAGGAAGGCGATAAGGTCAAATCCGGCGATATCATCGCCGAGATCGAGACCGACAAGGCCACCATGGAGGTCGAGGCCATCGACGAGGGCACGATCGCCAAGATCCTCGTGCCCGAGGGCACGCAGGACGTGCCGGTCAACGACGTGATCGCGGTGCTCGCCGGCGAGGGTGAGGACGTGAAGGCTGCGGGTGCCGCCAAGCCCAGCGCTTCGGCCGCGCCTCCGAAAGCTGCTGCTGCACCGGCTGCCGCTCCTGCGCCTGTTGCTGCTCCTGCGCCTGCCGTGCCCAAGGCTGCGCTGCCCGCCGCGGCTGCTCCCGCTGGGCAGAGCAACGGCCATGGCGGCCGCGTGTTCTCATCGCCGCTGGCGCGCCGTCTCGCCAAGGATTCCGGTATCGATGTTGCGATGGTCACCGGCACCGGCCCGCATGGCCGTGTCGTTGCGCGCGACGTCGAGCAGGCCAAGTCCGGCAAGGGCCTCAAGGCACCTGCGGCTGCGCCGTCAGGAGCGCCTTCGGTCGCGCCGACCATGTCGGACAAGCAGATTCTGTCGCTGTTCGAGCCCGGCTCCTACGAGGTCGTCCCGCATGACGGCATGCGCCGCACGATTGCGCAGCGCCTGACCGCCTCGATCCAGAACGTCCCGCACTTCTACCTCACCATCGACTGCGACATCGGCAAGCTCCTCGCCGCGCGCGAGGAGATCAACGCCGCCGCGCCGAAGGACAAGGAGAAGAAGCCGCTCTACAAGATCTCGGTCAACGATTTCGTCATCAAGGCAATGGCGGTTGCGCTGCAGAAAATCCCGAACTGCAACGTCAGCTGGACCGAGTCCGGCATGGTCAAGCACCACCATTCCGACGTCGGCGTCGCCGTGGCGATGCCCGGCGGCCTGATCACGCCGATCATCCGCAAGGCCGAGACCAAGACGCTGTCGACCATCTCCAACGAGATGAAGGATTTTGCTGCTCGCGCCCGCTCGCGCAAGCTGAAGCCGGAAGAGTACCAGGGCGGCACCACCGCCGTCTCCAACCTCGGCATGTTCGGCATCAGCCACTTCACCGCCGTGATCAACCCGCCGCATGCGACCATCCTCGCGGTCGGCACCAGCGAGGAGCGCCCGGTCGTGCGCGGCGGCAAGATCGAGATCGCGAACATGATGAGCGTGACGCTCTCGTGCGATCACCGCGCCATCGACGGCGCGCTCGGCGCCGAGTTGATCGGCGCGTTCAAGCAGCTGATCGAAAACCCCGTCATGATGATGGTGTGAGCCGCAGACGGTGAATACGTAGGGTGGGCAAAGGCGCGGAGCGCCGTGCCCACCTTGTTTCATAGCGTTGTAAGGCGGTGGGCACGCTTCGCTTTGCCCACCCTACGAAGTTCAGTTGAATGGGAGCCGCAATGGCCGACACATCCTTCGACGTCATCATCATCGGCTCCGGTCCCGGCGGCTACGTCACCGCGATCCGCGCTGCCCAGCTCGGCTTCAAGGTCGCGATCGTCGAGAAGTCCTATCTCGGCGGCATCTGCTTGAACTGGGGCTGTATCCCGACCAAGGCGCTGCTGCGCTCGGCCGAAATCTATCACTACATGCAGCACGCCAAGGACTACGGCCTGTCGGCCGATAACGTCTCGTTCGATCCGAAGGCGGTGGTGCAGCGCTCGCGCGGGGTCTCGAAGCGGCTCAACGACGGCGTGGGCTTCTTGATGAAGAAGAACAAGGTCAGCGTGATCTGGGGCGCCGCGTCGATCGACGCGCCCGGCAAGGTCACCGTGAAGAAGTCCGACGTCGAGGGACCGAAGGGGACGCTGGGCGAGGGCGCCTATCAGGCAAAGCACATCATCGTCGCAACCGGCGCGCGGCCGCGCGTGCTGCCGGGGCTCGAGCCCGACAAGAAGCTGATCTGGACCTATTTTGAGGCGATGGTGCCGGAGCGGATGCCGAAGTCGCTGCTGGTGGTCGGCTCCGGCGCGATCGGCATCGAGTTCGCCTCGTTCTTCCACACCATGGGCTCCGACGTCACCGTCGTCGAAGTGCTGCCGCAGATCCTGCCGGTCGAGGATGCCGAGATCGCGGGCCTTGCGCGCAAGCGGCTGGAGAAGCAGGGCATCAAGATCATGTCCTCGACCAAGGTGACAAAATTGGAGAAGAAGGCCGACAGCGTCGTCGCCACCATCGACGACGGCAAGGGCAAGCCTGTGACGACCGAGTTCGAGCGCGTGATCTCAGCCGTCGGCGTGGTCGGCAACATCGAAAATCTCGGGCTGGAAAAGCTCGGTGTCAAAACCGATCGCGGCTGCATCGTCATCGACGGCTGCGGCAAAACCAACGTTCCCGGTATCTATGCCATCGGCGATGTCGCCGGTCCGCCGATGCTGGCTCACAAGGCCGAGCATGAGGGCGTGATCTGCGTCGAGGCGATCAAGGGCCTGCATCCGCACCCCATGGACAAGCTGATGATCCCGGGCTGCACGTATTGTCAGCCGCAGGTCGCCTCTGTCGGCCTTACGGAAGCCAAGGCCAAGGAAGGCGGCCGCGAGATCCGCGTCGGCCGCTTCCCCTTCGTCGGCAACGGCAAGGCGATCGCGCTCGGCGAGGATCAGGGCCTGGTCAAGGTGATCTTCGACAAGAAGACCGGCCAGCTGCTCGGCGCCCACATGGTCGGTGCTGAAGTCACCGAGCTGATCCAGGGCTACGTCGTCGCCATGAATTTGGAGACCACGGAGGAAGAGCTGATGCACACGGTCTTCCCGCATCCGACGCTGTCGGAGATGATGAAGGAAGCCGTGCTGGATGCGTATGGGCGGGTGTTGAATATCTAATGGAAGTGGTCGTAGCGGCAGGCGACTCCAGTAACCCGTCATCCTGAGGTGCGAGTTCCGCGACGCATTGCGTCGCGGGGCGAGCCTCGAAGGATGAACGGCCGAGATGCAGCAGCCGGGCCCGTCGCCCTTCGAGGCTCACCATACGGCGCGTTGCGCCGCATGATGAGCACCTCAGGGTGACGGGGTCGACAGCGAATAAAGCAGAACAAGAAGAGGGCTCACCCCATGCACGACAACGACAACCTCACCATCGAACGTCCGACCTTCGTCACCCATCTCGAATGCGCGATGGAAGGCGACCATTACGCGGCCGACGAGATCCACAACCTCTCCAAGGCCGGCAAACCGCTGCTGGTGCGTTACGATCTCGCCGGAGTGAAGAAGGCGCTGACCAAGGATGCACTCAGCCAGCGCCCCGCCGACATGTGGCGCTACCGCGAACTGCTGCCCGTGCGCAAATGCAAAGACATCGTCTCGCTCGGCGAAGTGACCACGCCGCTGATCCGGCTGCCCAAGCTTGGCAAGAAGCTCGGCGGCGGCGAGATCATCGTGAAGGACGAGGGGCGGCTGCCGACCGGCTCGTTCAAGGCGCGCGGCCTCGTGATGGCGGTGTCGATGGGCAAGGCGCTCGGCATCAAGCACATGGCGATGCCGACCAATGGCAATGCCGGTGCTGCGCTCGCGGCCTACGCAACGTCCTGCGGCATCAAGACCACGATCTTCTGTCCCGCCGACACGCCGGAGGTGAATGTCAGCGAGATCGAACTGCAGGGCGCGACCGTCTACCGCGTCAACGGCTATATCGATGATTGCGGCAAGATCGTCGGCGAGGGCAAGGCCAAGGTCGGCTGGTTCGACACATCGACCTTGAAGGAGCCGTACCGCATCGAGGGCAAGAAGACGATGGGACTCGAGCTTGCCGAGCAACTCGGCTGGGACGTGCCCGACGTGATCTTCTATCCGACCGGCGGCGGCACCGGCCTGATCGGCATGTGGAAGGCCTTTGACGAGCTGGAGAAGATCGGCTTCATCGGAAGCAAGCGCCCGCGCATGGTCGCGGTGCAGGCCTCCGGTTGCGCGCCGATGGTGCGGGCCTATGACGCCGGGACCGAGCATGCGACGCGCTGGGAGGACGCCCACACCATTGCATCCGGCATCCGCGTGCCTCAGGCGATCGGCGACTTCCTGATTTTGCGCGCGGTGCGGCAGAGCAAGGGTTTTGCGATAGCGGTCGACGACGACAAGATCTCGGCGGCGCTGAACGAAGCGGCGCGCGAGGAGGGGCTGTTGCTGTGCCCCGAAGGCGCCGCGACCTACGCCGCCTACAAGGACAGCCTCGCCGACGGCCGCGTCAGCAAGACCGACCGCGTCATGCTGTTCAACTGCGCCACCGGCCTGAAATACCCGCTACCGCCGGTCACCCGCACGCTCGATCGCCACAAGCCGATCGACTACACGCAATTCTAGCGCGTCAATTCGTCTCTTCACGAACGATCCCTCTTCCCGTACGCGGGAAGGGATAAAAGCAAAAACGACATCGTCGGGGAGAACAAAATGAAGAAGGCCGTCTGGGCCGGGCTGATCGG
Organism: Frankia sp. RB7; assembly: GCA_030403585.1. Lineage (GTDB taxonomy): Bacteria > Pseudomonadota > Alphaproteobacteria > Rhizobiales > Xanthobacteraceae > Bradyrhizobium. The sequence continues at coordinate 178,161 of JAUEPE010000002.1, forward strand.
TATTCTCGCTCTCGCAGGCGCCGCGCGTGCCGACGACTATCCGTCGCATCCCATCACCATCATCGTTCCCTTCGCGGCCGGCGGCCCGTCGGATGCGATGGCACGCGTGCTCGCCGAGCGGATGCGGGTCTCGCTCGGCCAACCCTTCGTGATCGAGAACGTCACCGGTGCCGGCGGCTCGATCGGGGTGGGGCGCGCCGTGCACTCGCCGCTCGACGGTTACACCATCTCCTTCGGCCATCTCGGCACGCATGTCGCCAACGGCGCCGTCTACAAGCTCAATTACGACCTCGTCGCCGATCTCGAGCCGGTGGTGCTGCTGCCGAGCAATCCGATGATCGTGGTCAGCAAGAACGCGGTGCCCGCGACCTCGCTGAAGGAGCTGCTGGCGTGGCTGAAATCGCGCCCGTCGCCGCCAACGGCCGGCACCGCCGGTGCCGGCTCCGGCAGCCACATCGCCGGCGTCTATTTCGAGAGCGTCTCCGGCATCAAGCTGCAATACGTGCCGTATCGCGGCACCGCGCCCGCGCTGAACGATTTGATCGCCGGCCAGATCGACGTCATCATCGACCAGACATCCAACTCCATCAACCAGGTTCGCGCCGGCACCATCCGCGCCTACGCCATCACCGACGACAAACGCCTGGCCTCGGCGCCCGACATCCCGACCGCGGATGAAGCCGGCCTGAAGGGCTTCAAAATGACGCTGTGGTCGGGCCTGTGGGTGCCGAAGGGCACGCCGAAGGAGATCGTGACCAGGCTCAATGCGGCCGCCGTGGAAGCGCTGAACGATTCCGCCGTGAAGAAGCAGCTCGAAAGCCAGGGCCTGGAGATGACGCCAAAGGATCAGCTCACGCCGGAGGCGCTCGGCGCGCGGCAGAAAGCCGAGATCGCAAAATGGTGGCCGATCATCAAGGCGGCGAACATCACGGTGGAGTGAGGGCGGGTTCGCAACCGCGTATCTATTCCGGCCCCATAAATCCCACCGGCGTCGCCTTGGCGGTCGCATCCTGCGTCACCACGCGCTGGTCGGTCTTGCCGGCGACCATGCCGCTGCCCTCGAACCGGGCGCGATACACCAGCACGTTCTCCATCACACGCTGGACGTAGTTGCGCGTCTCCGACAGCGGGATGCGCTCGACCCAGTCGACCGGATCGATCTTGGGATCCCTGGGGTCGCCATGTGCTTGCACCCATTCGCGCACCCGGCCGCGGCCGGCATTGTAGCCAGCGAAGGTCATGATCTGGTTGCCGCGATATTCCGACAGCAGGGCGCTGAGCTCGGCGGCGCCCATCTGCGTGTTGTAGACGGGGTCGGAGACCATCCTGTCCCAATCATAGGTCACGCCGAACCGCTTCGCCGTATCGCGGCCGGCTTCGGGCGTCACCTGCATCAGCCCGACGGCATTGGCGGCCGACTTGTCACGCTGGTTGAACGAGCTCTCGGTGCGGGCCACCGAATAGATCACGCTGGTCTCGATCTCGGGCGCGACCTGCTTGTGCTCGGGGATGCCGATGGTCGGGAAGGCGTAATGGTCGAGCGCCAGCCCGCGCGCCAGCGCCGACTTGCCGACCTCCAGCATGACACGCGCGTCATTGCGCCGGCCGGCGAGCTCGCCGAGCGCTTCGAGCGCCGCGACGTCGGTGCTCTCCTTGGCGAAATCCTCGGCGTAGTAATACACCGTGTCGCGCTCGCCGACGTCGTAGAGCATGTCGGCGGCGCGCACGCGTTCGTCCGCGGGCGGCGTGTCGGCGGAGGCCAGCACGGGCGAGGGCGCGCGCAGCTCGATTCCCTCTTGGCCGAGCCGTGCTCGGGCGAGCTGGCCGTAATAGGCCGTCGGATAACGCGCGGCGGCCTTGTAGCTCATGCGCGCATCGGCTGTGGCGCCCATGGCTTCGGCCGCGCGGCCGCGCCAGTAATGAGCGCGCGATAGCGCGAACGGATTGGGCGAGCCCTCGTCGATGGAGGCGAAGTGCATCATCGCCGTCCTGGGATCGTCGAGATAGCGCAGCGCGATCCAGCCGCACATGAAGTGATAGTCGACGCGATAGACCTCCATCGCCGGTACCGCAGCCGCGCGCACGACGTCATACGCCGTCTTGAACTTGCCCTGGTCGAGCAGTTTTCGCGCCAGCAGGCGGCGCTCGCGCCACCAGGCATCCGTATCCTGCGCGGCCATGGTGTCGGGCGCAGCCGCGAGGATCACCTCGGCCGCATCGTCGATGCGATCCTTCTGCAGATGCCACTGCGCGCGGCACAGCACATAGCCGAGGTCGCGGCGCGCGTCAGCCGACACGTCGTCGAGATAATCCTTGGCCTTGTTCTCCTTGCCATTGACCGCGGCGCAGGCCTTGACGATCCCAAGCGCATCCTCGCCGAGCCGCTTGGCGGCGCGCCTTGCGCCGGCGTAGTCCTTGGCGCCGAGGCGCTTGTCCATGCGGGCGCGATGATCCTCGGCGCTCAAGAGGTCGTGGAAGGCCTCATAAGAGTCCGCCTCGCTACGTTCGGACAATTCCTCCGAGCGCCAGGCCTCGCGCACCAGAAGCGCGGCCCTGTCGCTGTCGCCTTCGGCGATGAGCACGCGGGCGAGCGCGAAATTACCCTTGGCGCTGGTCGGCCGGTCCATCGTGAAGGCGTGCACGGTCGCCGCATCGGTCCTCTCCTGCCACAGTCGCGCTTCGGCGCGCCGGCGCAGCAGCGCGGCGCTCGGCCAATCCGGATTGGCGGCGAGGAAGGTGGCGTAACGCTTGAAATTCGCAGTGCTCTCGGAATGGCGCAGCATGAACCAGTCGGCGAGCTTTTGTCCGGCGGGATCGGCAATGCGGTCGCGCGCTGCGGTCGCGTCATCGGTCTTGCCCTTGCGCGCGAGGTCAATGGCGTCTTTCAGCGCGGCGAGGTCGCCGGTCAGCGCCGGCGGTGCGGGCTTGTCCGCGGGCTCGTCGTCCTGCTTTTTCGATTTGCGCTTGGCCTCGGCATGTTTGCCGTGCTTGCCGGCCGCAGCATGCCGCTGCTTGCCAGCTTTCGCTTCATGCGTCTTCTTCGGCGCTGATGACTTGCTCTTCGCTGCCAGCTCCGTCGGAACGAGCGCCAGTGCGGCCATGGCAAATACACACGCGAGTGAGCGTAGGCACTGGTTCATTGCGTGGTCCCCCTGCGAAACCAGTACAAACCAAAGTCCGCAAAGACATGCGGCTCAAGAATCAAATCGACATCAGGAACGGTGACACAGCATCGTTTCGCATTCCTCACGCTGTCGCAACAATGCGGCAAAATACGGATGGAAGACGGGAACTTGTGCAACGAAGGATAGAGTGTGGCCCTTAACCGTCGTTAACGAATTAGGGCTCGCCCGACGGTTGTGACGGCTCAGGGCGCCGCCAATGGCCAGATTGCGCGTGTTCCCGAGCCAAAATCCGGTGTATTGAGTTCCCAGACCCATCTTTTAGCCTTTGCCCCGCACCTATGCCGATTTTCAACCAGTCGATCCGGCGCAAGATCGTCGGCATCGCCCTCGGACTGATCGTCCTCATGGTCGTCACCGCGATCTTGTCGATGGTGATGTCGAGCCGCGTCGGCCACCTCCTGGACGAGCTGACTGAGCGGTATATTCCCGCCTACGGCCACCTGGCGCGGGCCAATGTCCGTTCGCTGGAGCGGGCGCTGGCGATGCGGCGCATAGTGATCTCAAAAATGCAGACCCCGCCGGACGAGGAGGGGTTTGCGGCGCGGCTGAAGATCTTCAGGGACACTGACGCTCAGGTCGAGCAGGAGGCCGAAGCCGCGCGAAAGCTGATCAACGCGATCATCAATGACGAGAGCACGCCCTCGGACAACGCCGCGCTTGCCCGGATCGAGACGCGCATCGAGAACGCCGTGACGGAGTTGCGCCGTGAACTGGACGACGAGGACGCCAGGCTGCTGAGGCAGCTCGATGCCAAGGATTTTGCGAGCGCGCGCGATGTACTTGTCCACGTGGACGCGCTGCGCGACATCTTCAGCCAGCGGATCGACGCGATCCGCGCCGACATGCTGTCCCAGGTGTTCGTGAGCACGGCGCAGGTGATCCGTCACCAACGCCAGGCGATCATCATCTCGGGCATCGTCACCATCCTCGCGGCAATCGTCGGACTTGCCTTTGCGATCATGGTCTCCACCGGGATCACCCGCCCGGTCCGGCTCCTGCTGGCCGGCACCCGCGAGGTCGAGGCGGGCCACTTCGACAAGCCCATCAGCGTCTCGACGCAGGACGAGATTGGCGAGCTCGCTGCCGCCTTCAACCGCATGGTCGAGCAATTGCGTCAGAACGAGCGTATCCGTGAGACCTTTGGCCGCTACATCGATCCCAAGGTGGTACAGGGGCTGATCGACAGGCCCGAGGTCGCCATCGAAGGCCAACGCCGGGTGATGACGATCATGTTTTGCGACATGAGCGGCTTCACAGCGATGAGCGAGGGCATGACCCCGCGCGGTCTCGTCAGGGTGATGAACCACTATTTCACGGTGATGTCCGGTCCGATCAGGAACAATCGCGGTGTGATCGACAAATATATCGGCGACGCCATCATGTCCTATTGGGGGCCGCCCTTCATCGAGGAGGAGGAGCAAGCTGAGTTTGCCTGCCTCGCCGCGCTCGACATGACTGACCAGGTGCCCTCGCTCCAGAAGCAGCTCCCGGATCTCCTCGGCATCCGCGCCATGCCGGTGCCGTGCGATCTGCGGATCGGCATTGCCACTGGCGAGGTCCTGACCGGCAGCATTGGCTCCGAGCTGATGATGAGCTTTACGGTGATGGGCGATGCAGTGAACCTCGCCTCGCGCCTCGAGGCCGTCAACAAGGTCTATGGCACCCGCATCCTGATCTCGCAGGCGACCGCCGAGGCGATCGGGGCGCGGCTCGAATTGCGCGAGATCGACCGTCTCGCGGTGGTCGGCCAGAGCATGCCGCAACCCGTGTTCGAAGTGATGGGCAGGGCGGGCTCGCTAAGCCCGCCGCAGGAGAGCCTGCGCGCGCACTATGCGGAAGGCCTTGCCGCCTATCGCGCGTGTCGCTTCGACGACGCACGCACCGCGTTCAACGCGGTGCTCGAGAGCGCCCCCGGCGACGGCCCGTCGCGCACCATGCTGGCCCGCATCTCGGAGTTCGGGGCTACTCCGCCGGCAGCCGATTGGGACGGCGCCTGGCGGTTGGAGAGCAAATAGCCGCCCGCCCGCGAATAATTGATTCTACCCCATAACGATGTTCGCCGTGACCTAATTTCCGGGCTTAGGTTTGTTGTCCTTGAGGCGTTTGATGGGGATACGCCGATGACAGAACTTGAGGACAGGCTGGAGCGGTTTGAGACGCTCACCGCCGAATGCGAGCTGATTGTCAGGCTCGCCACCGACAGCAACAAGCGCGAATTCTACCTGAAGCTCGGGGAGCAGTACCGTCAGCTTGCGGTGGACATGCGCGAGGCGATTGCGACCAGAGCCGCGGCCTGAAATGGCCTAACGGTTCCAAACGCGGCATTCCTGCGTTTGCCGGATCGCACGCGATCGCAATCCGTTCTTAACGATTGAGACCCATCCTCGAAGGGAAGCGGGTGTGGCGCGGTGCGTTTCCCCGCGATGGGAATGCCAGGGGCAAGGTTGCGATGCGACATTGTCCCGAACGTTGGTCGTTCGTTGGTTGACATCCCATGCGTCTGTTTGCGGTCGTCTTGTTTGCGCTTCTGACGGCAGCCTGCAACCAGGAGCAGGACGTCACCGGCTCGACCCCGCTCTGCTCGCTGCGGAACTACAGCTCCTACAATCCCCGCGACATGAACCAGTGCGTTGCCGCCTGCAAATCGTGCGACCACGGCACTACGGTCACCTGCACCACCTCCTGCACGCTCAAGGGTGCGCGCTGAGGCGGCTTGCAACGAGCGCAACCGCGCCATCTCCTGCCGCCATCGTCCCGTCGTTTCGGATCTGCTAAGGCTGGTTCCAGCGTCAGGGGACACCACATGAAATTCGCAAGCTTCAACATCGACAACGCCACCTCATGGGGCCTGGTGGAGGGCGACAACGTGGCCGATCTCGGCCCTGTTCTCGGCGATCGCTACCCCGACCTGAAATCGGCGATCGCAGCAGGCGCCCTGGCCGAGGCTGCCAAATCCGCCGCAGGAGCCAAGCGTCTTCCGCTGTCGAAGATCAAATTCCTGCCGGTGATCCCGAACCCCGACAAGATCCTCTGCATCGGGTTGAACTACGAAAATCACCGCAAGGAGACCGGGCGCACCGAGGTCGAGAATCCCACCGTGTTCGGCCGCTTTGCCAACAGCCAGACCGGCCATCTCACCGACATCATCCGCCCAAGAGTCTCGACCCAGCTCGATTTCGAGGGCGAGCTCGCGGTCGTGATCGGCAAGCCCGGCCGTTACATTTCGCGCAGCGAGGCGTGCGGGCATATCGCAGGCTATGCCTGCTACAACGAGGGCAGCGTCCGCGACTATCAGCGCCACACCCACCAGTTCACGCCGGGCAAGAATTTTCCCTCGACCGGCGGCTTCGGCCCGTATCTGGTAACGCCCGACGAAGTCGGCGATGTCGGCCCGCTGCGCTTGCAGACCCGGCTCAACGGCGAGGTGGTGCAGGACACCACGATCGGCCAGATGATCTTCGATATCCCGCGCCAGATCGAATATTGCTCGCAGTTCACCCGGCTCGAACCCGGCGACGTCATCGCCACCGGCACGCCGGGCGGCGTCGGCTCCAGGCGCACGCCGCCGATCTGGATGAAGGCCGGTGATGTCGTCGAGGTCGAGATCGACAAGGTCGGCTGCCTGCGCAACGGGATTGCCGACGAAGCCTGATGCCCGTGGAAGAGACGACGGCATACGCGCCGCTGCTGCGCAGGATTCACTGGGCAACAGCGGTGCTCTTCATCACTGCCATGCTGATCGGCTTCTATTGCGGATTTCAGCCGCCGGGCACCTCGCCGCGCCGCGAACTGTTGGAAGTGCACAAATCGCTCGGCATGACGCTTTTGTTCCTGTCGGTGCTGCGGCTGATGGTGCGCGCGGCGACCAAGGTGCCGCCCGAGTCGTCGTCATTCGGCGCGCTGGTGCGGCTCGCCGCGCGGCTCAATCATGTCGCGCTTTATCTCATCCTGTTCGCGATGCCGCTCACCGGCTACGCGTTCTCGTCGGCCGGCGGCTATTCGCTAAAATACTTCTGGACGTTCAGCTGGCCACGTTTGCTGACCGACAGTCCGCAGATCGCCCATGCCGGCGAGGTCGCGCACGATACGCTGGCCTATGTCGTCTATGCCGTCGTGGCCCTGCACATCGCGGCGACCTTTTGGCATGCGCTGGCGATGCGTGATGGAACATTGGCGCGGATGTGGCCGCGATCGGGGAACAGCGCAAACTGACGGTGGCGGGGCACCGGAACGATTTCCATGAAGCCGGCGCGGACGGACCTGGCCGCCGTTGCACGTTTGGAACCCCGCCGATTCCCGGGCGTTCTCTGCCGGGCAATAAACGCATCGAGGCTGGGCGCATGATCAGCGAGCATTTCGACACCCGCACACGGATCAACATGAAGCTGGCGCTGGACCGGGTCTGCCGCAATCGCCCCGTTGGCGAGGACCACGGCTTCCGAAGGTCGGTTGCCGAAAACATCATTCGCTGCGCCCTGACGGGGCGCACCGGCATTGGTCAGCTCGTCGATGCCGGCGAGCGGGCCATGATTACGACGCGAGCGGCGCGGGAGCGGTCCTGATTGCGAGCTGGCGGAATTCGTCGATAGCTGTGGTAGGGTTGGCGCCGAGAGTTCACCTATGGTGCTCACGGGGCGCGCGACAGCTTGAGCAACGAGGTCCATTGGCGCGACGACATCGCCTCGCTGGTGTTTCCCGTCGCCGGACACGGCACGATCTGCGCCGTGCACAGGGGCGCCTTCCGGACCTTGCTGGGCGCCGAGCCCGCGCCGGACGCATGCCTCGGCCATTTCCGGCAGTTTGAGGCCGCCTTTCGGGCCGCCGCGGATGCGAAGATCGCCCGCAAAGGCATTTTGCCGGGGACAAGCCTGCATCTTACCAGTCGCGACATCGCCCGGAAGCTGCTAGAAGACGCGCAAATCGCCATTGGAGAATAGACCATGAGCCAGTCCCAGCTCGCAAACGCGCAAGTCACGCTTCCGGTCGCTGCCGGGCAGGTGGGACGGCTGTCGCAGGCTCTGATGGCCATGGTGCTCGGCGTGTTCGTCATCGGCATGGTCGGCTTCTCGCACATCGACGTCGTCCACAACGCGGCCCACGACGTACGCCACTCGAACGCGTTCCCCTGCCACTAACCGGGGTGGCATGAGCACATTTCGTTCGATCGTCTTCGCGTCGGTCATTGCCGGTTTCATCGTCGGTCTCATCGTCACAGTCCTCCAGCAGTTCGGCACCGTCCCCCTGATCCTGAAGGCGGAAGTCTTCGAGAAGGCGGCGGAGACGCACCAGCATGATGCGCCAGCCACCGCCCAGCCCGCAGCAGCCGGGCATGATCACGCAGACCATGACCATGCCGCGCACGATCACGGCGACCATGATCATGGCGCCGGTGACCACGATCACGGGGCCGGCGCCTGGGAGCCGCGCGATGGCTTTGAGCGCAACGCCTATACCGCCGCCGCCAACATCCTGACCGCGATCGGCTTCGCGTTGCTGTTGGCCGGATTCTTCGCCGTGCGCAGCGGCGCTACGGGGGCCAGTATCTCCTGGCACGAGGGCCTGCTGTGGGGGCTGGCGGGCTTTGCCGTCTTCACGCTGGCACCCGGCCTCGGCCTGCCGCCCGAGCTGCCCGGCGTGCCCGCCGCGCCGCTTTTGTCGCGCCAGATCTGGTGGCTCGCCTCCGTGCTGGCGACGGCCGGAGGGCTCGCGCTGATCGTCTTCCGCCGTTCGGTGCCGGCAGCGATCGCCGGCGTGATCCTGCTGACCCTGCCGCATCTGATCGGCGCGCCCGAACTCGCCAACATCGAGACCAACGTGCCGTCGTCGCTGACGCATCAGTTCGTCACGGCCGTGACGGTGACGAGCCTGGTGTTCTGGACCTTGCTCGGCGGTCTGACGAGCGCGGTGTTTGCGCGTCTCGATCGCGGCGCTGACCGGCGCGCCTAACGCTTGCGCCTGCGTGATCTTGCAGGCCGGCGAAGTCAGTTGCACGTCATGACATGAGTTCGTGCAAACCCGTCCAGCCGGTGTAGAGGCCGACCAAGACGATCAGGGCCGCCGACAAATAGGGCGCGCGATGGGCGTAGCGGCTGAAGCCGCTCCAGTGTCGTTCGACGTGCCGCAGGCTGAGCGCCGCCAAAACGCCTGCCGACACCATCGTGATCGCGAGCCCGATGCCGAAGGACAGCACCAGAACGAAGCCGAGGCTGAACTGCTTCAGCTGAATGCAAAGCAGTAATACCGTGATCGCGGCCGGACAGGGGATCAGTCCGCCGGTGAGGCCGAACAGCACGATCTGCGCCGTCGTCACGTTGCGCCCCGCAAAGCGTTTGCGGATGTCGGCGGCGTGGGCGCGCGCGTGAGCGTCGTCCTCTTCGACGAGATCCATGTGGTCGTGATCATGTTCCCTGAACAGGATCTCGGTCACGTCGCCGGCAAGGGCGACGCGCGCCTTGAACGCATGCGGCTCGGGAATCTCCTCGACGCTTTCGAGGTATCCATCGCAAGCGGCGAACGCGAAGGTCTGCGCCGCACTGTCCTCGCGGATGGTGGTCACCTCAATGTCGCGGGCTGCGGGAAGCACGCCGCTCTCGTTCCGTATACGCCAGCGAGGGAGAACGCCGTCTTCGAAGACCTCCAGCAACAATGATGCCCCGGCCAGCGAGATGGATTGCGGTTCGTCGTGGTGGTGATGGTCGTGCGCGTGGGTCTGCTCCCGCCAGGTGCGCCAGATCATCCAGCCGGCAATGCCGATGATAATGACGGCGGACGCCATTTGCAGATAGGCCTCGCTGCGTTCGCCGGACAGTTCCTGGCCGAAATATAGCCCCGCGAGCGCGATCGCCCAGACGATCGCTGTGTGGGAGATGGTCGCCGACAGGCCGAGCAGCACGGCCTGGAGCACGGTGCCCCTCACGGCGACGATGAAGGCAACCATCATGGTCTTGGAATGCCCGGGCTCGAGGCCATGCAGCGCGCCGAGCAGGATGGCGCTGGGCACGAACAACCATGCGTGCGCGCTGCTCTGCTGGAGCAGGTGAGACAGGTCGGTCATTTCGTTCACTTCAAATAGGTTCGGACGACGTCGATGAGGTCGGCGGCGCCCTTGGCCTTCTCCGGATCCTTTTCGTGCGCGGGATCCACGACGTGATGGCGGATGTGGTCTTCCAGCAGCTCGGTGGTGAGACCGCTGATCGCGCCCTTCACCGAAGCCACCAGCATCAGCACGTCGGCGCAGCCGATCTCCGATTCGAGCGCGCGCTCGACCGCCTCGAGCTGGCCCTTGATCCGCCGGACCCGGCCGATGAGCTTCGACTTGTGCTTGATCGTGTGGGACATGCAAATAAGATAGGGGGGTACCCTATATCAGTCAATGCGCAGATGCTCGACTCGCATTTCCGTCTGGCGAGCATGCGGCTTCTGAAAATCATCATTTAGGGCCGTAGGATGGGTAGAGCCCTTGCGAAACCCATCATGCTTCCACGAGGAAGGATAGGCGATGGGTTTCGCTGCGCTCTACCCATCCTACGAAGGACGCTGCCGCGAATGACGCCGACTCAGTCAGCGTGACCTCGCAGTCGCCCAAAATCGGGCGCACCCTCGCGTCACAAAATCTCCAGTTGTAGATGACGCGTCCCACGAGGGTAACACGGTAGGCTTTTCCGTGTCCTCCGGGCCACTTTTGTGTTCTCCGGGCAACATCCCGGTGCGATTTGACTGTTATCGCAGTCCGTTCGCATCTGCGCCGCTTTTTGGCCACACCCGAACATGAATAAAATCACTCTAATGTTTCAGGGACTGGGCTGGTCCCTTGCAGACGGCGGGAAACCCCAAGGTCGATTCAAATCTTGGGTCTGATGTTCCGGGTCTGAAAAGGGTTAGCCAAGGAAACTGGACCAAGGAAACTGGTCGCGATGGACGCCAAGACCAACATCAAGCAGAGGCTGCCGAGCCGTCACGTGACGGAAGGCCCTGCGCGCGCGCCCCACCGGTCCTACTTCTACGCCATGGGTCTGACCACCGACCAGATCCACCAGCCCTTCGTCGGCGTTGCCTCGTGCTGGAACGAGGCCGCGCCCTGCAACATCTCGCTGATGCGCCAGGCGCAGGCGGTGAAGAAGGGCGTGGCATCCGCCGGCGGCACACCCCGCGAATTCTGCACCATCACCGTGACGGACGGCATCGCCATGGGCCATGACGGCATGCGCTCCTCGCTGCCGTCGCGCGAGTGCATCGCCGATTCCGTCGAACTGACCGTCCGCGGCCACGCCTATGACGCCCTCGTTGGCCTTGCCGGCTGCGACAAGTCGCTGCCGGGCATGATGATGGCAATGGTCCGCCTCAACGTGCCCTCGATCTTCATCTATGGCGGCTCGATCCTGCCCGGCAATTTCCGCGGACAGCAGGTCACCGTGCAGGACATGTTCGAGGCCGTCGGCAAGCACTCGGTCGGCGCCATGTCGGACGAGGACCTCGACGAAATCGAGCGCGTGGCGTGCCCCTCGGCGGGCGCCTGCGGCGCGCAGTTCACCGCCAACACCATGGCGACGGTGTCCGAAGCCATCGGCTTGGCGCTGCCTTACTCGGCCGGTGCTCCGGCACCGTATGAAATCCGCGACGCCTTCTGCATGACCGCGGGCGAGAAGGTGATGGAGCTGATCGCGTCCAATCTCCGGCCGCGCGACATCGTCACCCGCAAGGCGCTGGAGAATGCGGCCGCCGTGGTCGCGGCCTCCGGCGGTTCGACCAATGCTGCGCTGCACCTGCCGGCAATCGCGCACGAGTGCGGGATCAAGTTCGACCTGTTCGACGTCGCCGAAATCTTCAAAAAGACACCTTATGTCGCGGATTTGAAGCCGGGCGGCCGTTATGTCGCCAAAGACATGTTTGAAGTAGGTGGCATACCGCTTCTGATGAAGACGCTGCTCGACAACGGATTTCTCCACGGTGACTGCATTACGGTCACCGGTCGAACGATCGCCGAAAACCTCAAGAGCGTGAAATGGAATCCGCACCAGGACGTGGTGCACCCGGCAGACAAGCCCATCACCGTCACAGGTGGTGTGGTCGGCCTGAAGGGCAATTTGGCGCCAGAAGGTGCGATCGTGAAAGTCGCGGGAATGTCCAACCTCAAGTTTACCGGTCCGGCCAGGTGCTTCGACCGCGAGGAGGATGCTTTCGAGGCGGTCCAGAAGCGCACCTACAAGGAAGGCGAAGTCCTCGTGATCCGCTACGAGGGCCCCAGGGGCGGCCCCGGCATGCGGGAGATGCTCCAGACCACCGCGGCGCTGACCGGCCAGGGCATGGGTGGCAAGATCGCGCTCATCACCGACGGTCGCTTCTCCGGCGCCACCCGCGGCTTCTGCATCGGTCATGTCGGGCCCGAGGCGGCGGTCGGCGGCCCGATCGGGCTGCTGGAGGACGGCGACATCATCGAGATCGACGCCGATAACGGGACCCTTAACGTAAAATTGAGCAACGCCGAGCTCGCCCAGCGCAAGACCAAATGGAGCGCTCGCGCGACTAACCACACGACGGGCGCGCTCTGGAAATATGCCCAACAGGTTGGACCAGCGGTCGGGGGGGCAGTAACCCATCCGGGCGGCGCGCACGAGAAACAGTGCTATGCGGACATCTAGGCGTGCCATAGTTGCGTTTGTGTTGGGGGCTACCGCGCTGGCCACGCCGGCGCTCGCCTTCGACGGCGCGCCGGTCAACCCGAAGGATGCGACCATCCCGGTCGTGACCACCTTGCCCGGTGCTGCGGGCGCGGTGCGCAAATCGGCGCCGCCGGTCGCGACCCAGGAAGCCTCACTCAGCGCCCTGCAATATGCCGCCGAGGGCGGTCACCCGATTGCGCAGTGGAAGCTCGGCCGCATGTACGCCAACGGCGACGGCGTCGCCCAGGACGATGTGCGTGCGTTCGATTATTTCACCCGGATCGCGAATGCGCACGCCGAGGACAGCCCGTCTGCGCCGCAGGCCCAGGTCGTGGCCAACGCCTTCGTCGCGCTTGGCCGCTACTATCTGAGCGGCATCCCGAACTCGAAGATCAAGGCCGACCCGGATCGGGCGCGGGAGATGTTCTCCTATGCCGCCTCCTATTTCGGCAATGCGGACGCCCAGTACGATCTCGCCCGGCTCTATCTGAAGACGCCGGACGCCTCGCGCGAGGATTTCCGCTACGGCGCGCGCTGGCTCGGCCTCGCCGCCCAGAAGGGTCAGCACGAGGCCCAGGCGCTGCTCGGGCAGATGCTTTTCAACGGCGACCGCCTGCCGCGGCAGGCCGCGCGCGGCCTGATGTGGCTGACCTTGGCACGTGACAGCGCCGGCACCGACGAGACCTGGATCAAGGAAAACTACAACCGCGCCTTGGCCAAGTCGTCGGACGACGACCGCGCCATGTGCCTGCAAATGCTGGAACAGTGGGTGCAGGGCCGCCACGAGTAATCCGATCGGGTGGCCTTACGCCGCCTCCAGATCCAGATCCGCCCATACCGGCACGTGGTCCGACGGCTTCTCCCAGGCCCGCACATAGCTGTCGATGCCGACATTGGCGAGCCGGTCGCTGGCCTGCGGCGACAGCAGCAGATGGTCGATGCGCAGGCCCTGGTTCTTCTGCCAGGCCCCGGCCTGGTAGTCCCAGAACGTGTAGAGCCCGGGCTCGTCGGTGACCGCCCGCAGGGCATCGGTCAGGCCGAGGCCGAGCAGGGACTGAAAACTCTCCCGCGTCTCGGGCTTGAACAGGGCGTCCTCGGTCCAGGCCGCGGGATTGTGGACGTCGCGGGCGTGCGGGATGACGTTGAAATCGCCTGCGAGGATCAGCGGCTCCTCGGTCTTAAGGCGCTCCTTCGAATACTCAAGAAGCCGAGACATCCATTTGAGCTTATAGGGATATTTCTCGGTCCCGACCGGGTTGCCATTGGGTAGATAGAGACAGGCGATGCGCAGCACGCCGCGTTTGAGCGTCACCACGCCCTCGAGGAAGCGGGCGTGCGCATCCTCGTCGTCGCCGGCTAGCCCCGATTTGGTCTCGTCGAATTTGAGCTTGGAGAGCAGCGCCACGCCGTTGAACGTCTTCTGCCCGTGGGTGACCACGTTGTAACCGAGCGCCTCGATCTCCAGCCGCGGGAACGCCTCGTCGACGCATTTGATCTCCTGCAGGCAGACGATGTCCGGTTGGCATTCCTTCAGCCACGTCAGCAGAAGGTCGATCCGCTGCCGGACCGAATTCACGTTCCAGGTGGCTACTCTGATGGGCATGTCGGTGGGCTCCGGGCGGGGGCCATGGTTAGAACAAAATGCAAACGTGCCCGTCAAGGACGCCGCAAAATCTCCCACAAAATTAACCCGGCTTAAGCCGGCTCCGGGCCATTGATACCGAAAAGGTTTTTCGAATGGGATGGCCGGACAAATCCATGAAGCCAAGCGAGCAGCGCGACGGCCTGATCGGCGCGTTCCTGTACTGGCTCGGCGGCTTCGAGATCGAGGACGGCCTGACCGCTGGTCTCAGCGAGCGCGAGCTGCGCCGCATCCGCGCCAAGCAGATCGACGCGGTGACGCGGGCCATCCCGGTGACGATGTCCGTCACCATGCTCAACGTCGCCATCGTGCTGATCCTGTTCTGGGGCCGGGGCTGGAACGATTTCCTGGCGATCTGGGGCATGACGCTTGCCGTCACAGCCTCGGTCGCCGTTCGCGCGTGGCGGCGCGCGCAGCAGAATCCGCCGCAGGAAGCGTCACGCCGCGCGACGCGGCAGATGCTGCGGCAGGCGTTTTTCCTCGCCGCGATCTGGGGCACGCTGCCGCTCGCTCTGCTCAGCCGGGTCGGGCCAACCAGCCAGTTGATTTTGGCCTGCCTGATGGTCGGCATGATGTCCGGCGGCGCCTTCACGCTCTCGACCTTCCCGCGTGCGGGCCTCGTCTATCTCGCGACCATGACAAGCGCCTGCGCCGGCGCGATGCTGTTGTGCGGCGCTGGTCCGTATGCCCTGACCGCGGTGTTCCTGCTGCTGTTCGCGTTCTTCATGGCGCGCAACATCGTCTCGCAGGGCAATCTGTTCCTCGGCAATCTCAAGGCCCAGCTCGAGCTCGAACGCCAGACCGATATCATCTCGCTGCTGCTGAAGGATTTTCAGGAGAACGCCAGCGACTGGCTGTGGCAGACCGATGCCGAAGGGCATCTCACCGACGTGCCGCAACGCTTCGCCGACGTCGCGCAATTGCCGCTTCCGTTGCTGAAGGGATCGCTCTTCGCCGACGTGCTCGACATGCTGTGCCCCGAAGACAAGGCGGCGGCTTACAACGTCGTTGGCCTGATGGAGCACGCCGAGCCGCTGCATGAGATGAATTTGAAGGTCGTGGCCGGCGGTGAGGCGCGGCTGTGGTCGCTGACCGCAAAGCCGGCCTATGACCGCGACGGGCAATTTTTGGGCTATCGCGGCTTCGGCCGCGACGTCACCGAGCGCTGGCGCGCCGAAAAGGCCGAGACCGAGAGCCGCGCGAAGTCGGATTTTCTCGCGGTGATGAGCCACGAGATCCGCACGCCCATGAACGGCGTGCTCGGACTTGCCAGCATGCTGCTCGAAACGAAACTCGATCCGGAGCAGCGCGAGGCCGTCACCACGATCCACGAGTCCGGTGACAACCTCCAGCGCATCCTCAACGACATCCTCGATCTCTCAAAGCTCGAGGCCGGGCGCTTCGCGTTCGAGGCGATCGACTTTGCGCCGCAGACGCTGGTCGAGACGGTCGCGACAGTGGTGCGCGCAAGCGCCAAGAGCAAGGGGCTCGCGGTCAAGGTCGAGCTCGATCCGAACCTGCCGCCGACTCTGCGCGGCGACGTCGCGCGCATTCGTCAGGTGCTGCTCAATCTCGCCTCCAACGCGGTGAAGTTCACCGACCAGGGCGAGGTGACGATCAAGGCCATCTGCCAGGTGCGCCGCGATCTGCTGGCGACCGTCGAATGGACGGTGACCGACAGCGGCATCGGCATTGCGCCCGAGAAGCTCGGGCAGTTGTTCTCGGACTTCGCCCAGGCCGATGCCTCGATCAGCCGCCGCTTTGGCGGCACTGGCCTTGGGCTTGCGATCTCCCGACGCATCATCGAGCAGATGGGCGGCACCATCGGCGTCATCTCGACGCCGGGGGAGGGCTCGACCTTCCGCTTCACGCTGGTGCTGCCGTGGAGCCAGGCGCACACATCCAGTCAGGACGCCGGCCGCGATGAAGCCGACGATCTCAAGGCTCGCATCGCAAGCCTTGACCGGCCGCTGAGGGTGCTGGTCGCCGAGGACGACGCCGTCAACCGCATGGTCGTGAGCAAGATGCTCGGTGCCTTCGAGGTCGAGCTGCGGGTCGTCGCCGACGGCGTCGAGGCCGTCGCGGCCGTCTCCGAAGGTGATTACGACATCGTGCTGATGGACGTGCGCATGCCCGAGATGGACGGCCTTGCCGCGACCCGGGCGATCCGCGCGGAAGGCGGGCGCTTCGAAGCTTTGCCCATCATCGCGCTGACCGCCAACGCCTTCCCCGAAGACGTCAGGATCTGCCGCGAAGCCGGCATGTCGGACTTTCTGGCGAAGCCACTGCGCAAGCCCGCGCTGGCCGCAGCCCTGCTGCGCGGGCTGGACGGTCACATGATGGCAGAGGACGCGCCGCTCCAGCCGGAGCTGATGCCGGTCGATATCGAGTGGACGGACGAGGAAAGGCAGATGACCGGCGCTTAGGCGGCCTGTAGGCGATTTGTAGCGATTGCCCGCCTAGAAGTTGCCGCCGTTAGAACTCTGGATGAGTTGCTCGACCGCACGAAGGTTACCCTCCTTGCGACGCGCAGAGGCGAGCAGACGTTCCATGCTGGCCAGGTCTTCGGCGATCTCTTCATGGAGCCGGTGCCTAGCCTGCGGAGAGAGGACCAGGTTGTCGTTGCCGCTGACCTCGGTGGACCCGATTTCGACCACCGGAATGTCGATCGTCATTCTGGGCTGGCGTTTCTTCCAGGGCATACGGACGGCCAGCACGACAAGCCCGCCGACCAACAGCCCGAGCAGCGGGAATAGCACTGCGATGATCTGGTTGGTCTGGCTCATTCCAAGCCTCCGAGAGCGACTTGCCCCAGCCAATGTAGGCCTGCGCCGACGATAAGGCAAACGCCGCCAACGGCATAGACCACGCCCACGTTGGTGCCCTCCGGCAGGATTCCGAAAACGAACTGGGCTGCCGGAGCCAATAGACCGGCCGTCAGGATGGCTACAGAGAAGGAATTGAGCCAGTTGGCTGTGAGCTTGAGGCGCTCGTTGGCTTTGTCGTCGTCCGTCACGTCTCAGCCCCATTGTCCGTTATCGCGGATCGTCTTTGTAGGGCTGCTCGGGTTCCGACACAACTCGAGCGGGTAAAGGTAGGCCATGTGATCGCCGTAGGCGGTCACAGTTTTCCATAGATTCTTCCAGCGACCGCCTTGAGGCGCTCGACCGAGCCGGACTCCGGATGCGGCTTGACCGGTGCGAACAGGATCGAAGCCTGCCTGCCGTTCTTCCAGACATAGATGTTGACGGCATTGCCGTTGCCCTTGGTGCAGGAATGCTCGCCGAACGCTTCACTGCCGAGCTCGGGGATCGCCACGTGCTTGCACGGACCTGGGCGCTTCATCATGCTGATGACCGTGTCGCGCGAGGTCGCGATCACCGCAACTGCCATGGTGTTGGCCTCGCGATCGAACATCATGCAACTGCCCGCGCCGGTCCGCTGGACCTGCAGCGTGCTCTTGTCGAGGAAGCCGTCGGCATCCGCGGCCGTGAGCCACTCGCAATCGCTGAACCGCTCGCTGCTCTTGGTCACATTGGCGATGGCAATGCGCGCGGCTTCGGTGACCGGTCCGAGCAGCGCGTTGTCGGCGCGCCGGCCGGTCGGATAGACGCTGATCTGCAGAATGTAGTCGCCGGACAAGGCGACGACCGAAGCCTCATGGCGCTCCGCACCGGCGGCGCTCGTCCCGCCCTGGCCTTCGTCGCCGATCCCCGCGACTGCGCTCAGCGGCATCCGCTCACCGAGCGTCTTGATGAATGTCGCGTACAATTCCTTGGCGCGGTCCTTGTCGGGATTGCGGAACACGGTCAGCATCATCGTGTCGCCACGCCCGCCCTGATAGATGCAGCCGCGGTCGTCCTGATTTGAAATCAGCGACCATTTGAACGCCGGCATCGCGCCGGCGAGCTCCTTGGCGCTGATGAACGGGCAGGTTTCGGCAGCGTGCGCGGGAAGCACCGGGATGGTTAGGGTCGCAAGGAGTAGGGCGAGGCAACAGAGTAGACGATGGATCATGCGCATGGGACAATTTACTGCCGCTATTGGCGCTGCTGACGAGATTCCAAACCATCTCAAAGGATTGGACTGCAGCAGGGGCGCTTCGGCGTTAGGCTGTATCGAACCTGCCGAGTGTATATCCGCTCGGAGCTCCCCGCCCTTGGAGACCTCGCGATGATCATCCATTACCCCTGTTTTGCCCGACGCGTCAAGCTTTATTCGCAAAAGCCGAAATACACCGTGCCGGCGTCCCGGCTACTGTGCATGGGGTTGTTTTTCAGGTTTTGAGTTCGATCAGATCGAGAAGCTGGTCCCGCAGCCGCAGGACGCCGTCGCGTTGGGATTGTTGACGCGAAACGAGGCGCCGATCAGATCATCGACGAAATCCACCTGCGAACCCGCCAGGAACGGCTGCGAGGCGGAATCGACCAGCACCACCGCGTTCGCCTGCTCGATGACGAGATCGTCGTCGGTGCGATCGCGGTCGATGTCGAACTTGTACTGGAAGCCGGAGCAGCCGCCCCCCTCGACGGAGATGCGCAGCATCGCGCCTGTGCCTTCGCCCTTGAGGATCTCTCCGATCCGGCGCGCGGCGCGTTCACTGATGGTCACGTCAGTCGTCATGGCTCGTCTCCGATAGGCCCGCAGTCATACCAAATTCATTTGGCCAATTCATTTGGTATCCCGCGTCCGGCATAGTTAAGTGCAAGGATACGCAGAATCAAATGGATAGGGACTAAATTCGTCGTGTCCGTCGGAATGGCAGCCCCCCATGCGCCCTATGCCTGCGACCCCGATCGCAGCCGTGGCCGGCTGGTCTCCGAGCCGCCGAGCCGGACCAGGAGCCCGTTCCGGCGGGATTGCGACCGGGTCATCCATTCCACCGCGTTTCGCCGCCTCAAGTACAAGACCCAGGTGTTCGTGTTCCATGAGGGGGATCATTACCGCACCCGGCTGACCCATTCGCTGGAGGTGGCGCAGATCGCCCGCGCTCTGGCCCGCCAGCTTGGGCTCGACGAGGATCTCACGGAAACCCTGGCGCTCGCCCACGACCTCGGCCATCCGCCATTCGGCCATGCCGGCGAGCGGGCGCTGGACGCCTGCCTGAAGGATTTCGGCGGCTTCGACCATAACGCCCAGGCGCTCCGCGTCGTAGGCTCCCTGGAGCACCGTTATCCCGAGTTCGATGGGCTGAATCTGACCTGGGAGTCGCTCGAGGGCATCGTCAAGCACAACGGCCCGCTGACCGATCGCAGCGGCGCGCCGGTCGGGCGCTATCGCGAGCATGGCATTCCCGTTGGCATCGCCGACTATATCAAGACCTACGATCTCGAGCTCTGGAGTTTTGCCTCGCTGGAGGCGCAGGTCGCGGCCATTGCGGACGACATTGCCTACGACGCCCACGACATCGACGACGGCCTGCGTGCCGGCCTGTTCCATCTCGACGATCTCAAGGTCATGCCGCTCACCGCGGAGATCATCGCCGAGACCTCCGCGCATTATCCCGATCTCGAAGACGTCAGGCGCGGTGCTGAGCTGGTGCGCGAGCTGATCTCGCATCTGATCGGCGCGGTGTTCGCGGAGGCGCAGAAGAACATTGCCGCCGTCAGCCCGCAATCGGCCCAGGACGTGCGCCAGCAGAGCCGGGCGCTGATCGCGTTCCCCGCCGTGGTCGCCGAGGAAGAGGCCGCCATCAAGCGCTTTCTCTACCAGCACATGTACCGCCACAAGCGGGTGATGCGGGTCATGGCGGAGGCGGAACAAATCCTGTTTGACTTGTTCGCAAAATACCTGACTTCGCCGGCTGACCTCCCGCCGGAATGGCTGGTCGGGGCGGAGGCGGACGACGAGGGCGACCGGGCCCGCCGGATCGGCAATTTCATTGCCGGAATGACCGACCGTTTCGCCCTGACCGAGCACCAGCGGCTCTTTGACTCGACCCCGGATTTGCGTTAGGCGGCGCCCATGCCCGACACATCCTCAGCACCGCATTTGTTCGCCGACGTGCTCGCACGCGTGCACGCCGTCTGCCGCGCGCTCGCGGCGGAAGCCAACTGGCCCGAGGGCATCGATTTCTCGCGCGTGGTGGTCGAGCCGCCGCGCGATGCCACCCATGGCGACATGGCGACCAACGCCGCCATGGTGCTTGCGAAAGAGGCAAAGGCGAAGCCGCGTGACCTCGCCGAGCAGATCGCCGAACGGCTCCGCGCCGATGCGCTGATCTCCAAGGTCGACGTCGCCGGCCCGGGCTTCATCAACCTGACGCTGATACCCGCCGCCTGGGCGGAAGCACTGCGGACGGTGCTGCGCGAGGGCGCCGATTACGGTCGCGTCCGCGGCGGGTCCAAGGTCAATGTCGAATACGTCTCGGCCAATCCGACCGGACCGATGCATGTCGGCCATTGCCGCGGCGCCGTGTTCGGCGACGCGCTGGCGAGCCTGCTTCAGTTCGGCGGCCATGACGTCACCCGCGAATATTATATCAACGATGCCGGCGCGCAGGTCGACGTGCTCGGGCGTTCTGCGTTCCTGAGGTACCGCGAGGCGCTCGGCGAAGACATCGGCGCGATCCCGGAAGGGCTCTATCCGGGCGACTATCTGAAGCCGGTCGGCGCGGCGCTGGCCAAGGAGCACGGCGACAAGCTGCTCGCGATGACCGAGGGGCAATGGCTGCCGACGGTTCGCGCCAAGGCGATCGCGATGATGATGGACGAGATCAAGGGTGATCTCGCCGCGCTCAACATCCGCCACGACGTGTTCTTCTCGGAGCGCTCGCTGATCGAGGCCGGCAACAACAAGGTTGCCGAGACCATCTCGTTCCTGCAGGCCAAGGGCGACATCTATGAAGGCCGGCTGCCGCCTCCGAAGGGCGCGCCGGTCGAGGACTGGGAAGACCGCGAGCAGCTGCTGTTCAAGGCGACCGCCTACGGCGACGATGTCGATCGTCCGCTGATCAAGTCGGACAATTCCTACACCTACTTCGCCTCCGACATCGCCTACCACAAGAACAAGTTCGACCGTGGTTTTGCGGAGATGATTGACGTCTGGGGCGCCGATCATGGCGGCTACATCAAGCGCATGCAGGCGGCGGTGAAGGCGACGACCTCCGGCAAGGGCGCGCTCGACGTCAAGATCGTCCAGCTCGTCAAGCTCCTGCGCAATGGCGAGCCGGTGAAAATGTCCAAGCGAAGTGGGGACTTCGTCACCTTGCGTGAGGTGGTGGATGAGGTCGGCCAGGATGCCGTCCGCTTCATGATGCTCTATCGCAAGAACGACGCGGTGCTGGACTTCGATCTCGCCAAGGTCATGGAACAGTCGCGCGATAACCCGGTGTTCTACGTCCAGTACGGCCACGCCCGCGGCCACTCGATCTTCCGCAACGCGAGGACCGAAATGTTCCCGGAACTCCCTGAGGATGCCGACAAGCGTATCGCCTGGCTCAGTGAGTCGGCCGTGGAACGGCTGTCCGACCCCGTTGAGCTCGACCTTCTCAAGCGTCTCGCAATTTATCCGAGGATGCTGGAAGCGGCCGCAGCGGCGCACGAGCCGCACCGTATTGCCTTTTATCTCTATGACTTGGCGAGCGAATTTCATGCACTTTGGACGAAGGGGCGCGATTTGCCCTATTTACGCTTCATTATCAATAATGATGCAGATCTAACGAAGGCGCGACTGGCCATGGTCCAGGGCGTCGTCTCTGTCTTGGCATCGGGCCTCGCCATCCTCGGCGTCCATGCTCCGGACGAGATGCGGTAGTTTGGGGCGAACTACTTAAGGGGAATATTGGGGGTACCGGCAGAAGCCGGATCGCTTAGACTTGGTTGAAAGCCTTGTGGGTCGAAAGCCGCGCCTTGGTCGAGGGGCGCGCGGCTTTCCCGAAGGGACGCATCATCACGATGGCCGATCGAAATTACGACAGACCGTTTCCTTCCGACGACTATGGCCGCGGCGCCGACCAGCATGGGAAGGCGGAAAACGATCCCTTGGCCGAGCTCGCCCGCCTGATCGGGCAGACCGATCCGTTCGCAGCACAGGGCCGCCCAAGTGCGCGCCCGGCGGCAACGCCAGCGCCTGCGCAGACTTATCAGGACGACGATTATTCGCAGGACGACTATCAGCAGGACTACGCCGACCAGGCCGCCGCGCCTCAGCCGGGTCCGCCCTCATGGATGCGGCGCGCCAACGTGCAGCCGCAGCCGGCGCCCGAGCCTGACTATCCCGTCACCGTGAATCCCGTTCATCCGCTGCATCGCTATTCGGCCCAGCCGGCTGCGCCGGAGCCTGAGCTTCACCAGCCGCAGGCCTATCAGGACCGCGCCTTTCAGGATCAGGCTTACCAGCATCAGGCCTACCCTCAGGAGCAGGCCCACGAGCAAGCCTACGAGGCGCCGTACGAGCAGCCTGATCGGGCGCGTTACGATGATGCGCTCTACGGCCGGCTTGAGTCGGGTGAGCAGGATTTTCAGCGTGAGCCGGCCTATCCGGACGATCCTTACGCGTTCCAGAGCGACTATCCCGAGGCGGACCTCGACGAGCCCAGGAAATCGCGCGGCGGCATGATGACGGTCGCCGCGATCCTCGCGCTGGCTGTGGTCGGAACTGGCGCGGCTTTCGCCTACAAGACCTATATCGGCTCGCCCCGCAGCGGCGAACCGCCGATCATCAAAGCCGACAACACGCCGACCAAGATCGTGCCGGCGCCTTCGGACTCCTCGGCCAAGGTGCCGGACCGCATGGCGAGCGGCGACGGCAGCGAGAAGATCGTGCCGCGCGAGGAGGCGCCTGTCGACGTCAATGCCAAGGCGGCCGGTCCGCGCGTGGTGTTTCCGCCGCTGAACCAGAATGCGAACCCGCCGCCGGTTGCGAGCGTGTCGCCGTCCAACGTTCCGCCACTGAATGCCGGTCCAATCCCGAGCAACGGGACGATGCCGAACAGTGCGCCACGCTCGGTCAAGACCGTGGCTGTGAAGGGTGACCAGACCGATAGCGCCGTGCCGCAGGGCGCCGCGCCGTCAGCAGCCAAGCCAGCCACGCCGCTGAAGCCGGTCGCTGCGCCGCGTACGCCGCCGACCTCGGCCAATGCCAGCGCCAACCAGCCGCTCTCACTGGCGCCGCAGGCCGAGCCGCCGCAGCGTATGGCCGCGACCAATCCGACCCAAATTGCACCCGCGCCCAGCGCCGGTGGCGGCTTCGTGGTGCAGGTGTCCTCGCAGCAGAGCGAGGATAGCGCCGCTGCGTCCTACCGGGTGCTCCAGAGCAAATATGGCAGCGTCCTCGGTGGTCGCTCGCCGGTCATCAAGCGCGTCGATCTGACCGACAAGGGTAAGGGAATCGTCTACCGCGCCTTCGCAGGTCCCTATGGCTCGGCCGACGAGGCGGTGCAGGCCTGCAACAATCTGAAGTCGGCCGGCCTGCCGTCCTGCTTCGTCCAGAGGAATTAGCGGCCGTTTCCTTGACCCCCTCCCGGGGCAGGGTTAATCGGCCCTATGAGCACGCGGGCCTTCAATACCGGCGTATCCGGAACGGAACTGACCGCCGCCGAGCGGGCGTTTGGCCGTGCCGAATGCCCATGGGACTTCATTCCCTTCAGGCCCAGCATCGGAATTTTCACGCAAGCCACGGTTCTGCTTGAGGAGTCGACGGTCACGGGGTTGGCCGCGACCAATCTCGGCGGTCTCAGCATTCCCGTGGATGGCGCCGCCGACCCCGCCCATCCGGTGACGACTTCTGCGACAATGATTGCTCAGGTGATTCGCCGCGCAATCGGGTTCCAAGGTTTGTTAATGAGTCATGACGTGCCGATGAACGCGCTGGCGGGAGGCATCGCTGGGCGAATTCGCGCCATGTTCGCGACCGGCTGCGACACGACGCTTCACAGCAATGACAATGCGGAACTGGACGCATTGACCGCAACCACGGCATCCGCATGAGCGCAGAAATCCTATCGTTTGAAACCGGGCGGCCGGCAGAGCTGGCCGAGGGCGAGCCGGCGTTGGTAGTCGACGTCGAGGGCTATGAAGGCCCGCTCGATCTCCTGCTCGCGCTGGCGCGGCAACAGAAGGTCGATCTCGCCAAGATCTCCATTCTGGCGCTGGCCGACCAATACCTCCACTTCATCGAAGCTGCGCGAAAAATCCGGCTCGAGCTTGCCGCCGACTATCTCGTCATGGCCGCCTGGCTCGCCTTCCTGAAGTCGCGTCTGCTGCTGCCGGAGCCACCGAGCGCGGAAGGTCCGAGCGCCGAGGAGATGGCAACCGCGCTTGCCAACCGTCTGCGCCGCCTGGAAGCCATTCGCGAAGCCGCCAATCGATTGATGAACCGGCAGCAATTGCTGCGTGACATTTTTCCGCGCGGCGAGCCCGAGCAGATCGCCGAGATCCGGCATCCGAAATACACGGCGACGCTGTACGACCTGCTCACGGCCTATGCCTCACAGCGCCAGTCGCGCGTGCTGGCGAGCGTGCATCTGGCCAAGCGCACGGTGTGGTCGCTTGCCGAGGCGCGTGCCACGCTGGAGCGGCTGGTCGGTAGCATCAGCGAACAGGACGATTGGGGCGTGCTCGACGATTTCCTGGTCCGTCACGTCGCCGATCCGACGCAGCGCGCGACGGTGTTCGCCTCGAGCTTCGCCGCCGCGCTCGAGCTGGTGCGTGAGGGTCAGCTCGAGCTGAATCAGAAAGAAGCGTTCGCGCCCATCTATTTCCGGAAGGGGCGTCCCAAACCGGTTCCGGACGCAGCTCCTGCGCCCGATGCGCCGGTCGCTTAAGTGCAAGAAGGAGAAGCTGCCATGGCTTTGGCGGAAGTTCGCGTAGAAGAGGTCGAGCCGATGGAGAACGAGCCCCAGGCACGTCCGGAAGAACTGCGGCTGCTGGAAGCGCTGCTGTTTGCTTCGAATGAACCGCTCGATACGGCGACGCTGGCCAAGCGCATGCCCGAGGGCGTCGACGTCAAGGCTGCGCTCGAGCAACTCCAGGCCGATTACGCCTTGCGCGGCGTGAACCTCGTGCGGGTCGCCAACAAATGGACGTTCCGCACCGCCGGCGATCTTGCCTGGCTGATGACGCGCGAGAGCACCGAGACCCGCCGCCTGTCGCGTGCCGCGATCGAGGTGCTGGCGATCATCGCCTATCACCAGCCGGTGACGCGTGCCGAGATCGAGGAGATCCGTGGCGTCATTACCTCCAAGGGCACGCTCGACGTGTTGCTGGAGACCGGCTGGATCAAGCCGCGTGGCCGCCGCAAGACGCCCGGCCGTCCCTTGACCTTCGGAACCACCGAGGACTTCCTGTCGCAGTTCACGCTGGAACAGCTCGGCGACCTGCCGGGTCTGGAGGAGCTGAAGGGTACGGGGCTGCTGGACTCGCGGCTGCCGACCGGCTTCAGCGTGCCGACGCCGTCGGATGATCCTCAGCTGCGCGAGGACGAGGATCCCCTGGAACCGGGCGAGGACCTCGATCTGGCCTTGGCGCCTGCGGTCGAGCCCGAGACGCCACCGGAAGGCGGCAATGAGGGTGGCGAAGAAGGCTGATATTCCCGCCTTTTACCGACCCCCTGCGACCAGTTAACACTAGGCAAGATTACGTAGCGCCAACAGCGAATTGGCGCTGCCTTGGTCCTTGTTTTTGAGGCCAGCGAAGCCTAGGTTTCGGTGAAGATCGGCCGGGGGTCCCGGCGATGCGCGTTTGGAGGGTTGCAGGATGGGTTCTCTTAGCATTTGGCACTGGATCTTGGTGATCGCAGTGGTCCTGCTGCTGTTCGGCCGTGGCAAGATTTCGGATCTGATGGGCGACGTGGCGCAGGGCATCAAGGCTTTCAAGAAGGGCATGCAGGACGACGACGACAAGGTCGCTGACAAGCCCGCCGAGCCGTCCAAGTCCATCGAGCACACGGCCGCGCCGACCGCGGCGCGATCCGACGTCGGCAGCAAGGCCGTCTGAGCCAGGAGCACGCGAGACGCGGGAAACGGACCCGATCCTTGCGCGTGAGGGATTGGGCCGATCGTGGCTTCGCGTGAACGGAAGACGTCATGTTCGACATCGGGTGGAGTGAGCTGGTTCTGATCGGGGTCGTGGCCCTGGTTGCCATTGGCCCGAAAGAGCTGCCAGGCGTGCTGCGCATGGTCGGCCAGTGGATGGGCAAGGCGCGCAAGATGGCCGCCGAATTCCAGGGCCAGTTCCAGGAAGCCATGCGCGAGGCCGAGATGGCCGACCTCAAGAAGAGCTTTGACGAGGTCAAGGAAGCCGCTGCCGGCTTCACCGGCGGCGGTCTGATGACCTCGCTGCAGAAGGACGTCAGCGACGCGCTACGCGTCGATGCGCTCGACAAGCCGGCCGAGACCGCCACGACTACTGCCGTCGAAGCGCCGGCGACTTCAAGCGAAGCGCCGGCGAATTCAATTGAAACACCGGCGACACCGACGACGCCCGAAGCCCCAACGCCTGAGACCTTCGTGGAGGCCGAGGCGCACGCGGCGGTGAACGAGCCGCTCGCGATCACGCGCGAGGTCGAATCGCGGGCGGCGGTCGAGCAGGACACCGCGCCCGAAGCGATCAAGGACGCCAAAGCGTCATGAGCGACGCCGAGATCGAGGCCAGCAAGGCCCCCTTGATGGACCATTTGATCGAGCTGCGCTCGCGCCTGATCAAGGCGTTGCTCGGCTTCGGCGTGGCCTTCATCTTCTGCTTCTTCTTCGCCAAGCAGATCTACAACGTGCTGGTCTGGCCGTTCGTGTGGGTCGCAGGCGCCGACAATTCGAAATTCATCTACACGGCGCTGCTGGAATATTTCATCACCCAGCTCAAGCTCGCGCTGTTCGGTGCCGGCTTCATCTCGTTCCCTATCGTCGCGACGCAGATCTACGCATTCGTCGCGCCTGGTCTCTACAAGCACGAAAAGCAAGCGTTCCGGCCCTATCTGGTCGCGACCCCGTTCTTTTTCGTCCTCGGAGCAATGTTGGTCTATTTCGTGGTGTTGCCGATGCTGGTCCGGTTCTCGCTCGGCATGCAGCAGGCGGGTGGCACGGAGACCGCACAGATTCAGCTCCTGCCCAAGGTCGGCGAATATCTGTCGCTGACGATGTCGCTGATTTTCGCTTTCGGCATCGCCTTCCAGCTCCCGGTGATCCTGACGCTGTTGGGCCGGATCGGCATCGTGACCTCGAAAATGCTGCGCGAGAAGCGTCGCTATTTCATCGTGCTCGCCTTCATCATCGCGGCCGTGCTGACGCCGCCGGACATCCTGAGCCAATGTTCGCTCGCGATTCCTCTGCTCGCGCTCTACGAGGGCTCGATCATCGCGGTCTCCATGGTGGAGAAGAAGGCCGCCGCCTCGAAGGCGACCACCGGCACCGACGTGTCGACACCGGCGAATCCGGCGGAGTAGGGGCCACACCACCGGTGTCATTCCCCGCGGAAGCGGGGAATCCAGTACGCCGCGGCCGCTCGGAGAATCACCCATGTCTCTGGAATACTGGGTCGCCCGCTTTCGCGGGCGATGACAGCTGTGCTAGGGGGAGCAGCCATTTGCATAAATGCAAATCGAGATTTGCAAGCTTGCAACCAGCCTCAGGACCACCGCCATGCACGACATCAAATCGATCCGCGACAATCCGCAAGCCTTCGACGCCGGCCTCGCGCGGCGGGGACTGAAGCCGCTGTCGGCATCGCTGCTCGCGATCGACGAGAGAAGGCGGGCGTCGATCCTGGCTTCCGAGCAGGCGCAGGCGCGGCGGAATGCGGCGTCCAAGGAAATTGGCGACGCCAAGAAGGCCAAGGACGAGGCACGCGCGGCCAAGCTGATGGCCGAAGTCGCCGAGCTCAAGACCACGATGCCGGAGCTCGAGGCCGCCGCGAAGGCGGCCGACGAGGAGCTGACCAAAGAGCTGTCCGCGATCCCAAACATTCCGTTTGATGAAGTGCCCGACGGCGTCGATGAGCACGGCAACGTCCAGCACCACGTGTTCGGCGCCAAGCGCAGTTACAGCTTCGCGCCGAAGCTGCATGACGATCTCGGTACCGCGCTCGGCTACATGGATTTCGAGGCGGCGGCAAAACTCTCCGGCGCGCGCTTCGTAGTGCTGAAGAAGGGGCTGGCGCGCCTCGAGCGCGCGATCGGGCAGTTCATGCTCGACCTGCACACCAATGAGCACGGCTACACCGAGATCAACCCACCGCTCCTGGTGCGTAACGAGGTGATGTTCGGCACCGGCCAGTTGCCGAAGTTCGAGGACGACCAGTTCTGGGCGATCAAGGGCGAACTGCTCGCAGCGCCCGATCATGAGCGGCTGAAGACTGAGCGCCTCGGCCTGATCCCGACGGCGGAAGTCTCGCTCACCAATCTCGCGCGCGAGTCCATTCTCGACGAGAAGCAGTTGCCGATGCGGCTGACCGCGCTGACGCCGTGCTTCCGCGCCGAGGCGGGCGCTGCGGGGCGCGACACGCGCGGCATGATCCGCCAGCATCAGTTCACCAAGGTCGAACTGGTCTCGATCACGACACCTGAGACCAGCAAGGACGAGCTGGAGCGGATGCTGTCCTGCGCCGAGCAGGTGCTGCGAAAGCTCGACTTGCATTATCGCGTCATGACGCTCTGTGCAGGGGATATGGGTTTTTCGTCGCAAAAAACCTATGACATCGAAGTGTGGATGCCCGGGCAGGGCGAGGGCGGCATGTTCCGCGAGATCTCCAGCTGCTCGGTTTGCGGCGACTTCCAGGCGCGGCGCATGGATGCGCGCTCGCGCGGCCCGGACGGCAAGCCGCGCTTCGTGCACACGCTGAACGGCTCTGGCACGGCGGTCGGCCGCGCGCTGATCGCTGTGATGGAGACCTATCAGCAGGAGGACGGCTCAATTGCCGTTCCGAGCGTGCTTCAGCCCTATATGGGCGGGTTGAAGGTGGTCGCGCGCGAGTAAAACGCGTTGCTTGATGTTGCGGCAGAAACGTTTGGTTGCGAAGATAGGGCGGCCGGTTATCCTGCCGGCCATCCGTCAACGCGAACTGACCGTCCATGGCCTTGCACCGCGACATCTTCTGGGTCGGCCGACAATGGGCGGTGACCGGTGCCGGCATCCAGGCCGTCGACCAGCGCCTGCGTGGCGTACTGGACATCGACATCACGCGGCTCTGGGACGACACGCATGTGCAAAGCCGGCGCGCCAAGCCGGGCGTCAATGTCGAGGATTTTGACAAAGCGGTGACGGTCGCGCGTGAGCGCTTTCCCGAGACGCCCGCGTCGGCTCCGTTCGTTGCGCAGCTGAAGGCGCTCGGTGTGATCGAGACACCCGTCGTCAGCCCAGTCGTGCCGGCGATGCAGCTGCGCGCGGAGGGCAAGCTCGCGCGCTTCCTGCCGCAATGGCGGGTCCGCCGTTAATAATGCATCGGGCCTGGATAGTTCGGTGCGATCCGGAAATAGGTGTTCATGTCCGTCGCGTGTGAGCGGTGCCGGACCGGCACACAGCCATGGCGCGCTGCCACCATGCCGTGGCCGCAGTCGCTCTGCCGCTCGTCCGACGACAATTTGGGTGAAGCATCTGCATCGGGCTTCACCGCCGAGGTGACGCACGGGCCATCGCGCGGGCAGCGTTTTGGCACGCATTTGCCGCGTACGAATTCGAGATCGTAGACCTGTCCGGACATCGTGACCTGGCCGTTGCACAGGCATGCGCCGGCGACCGTCATCTGACCACCAAGACAATTGTCCGCATTGGTTCGTACGCAAGTGCCGCCCGGATCCGTGCCCGCCGGCATTAACTGGAAGCCGGCTGGGCAGGTGCATTGCCCATTGCTCGCGGTGCCGCCGGCGCAAGTGATCGTGATCAGTGCACGCGGCGGGACTGAGGGCGGTGCGACGTCGGTGATGCAGGCGCCACCCTCGACATGCGAGTTGGGCGGACAGGCGAGCGGCGGCGGCGTCGCGCTGGTCTCGGCCGGGGCGGGAGGCGGGCTCGGCTCCGGCGCTGCCGGGAGCTGTGCGGGCGCAACGGGGGCCGACTTGGCGGCGCAGACGCCGTTGCGGAACTCCTGCCAGGGAAAGCAGCGGTCAGGTTCCGAGTTTTGGGCCCATCCGGCGCCTGCCACGCAGAGGCCGAGGACGATTGCGGCTGCAAAGCGGGTCATTCCGTGCCCAGTCGCCTGAAAATGCGCGAGCAAATTAGGATGCGGCGTTGCGGCGCCGCAATGAGCTAGATCACAGAGGAGACCTGCATTGTATCGGCAGAATTCCCGCCTTCGGCCGGTTTGCCTGATCCGCCATAGCCGGATAAAGACGGCCTGACCCCAGCTCAGGAATCGACCACCGGCATGCGCATTCTCTGCACCAATGACGACGGCATCCACGCTCCCGGCCTCAAGGTCGTGGAGGAGATCGCACGCGCGCTGTCCGACGACGTCTGGGTGGTGGCGCCCGAGCTCGACCAGTCCGGCGTGTCGCATTCACTGTCGCTGAACGATCCACTGCGCCTGCGCGAAGTCGGGCCGCGCCACTTCGCGGTGCGGGGCACGCCGACCGACTGCGTCATCATGGGCGCGCGCCATATCCTGGGCACGAAGGCGCCCGATCTCGTGCTGTCAGGCGTCAACAAGGGCCGCAACGTTGCCGAGGACGTGGTCTATTCCGGCACCATCGCCGGCGCGCTCGAAGGCACCATCCTGGGCATCCCGTCATTCGCGCTGTCGCAGGAGTTCAGCGTCGAGACGCGCGAGCGGCCCTTGTGGGACACTGCGCGCAAATTCGGTCCCGATATCCTGCGCAAGGTGATCAAGGCCGGCATCCCGAAGGACACGGTGATCAACGTCAACTTCCCGTCCTGCACGCCGGAAGAGGTGCTCGGCATTCGCGTCACGCGGCAGGGCAAGCGCAATCTCGGCTTCCTCAGGATCGACGAGCGCAAGGACGGCCGCAACAATCCCTATTTCTGGATCGGCTTCGAACGTGCCGCGATGATGGACACGCCGGCCGAAGGCACTGATCTCGCGGCGCTGCGCGAGCGCTACGTCTCGGTCACGCCGCTGCAGCTCGATCGCACCAATGAAGCGTTTTCCGAAGAGCTGAGCGGGACCTTAAAGTAAGGACGATTTGGAAATAGAAGCTAGCTGCCGCGAAGCGCGGCTTCGATGGTCTTGCCGAGCGCGTCGAGCTGAAACGGCTTCTGCAGCGCCGGCCGGTCGCGGTATTGCTCGGGCAGGCCCGACGAGCCGTAGCCGGTGGCAAAGATGAACGGGCAGCCCTTTTCCCTGATGAGATCGGCAACTGGCGAGATGACCTTGCCGTTGACGTTTACGTCGAGGATGGCGATGTCGAACTCGGTGGCCTGGGCCAGCCGCAGGGCCTCGTTGATATCGCCCGCTTCAGCCGCGACCTTGTAGCCGAGCTCCTCCAGCATATCCGCGACCATCATTCTGATCATGACCTCGTCTTCGACGAGGAATACAGAGCGGCCCGAAAGCCCGGTCGCGGTCATTGTCGTTGAGTCCTTGCCCATCTCCGGAAAACGTTCGCAGATAACACGAATCGACGCAATGCGCGTTTCGGCCAGCGGACGCCCGAAAACGGCGTTTGCGGCGGGCCCGCTGCAAGCCGATTTGTGGTCAAATACCGCAGCAAAACGCTATCATAGGTTCCTGGGCAGGAACAGGATTCTTGCCCGGGCCCGAGCGACGCGTGCGACGATCCGGCCCTCTGACGAGACGATATAAGCAGCGATGACCTCCAATCAGCCCCCGCCGGAAAAGATGATGTTTCAGCTCGCGCTGAGGCGTCGCGGCATCAGCGACCAGACCGTGCTGCGGACCATGGAAGAGGTGCCGCGCGATCTGTTCGTCGAGGCCCCCGATCGCGACGCCGCCTATCGCGACAGCGCGCTGCCGATCGCCTGCGGGCAGACCATCAGCCAGCCCTTCGTCGTCGCCTATATGACCGAGCAGCTTCAGCTTCAGAAGAGCCACCGCGTGCTCGAGATCGGCGCCGGCTCCGGCTATCAGGCCGCCGTGCTGTCGCGGCTTTCGCGCGAGGTGCTGACGGTCGAGCGCTACCGCAAGCTCGCGGACGCCGCGCGCGCCAGGCTCGAAAAGCTCGACTATCACAATGTCGAGGTGATGCTTGGCGATGGCCTCAATCTGCCACCCAATATCGGCCCGTTCGACCGCATCATCGTCACGGCCGCGGTGGAGCGGATTCCGGAGAACCTGGTCGAACGACTCGAAGTCGGCGGCATCCTGATCGCGCCGGTCGGCCCGCATCAGGGCGTGCAGACGCTGACCCGCCTGAGCCGGACCGACGCCGGGATCGAGCGTAGGGAACTCGTCGAGGTCCGCTTCGTGCCCGCACTGCCCGGCGTGGCGCGGGAGCTGTAGAACTCCGGATTAGCTGCGCTG
Organism: Frankia sp. RB7; assembly: GCA_030403585.1. GTDB lineage: Bacteria > Pseudomonadota > Alphaproteobacteria > Rhizobiales > Xanthobacteraceae > Bradyrhizobium. Next base: position 211,015 of record JAUEPE010000002.1, read on the forward strand.
CCAACGTCTTATTGGGAGGGTTAAGCCGTTATTTACTCGGCGCGTGTTTACTTAAAAGACCAGTTCTGTTGCGTACCAGTGAGTAACCATGTCTGTAGTCGCCGAGTTGCTTTACTCGCGCCGCGTACCGCAGGTCGCGGTGCTGGCGCTGATCTCTCTCAGCTTTGCAGGGTGCAGCGCCGACACGCAGTCGCGGCTGTCCCAGTCGAATTTCTCCAATCCGTTCTCCTCTGAGCAGACCGGTTCGGTCCAGCAGGCCCCGCCGCCGCAGCGCGAGCTGCCGCAATATGCGCGGCCGCAGACCCAGTCCGGCTATTATCAGTCCCAGGCCTTGCCGCCGCCGGCGGTCGCCGCGCCGCAATCCTATCCGGTTGCAGCGGGTGGGGGCGTCTCCGGAGGTGGTCGCGGGCTCGGCTCCTACACGCCGCCGGCTCAGCCGCGTCTTGAAGCGACCGGCACCGTGCCGCCGCGCTCAGTCGCTGCCGCCCAGCCGGTCGGCGGGACCAAGATCATCGTTGGCACCAGCGATACGCTCGACGTGCTCGCCAAGCGCTATCATGTGAGCCCGCAGGCGATCATGGCCGCCAACGGCTACAAGGGGCCGCGCGCACTCTCGCCTGGCCAGCAGCTCGTCATCCCGCATCCGGGCGCAACGGCTGCTGCATCGGCGCCGGTCATGGTCCCGGTTGCTGCCGCTCCGGCGGTGGCGCCGAAGCCGGTGGCTGCTGTTGCGGCGCCGTCCAGCCTCCACTTCGTCAATCACGGCGACACGCTCGCCAGCATCGCGCGCAAGAACCATATCTCTGCGGCCGAGCTCGCTCGCGCCAATGGTATCGAGCCGTCGGCCAAGCTCAAGCTCGGCACCAGGCTGACCGTGCCGGGCGCCAAGACCGCGGCGGTTGCCGCGCCGCTTGCTTTGGCGCCTGTCGGGGCGGCCCCCGTGGCGGCCGCGCTGCAGCCAGTCGCGGCAGCTCCAGTTGCTGCCACCAAGATGGCTGCGGTCGCGCCGGCGCAGAGCGCGCGCCTGGCCCAGGCCACCACCAATATCGAAGAGAAGCCCGCCGAGACGCCGGCGAAAGCGGCGGAGACCACCAGCTCGCTGCCGACCTTCCGCTGGCCGGTGCGTGGCAAGGTGATCACGAGCTACGGCGCCAAGACCAACGGCAAGTCCAATGACGGTATCAATGTCGCGGTGCCCGAGGGTACGCCGATCAAGGCAGCTGAAGACGGCGTCGTGGCCTATTCCGGCAACGAGCTCAAAGGTTACGGCAATCTGGTCCTGGTTCGGCACTCCAACGGCTACGTCACCGCATATGCCCATGCGAGTGAGCTGTTGGTGAAGCGCGGCGATCCCATCAAGCGCGGTCAGGTCATTGCCAAGTCGGGTCAATCCGGGGAGGTGGCGTCGCCGCAGCTCCACTTCGAGATCCGTAAGGGATCGAGCCCGGTTGACCCGCTTCAATTCCTGAACGGGGCGTGAGGCCTGGCGCCTCGCACGCCGCATCAAGACGAACGCTGGATCGCCCGCCTTGTGCGCAATTGCGCACTGGAGCGGGCGACGGTGTTTTGAAGGCAGTGTTAGTTGGTCGCGAGCCTCACGCCGAGGCGACCCGCCAGCTCCTGGACGAACTGCCAGGCGACACGGCCTGAGCGCGAGCCGCGCGTCGTCGACCATTCCAGCGCCTCGCGCTCCAGCGCCTCATCGTCGATCTTGACGCCGAAATGGCTGCAATAGCCGCGTACCATGGCGAGATATTCGTCCTGGCTGCAGCGGTGGAAGCCGAGCCACAGGCCGAAGCGATCCGACAGCGAAACCTTTTCCTCGACCGCTTCGCCGGGATTGATCGCGGTCGAGCGCTCGTTCTCGATCATCTCGCGCGCGAGCAGATGGCGGCGGTTGGAGGTGGCGTAGAGGATGACGTTCTCGGGCCGGCCCTCGATGCCGCCTTCAAGCACGGCCTTGAGCGATTTGTAGGACGCATCATTGCCGTCGAAGGAGAGGTCGTCGCAGAACACGATGAAGCGGAAGGACGAGGCTCGCAGCTGCTCCATCAGCGCCGGCAGGCTCTCGATGTCCTCGCGATGGATCTCGATCAGCTTGAGCTTGTCGGCGGGCTTGCGGTCCGCGTTGATGCTGGCGTGGGCCGCCTTCACCAGCGACGATTTGCCCATGCCGCGCGCGCCCCAGAGCAGGGCGTTGTTGGCGGGCAGGCCGTTGGCGAACCGTTCTGTGTTCTCCATCAGGATGTCGCGCATCCGGTCGACGCCTTTGAGCAGGAACAGCTCGACGCGGCTGACCCGCGGCACCGCGGCGAGGCGGCCGTCGGGGTGCCAGACATAGGCGTCCGCCTGTTTGAACGACTCACGTTCGACAACCGGCTTGCCCTGGGCGGCGAGGTGCGCCGCAATGGTCTCCAGCGCGCGGACGATGCGCTCCTGGGAAAGGTCCGGGGAGGCCTTTGAGGCTCCCTTTGAGATCGCCTTGGGGCGTTTTGCCGCGATCTGGGCGGGCTTCGTGGCAGGGGTACGGCGGCCTTTGCCGGCCGGGCTTTTGCTTGGTTTTTTGGGCATGTCCGAAGTTCCTGAGAATGCAGCCTTTATCGGGCCTGACGGCCCGCCGCAAGGTGGCCAAATCGACGGTCTGGCAGCGTTGCAATTGGGGCGGTGGTCGCTATAGTCCGCGCGAATTTGACCGAACCGGTCGCCGTAAGGGCCTGACCGGCTTCCCCTGTTTCCACGAGGATCGTCCGAATGTTCATTACCCCTGCGTATGCCCAGGCCGCGGGCGCCGGTGACACCAACAGCATGTTGATGTCGCTGCTGCCGTTCGCCCTGATCTTCGTGATCATGTACTTCCTGATTCTGCGTCCGCAGCAGAAGAAGGTGAAGGACCATGCCGAACTCGTGAAGAACATCCGCCGCGGCGACACCGTCGTGACCTCGGGCGGCCTGGTCGGCAAAGTCACCAAGGTCGTCGATGACGACCAGATCGAGTTCGAGATCTCCGACGGCGTGCGCGTGCGCCAGATGCGGTCGATGATCTCGGGCGTGCGCGCCAAGGGCGAGCCGGCCAAGGACAGCGCGAAGGAAAGCGCCAAGGACGACGCCGCGGCGAAGTAGGCGCTTCCGCGAGTCTCTAACAAATTTCCTGCAAATCTCCTGATCTGACAGGTCCAGTCGATGTTGTATTTCACGCGGTGGAGGGCGCTCGGGATTATCCTGACGGCGCTGATCGTGTGCCTCTGCGCGGTCCCGAACTTCTTCCCCGAAGCGCAGGTCAAGACCTGGCCCGCCTGGGCGCAGCGGCGGCTCGTGTTGGGTCTCGACCTTCAGGGCGGCTCCTATCTGCTGCTCGAGGTCGATGGCAATTACGTCAAGAAGGAAAAGCTCGACCAGGTCCGCGACGATGTCCGCCGCTCGCTGCGCGACGCCAAGATTGGCTATACCGGCCTCGTGACACGCGGCGACACGGTCGAGGTCCGGGTCAAGGATACCGATCTCCAGGCCGCGCTGACCAAGCTGCGTGACCTGTCACAACCGATCGGCGGCCTGCTCGGGTCGAGCACGCAGCGCGACCTCGACATCTCCGATGCCGGCGGCGGATTGATCCGCCTGGCGCTGTCGCAGCCTGCCATGGTCGAGCGCATGCGCAAGACCATCGAGCAGTCGATCCAGATCGTCGAGCGCCGCGTCAACGAACTCGGCACCGTCGAGCCCGTGATCCAGCGCCAGGGCAACGACCGCATCCTGGTGCAGGTCCCGGGCCTTCAGGATCCCACGCATCTGAAGGAGCTGCTCGGCAAGACCGCGAAGATGGAATTCCGGATGGTCGACACCTCGGTGCCGCCGGACCAGGCGCAGCGGGGCGGAGTGCCGCCGGACTCCGAGCTCCTGATGAGCCAGAGTTCGCCGAAGGTGCCTTACGTCGTCAAGAAGCAGGTGCTGGTTTCGGGCGCCGAGCTCAACGATGCGCAGACCGGGTTTGACCAGCGTACCAACGAGCCGATCGTCTCCTTCCGCTTCAATTCGACCGGCGCCCGCAAGTTCGCGCAGGCTACGCAGGAAAACGTGGGTCTGCCGTTTGCGATCGTGCTCGACAATGAAGTGATCTCGGCACCTGTCATTCGCGAGCCCATCACGGGCGGGCAGGGGCAGATCTCGGGCAGCTTCACGGTCCAGTCCGCCAACGATCTCGCGATCCTGATGCGCGCCGGTGCGCTGCCGGCGCCGCTCACGGTCGTCGAAGAGCGTACCGTCGGTCCGGGCCTCGGCCAGGACTCGATCGAGAAGGGCGAGCTTGCGGCCTATGTTGGCTCGATCATGGTCATCGTGTTCATGCTGCTGACCTACCGGTTGTTCGGCGTGTTCGCCAACATCGCGGTGGCGATCAACGTCGCGATGATCTTCGGCCTGTTGTCGTTGCTGAACGCCACGCTGACGCTGCCCGGCATCGCCGGCATCGTGCTCACCGTCGGCATCGCGGTCGATAGCAACGTGCTGATCTACGAGCGTATCCGTGAGGAGCTGCGCGGCGGCCGCAATGCGATCTCGGCGATCGATGCCGGTTTCAAGCGGGCGCTCGCAACCATCCTCGATTCCAACATCACCACCTTCATTGCCGCCGCGGTGCTGTTCTATATCGGCACCGGCCCGGTGCGCGGCTTCGCCGTGACGCTCGGCATCGGCATCATCACCACGGTGTTCACCGCCTTCACGCTGACCCGGCTGATCGTGGCTTGGTGGGTGCGGTGGAAACGGCCGCAGAGCGTGCCGATCTAGGAGCCTGACCGTGACTCACATTGTTCTCATCGGGCTCGGCATCCTCATTGCTGTCCTCACCGTCGTCTCGGTGTTCGGCTGGCTGCCGTCGCTGCGCATCGTCCCTGACGATACGCATTTCGACTTCACGCGCTTTCGTCGCATCAGCTTCCCGATCTCGGCGGCGCTGTCGATCGTCGCCATCACGCTGTTCTTCACCCACGGCCTGAATTTCGGCATCGACTTCCGCGGCGGCACGCTGCTGGAGGTGCGGGCCAAGTCCGGCACCGCGGACATCGCGGCGATGCGCACGACGCTGGATGGCCTGCGCCTGGGCGAAGTCCAGATCCAGCAAATCGGCGGGCCCGCGGACGTCCTGATCCGCGTCGCGGAGCAGCCGGGTGGCGACGCCGCGCAGCAGGAAGCCGTGCAGAAGGTCCGCACCGCGCTCGGCGATTCCTTCGAATACCGCCGCGTCGAAGTGGTCGGCCCGCGCGTCTCCGGCGAGTTGCTGGCCTTCGGTATGCTCGGCCTGATGCTCGCGATCGTCTCGATCCTGATCTATCTCTGGTTCCGGTTCGAATGGCAGTTCGCGCTCGGCGCCATGATCGCCAACGTACATGACATCGTGCTGACGATCGGCTTCATGTCGATCAGCCAGGTCGATTTCGACCTGACCAGCATCGCGGCGCTTCTGACAATTTTGGGCTATTCGCTCAACGACACCGTCGTCATCTATGACCGCATTCGTGAAATGTTGCGGCGCTACAAGAAGATGCCGATGCCGCAGCTGCTCAACGAGTCCATCAACTCGACGCTGTCGCGCTCGATCATCACGCACTTCACCGTGACGCTGGCGCTGCTGGCACTGCTGCTGTTCGGCGGTCATGCCATCCACAGCTTCACCGCGGTCATGATGTTCGGCGTGGTGCTGGTCGGCACCTACACCTCGATCTTCATCGCAGCGCCGATCCTGATCTATCTCGGTGTCGGCGAGCATCGCGAGGATGCGAAGGAAGCGGCTACGCCAGCGAAGAAAAGCAAGGCGTGATCCGAACCGCAGGCCCTCGCATGAGTTTGCGAGGGCAGTCAGCTCATTCGGACGAAGCTCATGACCGGCGATCCCAACGCTCCTCATTTCCCGCGCTCGGCGCCGATCGAGGCCTACGGCAAGGGCGGTTTTGCCTTCGCCGGCATGTCGCATAGGGGCTCGTTGCTGTGCCTGCCTGACGCGATCTGGGCCTGGGACGTGACTGATCCCACCAGGATCGACCGCTATTCGCTGGATCGGGTTTTTGCGGCCGCCAACAGCATCGACACGCTTCTGATCGGCACCGGAACCGGCGTCTGGCTGCCGCCGCGCGAGCTGCGGCAGGCGCTGAAGGCGGTAAGGGTGGTGCTGGACACCATGCAAACCGGGCCGGCCGTGCGCACCTACAACATCATGATCGGCGAACGGCGCCGCGTCGCGGCGGCGCTGATTGCCGTGCCATGAGCAGCGCTGCGACGCCGCCCGACACCGTGACGTTCTGCGCCGACCTCGTGCGCAGCCACGACTTTCCCCGTTATGCCGCAACGCTGTTCGTGCCGGCTGCCGAGCGCCGCGCGCTGCTGGCGCTCTACGCCTTCAATGTCGAGATCGTCCGGGTCCGCGACCAGGTGAGCCAGCCCTTGCCCGGCGAGATACGCTTTCAATGGTGGACCGATCTGTTCTCGGGCCTTGTTCACGGCAGCGCCGAGGGCAATCCGGTGGCTGCCGAGCTGTTGCGCGCGATCCGCGATTTTGACCTGCCCGTCGAGCATTGGTCGCTGCTCGTCGACGAGCATCAGTTCGATCTCTACAACGATCCGATGCCGACCATGACGGCGCTCGAAGGCTATCTGGCGGCGACTTCTTCGGCCTTGTTCGCGCTCGCGGCGCGGATCATGGGCGAAGCTTCGGATGCGAGCGAGCACCTCGCGCGGCACGCAGGGTTGGCGCAGGGCATCGTGCAGGTGATTGCGAACCTGCCGCGGGATTCTGCCCATCGACAATTGTTCCTGCCGCAGCAATTCCTGACCAGCCATGGCTGTGGCATCGAGGATGTGTTCGCCGGCAAACAGACGCCCCATCTGAATGCCGTGCTGGACCAGCTGATAGGCGAAGCCCGGCAGCATCTGGCGACGGCCTCATCGCTGCTGGCGCAGGTGGCGCCGCCGGCACGGGCTGCGTTCCTGCCGCTGAGCCAGGCGCGAGCCGATCTCGATCGCCTGTCTCGGCCCGGGTGCAATCCCTTCGCGCCGCAGCCGGTGTCGCGGTTGCGCACGCTGTGGACGCTGTGGCGGGCTTCACGATCCCGGGAATTTACCAAATAGCGGTTGGCTTATCGCCCGATGCGGCCAAATGCTCTATGCTGTCCCATGGCTGAATTGTCCCAAACCGCAGTCCCCGATCTCAGCGGCCTTCCGGTCGCACCTAGCGACATTCAAGCTGCTGCCGAGACCATCCGCGGTGCCATCGTCGAGACGCCCTGCAGCTACAGCCGGACGCTGAGCAACATTTACGGCTGCGAGCTCTGGCTTAAATTCGAGAACCTCCAGTTCACATCCTCGTTCAAGGAGCGTGGTGCGCTGAACCGACTCACGGCGCTGACGCCGGAGGAGCGTGCGCGCGGCGTCGTCGCCATGTCGGCGGGCAACCACGCGCAGGGCGTGGCCTATCACGCCAAACGGCTCGGCATTCCCGCCACGATCATCATGCCGGTGGGCACGCCGATGGTGAAGGTCGAGAATACCAGGCATCACGGTGCCGAGGTGGTCGTCACCGGCGCGACGCTGGAGGAGGCGGCTTCGTACGCGCGCAGCCACGGTGAGGCCCGCGGCATGATCTTCGTCCACCCCTACGATGATCCGCTGGTCATCGCTGGGCAGGGTACGGTCGGGCTGGAGATGCTCAAGGCGGTGCCGGATCTCGACACCCTGGTTGTCCCGATTGGCGGCGGTGGCCTCATCAGCGGCATCGCCATTGCGGCGAAATCGATCAAGCCGTCGCTGCGGATCCTGGGCGTCGAGGCCTGGCTCTATCCCTCGATGTACAATACCGTCCATGGCGGCAATCTGCCGGCGCGCGGCGATACGCTCGCCGAAGGCATAGCGGTCAAATCGCCGGGCAAGATCACCACTGAAATCGTCCGTAACTTGGTCGACGACATCGCGCTCGTCAATGAAGCCGAACTCGAGCGTGCAGTCGCAACCCTGATCTCGATCGAGAAGACGGTCGTCGAGGGCGCCGGTGCCGCGGGCCTTGCCGCTATCATGTCCGATCCCACCCGCTTCGCCGGCGAGAAGGTTGGTCTGGTCCTGAGCGGCGGCAACATCGACACAAGGCTGATCGCCTCGGTGCTGACGCGCGAACTCGCGCGCGAGGGGCGGCTGACGCAGCTCTCGCTCGACATTCCTGACCGGCCGGGCCAGTTGGCCGCGGTCGCCGCGCTGCTGGCGGAGGCCGGCGCCAACATCATCGAAGTCTCGCATCAGCGGACCTTCTCCGATCTGCCAGCCAAGGCAACGCTGCTACAACTCGTCATCGAGACCCGCGACAGCGCGCATCTCGACGAGGTCATGGCCAAGCTCGGCGCATCCGGACTGAGCGCGCGCTGCACCTGAGCGGCGCTAATGCGGCGCCAGTCCCGCGAGGAGGGCGATCAGCCGATCAATCTCGGCCTCTGTGTTGTAGTAATGCGGGGACGCCCGCACGACCACCGGCAGCGCGCGAACTTCGGCGTCGATGCGGGTGCTCGACGGATCCGAGGCGCCGATCGTGATGCCGGCCGCGGCGGCGCTGCGAACGATAGCGTCCGCCTCATGCCCCTCCATCGTGAAGCTGACGATCGCGCCCGGCGCACGGCCGAGGTCGCGAATGGTGATGCCGCTGATAGCGCCGAGGCCATTGCGGAGACGGTCCGCCAGCTGGCGGCAGCGCTGCTCGATGGGGCCGATGCCGATCGCGAGGGCGTAATCGACGGCAGCGCCGAGCCCGAGCCGGGCCGCGTAATTGTTCTCCCAGGTCTCGAACCGGCGGGCATCGTCGCGGAGCTGGTAGTGGTCCCGCGAGACCCAGGGCGCCGCAAAGTGGTCGATCATCGGCGGTTCAAGCTGTTGCAACAACGGCCTGCGGACGTAGAGAAAGCCGGTACCGCGCGGACCGCGCAGGAATTTGCGCCCCGTGGCCGACAGCATGTCACAGCCGATCGCTTCGACGTCGACCTGTATCTGGCCGACCGCCTGGCAGGCATCGAGCAAATAGGGAACGCCATGCGCGCGCGCGATTTTACCGATGGCTGCGGCGGGATTGACCAGCCCGCCATTGGTCGGAACCCAGGTGATGGCGATCAGCTTCACGCGGTCGTCGATCATGCGTTCGAGCGCCTCGATGTCGAGCTCGCCGGTGGCGTCGCTCGGCACGACATCGATGACCGCGCCTGTGCGCCTGGCGACCTGCAGGAACGCGACATAGTTGGCGGCGTATTCCGCCTCGGCGGTCAGGATCCGATCGCCGGCGCGAAACGGCAGGGCATAGAACGCCATCTGCCAGGCAACGGTCGCGTTCTCCATGAGCGCGATCTCGTCAGGCGCAGCATTCAGCAGTTGCGCCACCGAGCCGTAGACCGCATCAAGCCGCTCGGACTCGCGGTCGGCGGCGGCATAGCCTCCGATCTCGCTCTCGAGATCGATATGCTGCTTCATCGCTGCGACGACGGCTGTCGGCATGAGCGCCGCGCCGGCATTGTGGAGATAAGCGAGCCGGGAGGCGGCCGGTGTATCGGCGCGGATTTGGTCGATATCGATCAAGTGTGCCTCCGCGTCCTGCAATCCTTGCTATGAATTAGACATGCCGAGGTACGCGAGCAAGGTCTCGACCAACAAAGCCCTGCTTAATCTCATATGCAGAGGCCGAGCAGCTTGATATGGCAGTTGCTGGATTTGGGCTTGTTTGCAGGCGCGGCCTCGCGCTTCACGGCGACCAGCGGCTCGGTGTCCTTCTTGCCCTTGCCTTTCTTCGGCTCGTAGTCGCCGGCGATCTCCATGGCCCAATAGGTACGCTTGCCACTGGCATTCCTGGCGCTCGCAATGCCGACACGGGAGGCGTTGGGGAGCAGCAGGTTCTTACGGTGGCCGGACGAGTCGATCCACTGGCCGAGCGTCTTCTCGAAATTGTCGTAGCCGTAGGCGATGTTCTCGGCCGCGCGGCCCGCGCCGGCCGGTGCGATGCGTTTGTTGAACGGGCCGAGCGCTTCATGGCTGAGATCATCTTTCGCGGCCATGGCGCGTGCTTGGTCCATCGCGATGCGGTCGAGGGTGGCGTCGCGTACGACGCGGCCTCCGCCGTGCTTGAGGCGGAAGCTGGATATTTGCTCGGCCGGGGATTCCGCCGCCATTGTGGGCGCGGCCGACAGCAGCAGAAGGCCGGCGATCAGGCCGCCAACCATACGATGCATCATCGTCCCCCGACTGCGCATGATCCCGCCAAGCCCGAATAATCCGATCGCTTCTCTATCGCCAATGTGGACGCTTCAAGGCGCTGCCTGCGCTAGCTCGCCGGCAGGTCCGCCTCGAAGTTGAAGCGATCGCGCAGGTTTTTTCGCTGCTCCAGGATGTCCTTGAGGAAGGCGCGGTCCTGGTCGTTCTTCATCATCGGCTCGATCAGGTCGAGCTGATTCATGGCGACCAGTTGCAGGATTTCGGTCCGCGGCTTGCCGCTGGTGTCGCGCGGCAGCGCGTGGACGACTTGAATGTGTTCCGGCGGCTTTGGCCCCTTGGCGGTCGTGAGCTCGTTGCGGAGCTGCCCTTCAAGCGCGGTCTGATCTGCCTCCACGAACGCATAGAGCCCAACGCCCGAGCGGCGGTCGGCAAAGGCGACGATGGCGGTGTCACGGACGGCGGGGTTTTGGCGGATCAACTCGGCCAGCACCGGCGCGTCATTGACGAGACGGCGGCCGCCGCCCTCGCGGTCGGTGAAGTTGAAGAGGCCGCGGGTGATAGCGCGATAGACCTTCTTGCCGGTGGCAAGCCACAGGCTCGCGGCGAACGATTTCTTCGCGAGAATCTTTCGCTCGCGCGGCGTCAGAGCCTCGGGCGCGTAGGAGCGCTTGTGCTTGAGCAGATGCCGGAGGTCTTCATAGGCGAGGACGCGATAGAGCCGGCCCCGCCGGTTGAAGCAGGCCGCGAGCTGGAAGTCGGTCACATAGGCGCGCCCATCGCGGCCGACCAGCCAGTTCTGCTCCTTGGCAAGATCGTTGTGGCAGATGCCGGCGCGGCGCAGCCGTCGCAACGCCGCCTTGGCCGAGCGGAAATAGGCGAGATCGCCATGGGGTTTTGCCAGATGCAGCGCGACGCCGTCGACGAAGCCGCGCGCAAGAGCGCGGCGGCCGGCCCAGAGCAATTCAGGACCGATATTGAGGCCTTTGGCGAGCGCCAGCGCGTGCTTCTCGCGCGCGAAAAGATGACGCGCCAGCAGGAACGACCACCACGGCACTTCATCGAGCCGTCGCAGCACCGCGTCGACCTCGCCACTATCAGAGCGGAAGCGGCCGCGCTCGACCGTCGAGAACACGTCGCGCTTGAGCAGCACGCCCTCGGTCCAGCGCGCCGAGAGCACCGCGGCGTCGTCTTTCGGGAGATTCATCGAAAACTCACGCGGCTGCGGCAATGCGCAAATGATCGGCGATCCAGCGATCGAGATCGGCGAGCGCCAATGCGCTCATCGCCTGCTTTTTGGCCACCGTCTTCTCGTTGCCGCGCAGGCGTGTGCCATCCGGCTTCTTCGTTGGCGCGATCGCGAGCGGCGGGAACAGGCCGAAATTGATGTTCATCGGCTGGAACGAGCGCGTGCCCGGCTCGATGGTCTCGATGTGGCCGCCGGTAATATGGCCGAGCAGGGATCCGAGCGCCGTCGTGCCCGGCGGGCTCGCGAGCCGCTCGCCGCGCGCGTCGGCTGCCGCATAGAGGCCGGCGATCAGGCCGACGCTGGCGGACTCCACATAACCCTCACAGCCCGTCATCTGGCCGGCAAAACGCAGCCGCGGCTGCGCGCGCAGGCGCAACTGGCTGTCGAGCAGTTTTGGCGAATTGAGGAATGTGTTGCGATGCAGGCCGCCGAGGCGGGCGAACTCGGCCTTCTCCAGCCCCGGAATGGTGCGGAAGATGCGCTGCTGCTCGCCATATTTCAGCTTCGTCTGGAAACCGACGATGTTGTAGAGCGTGCCGAGCTTGTTGTCCTGGCGCAGTTGCACGATGGCGTAAGACTTCGTGGCGGGATCACGCGGATTGGTGAGGCCGACCGGCTTCATCGGGCCGTGGCGCAGGGTCTCGGGGCCACGCTCCGCCATCACCTCGATCGGTAGGCAGCCGTCGAAATAGGGCGTGTTGGTCTCCCATTCCTTGAACTCGGTCTTCTCGCCCGAGATCAGCGCGGCGACGAAGCCCTCATACTGCTCCTTGGTCATGGGGCAGTTGATGTAGTCGGCGCCGGTACCGCCCGGGCCGACCTTGTCATAGCGCGACTGGAACCAGGCCACCGACATGTCGATGGATTCGCGATGCACGATCGGCGCGATCGCATCGAAGAAAGCGAGCGCGTTCTCGTCGGTCAACTCGCGGACGGCATCCGCCAGCGGCGCGGAGGTGAGTGGACCGGTCGCGACGATGACGTTGTTCCAGTCGGCCGGCGGCAGGCCTTTGATCTCGCCGCGGGCGATCTCGATCAGGGGATGGTCGTTCAGCGCCTTGGTGACGGCGGCCGAGAAGCCGTCGCGGTCGACCGCGAGCGCGCCGCCGGCGGGCACCTGGTTGGCATCGGCTGCACGCATGATCAGCGAATCGAGCCGTCGCATCTCCGCGTGCAAGAGGCCGACTGCGTTGTTGGCTGCGTCATCCGACCGAAATGAATTGGAGCAGACGAGCTCGGCGAGCCCATCGGTGCGGTGCGCCTCGGTCATGCGATCGGGCCGCATCTCGTGCAGCACCACGGGCACGCCTGATTTTGCCACCTGCCAGGCGGCTTCGGAACCGGCAAGGCCGGCGCCGATGACGTGCACAAAATTGGATTGGGATCCTGTCATGGGGCGGACAGGTAGCGCTTTTCGGCGGCCAGTGGAATCACCGAGATCGAGTTTTCTGCCACCGGATGCGACAACGCCCGCACGAGGCGGGCGCTATCGGTTCGACCGGTGAAAGGGCTGAACGATATCAGCCCTGATACTGACCGGCGGCAACGCGCGGGATGTCCGAGCGATCGAGGCCGATGTCGGCCAGTTCGCGATCGCTGAGCTGGGACAGCTCGGCAACATTGCGCTGATAGTCCCGGAAAGCCTGGATCATGCGGATGAGCGAGAGCAGCATTGGTAGTCTCCTGTAGTTCGATTCAGCCCTTGCCCGGGCGTCATCGTTGAAATGAATATAGGTGAGAGTGGTGCACTGCGAAAGTTCCGATGTTGCGATGCAGCTAAGCGAAGGACGCATGGCATCGGTAAGAGACGATTAACCTGTCGGCAGTCCCGCCCAAGTGTTAGGCGGAAGGCATCGTAGAATGCTATAAACGCCCGTTAAATCACGGGTTTATAGAAGATCCTGCGGTTCCGATGCTGGTCGAAATAAGTTGCGCTTCCGTGACCCGCAAGGCGATATGCCAGCTTGTAAGCCCAAGTCTCGCATGCGCGAATCGCATGAAGCGGGTTCTATAGAAGTGAATTTATATTCAATATATCTTTGAGAGCCTTATGCTCTGAGAAGATGGCGCCGCGGCGATTCTCTGGTTCTCAGCGGCCGGGATCTGCGTGACGCAGCCTCGCCGATCTCCTGAGTCGGACCGCCTCCCCGTTGATGCAGCGCACACACGCCGTGCGTGCAGGCCGGATTACAAAGTTGTAATGAAAATCAGAAATTTCGCATGCGGCTCTGCGTGGCGCGCAACATCACGCAATTCTCGCGGGGAATTTATTGCGGCAAGTTGCCGCGTCGGCGGCAAAGTCATGTTGCAGATTCCGGCAATGTCGCTGGGTCTGTGCCAAGAACAAGAGAAGGAAAGTAACATCATGACGAAGTTACTCGGGGTTATCGCAATTGCCGCCGTCGCATTCGCCGTCGCGCCGGCCCAGGCCGCCAAGCACAGTATGGGCGGCTGCAGCGGGGCCAATCTGGAAAAGACGGAGACCGCGATCGAGAGCATGCCCGACGGCGACAGCAAATTCGTTGCTGAGAAGGAGATCACGGCTGCGCAGGACGGGTTGCTCAATGGCAAGATGGGTGCGTGCGGCATGCACCTGAACAAGGCGATGCAAGCCACTATGGGCAAGTAACGGGTAGGTAAACGCGACCCAAGAGAGGGCCGGTCGCGAGGCGATCGGCCCTACGCGGTTTGTATCTGGGCGTGTGCTTTAAGGAGCGTGGGCGAGCTGGGTGGCAAAATAGGCCACCGTCTTGGAATAGACCTCGCTCTTGTTCCACTGCTGGAGCACCGCGAAGTTCGGACTGCCCGGCTGCCAATCCTTGCCCTTCTGCCAGCCATAACCAGCAAGATAGTTCGCAGTTGAGGCCAGCACGTCGGGTGCGTTGTGCAAGAGGTCTCGCTTGCCATTGCCGTCGAAATCGACGGCGTATTTCATCCAGGATGACGGCATGAACTGGGTCTGGCCGAGCTCGCCGGCCCAGGCGCCCTTCATGTCGGCTGGCGCGAGATCGCCGCGCTGGACGATGCGCAGCGCGTCCAGCAATTCGCCGCGAAACTGCTCGGCGCGCCGGCAATCATAGGCGAGCGTCGCCAGCGAGCGGATCGTTGCGAACTTGCCGGTATTGACGCCGAAATCGGTCTCGAGACCCCAGATCGCGACCAGCACCTCGCCCGGCACGCCATAGGCCTGCTCGATGCGCGAGAGTACCGAGCCGTACTGCTTCATCATGTTGGAGCCGCGCATCATCCGTGGCGGCACCATGCGACCGGAAAACTCTTCAAAGGTCTGAGTGAAGACCTTTTGCGATTTGTCGCGGTTCAGCACGCTCTGGTCGAGCGTCACACCGGCAAGTCCGGCGGCGATGGCCTGCTGTGAGATGCCTTTGGCCGCGGCCTCGGTTTTAAAATCCGCAAGCCAGGCGTCGAAATTGCCCGAGCCGCAGGCAACCGCAGCGAGCGCGGGTTCGGCGGACAGGATTGACGCGGAGAGGGCGAAGGCTGCGAGAGCGAGACGAGAAATCGTCAGGGTCATTCGAGTAAATTGATTCCGTGAAGTGGCATGACCGGCGGCGGCAATCTCGGTTGTAACCGCGGCCAAAGCAAGGCGTATGACAATGGCCGACCCCGCCCGGGGCCTCCGGGGCGGGCACGGTTTGTAACAAGATCGTCAGGCGTAAGATCGTTAGGCGTCGCTTCTATTCCCGATTCCGCCACGGGAAGAGATTGGCGGGGAAATCAGCCGCCGGCTTGCGCGGGCGCTGCGGTGGAGGCGGCACCGGCCGGGCGCCGGGTTCGGAGACGATGACCTTGCGGTAGAGATGCCAGGTTGCGTGGCCGAGCAGGGGGATGACGACGGCAAGCCCGAGGAACGCGGGGATGGTGCCGAGCGCCAGCAGAACCGCCACGATCAAGCCCCAGGCCGCCATTGGCACCGGGTTTTTGGCGACGACGCGCAGCGAGGTGACCATCGCGTCCAGCGCGCCGGCATGGCGGTCAAGCATTAGCGGAAACGACACGGCGCTGATGCAGAGCGCGGCGAGTGCGAACAGGAAGCCCGTGCCGCAGCCGATCGCGATCAGCCACAAGCCCTGCGATGTCGTCAGCACGCGCGTCACGAAATCCGAGATTCCGGTCACACCCTCATAGCCGAATGCAGCAACATAGATCGCCTGCGCCGTCGCGACCCAGATCACGAACAGCGCGAGCAGCAATGTGCCGAGGCCGAGCATCGCGCCAAAGGAGGGCGAGCGCAGCACCTCCATGGCATCCCAGGCGCTGGCTTCTTCATAGCGCTCGCGACGGCTGGAGAGCTCATAGAGGCCGAGTGCTGCGAACGGGCCGATCAGGGCGAATCCGGCGGCCAGCGGAAACAGCAGCGGGATCACCGAATAGCCCATGGCGACGCGCGCGATCACGAGGCCGAGCACCGGATAGATCACGCAGAGGATAATGGCGTGGCTCGGAACCGCCTTGAAATCTTCCCAGCCGCGCTTGAGCGCGTCGTGCAGGTCGGACAGTTGGATGGTTCGGATCACCGGTCCAGCCGCATCTCCGGGCTGGGCCACCGTAGGGACATTGCCCTGGTAGAGTGTGGCCATTGTCGCTTGCTCCCTTGCCATGCAGCCGAATCCGGCGCCGGCAACGGCGCGACGGCCGCTTTTCTTGGATGATCGCGATTCCGACCAGACGCGAATTCCGGATGGCATCGCGAGCTGAACCCAAAGCCTACGCCTATTTCCGAGTCCTGTCCCTCACGCTTGGGTGAGATTTCATGCCGCAGTGCAACCTTAATGATGTCATCCGGTCGTCATTTCGCCGCAGATAAGCTCATGCTGTTGTGGCTCGCGGAACTTCGCGGGCGCAACGACGTAACTTCGTCTATAAGTGCCCACTCAGGGCCTTCCAACAGGATCCTTTTCGGGGAGCAGACATGAGCATTTTCGGGAAAATCATGGGCGCAATTTTCGGCAGCCATCCGGCTTCCGCTGCGCCCGCCGGTGGCGCACCCGCGGGCAGCGCGCCTGCAGGGACCGCATCGGCGCCGTCGTCGGCGCCTGGCGCGGCACCGTCCGCCGCGCCCGCAGCCTCCGTGGACGTTGCGGCCATCGTGGACAAGCTGGTGGCTGCCCAGAAGGAGAAGCTGGAATGGCGCACCTCGATCGTCGACCTCATGAAGGCGCTCGATATCGATTCGAGTCTGGCCGCGCGCAAGGACCTCGCCAAGGAGCTCGGTTACACCGGCGACACGAACGACTCGGCCAGCATGAATGTCTGGCTGCACAAGCAGGTGATGTCCAAGCTCGCCGCCAATGGCGGCAAGCTGCCGCCTGAAATCAAGCACTGACCGACGAGCATCGGTCGACACCAACCAACTAAAAAGGGCCCGCGATTTCGCGGGCCCTTTTGCGATCAGGCAACGAGATCCGCATCCTCCGGATGCTTGTCGAGATAATCGACCACAAAACCGCAGCCCGCAATCACCTTCCTGCCGTCGCGGCGGATCAAGTCGAGCGCGCCCTTGATCAGCTCGGAGGCAATGCCGCGGCCGCGCAGCGCGCGCGGCGTCTCGGTGTGGGTGATGATCACAGCCGACGGCGTCAGCCGGTAATTGGCGAAGGCGATTTCGCTTTCGACATCGAGCTCGAAGCGGCTCCTGTCCTTGTTGTCGCGTACCGATGCCGCCATGCCTGATCTCTCCCAAGCGATGCTTAGTCCCCGATCTAGGCGCCTGAATCGGCCCTTGCCAAGTCACGACCAAGGGAAGTTGCCGCAGGGGAGATATCTGCAAAATGCGTGTCCTGCAGACGGCGCAGGAACAGCTGGGGAAGCTCGGGGCGCTGTGACGGCCCGGGTCGGTTAGACCTTCACCAGGTCCTGATAGTCTGGATGCTTCTCGATCCACGCCTTCACGAACGGGCACTCCGGTATGAGCTTCAGGCCGGCCGCGCGGACCTGGTCGAGCGCGCCTTGCACCAGTATTGAACTGACGCCTCTGCCGCCGAGCTCCTTCGGCACGTCGGTATGCTCGAACGTGATGACGTTGCCGTCGAGCTTGTAATGCTCGGACGCGATGTGGCCCTCCACCTCGAGCTCGTAACGGTGGTGAGCCTTGTTGTCGATCACGTCGCTCATGATGTCTCCGGTCAGCTCTTCAGTGCGTCCGTCAGCATCTTGCGGATCGACCAGGCCCCGCCGTCGGAGGAGCCCTTGATGTCGTCGATCTTCCAGCTGTTGGCCTCGCGCACGAAGTCGTAACGCAAGATCTGGTCGGCGGGTTTGCGGTCGTTGCGGTGGCCGGTGATGGTCACCGCGAGCGTCGCCTTGTCGGCCTCCGTCTTCTCCGCGTCAACCTTGAACGATTTCACGTCGGGTTCCTGCGAATTGGTGACGGGATCGAAATCGATCGGCCCGACATCGCCCTTCGGCGTATGCGCATCCGCCTTGGCCCACAGCGCAACCAGCGCCTTGGAGAGATATTTTGCTTTCGCGGCCTTGTTCTCGGTGACGAAGGCGGCACCGCCATCGCCCTTGCCCTTTGCCGCGCGGGTGTAGATCGCAGTCAGAATGGTTGCGGGATCGTTGGGGGCGGGCGCTTGCGCGAAGGCGGGCGTGGGGGCCGCGAAGAGAGAGGCGGCAATGAGGCTGCGGCGGGTGAGCATGGATCGTCCCTGAGATGGTGACACGCGACCATAGGCCGAATTGGCCATGTCAGCGCGGTATCTCAGTAGACCGACGTACGCGCGGTTCGGTTCAATCGGACGCCTTGGCAAGGCGCGAATCGTCCGGCTGAGGCTTTGCGGGGAGGCAGCCCTGGCAGATGACCAGCGAACGATTGACCTTGGCGTCCTGTTCGGCCTCGATGCCGTCGCTCTCGGGCCGGGCAGCAGTGCGCGTTACGCGTGAGGGGCCGGGAGTGGAACGCGGTTGATTGGGGTCCTGGCCCGCGCCATCCCAGGCATAGCGCGCGGGTTTGAAGGCTGGATCTGGGGCCAATTGTGCCTGCGGCGCGACAGCACAGCCAGCAAGCGCCAACGACAACAGCAGGAAAGCGGGCGCTTTGATCATGACGGGCACTCTGTACGCGAGGACTGATGCAGGTTGCCTCCAGCATGTTTAAAATTCCTTGAACGAGCGCATGGATGACGCCCGGTTGGCGGTCTTGCTAGGCCGCTCTCGATGACGATAAATGGGCCCCAATGAGCGGGCGGTTTGCGTGCCGTCTGCCGTCGAAGAGGAAGCCCGATGCCGCCGCTCCGCATGTCCCGCCGCGTGATGAATCTCGCCTACATGCTGACCCAGAATGCGCGGCGGCATGGATCGCGTCCCGGTTTCGTCTGGGGTGACAAATCCTGGACCTGGCGCGAGATCGATGCGCAGGTTTCCGCACTGGCGGCTGCGCTTGCTGCGCGCGGCATCGCCAAGGGCGACCGCATTCTCGTTCATTCCAAGAATGGCGACGAGATGTTTGTCTCGATGTTCGCGGCGTTCCGGCTCGGCGCGGTCTGGGTGCCCACCAATTTCCGCCTGATGCCGGACGAGGTGGCCTATCTCGCACAGGCCTCCGGTGCGAAAGCATTTTTGTGCCACGTCGATTTTCCCGAGCACGCGGCGGCCGTGAACGGCGGCACGCTGGAATTCACCTGGAGCATCGATGGCAAGGCATCCTTCGCCGAGACGTCGGTGGCCGACGCCATCGTTTCGCAGGCGGGCCAATTGGTCGAGAACGTCGCCGTCGAACACGACGATCCCTGCTGGTTCTTCTTCACTTCCGGCACCACCGGTCGCTCCAAGGCCGCGGTGCTGACCCACGGCCAGATGGGCTTCGTCGTCACCAACCATCTCGCCGATCTCACCCCCGGCGTCACGGAAGCCGATGCCTCGCTTGTGGTAGCGCCGTTGTCGCACGGTGCCGGCGTGCATCAGCTGGTGCAGACCGCGCGCGGCGTCTGCACCGTACTGCTGTCGACCGAGAAGTTCGACATCGACGAGGCGTTCCGCCTGATCGCGACGCATCGGGTCGGCAATCTCTTCACGGTGCCGACGATCTTGAAGATGATGGTCGAGCACCCTGCTGCCGACAAATACGATCATTCCTCGCTGCGCCACGTCATCTATGCCGGCGCGCCGATGTATCGCGAGGACCAGAAGGCCGCGCTGAAGAAGCTCGGCAAGGTCATCGTGCAGTATTTTGGCCTCGGCGAGGTCACCGGCAACATCACCGTGCTGCCGGCGGCGCTGCATGATCCCGAGGATGGCCCGCACGCGAAGATCGGCACCTGTGGGTTCGAGCGGACCGGCATGCAGGTCTCGATCCAGGACGACGAAGGCCGTGAGCTCAAAGCGAACCAGAGCGGCGAGATCTGCGTGATCGGGCCTGCGGTGCTCGCAGGCTACTACGACAACCCCGAGGCCAATGCGAAGGCGTTCCGCAACGGCTGGTTCCGCACCGGCGACCTCGGTCACATGGACGAGGAGGGGTTCCTCTACATCACCGGCCGCGCGTCGGACATGTACATCTCCGGCGGCTCCAACATCTATCCGCGCGAGATCGAGGAGAAGATCCTGACGCATCCTTCGGTTGGCGAGGTCGCGGTGCTCGGCGTGCCCGATGCGACCTGGGGCGAGGTCGGAGTCGCCGTCTGCGTTGCGCGTGACGGCGAGAAGGCCGTGAGCGAAGCGGAGATGGCGGCGTTCCTGCTGCCGAAGGTGCCGCGCTACAAGATGCCGAAGCGGTTCTTCTTTTGGGAGGCGCTGCCGAAATCCGGCTATGGCAAGGTGCCGAAACGCATGGTGCGCGACGAGCTCGAGGCGCGCGGGCTGCTCGATCTCGACAATACCAAGGCGGGCTGAGTTTACGTAATGCGGAGTATCAAGCAGCCGGGCGCGCCCGTCACCGAGCGTATCCAATGGGTGGAGGTGAGGGGGCGCCCCTTTTCGTTCACGCTTCCAGCCGGCCTGCCACTGCTCGAAGCCGCGCGCCGCGGTTTTGCCGCGGAAGGATTTGCCGGCGGCGTGCTGAATTTCAGCCAGGGCGCGCTCGGGCCGTTCGGCTATGTGATGCCGGCGCTGTCGAAAACCGGCGAGAACGCGGCGTTCTACAGCGACATTTATCGGCCCGCAGGCGTGACGCGCACCAGGCTCGGCAGCATGACGCTCGGGATGCGCGACGGCGCGCCGTTCTATCATTGTCACGGGCTGTGGACCGAGGCGGATGGCAAGGCGAGCGGCGGCCACATGCTGCCGGATGAGACTGTTATCGCCGAGCCGTTCGAGGTCCAGGCTTTCGGCATCGATGGTGCGATGTTCACCGCTGAGCCCGATCCCGAGACCAACTTCAAGCTGTTCGGGCCGGTCGTCTCCGCGAGCACCGGTGCGCGCACGACCAGTCGTGCATTCGCGCTGCGGCTCCGCCCCAATCAGGACTTTGCCCTCTGCCTCGAAGCTTTCTGCCGCGCACACGGCATCGCGCAGGCAAAAATCCACGGTGGCGTCGGCTCGACCATCGGCGCGCGCTTCACCCATGGCGACGTGACCGAGCCGTTTGCCACGGAGCTGGCAATAACCGCCGGAACGATCGCGCCGGGCGCGGCCGGCGCGCTGGAAGCGGCGCTCGACGTCGCCCTGATCGACTACACCGGTGGCATCGCCGATGGCCGTCTGGCGCGCGGCGACAATCCTGTTCTGATGACCATGGAGCTGGTGCTGGAGGCGTTGGAGTAGCCTCTCTGCCCCCGGGGGGCGGGTGCAACATACCTCTTTGCAATTTCAGTGTTCCTGTTATGTTCCGTCCAAGCGAGGCGCGGAGGTTGGCAATGGCTAGGAAGGGCAACCGGACAATCAACATGCCTGCGCCGTATTTGAAGCGGGTCTGGCTCGATCCGTCGCGAGTGAACGATCGCGAGGCGTATCCGTTTTGCCTGCCCATCTTTCCAGATGATTTCGAACTCAACTTCGAGGCCCCCATCACGATCATCGTTGGAGAGAACGGCACCGGAAAGTCCACGATCCTGGAGGGCATCGCAGCACTGGCCGGCTACGACGATGCCGGTGGAGGCAAGGGATACATGCCGGTTGATCATTCCGAGGCGCGCGAGAATATGGGCGGCCAACTCTCCAAGGCACTGCGCGCAAGCTGGCTGCCAAAGATCACCAACGGCTGGTTCTTTCGCGCCGAGAGCTTTTTCTCGGTGGCGCGATATCTGGACAAGGCCGCGCGTGATGCCGGTCAGGTTGGCCCCGATTTCCTGTCGCACTCCCACGGCGAGGGCTTCCTGCGCTTTTTTGAAGAACGCTGCCAGCGCCAGGGCATTTTTATCTTCGACGAGCCGGAATCGGCGCTGTCGCCGGCGCGTCAGATCGAGTTTTTGAAGCTGCTGCGACGCATGGAAGACTCCCGCATCTGCCAGGTGATCATGGCGACCCATGCGCCGCTGCTGATGGCTTATCCAAATGCGCAGCTGCTGCGGCTCGGCAAATACGGCCTGGAGCCGACCACGGTGGAACAGACCGATCATTACCGGGTGATGCGGGAATTCTGCGACGATCCGCGCGGTTTCGTCGAGGCGACCCTGGCGGAATGAATGCGTCATCGATTGTCGTTCACCGAGTTCCGTAGTATGTTCTTGCCATGATAAGGTCCTGGCGGAATTCGGCGAGCCGGAAGGTCTGGGATGGTGAGCGTCCGAACCAGTTTCGTGGACTCGATTTCGAGGCGGCGGCTGAGTTGTTACTCGCACTGAACGTCGCAAAATCACTCGGAGACCTGAGGCCACTGAAGAGCGTCGGATTGCACAAGCTGAAGGGCGATCGCAAAGGGCAGTGGGCAATGACGATCAACGAGCGTTGGCGCATCTGTTTCGAATTCGGCAAGGGCGATGCCTACGAGGTAGAGATCGTCGACTATCACAAGGGCTGACATCCATGGCTCCACTCGTTCATCCCGGACGGTTGCTCAAACGCGAATTGGTTGCGCGCGGGCTTAGTGCCAACAGGCTTTCGCTCGACATCGGCGTTCCCTCGGGGCGGATCACCGATATTCTGAATGGACGCCGAGGTATCTCGGCGGACACCGCGGTGCGACTTGGTCGTTATTTCGGCAATAGCCCTCAATTCTGGCTGGACTTGCAGGGGCAGTACGACATTGGTGTCGTCGAACGGGAGAAGGGCGCGGAAATCGCTCGACGGGTCAGGCCCGCCGACGCGGCTTGATAGGGCTTCGGTTAAAGACTTCATTACCACGGGCTGGCGCGCATTTTCGCCATGGCCAGATATGTCGATTCACTGAAGCCTGATGTCCCCGAGCTCGATCCCTGAAAGAGGTCGAGCACCGGCGAGTAGGTCTGACTGGCGTTCCTCGCGTCATACATGGCCGAGAAGCGGCTCAACAGCTTTGCCACTTTCGCGGGATCCCCGAGATCTTTGATATTGAGGTATTTCGTCACAATCTTGGCTTGCTGATCGATCTGCATCGCAGCCATCTGGTCAGGCAAATCGAAGGTGGTTCGAAATACCTCCGAAAGAGCCTTGTCGGCAAGGATGTCGTAGGCGGACGTGATGTGTCCGGCCATGCGCTGGAAATACAGCGCCAGACGCACGCCGGGATTGGTATCGCCCTGTTGCTGTTCCAGGCTTTGCTCCAGAAAATTCTTTTGCGTGGCCAGAAATTGATCGCGCTTTTGCGGGCCCACCGTCGGAAGACGCGCGACGTTGCCCTTGCTGTCAAAATTGAACGACGCCGCGATCTCGGCAAAACGCGGGTCGCTCTCGGTGTTTGCGAAGCTCTTGGGATCGTTCAGATCAGAGGCGAAGATCTTCTTGAGATAGGCGGTGGTCACTTTCGCAGGGTCCAGACCCTTGGCGACAAGAATGAAGTCGACCATCTTCCTGTTCGCAAGCAGGTCGGAAACGCTGTCGATTTCGCCTATCGACTGTTGATAGTCCGTCGCGTCTTTCTGGGCTTGGGCCTTGATCTTCGCCTGGTCCTGCGTGCTTGCAGTCTTCAACTTCGCGATGACGTAGTCTTTGGCGAAATCGAGGATCTCGGCCGAATCCTGAGCCGCCAGGGGTGTCGTCAGATTGCCTTTGGCGTCAAAGTTGAACGCGCGGGCGAGCTTGACGTATCGATCGTCCTTGAGCGTATAGACGTAGCTCTTGGGATCGTTGAGGTCGCTTTCGAGAACAGCCTTCACGGTGGATTGTGAGACTTGTGTGGGATCGAGGCCGACGGCCGCCAGCGCAAAATTATACGCGCCTGGTGTGGACACGAGCGTCTGGAGCGAAGTCACATTGGGGATGAATTTTCTGAATTGTGCGATGACCAGAGCTTCCTGCAACGGGCTTGCCGCCGAATAGACCGCCGACTTGCTGTCGTCGAAGCTCTGGTTCGTGCTTGCGAGGTTTGCAGCGGTCTGCGCAGGTGTCCCCGGTGGAAGCGACCCGTCGGCGGAAAACTCGAACGCGCCGGCCAGATCCATGAACCGGCCCGTCGTCGCGATGGCGTCGTTGGTGCTGGATATGCTGCTCACGGCCGTCTGCAGGCGATATTTCTCGACCAATATCTGCACGTTCAACTGATCGACGTCGGCGCCGGGCTGCGACAGCTGCGCCGTGTAGTCGGAAATCTTCGAGCTGGCGTCGGTGGCATCCGATTTGGCCTGGGCCAGCTGGGCGTTCAGGCCGTCCAGCTGAGACGAGAAGGTGGTGTTGACGTAGCTGTTCGGATCGGACGGGTCGCTGGACAAGACCTGCTTGATGGTGTCACGCGGCCACTTGCTTTGATCGATCCCGAATGCCGAGGCGACATAGTTGCGAAGACGATCGTCGTTGAGAAGCTGGTCGGCACTGGTCACGCTGCCGATCGTGGCATTGTAGTAGGTCGTGTCGGCGGCAATTGCATCGACGTTGCTTTTCATGGCTGCCGTGTACAGCCCGATCATGTCGTCGGTCTGGCTATCTGACTGCGCAACCTTCGTTTCACCGCCCCCGAAGGAAAATGCCGCGGCAAAATCCCGGTAACGCTTGTCGATCAGCGTGTTGGCAAAACTCTTGGAGTCCGAGAGATCGCTCTGCAGCACTTTCTTCATGAAAGCCTTGGCGTAGGCCATGTCCTCCAGGCCATAGGCTTTCGTGACGTAGTGATACAGGCGATAGTCCTTCATCAGATCGTCGACGGAGTGCACCTTGCCGATGTTGGCTTTGTAGTAGGCGGCGTCGCGCGATACGTCCGCTTGCTGCGACACCCGCGTCAGGGTCTGTGCGAGATTGCGCGCGACGTAGCTATAGCCAAAATAGGTGGACACCATGGGGAATTCCTGACGGCTCGGCGGGTCCTGGACGTCCGTCAATCATTGCCGGGTCGCAAGGCAGGGACTGGCCTCATGCCAGCGCAGAAACATTGTTACAATTCATTGCTGCGATTCTGGGCGACAACTTCAGGTATGATTTTGCGTCCAAGTGCCGCATCGCATGGATCGTTCCGGCAAGCTTGCCGCAAGCACGATGTGAGTAAGCTTCATCGTCCCATTGGCATCTGCAATTGCGGACACGTTTTCACGTCCTCGCGGCAGATCGTGCCCGAGCTTTGCGGCCGTTGCCGCCCCCGAAAGTGCCGAGGGCGCAGGGAAGGCCGGGTGCCGGCTGGCACCCGCGGTCCACTGTGCGATAATCGCGCTACAAGAGGCTGCACAGCGGCATACAGGTGAAGCCAAACATCCGGCCTTCCCTGCGCAATGGTTTGACGGCTTATGTCGCGCTCTCCCCGGGGAGCGATGCACTATTGCCCCCGTCGCCTTGCGGATGGCTGATGCGGAGACCCGGTCGGGCCAAACGCATCACCGCAAGACTTGGCACACAGACTCCGGGCGCCAGGACCACACGATTTTGCCGTACGCAGATCACACCGGTCGTGCGCGCGACGCTTTTGCTCACGGTTGCCCGCCCTGCAAAACCCTTCGCGCCGATGTGACCCACGTCCACCACGTCCCATCCCGCGTGTCGTGACGATCGCGATAGCGCCCCTCGGCCGGGTTGGGATGGTCGCAATATGCTGTAGTTCCGAATTCGCGTAAAGCGAATTATTTTGATCTGGGAGCCTTGACCATGGTCTGGCGTGTTTTGCCCGCCGGGCAGCGCAAGGGCTCGTGGGTGGAGGTGCGTATTGCGCTGCGCTAAATCCGCCCTACGTCACCTTCGATGCGGCGAAGTCCCTCAGCTTCACGAAAAAGTCCTTCAGGATCGGATTGCGATCCACATAGGTCACGTAGCGTATCGGATGCCGCCTTCGATCGACGCTCCAGGTCATCTGTTCGGTGAGAACCGGGGCCGGGATGATCACGCTCGGTGCCCAGATGGGGTTGAGCAGCCAGCCGACCGGCGCCATGTCCCAGATCTCCTTGGCCCAGCCCATGTGATCCGACGAATACTCCTTGAACCGCATCGCCAGGAACGCGCCGATGCTGCCGTGCGGTTCAACGTAGCGCTCGATCTCCGGTACCGTCGCGTGAAGGCGCGAGGTGACGCCCTTGCACGGCACCAGGACAAGCGGCACGCCGCTGTCGAGCAGCACCTGCGCGCCGCCGACATCCTGCTTGAGGTTGAACTCGATGGTGTCAGGCCATTCCAGCGCGTGGCCGCCAAGCCAGACCACCACGATGCGGTCGATGATGTCGGGGGCTTTCAGCAGCGCCGAGGCGACGTTGCTGATGGCGCCGATGGCGATGACATAGAGCGGATTGTCGGGCGAGCCAGCGCGCGCCCGGGCCACGAGGTCGTCGACGGCGGGGGCTGGCTGCGCCGTTTTGGTTGGGCCGACATAGTCGGTGACGCCGTGATGAACCAGGCCATCCGGCGCGATGTTCAGGCGCTCCAGCAGGCGCAGGATTTCCTGATAGCTCAGCTCCATGCCGCGCGCGGGACTGCCCGCGCGCGCATTGAAGAACGGCGCGGCGTAGATCGCCTCGACGTCAAAGCGCTCCGGCGACAGCAGCATCTGCACCAGTGCGAACTGATCGTCGATCTCGTTGTAAGTGTCGGTGTCGAGCACGACGCGCAACCGGCCGACCGGTGGCTCCAGGAGTTTGAGGCGGGCTGCATCCGTAAGTGTCATCACCGTCTCCTTGAGGCGTGGCGATCGCGGATCAGGCTTTTGCCGGCGTCCGGCAAATCGCATCCGCGATCTCATCCATCTGCGCGAACATGTAATCGGGCGCAAGTGCCTGCAACGCTGCCGGCGCAGCATAGCCCCAGCTGACCGCACCGCAGGCGATGCCAACCGCGCGCGCCGCCTCGATGTCGCGGACCTCGTCGCCGATGGAAATGACTTCTGCCGGGGCGACGCCGGCGCGCCGGATCACGCGGCGGAATTTCGCAGGCTTGCCGAACACCGAAGCCGCGCAGTCGAAATGCGAGAACAGCGACGCGACGTCGCCAAGCTTGGCCCGCGCATTGACCTCGCTGTCCGACGTCACCAGCGCGAGCTGCACGTCGTTCTCGGCCAGCGTCCGCAGCATCGCCTCGGCGCCCGCAAACAGCGAAATCTCCGCCGCCGCTTCGCCCTTCAGCCGCCGCGCATGCCGCGCGATCGCCGGCAGCTTCCACAAGGGCACCCCGAGCCGGCTGAGAATCTCGCGCGTCGACGCATGCCGCAGCTCCTCGACGTCCTCATCCCGCACGCGCCGAAAGCCGAAGCGGTCGGCGACGTCGTTGATGGTGCGCAGGAACCAGGGGAAGCTGTCGACGAGCGTGCCGTCGAGATCGAAGATGGCGAGGGAGTAGGGCATGGAGGAGGGGAGTGCCGGGCGGACTGATCATCGCGCTCGCTGGCGACGCGCTGACAGACGCTGCTGGTGGTGCTATATTGACATTTGAAGAGGTGACAGATGTCGGAGTTACTAGCAAGGATTACAGTCGACCCGCAGCGTATGCATGGACGCCCGTGCATTCGCGACCTGCGCATCACCGTTGCCGACGTTCTGGGACTGCTGTCAGCCGGACAGTCGCGCGAGAGCATCCTTGAAGACTATCCGTATCTGGAAGAAGCGGATATCGACGCAGTGCTCGCCTATGCTGCGCGTCAGGTTGACCACCCAATCATAGCGGCCAAATAGCTCGCTTTATCTAATTGACGCTCAGCTTCCCCCTGCACTCGCAGAAGCCATGCGTCGCGCTGGGTACGATGCGGCTCATGTGGCCGAGTTCGGGATGGCAAACGCGACCGACGCGGCAATCTGGAGCGCAGCCATTTCTCGATCGGCCGTTCTCGTTACCAAGGACCGCGATTTCTCTCTCCTTCGCGCCGCAGAGAAGCAGGGGCCGATCGTGCTGTGGGTCCGGGTTGGCAACATCGACAATCGCGCCCTGGTCCGTCAGATCTTGAGCGCCATGCCGCAAATTGGCGAAGCGGTTGCACGGGGGGAGGCCGTCATCGAATTTGTCGGTGGTTAGCGTGGCAAGCGGGCTCGAACCACCCTTCCTATTTCATCGGGAGAATCTATCGATCAACGCCGCTGTCCGCGTTCGCGAATGCGAAGATCTATATCGCCATACTCGCTGACGCGAGCCGCGAAACGTCGAGGTCGGATCGTCCGCTCCGCGCGGTATTCCCACCTGATTTTCGCGACCAGATATCGTGGCTTCTTCGACTGTAGCAACGGGGCGTCTCTACTCCGCCGCCTCGCTCGTGCTCCGCCGCTTCGGCTTCCGTGCCTTCTTCAGCACCGGCGCCAAGAACTTCCCCGTATAGCTCCGCGGCGCCTTGGCGATATCTTCCGGTGGCCCCCAGGCGACGATCTCGCCGCCGCCGTCGCCGCCTTCGGGGCCGAGGTCGATGACCCAGTCTGCGGTCTTGATGACTTCGAGATTGTGCTCGATCACCACGACCGTGTTGCCTTGCGCGACCAGCTCGTGCAGCACCTCCAGCAGCTTCTTGACGTCGTGGAAGTGCAGGCCGGTGGTCGGCTCGTCCAGGATGTAGAGCGTGCGGCCAGTGGCGCGTTTTGACAGCTCTTTTGCCAATTTGACGCGCTGGGCTTCGCCGCCCGAAAGGGTCGTTGCCTGCTGGCCGACATGGATGTAGTCGAGCCCGACGCGGTGCAGGGTCTGGAACGTCTCGCGTACGCGCGGGACCGCCTTGAAGAAATCGGCGGCTTCCTCGACGGTCATGTCGAGCACGTCAGCGATGCTCTTGCCCTTGAACAGGACTTCGAGCGTCTCGCGGTTGTAGCGCTTGCCCTTGCAGACGTCGCAAGTGACGTAGACGTCGGGCAGGAAGTGCATCTCGATCTTGATGACGCCATCGCCCTGGCAGGCCTCGCAGCGGCCGCCCTTGACGTTGAAGGAGAAACGGCCGGGCTCGTAGCCGCGGGCCTTGGATTCGGGCAGGCCGGCGAACCATTCGCGGATCGGCGTGAAGGCGCCGGTATAGGTCGCGGGGTTCGAACGCGGGGTGCGGCCGATCGGCGACTGGTCGATATCGATGATCTTGTCGATATGCTCGAGGCCCTCGATGCGGTCATGCGGGGCAGCGCCTTCGCTGGCATTGTTCAGCTTGCGCGCGATGGCCTTGTAGAGTGTGTCGATGAGCAGCGTCGACTTGCCGCCGCCGGAGACGCCGGTGACGGCGGTGAACAGGCCGAGCGGAATTTCGGCCGTAACGTTCTTGAGGTTATTGCCGCGCGCGTTCACCACCTTGATGGTGCGGCGATGGTTCGGCGGGCGCCGCTCCGGCACCTCGACCTCGAGCTCGCCGGTGAGATATTTGCCGGTGAGCGAGTTCGGGTTGCGCATGATCTCGGCGGGCGTGCCCTCGGCGATGATGTTGCCGCCGTGCATGCCGGCGCCGGGGCCGATGTCGAGCACGTGATCGGCCAGCAGAATGGCGTCCTCGTCATGCTCGACGACGATCACGGTATTGCCGAGGTCGCGCAGCCGCTTGAGGGTGTCGAGCAGGCGGGCGTTGTCGCGCTGGTGCAGGCCGATCGAGGGCTCGTCCAGCACGTAGAGCACGCCTGTCAGGCCCGATCCGATCTGCGAGGCGAGGCGAATGCGCTGGCTCTCGCCGCCGGACAGCGTGCCCGAGGAGCGGGAGAGGGTGAGATAGTTGAGGCCGACGTCGAGCAGGAAGGTGAGGCGCTCGCGAATCTCCTTGAGGATGCGGCCCGCGATCTCGTTCTGCTGCGCGTTGAGCGCCTCCGGCACGGTCTCGAACCAGGCGCCGGCGCCCTTCACCGACAGCTCGGAGATCTCGCCGATATGCTTGCCGCCGATCTTGACGCAGAGCGCCTCGGGCTTGAGCCGGAAACCGGTGCAGGCGCCGCAGGGCACGTCGTGGAAATATTTTGCGAGTTCCTCGCGCGCCCACTCGCTCTCGGTCTCGCGATAGCGGCGGTTGATGTTGGTGACGACGCCTTCGAACGGCTTCTTGGTGTCGTAGGAGCGGACGCCGTCCTCGTAGGAGAACTTGATCTCGTCCTCGCCGGAGCCGTGGAGGATCGCGTTCTGCGTCTTCTTCGGCAGATCCTTCCATTTGGTGGTCAGCGTGAACTTGTAGTGCTTGCCGAGCGCGGTCAGCGTCTGCGTGTAGTAGGGCGATGACGATTTGGCCCAGGGCGCGATCGCGCCCTTGCCGATCGCGAGCTCCTTGTCTGGGATGACGAGGTCCTCGTCGACATGCTGCTCGACGCCAAGGCCGCCGCAGGCCGGGCAGGCGCCATAGGGATTGTTGAACGAGAACAGGCGCGGCTCGATCTCGGGAATGGTGAAGCCGGAGACGGGACAGGCGAACTTCTCCGAGAACAGAATGCGCTCGGGCCCGCTCTTGTCGTGGATTTTCGCGGTCTTCTTTTTCTCTTTCTCTTCGGCAGGCGCAGCAGCAGCCGGTGCATCGGCATACTCGACCACGGCAAGGCCCTCGGCGAGCTTCAGCGCGGTCTCAAAGCTTTCGGCGAGTCGCTGGCCGATATCGGCGCGCACCACGATGCGGTCGACGACGACGTCGATGTCGTGCGGGAATTTCTTGTCGAGCGTCGGCGCTTCCGCAAGCTCGTAGAAGGTGCCGTCGATCTTGACGCGCTGAAAGCCCTTCTTGAGCCATTCGGCGAGTTCTTTCCGGTACTCGCCCTTGCGGCCGCGCACGACGGGAGCGAGCAGATAGAGGCGGGTGCTTTCGGGCAGTGCGAGCACGCGGTCGACCATCTGCGAGACGGTCTGGCTCTCGATCGGAAGTCCCGTGGCCGGCGAATAAGGCACGCCGACGCGCGCCCAGAGCAGGCGCATGTAGTCGTAGATCTCGGTCACCGTGCCGACGGTCGAGCGCGGGTTCTTCGACGTCGTCTTCTGCTCGATCGAGATTGCCGGCGACAGGCCGTCGATCTGGTCGACGTCGGGCTTCTGCATCATCTCCAGGAACTGGCGGGCATAGGCCGAGAGCGACTCGACATAGCGGCGCTGGCCTTCCGCGTAGATGGTGTCGAAGGCGAGCGAGGATTTGCCGGAGCCTGAGAGGCCGGTGAACACCACGAGCTTGTCGCGGGGAATCTCGACGTCGACGTTCTTGAGGTTGTGCTCGCGCGCGCCGCGGATCGTAATTGCGTGCCGACTCGAGCCCGCGTTCTGCGGTTGGCGCTTCGCCTTGATCACTTCATCCATCCGGGTTGCCCTCAAGGAATCCCAAAGGCGCGCGATCGCGCCGACATAAAAGGCACGCTTCGCCGGAACCGGGATCGGCGCCGATGGGGTTGTCAGCGAACGTAGGAAGAACGGAGACGGATTTCCAGAGGGACTTGCGAATCGTCAACGGATTGTTGGTGCGCTGGCGGGACTTGGCAGCAGGAACCCGCGTGTAGCGCACGAAAAGCAAAAAGGCCGGCACAAGGCCGGCCTTTCGTAACGCGATGGCGTTGGAGCCGAAGCTCAGTACTTCGCAACGATCGGGCCGTTGAAGTGATAGTTCACGCCGACCTGCACGGTGTGGAAGTTGACCGTGCCGGTCGGCAGGGCGCCGGTGAAGTAGGTCTCGCCGCCGAGGCTGCGATAGAGGTACTCACCCTTGACCGACCACTGCGGAGCGAAGAAGGCCTCGACGCCCGCGCCGACGGTCCAGCCGGAGTGGAATTTGCTGTCCGACACGGCCACGCCGAGCGCGGAGAGGGAGATCTTGTTGTCGATCCAGGCGTAGCCGCCCGTGCCGTACAACAGGACGTTGTTGACGGCGTAGCCGATGCGTCCGCGCAAGGTGCCCATCGCGTCGGTCTTCGAGCTCACGGTCACGACACCGAAGCCGGGAACGGTAGCTGCGGCGGAGGCGCTGACGTCAGCCCAGGAACCATCGGCTTCGATACCGAACACGACGTTGCCGGTCTGCCAGTTGTAGCCGGCGGTGCCGCCGACGAAGCCACCCTTCATCTTCGGATCACCAGAGGCGGCTTCCCAGGCGCCGCCACCGACGATACCGAGATAGAAGCCGGTCCAGTTGTAGACCGAAGCCACGGCCACCGGAGCCTTGGTGTAGGGGCGAGCCGCCAGATCGGCAGCCGAAGCGGCGCCAGTGAGGGCGAGCAGACAGGCCGAAGCCAACAAGATCTTCTTCATATTCAACTAATCCCAGTCCCAGTTTCTGTTGGTTGCCTTCCGTAGATCGGAAGGGCATCGGACGCGTTGGTCCAACTGGCGTCGGCTTACACCATTGAAGCCGCAAGTTGTGTCTCCGAAAAGTCACAACAGATATAAAATGTAATGGTACCTGACCTATAATTCTCGTCGGAACCCGCAAACAAAAAGCTCGGTGCTAGGCCGGCGTTCGATTTTGAAGTGATGTCAGAGGGATATTCGACTTGGCTATCAAGCGAAGTTCGCGCGGACGTGGTCGATATCGACGTCCTGGCTGATGCGTCCGGAGGGCGTAGCAACGCCAGGTGGTGCTCCGACGAAGTTGCCTGAGTACATTCGGCATCAAAATCTCACCGGAACAAATCTGGAACAAAGCTCGAGCGGGTGCTATATATGGGGATAACCCGAGGGCTGATGGGCTGAGCGGTTCGCGCAAGCGTATAGGGTCGCGTCAACAGGCTGAAGAGGACCGCAGCGCGGGCGCGCCTTTTCGAAATTCAGTGGATTTGGAGTGGAGAGCGGCGATGGCGGGAAGCGTCAACAAGGTCATTCTGGTTGGAAATCTCGGCAAGGATCCGGAAATCCGCCGCACCCAGGACGGGCGGCCGATCGCGAATCTGAGCATCGCTACCTCGGAGACCTGGCGTGACAAGAACAGCGGCGAGCGCAAGGAAAAGACCGAGTGGCATCGCGTCGTGATCTTTAATGAAGGGCTCTGCAAGGTCGCCGAGCAGTACCTGAAGAAGGGCGCCAAGGTTTACATCGAGGGCGCGCTCCAGACCCGCAAATGGACTGATCAGGCCGGCGTAGAGAAGTACTCCACCGAAGTTGTGCTGCAGGGCTTCAACTCCACCCTGACGATGCTCGACGGCCGCAGCGGCGGCGGTGGAGGCGGCAGCTTCGGCGATGAGCCGGGCGGCGATTTCGGCTCGTCCGGTCCCGTCAGCAGCGCGCCGCGCCGTCCCGTGGCCGCAAGCGGCGGCGGTGGTGGCCGTAACAACGACATGGACGACGATATCCCGTTCTGAGGCGAGACTTCGCTTCAAGCTTTGCCTTGCTCTCATAGAGCGGCAGGTTTTCTTGCCAATTGACAGGTCAGGCTCGGTTTT
Source organism: Frankia sp. RB7 (assembly GCA_030403585.1). Taxonomy (GTDB): domain Bacteria; phylum Pseudomonadota; class Alphaproteobacteria; order Rhizobiales; family Xanthobacteraceae; genus Bradyrhizobium. The sequence continues at coordinate 244,189 of JAUEPE010000002.1, forward strand.
TCCGGGCTGGCCTCATGTGCTGCCTCAAGCTTTTGACGGCCCGCGATGTGAATGGTATTAACTTCATGTTAATCCTATTCACATGGCCGGTTGTCCAGAGGACGCGCCACATGAGCCTCGCGCCGCTGCTTGATGCCGCCCCGGCGATCCCGCTGCACGCCTTCGCGGCGATGGCGGCCTTCGTGCTTGGCATCGTCCAGTTCGCCGCGCCCAAGGCACGCTGCCCCATCGGACGGTCGGCTGGATCTGGGTGGCACTCATGGCCGTGGTGGCGGCATCGTCGTTCTGGATCCACCAGATCCGCATGGTCGGGCCGTTCGGCCCGATCCACCTGCTGTCGATCTTCACGCTGGTGATGCTGCCGCTGGCGGTGTGGCGGGCCCACACGCATCGCGTGACCGATCACCGTCGCATCATGATCCTGCTGTTCACCGGTGCGCTGGTCGTGGCGGGACTGTTCACGCTGGTGCTGGGACGCATCATGCATCAGGTGTTTTTCGGGGCGTAACGGGCCGTTCCAGGCGGCTCGTTCCGGCGCCGCAGACGACAGGGCTGAGAAGCGCGTAAGTCTCTGGAAAAACAAACGGAAAAACCGCTTCCCAAGGGGTCGCAAGGGTGGTTATCAGGGCCTCGATGCGCTATATGATTCCCAGATAAAAACTCACCGGATTCCCCCTTGGCCGACGACGACAACAAGAAGCCCGGCGACGAGCCGGAGCGCTCGGATATTCGCCCCGTCTCCATCTTCGAGGAGATGAAAAAGTCGTATCTCGACTACGCCATGAGCGTGATCGTGGCGCGCGCGCTGCCTGATGCCCGCGACGGTTTGAAGCCGGTGCATCGCCGCATCCTGTACTCGATGCACGAGCAGGGCCACACGCCCGACAAGAAGTACGTCAAGTCCGCCCGCGTGGTCGGTGACGTCATCGGTAAGTATCACCCGCACGGCGACCAGTCGATCTACGACGCCATGGTCCGCATGGCGCAGGACTTCTCGATGCGCGTGCCGCTGATCGACGGCCAGGGCAATTTCGGCTCGGTCGATGGTGATCCGCCGGCCGCCTATCGTTACACCGAAGCGCGACTGACCAAGTCGGCGCTGGCGCTGCTGGCCGATATCGACAAGGACACCGTCGACTTCCAGCCCAACTACGACAACAACGAGACCGAGCCGTCGGTTCTTCCGGCCAAGTTCCCGAACCTTCTGGTCAACGGCGCGGGCGGCATCGCGGTCGGCATGGCCACGAACATTCCGCCGCACAATCTCGGTGAAGTCATCGATGCCTGCGTGGCGCTGATCGACAACCCCGCGCTGACGATCGACGAACTGATCAATATCGTTCCCGGACCGGATTTTCCAACCGGCGGCATCATTCTCGGACGGGCGGGCATCCGCGCCGCCTATCACCTCGGCCGCGGCTCGATCGTCATGCGCGGCAAGGTCGCGATCGAGACCATCCGCAAGGAGCGCGAGGCGCTCATCATCACCGAGATTCCCTACCAGGTGAACAAGGCGACGATGGTCGAGCGCATCGCCGAACTGGTCAAGGAAAAGAAGATCGAAGGCATCGGCGACCTGCGCGATGAATCGGACCGCGACGGTTACCGTGTCGTCATCGAGCTGAAACGCGACGCCGTGCCGGATGTTGTGCTCAATCAGCTCTACAGGTTCACGCCGCTGCAGACGAGCTTCGGCGTCAACACGGTGGCGCTCGACAGCGGCCGTCCGCGGATCATGCATCTGAAGGACCTGCTGGCCATCTTCGTCGACTTTCGTGAGCGGGTCGTCACGCGGCGCACCAAGTTCCTGCTCGCCAAGGCGCGCGATCGCGCGCACATCCTGGTCGGTCTCGCCATCGCAGTCGCCAATATCGACGAGATGATCCGCGTCATCCGGACCTCGCCTGATCCGACCACCGCGCGCGACACCCTGATGTCGCGCGACTGGCCGGCACGCGACGTCGAGGACATGCTGACGCTGATCGACGATCCGCGCCACCGCATCAGCGAGGACGGCACGATCCGACTGTCTATGGAACAGGCGAGGGCCATTCTCGACCTGCGCCTGCAACGCCTCACCGCACTTGGCCGTGACGAAATCCGCGAAGAGCTCGACAAGCTCGCCGGCGAGATCGCCGATTATCTCGCCATCCTGCGCTCGCGCGAGCGCGTGCTGGGGATCATCAAGACGGAGCTTGCCGAGGTGAAGGCCGAGTTCGCCACGCCGCGCCGCACCGTGATCATGGAGCAGGAAGGCGAGGTCGAGGACGAGGACCTGATCCAGCGCGAGGACATGGTCGTGACCGTGTCCCATGCCGGCTACGTCAAGCGCGTGCCGCTGTCGGCCTATCGCGCCCAGCGCCGCGGCGGCAAGGGCCGCGCTGGCATGCAGACCCGCGACGAGGATTTTGTCAGCCGCCTGTTCGTGGCCTCCACGCATACGCCGGTGCTGTTCTTCTCGTCCCGTGGCCAGGTCTACAAGGAGAAGGTCTGGCGGCTGCCGATGGCTGCGCCCAACGCGCGCGGCAAGGCGCTGATCAACATCCTGCCGCTGGAGCAGGGCGAACGCATCACCACCATCATGCCGCTGCCCGAGGATGAATCGACCTGGGGCAACCTCGACGTGATGTTCGCGACCACCGGCGGCAACGTCCGGCGCAACAAGCTGTCCGACTTCGTCGATGTCCGCCGCTCCGGCATCATCGCGATGAAGCTCGACGAGAATGAAGCGATCGTCGACGTGCAGATCTGCACCGAGCGCGACGACGTGCTGCTCACCGGCGCCGGCGGCCAGTGCATCCGCTTCCCCGTCACCGACGTGCGGGTGTTCACCGGGCGCACTTCGATGGGCGTGCGCGGCATTGCGCTTGGCGAGGGCGACAAGGTGATTTCGCTGGCGATCCTGCGCCACGTCGAGACCAGTTCGGACGAGCGGTCGGCCTATCTGAAGATGCGCCGCGCGGTCGCCGGCGAAGCTGCGGCCGAGGAGCCGGCAGTGGATGCCGAGGCCGAGGAGACTTCCGGCAGCTTCCAGCTCCCGCAGGAGCGCTATGCCGAGATGTCGGCGGCCGAGCAGGTGGTGCTGACTGTCTCCGTCAACGGCTATGGCAAGCGGACTTCGTCCTACGAGTACCGCACCACGGGCCGCGGCGGCAAAGGCATCGTCGCCATGAGCGTCAACAACCGAAACGGCAACCTCGTCGCGTCCTTCCCCGTGGAGGATGCTGATCAAATCATGCTCGTCACCGACAAGGGGCAGCTGATCCGCTGCCCGGTCGAAGGCATCCGCGTCGCCGGCCGCTCGACCCAAGGCGTGATCGTGTTCGACACTGCCGAGGACGAGCACGTCGTCTCGGTCGAGCACATCACGGAAGAGGCCGAGAGCGGCAACGGGGCGAATGGGGAATAGCGAATTGTGAATAGGGTGAGCCCTCTATTCGCCACGCACCTTTCGCTAAATCTCCAGCTCCGTGCCGAACTCCACCACCTGCTTGGTCGGCACGCCGAAGAACGCCGCCGAGCGTTCGGCGTTGCGCTGGAGGAAGGCGAACAGGCCTTCGCGCCAGACCCACATGCCCGGGATGTCCTCGCTCGGGATGATGGTCTCGCGGCCGACGTAATAGGTAATGTCAGTGAGATCGATGCCGGGCAGCTTGCCCTGGCGACAGGCGAGCGTCAGCCCGTCATAGATCGTCGGGTTCTGCATGAAGCCGTAATGCAGGACCACGCGGGTGATGCCGGTGATGATCTCGATCACCTCGGTGCGGTCCTGGTCGGCGATGTGAGGCAGCTCCTCGATCAGCACGGTGACGAGGATGATGCGCTCGTGCAGGACGTGGTTGTGCTTGACGAACTGGGTCAGCGCGAGCGGGACACCGTTCGGCGCCGATGCCAGGAACACCGCCGTTCCGGGCAGCCTTGCGCTGCACTTGTTGACCGCGGTCTCGATCAGGTCTTCCTCGGGTTGACGCAGCTTTCCGCGCGCGGCCTCGACCAGCTTCACGCCGGCGCGCCAGGTCAGCATCAGGAAGGCGACGAGGGCGGCGAGCAGCAGCGGAAACCAGCCGCCTTCGAACAGCTTGATCGAGTTGGCAGAGAAGAAGATCACGTCGATCACGAAGAAGAAGCCGTTCACGGGGACCACGAGCCAGGGGGAATAACCCCACTGGATCGCAACCAGGGCGGCAAGCAGCGTGGTGATCGCCATCAGCAGCGAGACCGCGATACCGTAGGCGCCGGCCAGCGCGTCCGAAGTGCCGAAGCTGACCACTGCGCCGAGGGTTGCGGCGGCGAGCAGCCAGTTCACCAATGGCACATAGATCTGACCGATCGCATCGCTGGTGGTGTGGCGGATCTGCATGCGCGGCAGGAAGCCGAGCTGGATCGACTGCTGCGTCAGCGAGAACACGCCGGAGATGATCGCCTGCGAGGCGATCACGGTTGCGACTGCCGAGAAGGCGACCAGCGGATAGTGCAGGACGTCGGGGCAGAGCTGGAAGAACGGGTTCTCGATCATCGTGGGATCGGTGATCAGGAGCGCGGCCTGGCCGAAATAATTCAGCACCAGCGCCGGCAGGCAGATCGCGAACCACGCAAGCCGGATCGGCAGGCGCCCGAAATGCCCCATGTCGGCATACATGGCTTCACCGCCGGTCACGGCGAGGAACGCCGCGCCGAGGATCGCGAAGGAGATGTGGAAATCCTGGTGGATCAGGAAGTCGAAGGCATAGAGCGGGCTCAGCGCCGCCAGCACCGCCGGCGCCTTGATGATGCCGTGGATGCCGAGCGCGGCCAGCACTAAGAACCAGGCCAGCATCACCGGTCCGAAGATGCGGCCGATGAAGCCGGTGCCCTGCTTCTGCATCATGAACAGGCCGACCAGGATGACGATGGTGATGGGCACCACCGCCGGCGCGAGCGAGGGCGCATCGACCTTAAGGCCCTCGATGGCGGAGAGCACCGAGATCGCCGGCGTGATCGCACCATCGCCGTAGAGCAGCGCCGCGCCGATCAGGCCGACCACCAGGAGATGCGCGCGCCAGGTGCCGGACTCGGCGTGACGGGCATGCAGCAGCGCCAGTAGCGCGACGATGCCGCCTTCACCGCGGTTGTCCGCACGCAGGATCAGCAGCGCATATTTCAGCGAGATGATCAGCAACAGCGCCCACAGGATCAGCGAGGCAACGCCCAGGACAGCCTCGGGAGTCACTGTGCCGCCATGCGCGGCCGCCTTGGCGGCTTCCTTCAGGGCGTAGAGGGGGCTGGTGCCGATATCGCCATAGACCACCCCGAGGGCGCCCATGGTCATGGCAATCGGCAGCGGATTGGGATGATGGCCGGAAGCGACTGCGGGCGTACTGGACAAATGCGACCCCTCAAAGGGACCGCGCCCGTCGGCCATTCCGAGGGGCGCGAGTGTCACACAGTCTGCGACGGGACGCCGCAAATATCCATGGTGTTTATCGCGAGGTTTATGACGCCGGGCTGACAGACTGCCTACGGGGTCCGGTCCGCCGTCACCAGGCGAGCCATGCGAACGTCAGCCTTGGTGCCGGCTCGGCGCAGGCAGGACGCCTCGAAATTCGGCCACGCCCGCTCCGAGCAATCCTTGCCTATGGTCTTGATGTCGAGCCGGTCGCTCTTGGCAAGCGGCTGCGGCACGCTGGCTTCAACGGTGGGAGCAAAGCCGGGCAGTAGGGTGAGGGCGGTAGCAACACACGCAGCAATAGCGATCGCTGAAAGAGCCTTGATCATTTGACTGTCCCCTGTGATGCGGCCGCTACGCCCAGTATGCGGCCCGTCATTCGTTGGCTGGATTAGTAACCATGACCAGTTTCCGGACGTCTTCGCCGATGCCGGAAATGGTTTCGTTCCCACCCCGTTTTGTTTCGTGGAGGCTCGGGGATGAAACAATCCGGGGCCTTCCGACAGGGACTGGCGGAAAAATCGGCAGGAAACGGACAAGGAACCTGTCCGGCTTGCCGGGCCGGGCCGGGCGCGGTAGGACGTGGCCATGCCGCGCATTGCCTTCTATCCGGGTTCCTTCGACCCCATCACCAACGGCCATCTGGACGTGGTCCGGCATGCCGTTCCGCTGTGTGACAGGCTTGTTGTCGCGATCGGCGTTCATCCCGGCAAGAAACCGCTATTCTCGACCGAGGAGCGGCTGAAAATGCTACTCGACGTCTGCGGACCGGTTGCAGCCCAGGCCGGCTGCGCGCTGGAGGCCACCACCTTTGACGACCTCTCGGTGACGGCGGCGCGTAAAGCTGGCGCGACCATCATGATTCGCGGTTTACGCGACGGCACCGACCTCGACTACGAAATGCAGCTTGCCGGCATGAACGAGGCGATGGCGCCCGAGGTGCACACGGTCTTCTTGCCGGCGTCCCCGATGGTCCGCCCGATCACCGCCACACTGGTGCGCCAGATCGCTGCCATGGGCGGCGATGTCGCGACCTTCGTACCGCCGCTCGTTGCGTCCCTGCTCAAAGCCAAATTCGCCGCATAACGGCGCGCTTTTTCATCTCACCTGATCCGGAGTTTCCATGATCCGTCGTCTCGCAATTCTTGCCACGATGTTCGTCGCCCTGATTGGCGCAGTCCCCGCGGTGGCGCAGCAACTGCCGGCCAATCTCGACAAGGCCAACGCGCTCGTCATCGACACCACCAAGGGCCGCATCGTCATCAAGCTGAGGGCCGACCTTGCGCCGCAGCACGCCGAACGCCTCAAGCAGCTTGCGCGCGAGGGCTTCTACAACAACGTGCCGTTCCACCGCGTGATGGACGGCTTCATGGCGCAGACCGGCGACGGCCAGAACTTCAACGGCACCGGCGGCTCGAAATATCCGAATCTGAAGCAGGAATTCTCGAAGGTTCACTTCGCTCGCGGCATCGTCGGCATGGCCCGGCGCGGCGACAGCGTCGATACCGCCAATTCGCAGTTCTTCATCATGTTCGCCGACGGCGGCAGCCTCGATAACCAGTACACCGTGGTCGGCGAGGTCGTGCAGGGCATGGACGTGGTCGACAAGCTGAAGAAGGCACCGCCCGGCTCGGCCGGCGGCACCGTCACCGATCCCGACAAGATGGTGAAGGTGCAGGTCGCCTCCGACATCAAGTAGCCGGGACCAAAGGAGAGCCTAATGGCGCGCCGCGGCGACAGGCTTCTGTTTGCTGCAGCAGTGCTGCTGTTCGGCATCATCGGTGCGGCTGCAGAGGATGCGCCTGTCAACACCATCCAGGACATCTTCCAGCACCTTCGGACCTGCTGGAAGCCGCCGCCGCCGGCTAAGGCTCGCCCTATCGACATCACCGTCGTCGTGAGCTTTAACCGGGCCGGAAACATTCTGGGCCATCCGAGGATTACCTATGAATCCGTGGAGGCCTCCGACAGTGACCGGCTGCAATACCGGATCGCGGTGATGGAAGCGTTGCAACGTTGCACGCCGATGCCATTTACCGATGCAATGGCCGGCGCCGCCGCGGGACGTCCATTCGCGATCCAGTTTCGTAACCGCAAAACTTCACCTGACAAGACTTCACCTCCAACGCAAGAGAGACGAGCATGAGTGTCACCGAAAACACATTGATCCTCGAGACCACGCAGGGCCCCGTGACCATCGAGATGCGGCCCGACCTGGCGCCCGGCCATGTCGCACGCATCAAGGAGCTGGTCCGCGAAGGCTTCTACGACGGCATCGTGTTCCATCGCGTGATCGACGGCTTCATGGCGCAGACCGGTTGCCCGCACGGCACCGGCACCGGCGGCTCGGGCCAGAAGCTGAAGGCCGAGTTCAACAAGGAGCCGCACGTGCGCGGCGTGACTTCGATGGCCCGTGCGGCGAGCCCCGACTCCGCCGACAGCCAGTTCTTCATCGTGTTCGACGACGCCCGCTTCCTCGACAACCAGTACACGGTGTGGGGCAAGGTCACCGAGGGCATGGATAACGTCGACAAGATCAAGCGCGGCGAGCCGGTGCAGAACCCGGACAAGATCGTCAAGGCGCGGATGGCCGCTGACAAGGAGTAAGTCCATCTCCTCATGGTGAGGAGGCGCGAAGCGCCGTCTCGAACCATGAAGGCCGAGCTGGTGCAGCAGGGCCTTCATCCTTCGAGACGCGCGTTCCGCGCTCCCCAGGATGAGGAACGACTGGCTGACGGAGGTCCTGCTTGACAGCAAAGCAATTTGTGATCGCGCCTCAGGATATAAGACCGCTCGCCACGGAAAAGGGGGCGTGCTTGGCCTCCGATCGGATTACGGTCGGCGGTCAGCGCGTCGGTTTCATGTATCGGGAGGCGCCGACAATACCTCTGACAGCGGCTGGCGCTTCTTTTCAGGCGAGGAGAGCCAGGACTTCGCCGATGATCCGAACAATTTCGAGATCTACGATGTGAACACGATCGCCAATTACGATCCAGACATCATCCCGCTTCTTGAGTCGCCAGCTTTCTCTGCCTTCGAACGCGAGCCTAAATCGTCGGCGTTCGTTCGCACCGACTTTCCCCGCTGATGCGGGCAGGCCGCCAGAATCGTCTAACGGGCTGAAGACTATCCAACCTAGGATCTATGCGCACCGATCTCTTCGATTTCGACCTGCCCGCCGAGCGCATCGCACTGCGCCCGGCGAGCCCGCGCGACTCCGCGAGGATGCTGGTCGTCGATCACGGCACGCTGCGCGACCAAATCATCGCCGATCTGCCGCAATGGCTGAACCCAGGCGACCAGCTCGTCGTCAACGACACCAAGGTGATTGCGGCGCAACTGAAAGGCCGCCGCATCGGCCGCGAGACCGAGCCGAAGATCGAGGCAACCCTGATCAAGCGTCTCGACGGCTCGCGCTGGCAGGCGCTGGTGAAGCCGGCGAAGAAGCTTGTCGCCGGCGACCGCATTCGCTTCGGCAACGAAGGCAAGGTCTGCCTGCTCGGTCATCTCAATGCCGAGGTCGAGGCCAAGGGTGGGGAAGGCGAGGTAACGCTGTCATTCTCGTTCCACGGCCCGGCGCTCGACCAGGCCATCGCCGATCTCGGCAGCCCGCCGCTGCCGCCCTACATCGCTTCGAAACGTACGCCCGACGATCAGGATCTCGCCGACTACCAGACCATGTTCGCGGCCAATGAAGGCGCGGTCGCGGCGCCCACCGCGGGCCTGCATTTCACGCCGGCGCTGGAGCAGGCGCTCAGCGCGCGCGGCGTCGGCATCAATCGCATCACGCTGCATGTCGGGGCAGGGACGTTCCTGCCGGTCAAGGTGGACGACACCGACGGCCACAAGATGCATGCGGAGTGGGGGACGATCTCGGCCGAGACGGCGGAGCGGCTCAACACCGCGCGAAAGAATGGCGGCCGTATCATCGCCGTCGGCACCACCTCGTTGCGGCTGCTGGAGAGCGCCGCCAGCGAGGACGGCACCATCCAGCCGTTCACGGCCGAGACCTCGATCTTCATTACGCCCGGCTATCGCTTCCGCGCGGTCGATATTTTGATGACGAACTTTCATTTGCCGAAGTCGACACTGTTCATGCTGGTGTCGGCGTTCGCCGGCCTGGAGACGATGCAGCGGGCCTATGCGCACGCGATCGCGGAAGGCTACCGGTTTTATTCGTATGGGGATGCGTGCTTGTTGTTCCGGGCAGAGCCGTAGGGTGGGCAAAGCGAAGCGTGCCCACCATCTTTCTTGTATGCGCGAGAGAAGTGGTGGGCACGGCGCTTGCGCGCCTTTGCCCACGAGACCTCCCGTTACGCCATCACCCGCTGCGGCAGCAGCTCCGCGATCTGCACCGCGTTCAGCGCGGCGCCCTTGAGCAACTGATCGGCCGCCACGAACATCGAGATCGAATGGCCTGAGGGATCGCTGAGATCCTTGCGGATGCGGCCGACCAGGACGTCGTCCTGGCCCGAGGCGTCGATCGGCATCGGGAAGTAGTTCTTCGCGCGATCGTCGACGACCTTCACGCCCGGAGCCTGCGCCATGATGGCGCGGACCTGGTCTTCGGTGATCACCTTCTCGCATTCGAAGGTGATGGCCTCGCAATGGGCGCGCAGCACCGGCACGCGCACGCAGGTCACACCAATGGCGATCTTTTCGTCCTCAAAAATCTTGCGGGTTTCCTTGATGACCTTGGTCTCTTCGTCGTTGTAGCCGGTCTCGGGATCGACCGCCGTGTTGTGGTTGAAGAGGTTGAAGGCGTAGGGATGCGGCATCACTTTGGGCGTATAGACCTGCCCGTTGAGATTGGCACGGGTGGACTCGACGAGCTCGTCCATCGCGGCGGCGCCAGCACCGCTTGCCGCCTGATAGGTCGAGATGATCACGCGCTTGATGCGGTTCTTCTGGTGGATCGGCCAGAGTGGCATCAGTGCGGTGATCGCGGCGCAGTTCGGGTTGGCAATGATGCCCTTGTGGTCGCGGATGCGGTTGCCGTTGACCTCGGGGATCACCAGCGGCACGTTCGGGTCCATCCGGAAGGCGGAGGAGTTGTCGACGACGACGGCGCCGGCCTTGACCGCGATCGGTGCGAACTTCTTGGAGATGCCGCTGCCGGCGGAGAACAGCGCAATGTCGACGCCCTCGAAGGCGCGCTCGGTCAGTTCCTCGATGACGACGTTCTGGCCACGGAACGACACTGTCTTGCCGGCGGAGCGGGCGCTGGCCAGCGCCTTGAGCTTACTGATGCGAAAGCCGCGCTTGTCCATGGTGGCGATGAACTCGGCGCCCACCGCACCGGTGACGCCGACAATCGCGACGACGGGATCGTTACTCACATTCTCCTCCATTGAATTGCAGACAACAAAAAAGCCCCGGACCATCATGGGCGGGGCTTCGGTAGAGCTGATTGCGTTCTAGTCGACGACTACAAGCGCACGCCTCCCCGGGCCCCGAAGGCCGTGGTGGTTTTAGTCGTGCGTTTGGTGATCGTGAACATGGTGACGACTTATGCGGGAGAGTCTTGCGCCCGTCAATGGCTTTTGGGCGGGATTGTGGCCTGCGCTATTTGCCTCGGGCCCCCGGCGGCTCGAGGATGACTTCCTTGAGGTCGTCGCCACTGATGACGACGATCGCGAAGTTGAGCCGGCCGCCTTCGCGCACCAGCCCGCCGCTGATCGCCTTGCCCGACGCCGCCTGCTCGGCGACACGCACCGCATCGGCAAGGCGGTGCCTGATGGTGCCGAGCACCGCCAGATTGCTGCGATCATCATGGTCCAGCTCGGCCAGGGGCAGGGCGGCTTCCCCGCCCATCAGCTCGCCGGTCGTGGCATTGATGGTGTGCCGCCAGATCCGGTCGTTGTGCAGGGTCTTGACCCGGTACACCGGTACGCCCGAGCCTCCGTCGAAGCTGATATCCGCGGTCGTGGCGCCGGCATGACGGGCTTCCGCAATCGCCATGGCCTGGCTGATCGAGATCGAGGAGCTGCGGAAGCGCTCGATCTCGCGGCTGACAGCCTGGCGGTCCGCCGCAGCGTCCCCATCTGTCTCACCGGGAAGGGCGGTGGGTGTGCTGTCCGCCGAGACGATCGCGCGGGCCGGCGCTGCGATGAGCAGCCCTGACAGGGCGATCGCCAGCAACTGCCAGGTGCGTCGTCGTACTGTCTTCATGTTCAGAACCCTCGGCCGGCAAGCCTTGAACCAGCGAGTGTGCCGGATAATCGTAAAGAAGTCGCGGCCGACCACGGGCAATGGCCGGCCGCTGATTGTCGCAACGGGCTGTACCCGCGGCGGCGATCAAAGCGGCACGGACCTCTTTGGGGCTGGTGAAAAAAGTGGCCCGCACCGCTCAATAACAAAACCATACCGTATCGTTTTATTTTGGTCAACGGAAAGACCCTCGTCCCCAAGGGGCAGTTCGCCAGTCTCACGGAAATGTCAGCGGGAGGGGCGGCGCCGTTGGGGCGCCTTGGTCGTCTCTTTGGATGTGTTGTGCACGCGGTCGGCTGGACCGATTGCGCCGGAGAGGAACAGCTTGATCGCGGCGTGCATACGCTTCTCCGCGGCCTTGAACTCCATCGGCGTGCCGAACGTCGCCATGCGGTGAGTGTGGCCGACGACGACGTCGAGGAACACCTCGGCGGCGATCGTGGTGTCATCGACATTCAGCGCGCCCTGCGCCACCAGATGATCGAAGAAACGCGCGGTCGTCGCGACGGCCTTGAGCCAGCCTTCTTCCTTGCCGAGCTTGGCGATGTCAGGGAAGTTGATGGCCTGTGACGTCATCATGCGGCTGAACGCCATGGCGTCGGGCCCGGTGGTGAAATTGAGCATTTCGCGCCCGATCTCCACCAGCCGCAGCTCGACCGAAATGTCGGACGAGCTGCCGAGCTGCGTCTCGGCCGCAGCCGACAGCGGCGCAAGCCAGCGCGCAATCTCGCGCCTCAGCACCGCCGTGAACAGCCCGCGCTTGTCGCCGTAACGCGAATAGACGGTCGGCTTGCTGACGCGAGCGGCTTCCGCCACCGCGTCGAGCGAGGTCGCATCAAAGCCGCGATCGAGGAACAGGCGGGTGGCGACCTCGATCAGCCGCTGATCGCGCTCGATCGCAGCACTCTTGGTCGGTCGGCCGCCGCGCGATTTCGCGGCCTCGCGGCGCGGTGCAGCCGTTCTTGTCTTGGTCGCAGCCAATCCCATGCCCAATGATATGCCCAATGATTCCTGCGCGGTCGTGACAATGGTCATAGCTGTATAACGCGCAGCAACCGGGGCGTCATCGCGAATCTGGCCGAATTGGCCGTATCGTCAACGGTCTCGCTACGAGACCCGTTCCGCGACGCGGACGTCACGGCAGCCGCGAGGTCCAGGCCTGGCCGCCCGCCGCTTTCTCGTATCCGTATTGGTAGAGCGCCCGCATATAGCCGGTGTCGAAGCCTTCGGACGGCGGCGCCGGATAATCGCGCTCGATGTAGGAGAGATGGAAGCCGAGGTGGTTACGCTCTGCGAAATCATAGGTCGAGAAGATGATCGAACGCGTCTGCGATTGCGTGATCGAGGACAGGCTGCGTGAGGCGACATCGATCGTGCTGTTGGCGACGAGCTCGAAATTGCGTTCGATCTTCTTGTTGACGAGGATGTAGATGTCCATCTTCGCGTTGCCCGGCAGGCGCCCCTGGAACAGCAGGGCCTCCGGCAAGGTCAGCACGGGCGCCGTCACGCCGCCGTCGACATGCATCTCCTGAAACCTGCGGCCCTGGCCTTCGGCCTCGATCAGGATCGGCGGAAACACCAGGGGAATGCTGGCAGACGCCGCCATCACGTCGCGAAACAGTTTCAGCGCCTCGGGTGTGCCGACCGCAGCGATCTTGCCCATGTCCCAGATCGCGGTGCGCTGGGTGTCGAGATCGGTGGTGACCACCAAGAGCCGTCGGCCCTTGGCGTTCTCTCTCGCGACCTGCGCCATGATCTCCGGTCCGACATAGCGCGCGACCAGCTCCCGCAGCCGGGTATTACCGAACAGGCCGGAGCCGAACAGCACGCGTATGATGCTGGGATCGTTCAGCAGGCTTTCGGCGATGCCGCTGGTGTAGAGCTCTCGAAGCGTGTCGTCATATTGCGATCCGAGGAACGCAAAGGGCGCGATCAGGCCGCCGGTGCTCACGCCCGAGACGACGGAGAATGTCGGGCGGTTGCGTGCGGCAGTCCAGCCGTTCAGCACGCCGACGCCGTAGGCGCCATCGGCGCCGCCGCCGGACAACGCCAGATAGTTCCTGCTCCCGGTCGCCTTGTCCTGCTCGAAGCCGAATTTCGTGATGGGCTCGTCGGCGTAGCGCCGCAGGCCGTCGATATCGAGCACGCGCGAGCTGCTCGCATCGGCCGCCGTATAGGGCGTGCGGGGGAGCGAGGTGCAGGCGGGGAGCGCCAGGCTGCACGCCAGCACCAGAGACGTGATCAGGCGGGCGCCTGTCTTTGTCCGGCCATCCGTGATGGCGGACATGTCAGTCGAGCATGTGGGGAGGGGCATCGGTCGGTGGCTGGCGATTACGCATTTACAGCCGTCGGCAATTTGCCGCGGCATCCCGTCCAGTCCCCACTATGAAACTATACTGTATCGTTTTATTTATCAAGCGTGACTGATATCACGTCCGCGTCAGCGGTGTCCCAGTCTGGGGCATCGCGGTCCGGGCGGGTTGATCGACATGTCCCGACACGCAATAAGCACCGCCATGAGTCTACCTGATAGCGGTCTACCCAATCATTTCGAGCTGCTCGCCACCGATGGCCCGGCGCGCACCGGCCGCCTGACCACGCCTCATGGGGTGGTGCGGACCCCGGCCTTCATGCCGGTCGGCACCGCCGGCGCCATGAAGGGCATGCACTGGCGCGAGGTGCGCGATGCCGGCGCCGATATCGTGCTGGGCAATACCTATCATCTGATGCTGCGTCCCGGCGCGGAGCGTATCAACGCCCTCGGTGGCCTGCAGAGATTTACCGGCTGGAACGGGCCGATGCTGACGGATTCCGGCGGCTTCCAGGTGATGTCGTTGTCGGACCTGCGCAAGATCAGCGAGCACGCTGTCACCTTCCGCTCGCATATCGACGGCGCCAAGATCGAACTGTCGCCGGAGCGCTCGATCGAGGTGCAGCGCCTGCTCGGCTCCGACATCGCGATGCAGATGGACGAATGCGTGCGGCTGCCGGCGGAGCGCGACGACATCGACCGCGCGATGCGGCTCTCGCTGCGCTGGGCCGAGCGAAGCAAGCGGGCCTTCGAGAGCGCGCCCGACGGCTACATGCTGTTCGGCATCGTCCAGGGCGGCGACATCCCTCAGCTGCGCCATGCCAGTGCGCAGGGCCTCGTCGAGATCGGCTTCCATGGCTATGCGATCGGCGGCCTTGCCGTCGGCGAGCCGCAGACGGTGATGCTGGCGATGATCGACGAGACCGCGCCGGCGTTGCCGACCGACCGGCCGCGTTATCTGATGGGCGTCGGCACGCCCGACGACATTCTCGAGGCGGTGAAGCGCGGCATCGACATGTTCGATTGCGTGATGCCGACACGCAATGGCCGCCATGGCGTGGCCTTCACGCGCTTCGGCCAGGTCAACCTGCGCAACGCGCGCCACGCCGACGATCCGCGTCCGCTCGACGAAGAGAGTTCATGGCCGTCGGCGCGCAATTGCGCGCGCGCTTACCTGCACCATCTCGTCAAGGCCGGCGAGACGCTGGGGGCGATGCTGCTGTCCGAAATCAATATCGCTTACTACCAGTTCCTGATGCAGGGCATCAGAGACGCGATCGCACACAGAACGTTTGACGAGTTCTATCGGCGTACGCGCGAGGACTGGGCGAGGGGCGACATCGCTCCGCGCTAGATCCACACCAGCCGCTGCTTGACGGCGTGCTTGGTGACGAAGCCGTAGCCGCAGGTGTCGCAGGTCCAGAGATAGCTGATCACGTGGTCCGAGACGTAGGCGGAAGCTTCGGCGGCGATCATGGAGTCGGCGCAGACGGGACAGGTAGGCAACTCGCTGCAACGCGGATCGCGCTTCGGCGCTACGGTCGACAACACTTCAGCGACTGCTGACATCGTGGTGACCTCCCTGCTTCAAGACCTAAGTCTAACATAAGCAGAATCAGTTGACGAGGTCGCAACACGAATGCGTTGATTTTTCGTAATTGCTTCTGCTTCGACACCTTCTCTGCTTTGGTTTCGCCTCTATCGCAACGCAAACAACGGTGTGCATTGCGATAGATCGGATGACATTCGGTTGACGGGATGTCGTGTCAGGCTGCTCAGGGCGCCTGAACCTGCACCGGCTTTCCAACCTCGGTCATGGAGCCAGGCGCGATCACGAGATAGCGACGCGCGTCCTCTGTATCGCCCTGCACAATTTGACGGATCGGACCCAGCGCGTTCACGATCGCCGATCCAGCCGGGTTGGTCATGAAGCTCGCCAGGGGCTCGAGCTTGCCGCTGCCATCGGCATGCGTGGCAAGCGCCAGCACGTAGGCGCGCTTCGGCTCGAGACCTGTGGCTGCAGCCTGCAACACCTGGGACAGGCCCTGGTCGAACAGGCTGACACTGGTCGGCACCTTCGGGTGTTCTGAGGCTTGACCGATCGGGGCCATGGCGAAATGCGCAACCTGGCCGGCAAGGCCGAGCTGCTGCAAATTCGTGGCCTTGGGACTGGCCGTATCGTCCATGACGCTCATGGCACCGTTGCCGGACTCGCGCGCTGCCGGCACTGCATCGGGCACGTAGGCGACGGCCTGAGGCGCCTGGCCGATCGGGATATTTGCAATGACGCTGTTCGTAAGCGTGTCGATGGCGGTGAGCTGGTCGTCATTCTCCAGCCCGACATAGACCCGCGAACCGTCGCCCGATGGCCAGATGCCATGAGGCAGCCTGCCGACCGGAATTGTTGCGACCTTGGTGAAGTCGTCGGTACGATAGACCTGGATCTCGTTCAGGCCACCAACGGTGATGTAGGCGAACTGCCCGTTCGCGTTACGGACGATGTTGACGTGGTTGGTGATCGGACCGGTATCCAGCGTCTTCAGGAGGTTGAAGGGAGGCCGGGCGTCGAAGACTTGCGCCTTGCCGGTATCCTTCAGCGTGAACCAGACCTGCGCTCCATCAGGCGTCGCTGCGAGATCTGGACAGAACGGGCTTGCCTGGGCGACCTTGCCGACGATGGCATGATCGGCGACGGAGATGACCGCGATTTCCGGATTGAACGACGAGCAGACATAGCCGTATTTGCCGTCGGGGGAGAAGATCTGCATCCCCGGTCCGTTCGCCACTGCGATCCGTGTCTTCTCCTCGTAGCTCACGGGGTCGAGCACGGCCACGTAGTTCTCGCCCCGCACGGTCACCCAGACTTCCTTGCCGTCGGGCGTGAAGAAGGCTTCATGCGGAGAGCGGCCGACATAGGTCGTGTGCTTGACCATGTTGGTCGCGGTATCGATGAACGTGACGGAGTTGGACCCGATCGAGACCACGGCCAGCGTGCGATGGTCCGGTGAAAATCCCATGCCATGCACCAGCAGTTGTCCCCGGTAGAGCGGACTGAAGTTCTGCGGTGAAGGCGCGCCGAGCCTGATGACGCCGAGCAGCTTGTTGTCGGCGGGATCAGTGACCGAGACCGTGTTGGAGAATTGCTCGGCCGCATAGACCCGGTCGTGATGGCTGACGGGAATGTCGGCTGCGTTCGAGGATCCCGGCACCTGTCCGCTCCAGCCCGGTGTCGCCGAACAACTCAACAGGCAAAGCGACGTCGTGAGCGCGAGAATTCGCTTCATGATGTGTCCTCCTCTTATTTGTGAACCAAAGCGGCCGTGGCCGCTGACGGCGGCGGATCAAACGCAAGACGCATGACGGCGATCTCTTGCTGCTGATCGACAATGATCTCCTGGGCGATGCGCCGCAGGGATTCATTTCGGCCGTAGCGCAATTCGGCCTGGGCCATCGCGATCGCACCGCGATGGTGCGGGATCATCATGGCGGAGAAATCGCGATCGGCATCGCCGGATGGTGCGATATCCATGTCACTCATCATCCGATGCATCGCGGCCTGATTTTCAGCCATGAAAGGCGCTTCGTCGCCGCACAGCTCGGACATCATCATTTCGGATGCCTTGTGCGCGGGTTGGCTGCCGAACCTGGCGCCGCCTGCGTATGCGACGGCGGCCAGCGGCAGGGCGACTGCCAGGGTCTTCCACATGGGACGCTCCTCAGATATTCACTTTGCAACCAGGCCGAGCTGCTGCAGCAGGGCGAGATTGTCTTCCAGATGCCAATTCTCGGCGATGCGTCCGTTGGCAATCCGGTAGATGTCGGTTGCGATGAAATCGATCGTCTCGCCCTTGCCCCGGGCGTCCTTGAAGGGGCCTGTGAAATGGCCACGGAAGTGTAAATGGGAGACGACGGGATCTCCAGCCACGATCATCTGCTCGATCTCGCAGGTGAGATCTGGAATCGCCGCGCGGACGAATTTCGAGGCGGCAAGGGGGCCCGCGGTTCCTTGGGCGCGTCCGGCCGGCAAGGTGCGGTCCGTGAAATCGGGCGCGAGCGCGTCGGTCGCAAATTGTTCGTCGCCGTTATTCCAGAACGAGTCGTAGCGCCGCGCCGCGAGAATTTGCGCCTCGCGTTGGGCCTCGGGCAGGCTGGCGTCGACGATGAGCTGACTTGGCTGCACGAGTTCAGCCGCGTGGGCCGGGAAAACGACAGAGGCGGCGACAGCAATTGCCATCGAGAGCCGTCGCGTCTTCGTTGCGGTCATTTCAGGGATGGAATTCATCGCTAATTGTCTCAAAGCGGAAGCGGTCAGCACATGCCGCGCATACTGCCCCCGTGATGACCGAGAGACACCTGAAAATGTCTGCAACCAATTGAGTATCCGTGCGAATGTGAAATTGACATCGCTGATGGAAGTCGATCGCGCGTGTTGCTATGGTGATTGCACAGACCTTGACGGTCATGCGATCCAAACGCACGGGAACGCCATGAATCGTCGTCACAGGGAGTTGATCATGGACGCATCGTCCAAGACGGGTGCAGGACACCAACCCGGCCGCGGCCGGATCTATGACTCGATCGTCGAGGCTTTCGGCGACACGCCGATCGTGCGCCTGCGCCGGCTGCCGGGCTTGCACGGCGTCAATGCGACCATTCTGGCAAAGCTCGAGTATTTCAATCCGGCCGCGAGCGTGAAGGACCGCATCGGCGCGGCCATGATCATTGCCATGGAAAAGGCGGGCATCATCAAGCCCGACACCGTGCTGATCGAGCCGACCTCCGGCAATACCGGCATCGCGCTCGCCTTCGTCGCGGCCTCGCGCGGTTACCGGTTGAAGCTGGTGATGCCGGAATCCATGTCGATCGAGCGGCGCAAGATGCTGGCCTTCCTCGGTGCCGAGCTGGTGCTGACGCCGGCAGCGCAAGGCATGAAAGGCGCGATCGCCGCGGCCGAAGAACTTCTGAAGACGACGCCGAATTCGGTGATGCCGCAGCAGTTCAAGAACCTCGCCAATCCCGAGGTGCATCGCCGCACCACCGCGGAGGAGATCTGGAACGACACCGCCGGCAACATCGACTTCTTCGTCGCCGGCGTCGGCACCGGCGGCACCATCACCGGTGTCGGTCAGGTCCTGAAGCCGCGCAAGGCGTCGTTGCGCGTGGTTGCGGTCGAGCCCGAGGAGAGCCCGGTGCTGTCAGGCGGCCAGCATACGCCGCACAAGATCCAGGGCATCGGCGCGGGCTTCGTGCCCGACATTCTCGACCGCTCCGTGATCGACGAGATCGTGAAGATCAACTCGACGACGGCGATCGAGACCTCGCGGGCGCTGGCGCGGCATGAGGGCATTCCGGGCGGCATCTCCTCAGGTGCCGCGATCGCCGCAGCGCTTCAGATCGGCAAGCGGCCGGAAGCCGCGGGAAAAACCATTTTGGTTATAGTGCCGTCCTTCTCCGAGCGGTATCTTTCGACGGCTCTGTTTGAAGGAATCTGAGAGATGGCGGATCAACCGAGACGGCCGCGCACGCTGGGCGATGCGCGGTCGGAGGCCGAGGCAGCGTTCAAGAAGGTGACCGCCAAGGTCGCCGTGGCGCCGCCGAAGCCGAACCTCGCGCCGGGGATCAAGGAGCAGGTCACCTTGCGCATTGATCAGGACGTGCTGGAGTTCTTCCAGGAGGGCGGCCCCGGCTGGCAGGACCGCATCAACGAGGCGCTGCGCAAGGCGGCGGGGAAGTAGGGTGCCAAATCCTCTGCATGCGACGAAAAAGTCGGCCGTGATCACGGGCAGACTTTTTCACAATAGTCGCGTCAATATGAAGGCTTACGGTCGATTTCCTTGTTCAGCGCCTCAAGTCCGACCATAACGATCCGCTAGTTCTCATCATCGCTTGTCGGTTTTGCGTAGAACTTTTGCTCGGCGAGTTCAGTCAACTCCAGTCGAGCCGCTTTAGCGGTCTTTGCGTCGCGCTCGGGCTGCGTTTGAATTTGCCGCGTTATCTCGACTGACATTGCTCCCATTGCCGCCTGACGGTTCACAATACACATCGTCTCCAGAGGTGTGGGAAAGTCGTTTGGACCGATGTCTACTTCTACTTCGGTGGTGCCGGAATTATTTCCGCTATATTGAGCTTTATCCTTATCGCGCCCGCAGCGGTCAAGTTGACCGAATCCACAGTCTCATACCAGCGGCTTGCAGTTGCCCCGCCGCGACGGGCTTGGCTGTCGGTCAGTACCGTCATTCCACACTCCCTCGTTGTAAAAGCTTGGGGAACATGGGTTTCCGAATGTGAAAACAAGATCGGTTATCGGGAAGCAAGAAAAAAGCCCGGCAACAAGCCGGGCCTTTGCGATCCGGTCTCACCTCAGCGGCGGAACATGCCGCCCATCATGCCGCCGACGACGCCGCCCATGAAGGCCGCACCGGCATCGCCGCCACCACCACCACGATGCTGAACCGGGGCGCTCTGGGCCGGGGCCGCACGCCGGGCCGGCTTGGGACTGTCGTCGCTCGCGGTCGTGGTCGAGGCGACGATCTCTGCGAGCAGTGCCTTGTGCTGGAGCTTGTTGAGGAAGCCCGTCGACGGATAGCCGCGGGCCGCTTGCCAGCGCTTGAGCACGGTGCGGGTATCGTCGTTGAACGCGCCGGTCACCTTGGTGTCGAAGCCGAGCCCGTTGAGGCGGCGCTGCACGTCGCGGCGCTGACCCTTGTCGAGGCCGATCTGGTCCTCGGTGATCTGGCTGGCGTCGTCGGTGAAAGTGGCGGGATCGACGCCGGCATTTAGGTTGCGGGTCGTGGTCGACGGACCATTCTGGATCGCCGCGATCCGCGCCAGCGCCAGCGCCTTGAACTGGCCGTTCGGATAGGCCGAGAGGTAGGCGTTGAGCTCTTCCGGCTTGTTGGTTTCCTTCACCGAGCGCCAATATTCGAGTTCGACACCATCGGAACTGCTGGTGGCCGCAGCCACCGGCAGGCTGCTCGAGGCGGTCGGTGCCGCGTTGGCAACCTGCTGGGTCTGCTGCGCCGGGTTGAGGTAGACGGCGCCGATCAAATTGGTGTGGCCCCAGGGCAACTGGCCCTTGTGGGTCTCCTCGTTGACCTGGGCGCGCACGGAAGTCATCGCCTGCTGGATCTCGATGCCGGGCTTGGTGATGTTGTCGATCAGCGCACGAGTGAATGGGCTGTTGTTGCCCTCCTGGCCGTCGAGCGCGGTCTGGCCCGGGCCGGTCGCGAACGCGATCAACGTGCCTTCGCCGGACTTCATTTCAGCGAGGCCGCTCTGCACGTTGACGCTGCGGGTCGCCGAGTTGGACTTGATCTTGGCGGCGAAGGGATTGTCGCGGCAGGCATCGAGGAAGACCAGCTTGACCTTGGCGTCGCCCATGGTCTGGTCGAGCGTCAGGTCGATGTTGATGGCGGCCCCAAGCTTTACGTCCATCTCCGACTTGATGTCGGCATCGACGGGCAGAAGATAGTTGCTGCCGCCGACGGCGATGCCGTGACCGGCATAATAGAACACCGCGACGTCGGAGCCCTGCGCCTTGCGGCCGAAGTCGAGCAGCTTCTCCGTCATCTGGTCGCGGGTGAGGTTGGATCCTTCGATCACCTCGAAACCGACATTGCGCAGCGTCGATGCCATCGCCTTGGCGTCGATCGGCGGGTTCGGCAATTGTGCGACGTTCCTGTAGGCGCCGTTGCCGACGACGAAGGCGACGCGGCGGTCGGCCTTGGCGGCGCTGACCGACAGCGCCATGCACATCAGAGAAACGATGATGGTGAGAGTGCGCATCTGAAATCCCCAGAAGAATCGAATGACAGGCAGCAACAAATTGGTGTCGAATTTACACGAAAGCGCACGGCTCCGCGCTAGCAAAAAACGACAATACACCCAGCTCACCCAACACGTTGCTCTGTGACCGAGTGTGCACGATGAAAGTGCTCTCCAACGTGATCCAAATCACGCTCGACCACTCTGATTTGTCGCCTCAGGCCGTGCGCCGGTTCACTGCGCGCGGGCAGGAACCGGCGCGGCCGGCTTCAAATTGAGGAGATTGCCGAACAGGATCAGCGCCGCGCCGAGCACGGTCCAGGCGTCGAGCCGCTCGGAATACAGCAGCCAGCCAACCGTGGCGGTAAGTGGGACCCGCAAGAAGTCCATGGGAACCACCACGGTCGCGTCCGCGTAGCGCATCGCGCTGGCGAGGCAGTAATGCGCGAAAGTGCCGCAGACCGAGATGACGGCGACCCAACCCCAGACATAGGTGGGCGGCCAGGCCCAGACGTAGAGTGCCGGCATGAAGCCCGCGACCGACTGCACGACCAGCATCCAGAACAGGATTGCCAGCGCGCTCTCGGTACGGGTGAGTGACTTGACCAATGCCATGGATACGCCGAAGCCGATGGCGGCACCGAGTGCGATCAATTGGCCCTGATTGATCTCGCCGGTCGCGGGCCGCACGATGACGATCACGCCGACGAGGCCGAGCACGATCGCGGCGATCTTCCACGATGTCATGCGCTCGGACAGGAAGCTGGCGGCGAGGATCGCGGTCCAGATCGGCATCGTGAACTCGATCGCCACCACCTGGCCGATCGGAATCAACGTCAGCGCAAAGAACCAGCCGAGCTGCGAGACGTAGTGGATCAGGTTCCGCGCGATGTGCTGGGGCAGACGTGTGGTCCTGAGCGTTCCGTAGCCGCCGGCGCGCCGGATCATCGGATAGAGCAAGCAGAGGCCGAGCAGCGATCGTACCAGCATCACCTGGAAGACGTTCATCTCGCGCACGGCCTCGCGCCCCGCGACCGCCATGACCAGCGTCAGCGACAGCCACCCGGCCATCCAGAATGCAGCCATCGTTTTGGACGGAGGACTGGTCATTGGCGCGAGATGCAGACGGAAAGGGCGTTGGAGGGGAGGCCGGTATCTGCGACATCGGTCCGATTTGCAACGGCCAAAACTGCGGATGCAGCGATGCGCGACTGCGTGCTAAGGGGAGGTCAACGAATGAAGTGGGAGAGACAGCTCATGCGTATCTTGCAGCCAGCCGAATGGAAGAAACCGCGTGGCTTCTCACATGGCGTGGTGGCGGAGGGGCCGGGCCAATGGGTCGTTCTGGCCGGGCAGACCGGCGGCGACGAGGCGGGCAATTACGAGCCGGATATGGCCGCCCAGGTCGCGACTGCGCTGAAGCGGATCATCAAGCTTCTCGCGGAGGCCGGCGCCGGCCCCGAGCACATCGTGCGCCTGACCTGGTATCTGACCAGCCGCAGCGAATATGAGGCCGCGGGCGCCGGCATCGGTGCGGCCTGGAAGGAGACGCTCGGGCGCAATTTCCCGCCTTCGACGCTGCTCTATATCGGCGGCCT
Source organism: Frankia sp. RB7 (assembly GCA_030403585.1). Taxonomy (GTDB): domain Bacteria; phylum Pseudomonadota; class Alphaproteobacteria; order Rhizobiales; family Xanthobacteraceae; genus Bradyrhizobium. The sequence continues at coordinate 267,497 of JAUEPE010000002.1, forward strand.
CGTCGATGATCGCGCCAAGGTCGAGATCGAGGTCACGGCGTTCGTGCCGGGCGCATAAGAAAATCGATCCGGCGCGGGCGCCGGATCGATTTTCGTCTCACCGCAATGTCTTACTTCGACAGCGAAATGTCGGCGCCGCGGAACTGGCTGTCGGCTCGCATCCTGACGCTCTGCTTGTTGCCGGACGTCTTGAGCGAGATGTTGGCATTGAAGCCGGCGGTCGAGGCGATCAGCTCGTAGCTTCCGCCGCTACCCTTGCCCTGCAGCGAGCCGCTGATATTGCGGCTGGTCTCACTCCAGCTGCCGACGATGGCGCCGCCCTCGGCCTTCACGTTGGCGCCGAGGTTGAACTTGTAGGCGTCGCTGGCGCAGGTCAGCGACATCTCCATGGTCGGGCCAACCGGAGCGTATTTGGCGCGGCAGCGGATCCGCTCGGTCGAGCCGTCGTCCAGCGTGACGATGCCGGCGCCGCTCCAGCTTCCCGCCAGCGGCGCGAAGGGGCCGGACTGAGCCTTGCTCTCTGAGCTCGCAACAGCTGTCACAAACAAAACGGCAGCCGCCATGAGCAGCCGCCGGTTGAGGACGTTAGTCCCGAATAGCTTATTGGCGCGATGCTTCCCACCGCCCGCTGCACGGTATGCCTGCAGATGCTCCATTCCACTTCCCCGATCCGGCGTTGCCGCTGAGTTGACCGTTGGCATATGCACCATTGATCGAAACTTTCACAAGACCCCCGCTGCCGATGGTGCCGGAAACGTTAGCGCCGGGCGCGGTGATCTTGCCGTCGGCAACCGTCAGCAAGGAGCTTGCGGTCGGTTCGCAGGTGCCGGTCTTGGTCACGATGGTGACCTGCCAGCTGCCGTCATAGGGAGTCTGGGCGAGCGCGGGGGCGGCCAGAGTGGCAGTAATAACTGAAGCGGCACAGAACGCCGCGATGCGGTCAAAACGCATGAATTCCGTCCTTGAATATGTCTGATATGTTGTCGTTATTCAGACCAAATGTGACGGAAATTTGGTGCGACGCAAAGTAGAAAATTGTTCCTGTGGAAACAATGGTTTATTTGCGTTTCCGGCTCCAATTTTCGAAGCAAAATCAATGCGGCTTCACGTTAATCGTTAATGTGAGGAGCGACTCACGAAAGAGCCGGTGCTGAAGTCGCGAACTGCTCGTCCTGCGCTTTCGACGGCAAGGCCTTGTGGACCTTGGCGTAATCGATCACGTCAGCCAGCAGCTTGAGGCCGAGCGGGGCCAGCGCACGCTCCCAGAGTTCGCGGGCGGTCTCGCCCTTCTTGACGAAGCACCAGTCCTGGGCGGCGATGGCGCCGGCGTCCATGCGGTCGGCGAGGTGATAGATCGTGCCGCCGGCGATCGGATCGCCTTCCTTGATGGTCCATTCCACCGCAGCCTTGCCGCGATGACGCGGCAGCAGCGACGGGTGATAGCCGATCCCGCCGAGCTTGCTAGCTGCCAGCGCGTCCTTGCCGATCCGGGCGTGGCTGTGGGCGGTGATGATCAGGTCCGTGTCGGGGGCGATCTCGGAGGCCACCACCAGCTTGGGATCGGCCTGCACCGCCACCTCGATGCCGGCGGCCTTGGCGGTCGCGGCGAGGCGGTCATCCGCGTCGGCCACCACGACCCGCACGATCCCGACGCCGTGCTCGCGGAGCATGTTCAGGGTGGTCACGCCGAAATGGCGGGAGCCGACGAGGGTAATGCGCATGGGTGTCTGATCCGTCTCGCAGCTGCGTCATCCCCCGATAACACGTCAGGCCGTCCTGTCACCACCCGCGCGGCGTTTGCGCCGGTTATCAACAATGCGAACGGCGCGGGGAGGATCAACTCGGCGATTGCGCCCTCGGCTGTTCCGGTGCTTCCATGGGGGTATTGCGACTTGCCCGGAGCGAGCACATGCGGTGCGCGTGGTTTGTCCTTCTCGCTGTCCTGATTGCGGCCGGTCCGGCCCACGCCGGCGGACCTTACCCGGCGGTTCCGCCCGAGAACGGGGTGGCGCCCGTCATCGGCCCGACCTGGGATGCCTATCGCTGCGCTGAAGGCACGATCTACAATTTCTACCACGGCGCCTATTACGGCGAGGAGCCGCCGGCGCTCCATCGCGGCTATGCCTACAGGCCGTACTACCGCTACAGCGCCTATCGCAAATGGCCACGCAGATATTTCTGCGTCACGGACTAAGCGTTGCGGCTCGGCACCACCGGGCGGCAAATCGTCGATGCGCCGGTTCCTGTGTTTCATTTTTAACAAACGAGTCAGCCATGTGCCGTTAGAACGTGCACCTACCGGGGCTGGCTAAATTTCATTCCGAATCCGTTTTCAAACCCGGCTTTGGCCGCTGGCGTCATTGCCAGCGGCTTTTTCCTTGTTGCCATCACGAAATCACCAAACGGTAATACGTTCTCAACCTCGCTGTCGTATCGACGAATCCGTCGCGGATTTGTATTGCGTACCGCGACACCAAAAATGCCCCGCCGGCGTGGGTGCGCCGCGCGGGCATTTTTGCCGGGACCGATTTCATGCCGAACGCCATTGAGCAGATCGTGGACGCCTATGTGCGGCTGAAGAACCGCCGTGGCCTCGACGAGCTGATGATGCACAGGCAGCGGCTCGCGGTCGATCTGAAGAGCAGGTCGGGCAAATTCGATTTCAGCCTGCCGATCGGCAAGATCGACGAGGAGATCGCGATCATCGAGGAAGGCCTCAGCCGGCTGAAGGCCGAATCCGCGGAGTCGGGCACAACGCGTCCGATCTGACGCGCTCAGTCGCGCCGGCCGCCCTGGATCACGGTGAACAGCGGCCGTGCCGCGGTCGGCTCCTCCAGCAATTCCTCCACCAGTGCGGTCGCCGCATCGACATATTTGCGGGTCGGCTTGTCGAGCTCGCGTTTCGCCTCGTCGTCGAGCGCGATCTTGGCGGCTTCGACCAGCTTGCGCATGCGCGCTCCATGGTCGTCGCCGGCGGTGAGCGTCGCGCGCGCCAGCGAGCGCAGCACGAACAGCTCGCCCTCGAGGCGGAGCAGGCGGTCGTTGAGCCTGGTGATGACGGCGTTGAGGTCTGCCATGACGTACGTTCGTTGCGGAAGATCCTGACCCGTCTAGCGGCGATCGGTGAACGGAGTGCAAACGGGATCGGCGCAATTGGGGCGATTGTCCATCACGCCGCGGTTCGCGCCAGATAGTCGCGGGCGAAGGCGAGGTACCAGTCGAGGCATGCTGGATTGGCCATCGCTTCCCTGTTGATGACCTTGTCGACGGGCTGACCTAGCAAGAGCTTCTTGATCGGCAGCTCCTGCTTCTTGCCCGACAGCGTGCGCGGGATCTCTGCGACCGCAAAGATCTCGTTCGGCAGGAATCTCCGGGACAGGCCGGCTTCGATCGCCTTGTTGATCTTCGCCTGCATCGCGCCGTCGAACGCCACGCCATCGCGCAACACCACGAACAGCGGCATGTAGCTGTCGCGGCCGAGATATTCGAGGTCGACGACGAGGCTGTCGAGCACCTCCGGCAGCGTCTCGATCGCGGAGTAGAGCTCGCTGGTGCCCATGCGCAGGCCGTGCCGGTTGATGGTGGCATCGCTGCGGCCGTAGATCACGCATGAGCCGTCCGGATTGACCTTGAGCCAGTCGCCGTGGCGCCACACCGGTCCGCGGCCGCTGCCGTCGAAATTGTCCGGATAGGTCTCGAAATAGCTGGCGAGATAGCGCGCGTTACCCTTGTCGTTCCAGAAGTAGAGCGGCATCGACGGCATCGGCTCGGTGCAGACGAGCTCGCCGACCTCGTCGATCACGGCGCGGCCCTGTTCGCTGAAGGCTTCCACCGCAGCTCCCAGCAGCCGGCACTGCATCGCGCCGGGTGTCTGCGGCAATTCGCGGTTTCCCCCGATGAAGGCGCCGGCGAAATCGGTGCCGCCGGAGATGTTCGCCCACCAGATGTCGGCCTGCGCCTTGCTGCCGTTGGTTTTCGACAGGCCAGCGAAGCGCTGGTTGAACCAGGCTTGCGTGTCGGCGCTGAGCGGCGAGCCGGTCGAGCCGAGACAGCGCAGCCGCGACAGATCGCCGGCGGCGGTGAGATCGATCTCGGCCTTGGTGCAGTTGGCAAAGAACGCCGCGCCCGCGCCGAAGAAGGTCGCTTTCGATTGCGCCACGAAGCGCCATGACGTGGTCCAGTCCGGCTTGTCCTTGGCGCCGCCCGGGCTGCCGTCGAAAATGCAGCAGGTAGTGCCGCTGAGCAGCCCACCGACTTGGCTGTTCCACATGATCCAGCCGGTCGAGGAGTACCAGTGATAACGCTCGCCGAACGAGTTCTCGTGGTAGGAGCAGCCGAGATCGTTGTGCAGGCCGAGCAGCGCCAGCACCACGATCACGATGCCGCCATGGCCGTGCACGATCGGTTTCGGCAGGCCGGTGGTGCCGCTGGAATAGACGATCCAGAGCGGATGATCGAACGGCAGCCACACCGGCTCGAACGCGTCGATCGCAGCACCCGTCCTTGCGGTGATGTCGGAGAGCAGGGCGTCCCGTGCGGCAGGCGCCGTAGCGTCGCTGTGCAGAATGACATGCGCGACGCTCGGCAGCGATCGCCGCAGCTTGGCGACGACATCGCGCCGGTCATGCCTGCGTCCGGCATAGGTGACGGCATCGCAGGCGATCAGCACCTTTGGCTCGATCTGCTTGAAACGGTCGATCACGGCGGGCGCGGCCATGTCGGGCGCGCAGACGCTCCAGACCGCACCGATGCTGGCGCTCGCCAGAAACGCGATGATGGTCTCGGCGATATTGGGCAGATAGGCCGCGACGCGGTCGCCGGGCTTGATCCCCTTGTCCTTCAGATGCAGCGCGAGCGCGGCCGCCTTGCGCTTGAGCTCCGGCCAGCTGGTCTCGTGAATCTTGCCGTCCTCGCCGCCGCTGACGATCGCGGGCAGGCCGGCGGCATGCGCGGCGTCGACATGCCGGAACACCTGCCGCGCATAATTCAACTGCGCGCCGGGAAACCAGACCGCACCCGGCATCTTGCGCTCGGTGATGACGGCCGCAAACGGGCTCAGTGATTGCAGATCGTAATAGTCCCAGATGCTGCGCCAGAACCCGTCGAGATCGCGCACCGACCATTGCCGCATCTCCTCGTAGTTCGCGAAAGTGAGGCCGCGCTGCGCGGCGAGCCAGTTGCGGTAGAGGGCGATCTGGGGAACGAAAGGAGCGGTCATTTTTATCGACTTCAATTGCGGGCAGTGGAGTCTATGTCGAAAACAACCCTATGCACAGTAGCGAGGGCACTGAAACCATTCGCCATTTTCAGTTGGTGGCAGACAGACGCTTCTCGGGCCTGGTCGAACGCGAACAGCCACCGATATCGCAACTGCGCGTCGCACCGCGTCGTCCGGATTTGACACGTCGGGCAAAACACTGACAGAGTGGCATCATCGAAAAATTCGTAACACCCGCGCGGAGAAATCCGCCGCGGGTTTTTTCATGTCGGAGAAGTTGCCATGAACAATAACTCGCTATTGTCCCCCGCAACGAGCAAGGTCGGCTCGCCACCGAAGCCCGGATTGGATTTAGAAGGTTGGCCGCGCTGGATGCGCGAAGCGTTTGCAACTGAGGCGACAGCGCCGGCACAGCTGAAAACTGCGGCTGCGCCAGCAAACGTCGATCGCGCAAGCGTGCGAAACCTGACACGCATGCCGTCGCGTTCGTGAGACCTTGACAAGGTTGAAGGACCGTTCGGACAGGTTGCGATCGCGGTAAAGGTGAGGGCTGAAGCAGATCGGACGTACCGACCAACACCTCGGGCGATCACGCAAGGTCGCATTCCGAACGACTCCTCGCCGACGCAGGGACGATAATCTCGGTATCTGGAACGCTCGGGTTTTTGGCAATGCTCTGGTGGTATCCTTCAAGATGATTCCGCCACCGCTTGTCCGAGTCGAAGTTCGGTATCGGACCGGGTTTGAAGCCCGCGCTTGATCAGCGATGCCCCGCGCGCCCGTGTACTCGGATCGGCCGTAGATTCGAAAAATGCCGCCAGCGCATGTTGAAACACGGCGTCGGGCGGGAGCGTGACTTCGTTCATGAGAGTCTTGGCAGCAGCCAGAGCGTGCTTCTCGAATGAGGCCAGACGGCGCGCAAAACCATTGACGAATGCCTCAATCTCCTCGTCGGGTAAGGCGCGGTTGACATAGCCGTACTGTTCGGCGCGGTCCGCGGAAAAATCGTCCGCCCCGAGAATGACTTCCAGGCCGCGGCCTCGCCCCATTAGCCCGGCGAGCCGGGCCATGGGATTCCCGCCGGGGACCGCCCCCATGCCGACTTCGAATTGCCCGAGAATTGCCCGTTCGCGACTGGCAAAGCGCATGTCACAGGCGAGAACAAACTCGCTCCCCGCTCCGCGTGCGCGACCGCGAATTTCGGCGATAGAGGCGACCGGGGCGCGTGACAATCGCACGAGCACGTCGATCCACGGGTGCATCCCGGTTGGCCCCGGTGGCATGGCGGCAACCTTCGCCTTGTCCGCAAGGACATCCCAATGTGCCAGGAAGAAATCCGGATCGGCGCTGCGGAAAACAACTACCTTTATGTTTGGATCCGTTTCCATTGCAGAGAGTAAATCCTGCAGCTCGCTGATCGTGTCTGGATCGATCAAGTTGATAGGTGGATTGCTGACGGTCGCGATCCACAGGCCCGCGGACGGTCTTTCGATGGTGATTTGGGGCACGGCAAACTCCGATTGTTGTGAGGAAGACCTACGAGATGACATCGTCGGCGCGAGCAAGGAGGCCTCCGGGAATTTCGATTCCAGTAGCGGCGGCCGTGCTGAGGTTAATGACAAATTCCAAGGTTGTCGGTTGGACGACGGGAAGTTCGGATGGCGGAGTGCCCCCGAGGATCGCGCCAGCATAGAGACCAATCTGACGGTATCCGTCGGGCGGGCGGATCCCATAGCTCATCAGACCGCCCTGGGCGGGATAGTCCCGGAACTGATAGATCGCCGGAATTCTTCGCTGTTTTTCATAAGCAATAATGCGTTGCCGCCGGGTGTCGAAGAACGGCGCCGAGCAGACCAGTAGCGCGTCCGCGCGGGAAGTCCTCAGCTGGTCGAACGCCTCTATGAGCTCGTCGTCAGTGCCAGCATGGACGATCGCCGCAGAGCGGCGGATCTCGCGCGCGGCCTGGGTGACTTCCTCGATCTGCATCGGCGCCTGTTCGAAATTGCCATCGATGAGGACACCGATCCGTTTGACGCGTGGCGCAATCTCGTGCAGCAGCGACAGGCGCTTTGCTTCCAACTCCGTGGCGAGAAAGGTTACGCCGGTCATGTTGCCACCAGGTCGGTTCAAGCTGCTCACGAGGCCGCTCTTTATTGGATCGCCTCCGACCGAAAAGACGATTGGGATGCCGGCTGATGCAGCCTTCGCCGCCATCGCGGAGGGCTCACCTCCGGCCGCAATGAGCACGGTCAGGTTCTGTTTGATGATGTCGGCCGCCAACGCGGGAAGCTTCTCGTAGTCACCGTCGGCCTAACGATAGTCGATCTCGACATTCAGGCCATCGACATAGCCGGCTTCGGCCAATCCCTTGCAAAACCCGGCAAGGATGCGTCCGGAGTCGTTGCGCGAGCGGCTGCTCAGAAAGCCGATGATTGGCTTGCGGCGTGCCTCCCTCGAACACGAGGGCCAAACCGCGACTGAGGCCAAGACCTTCAGAAAATCTCGACGCTTCATGATCAACACTCCCTGGCTGCCTTGCTCCAGAATGTCTTAGCGAAGTCCGCTGCACGGGACCGGCGCCCGGAGGCGCCGATCCGGTCCATCAATCGGCCAACTCGTCAGCTGTCGCTGCGAAAGTACTATCCGAGAAGGCCCTAACGACCTCGGTGGTCGTCACGATCGCGCTGGCGTAGTTCGGCATGTTGATATCGAGCGCGGCGTGCATCATCTCCTCGGAGTAATCGGCGACGGCATCCCTGATGACCGTGACGTCGTAGCCAAGCTCGGCGGCAAAACGGACGGTCGCCTCGATGCAGGTGTGCGCGATCATCCCGATGACGATGAGCCGCTGGATGCCGTGGCGTTTGAGCTGGAGATCCAGGTCGGTGTTGGCGAAGCCGCTGGAGCACCAGTGTTCGCTGGCGACGATCTCGCCCGGCTCCGGCACGAACTCGGCGCGGAACTCGCCGCCCCAGCTGCCGAACTCGAACGTCCGGCCGTTCCAGGCTTTGCGCTGGATCGGGGCCACGTATTTCCAGGACTCATAGTCGCCGGCGCGATAGCGGTGATGCATGGCATAGAACACCCGAAACTCTCCGGTGCGCGCGGCATGCAGCACCTGCTGCATGTGCGGAACGCAATTGTTGGCTTCGGCCACCGCCTTGATCCGGGGCCAGATCTTGCCACCTTCCGAGATGAAGTCGTTGTAGGGATCGATCACCAGAAGGGCGGTGTCGTTTTTGTCGTACGAAAGATGTGTCATGGGAGTCTCCGTTGTGACGGCGCGGCCGTGTCAGTTGTTCCTGAGCGCGGCGCGCTCGATGCTGGCCGCGAACTCCGGCGTTTCGCTCTGATTGTGCGCGATCGAGGCGGGCTGGCGCTGGGCGCGGAACAGGTCGAACGGGATGCCCTGCTTGCCGATGAACGCCATGAACTCGTCGGTGGCGTGCGAGCGGACGCGGTTGGTGAACTCACACTTGCCGGGTTCGATCTCCTTGACGCTCAGCTCCCAGGTCACGTGAATGGTCGTGCGTCCGGTCGGCGTGAACACGTCGGAGGTTGAATCGAGGATCAGGTGATCCTTCTCGCCGAGGGTCTCGACGTAGTGCTGCACCATCAGGCTGCCACCGATGGTCTCGACGTTGATCGACATCCGCTTGCCGTCCGGCGCCGTCGTGAAGCCGGCGGCAATGTGGGCCGGCGAACAGCCCTGATAATCGCGCTCGGACAGGTTGAAGCACCATGTCGGAATGTCGATCCGGGCGATCGGCGCGTTGATGATGGCGGTGAAGCTGGAATCGACGATCTGGTTGCTGGTCATGGCTCGGTCTCCTCGTTGCGTTGTGCGCCGTTGCTGTCTGCGAGACGTCACGACCCCCTGTTGTGACCCGCGTGACGCTGTCGCAGATCGATCGGCCGTTCGTCCTGCACATACTTTGGTGCGGACGATCTGAATTTGCTCGTTATCGATTGTTATGGATCGTTAGCCGTCGCGGCGCGGCGCGAGACTCGCAAAAAGCGGGCTGACTGGGCTCCACCTGCGGCCGGTAGGCCAGGCGTTAGGGCGCTGCGAGTTTTTGTTATGAGCGGTGGTCTTCGTCAGTCCGCCCGTCCCGGCCGAACGGCGCTAATGTAGTCGTTGGTGATTCCACAAGTTCTTGGCTTTCAAGGCGAAAGTGACGCGAGCTCGCTTGGGTGAAGGCGGTCGTGTCCGCCATGGCGCCGCAGGCGCCTTTTTTTTGTTCCCTGGATCGGATATCACGATCCCCAAGACGCCAACCTTTTCGTAATCGCCCGAATCTCCGCGGCACATCAAGAACAGCGCCAATCGATGTCGACAGTGCAGAACACGGAGATTGTGTCGTTTGGTCCTTTCCGTCTCAATCTGACCGAGCGCGTGCTGACCAGAAACAGTGAGCCGGTCGAGCTCGGGGGACGGGCCTACGATCTCCTGGTGGCGCTGCTGTCGCGCCCCAACGAGCTGATCAGCAAGGCCGAGTTGCTACGGCAGGTATGGCCGGGTCTGGTGGTTGAAGAGGGCGCCCTGCGTTTTCACATCACCAACCTTCGCAAGGCGCTCCGTGAGGGCAGCGAAGGCAATCGCTACATCGTGACTTCGTCCGGGCGCGGTTATACGTTCGTCGCGCAGACAGCCCGTTCATCCGATCAACCGCCACGCGCGAGCGATGCGCCTTCTTTTCAGCAGGCCAATTTGCCGGTGCGCCTGCCGATGATCGATCGCGAGGTCGAGATCGAGGAGATACCGGCGCGGCTGATGGCAACACGTTTCGTGACTATCGTAGGCGCCGGTGGCGTCGGCAAGACGACGCTCGCGATTGCGGTTGGGCACCGTCTGATGAAGAGTTTTGATGGTGCACTATTGTTCGTGGATCTCAGCATGGTCAGCGACCCAACCTTGGTGGGAACGGTGGTGGCATCGCTGCTTGGCCTGTCGGTGCAATCCAGCGACGCGACACCCAGCATTGCCGCTTACCTGAGGGACAAGCGGATATTGCTGATTCTCGACACCTGCGAACATCTGGTCGAGCCCGTCGCTGCGTTTGCATCCTCTGTGTTCACGGCCGCACCCAATATCCACATTCTGGCGACGAGTCGTGAAGCGCTGCAAACGGATGGAGAGAACGTGTACCGGTTGGACACGCTGGCCTGTCCGCCCGACGGCACGGAGCTGACGGCCGAAATCGTCCGGACATTTCCGGCGGTCCAGCTCTTCGTCGAGCGGGCTCGCGCGAGCGGCGCGCAGCTGGATTTCAGCGACGATGAGGCGCCGGTCGTCGCCAGCATGTGCCGCAGGCTTGACGGTGTGGCGCTGGCCATCGAACTCGCGGCCCGCCGCGTCGAGAGCTACGGGGTGCATGGAACGGCAGAATTGCTGGACCAGCGGCTTGCGCTCTCCTGGCTCGGGTCGAGGAGCGCTCCGCCCCGGCAGAGGACGCTGCACGCAACGCTGGACTGGAGTTTTGGTCTTCTCTCCGACCTGGAGCGGATCGTTCTCCGCAGGCTGGCTGTCTTCGTCGGGCACTTCACGCTCGACGCGGTCACTGCCGTTTGCGGACGGGACGTGGGCGAAAGGGATATCCTCGGCGCGATCGACAGCCTCATCGCGAAGTCGATGATCGCGACCCGCCCGGTCGGGATCGTGATGAGCTATCGGCTCCTCGATACCACGCGCGCGTATGCCCGCGACATTCAGATCGCCGACGACGAAGCGCGTGACCTCGCCGTCCGGCACGCGGCCTACTACCGGGATTGGCTGGAGCAGCGCGGACGCGATTGGGCCATCTTCTCGACGGGGGCGGAGCGGGCCTCGCATTTCGGCGGCATGAACAATGTCCGCGCCGCGCTCGACTGGTGTTTCGGCGAGGACGGAGATGCCAAGCTCGGCATTCAGCTCGCAGCGGCGGCTGTCGACGTCTTCCTGGCGATGTCCCTGTTGGCGGAGTGTCACCGCTGGTCTCAGCGCGCTTTGATCGCGCTCGATGCCGACGCCGTCGGAAGCTCCGATGAGATGCGTCTCCAGGCAGGCCTGGGGGTCTCTTCGTCGCAGATGTACGGCGAGAGCGACGCCGTCAATGACGCGCTCGACAGGAGTCTCGCCATTGCTGAGGCGCGGGGCGATACGGCCTATGAGGCTGGATTGCTCAACATGCAATACATCTTCCACGGCCGCAGTGCCCATTTCAGAATCTTGGTCGACTACGCGCGGCGTTGCCACGCTCTTGCCGAGAGGTCCGGCGACCTTGCGATCCGCGCGCTCGCTCATTCAGAGCTCGGCATGGCCTTGCAGTTCGCAGGCGATCTCGCCGGTTCGCGCCGTGAACTCGAATTCCTGATCGGCATCCTGTCACACACGCAGCAAGGCTCGGTTCTGCTGGGCTACGATCCGCATTACCGGTCGATTGTCGCTTTGGCGCGGACGCTCTGGCTTCACGGCTATCCCGATCAGGCAGCGGATCGCGCACGCGAGGCGGTCAAGGCCTCTGAAGACACAGGACATTCGGCTGCGCTGGCCCTCGTGCTGGCCGGTGCGGGGACGGTCTTCCTCTGGCGCGGCGATCTCGATGCCGCCCAGCACTATGTCGATCGCTCCTATTCGCTCGCTGAAGCAAACGCCATGGGCCCGCTGATGGCGATCGGGCGGTGCCGCAAGGCCGAGCTAACGATCCGCCGAGGAGATGTGCGGCAGGGCGTCGATGATTTGCGGGCAGGGCTGAAGCCCATCCACGCCGCACGTCATGAGCTGCTCACGACCGAATTCAATATGGAACTCGCGCTTGGCCTGCTTTCACTTGGGCAGGCTAGTGAGGGCATCATTCTCGTCAACGCGGCGATCAAGCGGGTCAACGCGAGTGGTGAGTTCTTTCAAATGCCCGAGCTAATGCGCTTGAAAGGCAGACTCCTTGGCGCCATTCCGACATCGCGCCACGAAGACGTACAAACCTGCTTTCAGCAATCGCTCGACTTGGCCCGCGAACAGCACGCTGGTTCCTGGGAACTAAGGACTGCCACCGATCTGGCTGTGCTGATGGCTGGTACGGGAGATCGGATAGGCGCCAGAGCGTTACTCCAGCGATCATACGGTCGCTTCACGGAAGGCTTCGAAACGGCCGACCTGAGAGTTGCGGCAAATTTACTCCGCACCCTGGTTTGATGTCTGGGAGTTGGCCCATCGCAAGATACTGCGCTGTCGCGGCATTTCGGTCGCTATAGGAGCAAAGCGGACGTAGTCGCCAGCTACACGATGCCGCCGGGCTTATACGTACACGGCTTAGTACTGGCCGCGCGAATGCCGGGGCGATCGTTGCCATCAGGCTCGGCCAACTTGCCAGCCGCGCGAGCCTACCACCCAACTCCCGCCCATCGCCGTCCAAATACCGCTGGCTTGGTCTTCACCGCGGACCAGCCGAAGAAATGATGCTTCCCCGACCAGGAGTGCACCACGCCGCTACAGATGTTGCATTTGAAGTGGCCTGAATGCGGCTCGGCATGCTCTTCCCTTGTCGCGGTGTAGTTCATGCTGCAACCGGGGCAGGTGAATTCTTCGATCGTCCAGAGAGAGTTGGCCATTGCACCGCAATTCTGTTTGGGACCTCGACGCAAAGCCTAGGTGCGGGCCTTTGCATCGGCGTAAACCGGCCGGCGAAAATCCGGTTAATCACCGTTAGCCAAACTGGGCTCTCGTCGCGAATATTGCAGGATTTTCCCGGTCTTCGCAGCGCCGGTCAGTCCAAATCGCGCCGCCGGTCGGTCCAAGCGCCCCTTTGATCGGACAGCTAGATTTCACCCATCGCCCCGGTCGGGAAGGGCGAAAGTCATTTGGGGATGAGATCATGGGCAAGAAACTGATTTTGACGGCTGCGCTGTTGTCGCTGGCAACGCCGGCCTTTGCGGCTGATATCATCGAACCCGCGCCGGTGGTGAAGGCGCCGATCGTACCGGCCCCTGTCTTCACCTGGACCGGATTCTATATCGGCGCCCATGGCGGCGGCGCCTGGAGCAAGTGGAGCGGCATGGACCCGACCAACCCGGCGGCGGGCTGGAGCTCGGTGACGGCCAGCGGTGGCGTGGTCGGCGGCCAGATCGGCGGCAATTACCAGATCAGCAATTTCGTGGTCGGCCTCGAGGGCACCGGCGCCTGGTCCAGCGTCACGCTCAATGCCGGCGGCCCGTTCGGGGGCGGCGCCGGCTTCAACCTGTCGCTCAAGAACGACTATATCGCGACGGTCGCCGGGCGCTTCGGCGTCGCCTTCGACCGCGTGCTGCTCTACGCCAAGGGCGGGGCGGCTTTCACCCGCGACAGATACAGCGCCAACAACGGCCTGGCCGGCGCGCTCGCCGGTTCGGCCAATGGCAGCTTCAACCGCACCGGCTGGCTCGCCGGCGGTGGCGTCGAATGGATGTTCATGCCGAACTGGTCGGTTAAGGCCGAATACAACTACATGGGCTTTGCCGCCATCAATGAGCAGCCGGTGACGACGGGCAATCTGGTGGCCTCGCCCGCCAATGTGAAGCTGAACATCCAGACTGGCACAGTGGGCGTGAACTATCACTTCTGAGGGCCAGCGTTCGGGCGCCTTCGTCACAGCTGTTTCATCTTGAAGCACGACGCGGCCGGCCCCCGGCGGGCCGGGCGGCCGCCCGGTCGTCTTGACGCCCGGCGCTTGGCTGGCAATAACCCTAGCCCGCGCAAGTGCCGGAACCCGCGTTGAGCCGCTAAGGAAAGCCGTGCCTGTGAAAAGTCTGCGTCAGCTCCTGACGGGCGAGGACGTCATCCAGCTCGTGATCCGCCTCGGCCTGCTGGCGCTGCTGATCCTCTGGACGCTCTACATCATCCGGCCGTTCATCCCGATCCTGGCCTGGAGCGGCGTGCTCGCGGTCGCGTTCTATCCGGCCTTCAGCTGGGTCGCCAAGATCCTCGGCGGCCGGCCCAGGACCGCGGCGGCGATCCTCACCCTGATCACGCTCGGCATCGTGCTCGGCCCGGCCACCTGGCTCGGCGTGAGTGCCGTGGACGGGGGCAGGGAGCTCGCGCACCAGCTCAGCACCGGCGACCTCGCACTCCAGACGGCGCCGGAGTCGATCAAGTCATGGCCGGTGATCGGCCCGACGCTGTTCGAATTGTGGGATCAGGCTTACAAGAATATCCGAGCGGTGCTGCGCGAGGTCGCGCCCTATCTCCAGCCGCTGGCGGGACCACTGTTGTCGCTCGCGGGCGATGCCAGCCTTGGAACGCTCCAGTTTCTGGTCTCGGTGTTCGTGGCGGGATTCCTGTTTCCGCACGGGCCGCGCCTGGTCGCGGCCGGGCGCGGTTTCCTGTTTCGCATCGTGCCCGAGCAGAGCGAGCATTTTCTCGAACTCGGCGGCGCCACCATCCGCGCCGTGGCGCAGGGCGTGATCGGCGTCGCCATCGTGCAGGCGCTGCTTGCCGGCATCGGTTTCAAGCTCGCGGCCGTGCCGAGTGCCGGCCTGCTCGCCTTCATCGTGCTGGTGCTGTCGATCGTGCAGATCGGCGCGTTCCTGGTGCTGCTGCCGGTGATCATCTGGATCTGGACCGCCAAGGACGTCACCACGGCGCTGGTGCTCACTGTATTCCTCGTCATTGTCGGCTTCCTCGACACCATGTTGAAGCCGCTGGTCATGGGGCGTGGCCTCAATACGCCGACCATCGTGATCTTCGTCGGCGTGATCGGTGGAACGCTCGCCCACGGCATCGTCGGCCTGTTCATCGGGCCGATCATCCTGTCGGTGGCGTGGGAGATGGCGGCAGCGTGGATCCGGACCGAGGACCGAGCCGCGGCTGCAAAGCCGAATGCGATCCCGGTAGCCGACGAGACTAGCTAGCCGGCGAGCTCCAGGTATGTGAGCGAATCCCCTGTGGCCATCCTTCGAGACGCCCGCCGTTGGCGGGCCCTCAGGATGAGGACCGAGTGTGCGGCCGTCGTTTTGACGAGAACCGATACCGGTTAGCCTCATCCTGAGGAGACCGCGAAGCGGTCGTCTCGAAGGACGAGGCGCGCGCTCAGATCGTGCAAAATGCCCTATGCGATCAGCCGTCTGGGCTGTCCCGGACATTTGCCGCACCTCGCATGCGTGTGGACAACGATGGAAGCCGACGGTATCCGGGGAGGTTGCCGAACTTGTCTAATGAAATAGACAAGTTACGATGGCTTCGATTCTTTTCTCGGTTTGCGACAGGTATGGCGAAGTCTTCCAAGCTGGTTGCCGCCAGGCGCGGCAAGGTTCTGTTGGTCAGAAGACGGGTGGACGGTCTGTGGATGTTCCCGGGCGGCCGCAAGCGCGCGCGCGAGTCCGACAAGGATTGCCTGCGCCGCGAGATCAAGGAGGAATTGCCCAAGCTGAAGCTCGGCCGGATCAGCCTTTGGAAGGAAGTGACGGCCAAGAACAAGCGTTCCGGGCGCAAGATGAGCGACGCCATCTTCATCGCCAAGAACGCCAGGGGACGCCTGGCGATCGGCGACAAGAAGGAGCTCGACCGCGCCGCCTGGCAGAAGCCGCGCGGTATCCGCCTGACCGCAACCTCGCGCTACATCCGCGATCGCCTGTTTCCGAGGAAGCCGCGGCGGAGCTAGCCGCGCAGGGTGTGACAAATCGTCCAATTACTCCGCGCCTCATATGTGAACCAGTTCACAAGCTGCCGCGGAGAGGACTGCTATAGATGCGTCATTGCCTTACCAATCCATTTTCCTTGAAACGCCCCAGTGCCCAAAAGCGCTGGGGTTTTTCGCGTTCGGCGGGAGGCGAACCGGATTGGTCAGCCTTGTCTGTCAGCGTGATCGGTCAGCCTTTTCGCGTCAGCCTTGCCGCCGCAGGAACCCCGTGATCGTGACCTTCTCCCAGATGCCGGCCGCGGCGAACGGATCGGCGTGATTGAAGGCCTCGACCTCGGCACGGCCGGGGGCCTCGATCAGGAACAGGCTGCCGATCATGGTGGTGCCGTCGTCCGCGACCAGCGGTCCCGACATCACGATCTTGACGCCGAAGCGCGAGGTGTCGCCGAGGAAGGCCTTGTGGGCATCGTAATTGGCAAGCCGTGTCGGCAGTGCGTCAGCGCGGTCGATGGCATGGATGGCAAACAGCATGATGTCTCCGGGAGTTCTGCAGGGTAATCACATATGGCATTTCGCATGACCTGAATGCGCGCCTCGTCCTTCGAGACGACCGCTTCGCGGTCTCCTCAGGATGAGGCTCAGCGGCATTGGTGCTCGTCAAAACTGCGGCCGCACACTCGGTCCTCATCCTGAGGGCCCGCCAACGGCGGGCGTCTCGAAGGATGGCCGCGTCTACTTCGCGCCGAGCTTGCTGGCTTCCTCGAAGGTCGGGCAGGTGCGCTGCTCGAGCGGCTGGTCGAACGGCTGGTAGTTGTCCTTGGTGATGACGGTCGGCTTCAGCACGATCTCAGCGATGATCGGCTGGTTGCGCAAGCTGCGGATCGCCATCATGGTGCCGAGGCAGCCCTGGAAAAATCCGTTGTAGTCGCCGCTTGCGAGCAGCTTGCCGGACTTGATGGCGTCGATGGCTTCCTTGGTGCCGTTGATGCCGATCACCTGGGCCTTGCGGTTGGCGCCGTCGAGCGCCTCGATGGCGCCGACCGCCATGGCGTCGTTGGCGGCGAGCACGCCGTCGATCTGCGCATTCGACTGCATCAGGTTTTCCATGACCTGGAGCGCCTGCAGCCGCTGGTAGTTGCCGGGCTGCGAAGCCAGCAGCTTGGCGCCCGGATTTTCCTTCAGCGCATCGTTGAAGCCGCGGACGCGATCGACATTGGTCAGCGAGCCCTTGACGCCCTCGATGATGACGATGTTGCCCTTGCCACTGAGCGTCTTGAGCAGGAAGCGCGCGGTCTCGAGCCCGAGGCTGTAATCGTCGGCGCCGACGAAAGAGAGGAACTTGCCGCCGGCGGAGCGGTCGGTGATGTTGACGACGGGAATCTTGGCGTCGTTGATCTTCTCGACGCCCGGCACCATCGCCTTGTAGTCGACCGGCGTGAACACGATCGCGCTCGGCTTCTTCACCACGACGTCCTCGATCTGGCTGAGCTGCTCGGGGATCGAGTCCGGCTTGGTCGGAATGTACTGCAGCGTCTTGGCGTTCAGGGTCTTCGCCATGTTGTCGGCGCCGACCCGCACCGTCTGGAAGAACGGGTTGGTCTGGTTCTTGGTGAACACCGCGATGGTCTCGCCGTCGGCGCGCGCCTGCGTCGTGAACGCAGCCGCCATCACCAGCGGCAGTGCGAGATAGCCCAGTTTCTGTTTCATGTCGTCTCCATCCCCATTTTGGTTTGTTGGATTGCCTAGAAACTCATTGCGCGCGGCGGCGGGTCTTCATGTCGAGCCAGACCGCGAGAATGACGATGATGCCGGTCACCAGCGGCTGCCAATTGGCGCTGACCGCGAGCAGGTTCATGCCGTTCAGCACCAGCGTCAGGATCAGCGCACCGATGAAGGTGCCGAACACGGTGCCGACGCCGCCGAACAACGAGGTGCCGCCGATCAGCACGGCCGCGATCGCCGGCAAGGTCAGGCTTTCGCCGATGTCGGCCTCGGCGGAGTTGAGCCGGGACAGGAAGATGATCGAGGCGAGCCCGGCCATCGTGCCCGAGACGGCGTAGACCAGCAGCAGCCGCCGCGTCACCGGAATGCCGGAGAGACGGGCCGCGACCGGATTGGCGCCGATCGCATAGATCTCCTGGCCCCAGATCGTGCGCTGGGCAAACAGCGTTCCGATCCCGAGGAACACCAGCAGCAGATAGACCGGGATCGGCAGCCCGAACAGATAACCGCTGCCGATCTGGCGGAAGCCTGCCGGGAAGCCATGCAGCGTCTCGCCGGCCATGTACCAGTAAGTGAGTCCGTTCAGCACCCAGAGCATGCCGTAGGTGGCGATGAAGGAGGGGATGCGCAGCGCCGTCACCATGATGCCGTTGAGGAGGCCGACGATGCCGCCGCAGGCAAGCCCCGTCAGGATGCCGAGCGCCGGCGAGCCGGTGGTGTGGATCACCGTGCCGGCGACGCAGGCGGACAGCGCGACGTTGGCGCCGACCGAGAGATCGAGGCCGGCGGTGAGCACCACCAGCGTCAGGCCCGAGGCGATGAAGAAAGTGAGGCTCGCCTGGCGCAGGACGTTGAGGATGTTGCCGAGGCTGAGGAAGGAATCGTTCAGCACAGCCAGCACGGCGCAGATCAGGAAAACTGCGAGCAGGCGATAGAACAGCTGGATCGCGTCCTGCGACAGGAACGAGCGTGGCGGCGACAGGGCTTCCTTGGTGATGTCGGTCATGACCGGCTCCGCAGGCCGTCGAGGAACAGCGCGACGATGACGAGAACGCCGACGCTTGCGACCTGCACCGAGGACGGCAGCGAGATCAAATTCAGCCCGTTGCGCAGCACGCCGACGGATAGGACACCGAGCAGGGTGCCGAGCAGCCAGCCATTGCCGCGCTCGAACGAGGTGCCGCCGACCGCGACCGCCGCGATCGCATCGAATTCGAGGCCAAGGCCCGCAGTCGGGTGGCCAGAATTCATGCGGGCGGTCATCAGCAGACCCGCGATGCCTGCCATAGTGCCGCCGATCGCGTAGACCGCGATCAGGAGCTTGTTGGGCGAGAGGCCGGCATAGCGCAGCGCCTCGCGATTGCCGCCGAGCGCGAACACATAGCTGCCGAAGCGGGTGTGATAGAGCAGGCCGTGAAAGGCCGCGTAGGTCACGAGCGCGATCACGACCGGCACGGGAATGCCGAGCAGCGTGGCCGAATAGATGTCGCGGACGCTATGGGGGATGCCGACCACGCTCTGGCCGTCGGAGACGATCAGCGACAGGCCCTGCGCCATGCCGAGGGTGCCGAGCGTCGCCACGAAGGGCGGGATGCCTGTTATCGCGACCAGCCAGCCGTTGACGATGCCGAAGGCCGCGCCGACCAGCACGCCTGCGCCCAGCCCAAGCAGCATCGATTGGGTCGCGAGCGAGACGATTGCGACGCAGAGCGAGGTCAGTGTCAGCACCGCGCCCATCGAGAGGTCCAGCCCCTCCGTCATGATGATCAGCGTCATCGGCAGCGCCAGCATGGTCAGGATGGTCGACTGCACCAGCACGTTGGACAGGTTGGCCGCCGAGAGGAATCCGGGCGCGATCGCGCCGAACAGCACGATCAGGACGCCGAGCACGATGGCGACGCCGGGAATGCGCTGCAGCGGATTGGGTTGTGATACGACAGCGGCCTCACGCATGATGCATCCCCAAACGCACGATGTTCTCCTCGGTCAGCTCGTTGCGTGCCAAATGCCCGGCGACGCGGCCCTCGCGCATCACATAGGCGCGGTCGCAGACATGGCAGATCTCGACCTGCTCGGACGAGATCATCAGCGCGGCCGCGCCTTCGGCGACCAGCCGGTCGATCAGCGCAAAGATCTCGGATTTGGCGCCGACATCGATGCCGCGCGTCGGCTCGTCGAAAATGAAGAGTTTTGCGCCGGCCGCCAGCCATTTGCCGATCACGACCTTCTGCTGGTTGCCGCCGGACAGCAGCCCCACGGTCTGGCGTGCGCTTGGCGTCGCGATGCGGAGCTGCCGGATCAGGCCGTCGGCGGTGCGCTGGCCGCTGCGCGGATCGAACAGCCCGCTCGGAAACAGTTTTCGCAGCGCCGAGACCACGAGATTGTCGCCGACCGAACGCAGCAGCGCGAGGCCTTCGCTTTTGCGGCTCTCCGGGATCAGCGCGATGCCGCGGCGGGCCGCAATGTCAGGCTCGCCAGAGATCGGCTTGCCGTCGAACACGATCTCGCCGGAGGTGACCTGATCGGCGCCGAAGATGGCGCGCGCCACCTCGCTGCGGCCGGATCCGACCAGGCCGCAGAGCCCCACGATCTCGCCGCGGCGTACCTCGATATTGATATCTGAGATCCCGGTTGGCGAAGTCAGGCCCTTGACCTGCAGCAGCAGCTCGCCGGGCTTATCGGCGAAATTGCGCGGGTAGGTCATGTCGACGGTGCGGCCGACCATCATGCGGACGAGCTGGTCGGGCGTGACATCTGCCGGGCGAACGCCGTCGATGCGGCGGCCGTCGCGCAAGACCGTGATGCGGTCGCCGAGTGCGAATACCTCGGCCATGCGGTGCGAGATGTAGACGATGGAGACGCCGTCGGCCTTCAGCCGCGCGATCAGCGCGAACAGCAGCTCGGTCTCGCGGTCGGACAGTGCGGCGGTCGGTTCGTCCATGACCAGGATGCGCGCATTCTGGCTGATGGCCTTGGCGATCTCGACCATCTGCTGCTGGGCGACGCCGAGCGTGTTGACGACGACGGACGGATCGATGTCGAAGCCGATCGTGTCGAGCAGGCGTTTTGCGTCGGCCAGGATCTTGCGGCGGTCGATGGTGCCGGGAATGCGGCCCTTCGGCTCGCGGCCGAGGAAGATGTTCTGGGCGATGTCGAGATAGGGGACGAGCGAGAACTCCTGGAAGATCACGGCAATGCCGAGTTTTTGCGCGTCCGCGGTGGAGGTGATCGTGACTTTATCGCCCTTGTAGAAGAACTCGCCGGCGTCGGCCTGGTAGGCGCCGCAAAGAACCTTCATCAGGCTCGATTTGCCCGCGCCGTTCTCGCCGAGCAGCATGTGGACTTCGCCGGCGTGGAGCGCAAAGGAGACGTCGTCGAGCGCCTTGACGCCCGGAAACGTTTTGCTGATGCCGCGTAGCTCGAGCAGCGGGGGCGTTGCGATCTCGTCGGAAGCGTTCATGGCTGCGCTCCCGCAAAGATCTTGCCGGGATTCATTAATCCGTTCGGATCGAGCGCGGCCTTGATCGACCGCATCACATCGACTGCTTCGCCGAGCTCATCGATGAGATAGTCGATCTTGCCAAGCCCGATGCCGTGCTCGCCGGTGCAGGTGCCGTCCATGGCGATGGCGCGGGCGACCATGCGGGCCTGCAGCGCCTTGGCGCCGTCGATCTCTTCCGGCTTGGCCGGGTCGACCAGGATCAGCATGTGGAAATTGCCGTCGCCGACATGGCCGACGATGGGCGCGGTGAAACCGTGCTCGTCGGCGTCACGGCGGGTCTCGGTCAGGCATTCCGCGAGCCGCGAGATCGGCACGCAGACATCGGTGATGACGGCGCGCGCGCCGGGCCGCAAGCCCAGGCCGGCATAGAGCGTATTGTCGCGGGCGTGCCAGAGCCGGCTGCGGTCCTCCGGCGCCTTGGCCCATTCAAAGCCGCGGCCGCCATGCTCGGCGGCGATCGCCTGTGCCAGCTCGGCCTGTTCGGCCACGGCGCTCTCCGAACCGTGGAATTCGAAGAACAGCGTCGGCGCCTCGCGGTAGCCGAGCTTTGCATAGGCATTGATGCCGCGCATCATGACGTCGTCGAGCAGCTCGACGCGGGCGACCGGAATGGCGGCCTGGATGATGCCGATCGCGGTATCGACCGCGTTATGCAGGGTGTCGAAGCTGCACACCGCCGCCGAGATCGCCTGCGGCAGCGGATGCAGTTTCAGCGTGATCTCGGTGATGACGCCAAGCGTGCCCTCGGCGCCGACGAACAGCCGCGTCAGATCGTAGCCGGCGGCGGATTTGCGGGCACGGCGGGCCGTGCGGATCACGCGACCGTCCGCGAGCACGACTTCCAGCGCCATGACATTGTCCTTCATGGTGCCGTAGCGCACCGCCATCGTGCCGGAGGCGCGCGTGGACGTCATGCCGCCGATCGAGGCATCCGCGCCGGGGTCGATCGGGAAGAACAACCCGGTGCCGCGGAGCTGCGCATTGAGTTGTTTGCGGGTGATGCCGGGCTGGACCACGACATTCATGTCGCTGTCGTGCACCGTCAGCACCTTGTTCATGCGCGCGAAATCGATGCAGACGCCGCCTTCGACCGAGGATGCATTGCCTTCGAGCGAGGTGCCGGCGCCGAACGGCACGATCGGCATATCAGCGCCGGCGCAGAGCTTGACGATCTCGGCGACCTCCGCGGTCGTCTCGGGATAGACGACGATGTCGGGGGGCAGGGCGCGATAATAGGATTCGCTCTGGCCATGCTGATCGAGCACGCCGCGCGCGATGGTCGCACGCGGACCGATCACGCCCGTGAGGCGTTCAGCCAAAGCGGCACTGCTGACCCGCGGTCCCATCGTCTCTCCCTGTCGTCTGTCCTTGTCGCGGACTGTTGTCAGTCCGTCGATTCGACGTTCGGCTTACGCCGCCTGCGCGTTGCTTGCGGCCTGCTTCAGGCCGAAATCATAGTTGAGGTGATAGTAGGCGGCATCCACCATGCGACCATCCGGCGCACGGCCGGCCGGGCAGCGCACGAAATCGTGGATCAGGCTGTCCTTGACGCCGAACACCACGTCAGAGTCGAGATATTTGTCGCCGGCGACGAACACATGCGTCACGAGCTGCTCGAAGCCCGGCACCGAGATCATGAAATGCACATGCGCCGGACGCCAGGGGTGACGGCCCTGCGCCTCCAGCATGTCGCCGACCGGGCCGTCATGCGGGATCGGATAGGCCGCCGGCTTGATCGACCAGAAATGGAAGCGGCCATTGGCGTCGGTGTGGAAGCGGGCGCGCATCGCGAGATCGCCGATCTCGTCGAGCTGCTGCACGTCGTAATAGCCGTCATTGTCGGAGTGCCAGACGTCGACCACGGCGCCGGCGAGCGGCCTTCCGTCGACGGTCGAGACCGAGCCGGTGACGATCATGGCATCGCCCTCCATGATGCCCGAGATATCGTCGCCGTTCTCTTTTTCGGGCGCGGCCTGGACGAAGAACGGGCCGAGCACGGTGGTCTCGGTCGCGCCTTCCGGCACCGGATGGTTGATCGCATCGACCAGCATGGAGAGGCCGAGCGTGTCCGACAGCAGGATGAACTCCTGGCGCTTGTCGTCGCACATGTGGCCGGTGCGAGTCAGGAAGTCGATGCCGTATTCCCATTCCTTCTGGGTCGGCCGGATCTCGCGCGCGAAAGCGTGGAGGTGACGCACCAGCGCTTCGCTGACCTGCTTGGTGCGGGGATCGGTTGCGCCGGCGATGCGCTCGAGCACGGCGTCGGTGATGTTGGTCTCGCTGAAGTTACGCAAATTCGCCTCCGTCGATCAGAGTTTGGGCTCGTCAAGGCCGGACAAGCGTTCGAGATGCTTGACGGTCGCGATGAAGTCGGTCTCGCCGTCGCCTTGCGCGACCAGCGCGCCGTAGGTCTCGCGCACCTGGGCTGCGAGCTGCAGCGGCACGCCGACGGCATGGCCGGCGCCGAGGATGAGGTCGAGATCCTTGGCCATCTGCTTGCAGGAGAAGCTCGAGACGAAGTCACGGCTGCGCAGCGGCGCGGTCTTGTATTTCACCATCGGGGAGGCGACGGCGCTCTCGTCCAGCACCTTCAAAATGTCCTGCCAGCCGATGCCGCCCTTGCGCGCCAGCGCCAGGCTCTCGGCCATCATTGCCGCCGAGACCGCGATCATGAGATTGACCGCGAGCTTTGCGTAACGCGCTTCCTCGCTCGCGCCGAGATAGGTCTGTGCCCGGGTAAAACTCGCAAACAGCGGTTTTGCGTTTTCGAAGGCGTCCTTCGGTCCTGACACGAAGCAGCTCAGTGCGCCGGTATGCACGATGCTGGCATTGCCGGAGACCGGCGCCCGCAGATAGGAAATCCCGCGGGCCTGGGCGGCGGCATCGACTTCGGCCGAGGCTTCGGCGCTGACCGTGCTGGTCTCGATCAGCACCGCCTTCGGCGCCATCGCGCCGATCAGTCCGGTCGGGCCGAGCATCACCGCGCGCAAGGCGGCGTCATCGGGGAGCGATGTGACGACCACGGCGCGGCCGTTGACGGCTTCGGCCGGAGAGCCCGCCACAGCGATACCGTGCTCGCGCGCCTCGTTGAGCCGTGCCGCGCTTTGGTCGAAGGCGGTGACGCTGTAGCCGGCCTTGGCGACGAGAAGCGACATCGGCAGACCCATCTTGCCGATGCCGATGAAGGCGATTTGTTTGCTCGTGTCAGTCATTTCTTGTTGTCCGTTGGCCGCTATCCTGCGGCGTGCCCTTGTTGTTCGATGCCCCGCACCAGCCGCTGGCCGGATTGCGCGAGCAGTTCCTTCTTCCGGTCGAGACCGTCGACCAGCAGTTTTCCGTTCCGCTTCTTCCAGCGGCCTCCGATCATCACCGCCTCGATGTTAGCGAGGCTCGTCTGCATCACCACGGTGGCGACGGGGTCGTGGACCGGAAAGAGGTTGAGATCATCGGCATTGATGATCACGAGATCGGCGAGTTTCCCCGGCGTCAGCGAGCCGATCTGGCTCTCGCGGCCGAGCATGCGGGCGCCTTCGGTCGTGATCCAGGCCAGCGCCTCGCGCGTCGGGATCGTGGTGGTCGCCGGGATCGTGCCCTGGCTCTTGCGCGACTCGGCGTTGTCGAGCGCGCGCTGCATCGACAGCGCGACACGTGCGGCGGAGAAGAGATCGCCGGCCAGCACCGATTCCAGGTCGATGCCGATGGTGGGGCGGACGCCACGCTTGAGCAGCCGCCCGGTGATGGGAAAGCCATGGCCCTGGATCATCTCGTTTTCGGGCGTCACCGAGAAGGTGACGCCGAGATCGATCAGCCTTTGCAGGAGATCGTCGGGCAGATCGTTGCCATGAACGATGTTGACGTTGGGACCGACGAGGCCGGCCTCGATCAGCTTCTCCCAGCCGCCTTGTGTCTTCGCGGGACCGCCGCTCTGATGCATCGAAGCGATCAGGCCGAGCTCCCGCGCCAGCCGGAAATCATGCAAGGACACGTCGAGCGTCGAATAATGCGGACCGAGGATGGCAAGCCCGAGCGTGACCAGGCCGTCGCGGTCGGCGAAGGGACCCGCCAGCAGCCGCTCGACCTCGCGGCGGGGATGCGGGACTTCCGAGAAGTGCGGCTCGCCCGGCTTCGGTTCGGGTTTTGGCGAGCCGTGGAAGAAAGCGGCGCGGATGCCGCTCTCGATCAGGCCGCGCACGGCGGCGTCGGTATGGGCGGGCGTCGGGTTGTTGTGGCACCAGTCGACCAGCGTGGTGGCGCCGCAATTGATCTGGTTCAGAGCGCCGACGAGGGTAGCGATGTAGATGTCGTCGGGGGCGAACAAGGTCGCGAGCCCGGCATGCATGCGGCGGAAATATTCGAGCAGCGTCCAGTTCGCCGCATACCCGCGCAGCGCCGTCTGCCAGGTGTGCATGTGCGCGTTGACGAGCCCCGGGATGACGATGCGGCCGCGGCCGTCGACGATCTCGGCATCGGCAGCTTCAATGCCGGGGCGCACCTCGGCGATCCGCCCGTTCTCCACCAGCAAATCGCCAACACGGAGATCGCCGATCGAAGCGTCCATGCTGATGATCGTTGCGGACTGGATGAGGGTGCGCTTCATCGCGATCAGGCCGCCGCTTTGGTTGCGACCGGCGGCTCGCCCGCCCAGGCGCGCGCAATGAGGTCGCGGATGGCGTTGCGCTCGAGCGGGCGCGGATTCCAGTAGGCGTTGGTGACGGCGAGATCGGCCGCCTTGTCGATGCCGCTCTCGGGCATGCCGATGTCGCGCAGCGCGACCCTGGCACCCAATCGCTTGGCGAGATCGTAGAGACCCTGCGCTGCATCGGCCGCGCCGATTGCGCGCGCAATGCGCGTCATCGCCTCAGGCACGGCCGGTGCGTTGTAGGCCAGCGCATGCGGCAGCACGATCGTGTGCGTCTCGGCATGCGGGAGGTCAAACGTGCCGCCGAGCGTGTGGCAGAGCTTGTGATGCAGCGCCATGCCGACGGTGCCGAGGCACACGCCGCATAGCCACGCGCCATAGAGCGCATCGCTGCGGGCCGCGCGATCGTCAGGCTTGGCGGCAATCGCGGGCAGAGCACGCGCCAACGCGCGGATGCCTTCCTCCGCCATCAGCGAGGTCACGGGATTGGTGTCGCGCGCGTAGAGCGCCTCCACAGCATGCGCGATGGCGTTGATGCCGGAAGTGGCGGTGAGCCCGACCGGCAGCGTCATCGTCAAATCGACGTCGTAGATCACGGTCTCCGGCAGCACGGCGGTGTCGCGCACCGTGGTCTTCAGGCCGTTTTCGGTCTGACCAAGGATCGGCGTCATCTCCGAGCCGGCATAGGTGGTGGCAATGCAGATCTGGTTGACGCCGGTGCGCAACGCGAGCGCTTTGCCGAGGCCAGTCGTCGAGCCGCCGCCGAGCGCGACCACGCAGTCGGCATCGCAGGCCTTCATCGCTATGATCGCCTGCTCGGTGACTTCGACGGGGGTATGCATTGTGGCGCCGGCAAAAATGCCGGCATAAAGCGGGCCCAGATCTGCGCCGAGCTTCGCGCCTTGCGCTTCCTGCTGCGGCGTCGTCAATACCAGCGCGCGCTTGCCGCCGAGACGCTCGATCTCGGCCTTGGCCGCGCCCAGCGTTCCGCTACCGAACACGACGCGGCAGGGCAGATTTTCAAAAGTGAACGAACCGATCATGCGCCGGTCTCTTTGACGGGATAATCGACCTGGAAGCGCCCGATCCGCAAGTCGCCTAACTCCTCCCGCACCCGCAGATGTTCCGGATGGGTGGCGTAGGCCTTTAAGGCGCTGCTGTCGGTAAACTCGGAGACGAGGACCACGTCGCAGGCATAATCGACATCGCTGATGTCGGCGCCAACTTCGATATGGGTGAGGCCGTCGATCCGGCCCTTGAGGCCTTCGAACAGGGTTTTGACCTTGGTCCGGGCGGCCAAGCGCTCAGCCTGGGTCTCCCCGCGCAGCCGCCACATCACGATGTGCTTGATCGGACCCGACATTTCCCAGAATTCCTCGCCTGCGATCTTGTTTATTGCGGCCATTTTGCCTTGCAGAAATCGGAAATAAAGTCCAAAAATCGTAAGTCTCTTTTCCACTATGAGGAAGAATGGACCGCCTTCTCCAGCTCGAGGTGTTTTCCAAGACGGCCGAGCTCGGTAGCCTCTCCAAGGCCGCCGACACCTTGCGGATGTCGAACGCCGCGGCGAGCCGGCATCTGAGCGCGCTGGAGGAGCGGCTCGCGGTCCGGCTGATCGAGCGCAACACGCGCCGGCAGTGGCTGACCGAAGCCGGGCAGGAGCTGCTGCAGCGTTGCAGCATATTGCTGAACGAGCTTGCGGAGGCCGAGGATGCCGTCAGCGATCGCGCGCTGTCGCCCAAGGGCATGCTGCGCGTCACGAGCTCGCTGTCCTTTGCGATGATCTACATGGCGCCGATGCTGCCGGCGTTTCGCAAGCTCTATCCGAAGCTGGACGTCCAGATCATTGCCGCCAATCGCTATCCTGACTTCATCGAAGCCGGTATCGATGTCGCCATCCGCACGCGGGAGCAGGAGCCGGATTCCAACATCATCATCCGTCGCATCGGACAGATGCGCCGCGTGCTGGCGGCGGCGCCATCCTATCTCGCGGCGCACGGTATTCCCGAGCATCCCGCCGATCTCGCGCGCCACGATATGCTGGTCTACAACCTCGCCAACGATCCTTATTCACTGCGACTGAGCCAGGGCAGCACGACGCAGACCATTCGCATCGCGCCGACGCTCGACAGCAATGATGGCCAGATCATCTGCGGCGCCGCGCGCGCGGGGCTCGGCATTTTGATCCAGCCGCTTTACATCGTGCAGAGCGATATCGCGGCGGGCAAGCTCGTGCCCTTGCTGACCGACTGGGAACTGCCGCTGCTGACGATGAACGTGGCCTACCAGAACCGCGTCCGGCTGCCGGCCAAGATCAGGGTGTTTTCGGACTTCCTCGTCAACCACATCCGCGCGCATTCCGATGCCGGGATCTGGATCGAGGCGACGTAAACGGGCCCGCGCGGGCGCTACTCGGACCGCTCTTGCAGCCGTGTCCGTCCGATCGACGACCGCGACCGGGGAGCCGCACGCGGTTCCGGCGCGGCAGCACGCTTGATTGCCGCAGCCTCGTGCTGTTCCTTGCGGGCTTTTCGCGCGTTTCGCATCGCGCGCTTGATGAAGGGGTGCTGCGAGTCCTCGGCGAAGAACAACACGACTTCACAACCGGGACATTGCCTGGAATAGCCGTCCTGTAGCCGTCCCGCGCGATCGCGAAACATCGTCTTGCAGCGCGTGCACTGGACCTGGACGAAACTCATGCGCCGACAACAATGACTAATGGAAATCGGCGGCCACGGTGAGCCGAAAGTCTGAAGAAAGGCTGAAGGTCGATTGCGGCAGCAACCCGCTATTGTTTCGCCGCCATCGCGTCCAGGCAGTGGTTGAGATAGACGGTCCGATCCCGCGGCAGCACCTTCTCCAGATCCGCCTTCTGGGCGCATTCGCGCTGACGGATCTGCTCGGCGCGGCGCTTTTCGGCCGCTTCGCGGTATTCGGGAGCAACCTTGCTGGGATCGACCAAGCCCTGGGATCTCGCGGGCGCTGTCGCCAACAGCGCAACGGCTGCGGCAATAATGAACTGTTTCAAATGAGCCTCCGTAAAAGCGCTCATCCTAGCGCCTGGTTTCGGAAGGCTCAAACGGGAAGTGTGAGACGGCGGACCAATAGCTCAGCCTGACCGCTCCAGCTCACTGCGGATCGGCCGTCAGGTCTTGGCGACATCAATTTCGCCCGATCGAAGTCCGTCACTTCGGGAGGTGGTCGATCTTGTGTCCCAAATGCCCGGTGTCGTGATCGCGACGCAGCTGGCTCAGCGACGTCTCGTTCAACTGATGCAAGACCTCATTGAGCTGGGTCGTATCCGGATAGCCGGCCGCAAAACCCTTGCCGTAGATCTTGCGCAATGTACCAACCAGCGTGTTGCCGTGCTTCTTGCCGATCGCGCCATCCTTGTCCCGATGGCGACCATCCAGGCCCGGTTCCTTCATGTGTCTCTCCCCGCGCGGCGTCTGCGCGCCTCGCCAAAGGGTGCGCTCAAATGAGTCGATTGGCAACGACTTGGCTCGTGCGAGTTGAAGGCTCCACGGGGCACGACAAGAGCGTTGGTTTCGCGCTCGCAGCAATGATCGCTGCGGCGCAGCGAGGCGAAACGGCTCAGTGGAAATTGCCGAGGCCACCGGTGGGAAAGCCGATCGCGCAACCAATTGATATGCCAAATGAGCCCCGCGCTCCGGGGCGCCGTGCTCTCATTTCGCGAGACGGTTAGGCTGCCTGCTGCTCAAACGAGGTGTAAATCCGGCCCTGGGGATCGACGATCTGGACGTCCCGACATCCGTCCGCGATCAGCTCCCTTGCCTTCTTGAGGGCGGCGGCGAGGGACTCCCGCTTCAGGTTGACGACGCCTGCCGTGTCGAAACCGGTGATTTCAAACATGCCGCTCCTCCCGTTTGGCCGAATCCTACACCTTTCCAGCCGGTTGTCTTCTGGCTTTTTTTGGCAGGGCTCATGGTACTGGGGGCAGAATTCCGACCCGCCGTGCCCCCGACCATTTGATTTGGATCAAGCCTGCCGCTCGATCAGGGCCGCTACTCTCGAAGAGACAGCCGCTCTGCGAGACACAGGTATCGAACCGTGAAGACACCTCGCCAGTTTCTGCCCGCCGATGCCGTCGTCCAGCTTTTGATCCGGCTCGCATTGCTGGCGATGCTGATCATCTGGACGTTCCTGATCATCAAGCCGTTCGTGCCGATCCTGACCTGGAGCGCGGTGCTGGCGGTGGCGTTCTATCCGGCCTTCAACTGGCTCGCCAAACTGCTCGGCGGCAGCCCTCGTACGGCGGCCGCCATTCTTACTTTGGTGATGCTCGGCATCGTCATCGGCCCGGCGGCGTGGCTTGGCCTCAGCGCCGTCGAGGGAATCACGAGCATCGCAAGCCAGATCGGCACCGGCGATCTCGCGCTTCAGGCTGCGCCGGAGCAGATCAAGAGCTGGCCCTTGATCGGACCGCAACTCTACGATTTCTGGAATCTGGCCTATACCAATGTTCGTGCCGTGCTGCGCGAGGTGACGCCATATCTGAAACCGATCGCCGGGATCATGCTGTCCTTCGCCGGCAGCGCCGGCATCGGCACGCTCCAGTTCCTGCTGTCGGTGCTGGTCGCCGGAATCCTGTTCCCGTACGGGCCGCAACTGGCCGGCGCGATCCGCGGTTTCCTGTTCCGGATCGTGCCGGAACAGAGCGAGCATTTTCTCGAGCTCTCCGGGGCGACGATCCGCGCAGTGTCGCAGGGCGTGATCGGGGTTGCGATCATCCAGGCGCTGTTGGCCGGCATCGGCTTCAAGCTCGCGGCAATTCCGAGCGCGGGTCTGCTCGCTATCATCGTTCTCCTGCTTTCGATCGTGCAGATCGGCGCGGCCATCGTGCTCATCCCCGTTGTCATCTGGATCTGGATGGACAAGGACGTGATGACGGCGCTGCCTCTGACGATATTCCTCGTCATCGTCGGCGTCCTCGACAATATCTTGAAGCCGCTGGTGATGGGACGCGGGTTGACCACGCCGACGCTCGTGATCCTGATCGGGGTGATCGGCGGAACGCTGGCGCATGGAATCATCGGCCTCTTCATCGGGCCGATCATTCTTGCCGTCGCCTGGGAACTCGCCGCCGCCTGGATCCGAATCGAGCGCGCCGCGCCGGCCGAGGTCGACGAGGTGCGCAACGTCGCGATCGACGCGACTTTGCAGCACCCTTGACCTGGATTGAGCGGAGGCTCCGCGCGTCAGATTCCAAACCTTCGTGACCGAAAGCAAACGTTCCAGCCAAATGCCATCCCCAGATCGGTTCTCATGATATTGCAGCTGGCAGTCGGTGCGCTGGTGAGCGCGGTCAATATCGGTATTCACGCGCTGGTCACCGTCGTTGCCGTCGCTATTGCGCGCAGCGCAGGCCTGCGAAAAGTCGACCGACCGAGATTGCACCTGATGGGCGTGATGGTTGCGACGGCCGCGGTGCTGGAGGTCGCACACGCGCTGGAGATCCTGGTGTGGGCCTGGACGTACGACATCGTCCAGGCCGCGGCCGCTCCCGACGGCGATCTGCTCTATTTCGCCTTCGTCAACTTCACGACGCTTGGCTACGGCGACATCACGCCGGTGCGCGAATGGCGGCTGATCGGCCCGCTGACTGCCATGAACGGCGTGCTGCTGTTCGGCTGGTCAGCCGCGATCCTGTTCGAGGTCTTGCGCAAGACGCTCGACCACGTCGGACTGATCGGAGACGACCTCATCCCATGAAAAGGACAAGCGCCGCGAACGCCACCGGCAAAGCGCCAAAGACGACGACGGCGACCCGAAATACGACCTCGTTCGACATGGAACGAGGCTAGCATTGAGAGGGGCCGGTGTGATGTGCAGTTTGTGCCAGCCCGGCTCGTGTCCGCGCCTGCAGCGGAGCATCCGATCGGTCCGACACTACCGCGTCCCGTACTGCCAAGTCACGGCTTCGAGCCCGATTAGTGCTGCAGGTCGAGGCTTGCGAGCCGGTCCCGGTCCAGCAGCACGATCTGGCGCTGGGTGTTGCCGATGAAGCCGAGAACACCGAGCTCGTGCAGCCGCGACAGGGCGCGGGAGACGGTCTCCAGCGTCAGGCCGAGATAATCGGCGATATCGCGCCGGGACATCGGCAGCGCGATCACGCCGGCGGCCGTCAATCGCTTGTCCATCTCGAGCAGGAATGCCGCGACCCGTTCCAGCGAGGTCTTGCGACCGAGCAGCAGCATGTGATCTTCCGCATGCTGGAGATTGTTGGTGGTCATGCTGAGCAGGTTTTTCGCGACCATGGCATCGCTCTCGGCCACAATTTCGAGGCTTTGCCGCTTGACGAGGCGCACATGGGTATCGACGATTGCCTCCGCCGTGAAACGGTGCTCGCTGCCGTTCTCCAGGCCAAAAATGTCGCCGGCTAGATGAAACGCGCCGATCTGCCTGCGGCCGTCCGACAGCAGCTTGTAGCTTCGCACTGCACCAGACTTGACCTGATAGACATATTCGGCGGGCTCTTTCTCGCCGTAGATTTCGCTGCCTTTTTTGTAGGAAAATTCGCTTAAATTGACGAGCGGATTTGAATCGCTGGTCATGCCGAGATCGCGGAGCGAATTGGGACGCGGTGCGGGATCTGTCGTGATGCGAACGAACATGGCCAACTCCTCAGCATCGCCGAATTGGTCTGTCAGACTGATACTCATCGCAGGGAAAGCGCCGCGTTATCCCGCTCCCGCGAAGGTCGATTTAGAACCAAGGTTGTCTTTCAATCCATTGTCCCAAGGTCCATTGTACCAAGGGGCAGAGCTTGCCTTTGCTGCGCGCATTGAGAAGAGCTCGTCCGGGCGGGAAATGCTTCACGTTGCGAACCAGATCATTTGCTTATCGAATGATTGGGCGGTGGCGCTGCCTCGCTTCGAGAGATTTGATATTCGTCCCACTTGGCGAAAGGTGGAAAATGCTTGGCCTTGTCCATGTGGTCGACGATGACGCTTCGTTTCGTACCGCGATCGAACGCCGGCTGAAGCTCGCTGGCTACGAGGTCGCGACCTACGCGTCGTCGCAGGACCTGCTGGATGCATCGCCGGACGATGCGCAGCCGGGATGCATCCTGCTTGACGTTCGGATACCAGGGTTGAGTGGCCCGGAGTTGCAAGGCCGCCTGATCGCATCCGGCTCCACGCTGCCAATCATATTCCTGACTGGTCACGCCGATACGCCGACAACCGTGCGGGCCATCAAGGCGGGAGCAGAGGATGTCCTGACCAAGCCGGTCTCGTCGGAGCTGCTGCTCGATGCGATTGCGCGCGCGCTGGCGCGGCAGGACGCTACGCGCAGCCAACGCGGCAGGCTCGACACGTTCCGCGCGTCTCTCGCAACGCTGACCCAGCGCGAACGGCAGGTGTTCGATCTCATCGTGCGCGGCAAGATCAACAAGCAGATCGCCCATCAACTCGGGACGACCGAGCGCACGATAAAGGCGCATCGTCACCAGGTCATGGAGAAGATGCGGGTTCATTCGCTCGCGGAACTCGTTTCGATCGCGGAACGGCTTGGAATGCTCGATCCGAACAGTCATTAACGGGCAGCTCATTCATCGACGTATTGCTCCAGCGTCTTGGCTGGTGCGCCCTTGTGGGCGGACGCGAACTGGGCCAGCGGCACCGATGTCGTGAGTGCGAGCAGGTTCGAATCGACGAGCTCGAGCGACAGCGTCTTGCCAGACTCCATCTCCTCGAGGGTCTTTGGCGTGACCGCGTCGGCCGCAATACAGAGATTGGTGACGCACCAGGTATAGGGCACGTGGATCGGAGTGCCCTGGTCGATGGTCAATTTGGGCGCCTGTTGCAGGTACATGCCAACAGGAACGAACAATTGGAGCCGCGCCGTCGGAGCGCCTTCGCGCTCGATCAGGTCCACGCGCACCGCCATCTGGCCGGTCGGAAACTTACCCGTGATCGAGGTCCGGCACAGCATCGGTGCGCCACCTGGCTTGAAGCAGAGCTTTTGCCAATCGCCATAGGTGATGTCCTTGGCCTCGCGCTGACCACGTGTCGTGACTTCGGCCGGCTTATCGGCCTCTGCGGCGAGAGCCGGCCATACCGTGGTCGCGGCGATGGCGGCGACGGCAAGGGCTGCGAGATGGTCACGGGCGCTGGGCATGGGTCGCGTCTCCGGAGCCGGGCTCTATTTTTGCGAATCGAGAAATTTGCTCACGAGCGGCGACCAGATCGGGATCGCATCCGGTGAGCCGATGAAGAAGTGGCCCTCGTTGCCGAACGGCGGCATCAAATGGTACTCGGCCCTGCCGCCCGCGGCCGTGAAGGCCGCATGCATCCGCTTCGACAGGGCTGGGCCGAAGAACGTGTCGTTTTCGATGTAAAACCACAACATCGGCACCCGCGAGGTCCGGCCGAAATCCGCGGTCGCTTCGACCAGTCTGTCCGGTGCGCAGTTGTTGTTGGGCTTGCCGTCGACGCGACCGCCGCGTCCTGCTGCGAAGGTGATGATGGCCTTCACCTGCGGCGGGTTCACGCTCGACAGCGCAATGGAAGCCCAGCCGCCGGCGGATTGACCGATGACGACGACGTCCTTTGGCAGAACGCGTTTCTCGGCGATCATATAGTCGATGATCCAGAGATCGGCCAGCGCCAACGCACGTCCGGCGTCGTGGAAGTTCGGGTTGGTGCAGTTGCCGACCTTGGCGAAGAACGGCCCGTAGAGACCGTGCTCGGGAACGTCGATAGCGGCTGCACCGTATCCGGTGCCGACCGGCGCCACGACGAAATAGCCGCGTTTGGCGAACCACTTCGCGGCGTCGCGGAATTCCACCAGCGGAAAGAAGCCGCGATCGACGGCCTTGAGCGATACGCCATGGTTCATAATCGCGAGCGGGAAAGGACCATCGCCAACGGGGCGTACCACATAGGCAAACATCGGGAGCGGGAGTGGCAGCGCCCAGACCTCCTCCTGAATGGGAACATTGTCGTCGGCGCGCGCCGGAGCGAGCGGGCAGATCAGGAGAACCAGTGCCGCCACTATTGGCCTAAGGGTTGGTGCACGGCGGAGAGTCACGCGCGCCTCCTTCAACCGGCGAAGGTGCTGGCCACGATGATCGGGCCGAGCACGGTCAGGACGACGTTGCCGACGGCGTAGGGCACGGCGACGCCGAGCACCGGCGTCTGGCTCTCGGCGACCTCGCAGGCACCCGTCACGGCGGCGTCGACCGTCATGGCGCCAGCCAGCGCGCCGCAGATGATGACCGGATTCATGTGGAGCACGCGATGGGCAAACAAGGTCGTCACGATCAGCGGCACCAGCGTGACGACCAGGCCCATGCCGACCAGCAGCATGCCGTGCGACTGGATCGCGACCCAGGCCGCGTGGCCGTTGCCGAGCCCGATCGCCGCGATGAAGCCGCCCAGCCCGATATCGCTCAGCGTTTGCTGCGCCGCAGGCGGCATTGCGCCCATCGTCGGCCGCCGCGACCGCAGCCAGCCGCAGAAGAGCCCTGCAATCAGGGCGCCGCCGCCGCCGCCCAGCGTCAACGGCACCGACCCGATCTTGACGCTCGCAAGACCCGCGAGCAGGCCCACGGCGATGCCGGCGGCAAGGAATGCAATGTCGGTGCGATCTTCTGAGCTCAAGACTTGTCCGAC
Source organism: Frankia sp. RB7 (assembly GCA_030403585.1). Classification (GTDB taxonomy): domain Bacteria; phylum Pseudomonadota; class Alphaproteobacteria; order Rhizobiales; family Xanthobacteraceae; genus Bradyrhizobium. The sequence continues at coordinate 302,805 of JAUEPE010000002.1, forward strand.
GTTCCCGGCGGCGCGCTCAATGTTGCGGGTGCTGCCGACCAGCGTCATGACGTCGCCGACATAGACGCGGGTGTCCGCGCTCAGGGGAACCTCTCGACCCATCCGCGTGAGTTTACGCAGGAAAACGCCACGCGCGTTGTCGCCGACGCGTTCAGCTACGTCCTTGACGGAGCGGCCATGGAGTTTGCGGTTATCGACGAGGACATCGATCACGTTGCCCGGAAGCGCCTTCAGGATCTCGTCGGCGTCGATCTCGGCGCCAATGATCGGTTTTGCCGCGACGAGGGCAGCGGTTCGTCCCGCAATGACGACGTCGTCGCCTGCTTGAAGAACCGTGTCGACATGCGGCTCGACATCGGCGCCCTGACGCACGATCCGCTCGACCACGCTACGGCTGCCGATCTCACCTTCGACGGTGCCGACAGTCCGTCCCGCCGCTGTCGAAACCCGATAGGCGCGAGCCTGGAATTTTCGATAATGCAGATTTTCAGTTTGTGGCGGGTTACCCCCCGCCAGCTCCGCCTCGAGCTTTGCGGCTTCCGCCTTCAGGTCGATCCGCATCAGTTTTGGCGCGACAAACGGCACGTACAGGAGGGTGAGGATATAGCCAAGCACGTAGGTGACGGCGTAGCCGGCGGCGATGTTCGCCTCCTGTTGCTCGAGCACGTCCTTTGCGAGTCCGAGTTGGGACAGCGCACCGGACGCCGTACCGATGACGGAGGATTGCGTCAGGGCTCCCGCAGCAAGGCCGGAAGCGGTGCCGGGACCGAGCGCGAACGCATTGGCAAATATGAGCACGATAACGAGGCCGGTGCCGCCAAGCACGAGCGCGAGCGCAACCTGCGCCAGGGTCCGGATGCTCAGCGAAGCAAAGAACTCCGGTCCCGACCGGTAGCCGATCGTGAACACGAACAGGCTGAAGAGAATGACCCTCAGCAACGCCGGGAATGTGAACGTGCCGAGCTGCCCGATCAGGACGGCCACGATGAGCGTGCACGCCGTGGTGCCGATCGAAAAGCCGAGGATCCGGACGCGGCCGAGAATGGTGCCGAGCGCGATCGACAGCAGCAGGAAGATTTCCGGAGCGGTGGAGATAATCCACCTGACGGTGCCCATGCGCATGCCCTCCAGTAATTTCGCGCCAATCTGGTTCGTGAAACCGGGCGAAGCTTGATCCAGATCAATCCTCGCTGACGGCAGGCTGTCGCCTATGGGACCGTGCAGGATTTGAGACAGCCGACGTTTCGGACATGAGTACGATGGATATCGCCACTGCTTCGTCGATGCGCCGCGACGAGACGGTGCCAATCGCGTTGTTGCTGGCGTTTGCCGGTGGCTATCTCGACGCCTATGCCTGGATCATCCATGGCGTGATGGCGAACGCACAGACGGCCAATCTGGTTCTGCTTTGGGTCTATGGCTCGATCGGCAACTGGAGTGAGGCGCTCCACTTTGTCCCGTCGATCCTCGCTTTTGCGGTCGGTATCGTAGTTGCAGCATGGCTGCGCCGCGCGACCGGCGACCGCGCCAGCGCGATCAGCACGCTGATCGAGATCGTGCTGCTGATCGCCATCGGCATCCTGCACAATCGCCTTCCGGATCTTGCGGGAACGCTTGGCATTTCGTTCGTCGCCGCCATGCAGAGCGCCGTCTTCACCAGGGTCGAGGGTGAGGTCTACAGCTCCGTGATGATCACGGGCAATTTACGGCAGGCGATTGAAGGTGTGTTCGCAGCAGCCTCTGGACATGGGTCGCTACGACCTCCCGGCATTTTTGCCACATTATGCTTCGCATTCGGCCTCGGCGCCGCCGTTGGCGCCTTCGCGACCAAGCAAATCCCGAATCTGGCGCTCGTTATCCCCGTGATCGCACTCCTGATCGTGCTGCTGCGTTGTGAAGCCCCGCGCGACGAGGCCAGCCCATGACGACTTCTGAGCGGAGATCGCGCTGGATTTCCCTTTTTCCGCCCGCGACCTGGCTTGCGCACTATCGTGGCGCCTGGCTGCGTTTGGACGCCATCGCCGGTATCACCCTCGCGGCCTACGCCATTCCCGTGTCGCTTGCCTATGCGGCGCTCGCCGGCCTGCAGCCACAGATCGGCGTCTACGGTTACATGCTCGGCGGCATTGGCTATGCCTTGCTCGGGGCGTCGCGGCAATTGGCGATCGGCCCGACGTCGGCGATCTCGCTGATGATCGCAGCAACCGTCGGTACGCTCGCCGGTGGCGATGCGGTGAAATATGCGCAGATTGCAAGTCTCGCGGCGTTCGGTGTTGCCGTGCTGTGCTTCATCGCCTGGCTGTTCAAGCTCAGCGTGCTCGTCCGCCTCGTCAGCGACAGCATTTTGGTCGGCTTCAAGGCCGGCGCGGGGCTCACCATCATCATGAGCCAGTTGCCGAGCCTGTTCGGCGTCGCCGGTGGCGGCCACAATTTCTTCGATCGCACCGTCAAACTGATCGGGCAGCTCGGCCATCTCGATCCGCTGGTGCTGTCGATCGGCGCGGTCGCGCTGCTGTTGCTGCTGCTCGGCGAACGGCGCCTGCCGGGCAAGCCCGTCGGCATCACCATCGTGGCGCTGGCGATTGTGGTGGCAACGGTGTTCGGTTTCCCGGGCCTCGGTGTGCCCGTTACCGGGAAGATACCGCAAGGGTTGCCGGCGCTGGGGATGCCGGCCTTCGGCCTCTTGGAGTTCGACGAGCTGTTTCCGCTCGCCGCCGGCTGCGTACTGCTGGCTTACATTGAAGGCGTCTCGGCGGCCCGGAGCTTTGCCGCCAAGCACGGCTATCCCCTCGACGTCCGTCAGGAGTTCTTGGGGCTGGGTGCCGCCAATCTCGCCGCCGCCTTCGGCCACGGCTATCCCGTTGCGGGCGGCCTGTCGCAATCGGCCGTCAACGACAGTGCCGGTGCGCGAACTCCACTCGCTCTCGTCATCTGCTCCGTGACGCTCGGGCTGTGTCTGCTGTTCTTCACGGGGGTGCTCACCAACCTGCCGAAGGCGGTGCTCGCGGCCATCGTCTTTGCCGCCGTCTACAAGCTGGTCGATCTCCGCGCGCTGATGCGGATGTGGCAGGTCAGCCGGATCGACTTCTACGCGGCGTCGATTGCGCTGGTAGCGGTGCTGCTGCTCGGCATCCTCCAGGGCGTCCTGCTGGCGTCGATCGCGTCGATTGTCCTGCTGCTGGCGCGGGCGTCACGGCCGAATGTTGCATTCCTTGGCCGTTTGCCGGGTAGCGGGCGCTATTCGGACAGTGCACGGCATGCGGACGTCGAGCCGCTTGTCGGAATCATCGCATTCCGCCCCGAAGCCTCGCTGCTCTACATCAATGCCGAGACGATTTTGGACACGGTCCTGACAACGCTCAAGCGTTCGCCGGGCATTCATCTGGTCGCCTGCGACCTCTCGGCATCGCCCTATATCGATCTGGCCGGCGCACGCATGCTGCACGATCTCCATGACGAGCTCGCGTCACGCCGGGTGACCCTCTGCATCGTCGGCGCGCATGCACAGCTCCGCGAGCTCCTGCGTGCCGAGGGGCTGGGGGAGAAGACCGACAGCGGCCAATGGCTGCGTTCGCTCGACAGCGTTCTCGGCGACCAGAATGCGCCCGACCGTTGACTTGGATCAATGGAGCGACCGGCGCCGAAAGCACGATCCCGCATCACCTTCGCCCCAAAAGGATCGGGAGAGACGCATGGCCAAGGACACAAAGCCCGCGCAGAAGCGCATCGACCAGTTTTTTTCCGGTCCCGGCGCGCGGGCCGACGACTGGCGTGATCTGGTCGAGGCCGCAAAGGGTTGGTCCCGCGGCGGCGATCGCGCGGCCTATGACGCAGCGCTGGCCAGCCTATCGGTGACGGAAGAATTCCACGGCTATCCCGGCCTGCAATTGATGGCGGCCCTGCGCGAGGCAGCCTCGGCCGGCGATGCAGCCGCATCGCTGTCGCTTGCGACCCGGATCACCCAGGCCCTGGCGACGCGATCCTTCCGCCAGCATGCCGGCGACTGGAATGCGAAGGACGATGGCGATGGAGATACGCCCGAACTCGTGTCGCCCACCTTCGGCACGCATAAGGCACGCCGGCCCTATTTCGAGACCTTGATCGTCACCGGTGTGTCATCCAGCCAATGGCCGGCGCTCGCGGCCGAATGGCGCAAGCTGCGCCGTCCGGAGGATGGCTTCATCTACGAGCCGGTCATCGTCGGCAATCTCGAAGATGCCTTCTGCGCGACCATGCTCAATCCCAACCTCGGGGCCGTCATCATCAACGAGGGTTTTGGGTTGCGCTCACGGCACGATGCGCCGGTCTTGCGTTCGATGACGGCCGCGGCTGGCCTCAAGGACGAATCCGATGCCTCCGCGCTGCGGCTCGCCCAGATCATCAAGCGTGTCAGGCCCGAGCTCGACCTCTACATGATCTCGAACCGCGATGTCGAGGAGTTGGCCGGCAATCCCGAGGCCAACGTCGTCCGCCGCATCTTCTATTCGGTGGAGGAGCTGCTGGAGCTGCATTTGTCGATCCTCGAAGGCATCCAGGATCGCTACGACACGCCGTTCTTCGACAATCTCAAGAAATACGCGCAGCGCCCGATCGGAACGTTCCACGCGCTGCCGATCGCGCGCGGCAAGTCGATCTTCAAGTCCGACTGGATCCGCGACATGGGCGAGTTCTACGGCCCGAACCTGTTCCTGGCCGAGAGCAGCGCCACCACCGGCGGCCTCGACAGCATGCTGGAGCCGACCGGTACCATCAAGAAGGCGCAGGAAAAGGCGGCGAGGGCGCTCGGCGCCGACCGCGTCTTCTTCGTCACCAACGGCACCTCGACCTCGAACAAGATGGCGGTGCAGGCGCTGCTCGCGCCGGGCGATATCGCGATCGTCGATCGCAACTGCCACAAGTCTCACCATTACGGCATGGTGCTCGCCGGCGCCCAGCCGCTCTATGTCGAAGCCTTCCCGATGACGGAATATTCGATGTACGGCGCGGTGCCGCTCAAGACGATCAAGCAGGCGCTGTTGAGTGCCAAGGCTGACGGCCGGCTCGACCGCGTCAAGCTGCTCGACCTCACCAACTGCACCTTCGACGGCCACATCTACAACACCCGCCGGGTGATGGAGGAATGTCTCGCCATCAAGCCGGACCTGATCTTCCTGTGGGACGAGGCCTGGTTCGGCTTTGCGCGCTTCTCGCCGTTCCTGCGCCGTCGCACGGGCCTCGGCGCCGCCAACGAGATCGAGGCGTGGATGCACGATCCGAAGTCGGTCGCGGCCTATGAGAAGCAGCAGGCCGAGCTCGGCAAGAATCCGACGGACGAGGTCCTGCTCAAGACCAGGCTGATTCCCGATCCGCGCCAGATTCGCCTGCGCGTCTACCAGACCAATTCGACCCACAAGTCGATGTCGGCGATCCGGCAGGGCTCGATGCTGTCGGTCAAGGACGTCGAATTCCACACGGTCGAACAGCAGTTCAAGGAGGCCGTGTTCACGCACGCCTCCACCAGCCCGAACCAGCAGCTCATCGCCAGCCTCGATATCTCGCGTCGGCAGATGGAGCTGGAGGGCTATGGCCTCGTCGCCAATGCGATCGAGATCGCGTTCGCGATCCGCCACGCGGTCAACAACAATCCGCTGCTCTCGAAATACTTCCGCGTCCTCGGCGCCGACGCCATGGTGCCGGCGCAATACCGCCAGAGCGGCTTCACCGACTATCTCGCGGCCGGCGTGAACTGGGCCAATACGCTCAAGAGCCTGGATGATGACGAGTTTTGTCTCGACCCGACCCGCATGACGCTGGTGTGCGGCACGGCCGGCTTCGACGGCACCCAGTTCAAGGGCATTCTGGCCAACGAGTACAACATCCAGGTCAACAAGACTTCGCGCAATTCGGTCCTGGTCCAGTCCAACATCAACAACACCCGCAGCGACGTCGCGCATCTCGTCCGCGTCTTGGCCGAGATCGCGGGCGAGGTCGACCGGGGGCTGGCGCAAGGCGGCGCCAATGCGCGTCAGACCTTCGAGGCGCGGGTCAAGAGCCTGATGACGGATGTGCCTGATTTGCCGAACTTCTCGCACTTCCACCCGAGCTTCCGTGGCGATGCCGGCATCAAGACCAATGAAGGCGACATCCGTACCGGCTTCTATGCGGCCTATGACGCCGCGGGATGCGAGCACCTTCGCCTCAACGATCCCGAGATCGATCGGCGGCTGAAGGCCGGTCCCGAGCTCGTCTCGGCCAATTTCGTGATCCCGTACCCGCCAGGCTTCCCGATCATGGTGCCGGGCCAGGTCATTACCCAGGAGACCATCGACTTCATGCGCAAGCTCGATGTGAAGGAGATCCACGGCTACGACGCCAAGGAAGGCTTGAAACTCGTGCGCACGGAAGCCCTGGCGAAGCTCGGCCGGCCCAAGCCCGGCGCGCAGCCGAAGCTGAAGGCCGCGTCATAAATCTTAGTCGGAATCTTGGAGGGGACCACCATGCAGGGCTTTTTCACGTTCTTGCAGCAGAACCCGTTCCTGCTGTTGTTCTTCGTCGTCGGCCTTGCCGTCTATATCGGTCGGGCCAGCATCAAGGGTTATGGCCTCGGCATGGTTGCCGGCGCAATCGTTGTCGGTGCCGGTCTGTCGGTGTGGTCGTCGACCTACGGCGTGAAGCTCGAGCTGAATAACTTTGCCAAGAGCCTGTTCTACTATCTCTTCATGTATGGCGTGGGCTTGCGCGTCGGTCCGTCCTTCATCAACAGCCTGAAAGGCGACGGCTTGAAGTTCTGCATCCTGGCGCTGGTGTCGAGTGTCCTCGGCCTCGCTCTGGTCGTGCTCGGCGCAAAGATATTCGATCTGCCGGTTGGCGCCGCCGGCGGCATGCTGGCGGGCTCGCAGACCATGTCGGCGGCAATCGGTTCGGCCGAGCAGGCCATCACCTCGGGCGTCGTCAAGCTGCCGGAGGGGATGAAGCCCGAGCAAGCGTCCGGCATGATCGCGCTGTCCTACGGCATCACCTACATCTGGGGCACCGTCGGCATCATCCTGATCTGCAAATATCTGCCGCGCTGGTGGGGCGTCGACGCCCAGGCCGCCGCAAGGCAATACGAGAAGGAATTCGGCGTGAAGGATCTCGAGGGCGGCGGCCTGACCGGCTATCGCCAGTTTGGCCTGCGTGCCTATCGGCTGGAAAACCCGACGACAGCGGGCGTGAGCATCGCAAAATTCCGGGCAATGAATCCGGAATACCGGATCGTCAACGTCGGGCGGAACGGCGAGCCGCAGGGAGCCGATCCCGACTTCGTGCTGCAAAAGGGTGACATCGTCGCCCTTGGCGGCTCGACCGAGCATCTCACCGACAAGATGGGGCTGATCGGCCCGGAGGTCGCGGACGCCAAGACGCTCGGCATTCCCATGGATCAGGCGGACATTCTCATCACCAACAAGGAGATGGTGGGACGCACGTTCGAGTCCTTCCGCGACACTGCGATCGCCGGCCAATTGCAGGTCACGAAGGTCGAGCGCGGCGGCGTGCAGATTCCGGCCGGTCTCAAGACCAAGCTGGAGCGGATGGACATCGTCTCCGTGGTCGGCCTCAAGGGGGCAGTCAGCGAGCTCGGTGACATGTGGGGTCGCATTGCGCGGACCAACACGTCGACCGATCTGCTGACGCTGGCGGTCGGCATGATCATCGGCTTCCTGATCGGTATGATCGAATTCCCGGCCTTCGGTGCCAAAGTCGGCCTCGGTAATGCCGGCGGACTGCTGCTCTCTGGCGTGATCGTGTCCTCGATCGTGTCGCGGCTGCGGTTCTTCGGCAATACGCCGAACGCGGCGCGCAACGTGCTCGAGGATCTCGGCCTCGTCGTTTTCGTCGCGATCGTCGGGGTCAACGCCGGCGCCGGGCTGCTGTCGCAGCTCACGGGTGCGATTGCCCTGAAGATCTTCATCGTCGGCTTCATCGCCTGCACGATCCCGCCGTTCATCGTCTGGGCGATCGGCTTCCACGTCTTCAAGATCAACCCGGCGGTGCTGATGGGCGGCGTTGCCGGTGCCAGATCGCATTCGGGCCCGTGCCGTGAAGCGGCGGTGGAGATCCAGAGCTCCGTGCCCTGGATCGGATTTCCGGTCGGCTATGCCGTCTCGGGCATCCTGCTCACCATCTTCGGCTACTTCGCAATGCTGCTCGCGCAATAACAGAGGGAAAAAACGTCATGAGAAAATTGACTATCAACGCTGCCCTGGTCACCTCGCTCGTAACTGTCGCCGGTTTCAGCACGCCCTCGCGCGCCGACACCGGCCAGGTCGCCGTCGTCTTTACCAAGGGCGGGTTCATCGTCGGCGTCGGCGGCGGGGAGGGTGTCCTGCTTTACCATGGCAAGAAATATCCCTTTACCGTCTCGGGCATGAGCGTCGGCTTCACGATCGGAGCCTCGACCACCAAGCTGGTCGGCCGTGCCCTCAACCTGAGTGGGCCGCAGTCGATCGAGGGGTCCTACGCGGCGGGCGGAGCGGGCGGTGCGGTTGCGGCAGGTGCCGGTGCCGTGCAGTTGCAGAACGGCAATGGCGTGATCCTTCAGCTCAGCGGACCGAAGATCGGCGCGGAAGTATCGGCCGCGGTCGGCGGCGTCACGATCCGGCTGAAATAGGCGGGGAACGAGGCTCACAACAAAACGGACTGCGTCACCGCAGCCCGTTTCGTGTTTCAACACCGCACGTTTCAGTATCGCTCTTCAACGAACTTCAGTCCGCGCAGGCTGGCCTGGTCGTTGTAGCGCCCCTTGTGGGAGCGCGGCGGCAGCTTGACCTTCTCGCGTTTGACCTTCTTGTAGGGGATCGTTTGCAGGATGTGCGAGATGACGTTGAGCCGTGCGCGCCGCTTGTCGTCGGAGCGGATCAGCCGCCACGGCGCATGCTTGGTGTCGGTCGCCTCGAACATCAGATCGCGCGCGCGGGAATAGTCGTACCAGCGCCCGAACGACTCGGTGTCCATCGGGCTCAGCTTCCATTGCCGCAGCGGATCCTCGATACGCGCCTTGAAGCGAAGCTCCTGCTCCTCCATCCCGACCTCGAGCCATAGCTTGATCAGGACGATGCCGGCGTCGACGGCGAATTTCTCGACCAGCGGACACAATTCCAGGAAACGCTTGTGCTCGGCCGCTGAGCAGAAGCCCATGACATATTCAACGCCGGCGCGGTTGTACCAGCTGCGGTCGAAGATCACGATCTCGCCGCCGGCCGGAAATTGCTCGATATAGCGCTGCAGGAATAGCTGGGATTTCTGTCGATCGGAGGGCGCGGGCAGGGCGCAGACACGGAATACGCGTGGGCTCACCTTCTCGGTCAATGCCTTGATGGTGCCGCCCTTGCCGGCGGCGTCGCGGCCCTCGAAGATGACGATCACCTTCAGTTTCTGGGCCCTGACCCATTCCTGGAGGTGACAGAGATCGACCTGGAGCTTTTCGAGCTCATTCTCGTAGTCCTTGCGCTTCATTTTTTCCGCGGGCTTGTCCTTGGCCATGCCGGTCCTTTCGCTGCTACTATCGTTCGTCGTGGTCCCATGAAATGGTCACGCCGATATCGCCCGGAATGCCGCCCGGGAAATCGATGACCTGGTAGGCGATGCGATAGCCGCGCGGCTTCAAATGGTCGGTCCAGAGCTGGAATATCTCCTTGGGGATTCCGGTCAGCGTGGTCTCCCAACCTCTTTCCATCTGGTTGATGGCGCGCCCCTTGTCGGTGCAGAGCGAATTGGGAAAGCGATACACCAGCACCTCGGTCAGCCCGCTTCGCACGGCACGCTGGATAATCGCCGCGGCGAGCTTGATCTTCTCTTCCTCACTCTTGCCGGAAGGCTTGCTCAATCGCTCGATCAATGCGCGCTTTTCCGCCTCGGCGACGGTCGCAAGGCGGACGTACTCTGCCGCCTTTTCGGCGTCCTTGATCGCGGACTCTTTCCGGAGCTCCGTAGCGCTGGGGATCAGATCATCAATGCCGGGCATGGCTGATGGCTCCCATGTCTAGATTGCCGCTCGCGGAAGGCTAGGCGGGGCAATGACCCCTCCCTTGATTCAGATCAAGCAATGCTGCAACCTGCCTGAACACGATGGCGGACGAGCGCGACGTTGGCTGGGTATATACGGCTGGGAGAGATCATTGAGCGAGCAGCTACATCCGATGGCGCCGCATCATCTGCCGTTCTATCTCGCGCCGGGAAGCGGGGTGGACACGCTGATGGTGGTGATGGGCATCTTCCTGATCGGCACGGTGCTCTGGGTGGGCACGCTCTATTGGAGGCTGCACAGCCTGCCTGAGCGGATGGCGCACAAATCGCAGAAGCTGCAGTTCGAGATCGTGGCGGTGCTCGGCATCATCTCGCTCTTTACGCACCTGCACATTTTCTGGGTAGCGGGCCTGCTGCTGGCGATGATCGATCTGCCCGATTTCGGCACGCCGCTGCGCAGCATCGCCGGCTCCGTCGAGAAGATTGCGGACGCCACGCCGGGAGCGGAAGGCGACGTTGCCGAACCCGGGTCACCGCCGCCCGAAAAGCCCGCCACAAAGGAGAAGGAGCGCAGCCATGTTTGAGCTCATGTTCTGCTCGCTCCTGACGATCGTGCCGGACTATCTCTACCGCCGTTATGTCCAGGGCAAGCGGTTCGGCAAGGAGATCACGTTCTTTTCGGTCTGGTACGAGCTGCGGTGGGGCATCACCGGCTGCCTGATGCTCACGGTGTCCTTGATCACCATGATCTTCTACTTTCATCCGTCGACGACGTCGGCGACGCTCTATTACCGTACGGTGCCGATCCTGCCCGAAGGCTCCGGCCGGGTCGCGCAAGTCAATGTCGGCTACAGCGAGGCCGTGAAGAAAGGCGACGTTCTGTTCAGTCTGGACAGTTCGAAGCAGCGCGCGGCGCTGGAAACTGCCAGGCGCAAGGTCGCCGAGGTCGATGCGTCCCTGACCTCTGCGCAATCCGAAGTGGTCAAGGCTGACGCGCAGATCGAGGAAGCCAAGGCCAACCTTCAGCAGGCCAGGGATGAGCTGGACGTCAAATCCGACTTGCAGCGTCGCAATCCCGGCATCGTACCGCAGCGCGACATAGAAAAGCTGCAGGTGCTCGTCAGTCAGCGGCAGGCCGGGGTCGACGCCGCCACGGCCTCCCGGCAGTCGGCGGCCTTGCGCGTGTCGACGCTCCTGCCGGCCGAGAAGGCCAGCGCCGAAGCCGCGCTAGCGGAGGCGCAGGTGGATCTGGACAAGACTTTTGTCCGCGCCGGTGTCGACGGGCGTGTGGAGCAATTCCTGGTCCGCGTCGGCGACGTGGTCAATCAAATGTTGCGACCGGCGGGCGTGCTGGTTCCGGAGGGCTCGGGCCGGCGGGGGTTGCAGGCGGGCTTTGGCCAGATCGAGGCTCAGGTATTGCAAGTCGGCATGGTGGCGGAAGCGACCTGCATATCGAAGCCGTGGGTCATCATTCCAATGGTCATCACCAGTGTGCAGGACTATATCGCAGCCGGACAGTTCCGGAGCGGTGAGCAACTCATCGAGGCGCAGAATGTCACGCGCCCTGGCACGATCCTGGCATTCATGGAGCCGCTCTACAAAGGCGGGCTTGAAGGCGTGACGCCAGGGAGCAGTTGCATCGTCAACGCCTACACCAGCAATCATGAGGAAATCTCGGCCAAGGAGACCAGTACCGGCCGGGCTATCGCCTTGCACGTCGTCGACGGCGTCGGCCTCGTCCACGCGATGCTGCTGCGCATCCAGGCGCTGCTGCTGCCGATCAAGACGCTGGTGCTCAGCGGTCATTGAAGACCGCTGTCGGGTCTGTTTAAGTGACGCACTCCCCGTTAGACTTATGGCCCGGAACGGCCGGAGAAAGCCGTCAGTGAGAGGCAGATGAGCGGGCGCAGATCCATGGCGTCGGTCATGCCGCGGCCGGCTGCGTGGCTGGGCCTTGGCCTGTGGCTTGCTGCCTGCATCCTCCCGGGCACCGCTGGTGCGGTCGAGCGCAGCGCGCGCGGCGAGCTCAAGCGCGTGCTGATCCTGCATTCCTTCGGCCGCGAGTTCCGGCCCTGGAGCGAATACGCGCGGAGCATCAAGGCCGGGCTCGAGCAGCAATCGCCGTGGCCGCTCGACATCCAGGAGCACGCGCTGCTCACGGCGCGTTTCAACAATCCCGGGCCGGAAGCGCCCTTCGTCGAGTATCTGCGTTCGCTCTACCAGGGAGCGCCGCCCGACATCGTTTTGAGCATCGGTGCGCCGGCCGCCCGGTTCGCGCAGAGATACCGCGGAAAGCTGTTCCCCGACACGCCGATGGTGTTGGCCGTCGTCGAGGAACGGCTGGTGAACCGCTCCGACCTCACCGACAATGACGTCGTCGTGTCAGCTCGCAATGATTTCAAGGTTGTGTTCGACAACATTCTCCACGTCTTGCCGGGGACCAAGACCGTCGCCATGGTGATCGGCGCATCGCCGCTCGAGAAATTCTGGATTGACGAGGTGAAGCGCGAGCTGAAGCCGCTGGGGAATCGCATCGACCTCGTTTGGTATTCGGACCTGCCTTTCGAGGAGATCCTCAAGCGCGCGGCGGAACTTCCGCCACATACGGTGTTGTTCTGGGGCCTGATGATGGTTGATGCCGCCGGAATTATCTATGAAGGCGACATCGCCTTGCGTAGCCTGCACGCGATCGCCAACGCCCCGATATTTTCCTACCAGGACCCCTTCTTCGGCGGCAACACCGTCGGCGGCCCCATGCAGCTGACGGCGGAGACGAGTCGGAAGACCGTCGATGCGGTGATGCGTATCCTCGGGGGCGAGAAGCCGACTGCGATCAAATACGAGCCGATCGGGTTCGCTGCGCCGAAGTATGACTGGCGCGAATTGCAGCGCTGGGGCATCAGCGAAAGCCAGCTGCCTTCGAACAGCGAAATCCTGTTCCGCGAGCCAGGTATCTGGGAGCGCTATCGCTGGCAGATGATGCTGATCGCCGCGATCCTCCTAGTGCAGACCGGCCTGATCAGCGGATTGCTCCATGAGCGTCAACGTCGCCGGGTCGCCGAAGTCGAAGCGCGCCAGCGCCTCGCCGAGCTTGCCCACGCCAATCGCTATTCGGCCGTCGGCGAGTTGACGACGTCGATCGCCCATGAGCTGAACCAACCGCTCGGTGCGATCCTGACCAACGCCGAGACGGCAGAGCTCATGCTCAAGGCGTCTTCGCCCGACCTCAATGAGGTCCGGCAGATTCTCGCCGACATCAGGCGCGACGATCACAGGGCATCAGAGGTCATCCGCAGGCTGCGCAGCGTCCTGAAGAAGATGCCGTTTGAGATCAGGGAGGTCGAGCTCAACGAGACGGTGCGGGAAGCGATTGGCCTGGTGAAAGCGGTCGCAGACGGGCGGTCCATTGCGTTGACCTATGTGCCGGCCTTCGCGGATCTGCGCGTCAACGGCGATCCGGTGCAGCTCCAGCAGGTCGTGCTCAACGTGATCATCAACGCGATCGAGTCGGTCTCCGACGAGGCTATGAAAACTCGTGACGTCAGCGTGTCGACCGCGCGCGCCGGCAATCATGCCGAGATCAGGATCGCAGATAGCGGTTCTGGCATCGCGGCCGGTGAACTTGAAAAGGTCTTCGATCCCTTCTTCACCACCAAGCCTCAGGGCATGGGCATGGGGCTTGCGATCGTCAGGACCATCGTCGAGGCGCATCACGGCACGATCGCCGCGGAGAACCTGCCATCCAGCGGCGCGCTGTTCACGATCAGGCTCCCGATCATCAGGTAGCGGCCGATAATGGCTCGCGAGGATGCCGCTCTCGCGCCGCAGCAATCCGGCGAAGCCTCTTTCGTTGATCTCGATCAACAAATGCCGGCGCATCGGCCCGATCCTCGCGGACGCAAAGTCCGATGGAGGGTGCGATGTTTCGCTGCGGCAGGAGCCTGTTAGCGCTTGCGCTGTTGGTGGGGATTCCCGCCGCGGCAATGGCGCAGAGCACCACGCCGGCCGCTCCGAGCACGCAGGCGCAGCCCACAAATCCACCGGCGCCGGCCGTCGAACTTCTCAAGCCCGAGCAAGTCGAGGCCCTGGTCGCGCCGATCGCGCTCTACCCCGACGAACTGCTCGCCAATTTGCTGGCGGCTTCGACCTATCCGCTCGAAGTGGTCCAGGCCGACCGCTTTCTCAAGGAGCGCAAGAGCCTGAAGGGCGATGCGCTGAAGACCGAGGTCGACAAGCAGGGCTGGGACGACAGCATCAAGGCTCTCGCGAGCACGGCCGATGTGCTTTCGATGATGAGCGACAAGCTCGAATGGACCCAGAAGCTCGGTGATGCCTTTCTCGCCCAGCAGCCCGACGTGATGGATGCGATCCAGCGTCTGCGCAACAAGGCCTATGACAACAAGAAGCTCGTCACCACCAAGCAGCAGAAGGTCAGCGTCCAGACCCAGGAAGGCAAGCAGGCGATCGTGATCCAGCAGGCCGATCCCGCGGAGATGTACGTGCCGTATTACGATCCGGCCACGGTCTATGGCACCTGGCCCTATGCGGAATATCCGCCGTATTATTGGGGCTATCCGTCCTATATCGGCGCAGGTGTGGTCGCGGCCGGAATCGCCTTCGGCACCGCCTGGGCGATCGGGCGCTGGGGCAATTACTGGGGCGGCGGCTGCAATTGGGGCAACCGCAACGTCTACGTCAACCATCGCACCACCAACATCAACACCGGCTGGCAGCACAATCCGGCGCATCGCGGCGGCGTGCGCTACAACAACACCAACGTCCAGCAGCGCTTCGGCAACAACAATGTTCGAGCAGGCGCGTCGGACCGGATGGATTTTCGCGGGCGTGATGGCAACCAGGTGCTGCGGCCCGATCAGGGTGGCCCGGGAGACCGTGCAGGCGACCGCGCCGGCGATCGTGGCGATCGCGCAGGCGACCGCGGCGATCGACCGGGCGGTGGCGACCGCGCAGGTGCCGGTGATCGTGCCAAGGATCGTGCCAAGGGCGGCGGTGACCGCGCCAAGGCCGGCAATAAGGCTGGCAACAAGAGCGGCGGAGATCGCGCCAAGGCTGCGAACCGTGCCGCCGGCGGTGCTGCCGCCAACCGTGGCGGTGGTGGCAATCGCGGCGGCGCGATGAACGTGTCCTCCGGCCGATCCGCGGCCGCCGCATCGGCGCGTGGAAGCGCCAGCATGGCGAGCATGCCGCGCGGTGGCGGTGCTGGTCCGAGCATGGCCGGTCGTGGCGGCGGTGGCGGCTTCCATGGTGGCGGCGGCGGAGGAGGTCGTGGAGGCGGCGGCGGTGGTGGCCGGCGCTCCGACATCGCGCTGAAGCACGACATCGTCCTGCTCGGCCATCTCGGCAACGGCCTCGGCTATTATCGCTTCAGCTACATCGGCAGCGACAAGGCCTATGTCGGCGTGATGGCGCAGGAGGTCGAGCAGGTGAGGCCCGACGCGGTGACCCGCGGCGGCGACGGATATCTGCGTGTCTATTACGACAAGCTCGGGCTGACATTCCGCACCTACCGCGACTGGCTTGCCGGCGGCGCGAAGATTCCGGCGGAGGTGATGCCATGATCGGTCTGAAATCGCTCCACCGTGCGATCCTGCCCGGCATCGTGGCGCTCGCACTGTTCGGCACGCCGGCACGCGCGCAGGAATCCTACAAATCGCCGGAGGACGCCGCCGCCGCGCTCGCGGCCGCGGTCAAGAGTGGCCCGAAAGACATTTTGAAGGTGCTCGGCAGGGCCGCCGAGGACATCGTCTCCTCCGGCGACGAGGTCGCTGACAACGACATTCGCGCGCGGTTCTCGTCGATGTACGACGCCAGGCACGGCATCAAGGCAGAGGGCAACAAGACCGCGACCCTGATGCTGGGGCCGGATGATTTCCCGTTCCCGATTCCGCTGCTCAACACCAAAACCGGCTGGGCGTTCGACACCGACGAGGGACGCATCGAGGTGCTTCGCCGCCGCATCGGCCGCAACGAACTCGACGCGATCCAGACCGCGCTCGCCTATGTCGACGCGCAGAACGAATATGCCGACAAGGACCGCGGCGAAGGCGCAGGTGTCTATGCCCAGCGCATCGTCTCGTCACCCGGCAAGAAGGACGGCCTGTTCTGGCGCGACGACAGCGATCCGAGCCCGCTCGGTGCGCTGGCGGCCGAGGCCTCCAAGGAGGGCTACAGAGCCGGCGATGTCGGGCCAGCGCCCTATCACGGCTACTACTTCCACATCCTCAAGGGGCAGGGCCGCGATGCGCCGGGTGGCGCGTTGAATTACGTCGTCAAGGGCAAGATGATCGGTGGCTTTGGCCTGATCGCCTGGCCTGCCGAATACGGCAATTCCGGCGTGATGACCTTCCTCGTCAATCACGCCGGCACCGTCTACCAAAAGGATCTCGGGAAGCGCACCGGGTCCGTCGCCGAGCGCACCACACTGTTCGATCCTGATGAGACCTGGAAGAAGGTCGATGCCGCAAAACCCTGAACGGCACGTGCGCGTGCTCCGCCTGATTGCCATGCTCCTGCTGGCGTTCGGGCTCGCGGTACCGGCAACACCATCTTTCGCGCAAGCCGCCGGTCATGTCCGGGTCAAGATCGCCAAGGCCGGCCTTCTCGTCGGCGGTGGCGTCGGCCGCGGAACGCTGGTCTATCGCGGCAAGACCTATCCGTTCAGGGTCAGCGGCCTGAGTTTTGGCATCACGGCCGGCGTCACGGTCGGTCGTCTCGATGGCTGGGCCTCGGACATCCGCGAGGTCGGCGATTTCGCCGGCACCTACAGTTCCGTCGGCGGCGGCTTTGCGCTGGTCGGCGGCGTCAACGGCGTCCACCTCCGCAACGAGAAGGGCGTCACCATCGTGCTGCAGGGCCCGAAGGCGGGACTGGAGCTGGCGGCCAATCTCAGTACGATCGTGGTCTCGCTGAAGTGACATCGCATGGCCCCGTATTCAGCCGGGGTCGCTGGACATGCCTGGCGGCCACGTCGCTAACGTGGAATTAATCCGAAAAGCCCAGAATTTTATGCAGTTGTAAGTGGGTGCTGCGTAAGGGAGGCGTCGCGAGGACGTTCCGGCGACGGCCTCCTTTTGCTCGCTCATGAGGTCAATGCGCATGACCACGACATCCGAAACGCTGGGCTTTGTCGAACACCTCGACGCCGCAGCCCTTGCAGCCGCAGCGTTCGAACCGGAAGCCGAACACGAAGCCCCGGAAGCTTCGGCCCCGGACAAACGGTCCAGCCGGAAATCGGTCCTGGCACTGGCGGTGTGTGCCCTGGCGATCAATGGCGCGGCGGCGATCTATACCTTGCCGTTTGATCTTCCGTCGTTTGATCTTCCGTCGCCGAACATCGGCAGCCTGGCTGCGCTGCTTCCGCGCCAGGAAGAGCCGGTCGCAAAGCCGGATCCGATTGCGGCCGCCCTGAAGGACATCCAGTCGGCCCAGCAGCAACAGGCCGCCTCGCTGCAGGAGATCAATTCCTCGTTGCAGCAAAATGCGGCTCTGCATCAGCAGGATTCAACGATCCTCTTGTCTCTCCGACAGAGCGTCACGGACGAGCGGGTGGATGTGAGGAAGATATCGCCGCAGCTTTCGACGCTGATCGCGAAGATCGATACGCTGCAAAATACAATGACGTCGGAGGTCACGTCCTCCATTCGACGAGCGCATGCGCGTTATGGACTGTCCCCAGCGATGCGTAAACGGATGGATCGGCAGTCGAAAACGATCGGGCCCGTTTCGGTCGGAGGTGCGCCGCTGACAGCGCCGGCGACGGTTGCCGCGCCGGAGAGCTGAAGGCGCGGATAAGGAACGAGACGCGGTTTCGTTTCATGGCCTATTTCGGGGCTGAAATCCCGGCGACGACAGCCAGTCATTCATTTGAGCGGCCGTCTCCGTTTGCTCGGCCTTCTTCAGAAGCTCGTCGCGGCGAATGCTGGGCGGCATACCTTCGGCTTGCTTGCGCAAATTCCGAGCCTCTTTCTTCAGGCGATCTCCGAGCGTCAATGATTGCGTGATGCGAATTCGCACGCGCTGCTCCCTGTCATGGGCGGGAGCGCGACCGGCGTTCTCATCGCCGGTAACTGCCATGGATCGGCGGCGACAGACGCCTAACGTTTCAGCCGGGGAACGGTTGCGCCAGCCGAAGGCGAATTAACGCGACGCTCGCCCAAGCCGGCGCGTGAGTTATAGACTTTGGGTGGTGAGCGCGCTGGGGCTCGAACCCAGGACCCCGTGATTAAAAGCCCCTCTGGTTAGCGCTAAGTGGCTGATCTTGCTGGGGCAGGGGTACGCTCCAGAGGGCACCACGGGGCATGAAATCGCAGCAAAATCCACCAAGGGGCGGTCGTTTACACGCCAGTTATCCGCCAGTCCGAATGCCCCTTAGTGCCCGTGGCCCGGCCACGTGATTTCCGGTCATGTGGTCTCAGGAGGACCACATGCAACTCGAATCCCTTTCCATCGAAGAACTCGCCGCACTGAGAGACAAGGTCACTCAGACCCTCGCAGACAAGGTTGCCGCGCGCCAGAAAGAGCTTTTGGCGGAGTCGGACAAGCTGGGTGCGCTGGTCACGTCAAAACCCTCCACAGCGCGTCCTAAGCGGTCACCGAAATATCAGAAGGGCTCAGACGTTTGGAGCGGCATGGGAAGCCAACCGGCTTTCGTAAAGCAGCACCTGGCTCTCGGCGGCACGCTGGACGATCTGAAGGTGTCCGCGTAAATGTCTGGAATGGCAACCTACAAGCAGATTGCGGAGTTTGTTCGAAAGTCTGAAGGCTATACGCCTCAGACCTGCTGGATCGCCGACGTGAAAGCCCTTCACAATCTGACGACGCGCGTAGCTCCAAATCGCCAATCAGTTCGGGTGAAGCCATGTCCAGAGCATGCCAGGGAGCCCATCGAGAAGGCACTTAGGCATTTCGGTGATTTGAAATAGTGCCGCTGTAAGGCGCGCGGCGATCCATCCAATTAGGTGCAGGGTCGTTATTCCTAACGAACAAGCATGTACACGCTCACCCCTAAGGACCTGCACCGTAATCGTGGGCCGATGTCGGAATCTCGTCAACGGAAAAAGCGAAAACCCCGCCTGGGGGAAGCGGGGTTTTCTAATGGGGAAGCGGGGATGGGGGATCTCAGCGCTTCAATTATATGACGCAACCACCCCGGGTAAGGTTCAAAGAAAACCCCGCACTCCGGGGGGAATAATGCGGGGCCTCTTACTGAACTAGAGCGGGGGCGGCCCGCTCGTGTATCTAATGCACGGTCTGCAAAACCGTTCCTAATGGGTCGCTGGGTCACGGCCCAAATCACAGTGCCAGTTCGAGCCCGTGTCTTGTCGGAAAGCCCGGTATCGAGACCCAGCCATCGGGTGGGTTGGGGTTTCTGATAAGCGCCTTCGGCGGGGCGGCTTGGGTGTTCCGTTCCTGGCATCACAATCCCTAGCGGCTGGACTCTCTGCCCTGTTTTGTTCACGGTATACCCCATTGGGATTTTTACGGGGCTGGACATGCCGGACATCAACTATATCCGGGGCGAGATCGAGCGCATGCGCGTCCAGGTCGGACGACAGCGTAAGGAGATCCTCCAGCTTCAGCGGGCCGGAATAGGCACGGCCTCGGCGGAGACTTTGCTGAGCCGGATGCTGGCTAAGATTGACACCCTCTGTGAACAGCGTGACGCGCTCAAGAAAGCCGAGCCCGGCCCGGTCAGAGGAAAGGTGCTTGGCGGGAGAAGTTGGTGAGCAAGACCGCAAACCGCGCCGCAGCCAAAGCCTATCGCGAAGAGCGTTTGAGGTTGCAGGAGGACGAGCAGCACAAAAAGAACGTGAGGGAAGAGATTCAGGTTCTCGGGACATTCCGTGAGTACATGCAGCGGAGGCGGCCAACGACCACGACCCTTGGCTGCCTAATTGCCGCCATCGATGCCTATGCCGAACAGCTTACGGGTAACAGTGACGCGCTGTGGGCAGGGACGCGCGACACCAAGCATTGGTGGGATGAGTGATTTTGAAGCTCCACTCAATCGGTGGTAGTAGGAAAGGGGAGATTCCTTAGGGGGCGGTCGATGTTCGAGGAGCTGCGGTATCGCTGGGAGCTGAGAAAGCACCTTGAGCAATATAGGGCGACCAGCAAGGCGTTCGAGGAAATGCCTGATGATGACCCGGAAAAGGCTGGCGAGGAGCCTCGGTATAAATGGGTTATGGGTCGTGAGTTGGGCTGGCAAGAATTCGCCATTGCCCGTTTCAGGTCGAAGTATCTCGTCGGGCAAGCTTACAAGTACCACGTTCCAGTTCCTGAAGATGAGGATAGCTGGGAGCAAGGCGCTCGAACAGATGAGACAGTTCTGACGCCTGCCGCAGCCCAAAAGCTACGTGCCGACATCAGAGCAGAGCAAAAGGCCGATTGGGATTATTGGGCGTCCAAGGTTACTCTGGGGTTGGCTCTCATCGGCAGCATTTTCGGCGTTCTCGCATTTTTCAAGAGATAGGCTCCATATGTGCCAAGACTGGTTTTCCGTCATTGGGCAGATCCTCGACCTGATCGGCTTCTACATCATCGCTTGGGAGTGGTATCACCAACTGCAGCGCGACCATCAAAGGCGGATGGTTGAGCTTAAGAAGGCTTACGACCAAGAAAGCGCTGATATCCTCGGTGAGGAGTACACAGACGCCGATGCGGACAAATACAACTGGCGCATCTACCAACCTTTATTCAAGAAGGAGTGGGCTTGGCGCCGCAACATGTTCATCATCGGCGCCACCTGCTTCACCCTGGGCATCGCCGGGCAGGTGTTGGGAAGCTGGCCTAATCTAATCGCGAAGTGCAGCTAGCCCCTTTCTGATCGGGGGCGGCGGGATGCTCGGCCAGGGCGGCTTCGATTTCATTAATGATGTTGCCGTTGTAACCGGGCGGCATTGAGCCGTACTCACCGATGAACGCTCGGGCACTTTCCAAAGCATCGCGCAAAGGCTTCGCGGCCCCATCAATGGCCTGCTGGATGATGGGAGCAACAACAGCCCCGCACTTATCAATCCAGTATTGTCCGGGACTATCATCTTGCACCATCAGCAAAACGTCATGCGCAACTTCCTTCGCCACTTCCTCCGCGCTACGGCTCAGCGCGCTACCTTCACGAATAACAGTTTGTTTTGTTTGATTACTTTGGCGCTGGGCGATATTGATGTCGTCCAGTGGTGCGCTTGGCACGCTACCCAACTCGGCCATGCGCGAAAGTGCCAGTCCGAATAACGCCCGGTCGAATAGATGACGCTTCACTTTGTGGCCGTTGATTTCAACTTCAACCACACGAAGGTCGGCCAGCAGCGCCTCGATTATCTCGCTGGCGTTCTTACAGTCCTGTAGGGCAGGTGCCTTTGGATTGTCGGTTTCGTCGGTCGGCACGCTACCTTCACTTGGTTTAGCGCCGTCAGGAGTGAGCATTGAACGCAGCTTTGCTATGCGCTCATCAAATATCTTAAATGCTCCCGGGTCTTTCCAGTTAGCTGCATTGCTCGACATCACATCCCAACCAACAAGGACATCACTAGCTGCATCGCGTAGAGCCGCGCTCTTTTTTTCGTAGTCGGCAATCAGTTGAAAAGGCCACTCCACCACCCCGCTTTGTGGTGCGCTACCTTCGAGGGATGCGGATAAAGCGGTGTCGCACTCTGATGCAATGCGGGCGAAGTCGTTTTCCACATCGCCCTGCTTAAGCGAGGTTGCGTACTTTCTGGCAATAGCGCGAATTTCTTTTAAGGCTTCAACCACCTCCGCGATGCGCTGGGTTGGCCCCATAACCTCACGCAAGCGGGTAGCCATAAGGTGAAAGGTTGCACCCGCTGCCGTGCCGCCGTCGAAGTTATCGCCGTGGGCGTCTAGTTCCTGCGCAATCTGCTCAACTGAAACTGCCGGTGAGGGGAATACCTCGGGGCGCTGGGTTGGCGCTGGGGTGGCCAATCTATAGTTTTCGTCGTTTTCTATATGCTTGGTAGAGGCGGTATATAGAGAATGGCTATTGTCTATATGTTCTGCCTGCGCCCCGCTAATGGTGGCTACGGGGGCGGCTCGGGTGTTCCAATCCTCAACTGCGCTCGCTTCACTCATTCGCATTTCACGGCTTGCCTTACATTTCGTGCAGGAAATCCAGCATTCATTCATACCATGGATTATTTCACCATCAGAGCCACAAAAAGGGCATGGCTTTAGTTCGGGCCGCACGTTCCCGGTGCTATTGGTCATTGGGGTTTTCAGTTTCTTTGATTTCAATATTGCTGAAGAAGGCTGGCTTCATTCCAATGGCTCGGCCTTCTAGTCCCGGGTTATAAGCAAAACCGCGTTCGACAGCATCGGTTACAGCCTGTTCGCGCAGGGGATAAACCTTACTCACCTGCACACCGTCTTTAAAAACTGCGTAGCCCATCTACCTGCCCTCCACGGGCGCGGGTGGAAGGGGCCTAGGTTCGCGAAAATGAGATACCTTGAAGCCGCATAAGCCGGGAATAGAAAAGCCGCCATATCCGCCAAGCCAAGTGCAAATAAGGTGCCGTCGAACGCCATCAATTTCGGCGTCTACTTCCCAAACGCTTTGAGGTTCGCCCTTGAATTCGCTAATCGGCTGCCAGCCTTGAGGTTGGAGGGCGGCGGCAAAGGCAACGGCGACACGGTAAACGGTGTCAAAGTCTGTTAGCTCTTTATCGGTCTTTTCATCGGAGGTGATAATGCCGTGCTGGTCGTAAATAAGGTTTCTAACCGCCTTCTTCTGCTCGTCACTTACGGTTATCCGTTCAACAGGTGTGGTCATCCATGGTAGCTTCTATTGATTTCTCTTAAACGCGGAGATTGCTCTTAAACGCGGACATCTGTTTTCATCCCGCGCAAAATATCCTCTGCAAACTTACGAGGCGCGTTTGTGGTGCGTATGATGTGGCACCATAGCCAGACATTCCCGACAAGAGCGCAACCGCCTGCAAAGCCCAGGGTGAAGGATTGGAGGTCGAGCATCTACTTGCCCTCCGCTTTGATGTCGCGCCGCACGCGAGCGATTAGCTGAGAGAGGGTGTCGCTGTATCCTGCGGCATTCTCCATTTCGCTAACCTTTTCGGGGTCAAACCCGGCGATGGCGTCACGAATGGCGACCAGCTTTTCATGCGCATTGCAGGCCCGGACAACGTCGGCAGCATCAGCCGCGGCGTGTTTGCTATCAGGCAAATCGCAGATGATGCGTTTGCCATTGTTTATGTTGTGGCCGTGTTTCTCCGTGTCGCTGCCTTCATGGCCGTTATAAAATAGGGTATCCACATTCTTGCCTCCCCTTAAAAGTCCATCTCAGGCTCTTCGACCTCGCACGGGTCGATAGGGAAGCCACAGGCCTTTTCAACGGCGCCCTCGATGTCATCGACATCGCAATTCCATTCCCGGCCATCTTCAATGACTTTGGTCTCGGCCTGCACGCCGGACAACGGGCCGGAAATCTTCGCGCCCTTGTAATTGAATGAGAAGTGTTCGGGAGTGAACACGACTTTCTCAACGTCTACATTCTCGCCGTCGTGTCCACCCAAGGCGCCATTGAAATAGCCAAAGCGCTCTTCGCGGTCGGTCGTTTCCTTATCGGTGCCGCTCAGCGCAATCATATGGTCGCGCGCAAACTGCTTGATGAATTGTTTGGTGTTCTCGTGGAGGTTTTTCACAGTCTTATCTTTCATTGTTCGCAGAAGCAGCATGAGTCATGCCGGGAATCTCGTCAAACAAAAAAGCGCATAACGGTGATTATGGGTGCCTAAGGTTGTATCAAGGGGCCGGACTGTTTTGCGAACAACGAACGGCCCCCAAGCCCACTGAAGGGTATGCGCATCCATGGCTGGTGCGCGCTTCATCACGCGCACAGGTTCGGAATCTCGTCAATGTCATTGCGCGTCACGTGAGCTTCGAGCCGCCAACGAGGCCGATGATTGCGCCCACTCCAGCCGTGAAGAGCTTGAGAGCCGTGTTGTAAAGCTCGGTCATCATGGGTGGCCCAGGGTCGTGGCCGAAGACAACAACAGAGGCGGCTGCGCAGCCGCAAACCATGGTGAGCGCAACGGTCGTAAAGAAAACGATGAGGAATCTGTCGGACATGACCACAGGCCCTTTTTTATGCCGACACCCCAGTTCAATTCCGGATGTGGCGTAAAAAGGGCAGTAATTCCGATTTATTTCGGGATGAAATGACTTGTGATCAATATTCGGAAAATGGAAAAATCCCGGCTTTTCAGGCCGGGATGTTCTCAACGATAGGCGCCAGTATCTGGCGGGAGTGTGGGAGTAGTGCAGGGCAGAAGCTCGCCACCCGGAAATCCATTTCCTGATACAGCCTGGCCCAAAGGTGCCGACATTGCTCCAGCTGCTCGTGGGTGGGCTCGCGCCCTTCGAGTTGAACCACCACCGGCCTGTCAGGGCTGATGAGATGGCGGTTGAGCTTGGCTTGGCCGTCATCAAAGACGATCAACCCTGCACTCCAAGGATTGGCGCACATCTCGAATTTGATGCTGTAGGACATCACGGCCTCTTCACGTAGGTCAGGAGAAGGATGGTCGGGTAGATATCGACGTAGGCCAACACAAACCCATTGCAGGGAAGGCAGAACGGCAACTTGTCGTCGTACTCCTTTTTGCAAGTCAGGCAGGTCTTCATGACTCCTCCATAGCCCGCCGTTCCCCGCCACTGCGAGGAGCAGAACGGGGCATAAGGTTGCAGGGGATGGTTTGGCAGGCGGGGAGTAACCCGCGCACTCAAGGCAATACGAAAGGAGTGCCCTCGCAATTGAGGCTGCCAAGCTGGGAAGAAATTATCGCCGAGCACATTGCAAGGTCATCAGCTCTCCACGCGGCTTCAACCAATTTCGTGAGGTCACGAAAATGGTCACCCTGACCGCGCCAGCGTGCCTATCCTGCTGCTCTGGGAAGAATCGCACTCGGCGATAAACGGTGAAGATGATTTTGGTGTGAAGAGATTCTGCGCCGGAAAAGATTAGCTGTCGAGCTTCCTGCTGAAGCGCAGGACAGTCTCGCCGTCTTCGGTCTCGACGGATCTGAGATAGAGCCCCTTGTCCTCGCAGTTACATATCGGACAGATGTCCCTGCGCTGCGGGATGAGGAAGGGCCTCTCACATCTTGTGCAGATTTTCCATTTGAGCGGCATGGGTGGAATCTAGCAGGGCCGAAATCTTCATTGCAAATTTATTTTGCAAAGGACGTTGCTGTATACGCGATATAGCCTCACTCTGATTTTCAGGGGCGCTGCTTTCGTTTGTCCGAACGCGGTGTCTATAAGCACAAATGCGCCCCCACCAATAACCTCAATTGGCTTCTTATAGTGGGCGAGGACAAAAGACAGGACAAACGAAAGTTACAAGATGTGCGCTCAAGAAATATAAAGCCGGGATTCTTCAAGAACCCCGAACTAGCCGAATGTTCACCTCATGCGAGGTTGTTATTCGTCGGCCTCTGGTTGATGGCAGACCGTGAAGGGCGCCTGGAAGACCGGCCGAAGTTTATCAAGGTTGAAATATTCCCTTGCGAGAGTATTGACGTTGATAATCTGCTGGACGAACTCCACTCGCGAGGGTTCGCGATTAGGTACGAGCGCTCGGGTAAAGGGTGTATCTACCTGCCGGGTTTCACCAAGCACCAAAACCCCCACAAGAACGAGGTGACCTCGACACTCCCCGAATTCTCCGCAGAAGACTGCGAACTCTCTCCAAAACGTGAGCGCTCGGGAAATAAATCTAGCACTCCGGCTGAATCCATTTCCCTCTTACTGAATCCTGAACCCATACCCAAAGTGGAAGATGTCGGGTTTGAACTATTTTGGGAGAAGTACCCGAACAAGGTCGGGAAGCCCGCAGCTCGTTCTGCTTGGAATCGCAAGAAGCCTTTCTTGGCAGATGCAATGAGCGGACTGGAACGCTGGATGAAGTCGCCTGGATGGCAGAAGGACAACGGGCAGTATATCCCGCATCCTTCGACCTTTATCAACCAAGAGCGTTGGAACGATGAGCCGCCATCTGCGCCGTCGCTGTCTAAGTCTGGTGAGATTAAGCTTCGTGAGACGACTGATGCTGAGCGTGAGAATGCTCGTTTTGAGCAGGAGTGTTTGCGTCAGCGTAAGCTTCATTGGCGTGCTTCTGATGATGAGATTGCTGAGAAGGCGCGTGATGCGTTGCGTGCGTCATGACAGCACCCCTAGCGCAAACAATTCCGAACCCTGTATGCTCGGCGCAAACAAGAGGTGAGGTCATGCGCAGATTCAAATTCACTGACGGCAATCGGTTTACGGCAGAGGCGCATTCGGTGCGGAAGCGGACGCCGGAGGAGATTGCTGAGCGCAAGCGGGTGTCGGCTTTGCTCCGCGATGCGAAACGGAAGTTGAAGAAGATGAACCAAGGAAAGCAAGATGAGTGAGCAAACACTCCGCCATCGAGAACCGATACTTCGACCAGCTCGGCGCCTGGCTACAAAGCGACTGGCGTCCTTGTCCGATCTACCCCACTGAGCGGGCGGTCGAGCGATCCCATCCCAGAGGTGTGGCCGAGTGGGGTACAGGCGGGGCGCTGAAGGCCCACCACTTCTTTGCGGTTGGTCTCTCGAAACGAGCCCATCTTGAATACGACGCCGACCACGAGGGGTTTGAGCGGCGCCATGGTGTGACCCACGCCGAACTCGTCCGGAGGCAATGGGCGGCGCTAGGCGTCAGTCCTGGGCCGTGGATGTTCGAGGGGATGGCGCCGAGGCGGGCGGAGTGGTTAAATCGCGTCCTATCGAGGCTAGGGAGCGAACATGTGGCGTGTAGCAATAGTGATTTGTCTATGGTCGGCTAGCGCGCTGGCGGACGATCTGCCACCGGAATTGCTGCTGAAGTGCGATATGAATCAAAAGGTCAAAACTACCTACGTTGGCGGAGAAAATTCCAACGAAGCATCTTTGCAGCAAACCCTACGTCTAAAATCCGGCAGTCTAATGAACGTTGAAAACGGCGGACTGGAGGGGGCTGATTGCGCCCTCAAAGATGGTCAGGTGCTGTGTAAACTGAATAGGGTTCGGCCGATCTTGGACACCGGCCGAACGAGCAAAGAGCAGAGCACAGTCGTACTGAGCCGTAGCACAGGCGAAATATCTATAGCGTTCGAACAATGGGGATATGAAGGCTCACAGGCTGTCGGAAAGCCCACCTCGCACTTATTGATTTCCCGAACCGGCATATGCCGTTCAGTCGGGAAGGCGGTCTTTTAGATTTCTTTAAGAATTGTGCAGCGCTGATTTGGAGGATTCCGATTCGTTCTTTGAGAACGATATGGAGTTAGAGGGCGAACCGTTAAAAGGCGCGTCCCTTACAGAAGGTTTGTAGGTGGCTTAGGGCCGCTTCAAATCGTGGACGATTCTGAACGCGTATAGCGAAATCCTTACATTGCCCGACCTTCAGGATATTATTGGAATCTGATTTCCCGTTCCATGCCTTTGCCAAGCAAAATTTTACTCCGTGAAGTACTGTCCAGAGTCCAGAATTATCAGGAGTATAGCTGACGTTTTGCAACGACAGCCCGGAAAAATCATAGGTCCACGTGTCTTGGGCGTCGTAGATTTGGTAGTGACAAGTATCTATCTGCGTTGCCTTATTGCCAAAATTATAAGTCAGCACACCGTTTTCTTCATGAGGTTCTTTCGGTGTGTCGACGCCATCTGTAATGAAAATGACAGTTTCCAGAGCTGTCTGGGCTGATGCGTGTGATGCGAAGAGAGCAGAAACTGCGATAGCGAATAGAAATAAAAAAGAGCGCATGATGTATCCCCGCAATCTGCGAGAGGTTGTAGAGTGCGATAAATGCTCATGCAACCAAAATTAAGCCCCGATTGGTTACGGGGCATGTCAGGCGCTGGGGTGGGGGAGGCAGGCGCCGAACCTAGTCATCATCATCCAAGATGAAGTCGTCGTCTATCGCTATGCGCCATAGCGCAATGAAAATGACAGCGAGAACGTAGACGACAATGAAGGTCATCAACAACGTGAAGAAGCAGGCGAAGGCATATCCGGCGGTCGAGTAGGGATAGTAACCCAACCCGTCGTAGTAGCCGTTCATGCCATAACCACCGACGACGTTATAGCCATAGCCGCCCGCATAGTAGGGCGGGATGTAGCCAAGGCCGTAACCATACCCGTAGCCGTAGGGATGGTTCATCATTGAGCCCATCATCCAGCCGGTGAAGAAGCCGCTTCCTCCAGATGACCGGCGATAGGTCGTATTGTTGATTACCGTCGTGTGAGGGCTTGTCCGTGCCTGGTAGGATTGACGGAAGGATGGGGACGACCAACCACGCGATGTGGTCGAGTAAGACCGCGAACTCCATCCGCCGCCGTATGACCGCGAGCCGCTGAAGCTGCTGAACGAGCGAGAGCTTGAGAAGCCCCCGCCACGAGATCCGCCAAAGCCACGAGCATCACCAATGGTGGGCAGTATCAACGCGAGCGCGAGCAGCCCGCTCAGGATTAGCTTTCTCATGCTATTTACCCCCGATGACCCGTAAGAACTCGTCAGCCATGCCGAAGGCGTCCTGCACGCAATCGCGTGTGTTAGCTTTCACGTCATCGTCGGGGATGCCATAATGGCCGATCATCGCCGCCATCAGGCGGAGGGCCACCTCTTCACGTTTGGATAGTTTTGTAGTGTCCACATTCGTTTCTTTCCTTGGTTTATGTCAGCGCTTATGCGCGAACCTTTATTCACCGTTACTCGGTAGCTTGTGTGCAGGCGGATCTTGTTCTGCGTGCCGCCTCGTTTTCCGCTTGAACACTTCCGCACTTAGAATTGGGCAGGTGGGTTCAAGTTTGCCGGTCTTGATGAAGCGGCGAACGTCCTCTACGCGGCTCTTCGGC
The DNA here is from genome assembly GCA_030403585.1 of Frankia sp. RB7. Taxonomy (GTDB): domain Bacteria; phylum Pseudomonadota; class Alphaproteobacteria; order Rhizobiales; family Xanthobacteraceae; genus Bradyrhizobium. The sequence continues at coordinate 331,698 of JAUEPE010000002.1, forward strand.
ACCCGCATTACAGCGGATGGCTCGTCATACTTACCGCCCCGTGGCATTCGGCGCCGCTTTCGGTGGTTCGATCTTCAGGACGCGCCTGGCATTCTCCAAGACGGCGGCAACGACAAATGCCGTGATGCTCTGGCCTTGATAGCTCGCCGCTTCCCGAATGAGCTTCTTGATTGCCGGTGTCGTGCTGACGATGATGGTTGTCCGCTCCCGTTCGTTAGTCATGGGTACTTGCTTTCGTTGTTTGTACGGTACCGAGACCGCCTCGACGGGCCCTGTGTTCGTTTCCGGCCTCGTCGATGTAGGTGTTTGTGCCGGTGGCCTCGATAGCGCCGCACAGGTCATCCTGTGCGGTCTGGTAATCGTTCCAGGCAGTAACGCGGGCGTTCTGCGCATCGACGAAGGCCTTATGGGCCGCATCGCGCTTCTGGATCAGTTCTTCAATATGGGCCAGCATTGTTGAGGGTATCGATGTTTTGTTGATATCGGCGCCAAAGCTCGTCCCGCCACTTTTCGGGCAGAAGCTTCATGCGCTCTTGGTTTTTCTTCGCGTTCCAGTAGCAGGAGAGCGCCATGGGAGTGGGAAAGCTGCCCATGCGTTCGCTCAAGTGCTTGGCCGTAGCCAGGGCATCGAAGTCGGGATGCCCTGGCTCCAGCGTGGTGACGACCTTCTTGGCCATTAAAAGGGGATTTCGTCGTCGAACGGCTTGTCGGCGGTCTCAGCAGATTTCTGGGTGGACTTCGGCTCAGGGTCGGGCAGGCCGATGGCTCGACGATATTCCGGCGACTTGTCGATGCTCTCGCGCATCCAATCGGGTAGGGCTGTATAAATAGCCTCGTCGATGGAATGGCCGGTCTCGTCGTCGCCCATGTAGAAGTAAACCGGGGCGTTGACCGGGACAGGCTCGGCCATTCCCTTCATGAGGCGTATTGCGCTGTCGATGTTGGCATAAGTCTTCCCGTTGGAAGCCTTGTTGTGCGTGACATTAAGGATGCACGCTTTGCCCAGCATCGCTTTAAAATCGAACGCTGAAGCGGCATCGTCGTCAAATGCGGTGCCGCGCCAGCCTTCAATGAATTGGCGGAGCTTTGCGGTATCGTACATGCTCAGAGTAAAGGTACGGCCAATAACCATGGGCTTGCCATCGTCGGTCACTGCGTCATCGCTGTGGATCTCAAAGCCCAGACGTACTTTGCGCTGGTGCTTGACCTCGCCGTTGTATTCGCCTTCCTGCGTGCCCAGGTCGATGAGCTGAAACAAAATTGCAGTATGGGCGCCACTCGGTACCGGTTTGAAATTGGATTGTTGGACAGGTGCTTTCACGTCCTCGCTTTCTCTTAGTGTTGGTATCGATCCCCGAACGGTGCGGGGATTTCAGAGGAGGGCTGCACAGGAAGGGGTGACGCAATGACATGCACCCCTGAGCCTTTCAGCGCCTCATTGAGCATTTCCAATCCGCAAATGCGGAAGGCATTCTCAATCTCGATCGAAGCCAAGGCGGCTATATGCAGCGCTTCTTGCTCTTGGCTCAATAAAATCTCTTCGTAGTGTTGGCGGCTCACATATCTAGCTTTCTTATGTGCGCAGTATGCGCCGCTTATATGCGTTGTAAATACAACTGCTATAAAAATAGTCACATGCTTTGACAGGGCGTCGCTTCGCTCTCAGCATGTAGACGTGAACAAGAAAATACTCGTTGCGCTAGATCTCGGCACAAAGACCGGCATCGCGACATTCGGCCTTGATGGCCAACTCCTGACCCGCAACACGCTTCAGTTCGACAGCGGCTCGCAGACCCAAAACCTCTTCAGCGCCCTGCGATCGCTGCTCACGCCCAACATGATCGTTGCGTTTGAGCAGCCGTTTGGTCGTTACGGCCTTCAGGTGCTTTTGCCAATGGTCGGCGCCGTTCAATGCGCTTGTGAGCTGATCGGATGTGATGACGTGCCGGTGAATGTCGTGACGGTGAAGAAGTTTGCCACGGGATTCGGCCTGGCCAACAAGGCGGCGATGATAAAGGCCGCTCAGGAGAAGTGGGGTGGCGAGTTCACCGAGCATGAGGCGGATGCCTGCTGGGTAGGCGAGTGCGCGCTTCAAACTGTTTTGGATACCCTCAACAAAAAGGAAAGCAAGAATGCATGAAGCTGCCAGCATGGCTCTCGTTTGGGCCGAAGAAATCGAAGTACGAACCTGAGTATGTGAAGGCCGGATCTCAACGGGCCAAGATCATTCAAGCCTTTATTGATGGCGGATGGGTCGGGCCTTACCAAGCCTGCGAGATCATCGGCTCTCACAAGGGCGAGACGCGCTTCGGGGAAGTGCTGCGGCTATTGAAGCGCCGCGGGGTGAATGCGCCAAGCCGTGAGGTCAAGTCGGGAAAGACCACTTTCAAGCAATACCGGCTGGAGCCGTGGCACCGCGATGCCGCCCGCGAGCTGATTGTTGGAAAGGGTGCGTAGATGGACAAGGAGTTCGTTCTGAAAGTCCTGGCCACTTCGTCGGGCGATATGCTCAAGGCCCTGGTGCTGAACAAGTGTGAGAACATAGACATCGACTTCTCGCGCCTTCCGTTGCCCCAAGGTGTGCTGAGCAGCACGTTTGCAAAAGTCTCTCGGCAAATCCCGCCAGCTCAGCCGGTCGTGCCGATGCCGGACACGACTAGGTTGAGCGCCGTACCGACGCCGAGGCCAGATGCGAATACCGCTCTTGTAGTGATGAAGGATATCCGCTTCGAGGACATCGAAGTGAAACCGGAGCCGAAGCCGATCAAGGTTGAACTCGTTGTAGCCGCGGATGAAGAGTGGATCACCTACAAGGAAGCTGCGGCGCTGCGAGGGAGCAGCGAGGCTGCGATATCGATCCTCGTAAAGAACAACGGGTTGGAGAAGCGGAAAGAGCCCGGGTTCCCCATCAAGATCAACAGGGCCGCGCTTATGGCGATCCGCCAGAACAAGCGGAAGGCAATTGAAGCCGGGGAGGTTTAGAGCCCCAGGTTGCGCCACCCCCATGGAATCAAATAAAAACAATGGCGTAGGGGCGGGATGTGAGAAGAACAATGCGCCTATCAGCCCTAGAAAATGCCCTGTTGGTCGCGAGTGTCCTTGCGGCCGTGGTTGTCGTCTATTGGGGAATAAGAATCCTCGCTGCGTGAGCGAGGCCCGGTATCCGTTCCCGGGTGGATGGCGTCCCAACAGCCTGCCAACCGATCAAGAGAACGCTGCAGCTCGGGCCTGGCTCGACAAGATGTGTTCCCGGCAGGAGGCGAACAAGCCGCTTGTCATTAAATTCTCAGGCGTCGAGTTCGGCCGCAAAGCCTACATCCATAAGCTGGCCGCGATCCTTGCAGGCGTGCCACACAACTATCTGAACAATAGTCAGATCGCCAACTTCCTGCACGGGCCGGGCTCGGGAGGACGGAAGGTGGAGCGCAAGCGCACGTCCTGGGGCCTCTACTTCAACGTCACACAGTTTGAGAAGGCGTGGCAGAAAAGACTCACAGCCCTCAGCCGAATAGAGAAACCGCGCAAAGACTCTTGACGTGAGTTCGGGTTGGACTCATCGTCGGGGCATAAGGAAAGATGATTTGTGATGAGTAACGAGTTTGGTTTTCGGTCTTACGCAACGCTGCGCAAGCCGGTCAAATTAATTTGGACGGACGCCGCCATGCAGTACATTGGATATGCCGCGATGGCATCCGTGTTTGTGATGGTTCTTGCTGAGTGCGGGTACGCGCTCTACCACCTGTCGCTGATGGTTTGGTAGGAGGGTGGGGATGTGGATACCTTCTGGACCGCGGTTATCAGCGTTCATGCAATGGGCGGCGACGTAAGCCGCACCTTAAGCACTGAAGAATTCAAAAACCGGGATGCCTGCCAGGCCTATATTGGAGGTCTATTCCACCCTGAGGCGCCTGTTAGCCGAACTGAGTTGTGGCAACCAGCATCACTAAAGTATGAGTATCCGATTGGCCCCGCGCGCTGCGCCAAGTTCGAGAGGCCCGCGCGATGACCAAGATCCGCCTCCTATTCGACGCCCTGCTTGGGCGCATTCTTGGCGAAGACAATCACCGCGCACGCTGGGAATGAGCAAGGCCATTGCCCTGGCCGGATTATCGCTCGCCGCCTGCGCCGAGCCCGGTGTCGTTGAGCAGATCAACACCGCAGTCAACGCAGATCACCCGTACAGCCACTACATCCGCAAGCTCAACGCCGCACACGGCCTGAAGCCGGGCGAGGCGGGCAACTGCACCGATATCGCCTTCACCAAGAAGGCTGAGCTGGCCAAGGCCGGTATCCACGCCACGATGTTCGCATGCAACCTCACAACGGGTGAGGGGCACGCTTTTCTTTTATTGGATGATGGACGGGTGCTGGATAACCGATTTGACGAGATTGTGCGGTACAGTGAAGCGGGTTGCCGCTAGTGTACGGTGTGTAGAAAGTCCTTCAGACCAATAGGCGCATCGGATTTAGACGCTAGCGCGCCTATAGTGATGCCGCCGGAGTTTACACCTTTGGGGTTTTTTAATTTTTCGAAATGTGTCGAATTCTGCGCTGCTCGGTCGGCAGCGAGAAGCTCTAGCCACTTCATGAAGAACAGAAGCTTGAATTTACCCCGATAATGCATCGGCGGGTTCAGCGCCGCGAAGTCCTCTTTCAAGGCCTGGAAGCGTTCAATGGTGACTTGTTCATCAAAGATGACGATCTTTTCCGGCCCAATAGCAACGGGATTGACGGCATCTAGAGCGACCTGCGCAATGCCGTTTATTCTAGTTGGGAGGTGCTTCTTGAGTACAAAGCCATTCCTTCTTGCGATGAATAAGCGGAAGTTGATCGCCTCGGTGGCGGCTAAGAACTCGGCTAGTCGCTTATCGAAAACGTCGAGGCACTTGCTGCGAACATCCGGCTCCGCGTGGCAGTGGAACTCATCCTTGAGAAGCTCCTCCAAAACCTCGCGCGTGACCAAGTAGTTTTCAATCGAGTATTGGTCAGTCGCAAAGGTTGTGGCTGGGTCTGCGTCAAAGCCTCGAAACTCGTCAAAGTCGCGATCGATAAAGAAATAGACGCGAGCTGCGAGGTCGCCCAAGTCGCGTTTAAGCATTTCTCGAAATTCGAGAACTTGCCTCTTTCCGCCGCATGGAAACGGCTCATAAACGAGATCGCTACGTAGGCGTTTCACCCACTGAAAGTAGGCACCCTTGTCGGCGTCACCCTCAAACGCAAAGACGAGGCAGCCGGGGTTCGAGCTTCGCACCGAAGCGAGTTTGACCTTCAATACTGCTGGGCGTTCGCGTGCGGCTCTAAGCTTATTTACATACTCGTCGTTGGAAACTGAAAGGGTCATGAGGCGTCCGGCTCAAAATCGTCAGCGACCTGGGAGGCGCGATAAGCATCAACAGTTGATGTTAGAGGACGAGCAAACGGTTCGAGAGAATTATCGAACACAAATGGTGAGTGGGTAATCGCGACCACCTGTCGGCATAGCGGCGCCTCCACGATGTCGACAAGTATCTGGCGCTGCCAATCAATCGAGAGCGATAGCTCGGGCTCGTCGATCAGTATGATTTTGTCTTTCGGGTAGAGATAGAGTTTCGCGAAGAGCGAAATCATCTGTTTCTCGCCGGACGACAGTGAATTCAGTGGAATTTTTCGATGTACTTCGAGGCTGTCTACCGAGATGGTGAGGTCTCGTCTGCTGAGGGTCAGAACCTTCCCGTCCATTGCTCCCTCGGACGGGGGTTCGAGGTCTCGACCATGCACAGTCGTGCTAATATCGACAGAGGACAAGTACTTGTTGCAGTTGTCGATAAAATCACGAACCAGCGCTTCGATTTCACCGGTCGACCGAATGACGCTGTTTAGCTTGCCCAAGAAATAGCGAAGGAATTTATTACTTTCTTGGGAAATACCTTCGGCGCCTTGGTAGATCTGGGCGATATTCGGGATCGACAACTCGAAGTGCGGGCCGAATTGACGCCGAGTTCGATCGTCCTTCAGCCGGGAAAAAAACAGCTCTAGTTCGGCCCTGTCGGGTATTTCGTCCTGTGTAAGGTCGGCGCGGTCGAACTGACCGCTGATAAGTTCGTTGATAATGCTCGCGCTTAGCTCCCGATAGCCCAGGCTGGAGTCCGTAACGATGCGTTGGTTGAGCTGGGCAAGCCTATCGACGACATCCGAAAGGCCAAATTGGATATCGCCTGAGTACAGTCCCGACTTTTGACTCGGCAAAACCTGTTTACGCATCCGACCGTATCGGTCTGGCCGAGCGTTAACGGCCAACTCGATACGGCGGTATGTTGGAAGATATACGATCTCGATATCGGCCAGCGCCTCACGCAGCAGGGAGAATATCGTGCGGATGGCCGGGCTTTCAGCGTACAGTACTTGCTTCAGCTTCTCGCAATGCGAGCGCACTCCCGAATAGCTATAGCCATGCTTTTGAACGAGCGTTGTCGCTAGATCGTCTTCCCCGAGAGGCCTGTCGGGATTGGAAGTGAACTCCTCAAGGAACAAGTACAGCGAAGCCGTCTCAATTTCGAGACGGCGAGACTCTGCGTCGATCGCAGCGTTCGATGTATATTTTGCGACGTCGTCACTCCACAAGACGATCTCTGTCTCTACGTTGCGAAGCTTACATCGGATGTTGGTAAATCGGAGCTCTTTGAGCCTCGAGAACTGCCCCTTCAGAAAAGCATCGAGCGCGGCTAGCAGAGTTGTTTTGCCGGAGCCGTTTTTTGCGATCAGAAGAGTGGCAGCATAGTCCGACTCTAGAGAAATCGAGCGATAACCGTGGAGACCGTCAATTCGAAAATACTGGACAATGGAGGATGCGGCTGCTCTGGCGGAGATCTCGTCCGTCATTTGGGTCTCGATTCGGGAGTGCAACGTAGAGTTAATATCGACGCACTCTACAAGGAATTCGAAGGGGATCAAGCGCGCCAGTTTTCAAGTGTGGCCAATTGGCGCATAATATTGGCGTGGACAAGCAAGCATCTCGACGGGGTCGGGGTAGACCAAAGACTAAGCCCGAGACGGTGGCAGTGCAGCAAGAGCTGTACTTGGACTTATTGCGGCTTGGTAAAACTGAGCGCGACATTGACTCGGTAAAGGGGATGCCGTCCTGGCCGACCCGGTATCTTTGGCTCGCAGACAAGAAATTTTCTACACATCGCTTAGAGGCGCAGGCCCAAGGTGTCGAGCTGGCGCTCGTCTCGCACGAGGAGCGCTGCCTGCATGTCTACGACAAAGCTCTCGATGACGCCGCCAACAAACCGCTTGTGGATCTGCTCAAAGAGATGGGCCAGCACGCCCGATGGAAGGCCAGTAAGCTGAACCGCGCCGTGTATGGTGAGAAGGTCTCGACCGAGCTTACAGGCAAGGATGGGAAAGCCATCGAGACGAAGGCGACCGTGCAAATCTACATGCCAAGTAACGGGCGTTGACAGGATTCCTTCGTTGACTCACCCTGTGAGTACCAATGAAAGGATAATTCTTTGAAGAAGTTGTTTTCACTTGTAGGTCTCGGCGCTCTGTTGGCTGCTGCGGCCAACGCTCAAACCTGGCCCGTGCCGACCACCTCGGGCAATTTCTCCGTACGTAAGGCGAGTATCACCTCAGCTACGGTGATTGCCGCAGCCCCGGTGCGTGACACCTCCAGCCGCCTGTCGCTTGTGATGCAGGGCGCCACTGCACCGATTACCGCGACCATTACCGTTGGCTTGACCAACGGCGACATGGTGAGTACCTCGACCGTGCTGGTGCCGAGCGCGACCGCGCTGGTGGTGGACTTCACGGCGCCGATCAACTTCCAGAACGTGAAGGTGAGCCCGTCCACGATCGGTACCGACACGCTGAAGGTCAACATCGTGCAGAGCAAATAAGCTTGGGTTGGGTACATGGGCCTCTTCGGAGGCCTTTGTGCTATCATAGGCCATCGACCAACAACCTGCGGCTACCGTCATTCGCCCTCAGCCGGGCCCGCAGGAGGCGTTTCTATCAAGCTCCGCCGACATCGCGATATACGGCGGGGCGGCGGGTGGCGGGAAGACCTGGGCGCTTCTCCTCGAAACCCTCAGGCACATCGATAACCCCAACTTCGGTGCCGTCACATTTCGGCGCGAAAGCCCTCAGATCACGAATGAGGGCGGTCTCTGGGATGAAAGCGAAAAGCTGTTTCCGCTGGTCGGGGCAAGGCCGAACTACAGCGCGCCGATGCAGTGGCACTTTCCCTCTGGTGCGAAGGAGACCTTTACCCACCTCCAGCACGAGAAGGACGTCCTCAACTGGCAAGGTAGTCAGGTCCCGCTCATTAAATACGACGAGCTGACGCACTTCACCAAGAAGCAGTTCTTCTACATGCTCTCGCGCAGCCGCTCGACCTGCGGGGTGCGGCCATACATCCGGGCAACCTGTAACCCTGATCCTGATAGCTGGGTCGCCAAGTTCATCGACTGGTGGATTGGGCCCGATGGTTTCCCGATTCCAGAGAGAAGCGGCGTCGTCCGATGGTTTGCCAGCATCAATGACGTCTGGCGCTGGGGCGATAGCCGTGAGGAATTGGTCGATCAGTACGGGCCGGAGTGCGACCCTAAGTCCGTCACCTTTGTTGCCAGCTCGATCTACGACAACAAGATTCTCCTCGAAAAAGACCCTGGCTATCTCGCCAACCTCAAGGCCCAGTCGCTCGAAGAGCAGATGCGGTTGCTTCACGGCAACTGGAAGTTCAAGAGCGAAGGCGGCTTGGTTAAACGGGACTGGATCAAGCACGGCGCCGTACCTGAGGGCGTTCGCCTCGTTCGCGCCGTCGTGGCGATCGATCCCACAGGCAGTTCCAAGTCCACCAGCGACGAAGTCGGGATCATCGTCGCGGCGAAGGGCAGTGACGGACGAGGGTACGTCCTCGACGACGTGAGCGAGATCCTATCCCCCGATCGCTGGGCTAACCGCTCGGTCAATTCTTACCAGCATTACCAGGCCGACCTCATCGTTGGTGAAGCCAACTTCGGCGGCGATCTGGTCGAGCGCAACATACGTGCGGTGGACTCGTCCGTGAACTACAAGGCTGTGAGGGCTTCGCGAGGAAAGCTCGTGCGCCTCGAGCCCATCGCAGCACTGTACGAGCGGGGCCTCATCACCCACGTCAAGCACTTCGACAAACTTGAGAGCCAACTCTGCTCCTATAACCCTGAGACATTCGATAAAAGCCCAGACAGAATGGACGCTTTGGTGTGGGCGTTTACAGAACTCATGCTTTCGGGGAATAATGCTCGTCAGATTTCACTCGGTGGATTGTAGAAAGATGATTTGATGCCGGTAAGCACGACACGCCAGGATTACGATAAGAAAGCCAAGGCGTGGTGCAAGATGCGGGATGTGATCGCGGGATGCGACGCGATCCAGAATGCTGGCGAGAAGTATCTCCCCAAACTAAGCGGTCAGGACAAGACCGAATACGACGCCTACCTCAAGCGCGGCGTGTTCTTCAATGCAACGGGCCGGGTGGTCGATGCCTTGTCGGGGATGGTCTTCCGCAAGGAGCCTGACGTCAAAGTTCCTGCCGGTCTGAAGCCGATAGTCGAGGACATCACCCTCAATGGTGTGCCTCTCAATCAGTTCTCGGAACAGATCGTCGAAGAGCTGCTGAGCACGACGCGAAGCGGCGTGTTAGTGGACTTCCCCACCGTAACCCCGGAAGAGGGCAAGGTTCTGACGGTCGATGTGGCCGAGAAGAACGGTCTGCGTGTCTATGCCCGGCTCTACAAAGCCGAAACCATCATCAACTGGCGGACAACTCAGGTCGGCGGAAAGACCATCCTGAGCCTCGTGGTGCTGAAAGAAGAGAACGAGATTGTCGATGTGGCCGACAAGTTCTCGGTTAAATGCGTTTGCGTCTACCGTGTTCTTGAACTTGTGAATGGGGTCTACACCCAGACGGTCTATGAAAATTACGATGACAAAAAGCCCACGGAAGGCGAACAGATCATTCCGAAGATGAACGGTAAGCCACTGGCCTATATCCCGTTCGTGTTCTTTGGGGCGCAAGGGAATACCCCCGACATCGACGAGCCCGTGCTTTACGACCTGGCCGTGCTGAACCTGGCCCACTACCGCAATACGGCGGATATGGAGCATGGCCTGCACTACACCGGCCTTCCCACCGCCGTCATCAGCGGCGTGAGCGACAAGGACGCCACGTTCTTTATCGGCTCGGGTAAAGCCTGGGTATTCGGTGACCCGCAGGCCAAAGCAGAATTCCTCGAATTCAAGGGCGAGGGGCTCGGTTCGCTGAATACCGCCATCGAGCGCAAGGAAGCCCAGATGGCAGCTCTAGGCGCCAACATGCTGGCCCCGGAAAAGAAGGCAGCCGAAACCACCGACACCATCACCAACAAGCGGCAGGGCGAAACCAGCATGCTGGCCTCGATCGCCAACGCGACGAGCCGAGGCATTACCCGTGTCCTGCAGATCATGGCGGAATGGTCAAAGGTATCGGGTGAGATCGGTTTCAAGCTGAACACGGAATACAACGTCAACCAGCTCTCGGCTCAGGAGATCACCGCGCTCATTCAAGCTGTGATGACCGGCAACATCAGCAAGGAAACCCTCTTCGATACTCTCGTGAAGGGTGACGCCATCGCCACCACCCGGACGTTTGAGGAGGAGCAGACCCTTATCGATAATCAGCCGATTCCTGCTCCGGCGGCGCCAGCGAATGATAACGGCAAGAAATCTGCTGCAGCCTGATGTCGGTGAATGATGACCTGGCCGAAGCGCTCCGCCTGCGCCAAATTAACCTCTTGAGGCATCAGGTATCCGTCAGGGACCAGATCAACGGCTATCTCGACACCCTGACCAAGGCCATCGTAGCCGAGATCATCAGTGTATCCCCCAGTGAACCGGCGCGAGACCTGTACCGTCAGGGCAGGGTGGACAAGCTGATTGAGGCGGTCTCTGGTCTGGTCTCATCGTCCTACAAGAACATCAAAGGCTACCACCTGAAGGAGATGGCTTCCTTGGCTGATGCGGAGGCCTTTTTCCTCATCGGCAAGGTTAACGAGCTCATCGGTAAGGATGCCGCCGCGCTTGATCTGTCGGCATCTGAAGCCCTTTCACTGGTGAAGACCAGCCTGATGTCCGGGGCCACGCTGCCGAATTGGTGGGATGGACAGGACGAAGCCACCCAACGCGCCTTCGAGCAGCAGATGCGCATAGGCGTCTTGAGTGGTGAGACCGATCAGCAGCTCATCAACCGTGTCCGTGGTACAGCGGCGCTGAGCTACAAGGACGGCATCATGGAAACGTCCCGTCGCTCAGCGAAGATCCTCGTGCGCGGAGCGAGCGCCATGGTCTCAACGGCTATCACGACCAAAGCCGTACTCGACAATCCCGACGAATTTGAAGGCATTCAACAGATCAGCGTGCTCGACGGTCGTACCTCCGCCACGTGCATCTCGTATGCCGGGAAGGTCTGGTCGCTGCCTGGCTACAAGCCTGTTGGGCATTCGCTTCCGTACAACGGCGGCGTGCCACGTCACCCCAATTGCCGGTCGAAGGAGATCCCGGTGCTGAATAAATCGCTCGGCGGCGCGCCCGCTCATGACGTTGATTTCGGCACCTTCCTCGAAGGCAAGTCGGACGAATTCACCGATCAGCTTCTCGGCAAAGGCCGCGCCAAGCTTTACGAAGACGGCAAGATCACGCTCTCCGATCTAGTCGATCAGCAGGGCCGCCCGCTCACTCTTGAAGAGCTAAAGTCGCTGCATTGACAGGATTCAAAGCGAGACTCATGATTCTTGCAGGTGTTGCTAAGGGAGTGATGCCAATAGAAATCAAGATAGGGTCTTGATGAGTGAGCGTAGATGTTAACTCGCAGGAGTTTAAGGACGCGGTTACGGCCGCAGTGAAAACCCAAGTCGATGAAGTGGCTGGTGGCCTCAAGTCGAAGAACGATGAGCTGCTAGGGGAAGTAAAAGGCCTCAAGGAAAAGCTCAAATCGTTCGATGGGGTAGACGCCGACGAGTACAAGACGCTCAAGACCGAGAAGCGCACCAAAGACGATAAGAACAGCGATCCTGTTGAACTTCGTCAGCGCATCGAGGGAGAATTCACCCCCAAAGTGGAAGCTGCCAACCAGCGCGCGGAAGCCGCTGAAGGTAAGCTGAAACAACACATCATCGACAGCCAGTTGACGACCTCGTTGCTGGAAGCCGGTGTAGCAAAAGAATTTCTGCCTGCCGCGAAGGCTCTCCTTCAAAGCAGCCGAAAGATTGATGTCAGCGACAGTGGGGCTGTTGTTGACGGCAAGCCCGTTGCTGAGTTCGCCAAGACGTGGGCGACCAGTGACGGCAAACCCTTCATCGCTGCGGCCGATAACAACGGCGGTGGCAGCAAGGGCGGAAGCGGCGGCGGGGCTGCTGGTAAAAAGGCGTCGGAAATGACGCGCGCTGAAAAGTCGTCCTTCATTCGGGAGAACGGCTTGGACGCTTGGACAGAAAAGGTGAACAACGGAAGCTAAACTAAGTGGGTATCGGTCTTATCACTGACATGAAGGTCTACGAGGACAACCTCGCGGGCGGTTACATCGAGCGTATCACGCAGAATATCAACGGCTTTAACGCTGCAAGCAATGGTTGCCTCGTCCTCCGTGGTGAGGACAAGACTGGCGACTTTGCGCGCGAAGCCTTCTGGAAACTGGTCTCCGGCATGAGCCGCCGCGATGACACATCAGTCGCAGCTCAAACGCCTCAACTGCTGACTCAAGATGAAAATATCACCGTCAAGCTGAAGCACAAATTCAATCAGTTTGCGATGACCGAGGATGCGTTCTACAGCTCTGGACGCAACCCGGACGAATTCTCGTTCGTCCTAGGGCAGCAAATGGCTGACCAGGCGACGCAGTACACCCTCAACCGTCTCATCGCCGCCATCAACGCCGCCCTGAGCGGTGTGGCAGGTGCGACGCTAGACGTGAGTGGCTTGGGTTCCGGTACTACTCTCTCGCCGCAGAACTTGAACAAGGCTTTGGCTCTATTTGGCGATCAACAATCGCGAATCTCCATGTGGGTCATGGCTGGTGCTGGCATGAACGCCATCGCCGACAAGATGCTGGGCGATGCAAAGTTCAACGACAGCGGTGTCTCGATCTACAACGGTGGCGTGCCTACACTCGGTCGCCCCGTTCTGACCATCGACACTGATGTCACCTCCACGGTCGACGGCAAGTTCCAGGTCTTTGGCCTGGTGAAGGATGCAGGTCTGGCCATCCAGTCCGAACCGGCCCGCGCGATCTTCGAGCGCAAAGGTGGTGGCGAAAACATCGTGATCCAAGGTCAAGCTGAAGGTGCCTTCAACTTGGGTGTGAAGGGCTTCAAGTACGACACCTCGAACGGTGGTCGTAACCCGAACGATTCCACGATTACCACGGCGAGTAACTGGGATCAGGTTTACGGCAGCGTGAAGGATCTCGCTGGCGTTCGCTTGGTTGTGGCTCAGTAAGGAGGTGATCATGAAAATCGGCTTTTACCATCACGGTACGCTCCCGGCGCAAAAAGACGCAGAGGTCATCAATGAAGTCGGCATGAAGGTTTTTGGCCGGAATGCCAGCAGCTTCGATGCAAAACAGGCTGAGAAATTCGACCATGTCGTGGTCGATGACGGCCCGAACACCGCAGCCATCGCTGAAGCCTATAAGGACAATGTCCAAACTGTCGGGGAGTTCGCCAAGAACCCGCCCAAGGCTGCCAAGGGCGACAAGGCTGTCCTGAAAGCCTTAAACCCTGACAAGCCTGCCAAGAAGCCTGAGCCCAAACCGCAAGGCAAATGAGTGGTACCTACGCGACGGTAGAAGAGGTCACGGCTTATCTGACAGCCCGTGGCCTCAACGCCGCGTGGGACGCCGCAGGAGGCACTAAGCAGAACGCAGCATTGGTGGAGGCCACAAGCTTCCTCGATGCTGCTTTCTCGTGGGTAGGCAGCATCGCTGATTCATCCCAAACTCTCGCCTGGCCGCGCCTCTGTGCCTATGACCGGGAAGGTCGCGTGCTTGATGGTATCCCCCAACAGGTGAAGGACGCCTGTTCGGAGCTTGCCAACCTGGCTCTTGGTGGCCGTCTTATGCCCATGGATCTGGCCTCCAACTCGGCCACGGTCAAGCGCGACAAGATCGGCGACGTAGAAGTCGAGTACGACACCACCAACCAGCAGAGTTGCTACGACTACGTGCGCATGATCCTCCGGGGCATCGGAGGGCTCCGCACCAACTCCGGCATGAACCGATTGCTTCGGGTGTGAGCGTCAACAGCCGCCTTGCCACTCAGCTCACTCGAATGCTGCAGGAGCATGGGTTTGATGCAACGCTGCAACAGAGGGTCGATAATAGCGACAACGACTTCGAGATTTCTTCGCCGACCATAACGAACACCGCCGTCAGAGCCGTCTGGGACAATCCCCGCCTCGGGTACAAGACCGTCAATGACGGTGGCCAAGCTTCTCTTTCCCCGCGCTTCGCCACCATCGCCTTTCGGGATGACATCAAAGAGACCTCGAAGGCTGTAGGACTTCGCCTGGTCGTGGACGGCGTTGCCAGTGACATTCTGTCGGTCAGCCCAATAGGCGACAAGGTTGGCCTCCGGCTGTATCTCCAGACGGGTACCGAGCCGTGACCGTCCTCGGCGCCGACAAATTGATTCAGACGCTGGGCGACCTACCCAAAGCCTTGCAGCGTCCGATTACAGCGGCACTCCTGCAGTCGGCGGCGGAGATGCAGGCCTATGCCGTTCCCAAGATTCAGAAGAACAGTGGGACGGGCAGAACGTACAAGCGGGGCAGGCGGACACATATCGCGTCTTCCTCTGGCGAATTCCCCAACACGGATACGGGTGCCCTGGTCGCGGCGATGAGGTTTGAAGAGCAGGGCCCGTTCTCGGTCATCTGGGGCGCCTTCATTCGGTACGCCAAGTATCTGGAGTTCGGCACGAGCCGGATGGCGGCGAGGCCGTTTATTCGACCGACCTTCAAGATGTTTCAAGCCAAAGCAACCAAGCGCGTGGGAGATGCCGTAACGGCAGCGCTGAGGTCGTATGGCCGATAGCGCGCTCGACCTCCTGTCTGCGGTTCAAGCCGTCCTCAAGGCCAACGGCAGCCTGACCGCAATTGTCGGCACGAAGGTGTACGGCGCTCCACCTGCGAATCCCTCGTATCCCTACGTCCTCATCACCTGCCAAAGCGAGCCGTTCGCCGCGCAGGATATCGAAGGCATGAAGCATACTCTTCGTGTCCAAGGGTTCGCGAGGGAAGGAAAGCCCGCAACAGCTCTCGCTATTCGGAAGATAGTCTTTGCGGCGCTGAACCGACAAGAAGTCGTACTCAACGTGCCTGGCCTCATCATGATCGAGCATGACGGGCTGGCCGACTGCTTCCCCGAACAGGACGGCAAAACCTATCAGTCGATCATCGAGTTCTCAGTCACAATCCAATAGGAGAAATAATGAAAATCAAGATCAAAGAACGCGCTTACAACGTCACGCACGGAAAAAGCGTTATGCACTTTGAAGTGGGCGAGACGCGCGACGTGCATGAAGATGTGGCTGAAAGCCTTGTAAACGCGGGCAAAGCCGAACCCGTTGCCAAGGCCGCACGCAAGATTCATAGTGAAGACCAAGGAAAGGGTAAATAGTTGACTGCTCAAAAAGGCCGTGACGTTCTGCTGAAGCTGAACACAACCGGCTCAACCTACGTAACTATCGGGGGCGCCAAAACCGTCACCTGGACGATTTCAAACACTCCTGTCGATATCACCAATGCTGACGATGCCGGTGTTCGCAAACTGCTGGAAAACGCTGGTGTGAACAGTATCTCCATCAAGTGTCAGGGCGTCTACATGGACAGCGCGAACGATGCGCTCGTGAACGCCGACGCGATGTCCAATGTGCATCGCCTCTGGCAGCTCGTCTGGCCTGGCGTGACTTCTGACGGCACGCTGGCTGGCTCCTTCATGATTGCCTCGCTGGAAAAGACCGGCGCGTTCAACGAAGGCGCTACCTACAACATCACGCTCGAATCTGCGGGCGCGTGCAGCTTCACCCCGAGTTAGGAGGAAACATGAGAATCAAACATTTCCTCTATGGCGCCACGCTGCTTCCTTCGCTGGCGCTGGCTCAGGTGGCCAATATCAGCCGCACTGATGGCTCGATTTCGGGTCTTAACCTCTCGACCGGCATGCAGAACGCTGTCAGCCAGAGCTACGTCCAGAACGACGGCAAAACCTTCATCGTCGTCAAGGGTGGCGCTAATGCCGTAACCGCTTCGGCGATCACTCAGCAGACCTCTGGCTGGTTCAACGGCTTCGGTCTGATCTCCATGGGCAACCAGGATGTGGCCATTCCCAGCGCGAGCTTGGTCATTATGGGCCCGTACCCGATGAGCCGCTGGAACAACGTCAACGGCTCAGTGCAGATCTCGTTCACCTCGGTGACGGGTGTGAGCGTGACCGCAATTCGGGACCCGCAGTAATGGCCGAAAAGAAGAAGGTCGTCCGCAATGAGGTGGAGATCACCCTTGCGGGCAAGGTGCGCACCATGCGCGCCACGTTCGAGGCTCTGCAGTCTATTGAAGCCAGGCTCGGCAACCTAACTCGGATCATCCAGCAAGTCGTAAGCGGAGACGTGGGCATTACCCTGTGCGCCACCGTGACCTATTACGGCCTGGCTGGTTTCGGCGACACCCGCCTGACCTATGAGGAAGTCGGCAAAGCCGTGATGGACATGGGCCTCGGCAAAGCGATGAAGCCCGTAACCGATTTCCTGATGATCGCGATGGCGGGCGTTGATGTCCCTTTGGACGGTCCGGCGCCCAAGTAGAGGAGCTTCCGTGGGCGGACATCATGTCGTCCGCCATGGGCCTGCTCGGCTGGTCGCCCTCCGACTGCAGGTCGGCGACGTTCATGGAATTCACCGCAGCCATGAAGGGCTACCTCATCTCCAAGGGTGTGGAGGCGGAAGCTCCCATGACGCGGAATGAGTATTTAGACTTACTGGACAATGATAGGGAGCGAAGTGGCAACGATTAACGACGCCCTCGTTGTCCAGCTCTCCGCTGATATCAAAGGCCTCCAGGCCTCACTCTCGCAGGCGCAAGCCTCGGTCCGTTCGTTCCGGGCTGATGCTGAAACCCAGATCACCGGCCTGACCAACGTCATGGGGCCGCTTAAGGCGGCTTTCCTCGGGTTTGTTTCGGTCTATGCCGCATTCGAGGCCGGGAAAGAGATTGTTGATGCAGGCATGCAGATGCAGGCCCTGCAGAACCGCATGGTGGCGGCAACGGGTGACGTGAAGGTTGCTGCTGACGCGATGGCCTTTGCCCGCGCTGAGTCCGAACGGCTCGGGCTCAGCTTCCAGACGGTCGCTGGCAGTTTCGCCAGCTTCTCGGCATCGGCACTGCGCTCGGGCCTGAACCTCAAGCAGACCAAGGATATCTTCAGCTCGGTTGCTGAAGCCTCCACGGCTCTCCACCTTTCTACAGAGCAGTCTGCCTCCGCCTTCCTGGCTCTCGAACAGATGGCCTCGAAGGGCACGGTCCAGATGCAGGAGTTGAAACTCCAGCTCGCCCAAGCCATCCCGGGTGCCTTCGAGATCATGGCCAAATCCATGGGTGTCTCGGTCGGTCAACTGAACGAGATGATGTCCAAGGGCCAAGTCCTGGCCACGGATGTCCTGCCCAAGTTTGGGGAAGAGCTACATCGTGAATTTGGTGATAGGGCGGTTGTGTCGGCAGATAGTGCCCAGGCCGCGTTTAACAGGTTCAATAACGCGATCTTCGACCTCAAGGCCAATCTGGCCGGTGGGGGCTTCCTGGATACTGTGACGGAAGCGACCAAGCGCCTCACGAATCTCCTTAACGATCCCGAGACTAAGCAGGGCCTCAAGGACTTCGCTACCCTTCTCGGTGAGATCGCCGAGGTTGCCCTCAAAGCAGCGGCGGCCATTGGAGAGTTCTTCGCAACGGCGTCGCAGCGTAAGGAAGCCATGCTGTCGCTCACGGCCCAAGGCAAAGCCGTGACGCCAGACGCGATCAAAGATCAGATGGCGATCTTGCAGGAGCAAGACAAGCTTGGGTCTACCAAGCTTAGTGCTGAGCAGGTCGCTGCCATCACTGGGGGGCCCGCATCGCCCAGTAGTCCTGCGAAGTCCACTGATGACTATACGCTGGGCAAGGTAACTCCATTCAATCCCAACGCAGACAAGGAAGCTCGGTCTCGTAGTGCGGCCCTGACGAAGGTTGAGAACGTCGAAAAGACTTCCGGCGACGACCTTGACAAGCTGAGAATCCAGTACGATCAGCAGCAAAAAATCCTCGAAGACGCGCTGAAGAAACACGCGATCACTCAGAAGCGGTTCAACGAGGACATGGTTGCGCTTCAACAGGAGTACGGCAAGAAAATCCACGAAGTCCTGGCCAAGCAATTCGACGACGGCGAAGAGGCTGAGAACGACGATTACAAGATGCGGCAGAAAGAGCTTCAAAAGATGCTCGATGCCAAAATGATCACCCTCGACAAATATCACAAGCTTGAACAGAAACTCGAACGCGACCACGAGGACAAGCTCCGGGACATCCGCAACAAGGCCCGTCAGGCGGAGCTGACGGATCGGGAAAAAGGATGGCAAGGCCTTCTCGGCATCCAGATCACATATCAGGAGAAAAGCATCGAGGAGGAGGGCGCCAGCTTCATGCAGTCCCTCCAGATGGGCGCTCAGCATAGCCAAGCTCTGTTCGAGCTGGCCAAGGTCGCCGCCATCGCAAAAGCCCTCCTATCGGCCCGGCAATCGGTCGTGGATGCCTATGCCTGGGGGATGTCGATCGGAGGGCCTCCAGCGGCATGGGCGGCGGCTGGGATAGCGGCGGCAGCGCAGGCCGCAAACATCGCCGCAATCGCTTCGACTTCATTCGGCGGGGGTGGTGGTGTGTCTGGCGCCGGCGGAGGAAGCGTTTCAGCGACAGACACCTCAACCTCGAACCAACAAGCCGCTACACCGGTTGCCCAGCCCACAACGGTTATTGTGAACCTCTTGGGCAAAGGTCGGTATTCAGGCCAAGAAATCCGCGACATCATCGATGGCATTAACGACC
This sequence comes from Frankia sp. RB7, assembly GCA_030403585.1. Taxonomy (GTDB): domain Bacteria; phylum Pseudomonadota; class Alphaproteobacteria; order Rhizobiales; family Xanthobacteraceae; genus Bradyrhizobium. Next base: position 350,820 of record JAUEPE010000002.1, read on the forward strand.
AGGTCAGCAACGGGTATATTATCCAAGTCACATGACCCTGATCGTTCTGCCCGCAGTCGTAGGAACCGGTAGCTGCCGGTTGATGTACGATAATCTCCTCGAACAGGGCACTGTCGTTGCTTCCAGTGAGGATGCGGGATTTCCGGTCGAGAACTGCTTCGACTGGAACACGGCGGATTTCTTCAAGCCTGCCGCCACGGGCACGATCACCATCACCCTGACGCTCGGGAGTGCGGGGACAGCCAATTACCTGGCCTTCTACAATCAGGATCTCTACCTAAACGCCGGGACGATAAAGCTTCAGTACTGGGATGGTTCGACCTGGCAGGACGCCACCTCGGCCGTCGCACCCGATGACAATAAGCCGCGCTGCATCTTCTTCGATGCCAAGACCTCTACCCAATGGAGGCTCGTGATCTCGTGCACGGTAATCCCGGCGCTTGGTGTCGTGAGTTTCGGGCAATACCTCGCCATGCCCTATGGCAATTACCTGAACTGGTCGCCGCCCGTTCTCGCCCGTTCGACCAAGGTGACCAACAATCTTTCGGAGAACGGCGCGTTCCTCGGGCGCAGCATTCGGTCTCTCGGTGTCCTGACGAATCTCGTGCTGCAGTATGCGTCCGACAGTTGGGTGCGAACCTATTGGTTACCCTTCATCAAGCGCGCTGAGCAGAAGCCCTTCTTCTGGGCGCCGAACGTGGCCGATTACCCCAACGAGGCGATGTTCGCGTGGACGGAAGGCGATATCACGCCGCCCACCCACACCCATTACGGCTTCATGGGTGAAGAGATACAGGTGAGGGGTCTCGTTGAGTGACTTCGACACCCTGCGGGTGAAGGTGGGCCGCAGGCCCATCGTTGTCGTCGAGATCGACCTGGACTTCTGCCAGAACACCTACGGTACATCTCCTTGCACCGCCGCGCTCGGCACGACCGGTACCGCGAAGTGCTACAATACCTTCAAGAGCTGTCAGGACACAGAGAACTTCAATCGGGGCGTCAAAACCTACAAGTTCTGCTCGAACGATGGCCGTTTGCCGATCGGGCAAAACCTGTTTCCCTGCATAACCTCCATCGACATCACACCCTCGGTGCTGGTGCAGGAGGACTTCTCCATTGCCGCGTCGGTAACGGTGACCGCTCAAGACTTCACGATCCACGACCGGGGCATTGATCCGTACGTGAAGGATCGGGCGTCGTCATGCCAAGGGACATTCTTTGGCCGTCTCCGCGCTCGCAATCCCTATCTCGCGAACCGGGTGATGCGGGTGAAGACCGGTTACATCGACGACAACCGGGCCATCTACACCATGACCCGCACGTACCTCATCGATCACATTGAGGGGCCGGATGCCGATGGCTCGGTTCGATTGGTGGGCAAAGACCCGCTTCGGTATACCGACGACGATAAGTATCAGGTGCCCGTTCCAAGTCGGGGAGTTCTCTCCACCGAACTCGATATCGGGATTACTACCCTCGGCCTGGCCGCTCCGGGTATCGGAGACGATTACCCCTCAAGCGGTGTCGTCCGCATCGATGACGAGCTGATTGCATACGCTTTAAAGGCTGGCGACCTCCTGCAAGGCCTTACTCGGGGCTATCTCGGCACCACTGAGGACACCCACGACGCCAACGCCAAGGTCCAGATTTGTGTGAGCTACGCCAACGAAACCGTCCCCAACATCATCTACGACCTTCTGGTGAACTATGCTCAGATCGACCCCTCGTTCATCACCCTGAGCGACTGGACGGATGAGGCCGATAACTGGCTCGGCTCGTTTACCAGCACCGTAACGCTGTCCGACCCGGCCTCGGTCAAGGACATCATCAAAGAGGTTCTCCAAGCCTCAGGTTCGTCCCTGTGGTGGGATGAGGAAGAGGCCCAGATCCGCTTCAAGGTCATCATGCCGTTTCTGATCAAGCAGGACGTCGTGATTCTCAACGACACGGCCAACATCATCGAGGGCTCGGTGCAGATCGAAGACCTGGAGGACGAGCGGCTGAGCCGGGTCACCACTTATATCGACCTCAAAAGTCCGGTTCTCGATGTCGATGCCAAGAACTTCCAGACCATCATCTTCTCGATCGAGACCGACGCCGAAGGCGAGAATGAGTACCAGACCCCTCAGGCCCTGGAGATCAAATCGCGCTGGACGCCTTCGATCGCCTATGCTGATTCAATCGCCAACCGCCTGCTTTATCGCCGGAGAAACACACCGCGTCAGGTGACACTTCAGCTCGACGCCAAGGACGCCACGATCAAAATTGGCGACCTTCGGGATGTAAAGACAAGGCTGATGCAGGACTTTGACGGCAGTGACGCCATCATTCGCTGTGTAGTGACGCAGGTGAGGGAGGTCATGCCAGGCACGCTGTACGAATACGTCCTTGTCCAGGTCGCGCCCCGTGGCGGGATGAGGGCTGCACTTATTGCGCCAGACTCGACGAACGTCTGGACGTCAGCAACCGCCGACGAAAAGAAGAACTACATGTTCCTGTCCGACGATAACGGTTTCCTCAGCGACGGGTCGGAAGCGCCTGTGTTGTGCTGATAAAAAACTTGCCTCATAGTGGGTCGATAGAAAAAAGCTGATTGACCTCGTATACGGCCCTCTCAAATACCAGCTTGTCGCAAGACAAGCCGATGACGCAGCTCGTCGCTCGGGCGCTTCGGGATAATCTCAAAGCCGTCACGGAAGGGGATGTCAGCGCCCCGAAGATCGATCCGGCCGCGCTAAATCTACCGTATTTCAAAGCAACCCGCGCGACCGCGCAGAACATCAACGCTACTTCGCCGGTCAAGCTGACCTGCAATACCGAGGTCTACGACCCACAAAATCTTTACGACAACGCCACCAACTACCGGTTCACGCCGAATAAGCCCGGCCTTTATCTGGTGGGGGTTTATGTGACGTGCTCCCAGATTCCATCGGCCTGCACCTCCATGAACGCGAGAGTGTTCAAGAACGGAAGCCAGATTGACTCCATGGCGACCGTAAAAGTCGATTCGACGTCACCGCACGGCGTGCTATGCACCACGCTCGTGCAGATGAACGGGGCAAGCGATTATCTGGAGAGCTGGGTAGCTTTCCTGCCTGGCTCGAACACCGACATCGATATTCAGGGTGAGTTCTGGGCCCACTGTGTGGGTAAGCTCTGATGCAGAAATTCACAGAGACCACGGCCTTTCAAAAGAGTAACGGAGACCTGGCCGTTCTGGCGGGAGCAAACGTGTTCGTGTTCGTCGCTAATTCTTCGACCCTGGCGACGCTTTTCGACGACGACGAAACAACCCACAAGCTCAACCCACTCGCCTCGGATGCCAATGGGCTCGCTCAATTCAAGCTCGCGAACGGTACGTATGACTTCCAATACTCAAACGGTGGCTTGGTCGTAACCGTTCCCGGCGTGATCGCCTATGACCCGGTCGATGCTGGTGCTTATGATCCATCGAACGTCGCCATCACGGGCGGGACCATTGACGGCGTGGTCATTGGCGGTTCGGGCCCGGCCAATGCCACCTTCAACGACGTAACCGTAAATGGGAACTTCAAGAACTGATGAGGTTCGCGGCATTCCTCGGGTTGTGTCTGTTGAGCTGCTCGGCCTGGGCTGCCCCTGCTGAATTCTCCAAAGGGATAAGCGCAACGAGCGTGACTCTGGCGGGGGGGACAGGGAACGGCCTCTCGATCAACGGCGGTAACGTAACGCTGAAGGAAAATGCCGGATACGGTCTTCTCGATAGCGTCGGCAACATGCTCATCAAGGCAAACGGCGGTCACGTCGGCATCGGTAACGGCAATTCTGTGTGGGTCGGTAGTGGGAATACCGACGTCGCCGGTAGCGCTTTGCTTGGCGTCAATGGTCAGGTCAGTGCCACGGGGTTCTTGGGAAGTGGGGTAGGGCTGACGAACTTGCCGGTTTACGAGAGTGTGTCCCTTACCACTAGTGGCACCCGTTCCGACAACTTCGTCGTCACCGGCATGACGTCGGCCACGCAAGTGACCACCGAGGCACGGATTACGCCGACAAGCAGCACCGTCATTGCAGGGATCGCGGCGAGCGGGGTCCAGGATGGGAAAGTGCTCATCATCCGCAACGTGACGAGCCCGACTGGTCCTAATGCGCGCCTGCTCGTCCTGGAGCGTGAAGCGCCGACAGCGACATATCCAATCAGCTACGGGCCCATGGCGACCCCGATAATGCTGATGCCTCAGGACGAGGCGAAACTACGCTACAGCACTACGGACGCCCGCTGGAATTTTGTGGAGGGTAACCGACACGCCAGTGTGAACCAGATGTTCGACGAGTTCCACGAAGGGTTCCTCGAAGCCAACGGCGTGTTTTACTACAACACAGGCACCGGCACCGCTGTGAGTGGGGGCAATAACGGGACTGCGGTCTTTAATCAGCTTGTGATGGGCAGTAATGATTGCGGGACCGGCACTACTGCTACAGGCCGATGCTACGTCGGGAGCGGGCCGGGCAACTTCTTCCTGGGCGCTGGTGCCGCGCTGTCTGTGATCCGCGCCTGGCCTTTGCAAATAGCGACAGGCGCGCAGAACTTTCAAGGTTGGGTAGGATTCAACAATGCATCGAGCGCTGCGATGCCCACGGCGGCTTGCGCTTGGGTTTACGACCCATCGGCTTCGACGACTTTCTATCGCATCGCGAATTTCAATGCGTCGGGCTCGACCTCAGCGACGACCAGTCTAGCGGTATCCAACACCCAGCCGGTCAAGTTCGGCGTCTTCGTAAACGGCAATGCTACTGCTGCAGAGTACTTCCACTCTGTCAGCGATAGCGTGACGTTCGATGGAACGCTGAATGGGAACATGCCTGCAGGCAGCTCGACCAGCCTCGGATTGCAGAGCGGTCTGACGAAGAACACGGGAACAACCGCCGTCTTCTGGGAAACAGACAACCTTGGTTGGCGCTATCAAGCGCCAAGAGGCCGGTAATGGCTAAAGAAAGCTGGCATCTCGACAAGAAAGTGCCGGTCTCGCTCATCGCGACCATCGTGCTTCAGACGGCGGCTATCATCATCTGGGCGGCGGCGTACACTGCGCGGAATGACGCTATCAACGAACAGCAAAACGACGCCATCAAAGAACTGAAGGCGGCCAACGCTCAGAACACGGCAATCCTCAGCGACATGAAGGCCGATATGGCCGTAGTGAAGTCGGCTGTCATCGACATCAAGGGCGGGCTTAAGCGCTGAACTTTCTCTTCGGCACCCGAAGCGAGAATTGCCTCAAGGATCTAAACCCCAACCTCGTCGGCGTCCTCCGCCTGGCACTTTCCTACGACGAGATGGACTTCACCGTCATTCAAACCCTCCGGTCAGTCGAGGAAGAGAAGGAGCACGTTGCTGCGGGCAGAAGCCAGACCATGAACTCCAAACATCTTCCAGGCCCTGACGGGAAGGCGAGGGCGGCGGATTGCGCCCCATTCCCAATTGACTGGAATGACCTCGAACGATTCTCCCGGCTCAATGACCTCATTCAGCGTGCCGCGAAAGAGCTTGGCGTCGTGGTGACGTGGGGTGGCACATGGAAAACCCTTAAGGACTATGACCATTGGGAGCTTGCTTGACGCTTCGTCTGGACGGCCCCATGATTCAGATAAAGAAAGGGTACTGAAGTGGGCGTTATGGATTCGGCAAATACCTTTGCCGCGAAGGGCTGGTGGCAAGCTGGTCTGGTTAAGTTGACTGAGTATGCATTATTCATCGTGGTTTGTACGCTCGCGGCTCACTTCTTACCGGCATCGACTGCCAATACAGTGATAAACGGTGCCTCCAACGTCCTTGGCGTGCCACCCATTGTGATTACGCAGACCGCCATTACTAGTCCAACCATCGTTCAATAGTGGATTTGGCAGCTCTTGGTACGAGCTTCCTCAACTGGCTTAAAACGGTCTGGCCAGATCTTCATGACGCCATTATCGCGATTGGCGCTGCGATCGTCCAAAAGAAGCTGGATGATGGCTCGGATGCCAAAGCTGCGCTGGACGCCATTCAGAAAGCCGACAAAGCGGCTTCTCCAGTCGATGCCATGTCTGATGCTGGCTTACTGCGTGACCTACAATCAAGGGGCCGGGTGCGTGACCTATGACCATTACCGGCCAACGGTGAGTGTGACGGACACAAAAGAGACCATCCGCGAGTTCGATAAGCTCGATTTGGCTATGGACGCCGCCTGTGGGATAAACCCATAAATCAGTTTCGTTTCATGGCAGGGGCGGGCCGTGGGAATTGCATTAATCGTTTCTGGTATCGTGACAGGCCTGTTAGGTCTGCTCGATATGATTCTTAGTGAAAAGGCAAAATCCAAGCTTGATTTAGCGGTTCTTCGAGTTTGGGTGTGGTTGAGCGATGCAAGGAAGGTCTCTCTAACGCGCTGGGCTCAACGCAGTAGCCTTCGCCCGTTATTTTTGATTGCCGCTATCCTATGGGCAATCTTCTGTTGGTGGTTCTGGGGCGATAGATTTCGACCGAATCTCTCCACGGTTGGCATTCTTCTTTTAGCGGTGTGCCTCGGCGGATGGCTTGGCTGGCTCGTTCTTAACGCAATTCTCCGCAGATCCCCGCGTACCGCAGCCTTGTGGGCATTAGGCTGTCTCATCGCGGTTTCGATCTTAGGCTCATCTTTAGTGGATGTGTTTCTTGCGATAAACGATAAGTACTTTGAGTACATACGCCTGCACGAATTGCAGATCGCTTACGAGCTTGCTGTGTACAGCATTCTGCTAATGGGCGGAACGATTCAGACGTTTTGCCTGATAGCTACGCTACCTCTTCTAGTTGTTGCTACGCTTCAATTATTGCTCTTCGTCTTAGAGCGGTTTGTGAGAAAAATAGCCGAATCACCCAAAGGCGCGGTTATGGCGCTGAGCGGGATAGCGACCGCAATAGGAACAATTCTGAAGTCTTTCGCATAAAGGCCCCCGCAAAGGGGGCCAGTCGTTAGTAGGGTATAGCATCGTCCATCTTGGTCTCGACCTTGGGCGTGGTCTCGTCCACCCCATGGCCCTTCTGGAGGAGCCAGTCGGCCGCCTGGGAGGCATAGGAAGCGATCGAGAAGATGGCCCGGTTGTCCGCCTTCAAGACCTTGAGCCAGCTATCGATATAAGCCGGGCTCTGAGCATCGACGTACGAATACCCAAAGCTTGCGCAGATGAAGGCTGATCCCAGTTCGGCCACCAATTCCTCCGTGGCATAGGCGTCCTTGAAGACCTTCGGATTGAACTTCCGTGCCAACCGGTCTTTGTGGCCAGTGGCATGGATCAATTCGTGTCCGAGGGTTGAGACGTAAGCATCCGGCGAAGACCGCGCGCGGGTCATTTTGGCTCAGGCGGCTTGATCAACGTTCCGGATGGCAGAGCGCCAAGTCCATGGCAGCAGTTCGTCGAGCCTTTGGACGGGATGCTCTGCGATGCGCGCCAGAACGTCGGCGAGCCAGGCTTGCGGATCGACGTCGTTCATCTTGGCGGTGACGATCAGGCTGTACATCATCGCCGCCCGCTCGCCGCCGCGATCCGAGCCGCAGAACAACCACGACTTGCGACCTAAAGCGATGCCGCGCACACCACGCTCCGCCGCATTGTTGGACAAGCAGATGCGACCGTCGTCGAGGAAGCGTGTGAACGCGGTCCAGCGCTTGAGCATGTAGTCCATTGCTTTGGCGATGTCGTTGCCACGCGAGAGCTTGGCGCGTTGCTCGCGCATCCAGGCTTCTAAATCGGCGATCAGCGGCGCGCTCAGTTCTTGGCGGACGGCGCGGCGCCGTTCGGGCGTCTCGCCGTTGATGCCTCGCTCGATCTCGAACAGGGCGTCTATCCGGCGGACTGTTTCCAGCGCCAGCGGCGAGATCACTGCCGGTTTCTTGCCATGAGCCTTGCGACGCGCATTCTCGGCCAGATCAGCCATCACGAAGAACGGCCGCCGGGCATGGACCCAGCACGCAGCTTCCAGGATCGGACCTGCGTTGCGGCCCGATTCGTAAAGCCGGCCATAGCCGCCATAGGCATCGGCCTGGAAGATTCCGCTGTAGTTGGCCAAGTGAGCCTGGGGATGCTCGCCGGCCCGGTCGCGCGAGTAATAGAACACCGCCCCAGGCGGGGCCTGCCCTCCAAAAGGCTTGTCATCGCGCACGTAGACCCAGATCCGGCCCGTGTTGGTCTTGCCTTTGGCCAGGACCGGGACCGTGGTGTCGTCCCCGTGCAATCGCTCGGCGCTCAGCACATAGGCCTCGAGGCGCTTGAACAAGGGTGCCAGCGCCGCGGTGCAGCCGCCGACCTGGTCGGCCAGGGTCGACAGACTGATCGGCACACCCTCCTTGGCATAGCGCTCCGCTTGCCGATTCAGCGGCTGATGTTGACCAAACTTCTCGAACAGCACCATCGCCAGCAGGCTTGGCCCCGCCCAGCCACGGGCAAGCACATGGAACGGCGCCGGAGCCTGGCTGATCTTCTCGCAATCACGGCAAGTAAACTTCTCGCGGACGTGCTGGATCACTTTCCAGGATTTCGGGATTACCTCCAGCGTCTCGGTGATGTCCTCGCCGAGCTTGGACAGCCGCGCGCCGCCACAGCAGGCGCACGCCACAGGTCCCGGCACCATCACCCGCTCGCGAGGCAGATGCTTCGGGAACGGCTGGCGTGATGGCCGCTTGCGCGTGAACGACGCCACCTTCGTGGTTTTGGCCACGGCCATTTCGGCGGTAAGTTCGTCCTCTGTCGCCGAACTCTCCAGCTCCTCCAGCGTCAGCTCAAGCTGATCCAATAGCCGCGCGGTACGCTCCGAGCGAGGGCCATGGCGGTCGCGGTTAAGTTTCTCGATTTGCAGCTTCAGATGGGCGATCAG